>NZ_JQKW01000001.1 GCF_000746255.1 Thermodesulfobacterium hydrogeniphilum
TTCCTTCACCGAGGGCTATAGAGTAGATAAGAGAGAGGAGATAGTGAGAATCAGAAGGACCTCTATTGCGTTGTTTGAGCTTTATGTTTTGATCGAGGAGTTTGGGGAGACCGAGATATGAAGCGAAACGAGCGAGAAAAGTAATGCCACCTTTTGAGGTAAGAAGTTCATCAGTGAAGTCAATTTCAGGTTTTGGTGGTATAATATTCATAGGGGCACCTCCTGGGTGAAAGGTGTTATTTGGCTATATAATAATTTATACCCCAGGTTTGGTGCCCTTCCAACCTATTTTATCAGGGAATTTTGGGATATACTAAATCTAAATTTCTACTCTTGTTATTACTCCATGAATTTTTTCAGGAGGAAAATTATAAAACTCTACAAAACTTGGAAAAGCTTTTTTCATAAAAGCAAAAATATTCCAGAGAGTCTTTTTTGATTTTATACTTTCTACTCCATAAAAAATTATTCTGTTTTCTATATTTATTCTTTTTAACTCTTTTTCTATATCTAAAACCTCCATGTATCCATATTTTATCTCTGCATGTTTCAATCCTGTGCAAAGATCATCCTTTAAAGAAGTTTCTATTCCAAAAGGTTCTTCTTTTTGTACCAAAGAAAGAAAGACATTTGTTTCATAAATTATACCATGGTCAAATAAAGTTTTCACAATATAGGGTGTTACTTTGCTAATATCACGAATAAGAAAAATAGCAGTTCCTTTTATTTTGGGATAACTCTTATAAATTTCACAGAATTTTGTTATAAAAACTTCAAAAGGCATGAATTTTAAAGTTTTATATAATTGTTTTTGTCCTGAAGTGTATATTAATATAGTTGATAAAGGAATACTTGCAAAAATTAAAGACCAATAAGCTCCGTGAGGGATTTTATAAAAATTTGATATCCAAAAAATTGTATCTATAAAAATAAGCAAAATAGAAATAAGAGTATGGAAATATTGTTTTTTATGGAAATAAATAATAGCTAAGAATAAAGCAGTAATAATCATTACTATGTTTACAGAGAACCCATAAGCGGCTGCCATATGTCCAGATTTTTCAAAAATTAAATACATAAAAATTACACCTATCATTAGACCCCAATTAGCTGAAGGAATATAAATCTGAGTGCTTATGTTAGTAGAGGTGTGCTTTATATAGAGCATGGGAAAAATGCGAACGTTAATAGCTTGAAAAACTATAGAAAATACACCGCTTATTAAAGCCTGTGAAGCTATAATACCTGCTGAAATCACCAGAATTAAAAAAGGTATATATAAAGTGTTCCCAAGAAGCTCCTTTGCAGATAAAAAGAAAGGGGAAGCATGGTTACTCAGAGGATAGGACAAAACATAAGAGGTCTGGCCAAGATAATTACATACCAAAGCAAAAAAAAACAAAAATCCAAGCCTTTCTTATAGCGTCTCTTCCTAAATGCCCCATATCTGCATATAAAGCCTCTCCTCCTGTAGCTGCTAACAATACTTCAGAAAGAGCTATTAAACCTCTAAAAGGATGGTGCAAGATGAATTCTATAGCATACCAGGGATTAAAAGCTTTTAAAACATGAGGATTTTTCAAAATATAATGCATTCCTATTAACCCTATGCTCAGAAACCATAAAAACATTATAGGTCCAAAGTACTCACCTATTTTCCCAGTTCCTCTTTTTTGTATAGAAAAAAGAAACAAAGTTATAATTATAGCAATCATAATTATTTCAAATTGAGCAAAGCCTTTAAAAGCAGGGATCAATTTTAAGCCTTCTACAGAGCTTAATATGGTAATTGCTGGAGTAATTACTCCATCACCTAATAAAAAACTCAATCCTATAAAAACCAATATTCTATAAATTTTGCGAAATTTTATATTATGAGTAAGTGAATTAGCTATTTCTCCTAAAACAACTGTTCCGCCTTCTCCTCTTAAACTTAAATTCATAGCAAGCCAGGCATATTGAACCGTCACAAGAAGTAAGAGAGTCCATATTATAAGTGAAGAAACTCCGATTAATTCCTGAGGAGATGGTTTTGTTAATAAAATTATTATAGCTAAGGTATATAAAGGACTGGTGCCAATATCACCAAAAACAGCCCCTATTGCTCTTAAAACAGGAATAAAAGAAGAGATTTTAAAACTTTTAATCATTTAAAATTTATTTTAAACAAGAAATCAGATGTCCCAATTTTTCTTTTTTAGTTTTCAAATATTTATAATTTTCTGGTCTTGGTGGAATTTCAAGAGGAACTCTTTCAATTATTTTCATACCATATCCTTCAAGTCCTACTATTTTTCTGGGATTATTAGTCATCAGACGCATCTGTTTTACTCCAAGGTCCCTTAATATTTGAGCACCAATCCCATAATCTCTCAGGTCAGGTTTAAAACCAAGAGCAATATTAGCTTCTACAGTATCCTTGCCTTGATCCTGCAATTTATAGGCTTTTAATTTATTTAAAAGTCCTATACCTCTTCCTTCTTGTCTTAAATAAAGAAGAACTCCCTTTCCTTCTTTACCTATTAATTCCATAGCCTTATGAAGTTGAGGACCGCAATCACATCTTAAAGATCCAAAAACATCTCCTGTAAGACATTCAGAATGAACTCTCACCAAAACAGGGTTATCATCTATTTCCCCCATTACAAGAGCTATATGAGTAGCGTTATCTATAAAATTGCTGTATGCAATGAGTCTAAAAATTCCGTATTTGGTAGGAAGAAGTGTTTCAACTTCTCTTTTAACCAGAGATTCATTTTTGATACGATAAGCAATAAGATCTCTAATAGTGATTATTTTTAGACCATGTTTTTCTGCAAATTTTTCGAGATCTGGAAGTCTTGCCATGGTTCCGTCATCTTTCATAATCTCGCATATTACACCAGCTGGTTTAAGCCCAGCAAGTCTGGCAAGATCAACCGATGCCTCAGTATGTCCAGCTCTAACCAGCACCCCTCCTTTTCTTGCAATAATTGGAAAAACATGCCCTGGAGTAATAATATCCTCTGGTTTACTGTTATCATCTATTACCAATTTTATAGTATAGGCTCTATCATGAGCAGAAATCCCTGTAGTTATACCATGTCTGGCATCTATAGAAACAGTAAAAGCTGTCCCAAAAGGATCCATACCTCTTCTTGGTTGCAAATTTAATTGCAATCTATCAGCTATTTCCTGTGTAATAGCTAAGCAAATTAAACCTCTTCCATACTTTGCCATAAAATTTATAGCTTCAGGTGTAACCTTCTCAGCAGCTAAAATAAGATCACCCTCATTTTCTCTATCCTCATCATCTATCACTATAATCATTTTACCTTGTTTTATATCTTCTAAAGCTTCTTCTATAGTGCTGACAGGCATATATAGTATCACCTCCGACTTTTGTTTTAAAAATTTAAAAATTGTTTTAATATAATAAAACCCAATAAATTTTTAGCAAGAGAAAAAAATGAAAAAAATAGAAAGTATCACTAAATCTGCAAGCTCAGTAACCATAGCTGTTTTTATAAGTCGCATTCTTGGCTTAGTAAGAGAACAGATCTTGGCATATTTTTTTGGTGCTGGTAAAAGCATGGATGCTTATGTGGTAGCTTATCGTATTCCTAATCTTTTAAGAGATCTTTTTGCAGAAGGAGCCCTGGGATCGGCTTTTGTAAAAGTTTTTAGCTCAAGCTTAGAAAAAGAAGGAACATCCAAAAGCTTTAGAATAGCTCAAACTCTTATTTCTAATTTTTTAATAATCCTTTTTATAGTGGTATCTTTGGGGATAATCTTTTCCAATCAAATTGTTTCTCTTATTGCCCCTGACTTTAAAAAGGATCTTGACAAATTTGTGCTTACTGTAAGGCTCACCCAAATAATGATGCCTTTTCTTTTATTTATAAGTCTTTCCTCTATTCTTGCAGGTATGTTAAATTCTTTTAGGATTTTCTTTTTACCTGCTCTTTCTTCAGGCCTATTTAATTTTACTTCTATTTTAGTTGGGGTAATAGGGTATTTTCTTTTTGTTAGATTAGGTATAGAACCAATTTATGCTATGGCAATAGGTGTTATTTCAGGTGGTTTTTTACAATTTTATTTTCAGTATCCTTTAGTTAAAAAAAAGGGATTTTCTTTTTCTTTTTCTCCAAATTTTAAAGATCCCTATTTTAAAGAGATTTTAAGACTTATTTTCCCTGTCATTTTTGGCCTGTCAGTTGTTCAAATCAATATTTTCATCAATACTTTTTTTGCCACTTCCTGCGGAGAGGGAGCGATCTCATGGTATTCCTATGCCTTTAGAATAATGTATGTTCCCTTAGGACTTTTTGGAATAGGTCTTTCTCAGGCACTTTTACCAGAGCTCTCCAAACAAATTGCCAGGAAAGAGTTAGTTTTAGCAAAGGACACCTTTTATAGGTCTTTAATAGTTTCCTTAAGTTTATCCATACCTTCTGCTATAGGACTATATGTTTTATCTCACCCTATTATTACTGTGCTTTTTGAAAGAGGAAATTTTACTGCTTATGATACCTTACAAACTGCTGGTATTTTGCAAATTTTAGCTATTGGGCTTCCATTCTATGGACTTTCTAAAACTGCTGTGCCTTTATTTTATTCCTTGGGTAGAACTATAATTCCTGCTTTTGGAAGTGTAATCGCTGTAATTACCAATGTGATTACAATTTTGCTTACTATAAAAACCTTGGGCATAAAAGGAGTAGCACTTGGAACAAGCTTGTCTTTGGTTTTTCAATCTTTTTTTCTGTTAATAGTAGCCTTTTTAAAACTAAAAGCTCCTGATTTTAAATTTATGATAAAAAGTTTTTTAACTCTATTTGTAGCTTCTTTTTGTTTAATAAGTGTTTTAAAGATTTTAGATATTTTTATTGATAATGTAATACTGTTTCTGGGTTGTTCATTGTTTTTAGGAGCACTGGTTTTTATAGGTATATGTAAAATTTTAGGCCCAAGAGAAACCTATATGTTTTTTATAAGATTATTCAAAAATTTTATAAAAAAATAGCCTTGACGAGCTTCTAAAAAAAATTAAATTTTCTAAAGAATAAAATTTTTAAGGAGGAGAAAAATTAATACAGTTTTAGATTTTGCTATACCCGAGAAAGTAAAACTTCTAAAAACACTTTATGATTATATAGATAAAACTTATAAAGAATATCCTTTGGTTTGCAAGCCAGGATGTAATTTGTGTTGCACTCAGAAAGTTTATGCTACATCAATAGAAGCTTATTATATTTTGGATATTCTTTCAGAAGAAGAGATAAAAATTTTGGAAAAAATAAGCAATTATCCACGTCCTAAGATTACCAATAATCAAACTATTCTTTGTTATATGCATGGTACAGAGCCACCTCAAGAAGAACTGTTAAAAGATTTAAAACCCTGCCCGTTTTTAGATGAAAAAGGTCTTTGTAAAATTTACGAAAGACGCCCTCTTATGTGTAGACTTATGGCTTCAATTGTTCCATGCAGTCAGGGTATGGCAGAACTTCCACCTTTTCTTTTTCAAATAAGTACTATAGCTATGCAACTTGCGGAAAATATAGATATTGGCGGAGTTTATGGAAATATTTTTGATCTTTTGAAGTTTTTACATTATTATAAAAAAGGAGAAGCTGAAGAGGTCCCAGATTACCTTTTAAATAACTTAGAGGTGGATGAGCTTCCTATTTTACCTGAAGAAAAAGATCTGAGAAAATGGGTGGGAACATTATATAGAACCCCTGTTGAAGAGAAAATAACCTTTAGAGATCTCTTAAGAGAATTGAGAGAGGAATTTCAAAGTTATGAATCTTTAACTTTCTTAAGGGATATAATTTAATGCATTTTGGGAAGGTTTCAATTCATAAAAGAGAATCTGAAAATATATACTTGCTTGGTATAGAAACCTCAAAAGAAATTATAAAAAACTTTCAGCCTGGTCAGTTTATAAAAATAAAAATTAATTATAGATTAGATCCTCTGATTCCAAGACCTTTTACTGTTCATGCTGTAGAAGAGAACAATTTTTATATTCTTTATCAGATAAAAGGAAAAGGAACAAAGGCTTTGAGTAAGTTAAAAGAAGGTGAAGAAGTAGAATTTTTGGCACCTCTTGGAAAGCCTTTTCCTGTGCTTCAGAATTATGTTATCTGTGCTGGAGGAATAGGAATAGCTGGCTTTGGATATCTTTTGCAATGTGCAAATTCTAAGAATAGATTTAAGCCACCTGATGCAATCTTTTACGGAGCAAGAAGCAAATCAGAACTTGTTCGACTGGAATTTTTGAGTGAATTTAAAATTCCTTTGGAAATAGCTACAGATGATGGATCAGCAGGTTACAAAGGTTTTATTACAGACTTGATAGAAGAGGAATTAAAAAAAGAACATAAAGATATTTTAGCTTGTGGACCTCTGCCTATGCTAAAAAAAATAGCTGAAATTGGGAAAAAATATAAAGTAAGAACCTATCTAGTTATGGAAACTTTTTTAGCTTGTGGAATAGGATTTTGCAGAGGCTGTGTAATTCCTTTGAAAAAAGGCGGCTATATACATCTGTGTGTGGATGGACCTACTTTTTTGGCAGAGGAGATAGATCTTGAGACTATCAGTTAATTTAAATGGCTTAAAATTAAAAACACCTTTGATGCTTGCTTCAGGAACTTGGGGACTGGGAGATAATATTGATAAATTCTTTACTAAGGAAGAAGTTGAAACTTATATAGGAGCTTTCGTTACTAAGGGGATTTCTGTAAATCCAAGAGAGGGAAATCCTCCTCCCAGACTTTGTGAAACGCCCTGCGGTCTTATAAATTCTATAGGTCTTGAAAATCCCGGTATAAAGGAATTTAAAGCCAAATATTTACCTATGTTGAAAATCTATAATATTCCTATAGTTGTCAATTTGCACGGAGAAAAAATAGAAGAATTTTTAGAGCTGGTAGAAGCATTAAAAGAAGAAGAGATAGAAGGAATAGAGCTCAACATTTCCTGCCCAAATGTTAAAAAAGGTGGTATTTCTTTTTCTTCAGATCCAAAAGCTGTAGAAGATTTGGTAAAGGAAGTAAGAAAATCTTGGGACAATTTTTTTGCTGTTAAACTTTCTCCAGTAGGAGCAGTTTTTGAAATAGCTGAGATTTGTCAAAAACAAGATGTAGATGCTATAGTAGTTGCAAATACCTATCCTGCTTTAGGAGTAATCAATTTAAAGCCTTTAAAAATTATAAAAGGTGGGCTTTCAGGTCCTGCTATAAAACCTTTAACTTTAAGACTGGTTTATGAACTTTCTCAAAGGATTGATATTTCTATAATTGGATGCGGTGGTATAATCTCAGGAAAAGATGCCTTAGAATACCTTTTTTGCGGAGCAAGAGCCTTTCAAATAGGAACTGCAAATCTTATAGACCCAAGAAATGTTATAAAGATTATAGAGGAACTGAAGACTTTTGAAATATAAAAAGAGGATTAAAAAATGGCTTATGTAATCAGAGCTTTACCTGTTAAAAAAAGTTTTAGAGCCTTTGCTGTGGAATGTAGAGATGTGGTAGAAACTGTTAGAAAATTGCAGGGATTAAGTCCTGTGGCTTCAGCTGCCCTTGGAAGAGCTTTAGCAGGTGCAGCTCTTCTTTCCGCAGATTTAAAAATCGGTAAAATCTTTATTCAAATAAACGGAAAAGGTCCTTTAGGAGAGATCTTGGCAGAAGGAGATTATCAGGGAAATTTAAGAGGAACAGTTCAACATCCTGATGTGTATATAGAAATTAGAGATAAAAAGTTACCTGTAGGAAAGGCTGTAGGCAAAGATGGTTATATTTCAGTAACAAAAGATCTCGGACTAAAAGAGGTTTATCAAAGTTCTACCAAGCTTGTTTCTGGAGAAATAGCAGAAGATTTAGCCTATTATCTTACTGTCTCAGAACAAATACCCTCAGCTGTGGCTTTGGGTGTTTTGGTAAATACAGATGGAAGCATTTTAGCAGCAGGAGGGTATTTAATTCAAAAAATGCCAGATGCAACCGAAGAAGAAATAGAAGAGCTGGAAGAAAAGTTAAAAAAATTACCACCTGTTACAACTCTTTTATCCCAAGGAAAAGCACCAGAGGAAATTTTAAATATGATTTTTCCAGAAATAGAAATCTTGGAAAAAAGAGAGCTTCAGTATAAGTGCACTTGCAATATGGAAAGGGTAGAAAATAGTCTAATAGCTCTTGGCAGAGAAGAACTGGAAAATTTTATAAAAGAAGGGAAACCTGTAGAGGTAATTTGCCATTTTTGCAGAACCAAATATACTGTTTCTTTAGATAGAATAAAAGAGCTTTTAGAAGAAATAACTAAAAAGGAGGAACAGAAGAAATGATATTTAGATTAATTTTATGGATAGTTATAATTTTATTGATAGTTTTTTTTGTAATTTTTAATGTAGAACCCAGGGTTCAAGTTCATCTCTTCCCAGGAGCTACCTTAGAAAACATACCCTTAGCTTTAGTAATTATTATTAGCTTTATTTTAGGACTCCTTTCAGGAGTGATTTTATCTCTTTCTCAAATCATTAAATACAAATTAGAAATAAGAAAATTGCAAAAACAAAACAAATGGAAAGCTGAAATTCCATCTGAAACAAAATCAGAAGAGGAAACCAACTGAGGTGCTTACCAAGCTTTTTGAAGTCATTAAAAAAGCTGTAGAGGATGAAATTTTCCCCGGAGCAGTAGCAGGAGTATCTTATAAAAATAGAAGATACATTGTAGGCGGAGGTTATAGAGCTTTAGTTCCTTTTTTAGAACCAGTAGAAGAGGATAATATTTTTGATCTTGCTTCTCTTACCAAGCCTTTAGCTTTAGCTTTCACTTTTATGTATCTTTTGAAAAAGGATCCTAAAATTGATTTATATTCTCCTATAGGTGAATATTTACCTATTAAAAAACCTTTATCAGAAATTCCTGTTTACAGGTTTTTAAATCACACCGCTGGTTTAAAGGCTTGGTATCCTTTTTATGAAGAATTATGGCAAAATAAAAGTCTTGATAAATTGGAAAGGTTGATAAAAAAGATAGAAGAATTACCTCTGGAATATACTCCAGGAACCAAAAGTGTTTATTCAGACCTGGGATATTTTCTATTAACTTATTTATTAGAAAAGGTATACGAAACAGATTTTGAAAACCTTTTTGAAAATGCAAAAAAAATAATAATTTTCAGTAAGAAAGCTCTTTTAAGTTTTAAGCCTCTTGAAAAAGGTATAGATCAGGAGAAAATAGTTCCTACTTCTGTATGTCCATGGAGTAAGAAAATTTTAAGAGGCTTGGTAGAAGATGAAAATACCAGAGCTATTGGAGGAGTTTCAGGAGTAGCAGGACTTTTCGGTAATATTTATGGAGTCCTTGATATTCTGGAATTTTTAGTATCTGCTTACAAAGGTTTAGATAAAGAACTTCCTTCTGAAATAGTTTCTAAATTTATAGATTTTAGAGAAAAAAATTTAGAATATACTCTTGGATTTATGCTTCCCAGTGAAGAGGAAAGAGAGTTTTTAAAAGATAAAATATCTTCTCATACTTTAAGACATACAGGTTTTACAGGTTGTTCTTTTTTTGTAGATTTTGAGAGAGAAATAATTATAGTCTTATTGTCTAATAGAGTTCATCCAGATAGAAATAATATTAAAATTAGAAGATTTAGGCCCTATTTTCACAAAATAGTAGTAGAAAATTTATTGTAATAATATTTTGAATTATTTTAAAAATTCGCTTAATTCTTTACTTCTAAGGTAAGCTTTGTATACAGCAGAAATAATAATTCCAGAAAATCCCTTTTCATAAAGTTCATTTAAAGCAGATATAGTGGTTCCTCCTGGGGAGGTAACCATAGATTTTAATTGATAAGGATCTTTTTTTGCTTTAGTCATTAATTCCACTGTTCCTATAATAGTTTGCAAAGCAAGCTTTTCAGACAAAGGACGGGGAAGTCCTGCTCTTACTCCTGCATCAATTAAAGCCTCTATAAAAAGAGCTACATAAGCAGGCCCACTTCCTGAAAGAGCTGTTACAGCATCTATTAAAGACTCATCTACAATTACAGTTTCTCCTATAGTAGAAAAAAGAGTTTCAGCTATTTTTAAATCTTCATCAGTAGCAAAAGTTCCTTTAGCAATAGCACTTATACTTTTATGAACCAAAGCACAACTATTTGGCATTATCCTTATTAGTCTTGTTTTGTAAGGGAGAATGTTTTCATAAAAACTTATGGGAAGTCCAGCAGCTATGGTTAAAATAAGATGATTTTCTGTAATAAAAGGTTTTATTTCTTCCAGAACTTCTTTCATTACTTGAGGTTTTATAGCTAAAATAATAAGGTTTCTGTTATTTACAACTTCTGGGTTATTATCTGTGAGAGATATTTTGTAGAAATCATCTAAATACTGTCTTCTTTCTAAAAAGGGTTCTGAAACCAGTATTTTTTCTGGGGTAAATATATTTTTGTCAAGAAGTCCTTTTATTATAGCTTCTGCCATCTGACCACCACCAATGATACCTATATCTTTTAAAAGTTGCATAAAATCCTCCTATAATTTAGATTGTTTATTTTTAATATTATAACGTTTTTGTTTTTTGACAAATATTATTTAATTAATTGTTGATTATTTTAATATTATAACATTTTTGTTTTTTCACAAATATTATCTAAAATAAAATTATCTAAAATAAAAAAAATAAGAAAAAAAATTAAAAATCTAAAAAAAATAAGATAATATAAAGATAAATAGTTTTTATTTGGACTTAAAGTTCTTTGACTTTTAAAAATAAATAAATAAAATTCTTTAATTTGAAATAGGACTGGTTTAAATAATGGGAGGATTTATGGAAGAGAAAATAGATTGGGGAACAAAAGAAAAGGTTATAGCAGACATTAACAGTTGGAAGGGGAGGTTTATTGATATAAGAGAGTTAACTCCATCTCATGATGGAGAAAAAATTGCTGCTATAGTTCAACCTGAGACTCGTAAATTTACTTTATGTATAAATGGGAAATTACAAGAGAACCTGTTTGATAGGATGTATTCACTTAGATTTAATTTAGAAAATCAGCCTATCTGTCTTGTTTATGCTGACTTTCAATGGACTGTTCTTGTTGGGGATACAATGTGGGAAAACGGTTTTGATATGATGTGGAATCTTACTTTAAGTCCAGATACTAAAAGTATAGCTGTTAATATAAGAACTGCTGAGATGACAAGTGGAGTATGTTTAAATGATGTTCCTTGGGAAAACACTTTTTTTGAAGCAAGTGATGTAGTTATCAGTCCAGATGGCAAGAGAACAGCTTCACATGTTCAGATCAGACAAAGAGAAGAGCTTAATATACACTGGTTTTACCAGAAAAATTTTACTGTAGCTGTAGATGGAAAAGCTTGGGATAATTCTTTTTTAACGACCTGGGGTGCTACATTTAGTAGTGATAGTCAACATGTAGCTTCAGTTGTTATGACAAGTGATGCAGCTACTTATAGTATTGCAGTAGATGGTATTCCTTGGGATAAAGAATTTAGTGGATGCTGGGAACCTATTTTTGTCCCAGGAACTTTAGATGTTATAGCACCTGTTGAAACTCCCCGAGGTTGGACTTTGGCAGAGAATGGAGCTATTATATGGCCTTATTTTCACCAGGTTTATTCTCCTAAGGTGAGTCCTGATGGTAAAAGATTAGCAGCTATAGTAGTGCCAGAGGTTGGTAAATGGACAGTAGCTATAGATGGTAAGCCCTGGAAAAATATTTTTAACCAAATGATTTTTAATCCAATTTTTAGTCCTGATGGTAGTAAAGTAGCTACTATCGCTAAACATAATAATAAATATTTAGTAGTAGTAGATGATAAAGTCTGGCCGGATTCTTTTGAAAATGCTTGGGATCCTGTTTTTTCACCTCAGGGTGACAAGGTAGCACTTAGAGCTGAAAAGAAGGGTAAATTTTTTATTGTGGCGAATGGAAAAATTGGTAAAACAGCTTATGAATGGTTATGGGATCCCATTTTTAGTCCCGATGGTTCTAAAATTCTTATAAGAGGAATAGAAAACGGTAAATATGTTAGAAGAGTGCTTTCTATTGATGAAATATAAAATTAAGAGAGGGATGAGAATATGGGTTTTTTAGAGAGTGTAGCATTTTATAATTTTTTAAGAGGCCCTATGGTATGGTTAACTTTTATTATTTTTATTTTAGGAAGCATATATAAAATCTTTTATCTAATTAAGCTGGGTAAAGAAGAAAGAGTTATCTTTCCTTTTTTGAGTATGAAAGCTACTATTAAATCTGTTTTGCACTGGTTAATACCTTACGGTTCAAGAAACTGGAGATTAAGACCCTTTTTTACTATTTTAACATCTCTTTTTCATATATGTTTAATATTTACTCCTATTTTCCTTTTGGGTCATAATCTTTTATTATATGAATCTTGGGGAATTTCCTGGTGGACCTTACCTGAAGCTTTAGCGGATATAATGAGTATTGTAGTAATAGTAGGGTCTGTTTTATTCTTTTTAAGAAGAATTTTTAGTCCTACAGCGAGATTTGTCACTACTTTATCTGATTATATTTTTATTGGTATATGTTTTTTTACTTTTCTTACAGGATTTTTAGCTCATCATCAATTACTTCTTTCTTATAGAGCTATGTTAAATTTACATATAATATTTGGTGAGATTATGTTAATATGTATTCCTTTTACCAGACTTGTTCATATGTATTATTTCTTCTTGACAAGAGCTTGGATGGGTTCTCAATTTGCATGGTGGAAAACTAAAGATTGGTAAAATAAAAAGGGGGATTTGAATATGAATGAGTTTGCTATTGAAAGATATTTGAATAGGATAATAGAGGAAAGGGAACAGGGAGAAAAAGAGAAATATGTTAGTCCTTATTTTCCAGAATATGTAAGAGAAGTAGTTCCTGACATGGGACTTGATGAGAGGGTTTCCCAATTAACCACTGAACAAATAGAAAGAGTAATTAAAAGAGTAATAGGAAAACAGACAGCTAGGTTAAAATCAATTATAGAGACTTGTATGCATTGTGGTCTTTGTTCAGATGCATGTCAGTGGTACATTTCCAATGATAGGGATCCAACTTACGCACCTGTAGCTAAAATTAGGATGACTCTTGGAGAAATGATAAAGAGAAATTTCAAGGTAGATCCTGAGTTTATAAAATTTTGTGCAAGAGTGGTTTTTACTGAATGTAATATATGTCATCGTTGTAGTATGTATTGTCCTTTTGGTTTAGATATTACTGCAATTATTAGATTGGTAAGAAGAATTTGTTTTATTTTGGGTGTAGTTCCTCAACGTCAACTTGACCAAGCTCAGACTCATATAACATTTTTGAACCAGGTATGGTTATCGCAAAATGATTATTTAGATACACTTTTCTGGCGTGAAGAAGAAGGTATTTATGAATTAAAAAATCTTAGAATACCTATAGATAAAGAAGGAGCAGAAATTCTATGGTTTCCGTTAGGAGCAGAGCCTAAAACAGGTGTTGATCACATTGATAGATTTGCCAAAATAATGGCTGTAGCAGGTGTTGATTGGACTATGACTTCTAAGGATACTTGGGATAGTAGTAACATGTCCATGTTTATTAATGATTATTTTACTATGGAAAGAATTGTAAGAGGTCTTTATGAAAATGCTAAACGATTGCGAGTTAAACGAATAGTTTTAACGGAATGAGGGCATCCAAGGTACGCCACAAGTTATGTGGCGGCGCAGTTATTAGGATTTAAAAATTTACCTTTTGAAGTTTTGCAACCAGCAGAATTTTATTATGAACTTTTAGTAACAGGGAGACTAAAAATTGATCCAGCTAAAAGAATTAAAGAACCTGTTACTGTGCAAGATCCTTGTAATGTTATTAGAAGAGCTGGAGCAGCAGAAAAGCTTAGATATGTTATAAAAGCAGCTTGTGAGGATTTTAGAGATATGTATCCTAATAGAGAACATAACTTCTGTTGTAATTCAGGAGGGGGACTTGCAGCTTTATCTAATTGGAGTGCACATAAAGGAAGAGGTAATAGAGTAAAAGCTGAACAAATTTTAAGAACAGGAGCTAAAATAGTAATAACTCCTTGTCATAATTGTCATACTGGAATTAAAGATGTAATAAATTATTGGAAATTACCTGTAAAAACTATGTATTTAGATCAGTTATTAGTAAGCACTATGGTAATTCCAGAAGAGTTAAAACCTGAAGAAGGATAAGGAGTAAAATTATGAAAAAAGAGACATGGTTTTTACTATTATTAGGTACTGTTTTGTATCTTATTGTTATAATTTATGGAATAAAACAAGTTTATACTGCACCTATTCCGCCTTCTAAAAAAGTAGAAGTTGTTAAGTCTGGAAATAAAATAGCAATAGCTCATAGTGAAATATTTGGGGTGTTACAAAGACCACCGGTTATTTTTGATCATCAAAAACATGTAGAAGTAATTGAAAAAGAAGGAAAAAAAGAATGGGATACTTGTAAGACCTGTCATAGAGTAAAAAGAGATAAAAAAGATAAAAAAGAATTTTTAGTTTTTGATTTTCCTAAGGAGATTAGTAAAAAAGATTATAAAGGTTATATGAATGCTTATCATAAGGAATGTATAGGATGTCATAAACAAAGAATGAAAGAGAATAAGAAGACAGGACCTGTTACCTGTGGTGATTGTCATAAAGAAAATGTTAATATAGCTAAATTTAAATATCCTGTTATGGAATTTGATTTTAAACTTCATGATGAGCATGAAAAGAAACTTAAAGATAGAACCAAAAATAAAACTGTAAAAGAAACTTGTAAATTATGCCATCATACTTATGATTTAAAAACAAAAAAATTGGTATACCAAAATGGAACAGAAGAATCTTGTTATTATTGTCATGATTTAACTGTCAAAAAGAGAGGTCCTGAACTTTCAAAGATCTTAAAAATAACTTCTAAAGAAAATGATAATATTAAGAAAGTTTCTCATATTAGATGTCTTAACTGTCATCTTGAGATTAAGAAAGAAATAGCTCTTTCTAAGGTTAAGGCAGAAAAAGTTCCACCTATAAAATGTGTAAAATGTCACACTGGAAAATATAGAAGTATTGAAGATCTCAAAAATATTCCTCGTCCTGATAGAGGACAGAAGGATATTATATTTATAAATGTCAAAAATGCTAAAATGAAAGGAGTTCCTTTTGATCATAAGGCGCATGAATATGCTCATAAAACCTGTCGTGAGTGCCATCATGAACGATTAAAACCTTGTAAAGATTGTCATACTCTTAAAGGCAGTCCTAAAGGAGATTATATTAATTTAGCTGAGGCTTATCATTCTATATTTTCTGATTATAGTTGTGTAGGTTGTCATAATAGGAAGATAGCTCAAAATAAAGACTGTATGGGATGTCATATTTTTATACCTGCTATGGATGTTGCTGCCAAGACCCCTGATAAAGAGATGTGTGCTAAATGTCATACAGGTAAAAAGCAGGTGGTATTACCATCTTTAATTTCTACTGCTAAGCTTGATCCAAAGGTGGTAAAATCTGATATAGAAATAAAAGTTCTTGAAAAAGATTTTAAGCCTGCAAAATTTCCTCATCGTAAAATTATAGATGATTTAGTAAAAGTGTCTAATAATGACAAATTAAGCAGATATTTTCATGGAAATCTACAAACTGTATGTAGAGGTTGTCATCATCAAAGTAAAAAGGAGGCAGAAGTAGGTAATTATAAACTACCTGCTTGTATTAATTGTCATTCTATAGGGTTTGATCCTTTGAATCCTACAAAGCCTAAATTGATGGCTGCTTATCATCAGCAGTGTATAGGTTGTCATGATGCTATGAAATTAAAAAAACCTACAAGAAGATGCACAGATTGTCATGCTAAAAAAGAAAAAAATAAATAAGGAGATAGGGATATGTATATAATTGAACAACTTTTTACAGGGCATGGTTTTGAATATGTAGTAGCAGTTACAGCAATGTTTATTTTTATCTTTATATATTATCTTCTTAATAAACCAGCTTATTAAAGAGGGGGGATTTATATGAAATTTAATAGAAGAGATTTTTTGAAAAAAACAGGGATACTCGCAGGAGCTCTTCTTACAGGTACTCCTGCAGTTTCTCAAGCATATAAAAAGGATAAAAAAGATGTAGATCTTTCTATTTATTCTACTGATAATAAAGCCAATTCAAAAGTCTGGGAAATATATGAAGAAAGGAAAAAAAAACATATACCACCTCCCAAGGAACCTTATGGAGTGTTAGTAGATGTATCCAAGTGTATAGGATGTAGAAGATGTGAGTGGGCTTGTAATAATTGGAATAAAAATCCTAATAGACCTATAGAGGAATTTGAAGCTTCTGTATCTCAAGAACCTTCAGTATTTGATAAAAGAAGAAGACCTCATGCAGGACAATTTACTGTAGTTAATAGATTTAAGACTAAAAGTGGCAAAACTGTATATGTTAAAATTCAATGTATGCATTGTGTTACTCCTGCATGTTATGCTGCTTGTTTTGTAGAAGCTTTTAGAAAGACACCAGAAGGTCCGGTTATTTATAATCCTCATGTATGTATAGGATGTCGTTATTGCATGGTAGCTTGTCCTTTTGATATTCCATCTTATGAGTATTATGATCCTTTAACTCCGGAAGTTACTAAATGCACTATGTGTTACGATAGAATTGTAGAGGGAAAGGTACCAGCTTGCGTAGAAGCTTGCACTGCTGGAGCTTTAACTTTTGGTAAAAGGAGTGAGCTTATAAAAATAGCTAAAGAAAGAATTGCCAATAATCCTGGTAAATATGTTAATCATATATATGGAGAAAAGGAAGTAGGTGGTACAAGCTGGTTATATATATCACCTGTTCCTTTTGAAGAAATAGGTTTTAGAACAGATTTAGGAGAAGTTCCAATTCGTCAATATAGTGATCAATTTTTATTTATGGTAAAAATGTTTGAAATAGTAGGAGCTTGGCCTTTAGTTTTTGGAGCTTATTATCAACTTTCTAAACATAAGAAAGGACACAATTCTACAAATGAAGAGAAAGGAGAAAGCCATGGAAAGAAATAAGAATTCTTCTTGGTTTAGAGAAAAAATTCTTATGGGAAAGACTTTTGGAGAGTATATTAGAGATTGTTTAACTCCTTGGAATATAATAGCTTTGATATTTTTGATTTTAGGAATTTATGCGATGATTTATAGATTGGTAGCAGGGTTTGGCCCTACTACCAATCTTTCTGATGAATATCCATGGGGTTTTTGGATTGCTTTTGATATTTTAGTAGGTATTGCTTTAGCAGCTCCAGGTCTTACTATTGGGACAGCTGTTCATTTGTTTGGTTTAAAAGATTATCATCATTTTGCCAGACCTGCTATTTTGTCAAGTTTGGTTGGATATATTTTTGCAGTATTTGCTCTTTTATTTGACCTTGGTAGGTATTATCGTGTATTTTATTTAATTGGTTGGTCTTGGGGTTTTAGTTCTATTCTATTCCTAATTGGTTGGCATTTCTTTCTTTATATTAACATTTCTATAATTGAATTTGCTCCTGTAGTATGTGAATGGTTAAATTTAAAAAGAGCAAGGGAATTTTTTAATAAACTTGCTATTTGGGCTACTATTTTTGGAGTAATAATTGCTGGAGGTCACCAGTCTGCACTTGGTGGTTTATTCTTGGTAGTTCCTTCAAAATTACATCCACTTTGGTATTCAGCTTTATTACCTCCATTTTTCTTACTTTCAGCAATTTGTGCAGGAATATCTGTAGTCATTTTTGAAAGTAGTATTACTCATAGAGCATATAAACACTTAATCAAAGACTATGATCCTGTAGATTTTGATGCTAAAATAATAGGATTAGGAAAGGCTGTTGCATATGGGCTTTATATTTATTTAATTTTAAAACTTCTTGATTTTGCTCATTATGAAAAATGGCATTATTTAAAAGGTTTTTATGGTTTCTGGTATTTATTTGAAGTAATTGGCTTTTTCCTTATACCTGCCCTTATTTTGACTTATGCTGTAAGATATAAACAAGCTTTTTGGGTCAGAATCAGTGCTGTTTTAGTTATGTTAGGAATTTTACTGAATCGTTTTAATGTGTGCTTATTAGCTTATAAATGGTATTTACCTGCTTCTCAGAAATATTATCCAGCCTGGACAGAGGTTGCTTTAAGTGCAGGTGTTATTACCATGTTAATTTTAGTTTATAGATTTATTCTTAATCGTATGCCTGTGCTTTATGAACATCCAGAATTTAAATCTGAACATTAAAAATTATTAAAAGATTAAGATCAATTTAGTAAAAAGAAAAGAAATTGTGAAGGCACTTAAAAGAGTAAGAAGCCAATTTATAGCAATTCTTTTAATAAGATTTAATTTAATAGTTTGTAATCCTTTGGTTATACCAACACCACTAAGTGCACCTATAATACAATAAGTAGTAGAAACAGGCATACCAAATAATGTAAATAAAAATATACAAATACCAGCACTAAATTGGGCTATAAAACCAGAGAAAGGATCAAGAGGAATAATCCCTTTTCCTACGGTTTCTATAACTCTATAACTCATAGTTATTGCACCTAAGAAGATAAAAAAAGAAGCTAAAAAATAAAGAAGTATTATATTTATAGGAATTTTTATATAAACAATAGGACCAAGCACTGTGGCTAATTCATTAGCTCCGGTGTTATAAGAAATAAGAGAAGCACTTAAAAGAAGAAAAGACCTTAGAAGTTTTTCAACTTCAAAAAAAGGAATTTTAGAGATCAATTTTTCTGCAAGAATATATAAAAAAAATCCCAATATACAAGCTATAAAAGGAGATATTATCCAAGAGATAAATATTTTAACTAAGGAAACAAAATTCACAGAATGATTCAAAGCAAATCCGGAGCCAATCAAACTCCCTATAATTACTTGATGAGTTGAAAGAGGCAATTTTTTCCAATTAGATAATAAAATCAAAAAAGAAGAAATTATAAGAGCTAAACTAATTATAAAAGGACTTGCTTCTATTAAGTTTTTTCCTACAGTTTTCATTACTTTATCACCATTTAATAAGACACCAGTAAAAACAAGGATTCCAAAAAGAAAAACAGCTTTTTTAAATCTTATTATTCCAGCTCCAATAGAAATACCAAGAGCATTAGAAGCATCATTTGAACCTATTCCAAAGGCAATAAGAAAGCTTGAAATTATGGCAAGTTTTATCATAAGAACTAATTTTTTATTTTAAACTTAGATCAAGGATATAAAGATAATCACTTGCATCTTCAATAATATCGCTTATACTTACTAATGAATCTACAAACTCTGCAATTGTTTTTCCTTCCCAAAAGTTAACCTGTTTAGCTAATTCTGAGTTTCTTAATTTCTCACTAATATCCAATTTTATGTCATCTACCTTTTTTTCATAGATTCTAATAGCAAGTTTTTTTTCTCTGAGATTATCCTTTTTTGTTAAAGCTTCAAATCCCTTTATAAGAATTTGACACATTTCAACATTTATATCAGCTACCTTTATACATTCCTCTTTTATTTCTTTATAAATGTCAAGTTTAAAATATCTAAAATCAAAAGCGCAAAGATTAAGATAATTAAAAGCTTTTTCAGTAATTTCTATAAAAGCACAAAGGTTAGGTCTAATATAAGGTAAAAAAGCTCCTTCATAAATCATAGATATAATTTCTCTTTTTAAATAATCTGCTTCTCTTTCAAGATTTTCTACACAATAAGTTTCCTCTATATATTCTTTTGTAAGAACTTCCTTTAAACATTGAGTAGCTGAACAAAGAGTGTTTAAGTAATCTTTAATTTTTTCAAGAACTTTTTTTTCTAATTTTCCACTACCCCAAAATTTTTCTAACATATTCTTACCTCATTTTATTTTTTAGCTTTTTCAATTAGAATTTCAGCCAAAATATCAAAAAAAGAGACCAAACCTATAATTTCATTATTTTCATTTTTAACAAAAACTCTGGCTATATTGTTTTTTAACATCAAATTTAATATCTCTTCTATATTTGTATCCTTAGAAACAGCTATAATAGGTTTAGAAGCTATATTTCCTATTTTAATCTTAACAGGGTCTAATTTTTGAGCTAACACTTTAAATATTATATTTCTTACGGTAACTACTCCATAATCATCTTTTGAGTCTTTGGGTAAAACTAAAAGAGAACGAATTCTTTTATCTATTAATCTCTCTATAGCATCATAAACTGTAGCATCAGATGAAATGGTTTCTAATTTTGTATTCATGATCTCACTTACTTTCTTTTCCATAAAGCCTCCTTTTAGTTGTTAATTTTTATAGAAATTTTATTATAAGAAAAATACCTCAAAAAACAACTTTTACTTAGATTTTTTAAAGAAAAAATTTAAAACCTATTTGAATTTTAATTAAACTTTTTATAATTCTAAAATTAGAATGTTTGCCAAAAAGAACTTTAAAAATTACCAAAAAAATCAAATAGGAAATATTTCTTTGATTATTGCCTGTTCAGGTTTTTTGACTCTTGAAATTTTTCATATTTTTTGGGGAATAGATGGTTTTTTATTTAGACTTTTAATGACAGGCTTTGAGGCATCTACTGTAGGTGCCTTTGCAGATTGGTTTGCTATAAGCGCGCTTTATCGCAAAATACCTATTCCGCTTATAGGAAGACATACCAATATAATTTTGCGTAATAGGGAAAAACTTGAAGAAGGTATTGTAAAGGTTGTCTTAAACGAATGGCTTTCTAAAGAAGCATTGAAAGAAAAACTAAAAGAGACCAATTTAGTTTTAATATTAAATGATTTGTTTTCAAAATGTGATGGGGAAAAAGTTGTGGATAAACTTAATCTTTATGAAGATGAAATAAAAGCAAAAATATGTGAGGTTATCATCTCTTACTTAGAGACTCAGCTTGAGAAAGAGGAATTAAGAGATTATCTTATACAATTTATTAATAAAACCTTTGAAGAAAATAGTATGCCTAAAAAATTTTTTATAGATCTGGGGAAAAAATTTAATCTTATAAATGCTGAAAAAATTAGTGAGAAGATTTTAAACCTTCTTAAAGAGGAAATGATTAAAATAAAAAATGATCCATCATCTAATTTAAGAATATCTTTAGAAAATCTTATTAGCAAAGTTTTGAGAAAAATCCCTGATTTTTTAAAATCTGGCTTTGCAATTCTTCAAAAAGAGCCTCAAAAATTAGAAGAAATAAATAATTTTTTAAGAGACTTTTTAGAACCTGTTATAGATGATTTACAGCCCAAGATAGGAGAAATTGTAAGAACAAGCTTGAAAAAGCTTTCTGATGAGGAACTTATAATTTTTATAAAGCAAAAAATTGATTATGATTTACAATATATCAGACTTAATGGAGCTGTAGTTGGAGGAATAGTAGGTATAATCTTGGCATTGATTAAAGAATTTTTTCATATGTTTTAAAAATCAAATTATAAATCTCAAATATAAAACTCCTTATATAAAAATCCTAAATTATTAATGTTCATTTTATTGAAATTTTTTATTTGACATATCAATAAAGTATTTTTATTAATTATCAAAAAATGCAGGAGGAGGAAAAAATGGAAAAAACTTTGGGTAATAAATCAGAAATAGCTGAAGAGAAATATGTAAGTCCTTATTTTCCTGAATATGTAAGAACTCGTATAGATGATCCTGGATTAGATGAAAAGATTAAAGGACTTACTTCTGAAAAAATAGAAATGGTAATAAAATCAGTAATAGGAAATTCTTCTGCGAAGATAAAAGCTGCTATAGAGACTTGTATGCATTGTGGTCTTTGTTCAGATGCATGTCATCATTATTTATCCAATGATAGGGATCCAACTTACGCACCTGTAGCTAAAATTAGGATGACTCTTGGAGAAATGATAAAGAGAAATTTCAAGGTAGATCCTGAGTTTATAAAATTTTGTGCAAGAATAGTTTTTACTGAATGTAATGCTTGTCACCGTTGCAGTATGTATTGTCCTTTTGGAATTGATATAGCAGCTTTAATAGGAAAAGTCAGAAGGATATGCTTTTTACTCGGAATAGTTCCCTATATTTTAATGGATACAGCTCAAAGCCTTGCTACAACCCTTACCCAGCTCTGGATTTCTCAAGCAGATTGGATTGATACTGCTCAATGGATGGAAGAAGAACTAAGTGCAGAGATTAAAGAAGCTTACATTCCTATTAATAAAGAAGGGGTTGATGTGTTGTATATTCCTTTAGGAACAGAACCTAAATTAGTGCCTCAGTATATAGCAGTTATGGCTAAAATTATGTCTTATGCAGGAGTTAATTGGTCCTATTCTTTACATGATTATGCTCAAGCAAGTATGTTTGTCCAGGATTTAATTACTATGCAAAGAATTGCTAAAGAAATTTTTGAAGAAGCTAAAAAATTAAGACCTAAAAAGATGGTAGCTACAGAATGCGGACATGCACTTTATGGCACTTTTATAATGGCTCCTCCACTTTTAGGTTATAAAAACCTACCTTTTGAGGTATTACATGCTGTGGAATTTTATTATGAACTTGTAAAAACAGGGAGATTAAAGATCGTTAGAAAGATCAAAGAGCCTGTTACTGTACATGAACCTTGCAATTTGGTAAGAAGAAAGGGTGCTGGAGATAAATTGAGATATCTTGTTAAAGAAATGTGTGAGGATTTCAGAGAAATGTATCCTAGTGATGGACACAATTTCTGTTGCAATGCTGGAGGATCAGTAATTGCATGTGGGCCTCCTTGGAAAAAAGCAAGGGTTAAAAATGCAAGAGTAAAAGCAGAACAAATTAAAAATACAGGTGCTAAAATAATTATTGCTCCCTGTCATAACTGCCATACTCAAATACATGATTTGATAAAAGCTTACAATATTGATGCTGAGGTTAAATTTATGTGGGATATATTGTTTGAAACTATAGAAACTCCTTTTGTTTAAAAAATAATTATTTATTATCTATTATAAAAATAAATTCAAATCTTATTCCTCTTGAAATTTTAAATAATCATAATATTTTTAAGTTATGAATTTAGAAAAGATATTTCCTTTGATTAAAATTTTAGTAAAAGATACAGGAAAATTTTTAAAAAAAGCTTTTTTTTCATCTCCCGAAGTATATCATAAAGGAATTATAGATTTAGTTACTTCTGCAGATTTAGAATCTGAAAAGCGTTTAAAAGAAGGTATAAAAGAAATAACTCCAGATATATTAATTTTAGCAGAAGAAAGTTATACAGGTAAAGAAGAAATAAAAAACGAATATTATTGGTTGATAGATCCTTTAGATGGAACAACTAATTTTGCTCATAAAATCCCCTGGTTTGCTATTTCTGTTGCTTTGATGAAGAATAAAGAGCCAATTTTGGGGATTGTTTATAATCCTATTACAGAAGAATTTTTTTATGCATTAGAGGAAAAAGGAGCTTTCTTAAATGAAGAGCCTATTAAGGTTTCAGGAACAGACAAATTAATAGATTCTCTTTTATGCACAGGTTTTCCAGTTTCTAAGATTTTAGAAAAACCAGATCTATTTATACCTCTTTTTAAAGATTTTATGACAAAATGTCAAGGGGTTAGACGTTTTGGCTCTGCAGCTTTGGATCTTGCTTATGTGGCTTGTGGAAGATATGAGGGTTTTTGGGAACCCTATTTAAAACCATGGGATACAGCCGCAGGTTCTCTTTTGGTGAAAGAAGCAGGAGGTAAAGTTACTGATTATTTTGGCAATCCCTATAATCCTTTCTTGAATACCATAGTTGCTTCCAATAAGAAAATTCATGATCAGATGATAGAAATAACCTCAAAGTATCATCCTGAGTATTTTAAACTTCATAAAAATCCTTTTCCAACTGTTGATATTATTATAGAAGTAGAAGATAAAATTGTCCTTATTTACAGAAAAAATTATCCTCAGGGATGGGCTTTACCAGGTGGTTTTGTTGATTATGGAGAAACTTTAGAAGAAGCTGCTATAAGAGAAGCTAAAGAAGAAACTAATTTGGATATAGAAATTTTATATCTCTTAGGATGTTATTCAGATCCAAAAAGAGATCCCAGATTTCATACTGTTACTACAGTTTTTGTGGCTAAAGGAAAAGGAGAGCTTAAAGGTCAGGATGATGCTAAATTAGCACGGTTATTTAAAGTAAATGAAATACCATGGAATGAATTGGTTTTTGATCATGCAAAAATTTTAAAAGATTATCTTAATAAAAAATTATATGGATCTAAATAAATGGATTAATCTTATAAAAAAAGATCTTAAGGAAGAAATAAGAGTAGGAATTAATGATCCAGAAATAATAGTTGAATTATTTTTAGAAGAGATCTTAAAAGAGTTTGATATAAAAATTGATAAGATAAAAGATATTAAAAGTTCAAAAAATATTTTAAATTATGATTTTTATCAAATATTGATCTTAGTAAATTCTGAAAAAGAGGAAGACTTTTCTATTGTTGAAGAAATAAGGAAAAAAAGTCCTTTCACTAAGATTTTGATAGTTTCAAATTTTTTAAAGGAGAAAGATATAGGGAGATATTTTGAAGAGGGAGTAGATGAGGTTATTTTTAAGCCTTTTAGTTTAAATGAATTTAGAGCCAGATTAAATAAACTTTTTAAAGAGTATTATTTAGATAAAAAGTTACAAAAAATTGCTATAGAGGATGGACTTACAGGAGTTTACAATAGGCGCTTTTTTGATGAAACTTTGAAAGAAGAGGTATATAAAGCTTTAAGACAGAAATATCCTCTTAGTTTGATAATGATAGACCTTGACAATTTCAAATGGTATAATGACAATTTGGGGCATCAAACAGGCGATAAATTGCTCAAAAAATTGGGAAGAGCTCTTATTAGTAGCGTTAGAGATAAAATAGATAAAGTTTGTCGTTATGGAGGAGATGAATTTACTATTATTTTACCTTATACTTCTTGGAAAGAAGCAGTTATTGTGGTAAAAAGGATTTGTAAAAACTGGGAAAAAGAAAAAGATTTTAAACTTACTACATTATCCATAGGAATAGCTCAGTTGATAAAAAGAGGATCTTTAGAAGAATCTTTATTGGACTTACTTAAAAGGGCAGATAAAGCCATGTATCAAGCTAAAAAAGATAAAGATAAATCAGAAAATAAATGGAAAGTAGATGAAGATAGTATCAAACTAATTTTAAACGAAGCACCTCAAGACGAGGTTGAACTTTTTCAATCTTAACAGTAATTTCCTGTCCAGGTATAAGATTTTTTTTAAAACCTATGAGGTCTCCTGTAATATTATAATCCACTAAATAAATTTTAGCCTTTTTATTTTGCACATTTAAAACAAGTCCTTTTAAAGGTTGATTTTGCATATAGAGTTGCAAATATTTTAAAAGAAAATATTTTTCTCTTTTATTTTGAATAAGAATAGCTCTCTGTAGATTATTGGTTAATTCTGGAAGAATTTTTAAGATTTCTTCTTCTGATAGAGGTTTTAATCCTAATAAAAAGAATTTTAATTGGTATTGAATTAAAAGATCTAAAAATCGCCTTATAGGAGAAGTTAGAGTGGTATAACAATCAACACCTAATCCTGAATGATAGGCAGGTTGAGTGGATAACTCAGATTTGGCTAAAAATTTTAACTGTAAAAGCTTGGAATAAAGATTTTCTTCAAAATTTTCTATAATTTCAGAGGGTTGAGGTTGGGAGCGATAAATAGCAGGAATGTGATTTTTATATAGAAACTCAGCTGTTAATGTATTTATAAGAATCATAGCTTCAGCAATAAAATAACGAGCCGGTGTCATAACAAGCTTTTGAACTGTGATTTCCTTTTTTTCATTAATTTTTATTTGAATTTCAGGTAGAAAAATAGCTAAAGCTCCTTTTTTTTCTCTTTTCTTTTTAAAATACATAAAAATAGAATAAAGTTTTTGCCAGAACTTATTTCCTTGAGAGAGATAATCATCTACATCTTCATAGGTGAGTCTTTTTTTTACCTTTATAAGGGATAAAATCGGTTTAAAATCAAGGATATTATATTTTTGATCCAGAATAATTTTAAAAGTAATAGCAGGTCTTAAAGTATCCTGTTTCAAGCTAAATTTTCCATGAGAAAGGGGAAAGGGTAGCATAGGGAAAATCCCATCTGGCAAATACAAAGTAGAAGCTCTTTCTAAAGCTCCTTCCCATAAAGCAGATCCTGGTTTTATAAAACCAGCCACTTCAGCTATATGAATATAAAGTATGTATTGATTTTCATTTTCTTCAAAACTCAGGGCATCATCAAAATCTTCGGTATCTTTAGCATCAATTGTAAAGGTTTGTAAATGGGTTAGGTCTTCTCTATCATCCAAAGAAAATGAAAGATTTTCAAGTTCCTTCGCTTCTTTTAATTCTTTTTCTGAAAAAGTTAATGGATACCTTGTTCTTAAAATTTCTAAATTTTCATCCTCATCAAAAACTTTTATTTTTACCAATAATTCAAAAATCTTATTTTGATTAGCCAGGTTTAGGCGTTTAAGCACTTCTTGAACCAGCTTTCCAGAGGGAGTTTGGTTTTCCCATAAAACATAACCTTTTAGTGCTTCAATCCAGAAATTTCTAACTCCTTGGTTAAAAATTTCTATATTTCCTTTTTGTAGAGCCTTTATAAATTCTTCTCCTTCATTAAGTTTTTTTAATCTTTCAAGCTCGCGCTTTTTTTGAAGAAGTAAACGTTCAACTTCTTTTTGAGATAAAATCCCAAGTATATTAGGTTCTTTAAGTTTAAAATAAAGTTTTTCTTCTAAGGTTTTTCTAATAAAACCTGCTATTTCATCTTCATCAGGATCTCTTCCCAAGATTAAGTCTACTAAATCCTTGGCAGGAATTTCCTCGGTTTCATTAACTATAATTTCCCAGATTTCTTTTAAATCAAAAGTTTCCTTTAATTTTTCTCTATTTTCCTGTTTTTCTTTAAGAGCTGTAATAATTTGATTTAAATCTTTTAAAGATTTAGGTTTTTCTTCATAAGAAATAAGAGCAGAGTAATTGATAAGTTCTTCTTTGCCTGAGGGTAAAATAATATGAAGCCTTTTTTCTTTAACCTCTTTTATGTAGACCGTGGTGATTTTATTTCTATAAAAAATATCGGCGAATCTATTATTCAGAAAAGTTAGATCCATTTTCAGCTATCACCAAGGCCTCTTTAAGATTTAAAGTACCTTCATACAAAGCTCTTCCTGTAATAGCTCCCATTAAACCTTTTTTTTCATAAGGTTTTAGTTTTTTAATATCTTCTATAGTTGAAACTCCTCCTGCTAAAATAATAGAATGAGATGAAACCTCAAGAGCCTTTTTTAAACGTTCCAACTCTATTCCTTTTTGTGTTCCGTCTCTTTCTATAAGAGTAAGAATAATAGCAAAAAGTTCAAAATTATTTAAGAATTTCAAAAATTCTAAATAATTTATTTCTGAAATTTTTAGCCATCCTGAAATAGCAATTTTATCACCTTTTACATCTACACTTACTATTATTTTTTGAGGATATTTTTGGGTAATTTTTTCTAACCACTGAGGAGATTCAATAGCTTTGGTTCCAAGAATTACCTGAGAAATTCCATTTTCTAAATAAATTTTAATATCTTCTTCTGTTCTTATTCCCCCTCCTACTTCAACAGGAATATTTACACTTTGAGCTATTTTTAATATTAGATCTTTGTGAATGGTTTTTCCTTCTTTAGCTCCGTCTAAATCTACTATGTGAAGTCTTTTAGCACCTTCTTTTTCAAAAAAAATAGCGTATTTTAAAGGGTTATCTCCATATATTTTAGTTTGGCTATAATCTCCTTGAAAAAGTCTAACGACTTTATTATTTCTTAAGTCTATAGCTGGGATAACAAACATTTTATTCCTCTTTTAAAGGAAAGGTTTGAAGGACCAAATCCAAGCCATTACTGGCTAATTCTTCTGCAGTAAGCCATTTAAATTTTTTATAAATTCTGATATCTAAAATATTTTCACTTAAAGGTTGTTGAGTTTTGTCAAAATATCCATTCCATAAAATTTTTCCTGTAAAACCATCATAAAGCACCAGAGCAAAAGCTACACTGGCGGGTTCTCTTACAGAAAAAGAACTTCCTTCTCTTTCTTTAAATCTGTAAATTCTTCCATAGAGTACAGCTTGAGTATCAGTTTTTTTAGCAAGATTTTTTATAATTTCAGGTAAGCTTGAGGTTTCTTCTAAAATTTCAGCCATAAGATTTTCAAATTCATTTTGAGATAAATATTTGAACTTATAAACCAAAGAGAACTTTACTAATTTTAAGCGTAATAACCGATTCATTGTTTCTTTGGCATAAGGCTCTATATATCCTGGGATAATATTTTTTACTGGGCAAAAGAAAATATTTTCTGTTTTTTCAGGGCAGGTATCAAAAGGTAATACCAAAATAGACTTTATATTTTCAGCCATTTCAGGAGGCAAATACTGTCTTTTTGGTTGAGAACAGCCGTTTAAGATAAGAATTAAAAAGGATAAAAAAATAGTTCCAAATAAACGCATATAAAACCTCTATATAAATTTTTATAATTTTTTATTATATCATACAAATTTTTAAAATAAAATACAAAGCTATACCTAAGAAAAAAGCTATGTATTCTATAACATGAAATTTCAATAGAAATATACCAGAATTTTTAGTATCATTTTGTGCAACATAGATTTTATATACGATTAAATTAGCTAAGGATCCAAATAAACTGCCAAATCCTCCCACATTAGTTCCCCAAAGAAGGGCTTTCCAGTTTGTTGTAAATTTTGCAAATAATAATGCTACTGGTACATTACTCATAATTTGACTGGCAAGGGCAGAAAACAAAAATATATGGGTAGAATGAATAATTTCAGAGGATAATAAAAACTTTACATTCTCAGCAAAACCAAAAAAACAGAAAAAAGTAAATAATAAAGCATAATCAATTTTTAGAGATTTTCTATTAAAAAGTAATGCATAAATGATTATTAAAATATTAGTTGAAACCGGTAAAATATGGAGCACTGTTAATAAAACTATAATAAATAAAAATATATAAACATATACACTTTTTTTGTTTAAATTTTTTTCAATGTTAAGTTTCTTAGTATAATTATTATCGGTTTTTATAAAAAAAGAAAAAACTATAAGAAATAAAAGAAAAAATAATGAAAAAGGGGCAATAGCAGTAACAAAAACTACTGGATCTAAATTATAAAACCAATAAATAAAAAGATTCTGTGGATTACCAAAGGGAGTTAAAGCTGACCCTGCGTTAGCAGCTAAGGTTTCAAAAATAACTATAATATCTTTATGTTTTATTTCAAGTGATAAGGTCAAAGGCACAATTACAATTAAAGCAACATCATTGGTGATAAATATTGAAAGGAAAAAAGTAGCTGTTATCAGTTTTAATGGAATAGCTTTTCTTTTTTGAATAATTTGAGAAACTTGTGATATAATACCACTAAGTTCAAGACCTTTTATAGTGATAAAAAGTGAAAACAAAATAAATAATATCTGAAATTCACTTAAAGAATAAACCGGTAAGCGCTTCACATAAATAGAAGTTAGGATCAGACCAATTAAGGATGAGATTAAAAGCCATTCTTTTAAAATAAAACCTATTAAAGTGCTTTCTGTTTCTTTTTTCATAATTTTTTATATCATACATAATTTTTAAAAAAGTGGAGAGTTATAAAATTACAAACGATTAAATTTTTTAGTAGATTTTTAAAAAATATTGTTAAAATTTTAAATAAAATTTTAACATTGCTTAAAATTTTAAAGTATTTTAATATTTGACAAAATTTTAAATTAAACTTAATATTTAAATATTAGAACATAAAATAATATAGGAGGTATATTATGGGACAATCAAAAAGTTTATTGTATCCTTATTTAAAAGAAGTTAAAACAATACCTCCTAAGTCTCCGATTATAAATGCTTTAAAATCTATGGTAAATATAGGATTTAGAAGAGTTCCTGTAGTAGATCCAGAGATTCAAAAAATTATGGGTATTATTACAGCTACGGATTTGTTAAATTTCTTAGGAGGAGGGGAAAAGAGCAAGATAATTTTAGATAAATACGAAGGGAATTACTTTAAAGCCATAAATGAAAAAGTTGAAGAAGTAATGACAAGGAATCCTATTTGTATAAACGAAAATGGATATGTAGAAGATGCCATAGAAATTTTAATAAAAAAGAACATAGGAGGTTGTCCTATTGTAGATGATGAAAATAGAGTAGTAGGTATGTTTACTGAAAGAGATGCTTTAACATTTTTGATTTTACAACGTAAATTAGATGGATATGTGAAAGGATATGCTAATTTTAATTTGATAACTATTACACCTAACACTTCTGTAAAGGAGGCTCTTAATGTAATTATTTCTAAAAAAATTAGAAGACTTCCTATAGTTGAAAATAAAACCATTAGAGGAGTTCTTGTTACTATGGATTTTTTAAAATATTTCAGTAAAAATGTATTTGGGGATTTACAAACTGGAGACATTAATGAAATTTTAAATAAAAGTGTAAGAGAAGTTTTTATAGATTCACCTTTTGAAATAAAACACAGAAAATTGCTTGTATTTAAAGATGATGATAAAATTTTAGATGTAGTAAAAAAAATGATAGAAACAAATAAAGGCTTTGCTCTTGTTACAAGAAATGATTGTTTAGAGGGGATTATTACAGAGAGAGATATAGTTAGATTTATTTATCAAATGATAAAAGGGGAAGAAGATGTTGTTAAACTTTATTTTTAATCCTGAAACTATTGCTGTTATTGGGGCTTCTGAAGATGAAAAGAAAATAGGACATGTTGTTTTAAAAAATTTAGTTCAGCAGGGATACAAAGGCAAAGTTTATCCTGTTAACCCTAAGAGAAAAGAAATTTTAAATATAAAGTGCTATCCTTCGGTTTTGGAAATACCAGAGAAAATAGATTTAGCTATTATTGTGGTTCCTGCAAAAGCAGTTCCTTTTGTGATGAAAGACTGTGCTCAAGCAGGTGTAAAAGGTGTAGTGGTTATCACAGCAGGATTTAAAGAAATAGGAGAAGAAGGGGCAAAATTAGAAAAGGAAATAACAGAAATTGCAAGAAAAGCAGGAATAAAAATGGTAGGTCCTAATTGTTTAGGAGTTATCAATACTTTAATTAATATGAATGCTACATTTGCACCAGATTTGCCTCCTAAAGGAAAAATTTCTCTTTTTTCTCAATCAGGAGCTTTAGGTGTAGCTTTAATAGATTGGGCTATAGAAAATAAGTTTGGATTTGGAAAATTTATAAGTCTTGGGAATAAAGCAGATTTAAATGAATGTGATTTTTTAGAATATTTTGGAAATGATCCTGATACAGATATTATTTTAGGATATATTGAAGATGTTAAAAACGGGAAAAGATTTTTAGAAGTAGCCCAAAGAGTTGCTAAGATAAAACCAGTTATAATTATAAAATCAGGAGCTACAGAAGCAGGTGCCAGAGCAGCTTCTTCTCACACAGGAGCTTTAGCAGGTTCTGATAGAGCTTTTACAGAGGCTTTTAAAAAAGCTGGAATCATAAGAGTAAATGGAATTCAAGAACTTTTTGATATAGCAGAAATTTTTAAAGTGAAAAAATTCCCTAAGGGTAGAAGACTTTTGGTAATTACAAATGCAGGGGGTCCTGGGATTATAGCAGCAGATACTGCTGATAAATTAGGAATTAAACTTGATCCTATGAGTAGAGAGTCCATAGAGACTCTTATAGATAAACTTCCTCCTACAGCTTCTTTATATAATCCTATTGATGTAATAGGTGATGCAACTTCGGAAAGGTATAAAGTGGTTTTAGAACAAGCTATTAAAGATCCCGTAGTAGAAGGAGTATGTGTTATTTTAACACCTCAAGCAGTTACAGATGTAGAAAATATAGCTAAAGAAATTGCAGATAAAAGCCAAAAAACAGACAAACCTATTTTTGCCTGTTTTATCGGAGGTAGAAAAGTAAAAGAAGGAATTTCACTCTTAAAAAAAGTGGAAATTCCCTGTTATCAAGATCCATCTACAGCTATAAGCGCTTATAGAAAGCTTGTAGATTTTATAGAATTCAAAAATAAAAAAGAATTAGAGTATATTAAGATAGATATTCCAGAAGAAAATAAACAAAAAGTGAGTCTTATTTTAGAAGCTCTTCAAGATGCAGGTGTTACAGCAGTAGGGGATGAAAATGCTACCAAAATATTGTCTTTATATGGATTTAAATTTCCTAAAAGGTCTCTTGCCAGAACTCCAGAGGAGGCTGTAAAATTAGCAGAAGAGATAGGTTATCCTGTTGTTATGAAAATCTCTTCACCTCAAATTCTTCATAAAACAGATGTGGGAGGGGTTAAACTTAATTTAAGAAATGCAGATGAAGTATATAATGCTTTTATAGATATCACTCTTAATGTTAAAAGATTTATGCCTAATGCTTATATAAAAGGAGTAATGGTTTGTGAAATGATTACAGAGGGTAAAGAGGTAATTCTTGGTGTTACTTATGATAAAACTTTTGGACATATGATTATGTTTGGTTTAGGAGGAATTTATGTAGAAGTTTTGAAGGACGTTTCCTTTAGAATAGTTCCTGTGGCTAAACAAGAAGCCTATGAAATGATAGAAGAAATAAAAGGTAAAAAGCTTTTAGAAGGGGTAAGAGGAGAAAAGCCCTGTGATAAAGAGGATATTGTGGATAAAATTTTAAGGTTATCTCAGTTAGTTATGGACTTTCCTTTAATAAAAGAGATAGATATAAATCCTTATGTAGTAAAATATAAAGGTGGAATAGCTTTAGATGCAAGAATAATAATAAGTTAAAAATAATTAGGGGGGATTTTAACATGAAACCCATTTTTTTAATTTCAAATAGACCTTTTACTGGAAAAAATTCCTTAGCTTTAGCTCTTGCTTTAATTTTAAAAGAAAAAAAATACAAAGTGGGATATATGAAAATTTTTGGAAAAGTTCCAATAAAACAAGAGAATAAAATAGTTGATGAAGAAGCTTTTTTTATTCATAAAATGTTGGAATTAAAAGACCCTGTGGAATGGAGTTCTCCTTTTGTGTTTACTTATGAAATTCAATATAAACTTTTTGAAGAAGATGGATTTAATTTAGAAAATCAAATTTTAGAAGTGGTAAATAAGCAAAAGGATAAAGATTTTCTTTTTATGGTAGGAGGAGACAATATTTTTGAAGGATATAGTTTAGGAATTGATAGTTTTAGATTGGTAAATAAATTAAATGCCAAAGCTTTGGTAATCCAAAATTGGGAAGGGGAAACTTCCATAGATGATATTTTAGGTATAAGAGATATGTTAAAAAATAATTTTATAGGAGCTGTATTTAATAAAATACCTCCAGAACAATATATTTATATTCAGGAAACCATAATACCTTTTTTAAACTCACAGGGTATAGATGTTTTTGGTGCCTTTAAAAGAGATAAATTATTGGAAGCGATAACAGTAAGAGACCTGTTAGAGGTAGTAAATGGAGGTATTGTGTGTTGTGAAGACAAGCTGGATGAACTTATAGAAAATATTAGTATAGGTGCTATGGATCCTGACAATGCATTTAAATATTTTCTAAGAACACCAAATAAAGTTGTAATTACAGGTGTGTATCGTACAGATATTCAGGTATTAGCTTTAGAAACCTCTATTAAATGTTTGCTTCTTACAGGTGGTTTACATCCTAATGAAATAGTGATAAACTTAGCTAAAACTAAAGGTGTACCTATAATTGTTACTACTTTGGATACCTTTACAACAGTGGATAGAATACAAAAAATTTTTGGTAAAACTATGTTAAAAGAAAAAGGTAAAGTTTTAAGAACAAAAGAAATGGTTGCTAAAGGATTTGCTTTGGAAAAATTTCTTAAAAAATTATAGAAATAATAATATGGAAGGAAAGATTATATCAGCTAAATGGATAATTCCTTCTGCAGAGGATAAGCCTTTAGAAAATTCCTGTTTGGTGATAGAGAAAGATAAAATTATAGATTTGGGATCTAAAGAAAAAATTGTTTCTAAATATCCTAATTTTCAAATAGAATCTTTTGAGAAAGGTCTTATTTTTCCTGGATTGGTTAATGCTCATACTCATGTTCCTATGACCATTTTAAGAGGTCTTGCCGAGGATCTTGCTTTGATGACATGGCTTACTCAATATATTTTTCCTGTAGAAGCTAAACTCAAAAGAGAATGGGTTTACTGGGGAACTAAACTATCTCTTATAGAAATGATCAAATCTGGAATAACTTTATTTTGCGATATGTATATTTTTGAACCTGAGGTAATAAGGGCTACAGAAGAATCAGGGTTAAAGGCACTTTTAGGAGAGGGGCTTTTTGACTTTCCTTCTCCTGGATATGGACCTTTAGAAAAAGGTTTGGGTCTTACAGAGGATTTATTAAAAAACTTTCAAAATCATCCCAGCATTAAAATTGCTGTATCTCCTCATACTCTTTATACCTGTTCTCCTGAAACTATAAAAAAGTGTTTAAAAATAGCAGAAAAATATAGTGCTAAATTTCATATTCATTTATCAGAAAATAAAGAAGAAGTGGTAGAAGTCCAGAAGAAATATGGTAAAAGACCTGTAAAATTACTTTACGAATTAGGGGCTTTTTCAGAAAATCTTATAGCTGCTCATTGTGTTAAACTAACCCCCGAAGAAATAGAATTGTTAGCTGAAAATAAGGTTAATATAGCTCATTGTCCAGAAAGTAATTTGAAATTAGGTTCTGGAATTGCACCTGTGCCTGAGTTATTACAATATAAAGTAAATATAGCTTTGGGAACAGATGGACCAGCCAGTAATAATGATTTAGATATATTTTCAGAAATGAAAACTGCTTGCCTGATCCAGAAAGGTTTAAGAGAGAATCCAACCATAATTACAGCTAAGGATGTATTTAAAATGGCTACTGAATGGGGAGCTAAAGCTCTTGGTTTTGAAAATTCAGGTAAACTTTTACCAGGGTATAAAGCGGATTTAGCTGTTTTAGACCTAAACAATCATTCTTTACAGCCTGATTATAACCCTTTAGCACTTTTGGTTTATAGTGCTAAAGGAGGTTATGTTTCTGATCTTATGGTAAATGGTAATTGGATAATGAAAAATTATCAAATTTTAACCTTAAATGAAGAAGAAACAAAAGTAAAAATAGAAGAGATTAAAAAAGAAGTTTTATCCATTATTTCTAATCTTTAAAAATTGGTTTTAAAAAATTCCATAACTTTCTAATAAATTATTCCATTATTTCCGAACAAGTGAAAATTATAACAAAAATATTGAAATTTGAGAAAAATGAGAAAGATTAGTATTATAGGTTATGTTGGTTATTTTAACAAAAAGGAGGAGGTTGAAATGATAGAGATTGAGAAAATTAGAGTAAAAGATGTAATGAACACCCCTGTAGTAACCATTTCAGGGAATGCTACTGTTAAAGAAGCAGCAGAAAAAATGGTTAAAACTGGTTACAGAGGTCTTGTAGTAGAAAGAGTTGATGAAGAGGATGCTTTTGGAATTATTACTTTGGCAGATATTGTTTATAAAGTTATAGCAAAAGGCTTACCTTTAGAAAAAGTAAAGGTATTAGAAGTAATGACCAAACCATGCATCACAGTCCCAGATTATTATGATATTAAGTATGCTGCCAAACTTATGGCTATGGCTAATATTGTAAGACTTCCTGTTATGTCTGGCAATGAATTAGTAGGTATCGTTACTCTTAGAGATCTTATTAAACCTTTTATAGGAAAATGATTGGAATTAAAAAAAATAAAATAAAATAAAATAAAAAATTTAGACAGGAGGTGAAAAATGCCGGAACTTGAATCTTTATTAAAAGAAAGTAGAGTTTTTTATCCACCTCAAGAAGGTAAAGATCAAGCTTATATTTCTTCACGTTATCAATATAGGCAAATTTATCAATATTCTTTAGAAGATCCTGATGAATTTTGGGCTGAAAGAGCTAAAGAATTAATAACTTGGTTTAAATACTGGAACAGAACCTGTTATTGGGATTTTTATAAACCAGAAATAAAGTTTTTTGAAGGTGGAAAACTTAATGCCTGTTTTAACTGTGTAGATAGACATTTAGAAGATCCGGCTGTTAAAAATAAAGCCGCTATAATATGGCAGGGAGAACCAGATAGAGAAATAAAAGTTTACACTTATCAAATGCTTCATAGTGAGGTATGTAAATTTGCTAAAATATTAAAGAATTTAGGAGTAGAAAAAGGAGATAGAGTTACTATTTATCTTCCTACTATGCCTGAAGCTATAGCAGCAATGCTTGCCTGTGCACGCATAGGTGCTATTCATAGTGTAGTATTTGGAGGATTTTCAGCTGAGGCATTAAAGGTTCGTATTCTTGATGCTCAAGCAAAAGTTTTAATTACTTGTGATGGAACTTATAGAGCAGGAAGAAGAATTTCTCTTTTAGATAGAGCAGAAGAGGCTGTAAAAGATTGTGATTGTATAGAACATTGTATAGTAATAAATCGTTTTGGAGATCCTATAGAGCTTAAAGATAATAGATGTATTTTATACGATGATCTAAAAAAAGATTTAAGCATTTCTGAATATTGTGAATATGAAGTAATGGATGCAGAAGATCCTCTTTTTATTCTTTATACTTCAGGGACCACAGGAAAACCTAAGGGGGTTTTTCACACAACAGGAGGTTATTTAGTTTACGCTGCACATACTACACAATGGGCTTTTGATTTAAAACCTGAAGACATTTTTTGGTGCACAGCTGATATTGGATGGATAACAGGACATACCTATGTAGTATATGGGCCTTTAGCTCTTGGAGCTACAGTATTTATATATGAAGGAGTTCCTACTTATCCCAATCCTGGAAGGTGGTGGGAATTGGTAGATCGTTATCAGGTTACTATCTTTTATACTGCTCCTACTGCTATTAGAGCTCTTATGCGTGAAGGAGAGGAATGGCCTAAAAAATACAATCTTTCCAGTTTAAGACTTCTTGGAACAGTAGGAGAGCCTATTAATCCTGAAGCCTGGCTTTGGTATTATAAAAATGTAGGACATGAGCGCTGTCCTATTGTAGATACTTGGTGGCAGACAGAAACAGGTGGGCATATGATAGCACCTATTCCTTATGCTGTTCCTCAAAAGCCAGGTTCTGCGACATATCCTTTGCCTGGAATTGAACCAGTGATTTTAAGATCAGATGGAACAGAAGCAGATATTAATGAAGGTGGTCATTTATGTATTAAAAGAGCTTGGCCAGGTATGGCAAGAGGTGTTTGGGGTGATCCTCAAAGATTTAAAGAAGTTTATTTTAGCAGATTCCCAGGATATTACTATACAGGAGACGGAGCTCGGAAAGACGAAGATGGATATTTCTGGATTATGGGAAGATTGGATGATGTTATCAATGTTTCAGGACATCGTTTGGGAACCATGGAGTTAGAATCTGCTTTTGTAGAACATCCTGCAGTAGCAGAGGCAGCTGTAGTAGGATTTCCTCATGATATAAAGGGAGAAGGTATTTTTGCTTATATTGTATTAAAAGAAGGTTATGAACCTTCTGAAGAGCTCAGAAAAGAATTAGTACAACATATTAGAAAAGTTATTGGACCTGTAGCTACACCTGATTATATTCTTTTTGCTCCAGGTCTTCCAAAAACAAGAAGTGGAAAAATTATGAGAAGAATTTTAAGAAAATTAGCTGCTGGTCAATATGAAGATCTGGGAGACACTACTACCCTTGCTGAACCAGAAATTGTAGAAAAATTAAAAGAGCTTAGAGAGAATTTAAGTTAAATATTGTTAAATTTTATAATCTAAAGACCTATAGGGAGAATCCCTATAGGTCTTTTTATTTTTGGAGGTGTTTATGAAAAGTTTTGAGTTTCAATTACCTACTAAAGTAATTTTTGGAAGAGATGCCTTAAAAAAAATTCCCAAGGAAGTTTCTCAAATAGGTAAAAAAGCTTTATGGGTTTATGGTAAAGACTCTATTAAACGGTACGGACTTTATGAAAAGATAAAAGATTTATTAGAAAAATCTAAAATAGAGTATATAGAATTTGGAGGGATCAAATCTAATCCTCTTTTATCTAAGGTCTTAGAAGGTGTAAAAATAGCAAAAGAAAACAAAATAGATTTTATTTTAGCTACAGGAGGAGGAAGTGTTATTGATACTGCTAAAGCTATTGCCTGTGGATATTATAATGAGGAAAAGATCTGGGATTTTTATGAAAGAAAAGCATTTCCAGATAGAGCTTTACCCTTGGTTACAATTTTAACTATAGCAGGAACAGGTTCAGAGCTCAATAATATAAGCGTAATAGTAAATGATGAAACAAGATTAAAACTTTCTATGAGTTCGCCTGTTTTATTTCCTAAGATCACTTTTTTAAATCCTGATTTAACTTTAACAGTGCCTCCTGATTATACAGCTTATGGTGCCTTTGATGCTTTTTCTCATGTCTTTGAAATTTTTATAAGCAGAGAATACAAAAAAGAATGTCTCACAGAAGATTTTATGATTATGCTTATGAAAAACATTATAAAATGGTCTGTAAAAGCAGTAAATAAACCCGATGATTATGAAGCCAGAGCTAATATAATGTGGGCTTCCTCTTTGGCTTTGTGCGGTCTTACAAAATCCGGAATAGGAAGATATAGATTTATTATCCATGCTATAGAACATACTTTAAGTGGAATTTACGATTTACCTCATGGATTAGGATTGGCTATTCTTACTTTAGCTTGGTTGAAAAAAAATAAAGAAAAAGATATGGTTAAAAGATTTTTTGAAAAGGTTTTTGATTTAACTATAAAAAAAGATAAATCAAAATTAGATTTAGGCATAGAACTTTTTGAAAGCTGGTTAAAAGAATTGAGATTACCTTTGAATTTAAAAGATCTGAAAATTCCTAAGAAAGATCTGGATTATTTAGTAGATAAGGCTTATCAAATTTTTACCATCTGGAAAGTAGAGGAATATAGCAAGGAATCAATTAAAGAGATTTTAGAGACTGCCTACTCAAATTAAAATCATTCTAATTTTCAAAAATAACTTGTCTTTTAAATTAATTTAGTATAAGATAAATATTATAAAACATTTTAGGAGAATCTTATGTCGTATAAAGTATACTTTTTTGAAATAGAAAAAGCTTGGGAGAAACAGTTATATCTTAAAAAACTAAAAGAAAAATTACAAGATCTTTTTGAAGAAATGGATATAACTTTTACCAATGATTTTTTAGACGAAAATACCTGTCAGAATTATCAGGATGTAGATATTGCTGTAATACAAATAAAATCCCATGTTACGGAAAATGTAATAAATCAATTACCTAATCTGAAATTTTTGATTACAAGAACTACAGGAACAGATCATATAGATATTTTAGCCTGTCAGAAAAAAGGTGTAATTATAGCTAATTGTTCTCACTATGCTTCAACTACTGTAGCTGAATATACTATAGCTTTAGTTTTTGCTTTGGCCAAAAAATTAAAGCCAGCTATTGAAAAGAGTAAAGTTTTAGATTTTTCCAAAGAAGGATTATTAGGAATAGATCTTATTGACAAAACCATAGGTATTGTAGGCACAGGGAGAATAGGAAGTGAGGTAGCAAGAATAGCTCATGGAATTGGTATGGAAATTTTGGCTTACGATATTTCTCCTTCACAAGAATTGGCTAAGAAATATAATGTTAATTACGTAGATTTAGATACTTTATTAAAAAGATCTGATGTTATAACGATATTGATTCCTTATTATCCCAAAACTCACCATTTAATAAATAAAGACAATATTAGATTAGTAAAAGATGATGCTATTTTTATTAATACAGCCAGAGGTCCTATAGTAGATACAGAAGCTTTAATCTGGGCTTTACGCAACAATAAATTACAAGGAGGAATTGCTTTAGATGTTTTTGAAGGAGAAAAGGTACTTTTAGAAATATCTAATTCACTTAACAAAACTTTTACATTAGAAGAATATGAAAAGGCTTTAAAAGTTTTATATTTATTAAAATTTCCTAACACAATCTTTACACCGCATGTAGCTTTTTATACAAAAGATGCTATTGAAAGAGTTATAGACTGGGTGGTAGATAATATTTACCAGTTTCTTACTTATAAAACATTACCTAATAAATATAGGTTTTATTTTTGAACTTTCCATTCACTAATTAAAAATTTGTCAATTATAAAATGATTAACAATTTCCAACCTGAGAATTTTTTTAAGACTTTTAAAACCTTCTCCACCTACTAAAGTAGGAACATTTTCTCCACCTATAATAACAGGTAGATGTATAATTCTAATTTCATCTATATAGCCTTTTCTTGCAAGTTCCCAATTTATAGAAGCTCCACCTTCTACCATAAGTTTTTTTATTCCTCTGTTATAAAGTTCTGGAAGGAGGATATCAAAATCTACCAAATCTTCACCTGCGATAATAACTTCAGCACCCAATTTTTTAATTTTTTCTATTCTTTCTTGAGGTGCTCTTTTGGTGGTAACTATAATAGTAGGAGCTTCCTTAGAGAAAATGCTGGCATTTAAAGGAACATTAGCAGTAGAACAGGGAATAATACGAATTGGATTTTTACCCTCTACATATCTTACAGTAAGACTTGGATCATCAGTTCTTACAGTTTCGCATCCTACCATGATACCATCAACATTTGCTCTAATACTGTGGAGATATTTATAAACTTCTGTAGTCATTATACTCATAAGTTCTTTGCTTGAAGCACCTCTATACAAAGTTAATTTACCATCTATAGTAACTTCTGAAGTTATAATAATATATGGTCTATTCATCATAGGTTCTCCCAAAATTTTTATAAAGATAAATTATTCTGCTTAATAGAGAAAACAGAGTAAGTATAGTAATAATTTTTATACCATAACTTAATCCTATAGGAGCATTCAATTTTTCTAAAATAGTAAAAATAATAAGACTTATATGAGTTTCTGGTCTGCCAAAGAATCCTACATTTTCTAAAGGATCTTGGATTTTTCCTTTAACTTTTACTTGATACCCTATTTCTGCATATACTACAGGCTTAATAAAGGAATGCAAAAGAGAAGCTGTTACTGCTACAGTTGCCCAAAAAGGATCAGTATAAAGATAACCTACTATTCCAAGAATTAAACCATCTACCCATTTATCTGCAATCCAATCAAAAACTGCCCCAAATTTAGTGGGTTTACCTGAAAGCCTTGCAACTGTTCCATCTGTTAGATCTAAAATCCCTGAAATAAAGAGAAAAGTTGCAGCAATAGTGAGATTTTCATAATAATAAGCTAAAGCAGAGGCTGTTCCAAATAAAAGCGAAAAAAAAGTTATTAAATTTGCAGGAATATTTAATCTAAAAAGAACTACTCCAACAGGTGTATAAAATTTTTTTAAAACTTCTCTTTTTTCTGTTAAATTCATAAAATAAAATTCTATTATTAAAAAAATAAAAGTCAAGCATATTGTATAAGAATCAACTTTTTCTAAACTTGTTATTTTGACTTTTCTTTGTAAAATAGAAAAACATCTTTATATTTAAAAAATAATACCTTTAAAGTGTATGGAAATAATTTTTCAAATTATTCACTATTTATTATCTTTTTTTGAAAGTAGTAGTTATTTAGGAATCTTTTTTCTTATGCTTTTAGAATCTACTTTAGTTCCTATCCCAAGTGAATTAATAATCCCTCCTGCAGCCTATTTAGCTTATCAAGGAAAGATGTCTTTAATAGGAGTGGTAATTTCTGGAATATTAGGTAGCCTTGTAGGAGCATTAATAAATTATTATTTAGCTTTAAATTTTGGTAGACCTGCTTTTTTACATTTTATTAAAAAATATGGAAAGTATGTACTTTTAACAGAGTATTCTTTCCAAAAAATGGAAAAATTTTGGGATAATCATGGGCATATCAGCACATTTATTGGAAGACTTCTTCCTGGATTAAGACATGTCATTTCTATTCCTGCAGGTTTTGCCAGAATGGAATTATTTTTATTTTGTCTCTATACCACCTTAGGAGCTTTTCTTTGGTGCAGTTTTTTAGCCTTTTGTGGCTATTTTTTTGGTAAAAATGAGATTTTGTTGAAAAAATATATACATAAAGGCTCTTATGGAATAGTTATTTTTTGTATCCTCTTGATAGGATTTTATGTATGGTTTAAACTTAAAAAGACTGAAAAGACTAATAACCATTTATGATTTGAATATTCTCAGAGAAGTTCAATATAAAAAGCTTATTATCTAAGTTAACATTATATCTTATTTGATTAAAAATTATTCTTATCTTTTCTCCTGTAGAATTAATGAAAGTGAATTCCTTTACTTCTCCTGTATTTGGACTTACAACAAAAGAGATTTTTTCTACTTTTTTGTCCTTGTAGGCTGGTAAAAAGCTGACTTTCCAAAAATTTTTATTTAAAACTTTAAAAGATTCTAATTTAAGGTCTTCTTTAATATTTCCTCTTCCACTCATAAAACCAAGAGCTAAGCGAGAAGAGATCGCCTTTCCTGAGGGATATACAAAGGCTTGTTTTTCTTCAGGATAATAAATATATATATTATCTCCATCAGAAATTATTAAGAATTTTTCAGGGCTTTTGTATTCCCAGCGAAATTTTCCAGGCTTTTTAATCCAAAGTCTACCTGTTCGTATTTCTTTGTTTCTATCAGGGAAATATGTTTCCTGTAAAAAATCAGCTTGAATAGTTTGAATATTTTCATAAAAGTGTTGTATTTTATTTAAAATTTGTTCAATATTTTGAGCAGGTAACTTACAAGGGTTTACGAGGGCCCAGCACAGGACGAGGACGAACACCATCACTCGGACCAACAATTCCTTCCTCCTCCATTTTTTCTACTAACCTCGCTGCTCTATTATAACCTATTTTTAATTTTCTTTGAAGCATGGAAACAGAAATTTTTCCATATTGATAAGCAATCTTTAAAGCTTCCTCATAAAGCGGATCATCTATATCTGTTCCTTTAACATTTTCATTTTCTTCTTCAATCTCAATATTAGCTAAATATTTTGGCTTACCTAAGGATTTTAAATACTCTGCTAATTTTTTTACTTCTTTTTCAGAAATATAAGGGCCATGAATTCTTTCTAAATAAGAGGAACCCGGTGGCATAAAAAGCATATCTCCTGCTCCAAGAAGTCTTTCTGCACCCTGAGTATCAAGTATAGTTCTGGAATCAACCTTAGAAGTAACCTGAAAAGATATACGAGCAGGGAAATTTACTTTTATAAGACCTGTAATTACATCCACAGAAGGTCTTTGAGTAGCAACCAATAGATGTATTCCTGCTGCTCTTGCCATTTGAGCAAGTCTGGTAAGCAGAGTTTCTACTTCTTTAGAAGATACAACCATCAAATCTGCCAGTTCATCTATAACCATTACAATATAAGGCATTTTTTCCTCAAAATTTTCATTATAAGATTCTAAATTTCTGGCACCTACTTCTTCAAAAATTGTATATCTTCTTTCCATTTCATTAACTAACCATCTTAAAGCTTTGGTTGCCAGTTTGGGTTCTAAAACTACAGGATGAAGTAAATAAGGAATATCTTCATATACAGAAAGTTCTATCCTTTTAGGATCTATCATTAAGAATCTAATTTCTTCTGGAGTGCTTTTATAAATAAGACTTAAAATTACACTGTGTAAAAAAATACTTTTTCCTGAACCTGTGCTCCCTGCAATTAAGAGATGAGGCATTTTTCTTAAATCAGTTACTATTGGATTTCCAGAAATATCTTTACCAAGTGCTATAGTTAAAGGAGAATTGGATTTTTGGAAAACTGGGCTTTGTAAAATTTCTTTTAAATAAACCCATTCTCTTTGAGGATTGGATATTTCAATTCCAATAACACTTTTTCCTGGAATGGGAGCAACAATTCTTACACTTTTAGCAGAAAGCCCTAAAGCAAGATCATCTACCAAGCTTTGAATTTTACTTATCTTTATTCCAGGAGCAGGTTTGAATTCAAAAACTGTAATTACAGGTCCAGGGAAAATACCCACTACTTCACCCTCTATACCAAATTCCTTCAATTTAGAAACAAGAAGAAGAGCCCTTTCTTTTAATTCTTCAGGCTTGATTTTATAAGAAAAAGATGGAGGATCTTCCAGAATTTCCAAAGGAGGAGGTAATTTCTTAGGAAGATCTTCTGGTATTTCTTCTGTTTCAGATTCCTGATTATTTTCAATTTTTTGTTCTATAGTTGTTTTATATTTATTTTCTTCAAGATCGGATTCTTTTTGAAAATCAGATTTTTTAGAAACTGTATCTTTATTTTTAAAGAAAAAATAATAAATCTTTTTTAAAAAAGATTTAAAATTGAAAATAAAGACTTTTTTAGGAAATCGTAGCCCTATAAAAACAGCAATAATAAACAATAATATAATAAAAAGAAAAAATCCCAAAGTTCCAATAAAAGAAATCAAAAAAGAGGATAATTCTCCTATTAATCCTCCATTAAGAGGATATTTGTTAAAAAGATAGGTATTTTTAATTCTAAGAATTCCAAAAAGGTAGGTTAAACTGAGGGAAAAGCAGATTAGAATAAGAAACAAACTTCCAAAAATTCTTTTAAAAGAAACTCCGAAAAGATATAAAATTAAACCTAAAATCATAAAAGGAGGGATGAAAACCGAGGAAAACCCAAAAATAAAGTATATTAAAGAAGATAAATAAGCTCCTAATACACCTCCTAAATTTTTTATTTCTTCTGCTCCAAAAACTCCAATACCAGGATCATAGGGATTAAAGGAATATATAGAAATTGTTAAAAAGCTTATGATAAAAAGGATTAAAATGTATATAATAGTTTTTTTATTAAACATAATTATAAATTATAAAAATTATTTACTGTTTATATAGGTTTGAATATTTCAAAAAATTTTTATAGTATTATAATTATAAATCTCTTTTTTTGAAATAACAATTTATTAAACCAAAAATAATTAAAAATGAAATATCAAATAGCTTTTTATATTAACAGAAAAATTTTAAAATCAAGAACAAGGGTTTTTATTTTTTCAATATTTTTAACTTTAGCTATTTCAATTTCCACTATATTTGTTGTTACTAAATGCATTTATGATCAGGCTTTATCTCTTTCTACTTTGTATATTCATCATGAATTAAATTTTTTTGAAAAATTGATAGATCTTTATTATCCTGGAGAATGGGAGATTAGAGATGGTAAACTTTATAAAGATGGAATTCAAATAAATCATAATTATCAAATAGTAGATCTTTTTGAAAAACTTTCTGGGGATACTGCAACTATATTTCAAAATGATACCAGAGTTACAACTACTATAAGAGATAGTTCAGGAAAAAGAATTATAGGAACAAGAGTTAGCAAACCCGTAGCTAAAAGAGTTTTGGTAGAAGGGAAAGATTATTACGGTATAGCTGATATCTTAGGTAAAAAATATATAACAGCGTATAGACCAATTAAAGACAAAAATGGTAATATTATAGGGATTTTATATACAGGTGTACCTCTTTCATATTTTGATGATATAAAAAGAAAACTTTATTTTATAATAGGGGTTCCTTATCTTCTTTTGGTAATAATTTTTATAATAACTATATTTTTTATTTTACAATGGGCTAAAACTCAAAGTTTATCTATAACAGATCCTTTAACAGAGATATACAATAGAAGATACTTTATAGAAAGATTAAAAACTGAGATGGAAAGAGCTAAAAGGTATAATATCCCTTTGTCTTTAATTATAATTGATTTAGATGATTTTAAAAAAATAAATGATACTTATGGTCACATGGTAGGTGATAAAGTTCTCAAGGCTGTAGCTCAAACCTTGAAAAATAGACTTAGAAAGACAGATATTTTAGCTCGTTGGGGAGGAGAAGAATTTATTATTTTATTACCCAATACTCCTCCTGAAAAAGCGGTCTTTTTAGCTGGAGATTTAAGGAAAAAAATAGAAGAAATGAAAATTCCTGGTGTTAAAAAAATTACAGCAAGTTTTGGAATTACAGGATATTGTATAGGAGATGATATAAATTCATTAATAAAAAGGGCAGATGATGCCATGTATGAAGTGAAAAAATAGGAAAAAATCAAATTTACTTAAAAAAATGTGAAAAATAACATGTATCAATAAATCAAAAGGTTCTAAAACTTGATATAAATGTTAAAATTAAAATTATTAAAAATTAAATTTTTAAAAATTTTTTAAAATAAAAAATGAATAAAATAGAAGAATTTTTAAAAAAAGAAGAATTTTTAAAAACTTTAAATGAATATATTAATAGTTTTTCAAGGGAAAATATATTCTTAATTTACCTTGATATAAATGATTTTTTCTTAATTAATGTTAATTATGGATTTGAAGTAGGGGATCTTGTTTTAAAAGATTTTGCTAATTATCTAAGAAAGAGCTTTGAAAATTTTGATATTTTATGGGGTTGGCTAAGTAATGATCAATTTATATTAGCTGTTTTTGAAATTACTGAAAATTCCTTAGTTAATTTTTTAGATGCCTTTCAGTTATTGGATGAAGAATTAAAAAATAAAAAAATAAAATTGGCTATAGATGATTTTGAAGCAGGTTATGCTTCTTTTTCTTTTTTGCTTAAAATAAAAGCTGATTTTTTAAAAATTGACGGAGTTCTTATTAGTCAAATAAATAAGTCTTTTAAATATAGATCTGTTATTAAAGGGATAGTATTTTTAGCTAAGGAGCTTGGTTTAAAAACCATTGCAGAATTTGTAAAAACTAAAGATGAAATAGAAATATTAAAAAACTTGGGTATAGATTATTTACAAGGTTTTTTTCTATCAAGGCCTTTATCTTATGAAGAATTTAAAAAAGTTGTTAATTAAAAAATAAAAGGAGAATAAGTCTATGGTTACTTATAAAGTTTTATTTATAGATGTAGAAAAAAAAGACTGGAAAATCAAAGAATATCCTATACCTCCATATTTAGGGGTAGTAGATATAGGAGTAAGAATTCATTTAGAGGAGTTAGAATCTTGGAAATATGATATCTTAGATTCTAAGAATGCTTTATTTTTAGGAACAGGGCCTTTTGCAGGGGGAAAAATATTTGGAACTCATAGAATGGTAGCAATATTTAAAAGTCCAGAAAGCTATGGTCTTCATGTTTCTGAAGTAGGAGGTGTGGGTTATAAATTTATAGGATCTGGAATTAATGGAATTGTTATTATAGGTAAAAGTCCTAAGCCTGTTTTGATTTTTATTGAAGGTAAAGAAAAAACAGAAGTTAATTTTAAAGAATTGGAGGAAGAAGAGCTTTACCAAATTTTCAAAGAATATAAAAATGAGACAGGAGCTTATGCTTTAACTTTATGGTTACTTGAAGAATATAACAAATTTTTTTTAGAAAATAATGCCAGAGCCATAGTAGTAGGACCTGGGGCATTTCAAACCAGATTAGGGGCACTTGTTTCTATAGATGTTAACCCTGCAAAAAAGGAACTAATCATAGGAAGTGAAGATTTTGCAGGGAGAGGAGGAGCTGGTTCAGTTTTAGCTCAAACTCACAATGTAGTGGCTATTATCGCAGGAGGAAATATAAAACCTGATTTGCCTAAAACATTTTTGAGTATTAAAGAGTTTAATAAATACTTTAAAAGTATTACAGGAAGAGATTTTATTTCTGCAGTTAATTCTGCTACTGTTAAATATAGATTTAATCCTAAAATAGGAACAGGAGGAACTTTTGGTTCAAATTACCCTCATTATAAAGAGTGGCTTTTAAGTTTTGGTTATAACAGCATTTACTTGAAAAAGAATTTTAGAAAAAAAATAGCAGAACTTATTCTTGAGAATTATTGGAAACCTTTTAAAGAAAAAACTTCTGAAAGATCCAAAGCTTGGAAAACTTGTGGGGAGCCTTGTCCAGTAGCTTGTAAAAAAATATGGAATACCAAAAAGGTGGATTATGAACCTTTTCATGGTATAGGACCGTTAATAGGGGTTTTTGATTTAGATATAGCTTCTCACATAGTTGATTTTATGGATAAAACAGGTATTGATGCTATAGGAGCAGGTCATATTGTTATCTTTATTTTAGAAGCAATAAATAAAGGCCTATTAAAACCTGAGGAGGTAGGTATTACATGTTTACCTAATTTGGATCCTTTCATTCTAAATCCTGAAAGATGGAAAATAAATGGAAAAATAGCTTTAGAAATTTTAAGTAATCTAATAGAAAAGAAAACCGAGGTTTTAAAACTTATAGCTGAATTAGGTTTAAGAGAGGCTATTCAGAAATTGAATATAAAATATGAAGAAAGAATAGAAAAAATAGGACTTTCTTTTTATGATATAGCTATTTATCAACCCTATGGAGAAAAGGGATATATGACACCTAATTTTTACTGGACTCCTGGATTTGTTCTTCCAATTTTTGTTACAGGAAAATACTGGACTGAATATTCTTTAGCTTTTGGCTCACCAGAAGAGTTTGCCAAGTTAGTATATGAAAGAGCTATAAAAGAGCTTGGTATTTCTAATGCAGGTTTTTGCAGATTTCATAGAGGTTGGGCTGAAAATTTTTTGGAAAATATTTATAAACTAATTGGAATTGAAGATTTTGAAGAAAAAATGAAAGAAGTTTACAAAAATATAGCTCTTTATAATATCAAAGCCAAAGCTATTCCTCAGCATCTGGAAGGAGAAAAAGGTATAGATATTTTTTATACTTTAGCTGAAGAACTAAATGTTCAAAGCTGGGCAGATAGGTTTATAAAAGATAAAAGACGAACTTATCAAGAGTGGTTTGAACGATTTTTTATTACTTACCTTGGTTTTATTGGTTTGAGTTCTAAAGAAATTTAAAAATATAAAAGTTTAATAAAAAAAGAAAATTGGCAATTAATTTTAAATAAATTCAAATAATTTCAAATTGTTCAAATTTTTATAAATAACTTTTTAATAATTTTGAATTTTGATTAAAAATTATTCTTGCCTTTTTTCACAAAAAGATATAAGATAAATATTACTAAATTCTACTTTAAGGAGGTTTGACATGTTAAGATTTGGAGAAATAAGTAGAAGAGATTTTCTTAAAATATGTACTATTGTAACAGCAAGTATGGGTTTACCATATTCTATGGTAGATAAGGTTTCAGCAGCTTTAAAGAAGGGGCCCAAACCTACTGTTATTTGGCTTCATTTTATGGAATGTACTGGTTGTACTGAATCTCTTTTAAGGGCTTCACATCCACCTTTAGCAAGATTTCTTTTGGATATTATTAATTTAGAGTACCATGAGACTCTTATGCCAGCTGCAGGAAAGCAGGCTGAAGAAGTTTTACATGAAGCCATGAAGACCTATAAAGGTGAATATATCTGTGTAGTAGAAGGAGCAGTTTCTACGAAGGATGGAGGTATTTATTGTAAGATAGGAGGTAAACCTGCTATTGAAATTTTAAAAGAAGTTACAAAGGATGCAAAATTAGTAATTGCTTTTGGAACTTGTGCAGCATTTGGTGGAGTTCAGGCAGCTAAACCAAATCCAACTGGTGCAGTAGGAGTAGGAGAGGTTATAGGTAATAGTAAGCTTATAAATATACCAGGTTGTCCACCTAATCCTTACAATTTCCTTGCTACAGTAAGTTATATTTTAACTTTTGGTAAACTTCCTGAGCTTGATCATTTAAGAAGACCAAAATTTGCTTATGGAAGGCTTATTCATAATCATTGTGAAAGAAGAGCTCATTTTGATGAAGGAAGATTTGCCGAGAAATTCGGAGATGAAGGATATAAAAAGGGCTATTGTTTATATAAACTTGGTTGCAAAGGGCCAATTACTTACTCTAATTGTCCTGTTCAAAGATTTTGTGATGTAGGGGTATGGCCAGTCGGTGCTGGTCATCCTTGTATAGGTTGTACAGAACCTAATTTTTGGGATAATGCTTTTCCTATTTATAAGCCGGTTATGGATATAGAAGGAGAAAAATAATAAAATTTTAAAAATATAAAAAGGAGGGGAAATTATGGCTCAAAGGATAACAATAGATCCGCTTACAAGAATTGAAGGACACCTTAGAATAGATGTAGAAGTAGCAGGAGGAAAAGTCGTTAATGCCTGGTCTTCTACTCAAATGTGGAGAGGTATAGAAGTTATTTTAAAAGGGAGAGATCCAAGAGATGCATGGGCTTTTACTCAAAGAATTTGTGGAGTTTGTACTACTGTTCATGCTATAGCATCTGTAAGAGCAGTAGAAAATGCTCTTGGGATGGAAATTCCTCTTAATGCTCAATATGTAAGGAATATTATTTTATGTGCTCATGGTATACATGACCATATGGTTCATTTTTATCATCTCTCCGCTTTAGACTGGGTGGATATAATTTCTGCTTTAAAGGCTGATCCTAAAAAAACTGCAGAACTTGCTCAAACTATATCTGATTGGGAAGGAAATAGTGTTACCTATTTTAAAAGTATAAAAGAAAAATTACAGAAATTTGTAGAGAGAGGGCAGATTGGTCCTTTTACCAATGGTTACTGGGGACATCCTCAGATGAAACTTCCTCCTGAAGTCAACTTATTAGCTGTAGCTCATTATCTAACAGCTCTTGATTATCAATTTAATGCAGACAAAGTAGTTGCTATTTTGGGTGGTAAAAATCCTCATATTCAGACTGTAATAGTAGGTGGTGTTGGGTTAGCCATTAATCCTGATAATGAAGCTACTTTAAATATGGAGAGACTTGACTATATTCGTGAATTACTGTTAAGAGTAAAAGAGTATACTCAAAAAGTATATCTCAATGATGTAATTGCTATTGGATGTCTTTATAAAGACTGGTTTAAAATTGGAAGAGGTGTTACCAATTACTTAGCTGTTCCTGATTTACCTCTTGATACCAAAGGCACCAAATTTGATCTTCCTGGTGGAACTATTTTTAATGGAGATCTTTCCACTTATCATCCTATTAAGAGCTTTAATGATCCTTATTTCAGAGATAATATTACTGAGACAGTGGCTCATTCATGGTATAAAGATACTGGTCCAAGACATCCTTGGCAAGGAGAAACAATTCCTAATTATACAGATTTTGATCCTAATGGAAAATATAGCTGGGCTAAAGCTCCTCGTTTTAAAGGGGAACCTATGCAAGTTGGGCCATTAGCTCAGGTTTTAATGGGAATTGCTTCTAAACATGAACCTACTATGAAATGGGTAAATTACGCCATTGAAAAAGCCAAAACACTTGGAGTTAATCTTACTGTTAATGATCTGCATTCTACTATGGGAAGACATTTAGCTAGAGCTATAAGAGCTGCAGTTTTAGCTGATCTTGCTTTAAAACATCTTGATCTATTAGAAAAGAACATAGCTAAGGGAGATTTAGAGATCTGGAATGAGGTAAAATTTCCAAGAAGAGAAATCAAAGGGTTTGGTTTCCATGAAGCTCCTAGAGGAACTCTTTCTCATTGGGTTGTAATTGAAAGAGGAAAAATCAAAAATTATCAGTGTGTAGTTCCTTCTACATGGAATGTAAGTCCAAGAGATGAAAAAGGAAAAAAAGGACCTTATGAGGCAAGTTTAATTGATAATCCTATAGTTGATCCTGAAAAACCTTTAGAAGTATTAAGAACTATTCATTCCTTTGATCCCTGTATCGCCTGTGCTGTTCATGTTTTAGATTCTAAAGGTAAAGAAATTAAAAGAGTGAAAGTGTTATAAAAAATAAAAAAGGCGGGGAATTCCCCGCCTTTTTTATTTTTTAGATCTTAGATCTTTCTATATTTAAAATAAGCTAAACAAGCTCCTTCTGAAGAAACCATACAAGGACCTATAGGGTTTTGTGGATTGCATACTTTTCCAAAAAGTTTACAATCTGTAGGTTTTTTAAGACCTTTTATAACTTCTCCGCATAAACATCCAGGATTTTCCTTAGGAGGATGTAAATTCACTTTAAAAGCCTTTTCTCCATCTAAAAATTCATATTTTGGAGAAATAGCATAAGCACTATTGGGTATTTCTCCTAAACCCCTCCAGGGGAAAGTTTTTCTAATGACAAAAGCTTCATTTAAAAATTCCTTAGCTTTAATATTTCCTTCTTGAGTTACAGATCTGGTATATTGTATTTCTACTTCACATCTATTTTCTTTTATTTGTTTAACAATCATATAAATAGCCTGTAATAAATCTAAGGGTTCAAAACCAGCTATTACTATAGGAGTCCCATATTTTTTAACTATAGGTTCATAAACTTTACTTCCTGTAATAGTGCTAACATGGCCAGGACCTATAAAAGCATCTATAGAAGGTTTTTCTTTGCTTTGCAAAAGAAAATCTAAAACAACCAAAGCTAAAATATGATTAGAAATTATCCATAAATTTTTAATTTTCAAATCATAAGCCTGTTTAATTAATACTGCGGTATGAGGAGCAGTAGTTTCAAATCCTATAGCAAAAAATATGATATTTTTATCTCGATTTTCTAAAGCTAACTTTAAGGTTTCCATACAAGAAGAAACAGGTTTTATATTATACCCTTCAGCTCTTAATTTTAAGAGACTTATTTTATTAGACCCTGGAACTCTCATTAAATCACCATAAGTACAAAAAATAGTATTTGGAATTTTGGCTAATTCAATAGCCATATCTACACGTTCTAAAGCTGTTACACAAACAGGACATCCTGGACCATGTAAAAAATTTATATAGCCCTTTAAGAGTTCATCTAAACCATTTCTTAAAATAACATGAGTATGTCCGCCACAAAATTCCATTATATTTACAGGTTTACCATAATTTTCTATTTCTTTTTTTATAGTTTGAACTAATTTTTTAACTCGTTCGGGGTCTTTAAAATTATTCCATAATTGGCTGAGTTCTTTTGAGTATTTCATCCCAATACCTCAGAGTTTCTTCAGCTTCTTCAGGATTTAATTTCTTAATAGCAAAACCTACATGAACTAAAACCCAATCACCTTCTTTTACAGGTTCAGGTAGCAAATGTAAAGCTATTTCAGTTTTTACTCCTTGAACTTCTGCTATAGCTGTCCATTCATCTTTTATTTCTATAATTTTATAAGGGTAGGCTAAACACATAAAATCACCTCTTTTTTTGTTTATATTGTTTATATACATATAAAATTCTTTGTAAAGCTGTAAAATGGGTGAAAATAGAAATAAAAATTAAAAAAAGAGTACAAAAATCAAACAAGAGAGCAAGTATAAGAAGAAACAATCTTTCAAATCTGGTAAGAAATCCTATTTTACATTCAAAGCCTGCTCCTTCTGCCCTTGCTCTGGTATAACTAACCATTAGAGAGCCGGTAATACCTAAGAAACTTAATAAAACCCCATAAAATAAATTATTGATTAAAAAATAATAAGTAAAAGCTAAGAAAACAAAAATTTCTCCATATCTATCTAAGGTAGAATCTAAAAAAGCTCCAAAATGAGTAACTTGGTTTGAGAAGCGTGCTAAAGCTCCATCAATTGCATCTAAAGGAGCAAAAATTAAAAGTAAAATACCAGCAATTAAAAATTTTCCACAAGCTATAAAATAGGAACTTATAACAAAACCTGTAAAACATAAAATAGTTATAATATTAGGATGAATTTTTAAATTTGCTAATACTTTTACTATAGGTAAAAGTAAAGGTTGAGATAATTGTCTTACTGTATCATTAAAGCTTAATTTTGCCATAAAGACCTTTCCAAAACTCTATATTGGATAGCTTCTGCAAGATGTTGTTTTAATATTATTTCACATTCTTCTAAATCTGCAATAGTACGAGCAATCTTTAATATTTTATGGATAGCTCTGGCTGAAAAACTAAATTTATCAGCAGCTTTTTCCAAAAATTCCTGAGCTTTTAGTTCTAAGACACAAAATTTTTTAATTTCCTTAGGTTTTAACCTGGCGTTTGTTTTTAAAGGGGAATTATATCTTTTTTCTTGAATTTTTCGTGCTTTTATAACTTTTTCTCTAATAGCTTTAGAATTTATTGAAGAATTTTTAGAATTTTCTTTTAAAAGGTCTTTAAAATCAACTGCTGGTATTTCTAAATGAATATCAATTCTGTCAATAATAGGCCCTGAAATTTTATTTCTATATCTTTTAATTTCTTGATAAGTGCATTGACATGGTTTGGTAGGATGACCATAATAACCACATCTACAGGGATTCATGGCACATATAAGCATAAATTTAGAAGGATAAGTAACTGTAAAATTTGCTCTTGTAATAGTGACTTTTCCATCTTCTAAAGGTTGTCTTAAAGCTTCTATGACATCTTTTCTGAATTCTGGAAATTCATCTAAAAATAAAACTCCATGATGTGCTAAACTTATTTCTCCTGGTTTAGGAGGTGTTCCTCCACCTATTAATCCTACCTCAGAAATTCCAAAGTGAGGATTACGAAACGGACGGGTTAAAATAAAAGATTTTTCAGAAGATAAAAGCCCTGCTACAGAATAAATTTTAGTAGTTTCTAAAGCTTCTTCATAAGTTAAAGGAGGGAGAATAGTAGGAACCCTTTGAGCTAACATGGTTTTTCCTGCTCCAGGAGGCCCTATCATTAAAAGATTATGTCCTCCTGCTGCAGCTATTTCAAAGGCTCTTTTAGCCATTTCCTGTCCTAAAACTTCTGCAAAGTCCTCTTCATATCTTTCTTCTAAATAAGAAATATTTGAATTATCAAAAGGTTCTGGAGTATAATCTCCTTTAAGATAATCTACCACCTCTCTAAGATGTTTAACTCCTATGATTTTAAAGTCTTTTACTAAAGAAGATTCTTTTAAATTATCATAAGGTATAATAATTTCTTTAAAATTTAATTCTTTAGCTTTTAAAACTGCAGGAAGAATTCCTTTAGTACTTTTTATTCTTCCATCTAAAGCAAGTTCTCCTATAAAAGCACGATTTTTTAATTTTTCCTTAGGAACAATTTCTATACCTGCTAATAAAGCTATAGCAATAGCCAGATCAAAACCGCTTCCTTCTTTTTTGAGATCAGCAGGAGCTAAATTGATAATAGTTTTTTTCATAGGAAACTTAAACCCTGAATTTTTAAGGGCAGACCTTATTCTTTCTCTGCTTTCTCTTATTGAACTATCTGGAAGACCAACAATAGTAATACCAGGTAATCCTAAACTAAAATCTACTTCTATTTCTACTGGAAAAGCGTCTATACCAAGAACTGAAAAACTGAAAGCTTGTGAAAGCATAATATTATTATAATTTAAAATAAAAATAAAAAAAGGCCATAAGGCTTTAACCCTATGGCCTTTTTATTTTTTAAATTTAAATTTTATCTAAACTGATTAACCACCCAAACCAAGTACATTTAAAAATTTGGGTAAAATTGGGTTAGCATAAAGTAAGATCAAAGCAATAACCAATGCATAAATTGTTAAAGCTTCAATAAATGCCAAACCGAGAATCATAGTAACTGTAAGTTTACCAGAGATTTCAGGATTTCTGGCAATACCTTCACAAGCACCACGGGTAGCATGACCCATACCTACACCACAACCAAGAGCAGCTAAACCTACACCTACAGCTGCTCCAAATACAATAGCAGCAAAAAATAAAGTGCTTCCTGCGGCATTACCTGCTGCTTCTGCTGCAAATGCAGGATTTGCAAAAGCTAAACCTAATACAAACAAAGCTAACAGAACAGCTCTTTTCATACCCTCACCCTCCTTTAAAAATTTTTTGAATTATTCAGAAAATTCTTGCCAAGAAGGTATAGCCCCCTTGGCAAAATTCTCATTTTTAATGTTCTTCTTCAACTGCTCCAGCAAAATAAGCCAAACTTAAAACTATAAAAATCAACATCTGCACGAAAGCTACTAATACACCTAAACACATAATTGGTAAAGGAGCAAAAAAAGGTCCTGCTAAAAAGGTTAAAAGACCAAGCAAAAGTTCTTTTGACATCATATTTCCAAAAAGTCGGACAGAAAGAGAAATAATTCTTCCTATATGGCTAAAAATTTCTGTAGGAATCATTAAAGGTGCTAACCAAATCATAGGTCCCATAAAACTTTTAAAATATCCCAATCCCCTGAATCTAAGACCTAATAAATGATAATATATAATTGTAATAAGTGTTAACCCAAGAGTAACATTAAGATTAGCAGTTGGACATGTGCAACCAGGTATTAATCCAATAAAGTTAGAAAAAAGAATAAAAAGAGCAAACATTACAATTAAAGGATAAACTAAAGGAACAATATTAGGTTTGCCATCCTCACCATGAGGAACATTTTCATAAGTAAAATTATATAAAGCTTCTAAAACAAATTCCCAAAAATTTTGGAGACCACTTGGAATAAATTCCATTTTCCTTGTTCCAAGAATAGCTAAAACAATTAAAAGTATAGAAATAAAATATCCATAAACCATATGAGGAGCAAAAATTTTGGCTAAAATTCCGTACTTATCAGCATGATGATAAAAATATTCCCCAGAGGGAATCCCTAATTTTTGCAAAATTAAACATAAAAACAAAATAGGTTCTTCCATATTTTACCCCCCTTACTTTTATGCTATTTCTTTTTTATTTAAAAGTTTTAAAGTCATTAATGTTAAAACAAAATATATTAAAGTAAATCCTAATAATATATATATTATATTAAAAGAAAATTTCAGCAAAAAATAAACAATTAGCCCTATAGCAGTTAACTTTAAAAAAGTCTTCAAAATTAAAATATTTTCACCTTTATAAGAAGGTTTTTCCATGTTCTCTGAATCATCAGAGGACATAACTACTGTCTCTTTAAACATTTTTATAAAATCTATCCCTTCCCTTTTGGTTGTTCTAAAATTAATAAAACCTAAAAATCCTCCAATAAAAAAAGAAATCATCCACATTAAATTTTGGCTAATTAACAACACCAATAAACTACATACACATATACTTATTAACATAAACTTTTCTACATTTTTAAAAAACCTTTCAGGATTTATTCTTTCCATTTATTTTCTTCCTCTTCCACTTCTTTCATTCGTTTTTTACTGTAATAAAATAAATTTTTAATACCCCCTGCTGCTCCCAATAAAATTCCTAAGGTAGTAATCCATGGAAAAGTTTTGCCGTGTAATAATTTTTCTTCTATAAACCATCCAGTTATAGCACCTGCAAAAATGGAGCCAACAACTGCTATACCTATTGTTAAACTATCTGTTAAAGTCTCTATTAAAAATTTTAAACTACTTTGCTTTTGCTTCTTCAAAATTATTTTACACTCGTTATAGTCTAAATTAATTTAAATCAGATTTTTTTAAAAATCAACCATCAAAAAATAATAAAATAAGTCATATATAGAAATTTTATTCCATAATTTTTTATTTTATTTTTATTTTTTTAAAATTTTGCTTTTTTACTGTTAAAAAATTCCTTTACCTGTTCTACAAAAGCCTCTATTCTCATCTTTGTGCCTAAGGACTTTTGTCCATCACAAGGAACTGTAAGAGTTGGAACTTTTTTACCTTCCTCTTCTTTTATCCTTTTTAAAATAGCAGTCACCACATTACCAGGCATACAGGCAAAAGGAATTACATTTACAATTCCATAGATCCCATTATGTAAATACTCCACAGCTTTCCCTATGGAGAGAAGAACTTCTCCTCCTTCATATTGAACATCTATATATTTTTGGGTTAATTTCATCAAATTTTCCACCTCTGGCTCTTCTGCTGTATCAAGAAAATCTTTTACTAAATTAGAAAACTTTTTCTCCTCCCACTTTAGATACTGGCTTTCAATTATATATCTTAAGACAGTTTTTAAAAGACCCAATTTTTTAGCCCATTTCTTGGAAGTATAATTTATAAAATGAATCCATTCTGTAATGGGAGGAAGCCAAACCTCAAGTCCTAAATCTTCTAAAAATCTATATAAGTTTTCGTTAGCAAAACGATTGCTTCTTACATAAATTTCTCCTACTATACCAACTACAGGTTTTTCTTCTTCCTTAACAGGGATTTTAGAAAAAGCTTTTTTAATTTCTAAAAGGATTTCTATCAAATCTCCTTTTTCTTCTATAGTTCTTTCTATCTTAGAAAGACTTTCCATATACAAATTTTCCACCTCTTTCTTATCCAAAGCATAAGGTCTGATTTCTCTTAAAAATTTATCTAAAATATCTACAGCTATAATACCTCTCCAGGCTATTTTCATAAAATCTCTTCCCAAAATATCCAAATCTTCATAAAATTGTATATCTTGCTGTAAGGAATAAACAGGCATTTTTATTCCTAAGTCTCTCAGGATTTTTTTATGAAATTGATTATACTGCCCAAACCGGCATGGACCTCCGCTATTAGGCATAAAAAAGATGCTTTTTTCTGGATTAAAATTAGGAGAATTTATCAACTTTATTAAATCTCCAGTAGTTAAAACAGTAGGATAACATTCCTTACCTGAAGTATACCTTCTTCCTAACTCCAGACTTTCTTCATCAGGTTCAGGTAAAACTTCAGCTTTAACACCACAGGCTCTAAAAGCTGCAGCTAAAATCCTGGCATGGTCACACATATAGGGAATATATACAGTTCTTCCATCTGTAGGTCTAACTCTTATCTCAAATTTTTGCCTTTTATATTCACATTTTTTTATTTTATTTTTAATGCTATCTACAAAAGCTTCTAAACGTGTAACCATTCCTGCTTCAGCACTGTGTTCATCTATTTCAAGCTCAAGAGAGGGTTTATTTCCTAATATCTCTTCAAAAAAATGCTGAATAAAAGAATCGGGTCCGCAAGAAAAATTGGTAAAAAATACAGGAAACAAATTAGGTGTTTCTCTAATAATGTGAGCAGCTAATAAAAATCTCTGTCCATATTCCCAATACATATTTTTAAAATCTTCTAAGGCTTCATAATTATCAAATTCATCTAAGGGCAACATATCAACAGGAAGTCCTACTACTCCAAGTTTTTTAATTTTATAATGAAGACCTAAATTTGCCCCTGTATCAAAAGCATTATAAGGTCTTCCTACAATTACGAGAATAACTTGATCTTTAAACTCTCTTAGAATTTCTTTTCCTCTTTTTCTTAACCAATCATGAAAGCCTTTTTGAGCTTCTTCTCCCTTTTTCCAAGCCTTTTTAGCTTTATTCACAGGAATATTTAACATTTGAGCTAATTGTTTTATTTCATCATTTATGATAAATTTAGGCCTACCAAGATGCAAAACAGGACTTATAACTTCAGTTCCTAACTCTTTAAATTTTAAAGAAGCTGGACTTATCCAAGGAACGCTCTGCACATAAGGACAAACTTTACCAACTTCAAAAATGGGATGCTCAGGTGGAAGATCTGTGATTTGGGGTAAGAAGATTTTTTTTATTCCCATATTCAATAGAGCTTTGATATGACCTAAAGCAATTTTTATAGGAAAGCAAGGTTCTGCAGGAGCAAGTTCGCACCCAATTTTAATTATCTGTTTAGAAGTAGGAGGAGATAAAACCACTTTATATCCTGCTTCTTGAAAAAAAGTAGCAAATAAAGGAAGCCATTCAAAAAATTGCAAAATTCTTGGTATACCAATAATTTTATCCTCTTTAAAATCTCCTTCTACAGGTTTCACATAGGAGAGAAGCTTTTCTTCTCTTTCTAAGGTTAAATTAGGAATGTTTTCTGGAGCTTTCCTATAATCCACTTCATACTTTTCACATCTACCTCCGTAGTAATAAGGTTTGCTTCCTTCTATACAAACTTGATGAATTTCACATTGATTAGGACAGCCTTTACACTCAAAGGTTTTGATGGTATATTTTACTTTGCTTAAATCAAATCCTCTAAATCTTGTTTCTCCTTTAGTTTCTTCTTTTGCTAAAAGTGCAACTCCTATAGCTCCTGTCACCTCATGATGAGGAGGAACAATTATGGGTTTGCCCAAAACTTTCTCAAAAGCAGCTACTACTCCTTTATTAAAAGCAACTGCCCCTTGAAAGAAGATTTTTTTGCCTATTTTTCTTCCCTCTACCACCTTATTTAAATAATTATAAACTATGGCATAACAAAGACCTGCTATTAAATCTTTTTTAGGAAGTCCTTGCTGTTGATAATGTAAGAGATCTGACTGCATAAAGACTGTGCATCTTTCTCCGAGTTTAAGAGGAGCGTTACTTTTTAAAGCTATATCTCCAAATTTCTCAATAGGAATTCCCAATTTGACAGCTTGTTCCTGTAAAAAAGAACCTGTTCCTGCAGCGCAGGCTTTATTCATTGTAAAATCTGAAACAGTTCCTTTATCTAAATAAATGTATTTAGAATCCTGACCCCCTATTTCAAAAATAGTATCAACTTCATGGTCAAGGAAAAGGGCTCCATAAGCTTGAGCAGTAATTTCATTTCTTATAACATCTGCTCCCACGAAGTCTCCTATTAAATACCTTCCAGAACCAGTTGCTCCTACACCCTTTACTATAACCTTAGAAGGAAGTTTAGCTTTAAGCTCAAGAAGTCCTTTTTTAATGCTTTCTAAAGGTTTGCCCTGATGAAGCATATAGACTTTAGCAATTAAGTTTGCGTCTTTATCTATAGCTACTAATTTAGTGCTTACAGAACCCACATCTATTCCAAGATAAACTTCTAAACCATCTTCTATTTTTACAGCCCATCTCTTTTTTTCTATTTTGCGAGTAAATTCTTCAGATAATTTTAAAGATTCAAAAGGGATTAAAACAGGATGCCTGGGTGGATTATAATTTCTTTCTTTCAGATATTTTCTCAAGATTTCAGAGCCTTTATATTCAGAGGCAGCCTTTCTTTCTAATCCATAAAGCGCTGCTCCTATAGCTCCCATTATTTTAAAATATTCTGGTATTATTAGCTCATCATCTTTAAGTTCAAAAATTTCTTTAATAGCACGTCTTACTCCAAGATTAGCAGCTACTCCTCCTTGAAAAATAAGAGGAGGTAGAATCTCTTTACCTTTTGCTAAATTACTTTTCAAATTTCTTATGATAGCAAAGCAAAGCCCAGCTATAATTTCACAATCAGGAACAGCGGCTTGTTGAAGATGAATCATATCGGATTTAGCAAAAACTGTGCATCTACCTGCTATTCTTGGAATATTTTTTGCTTTCAAAGCTAAGCGAGAAAATTCTTCTATAGTATAGCCAAGACGAGCAGCCTGTTGTTCTAAAAAAGAGCCTGTTCCTGCGGCACAAAGAGTATTTAAAGCAAAATCTTCTATTTCTGGAATGCCTCTTTCATGAGTAATAAAAATAAGCTTAGAGTCTTCTCCTCCTATATCTATAATGGTTTTTACCTGAGGATAAAAAAAAGTAGCAGCTTTAGCATGAGCTATAACTTCATTTATAAAAGCACTTCCTAAAATTTGAGAAATTGTTTTTCCTGCTGTTCCTGTGCAGGTTATACCTGAAAGATTATTATCAAATTTTTTTTCTACTTCAGAAAGAATCTTTTCTGCAGTTTCTATAGGTTGTCCATTGGTTCTTTTATATTTCCAAAAAAGTATATTTTTATTTTCATCAAGAACAGCCACTTTAGCTGTTCCTGATCCTACATCTAATCCAACATATTTCATATTGTTTCCTCCAAAAAATTGACTTTTTTAAAAAAATTAATACTTTCTTAAATTTTTTAAAGAAAAAAAGAAAAAGCAAAGCTTAAAAACAATTTTAACAAAATTTTTAAAATCAGTAAACACAAAAAACTCTTGGCAAAGCTTGGTAATATAATATATTATAAGGCTGTGAGGCCTATTGTAAAAATAGAAAAATTAGTGTTTGGTGGAGATGGTTTAGCCCGTCTTCCTGATGGAAAAGTAGTTTTTGTTCCTTATTCTATTCCTGGAGAGGTTTTACAGATAAGAATTACAAAAGATTATGGAGATTATGCTGAAGCAGAAATAGATAAAATTTTGGAAGAATCAACCTTTAGAAGGAAACCTATATGTCCTTATTATAAAATTTGCGGAGGTTGTCAATTACAGCATATCACTTATGAAGCTCAATTAAAAATAAAAAAAGAGATTCTCTATGATACTTTTAATCGCTTAGGGTGGAAAGAAGATATACCATTAGAAAAGATAGTTCCTTCTCCTAAGGAATTTCATTATAGGAATCGTCTCAGACTTCATGTAGAAAATGCTCAGTTAAAGATGGGATTTGTAAAAAGGAAATCTTATGAAGTTTTAAAAATCGAAAAGTGTTATTTGGCAGAGGGAATTTTAAATGAAATTTTATCAAAACTTTATAAAAATCCTTCCTGGGTTAAACTTTCCATTTATAGCAAAAGAGTAAAAATAGAATCCTCACCTGAAGAAAATAAAGCAACTCTTATTTTTTGGACTTCACTTAAACCTTTAGAAGAAGATATAGAAGGATTAATAGAAATTAAAGAGATAAAAAGTGTTTTTTATTGGATGAAGGGTCGTCATCCAGAAGGTCCTTTTCCCAAAGGAAGTTCCTTTGGTGGACGAAGAGTTTTTAAGAATATAGATAGTATTTTTTACTATGTTCAACCTGGGGTTTTTGTTCAAACTAACTGGAATATAAATTGTGCTATTATGGAAACTATAAGATCTTGGAATTTGGATTATGAAAATGTGCTTGATTTACATGCAGGTATAGGAAATTTTATTTTTCCTCTTTTGATTAATAAAGAAGCAAAAAAATTCTTAGGAGTAGATACAGATCTCAGAGCTATAGAAGATGGCCTTTATATTGCAGAAAAACAGGAAATAAACGGAAGATTAGATTTAAGGAATATGAGTGCTATGGAAGCTCTTTATGAAGCTTTAAAAATGGGAGAAATTTATGATTTGGTTCTTTTAGATCCTCCAAGAGGAGGATGTAAAGAGTTGTTAAGACTTTTACCAGAAGTAGCAAGAAAGTATATTATCTATATTTCCTGCGATGCACCTACCTTTGTAAGAGATATTAAAATTTTAAAAGAGAAATATGATCTTAAGAAACTGGTTCTTTTTGATATGTTCCCCCAGACCTATCATTTTGAGTTGGTTGGTCTTTTGGAAAAGAAAGTTTAAGCTCTTTCCCAAGTGCCCAAAGAAGTTGTCTGCAAAATCCTTGGACAATTTTAACTTCTTTAGAAGTGAGCTCAAGTTTTGAAAGGAAGCGTTTAATGTTGGTAAACCAGAGGATTTTGTTTTCATGAGGTATGTAATCTATAGCTTTTAAAGTGGCTTCAATGATACTATACATGATATTCAATTCTTGCTGAGTGGCTAACACGGGTTTAGGAAATTTGGGAATACTGGCTTCTTGAAAGATCTCATAAAGAATTATAACTATAGCTTGAGCTATATTTAGAGAGGCATTTTGAGTAGTGGGAATAGTTATAACTTTATCGCAATAAGAAAGCTCTTCATTTGAAAGCCCAAACCTTTCATTCCCAAAAAGAAGAGCTATTTTGTTATTTACAGAGAGTTCACAAATATAAGGAGCTAATTCCTTAGGAGTATAATAAACCATGCGTTTTCTTCCAAGACGTGCAGTAGTTCCTATAACATAATTAAAATCTTTTAAAGCAGAAGGAAGATCAGGAAAAATTTTCATATTTTCTAAAATAGTTATCCCAGCTTTAGTAGCCATAGCTTTCATTTTTTCTTCATCTATAGATTCAGGATTAACAAGAATAAGATTGGAAATGCCGAAATTAGCACAGGCTCTGGCAGTAGATCCTATATTTTCACTATACATAGGATTTACAAGTACTACAGCTATGTTTTCTAATTTTGCTTTTACGGGCTCAGAGACAGGTCTAACTTGCATAGGTTAATTTTATTCTTGTATAGGAGATTGTCAATAATAAATAGAGGTTGGTATTACAGTTTCTATTAAAAGTTAAAAAAATTTTCTTAAAGAGGTTGCTTAAAGAATTAATATTGGTATAATTTATCGCTGTCTAAATTTACCCAAAAATATACGGAACATAATACTTATCTTTATTAAAAATTTTATAAAATAAATAAAATTTATTAAAAAAATAATAAAAAATACAATATTTTATAAAAATTTATAAAACTTTTTTATCAAAAATTGAAAAAATTTTTCCTAAAGAGGTTGCTTTAAAAAATAATATTGGTATAATTTATTATCATCTGAGTATGTAATAGTATACAAAAAGTAAAATTTATCTTTATTAAAAATTTTATAAAATAAATAAAATTTATTAAAAATAATAGAAAAGAATAATATTTTATAAAAATTTGTAAAACTTTTATTAACTAAAATATAAAAGGAGGGGCAAGATGCCGAATATAGGGGTGTATGTATGTCATTGTGGCGAGAATATTAAAGGGGCAGTAAATATTCAAGAGGTAGTTGAATATGCTAAAACTTTACCAGATGTGGTTGTGGTTAGAGATTATTCCTTTATGTGCTCTGATCCTGGTCAGAATTTAATAAAAGAAGATATTAAAAAAGGCTTAGTTGATAGAGTTGTAATAGCATCTTGTACTCCAAGAACACATGAGCCGATTTTTAGATCAGCAGTAGAATCAGCAGGATTAAACAAATATTTTTGTGAAATAGCTAATATTAGAGAACAATGCAGCTGGGCTCATTGGCATGATAAAAAAGGAGCTACAGAAAAAGCCAAAAAATTAATAGCAAGTGCTGTAGCAAAAGTTAAATTAGCAAGACCCTTAGCAGATCGTTTTGAATCTGTAGAAAAGTCTGTGTTAGTAGTAGGTGGTGGTATTACAGGAATGTTTGCTGCTATTGATCTGGCTGAAATGGGCTTAAATGTATATTTAGTAGAAAAAAATCCTTCTATCGGTGGAAATATGGCAATGCTTGATAAAACCTTTCCTACTATGGATTGTTCTGCATGAATTATCACTCCTAAAATGGGCGAGGTCGCCCGTCATTCTAATATCAAATTAATCACCTATGCAGAAGTAGAATATGTAAAAGGATATGTAGGAAATTTTGAAGTCACTATAAGAAAAAAAGCTAAATATGTAGATTGGGATAGATGCACCGGATGTGGTCACTGTATAGAAATTTGTCCTACCAAAGTTCCCGATGAGTTTAACTGTGGTTTAAGCCAAAGAAAAGCAATTTATATTCAATTTCCACAAGCAGTTCCTAAAAAGGCAATTATAGATGCGGAAAATTGTCTTTATTTCAGAACTAAAAGGAAAACCGGAAAAACAGTATGTCAAATTTGTTATAAAGGAATTCCTTCTAAAGGAATAGAGGGATGTCCTGCTAAAGCTATTAATTATGATGATAAAGATGAATATATAACTATCAAAGTAGGATCTATAATTTTGGCAACAGGTTTTAAGGTGATGGATAAACATCATTTTAAAGAATATTCCCCAGATTGCCCTGATGTTCTTACTTCTATGGAATTTGAAAGAATATTATCTGCTACAGGGCCAACAGAAGGAAAGTTGAAGAGATTATCCGATGGAAAAAAACCAAATAGTATAGCTTTTATTTCTTGCGTAGGAAGTAGAAGCCAGAAATATCATACCTATTGTTCTAAAATATGTTGTATGTACATGCTCAAACATGCCAGAATATTAAGAGAAAAATATCCAGATATAGATGTTTACTTATTTTTTATTGATGTGAGAACAGCAGGAAAAGATTTTGAAGAATTTTATGTATTTACTAAACAACTTGGAGTGAAAATTATCAGAGGAGGTCGTGTATCAGGAGTAGATGTAAAGCCTGATGGTAAGTTAAGAGTAAAGGCTTATGATGTTGATTTGTGTAGTCCTGTAGAAGTAGATGTGGATATGGTAGTATTAGCCACAGCTGTTGAACCAGCTATTGATACAGAAAAATTAAGCAAAATATTTAATGTTTCTCGTGGAAGAGAAGGCTTTTTTAAAGAAGTGCATACCAAATTATATCCTGTAGAAACTTCTGCCAAAGGTGTATTTATAGCAGGATGTGCTCAAGGACCTAAGGATATTCCAGAATCTGTAGTTCAAGCAAGAGCCGCTTCTTCTGCAGCCGCAGCTTTGGTAATACCTGGTAAGATCAGATTTGAGGCTATTTTAGCAGAAGTAGATAAAGATAAATGTAGTGGATGTGGATTATGTGGTCAGTTATGTCCTTATAGTGCTATTAAACTTGAAAGTTATGATGGAGTATATAAAGCAAAAATAGAACCTGCTCTTTGTTCTGGATGCGGAACTTGTGCAGCAGCATGTCCATCTAGAGCTATAACCTTCCATGGGTTTACTACTGAACAAATAGAAGCACAAATTGATGCTTTATTGATAGCATAAAAAGGAGGGGAACAATGGAATTTGGAAGAGAAACCAATGTAATAAAACTTGATGAAGAGTTTTTTAAAGAATTTGAGACAGAATTGCAAGAAGCAGGTATGTCTATAAATGATTTAAGATCCTGTATTCAATGTGGAAAATGTGCAGGTACATGTCCAATGGCTTTGGCAGGTTTGGAATTTTTTATAAAAAAGATAGTTCATGCAGCAACCTTAGGATTGAAAGAGATCTTCTTAGATGACTCTTCAGTATGGGGATGTCAAAGTTGTAATAGATGTGTAGAGATATGTCCCATGGAAATTAAGCCCTATGAATTAATTCAAGCTATAAGAAGGGTTAGTTTTAGAGAATATGCTATGCCATCTAATACTATAGATGGTTTACAAAATTATTACAAATTAGGACATGCGGTAGTGGTAAAAGGATATGAGAATAGAAGAAAAAAGGTAGGGTTACCAGAGCTTCCTCCAACAACCTTAGGAAATAAAGAAATGAGAAAGAAATTTCAGGAGATGTTAAAGAATACAGTTTTAGCAGAAGTAGCACCATTTCCGCTTGATTAAAAGAAAAGGAGGGATTGAAATGAAAAGAATAGGTTTATTTTTGGGATGCAATATTCCTTTACGAAGACCAGATATAGAATATTCAATGAGATATGTGTTAAATGAATTAGGAGTAGAGATAGTGGAATTAGATGGAGCAACTTGTTGCCCAGCTTTCGGTACAATGCCATCCATAGATTTAGTAGGCTGGTGTGCAGGTTCAGCATGGAATATGGCAATAGCAGAGGAAAAAGGCGTTGATATGATAACAGGATGTGGAAGTTGTTATGGATCTCTAAATGAAGCTAGATATCATATGGAGAAACATCCTGAAATTAAAGAAAAAGTAAACGAGATATTAGGTAAAGTAGGTAAAAAATATAAAGGAGTAGTAAAAATATGGAATTTTTACAATTATATATATGAAGAAATAGGGATAGAAGAGGTAAAGAAAAAAGTAAAGTATCCTTTAAACGATATAATATGTGGAACTCATGTAGGGTGTCATAACTTATGGCCAAGTAAGGCATATTCTACCAATGATGATAATGTTTTTAAACCTACAAGAATAAAAGAAATATGTGAAGCCGTAGGAGGTAAAGCTCCTTGGTATAGCACAATATTGGATTGTTGTGGAATGGGAGCTTTGGGATCATTAGCCAAAGAAAAATCATGGGCATTATGGAGAAGAAAGGTAAATAAAATGATTGAAGAAATAAATCCTGAATTATTTGTAACAGGATGCAGTTCATGCTTATTAAGATATGACAATGATCAAGCTTTGATGAAAAAAGAAGGATTAATAGATTTTGAAATACCAGCAGTACATATAGCACAGTTATTAGCTTTGGTAATGGGAGCAGAACCAGAAAAAGCAGTAGGTTTAGCTGAAGTTCCAATAGATGGAATAATAACAAAAATAAAAGGAGGTAAATAAAATGAGCTGGGAACCTAAGATAATAGTGATTGCCTGTAATTGGTGTACCTATGCAGCAGCAGATCTTGCAGGTAGTTTAAAATATAGTTATCCCTCTACAGCCTATATAGTAAGAGTACCATGTAGTGGTAGGGTGGAACCAGAGTTTATAGTGGAGGCTTTAGTTAATGGAGCTGACGGAGTTTTAATTGGTGGTTGACCTCCTGGAGATTGTCATTACCGGTCTGGTAATTATAAAGCTTCAAGAAGATTTAAATTGTTAAAAAGAATGTTAAAAGAATTAGGAATAGAAGAAGAAAGAGTAAGATTAGAATGGATTTCAGGAAGTGAAGGTAAAAAGTTTGCAGAGGTAATAACAGAAATGGATGCAAAAATTAGACAGCTTGGTCCAAATCCTTTGAAGGAGGCAAAAAATGGCTAAGCCAAAATTAGCATATTATCTGGCTGGAGGATGCGCGGGTTGTGATATAGCATTATTAGATTTAGCAGATTATTTAGTAGATGTATTAAATGCAGTAGAAGTAGTATTTTTTACTCCTTCTTTGGTAGATGTCAAATATAAAGATTTTGAAGCACTACCAGATGGTTCAGTGGATGTAGGATTTTTTTCAGGAAATATAAGAAATAAAGAACATGAACATATAGCAAAATTAATGAGAAAGAAATGCAAGATATTAATAGCATTCGGAATATGTGCCTGTTTAGGAGGAATAAAAGGTTTAGTAAATTTGTATAATAATCAAGAATTGTTAGAAAAAGCGTATAAAGATACATTTAGCACGGATAATCCAGATGGAATATTACCAAGTCCAAAATTTATAATAGATGGAAAATATGAATTAGAATTACCAGAATTGACTGAAGCCAAGACCTTAGATCAGGTAGTAGAAGTTGATTATTATATAGGAGGATGTCCTCCTCATTATAATCACATTAAAAAGGCATTGACAGCTTTATTAGAAGGAGAATTACCACCAAAAGGTAGCTGGATAACTATGGGACATGCTGTATGTGAAGTGTGTCCAAGGAATCCAGTAGGAAGAGGAGAATTAAAAAAACCTGTAAAAGAAGTAAAAAGAGTGATAGAAGGCCAGTTACCAGAAGATATGTGTCTGCTTGAAGCAGGATATTTATGCTTAGGTCCAATAACACTAGGAGATTGTGGAGCAAGTTGTATAAAAGCTAATATACCATGCAGAGGATGTGGAGGTCCTATACCAGGAGTGAAAGACTTTGGATTAAGAGCAATAAGTGCAATAGCCAGTATATTGGAAAATGAAGAGTTAATAGATAAAATAGTAGATCCTATTCATTTATTTTATAGATACAGCTTAGCAGGATCTATGTTGAGAAAAAAAATTAAAAAAGAAACAAAAAATAGGGAGGTTTAAGTATGCAAAAGATAGAATTAAATCCTATGACCAGATTGGAAGGTCATGGGAAAATAAGTATATTTTTAGATGATAAAGGAGATGTAGATAATGTCTTTTTCCAGGCAGTAGAGTTTATGGGATATGAAAAATTTTTGATAGGAATGCCTATAGAAGAAGTTCCAAGAACAGTAAGTACTATATGTGGTGTATGTAGAGCAGTACACTTTATGGCAGCTTTAAAAGCAGCAGATGAAATTTATGGAACAAATCCAACCCCTACTGCTCAAAAATTAAGAGAAATATTATTCCTTGCTCATTATATAGAAGATCATACTGAAATATTATATGCAATGGGATTACCAGATTTTGTATGTGGATTAACAGCTTCACCAGAAGAAAGAAATCTGATAGGATTAATAAGGAAAGTAGGAGTAGATATAGGAAAAGATGTTTTAAAGAAAAGATTTGCAGCAGTAAGAATATTTGAAATGCTTGGAGGTAAACCCAGCCATCCAGTAGCAGGATTACCAGGAGGATGGAGCAAGAGATTAACAGAAGAAGAAAGAAAAGAAATATTAAGGTTGGCTGATGAATGTATAGAGTTAGGAAAATTTACTTTAAAAATATTTAAAGAAGTAATATTAAACAATCCTCAATATGTAGAATTAATGAAAGGAGAGGTGTATAAAGTAATAACTAATTATTTAGGCACAGTGGATGAAGAAGGGAAAATAGTATATTATGACGGTGTTCAGGTATTTATAGATACAGAAGGTAATGAGATAGGAAGATTTCGTGGCAAGGAATATTTGGATTGGATTTCAGAGAGAACCTTAGAATGGAGTTATATTAAAGCACCCTATATAAAGAAATTCGGATGGAAAGGATTTGTAGATGGGAAAGAAACAAGTTTATATAGTGTAGGTCCGCTTGCAAGATTAAATATAGGAAATGGCTATGATACACCTCTTGCTCAGGAAGCCTATGAAGAAATAGTGGAATTTTTTGGAGGAAAGCCGATTCATAATATCTTAGCATATCATTGGGTAAGAGCCATAGAATTATTACACGCAGCAGAAAGAATAAAAAAGATAGCTTCTGATGAAAGTATAACAGATGGAAATGTAAGACAGGAATTAGGTAAAGTATCAGGAGAAGGAGTAGGTATAGTAGAGGCACCAAGAGGGACTTTAATTCATCATTATAAGACAGATGAAAATGGAATAGTAACGGATGCTAATCTTATTGTAGCAACAACGCATAATAAAGGGGCTATTAATATAGCTATAAAAAAAGCAGCAGAAAATTTCATTAAAAAAGGAAAAATAAATGAAGAGATACTTAATTTAGTAGAAATAGCTTATAGACCTTATGACCTTTGTTTAGCCTGTGCTACTCATACTTTGCCTGGAAGATTACCCATTCAAATTGATATTTATAACAAAGATAAAGAATTAATAAAAAGCTTAAGAAATTTTGAAAATTGAAAATGAAAGGGGCCTCAATGCCCCTTTCATTTTTTAAAAAGTTATGAAAAGAGCTATAGTAGTTGGAATAGGTAATCCAAATTTTAGAGACGATGGTGTAGGATTTAAAGTTATAGAGAATTTAAAAGGACTGGTAGATACTGTTTGTTTTCTAAATACAGATCTTAAAGTAATAGATGCTATTTTAAATTATGATATAGCTATAATAGTAGATGGAATAAAAATAGGAACTGAACCTGGTACTGTTATAGAAATTGATCCTGTAAAAAGCTGGAAAAATGTTTATGCCAGTGGAACTCATAGTATAAATATTTTTGAAGTAATTAGAGTAGGATATCAGGTTTTTCCAGAAGAAATGCCTAAGAAAATTAAAATTATAGGTGTAGAAGTAGAAGATGTGGACACCCTTGATAAAGAATGCAGTCCTAAAGTGAAAGAAGCAATCCCAAAAGTTATTCTAAAAATTAAAGAAATTCTAAAATTATCTTAATAAAATGTATATTCCATAATTTTATTAAGATTTTAAAATATAATTAAAAACCCTTAATAATTTTCTTGACTTATTATATTTATTGCAATAATATAATAAGTATAAATAGAAAATTTGTAGAAAAAGAGGTTTAATTATGAAAATAGAACTTCCTGAAATTCCTGTAAATTACAAAGAAGACTTACATAACTTAGAATATCTTAATGAAGCAGATTTGATTCTATTTATGGCTGGAAATCAATTTATGGTAATGGAAGAATTACTTGAGGCTTTTCAAAAAGTTTATCCTGAAGTGAAAAAGATCTTTTATGAGACTTTACCTCCGGGACTTGAGTTAAAACAAATTCTTGCTGGTGGTGCGCGCTTTGGAGATATGGAAATTAGAGTGATGCCAGATATTTATACAGCAGTTAGTGAAGAGGCAATGCAGGAATTAATGAAAAGAGGTCTTATAGAAGACTACTTTATTTATCTTCATAACCGTCTTGTATTAATGGTTCCTAAAGATAATCCAACAAGAATAAAAAATTTAAAAGATCTTACAAGGGATGATGTTAGAATTTCTCAACCAGGACCCCTTGAAGATATAACTCGTTATATTGTGGAGATGTACAGAAAAGCAGGTGGAGAAGAATTAGTTCACCGAATTATGGAGGAAAAAAGAGCAGAAGGGACAACCATTTTTACTTTGGTACATCATAGAGAAACTCCTCTACGTATAGTTAAAGGAACGGTAGATGTAGGACCTGTCTGGGCTACAGAAGTAATTCATGCTCAAAATCAGGGATTGCCTGTTGAGATGGTTGATCTCGGAGAAGAGCTTGATCAAAGAGATAAAGTTAATTATTATATAACAGCTCTTACAAAAGCGCCTCATCAAGAAAATGCTAAAAAATTTTTAGATTTTATTCGCTCTAAAGAGGCACAAAAAATTTATGCTAAATATGGATTTGTTCCTCATTTTCCTATTGATTAGTTTTTTATAAATACTCCAGTTATATTCGAGGGGAGAAAGTCTGAAGTTGTCTGTATTTTGCAAAATTAAGGCCAAAGCACCTTGCTATAACAATAGCTAAAACAATTTTTCTTATACCGGGTAAATCTTCAATAAGAAGATATCCTTCTGCTAAAAAAAAGCTATAATAGATAGCTTAATATCCTTTTTTCTTTTTTTTAATTAAAAGATCTAAGAAAAATCACTCTCCTTAAAGACCTCAGCTGTAAATAGATAGATTTCTGTCTCAGGATCTTTGTAGCAATCAGGATCTAATCCGGCTTTTAAACATACATGTTCCAAAAAAGTCTTTTTGTCCCAACCGTATTCTAAAGGAACCTGAGGAAGTAAAATACCTTTGTAAAAACCTTTTATTATATAAACTCCATGTTTTCCTACTTCAATTTCTTCTACAGACCCTTTTTTAAGAGGAGATAAAACAGAAATTTCAATTTCTATTAAAGGAAGTTCTTCTTTTCTTAAAGGAGGGAAGCGAGGATCTTTAAAAGCTGCAGAAAGAGCCATTTCTTGGATCACTTCATAAAGGGGATAAAGAGGTTCTAAAATACCTATACATCCTCTTAAATGTCCTTCTTTTAAAAGTGTAACAAAAGCACCTCTCTTTTCCCAGAGATGAACATATGCTTCGGGAGGGGTTTCTTTTTTGGGTTTTCCTGCAAAATAGCTTTCCAAAGTTTTTCTAGCCAGTTTTAAACAATAGATTTTTTCTTCATTAGTAAGCATTTTACTTTTGACTCAATTTTTTATTTTCTTTTTTATTAAATTTATTTAAAATATACTTAGGGCTTAAAACACCAGATTTAATTTCTCCATCAGGAAAAACAAAAGTGGGGACAGCATATATTTTAAGATCCTTTAAAATATAATTAAAATTTTTATTAACTTTTTCTTTACCTACATTACACTGATTTGAACTTTCATACTTAGCTAAAAGATCAGAATATCCTTTTTTGTCACAGATAAGAGAAACACAAACTTTGGTAGATCCTGGATGAAGTTTTTCTAAAGGAATTAAAATAACTTTAACTTTTAGCTTACCTTCTTTTACCAATTGATCTACGATTTTTTCAGCTTTGTAACAAAAAGGGCAAAGAGGATCAGTTATTAAGTAAACTACATTAGGAGAATTTCCATAAACCATATCAACTAAGGAATCAAGCTTAGAGAGAACTTCATGATTAGCTATCCGTTTATTGATTTCTTCTAATTTATTTCTGGTTAAATTTTTTTTATTTTTAATATCAATTATGTTTCCAGTTATAATATATTTACCTTTAGAATCTGTATAAATAAGGCCCTTTTTTACTTCTGAAAGTTTTACAATGACTTCACAAAGTCCATGAATAGGAGATTTTTCAATTTTCTCAATTTTTATGCCAGGTAAAAGAGTGTCTAAATTTTTTTGGAAGGTTTTAACACTGGGACAGTTGCCTGAAGAGGTGCTTCCATTTTTGCAAGACATGAGTGTAAATAAAATTATAAATAACCCTATAAATATAAATAAATACCCTTTAAAATTTTTCATACAAATTTTCCTCCATTTTAAATAAATTTTTTTTATTATACCTCTTTTATTAAAAAATGCTTTAAAGTATATCTCTCTGATCTTTCTCTTTGATCCTTAGGATATCCAATAGCAATAAGAGCACACATTTCATATTTTTCCTGAGGAAGTCCCAGGACCTCTTTTACTTTTGACTCATTTTTTAAAATTTCTCCTAACCAGCAGGTTCCAAGCCCAAGGGCATAGGCAGCTAATAACATGTTTTGAATACAGGCACCTGCTGATTGATGATCTTTTATCTGATGATACATAGCATCTTTATTCAAAAATACTCCTATTAAAACAGGAGCATTTTTAACAATTTCGTGGTATTTTGTCAATTCTGCCAATTTTTCTTTTATTTCTTTAGACCAGACTATTACAAATCTCCAAGGCTGATTATTAAGTCCTGAGGGAGCCCAGATTCCAGCTTCTAAAATCTTTAAAATCTTCTCTTTTTCAGGAATTTTATTCTCATATTTTCTAATGCTTCTTCTTCCTAAAATGATTTTAAATACGGCTTCCTGAGATTGTTCTCTTTCCATAGTTCTCCTTTACCTCAAATTGTTTTAATTCTTGAAAAATTTCTTTTCTTATTTCTTCAAGAAGGTTTTTGTCATCTATAAAAGTTAAATTTCTTTTTTCTCCCTTTAAAATAGCTATTAATTTTGCCATTAAAAGGCCAATATTAATAGCATCCATAAGAGCTTTATCATCCCGAATAGCATTTTTACTTTTTAAAGAATAAGCTATGCCCCAGGGAGGTATAATAGCCCCCATAGAAGACATTGTAGTAATTAAATAACCTGTAGTTAATACTGCTCCTTCATCTGCTCCTACAGCAATAGCTCCTACTACTTTTCCTTCCATATAACTTGGTTCTCCATAGGCTACCATATTTTCAAGACAAGTCATTCTATCTATTAAAATTTTTAAAGGACCAGAAGGAGCAAACCAATAAACAGGAGTGGAAAAAATAATACCATCAGCCTGATAAATTTTTTCTAACAAAATTTTGCCATAGTCTTCAAAAATACAGGGAAATTTACAATTAGGATCTTCATTATGAATACAACCTATACAGGGTTTAATTTCTCCATCATAAACGCTTACAAGTTCAATTTTACTTCCTTCTCTTTGAGCCCCTTTTAAAGCAGCTAAAAGAAGCTGAGCTGATCCCCCGTCTTTGTGAGGAGAACCAAGAATTCCCAGAACTTTCATTATCTTAAAACCTCCCTCCAAAATTTGGGAAGTCCAAAAGAGGCTTTATGAACCTCATGAGAATAATAATAAGTATTAGAAATTTCTTTCCACTTAGGAACCTCAGGGTTTGGATAAGGACATCTCATGATATAAGCGTTATCTCCTCCAAAAGAAGGCACATCAGCTCTATAACAGTAAATTTCTTTTTCTGGATAAACTTTTTTAAATACCTGGTAAGTTATTTTTAAAATATTTTGCATAGTAAAAGGAGTTCCACATTGTTGAACAATAATTCCTTTAGGACAAATCTTTAAAAGCATCTGATGAAAATCTACTCCAAAAAGAGGAAGAGATAATTCCTGAGTTATTCCTGTATCACTTATGTCAGGATCTGTAGAGTCTATAATTACCATATCAAAAATTTTATTTTCTTTTATATAATTCTTAACCATTTCATAGGCATCAGCTACAATTAATTTGAGTCTTGGATCCTTGGGATTTTCAGGTAAAAGCTCTGGGAAATGTTCTTCTACAATTTTAGGGATTTTAGGATCTATATCTACAATAGTTACTTCTTCAATCTGGGGATATTTTAAAAGCTCTCTGGCAGCACCATAATCTCCCCCTCCACAAATAAGAACTTTTTTAATACTATTCTCAGGTGAGGCTTGTATAGGTATATGAACCAAAGCTTCATGATAAATAAATTCATCCCTTGTAGTAAATTGCAAGCTGTTATTAATAAATAACATTTTCCCCCAAAAGTTGTTTTCTAAAATAAAAATACTTTGCAATCCAGATTCTGCATAAGTAATAGTTCCTATATAGGAGTAAATATAATCAGTATTTACATATTCACCAAAAAGCACTTTAACACCTTTAGCTTCAGTAGGGAGTGCATCTGCCATTATTTGTTTGACCATCTGAGGACTCCTTATAAATCTTTTTAAAGAATTTATCAAAATTTTAAAACTTATAAAGTATTTTGTCAATAAATAAAGTTTTTAGAGTCCTGATTTTCTTAATTCTTCAATAAGTTTTTTCTGCTCTGAGGTTAATTTATCAGGTATTTTAGGAATTAAAGTTATATATAAATCTCCTCTTTTAGTTTCAGATAAAGGCAATCCCAGGCCTCTTAATCTTAGTTTAGCTCCTGGTTTTGTTAAAGGAGGAACCTTAGCTTTTACTCTTTTCCCATCTACAGTTTCAATTTCTATTTCATCTCCTAAAAGAAAACTGGTAAAAGGTATTTCTTTTTCTATATAAATATTTCCATTTTCTACTTTATAACCAAATTTCGGAATTATTCTTATTCTAAAAAGATATTCTTTGGTTTTTCTACCTGATTTTTTTCTAATTCTTAAAATTTGTCCATCCTGTATACCCTTAGGTATTTTAATTTTTATAGTTTCATAAGTTCCAGGAAGAACAACCTCTTTTTCTCCACCTTTCAAAACTTCTTCTACAGTAAGAGGTAGATCTATTTGTATTGTTTCATAAGTCTCCCCAAAAGGTGAAAATTCTTCTTCTCCTCCAAAATAAGTCCCAAAAAGATTGCTAAAAAGATCTCCTAAATCAAAAATAAAGGTTCTTCCTCCTTTTTTATTTTTTCTACTGAAAAATCCACTTAAATCTATACCAAGATCTTTAAAAACACTTTCAAAATCAAAACCTCTAAAAATATCTTCTGTAGAATATTTCTTTTCAAATTCAGCAGATCCATACATATCATAAAGTCTTCTTTTTTCAGGATCAGATAAAACAGCATAAGCCTCGTTTATTTCTTTAAATTTTTCTTCAGCTTCTTTATTTCCTTTATTTCTATCAGGATGATATTTCATTGCAAGTTTGCGATAAGCTCTTTTTATTTCTTCTTGGGTAGCATTTCTTGGAACTCCTAAAATTTCATAATAATCCTTAGGCATAAAATTACACCTCCTTAATCTGATTGTATTAAAAAAATAATTTCTAAAAAAAGAAAAATCAAGATTTATTTAAAAATTAATATCAAATCAATTAAAAATTTGCTATTTTAAAAAATATTAAATCAAAAATTAATAAAATTGTTAAGTTTATAAGCTTTTTGCAATTTAATAAAAGAAAGAAAATAATTTTTAACATTGACAAAATTTTAAAATAAAAATAATCTTAAAATATAAAATAAAAAATTATAAGAGATAAAAAATGTGTCATAGGGATCTTCTTTTCTGTATTTTTTATTATTTAGGATTTTTAAGCATAGGTGGAGTTTTAGGGGCAGGGATATTTATTATTTGGAAGAGTTTAAAAAACCGAAAAAATAAAAAGAGACCTAAATAATGGAAAATTTTGATATTAAAACTGATATAAAAAAGGGTCTAAGTTCTCAAGAAGTTGAAAATAGACTAAGAAAATTCGGTTTAAATGAAATTCCTGAGAAAGAAGAGCCTCTTTGGCATAGAATTTTTCGCCGTTTTTGGGGTCCTATTCCTTGGATGATAGAAATCGCTGCTGTTTTATCAGTTTTAGTTCAAAAATGGGAAGATTTTACTATTATTACTATTCTACTTTTAGTAAATGCTTTAGTTGATTTTTGGCAAGAAAATAAAGCACTTTCAGCCTTAAAAGTTTTAAAACAAAAGTTAGCTAAGAAAGCTTTAGTATTAAGAGATGGAAAATGGCAAGAAATTGAATCTAAATATCTTGTTCCAGGAGATATTATAAAACTTAAAATAGGAGATATTATACCTACCGATGTAAAACTCTTAGAAGGTGATTTTATTTTAATAGATCAATCAGCTCTTACAGGAGAATCTTTACCTGTAAGTAAAGGTAAAGGAGACACAGCTTACTCTAATTCTATTGTAAAACAGGGAGAAATGATAGCTGTAGTTATTACTACAGGGATGAATACCTATTTTGGAAAAACCGTAAAATTAGTTGTTAAAGCTGAAAAAGAAGAACGATCACATTTTAAAGAAATGGTTATAAAAATAGGAAATTTACTGATTACCATGGCCTTAATTTTGATATTTTTAATGATTTTAGTAGAACTTAAAAGAGGAACTAACTGGATTGAATTAACCAGATTTTCTTTAGTTTTATTAGTAGCTTCTATTCCAGTGGCTTTGCCAGCTGTTCTGACAGTAACTATGGCTATAGGAGCTATATATCTTGCTAAAAAACAGGTTATTGTAAGAAGATTAGCATCTATTGAAGAGCTTGCTGGTATTGATATTTTATGTTGTGATAAAACAGGAACTTTAACCAAAAACCAAATGACTATAGCTACACCTTTTACTATTAAAGACTTTAAATCTGAAGATCTGATGTTTTTTGCAGCCCTTACTTCTAAAGAAGAAAATAAAGATCCTATAGAAACTCCTATCTTTGATTGGCTTAAAGAACACAATTTGTATGAAAAAATAAAAAATTGCATTCAAAAAAGATTTATTCCTTTTGATCCTGTTAGAAAAAGAACAGAGGCTTGGATACAGTGTGGGGAAAAAGAATGGATTGTTACAAAAGGTGCACCTCAGGTAATCTTAAAACTTTGCGAAGCAAAAGAGATTGATCAAAAAGATATTTTAAAAAAAATAGAAGAATTTGCAGAAAATGGATTCAGAACGATTGGTGTTGCTTATAAAAAGCCTGAAGAAAAAACTTTTCATTTTATAGGGCTTATTCCCCTTTTTGATCCTCCCAGAGAGGATTCCAAAAAGGCTATAGAAATGGCTCAAAATTATGGTGTTGAGGTAAAAATGGTAACAGGAGATAACCTTGCTATTGCTAAATATATTGCCAGGATTTTAGGAATAGGAGAAAAAATATATAGTGCAAAAGAACTTAAAGGTGAGACCTATGAAGAATATGCTATTCTTGCTAAAGTAATTAGTAAAGCTTTCCTTAAAGTTGAAAAAAATCTCTCTGAAGAAGAAGCAGAAAAAAAGGCTAAAAAGATCGCAGAATTAGTGGAAAAAGAACTTGAGGAAAAAAAACTTCCAATAGGTATTGTTAAACAGCATGAATCAGAGATTATAAAAATTATTGAAGAAGCAAATGGATTTGCAGAGGTATTTCCAGAGGATAAATATTTTATTGTGGAAAAATTACAAAAAGCAGGACATGTAGTTGGCATGACAGGAGACGGTGTAAATGATGCTCCAGCTTTGAGAAAAGCTGATGCAGGAATAGCTGTTTCAAATGCTACAGATGCAGCCAGAGCAGCAGCTTCTCTTGTTCTCCTTTCTCCAGGATTGATGGTTATTATTAAGGCTATTAGAATAGCCCGTCAAATATTTGGAAGAATGGAAAGCTATACCATTTACAGAATAGCTGAGACTATCAGAATAGCTACCTTTATGGTTCTATCCATTGTAATTTTTAGATTCTATCCTGTTACACCTATTATGATTATAATTTTAGCTCTTCTTAATGATCTTCCCATTCTTACCATTGCTTATGATAATGTAAGCATTTCTAAAAAACCTGTTCGTTGGGATTTGTATGAAATAAGTATCATGTCTTTCTGGCTTGGTATAGCTGGGGTTATTTCATCTTTTACCTTATATGTTTTATTAAAAAAATACTGGAATTTACCTCCAGATTTAATTCAAAGTATTATATTCGCCAAATTAGCAGTTGCAGGACATGGAACAATTTATAATACACGTATAAAAAATTGGTTTTGGAGAAAACCCTGGCCCTCTCCTATTCTTTGGATAGCAACTTTTGGTACCAGGGTTGTTGGGACCTTTATAGCAGTTTATGGCTTTGATTTAGTTACTCCTATAGGTTGGGGATGGGCTTTATTTGTATGGGGTTATGCTATGATTTGGTTTGTTTTTAATGATATAGTAAAAATGGGGGTTTTAAAAATGTATTGGTCTAAAAAATTTTTATTTTCTCCTGAACATTTCACTTGGCTTAAAAAGGAGTTAAACAAAGCTTAGATTATTTAGTGGGAGGAAGCCTTCTTTTTGAAGTAGGGTATGGTAAGATTTCCTGTAAAGCCCTGATAGTTTCTTCTGAAACAGTTATTTGTTTGAAAACTTTAAGCCTTGCTTCCTTTATAGCTTCTTTCCAAAAGGTATCTCTTTCAAAATCTCTACTTTCATAATCATATTCATAATAAACCTCTTTAATTCCAGCAGAGGCAATTAGTTTTAAACATACATAACAGGGAGCTAAAGTGCAATAAATACTTGCTCCTTCTACAGAAATACCAAACCTTGCAGCTTGAGCTATTGCATTAGCCTCAGCATGAGAGGCTCTGCAAAAATTATATTTATCTATATCAGGTATTCCCTTTTCTCTTCTAAAACAATAAGTAGAGCCTCTATCAGTGCAATGCCAAGCACCAGGCATAGGACCATTGTATCCTGTAGCAAGAATTCTTTTATCTTTAACAATTACAGCTCCTGTAGGACGAGAATTACAACCAGAGCGTAAAGCCACAATTTTAGCAATAAGCATAAAATACTCGTGCCAATCAGGTCTATATACCATATTTATTTCCTGTAAAAAGGAAATTTTATACAAATTTCCTTTATTTTTTTTCTTATTTCTCTTTTTAATTTTTCATTTTCTGGATTTTCCAAAACTTCACACATATAATTAGCTACTTCTTCTACCTCTTTTTCTTTTAATCCTCTTGTAGTAATAGCAGGAGTTCCTATTCTAATCCCACTTGTAACTCTGGGGGGACGTGGATCAAAAGGAATAGCATTTTTATTTACTGTTATACCAGCTTCTTCTAAAAGCTTTTCTGCTTCAGCACCTGTTAACCCTTTGATAGAAACATCTACCAAGACTAAGTGATTATCTGTCCCTCCTGAAACAATTCTAAATCCTTTTTCTTTGAAAACTTTGGCTATTACCTGGGCATTTTTTACCACTTGTTGTTGATAGGTTTTAAACTCAGGTTCTAAAGCCTGTTTAAAACAAACAGCTTTGGCTGCAATAATATTCATATGAGGTCCACCTTGAATTCCGGGAAATACCATTTTATTTATAATCTTAGCATATTTTTCTTTACAAAGGATGAAACCACCTCTTGGGCCTCTTAGAGTTTTATGAGTGGTGGAAGTAACAAAATCAGCATAAGGGATAGGTGAGGGATGAATTCCAGCAGCAATTAAACCAGCAATATGTGCCATATCAACCATTAAATAAGCTCCTACTTCTTGTGCAATATTATAAAAAACTTCAAAATCTATTACTCTGGGATAAGCACTTGCTCCAGCTATAATAATTTTAGGTTTATGCTCTAAAGCAAGTCTTCTTACCTCTTCATAATCTATCATTTCAGTATCTTTAGAAACTCCATAATGAACCACTTTATATAATTTCCCTGAAAAATTAACAGGAGAACCATGAGAAAGATGTCCTCCATGAGAGAGATTCATAGAAAGAATAGTATCTCCTGGATTTAAAATCGCAAAATATACAGCCATATTAGCCTGTGTTCCAGAATGAGGCTGGACATTAGCATGTTCTGCTCCAAAAAGAAGTTTAACTCTATTTATAGCTAATTTTTCTACTTCATCTACATATTCACATCCACCATAATATCTTGCTTTAGGATAACCTTCAGCGTATTTGTTCATTAAGGCTGAGCCTTCTGCTTCCATTACAGCAAGAGAAGCCAAATTTTCAGAAGCTATCATTTCAAGTTGATATTCCTGTCTCTCTATTTCTTTTTGAATTAAATTCCATATTTCAGGATCAACAGAAGAAAGTACAGACATAAATACCTCCTATTTTATAATATAAAATTAATTTTATAATTGATTTGAAATTTTTAAAGACTTTCTTTAAAAAATTAAATTTCTTCCACTTTGAAGACGCCGTTAATTTGGGCTTTATTGAAGCGATTTAGATTTTTTTGGATTATAAAGCTCAGGGCTGTTAGGAAGGAGAGTGGTATTTCAAGGAGCCAGAGTTTGGAGGAGGAGAGTGTTGCAGCAATTGGATTTAAGACAGAGAGGGTTAAGAAGAAGTAGAAGGAGTATTTCCAGAATTTTTCACATTTTTGAGGGTTTTTAAGGATAAAGGGTATGGTTAAGAGATCTCTAATAACTTCAAAAGTTCTTTTGAGGTTGTAATGGGATTTTCCATAGAGTCTTGGGCGATCAATAATGGGTATTTCGCAGACATCATTGTTTTTGACACCGAATAAAGCAGGCAGGAAGCGGTGGAATCCATGAGGAATTTGGTATTTTTTGGGAATGGGAGATAGATAGGCTTTTAGAGAACAGCCATTATCTCTGACTTTAAGGCCAGTTATTT
>NZ_KN050826.1:0-13466 GCF_000746255.1 Thermodesulfobacterium hydrogeniphilum
AGAGATGATTTTTAAGCTTATCAATTTCTTCAGGGGAGTAAGGGAGATTAATTTTGTGGAGAAGAGATTTAATTTGATTAGGGGAATAGGAATTGAAGACGAGATTAAGGAGAAATTCGTTGAATTTAGGATCAGCTTTTTTCCATTTATCAGGTAAGATAGAGGGGCGAAAGAGACACTCTCTATCTCGGGGGATGTTTAGATTAAGTAGACCGAAAAGGCAAGCTAATTCTCTTTCGTAAAAACCATTAGCTTTGTTTTTAGGATTTTGTTCTTTTTGTTGTTTAAGAAATAGTTCTCTTTGTTTAAGCATAAGGAGATTGAGAAGTTGTTCAGCGACGAAGGTTAAAGCCTCATAAGAAGTAGAATTTTGAGCTTCTCTGATAAGTTTTTCAAATTCAGCATTTAAATCAATCTCTTTTACTTCCATTTCCTTTAACCTCCTTACTTTCTTATTTCTCTATACTATCATAAATTAGACACAATTTAAATAATACTTCCAAGGAAGTAGTAAAACAAACTTTGGAAATTATAATGATTGCGGAAAGAGAAATGTTTTTAAAAGAAAATGGAGGAATAAAGAACGGATTCTATACAAGAAATTTCGATACACTCTTGGGGAAACTTGAAGATCTTAAAATCCCAAAAGATAGAGAAGGAAACTTTAAAACTAAGTTAATTGAACCTTACAAAAGAAGGGATACCAGTCTTGACGAAATGTTCCTCAGGAGGTACTCTTAATGACTTACACAAAATTATTGACACAACCTCAGCTCTCGAGCATTATGAAAAATCTTTGGTTAATTAAAAAAGTGTGTTATTATACTTAGGATGAAAGTTAAAGAACGAATTGAGAAAATTGTAGATTTTCTTGTAAAAACTCTTGAACCTGAGAGAATTATTCTTTTTGGCTCAAGGGCAGGAAATTTAGAAAAACCTTTTTCAGACATAGATCTGGCTATAGAAGGAGGAAGAGAAGTTAGTTTTAGAGAATTTAGAAAAATTAAAGAAAATCTGGATCAACTTGCAGGAATTTATAGTGTGGATATAATATTTCTAAAAAAAGTCAATCCGGATTTTAAAAGTATAGTTTTACAAACAGGAAGAGTAATTTATGAAAAAGGTAGAAGTCCTTCTGGCAATTGAAAAGTTTGAAAAGGCTTTAGAAAAATTAAAAGAAGGAGTAAAAATTGCAAAAACTGAGATAGAAAAAGACGGAGTAATTCAAAGATTTGAGTTTACTTTTGAACTTTTTTGGAAAACCCTAAAAATCATTCTTCAGTATAAAGGGATTGAGACAAGATCTCCGAGAAGTGCAATAAAAGAAGCTTTCAGAGCAGGGCTGATAGATGATGATGAAATTTTTCTTGACATGCTTGAAGACAGAAACTTAACTTCTCACATCTACGACGAAGTCACTGCTGAAGAAATTTTTAAACGCATAAAGAAAATCTATACCCCGGGGTTAGAAAAAACTTTAAAGATGCTTAAAGAAAGAGTGTAAACACCTACAAATACCACCAGGGGAGAGCTAAAATTTTGCTGTGAAGCCATTTTATCTCTTCTCCAGCATGAATTACCACACTTCTTAAAGTTTCAGGAAACTTTTCAAGAAACTTTAAAAGATTTTTAACATCTCTTAAAGAAGGAGAGTTTGTAAGTTTTGCCTCAAAAGCAACAATTTTAGTTCCTTTTTCTACTACAAAGTCCACTTCTAACCCAGTTGTATCCCTATAAAAATAAAGTTCTGCTTTTGGAAGTGAAATTGCACAATTTACTTTTAAATGTAGAAAGACAAGATTTTCAAAAAAGGCTCCTTTTTCTCTGGCTTTTTGGAGCATTTTTTCTTCACTATAACCGGTTAAATATACTGCTAAAGCCGGATCAATAAAAAAAACTTTTGGAGTTTTAATTATCCTTTTTGCCTTTGCAGGAAAATAAGGAAAGATTCTTCTTATTATACTGGTTATTTCAAGCAAATTTAAATACCGATAAACCGTGGGTTGGCTTATACCTGTGTCTCTGGCAATTTCTGTCTGATTTATCTGATTTGCACATCTAAAAGCAAGAGAGCTCATTACCTTGCGAAAATCTATTAGAGATTCTATCCGCGCAAAATCTCTTAAATCTCTTTCAAGATAAGTTTTAACATAGCTTTTCCACCATAAAATAGCACTTTGAAGACTTTCCACATAAAGAAGTGGTGGCATGAATCCTTTTATTAAGTAATATTCTATTGGTTTTGGAATAAATAGTGGTTGTTTCAGCTGGTTTAGTTCAAGATTTTCTTCAAAAAGAGTTTTGAAATTCAAAAAGTTTGTAAAATTTTCTATAATTTCCCCTATAGTCAAAGGATACATTTCCAGATAAATAGCTCTTCCTGCTAAGGATTCAGTGATGTTTTTCATAAGAAGAAGATCAGATGAGCCTGAAAGAATAAATTTTTTCTTTCGGCGTGTCCTGTCAACGGTAAGTTTTACTGCTGAAAAGATTTCTGGCACTTTTTGAGCTTCGTCAATTATTACTTTATCAACATCTTTCCAGAGAGAGATATGATCTATTTTAGCTTGCTCAAGAACTGAAAAATCATCCATAGAAAGATATTTAAACTCTGGGAATTCTTCCTGGAGGAAAGTGCTTTTACCTACCTGCCTTGCACCACTTAATACTACAACAGGAAAATCTTTTAAAACCTGAGCTATAACTTCCTTGAGAACTCTCTTTTTGTATTTCCATTCAGAATCTGAATAATTTTCATTCATAACTTGAATGATATTTCAAAAAAGCAAATTGTCAAGTGTTAATCTTACAAATTTACTTTTTTCTATTTCACGCTATTCCTATTTCCTGCGGAAGAAGTTTAGAAGCAGTAAGATGTAGTTGGATTGGAAGTATTATTTAAATTGGTCTGATTTATGATAGTATAGAGAAATAAGAGAGTAAGGAGGAGGTTAAAGAAATGGAAGTAAAAGATATTGATTTAAATGCTGAATTTGAAAAACTTATCAAAGAAGCTCAAAATTCTACTTCTTATGAGGCTTTAACGGGACTGTCCATCCATTTGTGTAAATTTTATTATAGCCTATCTTCAAATAAAATCACTATCTGGCTGTAGATATGTGGCCAATCCTTAATCTTGGTCCATTTACGTTCCAGCTCCATAGCTGCTATATATCTTCTGCTGTTGCTTTCCTAAATTTGCTATTTACACTCTCAAGTAAGGCTCTGTTATTCTCTGGGGTTCACGCATTTTAAATACAAACCCTATCTTTTTCTCTATTACATCCCCAAACCAAACAAGAGGTGACATAAATTCTCCAAACTTCTCTCTAAAAATTTGATAAAGCCATGTTAACATAAGCTCTAAAGGGCAGTTAGAAGTCTTTAAAGCTTTCCTAAAATACTCACAGCTTACAAAGAAAAATTTTGGCAAAATTTTATGCACAAATTCGTAATAATTAGAAAATTTCTCTAATTCTTTTAGCTGTTTGATAAATAACAAAATTTTTTGTCTCTCTATCATAATTATTAAATTCCCTTATCCGGCTTTATAAGCTTATATTTAACCTAAATTTTTATAGCAATACTAACCCTGTCTCTAAAAGTTGTTTTATTCCTTTACAAAAATTTTTTATTGTTAGTTTTTTAATTTTTATAGAATTATAGTTCACATGTAACCAGCTTTGTGTGTATTCACAAAAAACATGGGGAGGACCTTCTTCTGGAGTATTTTTCTCCAAAAGAAAAAACGAGGCTTAAAATTTACTCTGTTAGAAAGAGGAAAGATTTAAGTTCTCTTGCATAATTTTTCAAAATTTATTTTTCATTGATTTTCTTTTTTGATGTGTTATTTTCCTGTAAAAGGAGGTAATTTTTATGAGAAGACCTACTCCTAAAAAAGTTGAAAAAGTTAGAACAAATGTTTATCTTGCACGAGCTTTTAAGGAAAAGGCTCAGAAAGTTTTAAAAGAATATAGACCTAATAAAACTACCCGTCAGGCTATGGAAGAAGTGATAGCTGGTAAAAATGTAGAAGAAATTACTCTTGAGGATCTTGTTAGTGAAGCTTCGGTTAAAAAGACATAATCAAGATGTTCAAACAGACAGCAGAACAGTTGAAGTGACTTCAAGACTTGAAATATTAAATCAAAAGATACTATGAAGGAGGAAATGATGGTACGAAAATATGTTAGCCTGTTTCTACTCTACGCTCTTATAGCAATGACGATCAGCGGGATCGTTCTCTACGTCATGCCCCATGGAAGGGTTGCCTACTGGACTGGCTGGAGATTTCTGGGACTGGACAAGGATCAGTGGGATAGTCTTCACACGATCTTTGGGTTCCTAATGATCTTCTTTGGTATCTGGCACGTCATCCTAAACTGGAAGAACATCGTTAATTATCTGAAAGGAAGAGCTGGAATCATCACCTCAAAGGAATTTTTTATAACAACCATTGTTGCTCTTACTATTACTATCGGAATTATCGCCAACGTTTCTCCTTTTAAAACGGTTATGGACATCGGAGAGAGGATAAAGAATAGCTGGCCCAAACCAGAAACTATGCCACCAGCACCCCATGCAGAGCTATTTTCTCTTAAGAAAGTTGCCCAGATAATTGGATTGTCTCCCCAAAAAGCAATTGGTGTTCTTGAGTCAAAAGGAATAAAGGTTGAATCTCCAGATGAGATCCTTAAAGATATTGCAGCAAAGAACAACACTACCCCAGCAAGGATCTACGAAATTCTTTCAGGAATATCAAAGAAATATTAGTTATACTAAAAAGTATAACCCGTGAAATTTTTTAAGATACTCCTTTTCAATCTCTTTTTCAATAAACTCTTTTCAAAAAATCTCTTCAAGATTTTATCCGTCAAACCCAGCATCTGCTAAAGAAAATCCTTTATTGTTATCTCCTCAATCTTTATTCCCATGTAATTCCGATATATCTCGTCTTCTGTCCATTCGCAGAGCACTGCTTTAGGACTATCTTAAAAAATCTCAACATGTTTCTCCAAAACAAAATACTTTGGTTTAAAGCCCTCGTCCTCAGGATGAAAAATAAAAGCTATAAAGTAAGGCTCTGTTATTCTCTGAGGCTCCCGCATTTCAAACACAAATTCCCTGTGGTGCCTATCCTTACTACTAAAGGATTTGTAGCTAAGAACGAATAAATTCCACACAACCAAAGCCTGCACTATTTTTGGCTCCAAGCCCGGTTAAAAGAGCCATTTTAAACATCTCTTCAGGCAAACTTAATTCAAAAACTCCATCCCAGCCTTTTATAATGGTATCTTTGTAAATTACCACCCGTTCCCTGGGAGGGGTTAATTTGATAAGTTTTATTTCTCCTCCATTTATTTCTTTTCCAAACCACACTTTTACTTTGTTTTTTAAATTACTTAGCAACTTTTTTGAAAATTCCTCTTCTTTTGGATGATAATAATAGGTTTTCTTTTTTCCATCTTGAGTATTAAAAGTAGTATAAACAGTAATTGGAGAGAGTGTTCTTACCCGAATTGTTTTTTTATACAGAGGTAAAGAAAGAATTTCTGCAGAAATAAGCACAATTTTTTGATTCTGTATGTAAAGATGGGGATGAGTTAATAAGTTTTCTACAAAAGATTGAATGAAATTTTTATCTATGGAGGCAACTATAAAATTCACAGGGGATTTAAATATAATAAAGTTTTTCTGAACAATGGGTTTGGTTTCCGGAATAAGTCTGGAAAAAGTAAAAAATTTAAAATTTTTCCCGGTTTCTGGATCTACAAATCCCTGATTATGGAGTTTTTCAGCAAGAGAAGGCGATAAATGTTTATAAATAAACCCCTGAATAATTTCGTTATAGTGGATAGGGAGGCGAAGTTCCTTTTCTTCTGTAGCGAACTTAATCTTTAAACGCATAGGCTTTATTTTTACAAAAAATTTACAAAAAATTAAAATCAGTTTGCTCAGAAAAGTCAAATCCAAGTTCGTAAGTATACGGATACCGACAGATCCAATAAGTTTTTGACTTCCCTCCTTTTTTAACTTCTTTTTGATAAAAATACCCCAATCCTTTTTTCAAGTCTTCCAGGAGATAGTACAAGGGAATTTTTACCAAATTTTCTACTTTAAAACCTCCTTCATCTTCTTTTTCATAAATACACTCTGGGAGAACATCAATGTGCTGAATTTTTTCATCTCTAACCTTAAAAATTCGTCCTTCCTCTCCGTCAAATGTTATGTCTTTCCAATTATACCCAAAAATTGTGCATTCCCTAAAAAAGGATAATAAATTAGTTGGAATATCCAGCAAGTAATCTGTATAAACTTTATCACAAAATTCTTTAACTTCTTGATAACCTAATGGTTTTTGATAATCTTTTACGACTGACTTTGTTTTTTCAAATAAAGTTTGGTCGTAAGGTAAATGCTTTTCTGGAAGATAAATTTTTAACACATGCTCAATTTCATTTTTCCACTCTTTACCTTTGCGATTTAGCCTACCAGCCCTTTGTCCAAGGGCATCTGGGGGAGCAAGTTCTGAATACATAACATCACAAGAAATATCCAAGGAAATTTCAATAACCTGCGTAGCAATTAAAACAAACGGTTTCTCTTTAAGTTTTCTATAGATTTCTTCCTCTTTTTTAATCCTGTCCTTATATGTAAATTGAGAATGATAAAGCACAAGTTTAGGATCATTTTCAAAATTTTGAAGTTTTTCTTTTAAATTCAGGTACATTTTCTTAGCACTTTCAACAGTGTTTAAAATAATAAATTGAGTTAGCCCTTTTTGGCAATTTTGCACGATTTCCTTTATAACATCATTTTGAAATATAGATTTTTCATAAAAATCAAGCCTAAAAGGCTTAAAATTAAGCCCTTCTTTGTCAACAATATACTTATAACGATTCCCTAATTTTTTTAGCATAAAATCTGGCAAAGTTCCGGACATTAACAAGTGAGGGATGTCCATTTTAGTTAAAGTGTTAAATAAAGTTAATAAGTGTTCCAAGGTTAACTTTTCGTAGTAGTGCACTTCGTCAAAAATAATAACAGCATTCTGTAGATTTCCGAGAGCAAAATCAGCCTGACTAAATCCTTTGACAAATGAATATACTAAATGATCAACTGTAGTAATAGTGATCGGTTTAAAAAATACATTTCCTTTAAATACTTCACTTCTTATCTCTTCTACACTTTTTTCTTCCTCAAATTCTTCTTGTGATTCTCTTTTTTCTTCTTTTAACTTAACAAAACTTCTTCCGTGATAAAGACTAACATTTTTCTCCCCAAAAATTTCTTTAAGTCTATCATACATAGCATTACTCGTAGTTTGAGTAGGCATTGCAAAAACAATTTTATTTCTCTTATGTTTTTTAAGTACATTTAAAGCCCATAATAAAGCAGCTTCAGTTTTCCCCCTACCACATGGAGCAAAAAGTGTCATAAATTTGGAAGGCTCTAACATTTCTTTTTGAAATTGATAAAATTTTTTACCTCTTAAAATTGTTTTGATAGGATCATCAATTTTTAAAACTGGCACATATTCTTCAGGATTCTCAAGAACGCTATCAAAGATTCTTTGTTCTCCTTCGTAATTTTCTACGAACTTTGAAAAATGAGCACTCGCATAATCGTCACATATTTGAAGTATAGCAAAGAAATAGGAAAAAATGGATTTTATTCTTTCCCAATTTTTGTAACTATTCACAGTATCATTAATTTCAAAAACAAACGAATTTCTCATTCTTCTTGCTTTAGTTGTACGAAATTCAGGGATCTCGGCAATTGCAAATCCTTCAAATTTGAAAAAGTTTTTAAATCCAAGTTCTTGATAAGTATTTATTGATTTTTCTGCAAACTCATAAATCTCATTTTTTAAAAAAGTAGGTGATTTAATTTGATTTGAGTCTTCGTACAATCCATCGTAAAGTTGTGTATGATGTCCAAGAATTGCTGCAAGCTCTATAGGGATGTCAAGGATTGTATCGTTAAAAGAATTACGAAGTAGAAAAAATCCATAATAAGCATGAGGATAGTGCTGAGATTGTTTATTTTGCCTTATGTTTTCCTGAAATTCTTTAGTTAGTTTTCCAATATCGTGAAGATAAACTGTTAAAAAGAGATTTTTTAAAAATTTTTCTAAATTAAGATTCCATCTTTCACAAAATTGAAAAATTGTCTCGTAGTCCCGCTGAATATAAGTTTTAAGTATTTTTAAAGCGTCCTTAGTATGCCCTTCCAGAGTTTGAAAATATTTCTCTCCATTTTTAATCTGAAGTTTGGCTATGGGTTTCATTTAACATTTTAAAGTTTTATATTACTACGATGTTTTCATCATAAAATTTTATAACATTAAATTTTCCTTTTATCTCATTTCTTACAGGCACAGAAACAGTTTTATACTCCACACTAAATAACCTGCCGCTTTTTACAAACTTATAAGGCACTTTTTCTATAATACAGCCTTCGTAAATTCCAGGGACTACACTCCATACTTCGTCCGTCTCTACTTTTTTAACCTCTACAGGTTCAAATACTTTTATATCCACTAAATCATCCGAACTTCCAAGATATAAAGGTCTCTTAGGATTTAAAAAGGCTGAATACACTCTTTTAATTTTCTTTTCCTCCCCAACTAAAAAAATCTCATATCTCGGTTCTACCAAAAATTCTTTAAACATAGGTGAAGAAGGAAATATCCTCTGATATTTTTCCCCACTTCCTTTCAATTTTAAAACTTTTGCCATCTCTCTACACTTTTCAAATCCTAAAGGTTTAATTCCGATTTTAAACCATTCCTGAATCCTTAAGTCGTCTCTCGCCAGTCCAAGAGCATTTGAAATTAATCCTCTTATAGTTGTGTATGGAGGAATAACATAACTTAAAATAAGAGAAGTAGAGGTAGGTTTTCTAAATGTAGTAAAATACAATCCCTCAATTCTAAATTTAACTCCAAGCATTTTTAACTACCTAAATTTTGCTCCTTAAGAAAATTTATAACCTCGCCCATAGCCTCATTTGTGGTTTTAATCTCAATTCCAAGCTCTTTAAATTTTTCTACAACTTCTTTTTCATTTTTGATAATGCCTGGTAAAATTCCAGCAATTAATTTTGAGCTATACTCTTTTACATCCTTGATTACTGCAGAAAGCCTATCCACATCTAAAACACCTTCATTTACACTAAAAGCTTTCTGAAGTCTATGAGAGTATATATTCTGGAAAGAAATTAAAAGCAAATCTGGAGTAAAGTCAGTAAGAAGCCTTGCCTGCTTTGAATAGTCTGAAATATATCTAATAGCTTCAAGAACTTTACAAATACGATTCTTTCTTTTTTCGTCGTTCAAATAATACTCAATTTTTACCGTACGAGTTTTATCATCCACTACTTCTTCACCTCCAACTCTTACCACATCTATAACCATTCCGCATTTATAAAGGTTTACCCCGATTTCAACATTTACTATATCTCCGCTCATCTCCCCTTCTGTTAATCTATGTCTTCTCGTAAGAAAATCTAATACTGCATTATCTTCAAAAGGTAACAACCCTACCGCTGGAGAAACTTTAACAGGAGAGACTCTGGTTACAGCCCCTTTACCTTTTATAGTAGTCATAAATCCAAACAAGTCACATCCAATACAATTTTTAATACTTCCACAGGTTTCTCCTTTATCATTAGGAACGCACATATATTCATCAGAATTTAAATTTCTTCTGATTGCTTCTTTTAAGTAATATCTCATTGCCTGTCCAGAGACATAAGGATATTCTACGCCTTCTTTTTTATATTTTTTTATATCTATAAGATTTGCTTCTCCTTCACCAGCATTTAAATTTGTAAGATCTGTTTGAGAAAGCCAAACGATGTTAATGCACTTCATTTTTATCCCCTCCTTTTGGCATTTTCTCAATTGCATAATACATAGCAGAATAAACCACAAGCAAATCTCTTACTTCTTTCCAGCCATCTTTTTCCTTTTCTGTAATTTCTTTTACAAGTTGAATTACTTCATCCAGAGCTTTTGGCTTAATCGTTCTTAAAATTTCCTTGTCCAGTCCAGGAATTCTCCTTGCCACCTCTCTTAAAACATTCCAAAATTCATTTATAGTTCGCACTTTATCCAGTTTATACAGTAAAGAAGCATTATTTTGTGATACCTTAGCAATAATATTCCCCACACTTTTTATAACCTCAAGATTTTCTTTGGAAACGCCCATTTTTTGCCACCTCCACCTAAATATAAGTTTTTCTAAACCTTTTCTTGTCTCTGAAGGAAAGGGAATGTATCCTCCTTTTCTCGGTAACAAACATTTGGTAAAACTTCTAAAATTGTCAATTAAAAAAGTCTTTGCCAAAGCCTCTTGAATCTCTCTGGTTATTTCCCAGTCTATTCCATTTTTGTTTTGCGAAAAAAAGTAGATTTTTTTTATTAAATCAGAATAAATTTTTCCTATTTCTTCGTTTTCTTTCAATTCTTTAATTACTCCTAAAATTCCTTCATTAATAGTGATGTAATTAAGTTTAACATTTTTTACCGTTCCAAAAGGAATTTGCATTACAGCCCACTTAGTTGCTATTAAATACTCAGTAACATTTTCTATAAATTTTTCATAAAAGCAAAGTAAAGTTGAATATTCTCCTGGAGTATTTTCAACTTCATCAATAGTAGGGTTGACTCTTATATTAGAATATCTTGCAGTTTTATTTAAAATTCCAGAATACGCACAAAATTTTTTAAAACGATTTAACTTTTTCAAACTCTCAAACAAAGGAATGAACACAAAGGACTTTTCTCCTGGAAATGTTCTATAAATCAGGGCTTCGTCAGTCCACTCCAGTACTCCTATAAGGTAACAAAAAGGGCACAAATTGTCATAATATTCTTTTAAACTTAAAACTTTTCCATCTTTATAACTTCTTACTCCGCTTAAACTTGCTATTTTAGTAACAAAAGGATAACTCGCTTGCTGAAGGCTTTTAACCGCTTTATCAAAAGTACGCCCACATAAAATGCATCTGGTTTTTCCAGATTTTAATTCAAAAATTTTTGAAACTACTTCAAAAGCTTTCTCAGGTTTATAAAGGATTTCTTTAAAAACTACTTTACCGTTAGCCTTTTTTTCTTCTTGCAACAACAAGTGATCTTTTTTAACTTCTTTAACCTGCCCAGTTTTACGATCTTTTTCAATAATTATTAAATTTTGCCTTCTTTCCAAAATTTTTTTAGTTAAACTTTTAACAAATTCTTCCTGATTAGTTATAGAAAGTTTTACCGAATCATCTGTTAATTCAACACTGCACGCCTCCAGACTGTTTAATATTCGGAAAAAGTTTTCAAGGGCATTATTCATCCATGGATCATTATATAAAGCAAACTCAAGTTGCATTTTTGTAACATTACTTTTTAATTTTAAAAGTGCTTCTCAAGTTCAATTCTAAAAATTTTTGATTTTCTTGTCAAGTTTTATTTATTATATTATTATTTATAAAATTTAATTATGATTAAAGAGCATTTCACAGGAACTCAGATTGCCTATTACATAGTGTGCAAAAGGAAACTCTGGCTTTTTTCTCATCAAATATGCTTTGAAAAGTATTCTGACTATGTGGAGCTTGGTAAATTAATAAATCAGGAGTCATTTAAAAAGGAAACTTACAGAGAAGTGGAGCTTGGAAATGTAAAAATAGATTTTATAAAAACAAAGGATGGAGTAATTGTTCACGAAATAAAAAAATCAAGGAAATTGGAGCCGGCTCACATCTGGCAGGTTAAGTATTATATCTTTAAGTTGCGAGAGCTTGGAGTAAACTGCTCTTCAGGAGTTATCCACTATCCTAAGCTCTTCAAGAAAATCCAAGTAGATTTTACTTCAGAAGACGAAGAGATAATTAAAAATTTCAGACAGGAGATAAACGAAATCTTAAGTGCCCCTATGCCTCCAGTAATAAACAAACCATATTGTAAAAAGTGTAGCTACTACGAATTCTGCTACAGCTAAACTTTAAAGAGGGGGGTAAATCTTGCGAACTTTTTATATTTTTTCTTCCGGAAAACTTGAAAGAAAAGAGAATACACTCTGTCTTAGAACGTCTGAAGGAAAACGCTTTATTCCCGTAACTCAGGTGGAACAGATTTATCTTTTTGGAGAAACAACTTTTAATACAAAACTTGTGAACTTCCTTTCTCAAAACAATATCTTACTTCACTTTTTCAACTATTACGGATTCTACACAGGAAGTTTTTATCCAAGAGAGTGTAATATTTCAGGCACAGTGATTGTGAAACAGGTTGAGCATTACTTAAATTTTGAAGAGAGACTTTACCTTGCAAAAGAATTTATTTCTTCTGCAATTCACAACATTCATAGAATGCTTGAGAAAAAAGAATATGAAAAGGAGATTGGAGCATTAAAAGAATGTGAAAAAGAAGTAAAGAAAGTGAGATCAATAACTGAGGTTATGCTTGTTGAAGCTAAAGCTCGGCGAATTTATTACTCAACTTTTGAGAAAATAACAAACTGGGAGTTTAAAGAAAGAACTTTTAGGCCACCGGAAAATCCTTTAAATGCTTTAATTTCTTTTGGTAATTCCATGCTTTACACTATTATTTTAAAAGAAATTTATCACACCCAGCTTCACCCAGCAGTAAGTTTTCTTCACGAACCTTTTGAAAGAAGATTTTCTTTAGCCCTTGACATTTCAGAAATCTTTAAACCACTTATAGTGGACAGATTGATTTTTCGCCTGATAAATGAAAAACAGATTAAACCTTCAGATTTTTTAAAAGAAGTGAACTTTGCTTATCTGTCAGAGAAGGGAAGAAAGACATTCATTTATCACTTTGATAAACTGCTTGAATCCACTATTTACCACCGTAAGCTTAAAAGAAAGGTAAAGTATAAAACTTTAATCAAACTCGAGCTTTATAAACTGATAAAACACTTACTTGGAGAAAAACGATATAAGGCATTGAAAGTGTGGTGGTAAGGGAATGAAAGTGATTTTAGTGTATGATATTGAAACAGTGGAGCTGGCAGATCAGAAAAGATTAAATAAAATTCGTAAGATAGCAAGAAAATATCTTTATCAGGTGCAGAAATCCGTATTTGAAGGAGAAGTAACAGTAGCTCAGCTTGCAAGGCTTGAGAGGGCAATTCTTGAAATAATTGATAAGGAAAGGGATAGCGTAATAATTTACGAACTTCCAGATGGAATAAAGTGGGAAAGAAGGATTCTTGCAAGGAAAAAGATTGATTTTGATAGCAATATATTATAATATTATATATTATAATTAATATTAAGTGTTGTTCTTTGACAGGTGAATAAGAGTTGAAAGTTTAGTGAAAGAGTAGAAATCTTTTCCAAGCTACAGGTTTGACGCAAAAATATGGATTGAAATTTTACCAAACTAAGATATAATTTATATTTTGATAACGCTTGCCAGTCTACCTTTGAGGAATTGAAAATTC
>NZ_KN050826.1:15242-38709 GCF_000746255.1 Thermodesulfobacterium hydrogeniphilum
CTGTCCTTGCCAGTCTACCTTTGAGGAATTGAAAGCTCAAAGTGAGACGATTTTAGATATGATATTTTGTAAAGAATAAAACAAAAAATTTTAAAAAATTTTTCAAAAAGTTCTATTGACAAATTCAAATATTTTGGTATTTTAATACCTAAATATCAAATTAGAAAATAAAAAAATTTAAACAAATGGTAAACACCTTGCTAAAAATAAGTGAAAGGCTATGCATAGGACTTCATGCCATGGTTTACTTAGCAAAGGTATATCCAGAGGCAAAGTCTATAAAGGAGCTTGCAAAAAGAGTTAATGCCTCTCCTGCTCATCTTGCAAAGGTATTTCAGCAGTTACAAAAAGCAGAGCTTGTTGTAGCTACGAGAGGCCCAAAAGGAGGGTATGCTCTTTCCAAACCCCCAGCTAATATTACTCTTCTTGAAATATTTGAAGTCCTCCAGCATCCAATAAAAGAACATTTCTGTCTCTACCCAAAGCCAGTATGCAAAGGTACTCATTGTATTTTTGGTGATATGATAAAAGATATAACCAAACTTATAAAAATTTATCTTTCACAAACCACTCTTGAAAAAGTAAAAACAGCTTTTTAAAACCATAAAAGGAGGTATTTTATGTTAAAGAAAGGAGAAAAAGGAGCAGTACTTCAAAGGGATAAAAAAACCTATGCAATTGTCCCTCACATACCCTTAGGAGTTGTATCTGTTGAACTTATGGAAAAACTTGTAAAGGTAGTAAAGGAGTTTAATGTACAGGCAATTAAACTTACAAGCTCTAATAGAATTGCTATAGTAGGACTAAAAGAAGAGGACATTGACAAGGTTTGGGAAATTTTAGGAGTTCCCCCTGGAGCAGCTGTTGGATTATGTATAAGAAGTGTCAAAGTTTGTCCTGGAAATACTTTCTGCAGATTTGGACAGCAAGATTCTCTTTCCCTTGGAGCTGAGCTTGATAAAAAGTTTCATGGTCTTCCTATGCCAACAAAATTTAAAATTGGGGTCTCTGGTTGTGTGAATGATTGTGCTGAGGTGTGCATAAAAGACTTGGGATTTATCGGAAAACCAAAGGGATGGACTCTAATGGCGGGAGGAACCGGTGGAGCGAGACCTATGTTTTCAAAAAAACTTGCTGAAAATCTTTCTACAGAAGAGGCTCTTATTATTGCTGAAAAATTAATAAATTTTTACAAGGAAAACGGAAAAAAAGGAGAAAGGTTTGGCAGATTTATTGAAAGAATAGGAATTGAGGAAGTAAAAAAGATAATATAATAAAAACTTCTGCTCCCATTTAATTATTCATTACTTATAACTTTGTGAATTATAAAATAAAATGGGCACTCTTTGAAAAGGTGCCCATCATCTCTTGTGGAGAAACTGAACTCCACGAAGCTGCTGAAGAGTCAAGACTAATTATAAAGTCATACAATTCTGATATAAAAATAATAAAACCCTAAGCTTTTCTTTTATGAGCCCAGAGCATAAAGCTCCTGGGGAATTCGCGAGCAAACAGTCTTTCAACAAGCTTTAAAAGCTCTTTTTCATTAACTTCAAAATTTTCTTTAAAAAATCCTCTTTCTTCCACTAAAAATCCCTTTTTGTTTTTAATAATTCTTACTAAACGGTTACGTTTTTTACAAAGAAAATCTAAACATTCTCCTTCATTAAGTCCTGAAATTCTTTCGGAAAGCCAGCGTAAAGCTTCTTCTTTTCTTATGCGTGCCATGATATCATTTTTTATTATAAAAGTTTTATCTATCTGTTTCAAGCAAGAAAATTTTTTAAACAAACATAAGTTTATTCATAAAAACAAAATTTATAGTTAAATTTTTACAAAATTCTATAAAAAGAACGGTATTTATTGATAAAATTTATTTGACTAATTTAAAAAATTTATTAAATCTAACTTAATTAATCTCAACTTAAACTATCTTTAAATCCTAAATTTTTAGCAGGAGGTAAAATGACAAGGCGTGAATTTATTAAAACTCTATTGTCCTATGCCGCAATTACTGGTATTTATCCTGTTCTTTCTTATGAAAAAGCTTTAGCTTTAGGTAAAAAAGAAATTAAAGGAGCAGAAGCTTATATTACAGGATGTATGTGGTGTCAAGCTGGTTGCACTATGATTGTTTATATAAAAAACGGTAAAGTAGTTCATATAACAGGGAACCCTAATGATCCTGTTACTAAAGGTAAAATTTGCTTAAAACCCTTTGGTAGTCTTGAAATACTCAGTTCTTCTCAGCGCTTAAAATATCCTTTAAAAAAAGTAGGAAATAAATTTGTTCGTTTGAGCTGGGAGGAGGTTTTAGATGAAATTGCAGACGCTTTAAAAAATATAAAAGAAAAATACGGCCCAGAAACTTTAGGAATCTGGGCATCTGGAAGAAGTGCTTTTGATGGACGCCTTATAAATAAAGCTTTTGCCAGATTATACGGTACCCCAAATTGGGAAAAAACAGGACCTTTTTGTAATTATTCTGGTAAAATTGCAGGAATTTCTACTGTAGGAATAAAACATACTCCTTGGATTTATGAAGATGGAGATTTTTATGACGCGGATCTTTATATCTTTGTAGGAAGTAATATAGCAGCTACCAGAAGGCCTATATTTTTAAATTTATTAGAAAGAAAAAAAAGCAAAAAATGTAAAATTATATGTATAGATCCCAGAAAAACTGAAACTGCTGAGTATAGTGATCTCTGGCTACCTATTCGTCCAGGAACAGATATGGCTTTAGCTCTGGGAATGATTTATTACATTTTAGAAAATAATTTAGAAAATAAAAAATTCATCTTAGAAAAAACAGATGGTTTTGAAGAATTTAAGAAAGAGCTTTTTGCTAATAAGTATAATATTAATTGGGCTTCCCAAATTACAGGATTACCAAAAGAAAAAATAGAATATTTAGCCAGACTTTATGCTCTTACTCCTAAGGCTATCATTGTAGGTAATGCAGGACTTAGTCATCATACCAATGCTGTACAGACCCATCGTTGTTTTTATTTCTTAGCTGCTATTACAGGGCATTTCTGTAAACCAACTACAGGATATGGTTGTCTAAATAATGGCTCACATACCATTGGTAAAATTCCTTTACCAAAGGATAAACTTCCTCCTCTAAAACCAGCTCTTGGAAAAAATCCTGTTATGTGGTTGGAATCTCTGGAAAATCCTGCCTATCCCTATAAATTAAAAGCATTAATTTCTACAGGTAGTCCTCTTACTCAATGGCCTCAACAAGAAAAAATCAGAAAATATATCTCTCAATTAGAACTAAGCGTGTGGAACGGTATTGTCCCAAGTATTAATGCCTATTATTTTAAATATATCTTACCAGCTGCTACCTGGATAGAAGCAGGAGGAATAGCTCCTGTTTCTGATGATAGTAGATATGCTTATGTTCCCAAGCTTATTGATCCTCCCGGAGAAGCTAAACCAGATAGATGGTGGTGGATAGAACTTGCTAAAAGAATGGGATGGGGGAATATTTTTAAAGAAGAATGGAAGGATCATAGAAATTTAATAAATCATGCCTGTGGTAGATATGGATTTTCTGTAGAAGACTTTCTTAAAGAAGAAAAAACTCATGCCCTAAGAGCTCCTAAAAACCGAAAAACTCTTTTTACAGATGGAAAATTTCATACTAAAAATGGTAAAATTCAGTTTTATTTTTCTCCTGTAAAATTTGAAATGCAAGGATTGTCATCTTTTCCAAAATTTTACAAAGACCCTGATCTGGCAGAAAAAGGAGAAAAAACTATTAAATATAAGTCTAAACTGATCCTTTCTCCTTTTGAAAAGAAATCCTGTTTAGCTAAAACCGTGGAAATAGTAGTTAAAAATACTGATAATCCCTATCCTTTAAATCTTATTTCAGGACGACCCTCTTCCACTATCATGGGAGATGCCAGTCATTGGTCAGAACTTTTGATTAAATACGCTCCAGATCAAATATGTGTTATACACCCTGAAGTTGCTAAAAAGTATGGTATAAAAAATAAAGAAAAAATAAAAATCATTTCTCCTTATGGAGAAGCAGAATGCTTAGCTATTATTTCTAAAAATATCAGAAAAGATACTGTATTCGTGCCTTATTCTTATGGTGAAAAACAACCTTTTTCTCCTTGGAAATCTATTAATTTTGTTACTCATATGAAAGCCCTCTGCCCTATTTCAGGACAAGTAGCTTTTAATGGAGTAAAAATAAAAATTGCAAAAATGAGGTAAACCATGAATAGAGTTATTTTATTAATCTTTTTTCTGATTTTATTATCAGTTAATTTTATCCGGGCAGAAGAAAAAACAAATCAAATTTTTTTAATTTCTTATAATTTCACTTTTAATAAAACTCCTCAAGATATTGATATCTGGCTTCCTTTTCCTCCTGAATTGCCCGAACAAAAATTAGTAAATTATCAAATTATTCCTGAAAATATAAAGGCTAATTTAATTTATGATACCACCTTTGGAACTCCAATTTTACACCTTAAAAATATCAAATCAAAAGAAATTAAAGTGGTTTATATAATAAAACGCAGAGAAATAAAAAACAACTTAAAAAATAATCAAACTTGGTCTCCTAACACCTCACCTTTAGAAAATTTTATTTTCAAAAACTACAAACCTGATGTGAGGACAAAACTTAATAAATTGGTTCAGAAAGTCCTTATTAATTCTACTTCTACCCTGGATAAAGTGCAAAAATTTTATAATTTTGTAATTGACTACATGACTTATAATAAACACTGTAAAGGCTGTGGAAAAGGAGATTTAGAAAGAATTTTAAAAGAAAAACAAGGTAATTGTATAGACTATCATACATTGTTTATGTCTTTATGCAGTTTAGCTCATATTCCTACTGTTTTTGAAATAGGATATATGATTCCTGAGAATAAAGAAGAAGGTTTAATTTATGGATATCATAGTTGGGTAAAAGTTTTTATACCTAATATAGGATGGATGCCTGTTGATATTTCAGAAGCAGATAAACATCCTGAGCTGAAAGAATATTATTTTGGAAATTTAGATTTTAACAGAGTTTGTCTTAGCCGTGAAAAAAACTTCATTTATCCAGTTATTAAACAAAATGGCAAAATCATCCATCAATACGATCTTAAAATAATATTCAAAAAATTAAATAATTAAAAAATTTTAAAAAATTTCTTCTATAGAAAAATTTGACTTTATTTGATTATGTAGTTAGAATAAATTTTAATGGCTAATAAAAAAGAGTCTTTTACAAAATTTGATAAATTTAAAGCTTATTTTGCTCTGTTTTCCTTAGGCTCAGCTATATTTTTACGCTTTTTAATCAAAGCCCCTGCTTTAATATATTGGTTTGGTTTTGGCAAAAATAAATCTAAAAAATAAAAAATTAAAAAAGTTACATTATAAATTTTACCTTTAAAATATTTCATTGTTGTTATATAATAAAAATCTATAAAATAAATAGGAGGTATTTAAGATGGGAAATTTAGTAGAAGTTTTGAAAAAAGATCCTGCACAAATAGATAGTCTTATTTATAAAGCAGTTTTTGAAGATAACTCTCTTTTAAAAGATTTGCAAGAAGCTTTAAAAGAACTTGGATATAAAGGATATTCTATATATCCTCTTTATAAAAAATTCTCTGAAAAATTTTTAGGTTTTACAGTACCTGCTATGAATCTCAGAGGAATGACTTATGATGTGGCAAGAACTGTTTTCAGAGTAGCTAAACGTTTAAATGCAGGAGCTTTGATTTTTGAGATTGCAAAATCTGAAATGGGATATACCAAGCAACCTCCTTTAGAATATGCTACAGTAATTCTTGCTGCAGCTTTCAGAGAAAACTTTAATGCACCTGTTTTTATTCAAGGAGATCATTTTCAGCTTAATAGAAAATCTTTTTTTGCAAATCCAGAAAAAGAGAAAGAAAATATTAAAAAACTTATAAAAGAAGCTATTCCAGCTCAATTTTATAACATAGATATTGATGCTTCCACTTTGGTTATTATTGAAAAAGAAACACTGGACGAACAACAAAAGTATAATTATGAAGTAACTGCAGAATTAGCAGAATTTGTAAGATCTTTAGAACCTGAAGGAGTTACAGTAAACTTGGGAGGAGAAATAGGAGAAATTGGGGGACATAACAGCACCCCTGAAGAATTAAGAGCCTTTATGAATGGGTTTAATAAAACCTTTAAAGGTGAGGTGGGTATTTCCAAGATAAGTATCCAAACTGGAACTGCTCATGGAGGAGTGGTTTTACCTGATGGAAAAGTAGCTACTGTAAAGCTTGATTTTAATACTCTTAAAACTTTGTCCAAAATTGCAAGAGAAGAATTTGGGCTTGCAGGAGCTGTGCAACACGGAGCTTCAACCCTACCAGAAGATTATTTTCATCTTTTCCCAGAATGTGAGTGTGTAGAAGTTCATTTAGCTACAGGTTTTCAAAATTTTATTTATGACCATCCTGCTTTTCCCTCTGATTTTAGAGAAAAAATTTATAATTATCTCAAAACCAATCTTAAAAATGAATGGAAAGAAGGCATGACTGAAGCTCAATTTATCTACAAAACCAGAAAAAAAGGTTTCGGAATTTTCAAAAAAGAGTGGTGGGATTTACCACTTGAAGTGAAAGAAAAAATTCTTTCTGATATGGAAGGACTTTTTGAAAAAATATTCAAAGCCCTTAATATACCAAATACCTTAGATCTGGTGAAAAATGTTATAAAAACATAATTTTGTGTAAAAAAATTAATTTTTAAGCTTAACATATTTTCCTGGTAAAGTTTCTATTAAACCTTTTAATTCTAAATCCGTAAGGATTGATAGAATTTCAAAAGCTGGTTTATTAAGTTTTGCAAAAATTTCTTCTATGTGTTGAGGATAAGAAGATAAAAGACCAAGTATCTCTTTTTCTTCTTGTGAAACCTCTATAATTTCTTTTTCAGAATCTTTTTCTGTTTGATCAATTTCCAAATCTAAATATTCTATGATATCTTCTGGAGAAGAAACCAAAACAGCACCTTGTTTTAATAAATAATGAGTTCCTTCACTTTGAGAGGAAAATACATTACCAGGAACAGCCAAAACTTCTTTTCCTTGATTTAAAGCCCATTTAGCTGTAATTAAAGTCCCACTTCTTTTACCTGCCTCCACCACTAAAACACCGTGAGAAAGACCGCTTATAATCCTATTTCTCATGGGAAAATTTTCCTTTCTTGGCTTTGTTCCAAAGGGAAATTCAGAAATTATAGCACCATTATTTTTAATAATTTTTTCATAAAGATCTTTATTTTCAGCAGGATAAATTACATCTATTCCTGAACCTAAAACTGCTATAGTATAACCATCAGCTTCTAAGCAAGCTCTATGAGCTATACTATCTATTCCTCTGGCAAGACCAGATATAATTCCTATACCTTTCTCTGCTAAACTTTTAGAAAATTTATAAGCAACCTCTTTACCATAATTGGTGGGCTTTCTTGAACCTATAATAGCAATAACAGGTTTTTCTAAATTGAAAGTACCTTTTACATATAAAAATACAGGAGCATAAGGAAGAGGTTTTAAAATTTCTGGATAATCTTCAGATTCCCTAAAAAAAATCTTTACTTCAAATTTTTCTGCTTTTTTGAATTCCTGTTCTGCTAAATTTTCAAGTTCTTTTAAAGAATATTTCTTTTCTTTAATAAGCTCCTTAATACTAATTCTTTCTTCAAAATATTTAATAACTTTATTGAGATTTCTTTCTTTAAGATAAAATCCTAACCACAAAAATTCTTCAGACATATTTGAAGTTTATTTTTATCAACTTTTATCTCTACCTGATCTTTCAAACTTTCTGCCAAAATTTTTAATCTCTCTAAGGCTTCCTTTTCCATCTCTTTATCCCAAACAAATTCTACTTTATCTTTAATAAAAATTTTTAAATATGTTTCTTCTCTTAAACCATAAACAAGCTCCTGAAAAATAAGGCAAAAAATACCTTTTAAAAAATTATAAGACCCTTCTACATTTAAGTCTTTTTCTACTATAATTTCCTTTTTAACTTTGTGTTTAAAATCAAGATTAGCTTCCCAGAACAAAATTTCTTTTTCTAAAAACTTTTTCAAATTCCAAGAGCCTTTTTTTTCTCCAGAAATTTCCTCAAAGGCTGTTTCTAATTGACTTTGTAATTTTTCTAAAAGAGAAAAAGCTTTATTTATACGCTGATAAACCTCTGGCGAAGAATTAGGATCTTTTTTTAAAAGAAGCATTTGAAGTTCTAAAGATATAGCTTGCACTGTTCCTCTTAAATTATGAAAATAGCCTTGAATCAGACTACCTAAGGCAATTTTTCGGCACAAATTCAATTCTTTTTTCATTTTTCTTTAAGCAACTCCCTTCCACTAAGTGCTTTTTTTAGAGTTAAAGGATCTACAAATTGTAGTTCCATTCCCATAGGAATACCACAGGCAATCTTAGTAACTTTTACAGGATAATCTTTTAAAACTTCCAAAATATAAGCTGCAGTAGCTTCTCCTGCTAAAGTTGGAGAAAGAGCTATTATAACCTCTTTTATATTCCTGTTCTGTATCAAAAACAGAAGATGATCAAGCCCAAGTTCCTTAGGACCTATTCCATCCTTAGGGGACATAAGATAATGTAAAACCCAATAATATCCTCTATAAATCCCTGTATTTTCTATATGAAAAAGATTAACAGGATTTTCTACTATGCATAAAAAATTTGAATCTCTGCTTTCATCCCTACAAATAGGGCAAATTTCTTCTTCAGAAAGATTCCTGCAAAATTTACACAATTTTACTTTGTAAGGAAGTTCCTTTATAAGCTCTCCTAAGGTTTCACATAAATCAGGTCTGGAAAGAAGATATAAAGAGAGTCTGGTAGCACTTTTTTCTCCTAAACCAGGAAGGAGAGCTAATGTTTCTATTAACTTTTTTAAAGTTAAAGGATAAGCTACAGACATAAGAATTAAAACAAACCTGGGATATTAAAACCCCCAGGAAATTTAAGTCCTCCTGTAATTTTGGAAAGCTCTTCCTCTACCATTTCTTTAGCTCTTTTTAAAGCCTCATTAACTCCCGCTATTATTAAATCCTCCAGCATCTCTTTTTCTTCAGGATTGATAAGCTCTTTTTCAATCTGTATAGAAATTATCTCCTGTTTCCCATTGGCTGTAACAGTAACCATGCCTCCACCAACTTGAACTGTTACAGTCTTTTCCTCCAGTTGTTTCTGAGTTTCTTCCAGCTTTTTTTGCATTTTCTGAATTTCTTTCATCATTTGCTGAAATTGAGGCGGTAATTTCATATCTCTACTCCTTTAATATAGGTTGTATGTAAGCTATTTTAGCAGAAAAAACTTTTAAAATATTTTTTACCTCTGGTCTTTCTTTTATCTCTTCTATAGTATCTTTCCTATTGTTTTTAACTTCTAATTTTAAAGGCTTGTTAAAATAACTTTGTATTTTTTCTTTTGAAACACTAAAATAAGGAGATTTAGTTAAAGCTTCGTCTATTTTTAACACAATGTTTTCTGATTTTATTTCAGGTTCAGGCAAATTACTTATAAAACCATAAAGCGCTGGACTTTCTTTTTCTATATCTTTAATAAAATTTTCCCAGGTTTTGGATTTGTTATAAATTGTTACTGGTTCTGTAATTTTTTCTGTTTCTGAAGAGGCTATATTATTAAAAAACTGCTCAGGAGTAAAAGAAAAATTTGAACTGGAAATCTGGTCAAGTTTTTCAATGATCTTTCTTAAAGGAACTAACTTCTGATATTCACAAATCCTTACTAAGGATAATTCAAATTGGAGTTGAGGGTAATTGCTCCTTCTTAAATTTTCCAGATCTTTTAATAAACTCTGAAAAACCAAAAAAATATCCTCCAGCTCATTTTCTAATATTAAATCTCTTAAAACCGGGTTTTGAAAATTGTATTGGCTTTCCTTAGGAAAGGCTTTTATTACTAAAAGTTCTCTAAAAAATTCAGTGAGTTTTTCCATTAAATATATAAGATCTATACCCTGTTCATAAATTTTTTGGGCTGTTTGCAAAGCTCTTTTTAGATTCTTTTCTAATAAAATTTCAGCAAGTTCCTCCACTAAAATAGCTTCATGCCATCCAAAAGCATAAATAACATCCTCTTTGGTTCTAGTTCCATAAGCCATGGCTTGATCTAAAAGAGAAAGAGCATCTCTCAAGCTTCCCTGAGCTTCTTTAGCAATAAGTTTTAAGGCTTCTTCTTCTATTTCATAGTTTTCTTTATTGCAAATTTCTTTTAAATATTTTACCAACAAAGGTAAATCAAGTCTTCTAAAATCATACCTCTGGCATCTTGAAAGAATAGTAGGTAGAATCTTATTAGGCTCTGTGGTAGCTAAAATAAAATACACATGAGAAGGAGGTTCTTCCAATGATTTTAATAAAGCATTAGAAGCCTCTTTGGTTAACATGTGAGCTTCGTCAATTATATAAACCTTGGCTTTTCCTTTAGCAGGAGCAAATTTTAAGTTTTCTATAATCTCTCTTATTTGGTCAATTCCTCTATTTGATGCTGCATCTATTTCTATAACATCCACAAAAATGCCTTTATTTATTTCTATGCAATTGGTGCATTCATTACAAGGCTCATAGCCATCTATAAGATTTTGACAGTTTAAAGCTTTGGCAATAATTCTTGCAATAGTGGTTTTACCTGTTCCTTTTATACCTGAAAAAAGAAGAGCATGAGAAAGTTTCCCTTGTTTTATAGCATTAATTAAAGTTTTTACAACATGAGTTTGCCCAACAACCTCTTTAAAGGTTTGAGGACGATAACGACGCGCTAAAACTAAATAAGACATGTCTATATTTTAAAGCCTTTTTTAAAGTTGGCAACAGAATTTTTCTATCCACTTTTCTTTTAATTTTTCTATCTCATCTTCATATTCTTCTGCAGGTCTTTCTATTCCACAGGTAAGACACCTTACCCGAGCATTGGCTCAGGTTCCTTCAATTACAGCCTTCCCACCACAATATTTACAAGTTAAATATTCATCCTCAGCAACTATAACCTTATTTGATTTTTTATTCATAGTTTTAAAATAAAACAAAAAAGTCTTTTGGCAATTTGTAAATCTTTTTAAATTTTGCATATTGCAAATTTTTTTAATGAGAAATGCGTTTTTTTAATTCTTCTTTAAGAATCTTAGCTACTCTTAGATTAAATCCAGGAAGGAGAGCTAATTTTTCAAGGGGAGTTTCTACAATTTTTTCCAGGCTTTTAAAATTTTGCAATAAAACCTCTTTCCTTTTAGGACCAATTCCTTTTATTTCATCAAGCATACTACTTAAAGTAATTTTTCCTTTTGTTTTTTCTGCAAAAGTTTTGGCAAACCTATGAGCTTCCTGTATAACTCTTCCTATAAAATGATAAACTTCTTTATATCTTGGCAAAAATAGAGGATTTTTTCTATTTGGAATATAAATTTTTTCAGGCTGTCTTCTTTCATTTTTTGCCACTGATCTAAATTCTACATTATCTATTTGCAAATCTTCTGCTACTCTTAGAGCTGTTTCTAAATGCCCTTTTCCTCCATCTATAAGAAATAGATCAGGCAAATTGTCTTCCTCTAAACCTCTTTTTAATCTTCTATATAAAACTTCATAAAGCATAGCATAATCATCTTTTGCTCCGCTTTTTATATGATAATGGCGATATCTGGATTTTTCAGGTTCTCCTTCAAAAAAACAAACAATTGCCCCTACCCTTGCCTCTCCATAATATTGAGAAAGATCTATAGCCTCAATCCAACGAGGTTCTTTGGAAAGTTTTAATACCTGCATTAATTCCTCAGAAAGCCCTGAATACCAAGCTTTCTCATGTCTTTTTTCAAAAAGAATATAATTTTCTAAATTTTTTAAAGCATCCTCTTTTAAAATTTGAAATTCTTCTTTTCCTGGAATAAGGTCTATTTTTACAGAATAACCTGCTTGTTCAGAAAACAAAGCTTCAAGATCTTCTTTCTCTTCTATTTCCTGAGGAATGTATATAAAAGGTGGTATAATCTTTCCTTCTAAATAAAATTGTAAAAGCACTTCTCTTAAAGAGTTTTCTTCCAAAATATTTTTTAAACTGAAAGTCTGAAATCCATAAAGATAACCATAACGAACAAAGAGAACTATAAAATATTCTTCTGTATTCAGCTTTTTAAACTCCCAGAGATCTAAATCTATAGGCTCATTTAATACAACTGCTTGTTTTTCAAGAATCTGTTCCAAATCCTTAATTCTATCTCTTAAAAAAGCTGCTCTTTCAAACTCTAAATTTTCTGCTAATCTGTGCATTTCTTCTTTTAATTTCTCTAAAAGCTCTTTACCTTTACCCTGAAAAAATTCTATTACTCCATCTACTAACTTTTGATATTTATCCTTGGGAATAGGATTTACACAAGGAGCTAAGCATTTTTTTATTTGATAATAAATACAAGGAGTCTTTCTTCTTCTCATTTCTGCAAGACTACATTTTCTTAAAGGAAAGGTTTTGGAAAGAAGCTTTAAAATTTCTCTTAAACCTCTGGCTGAGGTAAAAGGTCCAAAATAAACCGCTTTATCTCCTTTTCTTCTCTTTCTTACAATCTGTAAAGCAGGGTAATCTTCATTGAGAGGGATTCTTAAAAGAGGATAATTTTTATCATCTTTAAGAAGAACATTATATTTGGGACGATACTTCTTTATAAGATTTGCTTCTAAAAGCAGTGCTTCTTTTTCATTTTTAGTTAAGAAATACTCTACTTTTTCTGCAGACTGGACTAAATGATAAATCTTAGGAGAAAGGAGAGGTCCTTTTACATAATAGGAAAGCCTGTTTTTTAAATTTTTTGCTTTCCCTACATAAAGAACCTCTCCTTTTCTATTTTTAAAAAGATAAACCCCTGGAGATTCTGGAATCTCTTTCAAATTTATTTCTAACATACATTTTAAAGTTCTACTCCTTCTTCAGTATATTTAGCCACAAGATCTCCTACTTCACTGGTAGTATATCCCATTTTTCCCGCAGCCATACTCTTAAGATGATCTCTACACACCTTGATAACTGCATTTTCTATAGCTTGAGCTGCTTCATCTTCTCCAAGCCATTCAAGCATCATCATACCAGCACAAATTGCAGCTAAAGGATTGATCACATTTTTTCCTGTATATTTTGGAGCTGAACCTCCGATAGGTTCAAACATGGATACTCCCTCAGGATTAATGTTTCCACCAGCTGCAATTCCCATACCTCCCTGTATCATAGCACCAAGATCTGTAATAATGTCCCCAAACATATTATCTGTAACAATTACATCAAACCATTCAGGATTTTTAACAAACCACATACAAGTAGCATCTACATGGGCATAATCTTTTTCTATATCGGGATATTCCTGCCCTACCTCTTGAAAGGTTCTGTACCAAAGATCCCAGGCATAAGTTAAAACATTGGTTTTTCCAACAAGAGTTAACTTTTTCTTTTTATTTCTTTTTTTACAATACTCAAATGCAAATCTTATGCACCGCTCTACTCCATAACGAGTATTTATAGATTCTTGTATAGCTACCTCATGAGGAGTTCCCTTTCTTAAAAATCCTCCACCACCTGCATAAAGTCCTTCTGTGTTTTCTCTAACCACCACAAAATCTATATCTTCTGGGCCTTTGTCTTTTATAGGAGTCCAAACACCAGGATAAAGTTTAATTGGTCTTAAATTTATATACTGGTCAAGCTCAAAACGAATTCTTAAAAGGATTTCTTTTTCCAAAATTCCTGGTTTAACTTCAGGATGACCTATAGCTCCAAGATAAATAGCATCATATTTCTTAAGTTCTTCAATTCCACCTTCTGGGATGGTCTCTCCTGTTTTAAGATATCTTTCTCCTCCCCAATCAAAATAAGTCCAATTAAATTTAATACCAAATCTTCTTCCAGCAGCTTCCAAAACTTTTACCCCTTCTCTTATTACTTCTGGTCCTGTGCCATCTCCAGGAATAACAGCAATTTTATAACTCTTTTCTGCCATTATATAACCTCCTATCTTAATTTTTATTTTTTATAAAATCTATCTAATCTAATATATACCATTCTATAACTTTACCAAGACCTCTTAAAGCATTACCTATATAAATTTCTTCTGCCTTTCTCAAATCCTCTAAATATATTTTCTTCTCTTTAACCCTTTTTTGAGAAATTAAAAATCTTCTTAAGACTCCGTTTAAAATACCTAAATTTAAAGGTGGAGTGTATAATATATTACCTATTTTTATATATATATTTGAAATGGTTCCCTCTAAGATCTCCCGCTTTTCATTATAAAAAACTATTTCTGTCAAACCCAGCTCTTTGGCTTTAAAAAAGTAATCATTTAAAGGCTTTCTATAGGTGGTTTTATGATAAAAAAATCTATCCAGATCAAAATTTCTTTTTACTAATCCTATTTTTATTTTTCCTGGCCAGCTTTCAAATTCTGAAAAGCTTAAACTAATTTCACCAGAAGGAGACAACAATAATCGTCCTTTATATTTTTTAAACTCAAGATGTCCTGCCTTTTTATCTATAAAAGTTTTAAATTTTTCAAAATTCTTCAATTCCTGAGGAATTCTAAAATTGAAATATTTAGCAGATTCTTTTAGCCTTTTGTAATGATATTTTAAAAGTGGATTTTCTTTGCCATTTTCATAATAAAAAGTTTCTATAAGTTCAAAATATGGTATAGTTTTGGTAAAAAATTTGGCTTTTAAAATACTTTCTTTATATTCTTCTTCTGGAATGCTATCCCATACTACTCCACTTCCGATACCAGCTTCTCCTTCATATTCCTTTCGTTTTTTCCATAAAACAAGAGTTCTAATAGCTACATTGAAAAGGAAATCCTTTTCAGGAGTTATAAAACCAACAGCCCCTGTATATACCTCTCTTGCTTCTTTTTCCAATTCACTTATAATCTCCATAGCACGTATTTTTGGAGCTCCTGTAACTGAACCACAAGGAAACAGGGCTTTAATTATCTCATAAAAATCTTCAGTATTTAAAGTTCCTTCTACAGAAGAGATCATCTGATGTAAAGTAGGATAGGTTTCCACTTTAAAAAGTTCTGAGACATATACACTTCCTTTTTCACAAATTCTGCCCAAATCATTTCTTATTAAATCTGTTATCATTATATTTTCTGCCTGATTTTTTACATCTTTTCTTAAAAAATTCCTTATTTTTAAATCTTCTTTCCAGAGATTAGCTCTTGAAACCGTGCCTTTCATAGGAGAACTTTTTAAATTTCTTCCTTTTTTCCTTAAAAATAGCTCTGGAGATAAAGATAAAATGCAAAAGCTTTCATTTTCTAAATAAAAAGCATATTTACATCTCTGAGAAAAAAGAAGACTTTTGAAAAATTTTTTAGGATCACCTTTAAACCTAAATTTTGCTTTGAAAGTAAAGTTAATCTGATAAACATCACCAGAAGCTATATAATTCTTGATCTTTTCTATAGCTTTAATATATTTCTTTTTTTCTAAATTAAGTCTAAGATTAGAAATTTTACAATCTTCCTGAGAAAAATTAGGGTCTGGAGTTAAAAAGAATTTTTTCAAATCTTTACAAATTACAAAATAAGCAAGAGGTAATCTCGTGTTTTTAGCCCAGATTTTAAGCTTAGGCTCTAAATAATAACCTAATTCATAGCTTAAAAATCCAAAAGCATAAAAGCCTTTTTCAATTTTTTTCTGTAATATTTTAAAATAAATTTTTATATATTGTGGATCAGTTAAAATCAGTTTTTCCAAAGGATAAACAAAAGAAATAACCTGATAAGGTATTTTATCTGCTTTAATCCACAAAAAAGCTTCATTCATAATGTTTTAGATAACTAACAATTAAACAAATAACAAGAAATAATAAAGATAATATCAAAAACATGGGAAAATTTAAAATATTTTCTAAGCTTTCTAAGTTAATCAAGAAAGAACCTGCATAAACAAAAACCAAAAAACTTTCTAAAACAGTAAAAGTTTTTAAAAAATCTGCCAATCTTCTCCTAAAAATCCATTTCTTATTTAATTTTTCCTTAAGTTCTTTAAGAATATCAATTTTCATTCTGCTTGTTTTAAGATCAGATAAAATTTGAGATAGAAAATCTGTCACATCTTTTCTTTTCAATAATGTAGAAATCCTATTCATTAATTCACTTAAATCTTTTAATTCTTTTCCAAAAATGACATCTTCATATTTAAAAGGATATTTTTGCCAAAATAGAGCTAAAAAATTGTATTCTTCTTCTAATCTTTTAAATTCCTCTTGCACAATTTTTAACTTATTATAAACATAAGCACGGAATTCTAAAGTCAAATCCATAGCATTATCTGCAGCTTTCTCAATTATACCTATTCCACCATTGTATATCTTATTACTTATATTTTTTAATTTTTCTTCATATTCTTTTCTCTCATCTTCAGACATAAGTTCTTTGAGTTTATAATAAAGATCTTCAGCTTCTTTTAAACGCTGAGAAGCTATTTCTTTCTTTTCTAAAAACTTCTTTTCTAAAAATTTTTCTATAGTCTTTTGATCTTTAATTAATAAAGGTTCTAAATATCCCCAGTATATTAAATAAGGATGATTAAAATAACTTAAAATTCCTTCTATATCACTTTCTTCTCTTTTATATTTAATTAAATTGAACCGATAAAAAGCAGGTAAACAGGTGCGATCAGTTTCAAAAGCCTTTTTATATAATTCTAAAGCTGATATATCATCATTTTGCATTTCCTTAATATAACCTTTCCAAAATAATAAATAGGATTTTATAAAATTATTTAATTCCTTACTCAAAGCATTTTCTAAATAATAAAAACATTTTATCATATCTCCTTTTAAAAGACTAACAAAAAATAATCCTATACTTGCTCTAAAATCTTCTTCTACCTCCATAAATCTTCTTTCAGCCATATTTAAATCTTTTTTTATTAAAGCTTCTAATCCTATACCTAAGCTACCTCCTCTTACAGGGGCTGACATATTGAGTTTGATTTTGCTCCAAGAATCTATACTTTCACTTTTGAAAAATACTATTTTTAAAAATTCAGGTAGTAAATAGAAATGTCTTACATAAAAATACTTTAACTTATCAAAGGATAGGTTTTCTTTGGTTATTCCTTCCCATAGAATTTGAGCCAACTCAGAAAAATTTAGTTCCAAAGCTTTATCAAAAATTTTTCGTGGCTCTGATTCGGATAAAGCTGGGCAATTAGAAAAATCATGCCAGGTAGTATTACAAAAAAAACAAAAATTTTGCTTTCCTGTCCAAAAGATATCTTTATAAAACAATTTCAATTTAGGATCTACTGTAGCAGGGAAAATAAGTTCCCAAAAATTTCTCCATGGCTGTATTCTATAAAAAATCTTGATATTTTTAAGCTGTGATTCTATTTTGCTTTTTAAAGCTGATTCAAAATAGATTTTTCCAGCTCTTAATTTTTCTGAATTTGGTAATTTTTCTGGAGAATCTGCAAGAAAAAAAGTAAAAGGTAAAGGTGCTGACTCTAAGAAATTTAAAAATTGTTCTTTTAAATTTGTAATTATTTCATTTAGTTTAATAAGTTTTTTGGGATCAATCTTATATAAATTTTTATCTATTTTATTAAAATTATTTTGTAATAAATCTTCTAAGTGTAACTTAACCTCAGATGCTTTGGTTTTAAAAATAAAATTTATAAAATTTTTGTATCCAATTATTTTAAGAAACATATTATTTTAAATATTTATATAAGAGTAAAATTAATGAAAAAGTAATAGCTATATCAGCAACATTAAAAGCTGGCCAATGATAATGCTTAATATGTAAATCTATAAAATCTAAAACCGCTCCATAAACTATTCTATCAACTAAATTTCCCAATCCTCCTCCAAAAAGCATTCCCAAAGCCACAAGAGACAGGTTATCTTTTTTTTCTTTAGCAATATTTTTAGCCCATAAAAATGAACCCAAAAGTATAATAAAAGTACTCCCTATAAGTAACCAGCTCACTAAATTTCCACTTTTAGAAAAAAGTCCAAAAGCAATTCCTTTATTCCAGTATTTTACAATGTTTAAAACAGGACAAATTTGGATTAAAACTTCTTTATAAGGGTAAGTAATTTTAATTACAAAAAATTTAGTAATTTTATCTAAAATAAAAACTATATTGGCTATTATCCAGAATAATCTCATCTATTCTTTATCACCTCATAACATCTTTGACATAATTCTGGATTTTCAAGCTTTCCTACCTCAGGCTTTCTTTGCCAGCAACGTTCACATTTTTTGTATTCTGTAGGCTTGATTTTGATTTTCAATCCTTTTATTTCTTCAGAATCACAAACTATCTCATTTTCTCCTGTTTCTATTATTTCATCTATCAAAGAAAATTTGGCTACCATTATAAAATATTCCCAAAAAGCACTATTTTCTAAATACCCTTTTAATTCTTCTGGAGCTTTAACAAAAACCTCTGCTTCAAGAAAAGTATTAATAATCTTATAATCCTTTCTTGCTATTTCTAAAGCCCTTAAAATTTCTTCTCTTATTTCAAGAATTTTTTCCCAGTTTTTAACTTTATCAGCAGAAAGTTCAAATTTATAGGAAGGAAAATCAGTTAAAAATACAGAAATTTCCTCTTTTTCATAGGGTAAATTCTGCCAGATATCTTCTGCTGTGAAAGATAAAATAGGAGCCATAAGTTTAACCAGACTATCTAAAGCATAATAAAACACAGTTTGAGTAGCTCTTCTTTTAAAACTGTCTGGAGCTTCACAATAAAGATAATCTCTATTTATATCTATAATCAAAGAGGAAAGTTCAACCACGCAAAATCTGTGTATTTCATGATAAACAATGTGAAAATCAAATTCCTCATAAGCTTTTTTAACTTTTTCTATAACTTTGCTAAGTCTATACAAAATATATTGCTCAAATTCAGGAAGTTTTTCAAAAGGAATAAGATTCTTCTTAGGATCAAAATCATAAAGATTTCCCATTAAAAATCTAAAAGTATTTCTTATTTTTCTATAAGCCTCTACCAAACGTTTAAGAATTTCTTTAGAAATTTTTATATCATCTTTGTAATCTTCTGCTGAGACCCAGAGTCTTATAATTTCTGCTCCATATTGTTTAATTAAGTCCTGAGGATGAATTACATTTCCAAGACTTTTTGACATTTTTCTACCTTGACCATCAACCACAAATCCATGGGTTAAGATAGCTTTATAGGGAGGAACTCCTCTGGTTCCCACAGAACATAAAAGAGAGCTATGAAACCATCCTCTATGCTGATCAGAACCTTCTAAATATAAATCTGCCGGAAAAGAGAGTTCTGATCTTTTTTCAAGCACAGCTGCAAAAGAAACTCCGGAATCAAACCATACATCAAGAATATCCTTTTCTTTTTCAAATGTAGTGTTTCCACATTTGGGGCAAGTTGTTCCTTCAGGTAAAAGTTCTTCTGCAGATTTTACAAACCAGGGATCACATCCTTCTTTTTCAAAAATTTCTATAATTTTTTGATAATATTTATAATCCTTTAAAATTTCTCCACATTTAGCACATTTAAAAACAGTTATAGGAACACCCCAAACCCTTTGTCTTGAAATACACCAATCAGGTCGATTTTCTAACATGGAATAAATTCTGTTTCTCCCCCAGGAAGGGATAAATTTCACCTGATCCAGACTTTTCAAAGCTTTTTTTCTGAGATCCTTGGCTTCCATTGAAATAAACCATTGATCCTCAGCTCTAAAAATTACAGGTTTTTTACATCTCCAGCAATGAGGATAACTGTGTTCTATAGTATCTTGATAAAGCAAATGTCCTTTTTCTTTTAAAATATCTAAAATAACTTTATTAGCTTTAAAAATATTTAAACCACCAATTAAAGGAACATCTTCATAAAATCTTCCTTCTTGATCCACAGGCACATAAATCTCAAGCCCATATTTTAAACCAATGTGATAGTCTTCTTCTCCATGACCAGGAGCGATGTGAACAATGCCAGTTCCTGTATCCAGGGTTACAAAGTCTCCCAAAATAATCAAACTTTCTCTATCATAAAAGGGATGTTTAGCCTTCTTACCTTCTAATTCCTTGGGATCAATTTTAGCAAGAATTTTAGGAAGATCTCTATTCATTTCTGCACAAAGTGCAGAAACTCTGCCTTCTGCTACAATATAATATTCTCCATCCCATTCCACTAATAAATAATCAAATTCTGGATTCATAGCTAAAGCCAGATTAGCAGGAAGAGTCCAGGGAGTGGTAGTCCAGATAAGAACATAACCAGGTTTATCAATTTTAATATTTGTTTTTTCTTCTATAAAAATTTTTAATTTTTCAGTAAAAGGAAATTTCACATAAATAGATGGTGATTTATGAGGAGCATATTCTACTTCTGCTTCTGCTAAAGCTGTTACACAATTAGGACACCAGAAAACAGGTTTTTTTCTTTGATAAATTTGATCTGTTTCCAAAAATCTCAAAAATTCGCGAGCAATACTTGCTTCATATTCAAAATTCATAGTAAGATAAGGCTCATTCCATTTAGCAAAAACTCCTAAACGCTTAAATTCCTCTTTCTGGATATTAATAAATCTTTGAGCATATTTTCTACAAGCTTCTCTTATTACTAAAGGAGGAAGTTCTCCTCTTTTAACTCCTAATTCTTGTTCTGTTTTTAATTCTATAGGAAGACCGTGACAATCCCAACCTGGAATATAAGGCACTTTATACCCTGCCATAGATTTGCTTTTTACAATAATATCTTTTAAAATTTTATTTAAAGCTGTTCCTAAATGAATATGTCCATTGGCATAAGGAGGCCCATCATGCAGAATATAAAGCGGGGCATTTGCTCTTTTTTCCAACATTTTTTCGTATATTTTTTCTTTTTCCCAGAATTCTAAAAAACTTGGTTCTCTTTCTACTAAATTTGCTTTCATAGGAAAACTTGTTTTAGGGAGATTAAGGGTATCTTTCCAATCCATTAACTAAGCCTCCTCTAAAGAAATATTTTAAATTTTTTATTTTATCACAATTTATAAATTATAGAATGGCCAGAAGACCTTTTTATTTTTTTCAAACAGTTTTTAATAAGGTTGCTAAAAATTAAATTTAAATTATATTATAAATAGTTGCGCCCGTAGCTCAATAGGATAGAGCATTGGACTACGAATCCAAAGGTTGCAGGTTCGAGTCCTGCCGGGCGCGCACTTTTTCTTACTTTCATAGAAATCAAATTTTCAACAACCCTCTCTGGGGACAGTTTGGGGACAGTTGCTGGGGACACAAGAATTTATGCGGGTTAGAAATTGATACCTGGTTTCAATTGGAGACAAACTGAAAATTTTGAACCTGGTTTTCAGCGATTGTGGTTAATTATTCCTGATTTTCAGACTTAGATTTTTCAAACCTTTCATGAGGGAAGAGAATAATTTTTGACCCCTCAAAAACCTGCTTGACTTGCTCAGCCCTGAGTCTGGCATATCTTCGTGTAGTCTGTGGTGAACTATGTCCTAAAGCAGCTCCCACTTCTTCATAGGAAAATCCTGCCTGAAGCCTTGACATGGCAAATGAATGTCTTGATGCTTGGTAAAGAGTTATTCCTTCAACACCGGCTTGTTTGCATGCTTCTTTAAAAACACGATTCAAAGCCTTGTAAGGATAAGCAATCCACTTCTTTCCTGCTCTGTAAGGAAAAACCCATGGTGATTTTTTGTTCTTTGCTTGTTTTAGAATAATTTCTCGGATTTTACCAACCAAAGGAATAACTTTCTGCTTCCCTTCCTTAGGAAACTCCTTTAAATGATACTCTCCAGAGAAAACTCTTCTTATTACAAGGTAGCCGTCTTTCAAATAAACACAATCCCATTGCAACGCTCTTGCTTCTCCTACCCTGCAACCTGTAGCAAATAGAAATTCAAAGATAGGACGATGTTCTTCTGGTATGCAGGAAAGAATTTTTAACTGATCTTCCCGGGAAAGCCACTTTATCACAGGCTCTGGAGGTTTAATCTCAGGAAAAACAGGAAGTCTTTCTATAATTTCCTTTTTTAAACACCAGTTCAAAAAAACTTTTAATTCCACAAAAATCTTTTTTACCGAAGAAAGAGAAAGGGGATTTTCTTTTACAAGGTTTTCAAAAAATTCGTGAAGATGAAAGCCTCTAATTTCTCTCACATCCATTACTCCAAAAACTGGTAAAATGTATTTTGTAAACCAGGTTCTCTTTGAGAGAAAAGCAGATGGAGACAAAACTCTTTCTCTTTCAGAAAGATATTGTTTTACTAAATTTTGAAAGAGGAACCGTTTAATATCTCCTTTTACATATTTTGTAGGATCAAAGATTTTATTTTGAATTTCAAGCTCAATCACAGAAGCAAGCCTTTTTGCCTGCTCGTAGCTTGAAAGAGGTTGTCCTGATTTATCAGAGTAGATCCTTACTCTCTTTCCCTGCCAGTATAAATCAATGTAAAACCTTTTGGGAACAGTCTTGCACCGCAAACAAACAAGAGCTATCCCAGGAATTTCAGTGAAAGGTTTCCCACACTTCGGACATCTTTCTTTTGTGCGGATGTGCACTCTCTTCCCTTCCTCAATTTTGAAAAACTCCTCTGAAAAAATCTTTTCCAAGAATTTCATGCTGCCAAGCATTTGATAAAAAAATAACTTGATGGTTAAAAATTTGGTTCAAAAAAAGCAAAAATAAAAAATTTTTCCAAGAAATTTTATTTCACTGAAGATATTGAGGGGGAAGATGTGCGACAAATAAAAGAAGAATGAGGAAGCGAAATGGGGCGGATTTTCCAGAGCTGTTTTTTGGCTTCATCTGGATCCTTGCCCGGAAAATCAATTCTGTATATATTTTTTTGCCTTTCAAGGCGTGTAAAAGCATTTCTTCAGCTTTTAAACCCGCTTCATCCCTGTCCAGAGCCAAATATACATCTATGTATAGTTGACTGTGAACAAGAAACTCTGCGGCTTTTTGGGTATTTCCCACTCCGTTCAAAATCAAAATATTCACCGCCTTCCCATATCTCTCCCACACCGCCAAACCATCATGTATACCCTCTACTACCACCACCCTTTCACTTGTGCCCTGCCGTATGAGACTAAACGTATTCTCTCCTCCCACTCTCAAAACAAGCTCTTTTACATTCGCGTCTTTTCTTGCAAACCTGATATGATAGTTGCCATTTTCATCCCTAGTTCCATATCCAAAAAATCGCTTTCCATTCTCCTTTTTCCGCCAAAACACACACAAGGGAAGTATTATTTAAATTGTGTCTGATTTATGATAGTATAGAGAAATAAGAGAGTAAGGAGGAGGTTAAAGAAATGGAAGTAAAAGAGATTGATTTAAATGCTGAAATTGAAAAACTTATCAGAGAAGCTCAAAATTCTACTTCTTATGAGGCTTTAACCTTCAT
>NZ_JQKW01000004.1 GCF_000746255.1 Thermodesulfobacterium hydrogeniphilum
ACATTAACCTGTCTTGCTAACAACACATGCTCCCTTGTCTGTGGCATAGGCCCATCTGTCGCTGCCACAACAAGAATAGCTCCATCCATCTGCGCCGCACCTGTTATCATGTTCTTTATATAATCCGCATGCCCAGGACAATCTATATGCGCATAGTGCCTCTTCTCCGTCTCATACTCAACATGCGCAAGCTGTATAGTTATACCTCTTGCCTTCTCCTCAGGTGCCTTATCTATATTCTCAAATGGTATCCACTCTGCCCACCCCTTCGTAGATAATACCCTTGTCATTGCACTTGTTAATGTGGTCTTACCATGATCAATATGCCCTATTGTCCCTACATTTAAATGTGGCTTCCTCCTCTCAAATTTCTGCTTAGCCATATTTTCCTCCTCCTATACTAAAAATTTTAACTTCCTTTTGCTTTCTTAATAATTTGTTCTGCTAATTGAGCAGGCACCTTTTCATAATGAGAAAATTGCATTATAAAGTTTCCTCTACCTTGTGTCAGAGATCTTAAAGTGGTAGCATACCCAAACATTTCTGCTAAAGGAACATAAGCAATTATAACCCTGGCATTCCCTCTCATATCCATGCTTTCCACTCTTCCTCTACGAGAAGAAATATCTCCTAAAACATCTCCTAAATACTCCTCAGGCACCACTATTTCTACTTTCATAATAGGTTCTAACAATACAGGATTAGCTTTTTTACAGGCTTCTTTAAATGCCATAGAACCTGCAATGGCAAAAGCAAGATCTGATGAGTCTACTTCATGATAACTTCCATCAACCAATCTCACTTTTACATCTACTACAGGATAACCTGCCAGAACTCCTTCATTCATAGCTTCTCTAACACCCTTTTCAATAGAAGGAATAAATTCCTTAGGTATAACTCCTCCTACTATTTCAGAAACAAACTCAAATCCTTTTCCAGAATTAGGCTCTACAATAAGTTTACAATGTCCATATTGTCCTCTACCACCTGTTTGTCTTATATATTTACCTTCCGCTTCTGCTGGAACAGTAATAGTTTCTTTATAAGCCACTTCTGGTCTTCCAACATTTACACCAACTTTAAACTCTCTGATTAATCTATCTACAATTATTTCTAAATGAAGCTCTCCCATTCCCCAAATAAGGGTCTGCCCGGTTTCATGGTTTACAGTAACCCTAAAAGATGGATCTTCTATAGCTATTTTTTGTAAAGCCAAAGACAGCTTTTCTTGATCTGCTTTGGTCTTGGGTTCAACCGCTATAGATATAACAGGTTCTGGAATTTCAAGTTTTTCAAGCTCTATAGGATGAGCTTCATCACAAAGAGTATCTCCTGTAGTAGTTACCCTTAAACCAATAGCAGCAACAATATCTCCAGCAAAAGCTCCTGTAATTTCCTCTCTTTGATTAGCATGCATTCTAACCAAACGTCCAATTCTTTCTTTTTTTCTCTTGGTGGAATTATATACTGACATTCCACTTTCTAATCTTCCAGAATAAATTCTTATAAAGGTTAAAGTTCCTATATAAGGATCTGTCATAATTTTAAAAGCAAGAGCAGCTAAAGGAGCATCTGGATCAACTGGTCTTTCTTCTATTTCTCCTGTATTAGGATTAACTCCTTTTATAGGTGGAATATCTAAAGGTGAAGGTAAATAATCTATTATAGCATCAAGTAAGGGCTGAATTCCTTTATTTTTAAAAGCTGAACCACATAAAACCGGAACAGCTTTAAAAGTTACGGTTGCCTCTCTTATAGCTTTTTTTATCTCATCTGGGGTTATTTCCTCTCCTTCTAAATATTTTTCCATTATTTCATCATTAATATCAGCAAGGGTCTCAAGCATCTTTATTCTATATTCTTCTGCTTTATCCTTTAAGTCAGCAGGAATCTCTTCATAATGATATTTAGCTCCTAAGGTTTCTTCTTCCCAAATAATAGCTTTCATTTCAATAAGATCTACTATACCTACAAAGGAATCTTCAACTCCTATAGGGATCTGGAGTGGCAAAGGATTAGCTCCTAATTTTTGTTTTATCTGCTCTACTACCCCCTCAAAATTAGCACCAAGTCTGTCCATTTTATTAATAAACGCAATTCTAGGAACTTTATATTTATTAGCCTGTCTCCAAACAGTTTCAGACTGAGGTTCAACCCCTCCAACTGCACAAAAAATTACTACTGCACCATCTAAAACCCTTAAACTTCTTTCAACTTCTATAGTAAAATCTACATGTCCCGGAGTATCAATAATATTTATTCTATGCCCTCTCCAGAAGGTAGTAGTACATGCAGATGTAATAGTAATACCCCTTTCCTGTTCCTGAGGAAGGAAATCCATAGTAGCAGTTCCTTCATGAACTTCACCTATTTTATAGGTCTTTCCAGTATAATAAAGAACTCTTTCTGTGGTAGTAGTTTTACCTGCGTCTATATGTGCAACAAATCCTATATTTCTTGTTGTTTTCAAAATTTTCAGTTCTTCCGGTGTCATAATTACCTCACACCTTCCTGTTTTTTATTTTCTAAATCTTTATTAAGTATTAAGAAAGGGCTAATTACCAGCGATAATGGGCAAAAACTCTATTAGATTCAGCCATACGGTGAGTATCATCTCTTTTCTTTATAGCTGCCCCCCTTTCATTATAAGCATCCCACAATTCATTAGCCAATCTTTCTACCATAGTTCTTTCATTACGAGCACGAGCTGCATTAATAATCCATTTTATAGCTAAGGATACCTGTCTTTCAGGTCTAACCTCTACTGGAACCTGATAATTAGCACCTCCTACTCTACGAGTACGTGTTTCAAGCAAAGGCTTAACATTTTCAACTGCTTTTTCAAAAATCTTTAAAGGATCTTCTCCTCCAGACTTTTCTCTCAATCTTTCTAAAGCTTCATAAAATATCTTACGAGCTACATTTTTCTTTCCATCTTTCATAAGGTTATTTATAAACTTTGCTACTAAAACACTTCCATATTTAGGATCTGGAGGAATCTCCCTTTTTGGCACAGGTCCTTTACGCGGCATATCTCACCCCTTCAATTATTCTTATTTAGGCCTTGGAGTTCCATATTTAGAACGAGATTTTCTCCTATTCTGCACACCAGCAGCATCTAAAGCTCCTCTAATTATCTTATATCTAACACCAGGTAAATCTCTAACACGTCCTCCTCTTACCAAAACCACAGAGTGTTCCTGTAAATTATGTCCAATTCCTGGAATATAAGCTGTAACTTCAATACCATTGGTTAAACGCACTCTCGCAACTTTTCTTAAAGCTGAATTAGGCTTTTTAGGTGTAACAGTATAAACCCTTACACAAACACCTCTTTTTTGTGGACACCCCTGCAACGCAGGCGCTTTAGATTTTTTTACCTTTTTCCCTCTGCCTAACCTCACTAATTGGTTAATAGTAGGCATATTCCCCCTCTTTTCTTTTAAAATTAGACAAAAATTAACAAGCCTCTTATATACTACTTTTTTCTTATCTTGTCAAGAGGTTGCTTTTATTAATTTTAAAATTAAACTTTATTTTTATAAATATTAATAAAAAATATATCCTTAAGGTGAAAATAAATTATAACATCTTTTTTGAGCTATGCAACCCTTAGCAGAAAGATTAAAGCCTAAAAATTTTGAAGAATTTGTAGGACAAACTCACTTAATAGGTGAAAAAGGGCCTTTAAAATATTTGATAAATCATAAAAAACCCTTTTCTTTTATACTCTGGGGCCCTCCTGGAACAGGAAAAACCTCCTTAGCTTATTTAATAGGTCAAGCTTTAAATGCTAATTTTATTATTGTTAGTGCAGTAGATACCACTTTAAAAAATTTAAAAGAAATAATTAATAAAGCCAAACAAATTAAACCCCTTAATAAGTTTACTATCCTTTTTATTGATGAAATCCACAGATTTAATAAAAATCAGCAATCCTTTTTATTGCCTTTTGTAGAAAAAGGTGATATTTATCTCATAGGTGCTACTACAGAAAACCCTTCTTTTGAAATAATATCCCCTCTCCTTTCGCGGATGAAGATTTTTCTCCTCAACCCTCTTTCTAAAAGTGAAATTTTAACTATTTTAAATAGGGCTTTAACTGATAAAGAAACAGGTTTAGGCGATTTAAATATAAAAATAGATAATGATGTTTTAGAAAAAATCGCAGAGGCAAGTGATGGAGATGCACGATCTGCTTTAAATACTTTAGAACTAATAGTAGAAATAGCCTTAGCTCAAAATAAAAACAATATTACCTTAAAAGATCTTCCTGAAAATCTTCTTTTTAAACCACTCCGTTATGATAAAGCTGGAGAAGAGCACTACAATCTTATTTCTGCTTTTCATAAAAGCATGAGAGGAAGTGATCCTGATGCCACTATTTATTGGATGGCAAGAATGCTTTCTGCAGGTGAAGATCCTCTTTATATTGCCAGAAGAATTATAATCTGTGCTGCAGAAGATGTAGGATTAGCTGATCCCATGGCATTGGTAATAGCAGTTGCTGCAAAAGAAGCCTTTGAAACTCTTGGGCAACCAGAAGGAGAACTGGCTTTAGCAGAAGCTGCTCTTTATGTAGCCTGCGCTCCTAAAAGTAATTCTGCTTATAAAGCTCTAAATCTGGCTTATGAAGAAGTAGAAAAAAACAAAAATCTCCCTGTTCCTCTTCATTTGAGAAATCCTGTAACAAAACTCATGAAAAAACTCGGCTATGGAAAGGATTATAAATATGCCCATAATTATGAAAAGGGGTTTATTATACAAGAATTTTTACCTGAAGAAATAAAAAATAAAATATTCTATTTCCCTACAGAAAGAGGAATTGAGAAAAAAATTAGAGAAAGACTTAAATATTTGTGGGGGAAATTTAAAAATTATTAAACATCAATTTTTAATTAAAAAATACCAAATCCTATCCTTTTTATAGGGATCAAATAATATTATTTTATCAATTAAACCCGGTAAAGGTTTTTTAGAAATGATAAAATATCCCTTTTCTAAAAAACTTTTCAATTTTTTCTTGTTTTTTAATACCTTTATAGGTTTACCATAATAATAAATTATTAAAGGCATTTCATCTTGCCAGAAAACTAATTTCTGATGAGGATTAATATTGGCTTTTATTATATCTATTTTATAAGACAAATCCTTTATTTTAAAAATTTGAATAGAAAAATAAGAAACCACACTTAAAATAAAACATATTAAAGCCAAATTTTTTAAAAAAGAAAAATATTTTTCTAATACTAATACAAAAAAGATAGCCCATAAAGGATAAAGATAGAGTAAATATTTATCAAATTTTTCTCCAGTAAAACTTAACAAAAGAACAGGAATAAAAGCAGAAAAAAATATAAAGCTGATTTCTTTTTCTTTTAAAAATTTCCATAATTTAAAACTTTTTGTTTTTAAAACCACCCATGCAAATAAAATAAAATAGAGGATGAAATTTAAAAATAGGGCTTTGAAATAATAATAAAAAGGATCTTTATGAATTATCAAACGTTTACCTAAATCTACAAATAAAAACTCCTGAAAAACTTTCTTTCCAAAATAAAAATACCCATAAAAATACCAGGGCAATATTAAAATTAAAGTTATCAACCAGCCTGATGGATAAAAAAGCAGTTTAAAAACTCTTTTTTCTTTAAAGATAATTCCGTAAACTAAAAAAGCAGGAATTAAAAAGAGATGTAAAGGACCTCTTACCATAAAACTCAATCCTAAAAATAAATAAAAGCTTACTCTATAAAACTCTTTCCCTTTTTTAAAATAAAAATAGGCACAACAAAACATTAAAAAGCTAAAAAGAACAAAAAGAGGCTCTAAATCAATACGGGAAATGAAAGAAAGAAAACGAAAATTGCTTAAAAGAATAATTGAAGTCAGGCAAAATTTATTAAAATTTCTTTCTAAGAGAAAGTAAATTGCTATTAATATAAAAAGATAACTTAAGATAGAAACTAATCTAATAGAAAAAAGATCTCCTTTTGGTTTGGAGGAAAGAATTTTATAAAAAGGGATAGCAATCCAAGTGTATAAAGGAGGTTTAGTAAAATAGGGATTACCGTTATAAGTCTGCAAAAATATATGCTCAGAGGTTTCTTTTATTATCAAAACTCTGCGCGCTTCTTGATAAGAAGAAATAGGCTGAAAATAAGCTAAAATTACTACTCCTAAAAAGAAAACTAAAAGAATTACAAGACATTTTAATTTCATAAATTTTTAAATTTATCCTCAAAATTATACTTTACAATAAAAAAATTAGGTATATCTTTTAGAATTTATGAAACTAAAAATAGCTATTGTAGGTTGCGGAAAGGCTGCTACAAGACATCTTAAAATTTATAAAGAACTTAAAGACGAAGCAGAAGTCGTAGCAGTTTCTGATATAGATCCAGAGAAAGCTCAATCTTTTGCTAATGAACTTTCTGCCAAACCTTATATAGATTATAAAGAAATGCTTAAAAAAGAAGATATCCATGTAGTTGATTTAAGCTTGCCTTCTGGATTACATGCCAGGATAGGTAAAGAAATTCTGGAAAATTTTAAAAAAGATCTTCTTATAGAGAAGCCCATAGCTCTTACTTTAAAAGATGCAGAAATGTTAGTAAACCTTGCAGAAAAATATAATTTAAAATTAGTAACCATTTTTCAAAATAGAGCCAATCTTCCTATAGTAAAAATTAAAGAAATTTTGAATAAAGGTCTTTTAGGAAAAATTATCTTGCTTTCTACCAAATTTTACTGGAGCAGGAACCAAAAATATTACGATTCTGCAGGATGGAGAGGAACCTGGGCTTTAGATGGAGGAGCTTTAGCTCAGCAGGGATGTCATTTTGTAGATATGCTTTATTATCTTGGAGGGGAAGTTGAAAGTGTTTTTGCTAAAATGGGAACCTATTTAGTAAATATAGAAGCAGAAGATTTATTAGTAGGCACTTTAAAATTTAAAAATGGTGCTTTGGGGACCATAGAAGCCACTACCTGTGCAAGACCAAAGGATCTCAAAGCTGAATTGGTAATTCTTGGAGAAAAAGGTTCTGCTATTATAGGTGGATTTGCTATGAATAAGCTTGACTATTTAGCTATAACTGGAATAGAAGATACTATTTCTTTGACAAATGGATTTACAGAAAATCCTCCTCATCCCTTAGGCTTTTCCCATTTTACATATCTTAAATCAGCTATAAAATATTTTAAAACCTCTGAAAAAGATCCCTGGTTGGTAGTTGGAAAAGAAGCTATTCCTTCTCTTGAAGTTATAATTGGATTATACGAATCCGCAGAATCTGGTCAAGAAATAAAATTTCCTTTTGAATCTAAATGGTGCAAATTGGGACGGGGGTAAAAGATGTTTAAAATTCCTTTACTTGATTTAAAACGCTCATGGAAAGAAATAAAAGATGAAGTTTATCAAAACTGGGAAGAAGTCTTTAATTCTATGAAAATCTTAAATGGGAACAATCTTCTTTCTTTTGAAAAAGAGTGGGCAGAGTATCTTGGAACTAAACATGCATTTGGCTGTAGCTCAGGAACTGCAGCTTTATTTATGGCTCTTTATGCCTGTGGAATTGGTAAAGGTGATGAAGTCCTTTTACAGTCTAATGGATTTATAGCTGATTTAGAAGTTATTTACTGGATAGGAGCAACTCCTGTACTTTTGGATGTTGATCCCAAAACCTTTGGACCAGATCTGAAAGATTTAAAGAGAAAAATAACTCCCAAAACCAAAGCTCTTCTTCTGGTTCACATGTATGGCCATCCTGCAGAAATGGAGGAAATTCTTGAAATATGCAATGAATACGAAATTATATTAATAGAGGATGCCTCCCATGCTCATGGAGCAGAATATAAGGGTAAAAAAATTGGAACTTTTGGGAAGGTAGGTTGTTTCAGTTGTGGTCCTGTTAAAAATTTAAATGCTATAGGAGATGCAGGAGTTATTGTAACTAATGATGATGAATTGGCTTATAAAATCAAATATTTAAGAGTCCATGGCCAAGTAGAAAAAAATCATTCTCATTTCTTTGGACTTAATTCAAGACTTGATGAATTACAAGCTGTTATCTTAAGAGCAAAACTTAAAACCCTGGATGAAAAAAATGAAGTAAGAAGAAACATAGCTAAAAAATATCATGAAGCTCTTTCTGATATCAAAGATTTAGAACTTCCTCCTTTAGATCCTGACTATAAAAAAAGTGTTTATCATAGATATGTAATTAAAACACCTTATAGAGATGAGTTAGCCAAATTTTTAAAAGAAAAAGGCATAGGAATTGGTTATTATTATCCCATTCCTTTACATTTACATAAAAGTTATTTAGAAACTTATAAAACCTTTTTAAGTTTTCCTGCAGCAGAAAAATTAGCTAAGGAATCCTTGGCTATACCTCTATATCCTGAATTAGAAGATAAAGAAATAGATTATATTATCAATTCTATAAAAGAATTCTTTGCTAATAAAAATTAAATCAAAATGAAAATCTCAGTAGTAATACCAGTGCATAATGAGGAAAAAAATATACCCATAGTTTATAAAGAAACAAAAGAAGTCTTAGAAGCATTAGCTCAAACTAAAGCTTATTCCTATGAAATTATATTTGTAAATGATGGCAGCTCTGATAACTCTCTAAATATCTTAAAATATCTTAAAAAATCTGATCCCTTTTTACGAATCCTTAACATGGATAAAAATAGAGGTGAAGCTGCTGCTCTTACAGCTGGTTTTTATCATGCTACAGGAAATATTATTATCTCAATGGATGGTGATGGACAAAATGATCCTAAATACATTAAAGATTTAATAGAAAACATAGA
>NZ_JQKW01000005.1 GCF_000746255.1 Thermodesulfobacterium hydrogeniphilum
GTATATTCAGGGTATATTTCTATTTTATTGTTTTCAATCAGTATAACTCCAGCCTCTTTTGCTCTTATAAAATTGTTCTCATCTATATAAAGATTTTTACCAAATATCCAGGATGAAGTCTTTTCAACCTTAGGAGGTTCTATAGATTCTCCAAAGACATTTGTGCCAGGTATTCCAGGAATAGAGGGATACCATTTACCTATGGGTTCATCTTTTTCAGCACATATAATAGTTTGATAAGCCTCTCTAAGATCTTCTCTTTTTGTTTCTTCAATCTCTGTGATTTCTGGCTTTTCTTTCTTTAAAATATAAAGTACCTTTTCAAAAAATTCTATTTTTTCAGGAATAGGAGGCTTTGGTGGTAAGCCTTTTGCTACAACAATTTTATTTTCAACCACTTCAGGATAATCTAATACCCCAAAAAATCCCATATTTTTAAGTGTGTCTTTAATTGTTTGCCATTTTTTAATTAAATTTTCAAGAGAAAATTCTTCAAATGGTTCGCTATCTAAATATAGAATCATATCGTCCAAAGAGACTCTAAATAAAAGGTCGTCTATCCATAAACCCTGTTGTTTTATTTTTTTCTTATTTATCATAAGTTTTGATATCTAAATTATTTGTAAAACTATAACTTCTTTAGTATCTTTCTTAACTTTATATTCTGGATGTATATAAAGGTTCCACACTCCTATAATTTTATTTATGTGTTCTATTACTAAAACATTTTCCCTTAAATAAGAAGGTATTTCTTTTTCCCATAAAAATTTTTTTAATTTTTTATGTCCTATAGGAGGCCAGAATATTCTGTCTCCAGGTTTTCTTTTACGAATAACAAAAGGAAAAGTTAGTTTTTCAGCAGAAAATATCATACTATTAGGTAAATTTAATTTCTCCTGATTTTTAATCTTAAAAATTTTAAGTTTTTGTTTAGTTGGTAATGAGTATTCTCCTTCTGTCTCAATTTTGATTGCAAAATAAGGAAAAGAAAAAACCTTTTGAGTAAATGTTATATACCCGGGACCTCTATAAGCTAAAAATCCCCCTGGTAGATAAACAGGGCCTTTTACTCTTTTTATAACAAGATTTTCAAGGCTTTCCAAATGTTTATAAGTAATTCTAAAAATAGGTATCCCTACTTTTTGAAATACAATAAAATATATTCTTCTTCTTAATACTGAAGGAATTTGTTTTAGCTCATGTAATTTTAAACTTAAATCTCTATCTATGTAAAATTTTATTTCTTCAAATTTTTTTTTGGCAAACTCTTCAATTAATTCTTCTTCTTCAGCTATGATTAGAGCTGTTTTTTTAATATTTTTTTTAATATTTTTATTAAAATGTTTCTCCAAAAAAGGAATCAAAATATGTCTTATTTTATTTCTTAAAAATCTAAGATCCTTGTTAGTATAATCTTCTCTCCAATTCAAATTTTTTTCCAAAGCAAATTTACGAATTTCTTCTTTAGTTACAAACAAAAAGGGCCTTACTATAAGTTCTTCTCTTTTTATAGGAATACCTGCAAGACCTCTTTTTCCTGTGCCCCTGATCAATTTCATAAATATTTCCTCAGCAAGATCATCCAGATGATGGGCTAAAGCAATTTTTTGAAAATCATATTTTTTAGCTAAATTAAACCATAAGTTATATCTTAATTCTCTTCCTGCCATTTCTAAGCTAAGTTTCTCCCTTTTAGCATAAGCAGGAACAGAAGCTGCAGTGTAAAAAAAGGGAATATTTTTTTCTTTACAAAGTTTATATACAAATGAAGCATCTTCAAGAGAATCCTTACGGATTTTGTGATCATAATGAGAAACAAACAACTTTAATTCGTAATCTTTTTTTAAAAGGTATAGAACTTCTAAAAGAACTACAGAATCAAGCCCTCCAGAAATACCTAATAAAACTCTATCTCCTTTCTGAAAAAGATTAAATTTCTCTATATATTTTTTTATAGTATTAATAAACAAGTTTTAATATCTCCTTTGCTTTTTCAGGATTTCTTTCAAAAGCTTTTTTAATAAGGTTTGATAATTTGGAATATACTTTTGAAAATTCAGGAATCTTATTATATTTTTTGAAATCCTTTTCAAATTCCTCAGGTATTTTTATTTTCAATCTTTCAGATATTTCTTTCCAAATCTTCTCTTTATTTTCCAAAGTTCCTAATTCAGACTCTAATTCAGAAAGATTTAATTTATTAAAAAAATTTAGAATATAAGACATGTCAAATTTTTTATGAAAATTTTTTGTTTCTTCTTTTAATATGTTATACAGTTTTTCTATTTTTTGATAATTTTTGAGATATTCTTCTAAAACTTTTAAAAATCGTTTATAAATATTGAAAAAAATTTTTATAAATTTCCCTTTTGTAGTTAAAGCAAAAGGAGAAATTTCATTTGCAAAAAGTTTTCTTTTCAAATTTTCTTCAGGAATATTATATATATTCTCATAAAGCATTTTACTTTGAGAAATAGTTTCTTTTAAAGGAAAATTGGTAATTTTTTCAAATTCTTCTACCAAATCAGAATCTTGAAGCATAAAATATATTTTCCAGGCATTATTAAAAATCTTTTTTTGTTTAATTCTAAGTTCTTCCAAAAGCTCTTTAAAACTATTCCATTCTTCTTCTAAATAAACTTTTTCAGAAAAATAATTCTCAGCAATCTCTTTTTTTAATTCCAAAGCCAAACTTTCATAAATATCTTCCCAATCTTTATACATTATATAACCTCATTAATCTGTTTTTATTTGGATAATTTCACTTTCCAAATAAAAAACCAAAGGACCTCTTTTTTCTTCTGAAACAGTATAAGTTTTATCTGTAATACCTACTATAACTCCTGGATAAACTACCTCTA
>NZ_JQKW01000006.1 GCF_000746255.1 Thermodesulfobacterium hydrogeniphilum
GGTTTAAGGCCAACGATAAAGACAGTAGCAACGAGTATAGAGATGTTTAGGAAGATATTGGATGAGGCATTACCAGGTGACAATGTAGGGGTGTTATTAAGGGGAGTAGGGAAGGATGATGTAGAGAGGGGGCAGGTGCTTGCGAAGCCAGGGAGTATAAAGCCACATACGAAGTTTAAGGCAGAGGTATATGTATTGAAGAAGGAGGAGGGGGGTAGGCATACACCATTTTTTAATGGGTATAGGCCGCAGTTTTATTTTAGGACAACAGATGTAACAGGGGTGGTGAAGTTACCAGAGGGAGTAGAGATGGTGATGCCAGGGGATAATGTAGAGTTAGAGGTTGAGTTGATAAAGCCGGTGGCATTAGAGGAGGGATTGAGGTTTGCGATTAGAGAAGGTGGTAGAACAGTTGGAGCTGGTGTAGTTACAAAAATAATAGAATAAAGGGAGTGTGAGGTTTTGGAGATGATACCCGCACAGAAAATTAGAATAAAATTAAAAAGTTTTGATCACAGGATTTTGGATAAATCGGTAGCCAATATTGTGCATACTGCTAAAGAGACAGGAGCTAAGGTAGTAGGTCCTATACCTTTACCTACAAAAATTAGCAGATGGACAGTTTTAAGGTCTCCACATATTGATAAAAATTCAAGGGAACAATTTGAGATAAGGGTGCATAAAAGACTTATAGAGATATTAGAGCCTACCCAACAAACTATAGATGCATTGATGCAACTTGAATTGCCTGCTGGTGTAGAAGTTGAAATAAAGGTGTAGGGGAGTGATAAAAATGAAACTTGAAGGGTTAATAGGTAAAAAGTTAGGTATGACCCGTGTTTTTGATGAAGAGGGGAATGTTATTCCTGTAACAGTTTTGCAAGTAGGTCCTTGTGCAGTTGTGCAGGTGAAAACAGTAGATAAAGATGGGTATAATGCTGTGCAGTTAGGATTTGATCCTAAGAAATTAACAAAATGCACTTTTCCTATGATAGGGCATTTTTTGAAAGCAGGTCTTGATACAGGATTTTATATTTTAAGAGAGTTTAAAATTGAAGATCCCGCAGAATTTAAACCAGGGCAATATATAACTTTAACAGATTTACCCATAGAAAAAGGTATAAAAATAGATGTTACAGGAACTTCTAAAGGGAGAGGTTTTACTGGGTGTATTAAAAGATGGAATTTTTCAAGACAACCTATGAGTCATGGTGCAAAAAAGGTGCATCGTAAAAGAGGTTCAAGTGGTGCTAATACTTTTCCTGGAAGAGTTATTAAGGGTAAAAAAATGGCAGGGCATTATGGAAATGAAACTGTAACTATAAAAAATTTAACAGTAGTAGATATAATTCCTGAAAAGAATTTATTGTTAGTAAAGGGAGCTGTTCCTGGCTGGACTAATGGATATGTAATGGTTTATTTTAAATAAAGGGGAGTATAAAGATGGATGTTATAAAAGCAAAATTAGTTGATAGTACTGCTAATATAATAGGAGAAATAGATTTACCTATTGATATTTATGGAGTTTATCCTAAGGAAGGGATTTTACATGAGATAATAAGATGGCAGATGGCAAGATGGAGAGCTGGTACAGCTTGTACTAAGACAAGAGGTGAGGTTAGAGGAGGAGGGAGAAAACCTTGGCCTCAAAAGCACACTGGTAGAGCAAGGCAGGGGTCTATTAGAGCTCCTCAATGGGTAGGTGGTGGAGTTGTTCATGGCCCTAAACCAAGATGTTATGAATTCAAGCTTAATAAAAAAGTTAGAAGATTGGGATTAAAAATGGCTCTTTCTTCCCGTGCTTTGACTAATAAACTTTTTGTAGCAGAGGATTTTCCTGTTAAAGATCAACCTAAAACAAAAATCTTAAAAGGATTTTTAGATAATTTAGGTTTGAAAGAAGCTTTAATTATTGTTCCAGAGAGAAATTTAGTTTTGGAAAAAAGCGCCACCAATTTACCTAAGGTTAAAGTTTTAGCAGTTGAAGGTTTAAATGTTTATGATATTTTAAATCACGAAAATTTAATCTTGGCTAAGGATGCTTTAAGTAAAATAGAGGAACGTTTAAGGAGATAAAAGATGAGGGATCCAAAAACTATAATTTTAGCACCTATTATTACTGAAAAATCCATGTTGTTAAAAGAAAGAAATAATCAGGTTTCTTTTTGGGTAGATCCTTCAGCCAATAAAATAGAGATAAAAAAAGCTGTAGAAGCTTTATTTAATGTAAAGGTAAAAAAAGTTCAAACTATAAGGGTTAAAGGTAAGCCAAAAGGAGGATTTAGAAATCCTGGAAGAACTTCAATTAGAAAAAAGGCTATTGTAAGGTTAGCAGAAGGCCAAACTATAGAATTTTTTGAAACCATATAAGGGGTGAAAGAAGATGCCTATAAAGAAATGTAAACCCACCTCACCAGGTAGGAGATTTCAAAGCTATTTAGTTAATCCTGAACTTACTAAAAAAGAACCTGAAAAAAGTTTAGTAGAACCTTTAAAAAAGACAGGTGGAAGAAATAACTATGGAAGAATTACAGTAAGATTTAGAGGAGGTGGGCATAAAAGACTTTATCGTATTATTGATTTTAAGAGAGATAAAGATAATATACCTGCTAAAGTTATAGCTTTAGAATACGATCCTAATAGATCTGCTAATATTGCTTTACTTCAATATGCTGATGGAGAAAAGAGGTATATTTTAGCACCTCTTGGACTTAAGGTTGGCGATGTGGTAATGTCTGGTGAGAATGTAGAAATAAAGGTAGGCAATGCTTCACCTTTAAAAAATATTCCTGTAGGTACTATAGTTCATAATGTAGAACTAAAACCAAAAAAAGGTGGACAATTAGCTAGAGCTGCAGGAACTTTTGCCCAGATACTTGGTAAAGAAGATAAATATGTTATATTAAGACTTCCTTCAGGAGAGATTAGAAAGGTTCATGAAAATTGTAAGGCAACTATTGGACAGGTTGGTAATTTAGAATGGGAAAATGTTATGCTTGGTAAAGCTGGAAGAAGCAGATGGCTTGGAAGAAGACCTCATGTGCGTGGTGTTGCTATGAATCCTGTAGATCATCCTCTTGGTGGTGGAGAAGGAAAATCTCATGGAGGAAGACATCCCTGTTCTCCTTGGGGTTGGTTGTGTAAAGGATTAAAGACCCGTAAAAAGAAACCTTCAGATAAGTTTATTATTAGAAGAAGGAAGGGCTAATTGAGAGGGAGGTGTATTAGATGCCAAGGTCCAAAAAGAAAGGTCCTTTTGTAGATGAGCATTTGTTGAAAAAGGTTTTAAAAGCAAGAGAAACAGGAGATAAAAAGCCTATAAAAACATGGAGTAGGCGTTCTACTATAATACCTGAGATGGTTGGTTTAACTTTTGCAGTGCATAATGGGCATAAATTTATTCCTGTTTATGTTACTGAAAATATGGTGGGGCATAAATTAGGGGAGTTTGCTCCTACCAGAACTTATAAAGGACATCCTGCTGATAAAGGAAAAGTAAAGGGAGTAAAGAAGAAATAAAGGAGATAGAATATGAAAGCCCGAGCTACAGCAAAATATGTACTAATTTCTCCTTACAAAGCAAGGTTGGTTATAGATTTAATAAGGGGTAAAAAAGTTGATGAAGCTTTAAATATTTTGCAATTTACTCCTAAGAAGGCTGCCAGAATAATAAAAAAGGTTTTAGAAAGTGCAATTGCAAATGCTGAGAATAATTATGGGATGGATGTAGACAAACTTTATGTTTCTGAGGCTTATGTAAATGAAGGTCCTCGTTTAAAAAGAATTTGGCCCAGAGGATGGGGAAGAGCCAGCAGAATTCTTAGAAGGATGAGTCATATTACTGTAGTGGTAGAAGAAAAAGAAGAAAAAAGAAAAGGGAGGTAAGCCTTGGGTCAGAAGGTTAATCCAATAGGTTTGAGAATTGGTATTACAAGGACTTGGGATTCTCGTTGGGTGGCTAAATCTTCAGAATTTCCTAAATATGTGCATGAGGATTATTTAATTAGAAAATATTTAAAAGATAATTATTATCATGCAGGAATTGCACGTATAGAAATAGAAAGAGCAGCTAATAAAATTAGAATAATAATACATTCTGCTCGTCCTGGAATAGTTATAGGAAAAAAAGGAGCAGAAATTGAGAAAATAAAAAAAGAATTAAAAAATACCTTAAAAGATTATGAAATAGAGGTTTTGGTAAATGAAGTTAGAAGACCGGAGCTTGAAGCACAGTTAGTAGCTGAAAATATTGCTACACAGATAGAAAGAAGAGTATCTTTTAGACGTGCTATGAAGAGAGCAGTAGCTTTAGTTATGAGATTTGGAGCCCAGGGTGTAAAAGTTCAATGTTCTGGTAGATTAGGGGGAGCAGAGATTGCAAGAAGTGAATGGTATAGAGTTGGTAGAGTTCCTCTTTCTACTTTAAGAGCGGATATTGATTACGGTTTTGCTACTGCTATTACTAAATATGGAAGTATTGGGGTTAAGGTTTGGATTTTTAAAGGAGAGGTTTTACCTGAAAGAGAAGGACAAGAAAAAGTAGTTATATAAAAAATAAACAGAGGTGAGCAAAAATGTTGCTTCAACCAAGAAAGACAAAATATAGAAAGCAGCAGAAAGGTAGAGTTAGAGGAAAAGCTACTAGTGGTTATACTTTAGAATTTGGTGAATATGGTTTAAAGGTTTTAGAAGGTGGATGGTTAACTGCTCAACAAATTGAAGCAGGACGTGTAGCTATTGTAAGAACTGCTAAAAAAGGAGCTAAGATCTGGATTAGAGTTTTTCCTGACAAACCTATTACTAAAAAACCTGCAGAGACACGTATGGGAAAGGGAAAAGGTTCTGTGGAAGGCTGGGTAGCTGTAGTTAAACCTGGTAAAATAATTTATGAAATTTCTGGAGTTCCTGAAGAGGTTGCAAGAGAGGCTTTAAGGTTAGCTGCAAGCAAGATGCCCTTTAAATGTAAAATTGTTACCAGGGAGGAATTTTAATGAAAGCCCGTGAGCTTAGGGAATTATCAATCCCTGAATTAAAAGAAAAACTTTCCCAATTAAGAGAGGAATTATTTAATTTAAGATTTCAGAAGAGTATCCACAGATTAGAAAATCCTATGAGAATTAGACAGGTTAAAAGAGATATAGCCAGAGTTTTAACTATACTTAGAGAAAAAGAACTTAATATAAGATAATAGGTGGGAGAAAAAAATGGGAAGGAGAAAACAGTTTATAGGAACTGTAGTAAGTGATAAAATGAATAAAACAGTGGTTGTGATGGTAGAGACTTTGGTTAAACATCCTTTATATGGAAAATATATTAAAAGAAGAAAAAAATATATGGCTCATGATGAAAATAATGAGTGTAAAATAGGAGATAAAGTTTTAATTGAAGAGACCAGACCTCTTTCCCGCAGAAAAAGATGGAGAGTGAGAGAGATATTAGAGAGAGCCAAAAGATTGGAATTGGAAGAGCCTTCTGAAGGGGGTGAGTAAGCATGATTCAGCAACAGACTTATTTAAATGTAGCTGATAATTCAGGCGCTAAGAAAATAATGTGTATAAGAGTTTTAGGTGGTTCTGGAAGAAAGTATGGAACAGTGGGAGATATAATAGTTGCTTCTGTAAAAGAAGCTTTACCAAATTCTAAGGTCCAGGCAGGGGATGTGGTAAAGGCAGTTATTGTTAGGACCAAAAAAGAAATATCAAGACCAGATGGTACACATATCAGATTTGATGAGAATGCTGCAGTGCTTATAAATCAATATAAAGAGCCTGTTGGAACTCGTATATTTGGACCTGTAGCAAGAGAGCTTAGGGCTAAGGGTTTTATGAAAATTATATCCTTAGCTCCTGAAGTTTTATAAAAAGGGGTAAGTTATGATAAAGCGTGGAATTAATAAAAAACTTCCTAAACCTCATGAAGCAAAGGTGCATATTAGGAAAAATGATATGGTGGTAGTAATTGCAGGTAAGGATAAAGGTAAGATTGGTAAAGTATTAAAAGTTTTTCCAAGAAAAGGAAGAGCTATTGTAGAGGGAGTGAATATAGTTAAGAGGCATATGAAACCTACTCCTTATAGTAGCGGAGGTATTATAGAAAAGCCAGCACCTATTCATGTTTCTAATTTAATGATTTATTGTCCTAAATGTAAAAGAGGGGTTAGGATAGGGAAAAAAATTCTTGAGAATGGTACAAAAGTTAGAGTTTGTAAAAAATGTGGAGAAATAATTGAGGCAGAGGAGTAAAAAATGAGTTGGTTAAGAGATTATTATAAAAATGAGGTGATTCCTAAATTGAAAGAGAGATTTGGTTATAAAAATATTCATGAGATACCAAAATTAGAAAAAATATGTGTAAATATGGGATTAGGAGAAGCGGTTTCTAATCCTAAAATAATTGATCAGGCTTTAATAGAGCTTGCTCAAATTACAGGACAAAAACCCAAGATTTGCAAAGCAAGAAAATCTATTGCTGGATTTAAATTAAGAAAAGGAATGCCTATAGGTGTAATGGTAACTTTAAGAAAGAATAGAATGTATGATTTTTTGGCCAGACTTATACATGTAGCTTTACCAAGAGTAAAAGATTTTAAAGGTCTTTCTAAATCTGGATTTGATGGTAGAGGTAATTATACTCTTGGTATTACAGATCATACTATTTTCCCTGAGGTAGATTCAAGTAAAGTGGAAAGAATTAAAGGGATGAGTATTACTATTGTAACTACAGCAGAAACAGATGAAGAAGCTTACGAACTTCTTAAAGAATTAGGAATGCCATTTAGGAGGTAATTTTATATGCCAAGAAAAGCCCAAATAGAGAAAGCAAAAAGAGAACCTAAATTTGAAGTAAGAAAAAGAAATCGTTGTTCTATTTGTGGAAGGGCAAGAGGATATATAAGGAGATTTGGTCTTTGTAGAATGTGTTTTAGAAAATTAGCTTCAGAGGGAAAAATCCCTGGAGTAAGGAAAGCTAGTTGGTAAGGGGGATGGAAATATGATGACCGATCCAATTGCAGATATGTTAATTAGAATAAAAAATGCTTTAATGGCAAGACATAAAACTGTAGTAATTCCCGCTTCTAAGATAAAATTAGAAATTGCCAGAATTCTTAAAGAAGAAGGATATATAGAAGATTTTAAATATATAAATGAAAAACCTCAAGGTAAGATCGAAATAGTATTGAAATATGATGAAAACAAACGACCTGTTATTGCTGGAGTAAAAAGAGTTAGTAAACCCGGAAGAAGGATTTATATGGGGTATAAAGATTTACCAAAGGTTTTAGATGGTTTGGGAATTGCTATTGTTTCTACTTCTCAGGGAATTATGACAGATCATGAGGCAAGGCGCCGCAAAGTAGGCGGTGAAATACTTTGTGAAATTTGGTAAAGGGGTGATTTGATATGGGAGAAGTTTCACGTATAGGTAGAAAACCCATTAAAATACCAACTGGGGTTAAGGTTGAAATTAAAGATGATGGTATAGTTGTAGTAGAAGGACCGAAAGGAAAATTAGAGAAGAAATTACCACCCTTGGTTAAGGTTAATATTGATGGTGATACTGTTATTGTTTTACAAGAAGATGTAAGAAAAAAATTAAGGAATAAAGCTAAAGCTTTTCAGGGGTTAGCAAGATCTTTGATTAACAATATGGTTATTGGTGTAACTCAAGGTTTTAAAAAATCCTTAGATATCGTAGGATTAGGGTATAAAGCAGAGGTTAAAGGAAATGAGATAGTTTTTAGTTTAGGATATTCCCATCCTATCAATTTTAAATTACCTGAAGGAATTACTGCTAAGACTGAAAAAGGAAGTGGAGAGGTTCAGGTAAGGGTTATAGTAGAAGGTATAGATAAAGAATTAGTAGGACAGGTTGCTGCGAATATTAAAAGACTTAGACCTCCAGAGCCTTATAAAGGTAAGGGTATTAGATATACTGGTGAAATTATTCTTAGAAAAGCAGGAAAAGCTGGAAAAGGTGCTAAAAAGTAATTTAAGGGAGTGAAGTATATGGCTAAACTGAGCAAAAGAGAAAAAAAAGTAGAAGCAAGGCTTAGGAGAAAAAAGAGAGTTAGAAAAAAGATTTTTGGAACTCCAGAAAGACCAAGATTAAGTGTTTATAAGAGTTGTAAACATATTTATGCTCAAATTATAGATGATACTATAGGGCATACCTTAGTAGCAGCTTCTTCTCTTTCACCCGAAATTAGAGAAAAGGTGGAAGAGCTTAAGAAAAAAGGTGGAAAAACTGAAGTTGCCAAAGCAGTGGGGGAACTTTTAGCTAAGAAAGCTTTGGAAAAAGGTATTACAAAGGTTTGTTTTGACAGGGGTGGTTTTAAATACCATGGTAGGATTAAAGCTCTTGCTGATGCTGCAAGAGCTGTGGGATTACAATTTTAAAGGAGGTAGGGGCTTTGGCTAAGGTAGGAGAAGAATTTATTGAAAAAATCATACAGATAAATAGGGTTACTAAGGTTACTAAAGGTGGCAAAAGATTAAGATTTTCTGCATTAGTAATAGTAGGAGATGGAAAGGGTAAAGTTGGTTTTGGATTGGGTAAGGCTCCTGAAGTTCCTGATGCTATAAGAAAGGCTATAGAAAAAGCAAAAAAAAGCATGATAGAAGTTCCTATTTCTAAGGATACTATACCTCATACTATTATGACAAAGTTTGGAGCCACAAAAATATTATTAAAACCTGCTAAACCAGGAACAGGAGTTATTGCTGGAGGTACTGTTCGTGCTATTATGGATGCTGCGGGAATTAAAGATATTGTTACTAAATGTATAGGGAGTAGTAATCCTCATAATTTAGTAAAGGCTACTTTTAAGGCTTTATCTCAATTACAGAGTGTTGAATATGTAGCCAGAAAAAGAGGAAAGAGTATAGAAGAAATTATGAGGGAGATGAGAGTATGAAAAAGTTGAAAATAACTTTAATAAGAAGTAGATATGGAAGAAAGCCTAAACAAAGGGAATGTTTAAAAGGTTTAGGTCTTAAAAAAATTGGACAAAGTGTAATCAGAGATGATAATCCTATGATAAGAGGTATGATAAGAAAAGTAAGTCATTTAGTAAAGGTGGAGGAAATCCATGAATAAGGTAATAACCTTAGATGAATTAAAGCCGTTTTATGGTTCTAAGCATAAAAAGAAAAGAGTAGGTAGAGGACATGGTTCTGGGCATGGAAAAACTTCATGCAGAGGACATAAGGGGCAAAAAGCACGTAAATCTCCAGATATTTCTCCTTGGTTTGAGGGAGGTCAAACTCCTATAATTAGAAGACTACCCAAAAGAGGTTTTAAGAATATTTTTAAAATTGAATATACTGTGATTAACATAAAAGATTTGGCTGAAAGATTCAAGGAAAATGAGATAGTGGATTATGAAAGTTTACAGATGAAAGGATTGATAAAAGGTAAAAATAAGCTTATAAAAATTTTAGGAGATGGTGAGATAAATATTCCTTTAATTGTAAAGGTACATGCTATTTCTCGTAGTGCTAAAGAAAAAATTGAAAAAGCAGGTGGTAAAGTGGAATTAGTAAAGGTTTAATTTTTGGAGTTTTTATAGAGTGAATGGAAGAGACAACCTTTTAAATTTTGCTAATATTCCTGAATTAAAACGTAGATTATTATATTTATTTATCGGATTGGCTATTTATCGGTTTGGTGTTCATATTCCAACGCCTGGTATAAATGGAGAGGCTTTTCTTAGTTTATTTAAACAGGCAAGTGGAACATTATTTGGATTTTTAGATATTTTTTCAGGTGGGGCTTTGAGAAGATTTTCTATTTGTGCCTTAGGTGTGATGCCTTATATAAGTGCCTCTATCATCCTTGAATTAATGACAGTAGTATATCCTTCCATTAAAGAACTTTATAAAGAGGGACCAGAGGGTAAAAGAAAATTAGCTTATTATACACGTTATCTAACCATAGCTATTTGTCTTATTCAGGGATTTGGCATATCCTTAGGGTTAGAGAGGATGACAGCTCCTAATGGAGCTCCTATTGTAATTGAACCTGGATGGCTTTTTAGAATTACTACCACTTTAAGTCTTACAGCTGGAAGTATGTTTTTAGTTTGGTTAGGAGAACAGATGACAGAGCATAGTATTGGAAATGGTATTTCTATGATAATTTTTGCGGGAATTGTAGCAGGGATTTTTCCAGCTATAGCAAGAACTTTAAAATTTGTTCAGACAGGTGAATTTTCTTTATTTTTTCTTTTAATTGTTTTGCTTTTAATTTTTGGTATTTTGGTTTTTACCTGTTTTATGGAACTTGCTCAGAGAAGGATACCTATTCATTATGCTCGTAGGCAGGTAGGGCGTCAAATAATAGGAGGGCAGACAAGTTATTTGCCCTTAAAAGTAAATACGGCTGGTGTTATTCCACCTATTTTTGCTTTAGCAATTTTAATGTTTCCTACTACTTTGGCTAATTTTGTTCCTGTAGAAATATTTAAGCAGATAAATAGTTTTTTGAGACCAGGAAGTATTCTTTATGAAGCTATTTTTGCTGGTCTTATTATCTTTTTCTGTTATTTTTATACAGCAATTATTTTTAATCCAAAGGAAGTGGCTGATAATTTAAAAAAATGGGGTGGTTTTATTCCTGGGATAAGACCTGGTAAGGCTACAGAAGAGTTTTTAGATAGAGTGTTAACAAGGATTACTCTTATTGGAGCTTTATATGTTGCATTTATTTGTGTTCTTCCCAGTTTTTTAATTGCTAAGTTGAATTTACCTTTTTATTTTGGAGGAACTTCGCTTTTAATTGTAGTTGGAGTTGCTTTAGATATAATGGGACAGATAGAGGCGCATTTAATAACGCGCCAATATGAAAGTTTTGTTAAGCAAAGTAAACTTAAAATTAAATAAGGGGGTGGGGAAATGAATATAGTATTTTTAGGACCACCAGGAGCCGGTAAAGGAACACAAGCCAAAATTTTAGTAGAAAAGTATGGTATTCCCCAGATCTCTACAGGGGATATGTTAAGAGAACATGTTTCTAAGGGAACAGAATTAGGATTAAAGGCTAAGGAGTATATGGAAAAAGGACAGCTTGTTCCTGATGAGATTATTTTGAGTATGGTAAAAGAGAGACTTAGTCAGCCAGATGCTCAGAAGGGGTTTATTTTAGATGGATTTCCCAGAACTGTAGCTCAGGCAGAAGCTTTGGATAAGATGTTAGAAGAAATGGGTAAAAAGATAGAATTTGCTCTTGCTTTAGTTGTTCCTGATGAAGAATTGGTTATTAGACTTACTGGTAGAAGGACTTGTAAAAATTGTGGAATGATGTATCATATAAAATTTAAACCCCCTAAGGTAGAAGGAAAGTGTGATGCTTGTGGAGGAGAGCTTTATCAAAGACCTGATGATAATGAAGAAACTGTTAGAAATAGATTAAAGGTATATCATGAATCAACAGCACCTCTTATCGAATATTATAAGAAAAAAGGTGTTTTATATGAAATTGATGGAAGTAAAAGTATAGAAGAAATTACCCAACAAATAATAAATATTTTGGAAAAGAAGTAATTGTATAGCAGATTTTATAAACCAAAACCAAGATTAAAAACTCAGAAAGAGATAGAGTTACTAAGAAAGGCTAATGCTATAGTTATGGAGATCCTCCTCTATTTAAAAGAGGAGGTTAAACCTGGTAGAAATACATACGAATTTGAAGAAATGGCTATTAAGCTTTGTGAAAAAAAGGGTGTTAAACCTGCTTTTAAAGGGTATAGGGGTTATCCCTATGCCCTTTGTGTTTCTGTAAATGAAGAAATTGTGCATGGTATGCCAAGAAAAGACAAGGTTTTAAAAGAAGGAGATATAGTAAGTTTTGATTTTGGTGTTATTTATGAAGGTTATTTTGGAGATGCAGCTTTAACTGTAGGGGTGGGGAAAATTTCTGAAGAGGCTGAGAAGTTATTAAAAGTCACGGAAGAGGCTTTATATAAAGGTATTGAAAAAGCGCATTTTGGTAATAAAATAGGAGATATTTCTTATGCTATTCAGGCTTATGTAGAGAAATATGGATTTAATGTGATAAGAGATTTTGTAGGACATGGAATAGGAAGAGATTTACATGAACCTCCAGAGGTTCCAAATTATGGTAAACCAGGAAGAGGACCAAAGATAGAAATAGGTATGACTATTGCGATTGAACCTATGGTTTCAGCTGGAACGTATGAAATAGAAATTTTAGAAGATGGATGGACAGCGGTTACTAAGGATAGGAGTTTAGCTGCTCATTTTGAACATACTATAGCTATCACACCCAAAGGACCAAAAATTTTATCAAGGATATAGGTTATGGCTAAGGAAGATGTTATTCTTTTAGAGGGTAAGGTTGTAGAGGCATTACCCAATGCTATGTTTAGAGTTGAACTTGAAACAGGGAATAAAATATTAGCACATATTTCAGGTAAAATGAGGATGCATTATATAAGGATATTGCCAGGAGATAGTGTTGTGGTAGAATTATCGCCTTATGATTTAACAAGAGGGCGTATAGTATATAGAGGTACCATGAAGGATTATAATAGAAGGGGAGGTTAAATATTATGAAAGTAAGTCCTTCTGTTAAAAAAAGATGTAGAAAATGCAAGATAATAAGAAGAAAAGGAGTGGTTAGAGTTATTTGTGAAAATCCTAAACATAAACAAAGGCAGGGTTAGGAGGATAGATTATGCCAAAAATTGCAGGAGTTGATATTCCTGAGAATAAACCTGTAGAAATAGCTTTGACTTATATTTTTGGGGTAGGAAGAACTTTAGCTCAAAAAGCCTGTACTAAGGCAGGGATAGACTGGTTTAAAAAGGTAAAAGATTTAACTGAGGAAGAAATAAATAAGTTGAGACAAATTGTAGAAAAAGAATATAAGGTGGAAGGAGATCTTAGAAAAGAAATTAGACAAAATATTCAAAGGCTTATGTCTATAGGATGTTATAGAGGTTTAAGGCATAGGATGGGACTTCCTGTAAGAGGACAAAGAACCAGATCTAACGCCAGAACCAGAAAAGGACCGAGACCTGGTTCATTGAGAAGAAAGAAGAAATAAGAGGAGGGATATAACGTGGCAAGACCAAGAACCAGAAAGAAAAAAAAGATTAAAAAGACAGTAACAGAAGGAATTATCCATATACATTCTACATTTAATAATACTATAGTTACTATTACTGATAGGCAGGGGAATACAATAGCTTGGGCAAGTGGAGGAACCGAAGGTTTTAAAGGAACAAGAAAAGGAACTCCCTTTGCAGCTCAGTTAGCCATGCAATCAGCTTTAAAAAAAGCTCAAGCTTATGGATTAAAAGAGGCTTGGGTATATGTAAAAGGCCCAGGACCAGGAAGAGAAGCAGCTTTACGTGCTTTACAAGGTTCAGGTATAAAAATTACTTTAATTAAAGATGTAACCCCAATTCCTCATGATGGATGTCGTCCTCCTAAAAGAAGAAGAGTTTAAAATAAATTAGAAAAGGAGGTTAAAGAGCGTGGCCAGATATACAGGACCGAGATGTAGACTTTGTAGAAGAGAAGGAATGAAATTGTTTTTAAAAGGAGAAAGATGTTATACAGATAAATGTCCTTTTGAAAGAAGAAGTTATCCTCCAGGACAGCATGGACCGCAACAGATAAGGGTTAAACTTTCAGACTATGGAGTGCGTTTAAGAGAAAAACAGAAAGTTAAAAGAATTTATGGAATTTCTGAGAAACAGATGAGAATGTATTATGAAAAAGCTACAAAAATGCCTGGACAGGCAGGTCATAATCTTTTACAGCTTTTAGAAAGAAGACTTGATAATGTAGTTTATAGATTAGGATTTGCAGTATCAAGAGCTCAGGCAAGACAATATATTACTCATGGTTTCTTTAAAGTGAATGGAAGAAATGTAGATATTCCTTCATATTTAGTAAAACCTGGAGATGTTATTGAATTAAAAGAGAAATATAGAAATAATCCTCAAATTATTGAAAGTTTGGAAACTGTTATAAGAAGAGGAATTCCTTCTTGGTTAGAGTTGGATAGTGATAATTTCAAAGGTGTAGTTAAAAGCTTACCTACAAGAGATGATATTACTATGCCTATTCAGGAAAGCTATATTATTGAGTTTTACGCAAGATAAACGTTGTTATATATAAAGAAAATATTTAAAATATTTTAAAACAGAGGGAAAAGAACCGATGAAAAAAGAGGTAGAATTAATTAAACCAGAAGAAATAAAGGTTCATAAAGATAGTCAGTTTCCTTATTATGGAAAATTTATTATTGAACCTTTGGAAAGAGGTTATGGAATAACTATAGGAAATGCTTTAAGGAGAGTTCTTTTGTCTTCTATTCCTGGTTATGCTATTACTGAAGTAAAAATAGAAGGAGCTCCTCATGAATTTAGCAGTTTACCTGGTGTGATAGAAGATGTTCCTGAAATTATTTTAAATCTAAAAGGAGTTAGGTTTAAACTTAATGAAGAAGGACCTGTATATTTAAAATTAGAAAAAATTGGAGAAGGAGAAGTAAAAGCAGGAGATATACAAATAGAAGATAAAGGAGAAATAGTAAATCCTGATCATCATATAGCAACTTTGACTAAGGATGGAAAATTGGTAATGGAAATAAAAGTAGAGAAGGGTAGAGGATATGCTCCTGCAGAATATTCTAAAAATAATGAAATAGGAGTAATTTTGGTAGATGGATTATTTTCACCTATTACCAAGGTTAATTTTAATGTTACTCAAGCTCGTGTAGGAAAAAGTAGTGATTATGATAGTCTTATTTTAGAAATTTATACTGATGGAACTATAGATCCAAAAACAGCTTTAATTAAAGCAACTAAAATATTAATAGAACAATTAATGGTATTTTTGGGAGAAGAAAAAATAGCTTTACAAGCTCAACCAGCTGAATCCGTATCAATAAATAATATTTTAAATTTACCTATAGAAGAGCTTGACCTTTCTGGAAGAGCTTACAATTGTTTAAAAGGGGCTGGCATTAATTATGTAGGACAACTGGTTCAAAAAACAGAACCTGAGCTTCTAAAATTAAGAAGTTTTGGTAAAAAATCCTTAGATGAGATTATAGAAAAATTAAGTAAATTTAATTTAAAACTTGGTATGACAGATATTAAATGGAAACCTCCAAAAGATTAAGCTAAGGGAGAGGAAAAGATGAGACATAGAAAGGTTAGTAGAAGGTTAGGAAGAGATACAGAACATCATTGGGCTATTCTTAGAAATCAGGTTACTGATTTATTGAAATATGGTAGAATAACTACTACCTTAGCTAAAGCTAAGGAACTAAGAAGAGTAGCTGATAGAATGATAACCTTGGCTAAAAGAGGTGATCTTGCTTCCAGAAGAAAAGCATTGGCTTTTATTAGAGATAAAGCTATAGTTAAAAAGCTTTTTACTGAATTAAGAGAAAAATATATGGATAGACCTGGAGGATATACCAGAATTATTAAAATTGGTCCAAGAAGAGGCGATGCCTCTATGATGGTTATCATAGAATTAGTAGAAGAAAAATTATCTACTAAACCTTCTAAATTAAAAAGAGAAAGATTAAAGAAAATTCATGATTTTATTGAAAGAAAGAAAAAGGAATATGGATTGATAAAAGAAAGTAAAGGTGTAGAAGCTAAAACTTCAAAAGTTGAAGTTTCTAATCAAGCTACTGAAACCCAGAAAGAAGAACCTCAAACAGAAACAAAGGAGGAAACTTCTCAGGAGAATCCTTCTTAAAAATAAGTCTTTTGGTCTTTTTTAGCCCCTTTGCTGGGGCTTTTTATAATTGTTTTGTAAATGGGAAGTTTAATTTTTGATAAACATTTTATAGAAAGATTTTTTAATCTTCTAAAGTTTCCTCCTAAGGAAAAAAAACTTTTTATTTCCTTTTTAAGAAAATTTAAAAATAGAAAAGATTTTTATATAGTAGGAGGAGCTGTTAGAGCTATTTTTACTTTAGAAAAAATATATGATGTAGATCTTACTTTAAAAGATGATGTGGAATCCTTAGTTTTTTTTGTCAAAGAATATCTTAAATATCATTTTGTTCCATTAGCTCCAGAATTAGGCATTTATCGTTTAGCTAAAGGAAAATGTAGTATTGATTTCACAGCTTTTAGAGGAGAAACCATAGGAGAGGATTTAAAGGAAAGAGATTTTACTTTTAATGCTATGGCTATTCCTGTAGAATTTTTATTTGAAGACCATCTTATTATTATAGATCCCTTTTCAGGCTATGAGGATTTACAAAAAGGGCTAATTAAAATAATTGATGGAAAAAATATTATAGAAGATCCTTTAAGGATTTTAAGAGGATATAGATTCTTTGCCTTTAGATTAGGAAATTTAGAAGAAAAAACAAGAATTTTATTTAAAAAGTATAAAAAAAGGATAAATTTTTGTGCTAAAGAGAGAATTTTACAAGAATTGATTTATATTTTAACTTCATCTAAAACTTATGAAACATTTAAATTGATGGATGAAGACGATGTTTTAGAGGAGATTTTCCCTTATATAAAAGATTGTAAGGGAGTTCCTCAGCCTTCCTTTCATCATTTAGATGTTTGGGGACATCTTTTAGAGTCTCTTAAATGGGCTGAAGAAATTTTAAAAGATCCAAAAAAGTATTTAGATTTAGAAATTTTTCCTGAAAAAATAGATGAGGATTTTATAATTTCTGTTAAATTAGCAAGTTTTTTTCATGATCTTGGTAAAGCTCATACTTTTGAACTTAGGGATAGAATCACTTTTTATGGTCATGAAAAAATTTCAGCTGAACTTTTTAAAAAAATGGCTGAAAATTTAAAATTTAAAAAAGATCTTATTAATAGAATATATATTTTAATAAAAAATCATATGAGACCTTTCCATTTGTTAAATGAAAAGGAAAAAGGAAGACTTACTATAAGAGCTAAAAGAAATCTTATTAGAGATGTTCCCTATTTAATAGAACTTTTCATTATATCTATGGCTGATTCTTTGGCAAGTCAAGGTCCTGATAAGGAGCCTGACTATGAAGAAAGACTAAAAAATTTTTTTAAAGAACTTTTTAAATTTAAAGAGGAATTGCAAAAAGAGAGTACCAAAGAAAAGCTTATTACAGGTAAAGATTTAATAGCTCTTGGTTTAAAACCTGGTCCAATTTTTAGAAAAATTTTACAAGAGGTGGAGTTATTAGTTTTAGAGGGTAAAATAAAAAAGAAAGAGGAGGTTTTAGAATTTGTAAAAAATAAATATATTAATAATAACTTGTAAAAATCAAAAATTAAGTTAAGGTAAAATTAAAATCTTTATGAAAGGAGTAGAAGGATATGAGAGTAGAAATTCAAGATCGCAGTGATGTTGAGAAAATTTTAAAAATTGAAGTTCCAAGTGAAAGAGTAAATCAGATTATAGGAGAGGTTACCAATGAATTAAAAAGAAAGGCTAAAGTTAAAGGATTTAGAGAGGGTAGAGTTCCGGCATATTTAGTAAAAAAGCTTTTCAAAGAAGAGATTCAAGAAAAAAGTGTTGAAAGATTAATTGAAAGAACTTTAGTTGAGGCTATAAAAGAGAAAAATTTAGAACCTCTTTTAAGACCTAAAATAGAAGAAATGGGAGAATTAAAAGAGGGAGAAGATTTTACTTACTCTGTATTAGTTGAAGTTCGACCCAATATAGAATTAAAAAAAGAAGATTACATAGGAATTGAAGTAGAAAGAGAACCTGATGAGATAAGTGAAGAAGAAGTAGATAATATTTTAAATGAATTTAGATACTCTTTTTCAGAACTTAAAAAAGCTGAAGAAGGAGAGGAAATCAAAGAAAGGTATATAGCAGTTATTAAATTTGAGGCTTATGACGGAGATCAGCTTATTCCTGGGCATCAGGCAGATGCTTTATATATTGATGTAGGCACAGGAGAATTTAATGAAAAAGTAGAAAAGGAATTAATTGGCAAAAAAGTAGGGGATAAATTTACAGTAGTAGTAGATTATCCAAAAGAAGGGCTTAATCCACTTTTAGCGGGTAAGTCTGTAAGATATGAGATAGAAGTAAAAGAAATTTATAAAAGAGATTTAAAAGAACTTAGTGATGAATTTGTTAAAAGCTTAAATATGGGATTTGAAACTGTAGAAGCGCTTAGAGAAAGTATTAAAAATAGATTACTAAATGAAAAGAAAAGAAAGAATGAAAATGCTTTTAGAGAAAAACTTCTTTCTAAAATTTTAGAAAAAGTTGATATAAATGTGCCTCAACGCTATATAGAATTAAAGCTTTACCAGTTAATAGAACAGGTTAAAGAAAGTTTAGAAAGAGATGGATTTAGTTTTGATAGTTTAAATATTTCTATGGAGAAATTAAGAGAAAGGCTTTATCCTATAGCTGAAAAACAGGCTAAGGAAGAAATACTTTTGGAAAAAATTGCAGAGATGGAAAATATAGAAATACCTCAAGAAGAAATTGATAAAACTGTAGAGGGTATTTCTAAAAGTTTAAAAGTTTCTAAGGAACAGGCTATAAATATAGTTTATTTTAATATCTTACCTAAGAAATTAGCAGAAAAAACCATGCAATTTTTGGTAGAAAATGCTAAACCTATTGTGAAAGGAAAAAAAGAAAATGAGGAGGTTCAGGAAATTCAGGAGAAATCCAAGGAAGAAAATGAAGAAAGGGAGGTAAAGAAGGAGAGTTAAATATGGGACATTATATTCCTATAGTAATTGAACAGACTGGGAGAAGTGAAAGGGCTTATGATATATATTCTCGTTTATTAAAAGAAAGAATTATATTTTTAGGCACAGATATTGATGAGCATGTAGCTAATTTAGTTATAGCTCAGTTATTATTTTTGGAAGCAGAGGACCCTGATAAAGATATAATGCTTTATATTAATTCTCCAGGTGGACTTGTTACAGCGGGTTTAGCTATATATGATACTATGCAGTATATAAAACCTGATGTATGCACTATTTGTGTAGGGCAAGCAGCCAGTATGGCAGCTATTCTTTTGGCAGCAGGTGCTCCTGGAAAAAGATATGCGCTTGCTCATTCCAGAATAATGATACATCAGCCTATAGGAGCTTTTCAAGGACAGGCTACAGAAGTAGAGATTCAGGCTAAAGAGATATTGCGTTTAAGAGAAATTTTGAATAATATTTTATCAAAGCATACAGGACAGCCTAAGGATAAGATTGCTAAAGATACAGAAAGAGATTTTTATATGTCAGCAGAAGAAGCTCTTAATTATGGAGTTATAGATAAAATTTTAATAAAAAGATAAGGTGGTGATAGTATGAAAAATAGAAATGATGAGCCAAGGTGCTCCTTTTGTGGAAGAAGTCAGAGCGAGGTTAAAAGACTTATAGCAGGTGTTTCAGCTTATATTTGTAATGAATGTGTGGAATTATGTAATGAGATTTTGGAGGAAGAATATGAAAGAGTTAATCTTTCAGAAAAAGGAGAGTTACCTAAACCCTCTGAAATTAAGGCTTATTTAGATCAATATGTAATTGGACAAGAAAGAGCTAAAAAAATTCTTTCTGTAGCTGTTTATAACCATTATAAAAGAATAGAATATGAGAAATATAAAAAAGGCAAGTTAAAAGATGTAGAAATTCAAAAAACTAATATTTTACTTATAGGACCTACTGGGTGTGGTAAAACTTTACTTGCTCAGACTTTAGCTAAATTTTTAAGAGTTCCTTTTACTATAGCTGATGCGACACCTCTTACAGAAGCTGGATATGTAGGAGAGGATGTAGAAAATATTTTACTTTACTTATTACAAGCTGCTAATTATGATTTAGAACTTGCTCAAAAGGGAATAGTTTATATAGATGAAATTGATAAAATTGCTAAAAAAAGTGAAGGTCCATCTATTACAAGAGATGTTTCTGGAGAAGGTGTTCAGCAAGCACTTTTAAAAATTTTAGAGGGAACCATTGCTAATATACCTCCTAAAGGAGGAAGAAAACATCCACAACAAGAATATATCAAAATGGATACTACTAACATTTTATTTATTTGTGGAGGAGCTTTTGTAGGTTTGGAAGATATTATCAAAAGAAGACTTGGTAAGGGGTCTATTGGATTTGGAGCTGAGATAAAAAATGTAAAAGATTTAACCTTAGGTGAAGTTTTATCAAAGGTTCAGCCTGAAGATTTAATTAAATTTGGCTTTATCCCTGAATTTGTAGGAAGAATCCCAGTAGTTGCGACCTTAGATGAATTAACAGTAGATGATTTAGTAAAGATTTTGGTAGAGCCTAAGAATTCTATTGTAAAACAATATCAAAAACTTTTTGAAATAGAAGGAGTAGAACTTAAATTTACAGAGGGGGCTTTAAGACTTGTGGCAGAAGAAGCTGTAAAGAGAAAAACAGGAGCCCGTGGTTTAAGAGCTATTATTGAAGAAATAATGGTAGATGTTATGTATGAGCTTCCCTCCTTAAGAGATGTGAGAGAATGTGTGATTACTGAAGAGGTGGTCTTGAAAAAAGAAAGACCGATCTTAATTTTTAATAGAAAAAAAGTAAAGGAGGGGTAGATTTAGTTATGCAAAATAATGAATTAAAAGTTTTACCTTTGTTACCACTTAGAGAAATTGTAATTTTTCCTAATACTGCTGTGCCTCTGTTCATTGGTAGAACAAAAAGTATTTTGGCTATTGAAAAGGCTTACAGCAGTGATAGAACTATATTTTTATCAGCTCAAAAAGATGCTAAATTAGATAATCCATCTGAAGATGATATATATAAAGTAGGAACTATTTGTAAAATTTTACAACTTTTAAAACTCCCTGATGGAACTTTAAAAATTTTAGTAGAGGGATTAAACAGAGGCAGGATTGTTAGATTTGTTCCTAATCTGGATTATTTTTTGGTTGAAATAGAACCAAAAACAGAAATTATAGAAACAGATATTGAAACTATAGCTTTATTAAAACTCTGTAAAGAATCCTTGGAGGAGTATTCTCATTATAATAAAAAGATTAATCTTGAAGCAGTGAACAATCTTTTAGAAATAGAGGATCCTGCTGAATTTTCAGATAGATTAGCAGCTATTTTAAATTTTAAATTAGAACAAAAGCAAAGATTACTTGAAACTATTAGTGTAAGGAAACGTTTAGAAACACTTCTTAACTTTTTGAGAGGTGAGATAGAGATCATCAAGACAGAGGCTCGGATAAGAGAAAGAGTTAAAAAGCAGATGGAAAAAACTCAGAGAGATTATTATCTTCATGAGCAGATGAAGGCTATTCAAAAAGAACTTGGTGAGAGGGAAGATGGGAGAAGTGATTTAGCAGAGTTGGAAAAGAGAATTAAGAAAAAGAAGATGCCTAAGGAAGTAGCTGCTATTGTTAGAAAAGAGTTTAAAAAGCTTTCTATGATGTCTCCAATGTCTGCTGAGGCTACAGTAGTAAGAAATTATATAGAATGGCTTATCAGTCTTCCCTGGTATGAAAAAACTAAAGATAATATAGATTTAGAAAAAGTAGAGTATTTATTAAATAAAAATCATTATGGTTTAGAGAAACCCAAACAGAGAATTATAGAACATCTTGCTGTCCAAAAACTTACTAAAACTATTAAAGGACCTATTCTTTGTTTTGTAGGTCCTCCTGGAGTGGGAAAAACTTCCTTAGCTAAATCTATAGCTGAGGCTATAGGAAGGAGATTTGTAAGGGTTTCCTTAGGTGGTGTAAGAGATGAAGCAGAAATAAGAGGACATAGAAGAACCTATGTAGGAGCTTTACCAGGCAAGATTATTCAGGGAATGAAAAAGGCTGGAACTATAAATCCAGTTTTTTGTCTTGATGAAGTAGATAAAATAGGTATGGATTTCAGGGGAGATCCTGCAGCTGCACTTTTAGAAGTTCTTGATCCTGAACAGAATTATTCTTTCCAGGATCATTATTTAGAAGTTTCTTATGATTTATCTAAGGTATTATTTATTACTACAGCTAATGCTTTGCATACTATACCTGCACCATTACTTGATAGAATGGAGATTATTGAACTTCCAGGGTATACTGAAGAAGAAAAATTAGAGATTGCAAAGAATTATTTATTACCAAGACAATTAGAAGTCCATGGTTTAAAACCAGAAATGGTTCCAATAAGTGATAAAACTATTCTTGAGATTATTAGAAAATATACCAGAGAAGCTGGAGTTAGGAATTTAGAAAGAGAACTTGCAACGATTTGTAGAAAGATTGCTAAAGATGTAGCTAAGGATCCAGAGGCTTTTAAGCCTTTTAAGATTACGGTATCTAAATTAGAGAAAATTTTAGGGGTACCAAAATACAGATATGGAATTGCAGAAGAACAGCCACAAATTGGAATCTCTACAGGTCTTGCATGGACGGAAACAGGTGGAGCTTTATTACAGATAGAAGCAGTTATTATGCCTGGTAAAGGTAATTTACAGATTACTGGTAAGCTTGGAGAGGTTATGCAAGAATCTGTCCAGGCTGCTATGAGTTATGTAAGGTCAAGAGCCTTACAACTGGGATTACCTTTAGATTTTTATAAAAAGATAGATATTCATGTCCATGTGCCAGAGGGAGCTATACCAAAAGATGGGCCAAGTGCTGGTATTACTATTGCAACTGCTATAGTATCTGCATTGCTTAAAGTACCTGTTAAGAATACAGTTGCTATGACAGGAGAAATAACTCTTAGAGGAAGAGTTCTTCCAATAGGTGGATTAAAAGAAAAATTATTAGCTGCAATTAGAGGTGGAATTAAAACTGTAATAATACCTAAGGAAAATGAAAAAGAACTTAAAGAAATCAACCCTAAGATTTTAAAGAATTTAGAAATTGTTTTAGTAGAAAATATGGATGAGGTATTAAAAATAGCCTTAATGCTTGAAGATCCTTCTACTCTCTTTAAAGAGGCTCCATCTTTAGATGTCTGGGAGCTTGTAGAATTGCAGGAAAAATTAAAAGAAAAATCTTTAACATTAGAACATTAATTTAAAAAGGGAGGTTTGTCAACTTCCCTTTTTATTTACCTTCTATATTACCACTTCGTAAGTGGTAATATTTATGGTAAAAATGAAAAATTTTAAAATTCTTAAAATATTTATACTTCTCTTCCTCTGGATTTTATTTTTTGCAGAGTTAAAAGGCTTTTCTCAAAAATTATTCTTAAAAAAACCAGGTTTAATAAAAGTAAAAATAAAAAGAGTGATAGATGGAGATACTGTAATTTTAGAAAATGGTGAAAGATTAAGATATGCAGGTATAAATACTTTAGAACTTCATACTGAATCTGGTAAACCTCAGCCTTTTGCTAAAGAAGCCTATTTTTTTAATAAAAAGTTAGTTGAAGGTAAAATTTTATATTTAGAAATTAATAATCTAAGAAAAAGGGATAGATACAGAAGGCTTTTAGGAGAACTTTATTTTGAGAATGGAACCTCGGTTTCAGAGCTTTTAGTTAGAGAAGGTTTAGCTTTGGTTTGTTATTATCCTGGTAGTGTTAAATATTATAAAAAATATTTACCTTTACAAAGAATAGCTTTAAAACAAAGAAAGGGTATTTTTTCTCTTATTGGTAAAGAGCCAAAGGGTATTATTTATATAGGTAATAGAAAATCAAGAAGATTTCATCATCCTGCTTGTCCAGAAGCTAAACGAATAAAAAGGAAGATATACTTTAAAAGTTTAGAAGAAGCTTTTTATAAAGGATATTGTCCTTCAAGGGAATGCTTTGACTTGATATTTCCTAATCATTAAGGTTTTATTTTCTCAAGCCCTCCCATATAAGGACGAAGGATTTTAGGAATAATAATAGAACCATCTTCTTGTTGATAATTTTCAAGAATAGCCATAACTGTTCTTCCTACAGCAAGACCTGACCCATTTAAAGTATGAACAAAGCAAGGCTTTCCCCCTTCTTTGGGTCTATATCTAATATTAGCTCGTCTTGCTTGAAAGTCTTCAAAATTAGAGCAAGAGGATATTTCTACATAACGATTTTGCCCAGGAGCCCAGACTTCTATATCATAGGTTTTAGCAGCAGCGAATCCTAAATCACCTGTGCAAAGCACTACTACTCTGTAATGAAGACCAAGAAGCTGTAAAACCTCTTCTGCATCAAGAAGAAGACTTTCTAATTCATCATAAGAAGTTTCAGGTTTAACAAATTTGACTAATTCTACTTTATTAAATTGATGCTGTCTTACAATACCTCTGGTATCTTTTCCATGAGCTCCTGCTTCTGCTCTAAAACAGGGAGTATAAGCGGTATAATAAAGGGGTAATACCTCTTCTGGAAGAATTTCATCTCTATGGAGATTAGTAACAGGAACCTCAGCTGTAGGAACAAGATAATAATCCCACTCTTCTAATTTAAATAAATCCTCTTTAAATTTGGGTAATTGTCCTGTGCCAAAAAGAGAAGTTTCATTAACGATAAAAGGTGGTAAAATCTCTTTGTAACCATGTTTTTTAATATGAAGATCTAACATAAAATTAATTAAAGCTCTTTCTAAAAGAGCTCCTTCATTCCAATATACTACAAATCTGGACCCTGTGAGTTTAGCCGCTCTTTCAAAATCAAGAATACCAAGTTTTTCACCTATTTCCCAATGAGGTTTAGGTTCAAAATCAAATTGAGGAGGCTCTCCCCAGCGTTTAACTACTACATTTTCTGTTTCATCTTTACCTATAGGAACACTTTCATGAGGAATATTAGGAAGAACACTTAATAAATTTTTTAATTCAGTTTCTATTTCTCGTAGTTTAACTTCTAAAAATTTCAGCTCGTTTCCTAAATTTTTAACTTCTTGAGCTAAAATCTGAGCTTCTTCGTTTTTGCCTTCTTTTTTGAGTTTTCCTATAATTTCGGATTTTTCTCTTCTAAAATGTCTAAGATTTTCTACTTTTTGTATAAGCTCTCTTCTTGTTTTATCAAGTTCCAAAATTTTATTAATAGGATAATCTTCACCTCTTGTTTTAAGACGTTCTTTTACCCAATCCGGCTTTTCTCTAATAAGCCTTATGTCAAGCATGCCTAAAATTTAACATATTATTTTGTTTTGTCAAAAATAACCTTTATTGACCATAAGTTAAAAGGATTATATAATTATCAAAGATCAAAAATTGATTAATTTTAAAAATCTTATGAGATTAGAAACAGTTGTAAAAAAGAAAATTTTAATTATTGTCTCTCTCATTTTAATAGTTCTTAGTTTTGGAACTATAGGATATATGATCATAGAAAATATGAGCTTTTTAGACGCTTTTTACATGACAGTAATTACAGTTACTACTGTAGGTTTTGGAGAGGTAAAAAGACTAAGTTATGATGGTAAAATTTTTACTATTTTTCTTATTGTAAGCGGTTTTGGAGTTTTCACTTATGCTGCTACTGCAGGAGCTCAAATATTGGTAGAAGGAGAATTAAAAGAAATATTTAAAAAGAAAAGAATAAAAAAAGATATTAATAAACTAAAAGGACATTTTATTATATGTGGTTTTGGAAGAATGGGACAAATTATTTGTAAAGAATTAAAAGCTAATAAAGTGAATTTTGTAGTAATTGATAAAGAAGAAGATTTTTTAAAGGACAGAGAAGATATTTTATATTTAATAGGGGATGCAACAAAAGATGAAATTTTAAAAGAAGCTGGAATTGAGAGAGCTAAAGGATTAATCAGTGTATTAACTACTGATGCTGAAAATCTTTATGTAGTTTTAAGTGCAAGGTCTTTAAATCCTAATTTATTTATTGTAGCACGTGCAGCAGAAGAAGAAGCAGAAAGTAAATTAAAAATAGCAGGTGCAGATAGGGTAATTTGTCCCTATCATATAGGTGGTTTAAGAATGGCTCATACTGTTATTAGACCTAATGTAGTAGATTTTTTGGAATTCGTTACCCGTTCAGAATATATGGATATTCAGATTGAAGAAATAAGAGTTTCAGAAAATTCATCTTTAGTAGGGAAATCCTTAAGTGAAGCCAGAATTGGCAGTGAGATAGGGGCTATAGTTATAGGTATAAAAAGAGCAGATGGAAAAATTGAATTTAATCCCTCAGCTTATACTACGATTAATAAAAACGATATTTTAATTGTTTTGGGTCCTATGCAAAAATTGACAATTTTAGAAAAATTAGCTCAAAAAACTTGAAGATACAAAATGAAAATAAAAAAATATATTTATTTTTTGTTATTTTTGTTTTTGCTTGCTTCATGCTCTTTAAAAGATATTAATCTAAGTTTGCAGAATTTTAAAGACATAATTGTGGAAAGAACAAAGGTATTTTTAAATAATATACCTTTAATTAAAAAGTATATATCTCTTCCTCCAGCTCCTAAAAAACTATATAAACAAACAGAAAACATAATAGAACAACTTAAAACTTATGGAACCCAAAAGGTATATAAAGATGAATACGAAGAAGTAATTATACTTTGGAAGAAGGCCAAGGATTTATATCAAAATAGATATTATTTGTCAGCTAAAAAAGAATTAAAAAAACTTTATCCTAAAGCAAAAGATCTGTTAGAAAAAATAAAGGCTTATAAAGAAAATGTTAGAAAAGAAGCTTTACAAAAATATAAAGCATTGGTAAAAAGAGCAAATTTAAAACTCTCTCGCTTAAAAGAAAAAGAAGAAAAGCTCAAAATAAAATTATATTTATGGAAATTAAAAATTTTATTAACCACGGAGAATTATAATGAATTTAATGAAGCAATTAAAAATCCTCCATTTTAATGAATTTGATAAGAATTTTTTTTGGATTTTCATTTCATCAGGGGCTTTGGTAGGTTTTTTACCTTTATGTCCAGGAACTTTTGGAGCTTTAGAAGGTTTAATATTTTTTTGGTTTATTAAAAATTTATCTATGGTTTACCAGATTTTATTAATCATAATTGTAACAATTTTAGGAATAATAAGTAGTGATTTTACAAGTAAAATTTTAAAGGAAAAAGATCCTGAAATAGTAGTTATAGATGAAATTGTAGGGATGTGGATAAGTGTTTTGTGGAAAACCACCATTTTAGAATTTATTTTGGCTTTTATACTTTTTAGGATAATAGATATTAATAAACCTTTTCCCTTGAAAAAGTTGGAGAAATTACATGGTGGATTTGGAATCATGGCTGATGATATTTTGGCAGGAGTATTTACTAATATTTTGGTTATCATTTTAATTTATCTTGCCAAAAATTTAGGTTTGATATAAACTAAATTCATAATGAAAGGTGCACTTTTATTTATAGGAAATGAACTTATTTCAGGAATTATGGAAAATGTTAATAGTAATGTAGCTACTAAGGAGCTTGTCTCTTATGGTTTTGAGGTAGAACAGATTATTACTATTCCAGATAAAATAAATCTTATTATAGAATCTTTAAAAAATCTTTTTGAAAAGTATGAGTTTTTAATAATTTCAGGAGGACTTGGTCCTACTGATGATGATATTACCAATTTAGCGGTAGCCAAAGCTTTTAAATTACAATTAAAAGAACACCCTGAGTTTGCACAGGCTATTAAAAATTCTTCAGAATATAAAAATTCTCAAGAATTAGCTATTAAAATGGCAATTCTTCCTGAAGGAGCAATTCCTCTTTCTAAGGATTTTTCTTCAGCTGGTTATCTTTTAAGAATTAAAGAAAAGTATCTTTTCTTTTTACCAGGAGTTCCTTCTCAGTTTTCTCAATTATTAAAAGAAGAAGTTATTCCTTATCTGTTAAAAAAATTTAAAGATGTGAAAAGATATTATATAAAAACTTTAAGATTTTTTGATGTAAATGAAACTGATTTGAACCAGATTATTAAAGAAGAGGGTTGGGATATTAAAATAGGGTATTATCCTGTTTTTCCTGAGGTAAAGCTTATTTTAAAAAGTGAAAGTCCTGAATTTTTAGAGGAAGTTATAAATAAACTAAGAAGAAATTTTAGTATCCAATTAATAAGTGAAGAAGATAAAGATATTCCACATGTTATAGGTCAACTTTTAACCAGAATAAATAAAACTATTGTAGTAGCTGAATCATGCACAGGTGGGCTTTTGTCATCTTTGATAACTTCTGTTTCAGGAAGTTCTGCTTATTTTGAAAGAGGTTTTGTAACTTATAGTCCCAAAAGCAAGATTGAGCTTCTTGGGGTAAAACCTGAAACTATAGAAAAATTTGATGTAGTTAGTTATGAAGTAGCTTTAGAAATGGCAGAAGGAGCAAGAATGAGGACAGGTGTAGATTATGCTTTGGGAATAACTGGTTTTGCAGGTCCTACAGGCGGGACTTCTGAAAATCCTGTAGGAACAGTTTATATAGGGTTTTGCTACCAAGATAAAGTAAAAGCTTTTAAGTTTATTTTTCCCGGTAATAGAAAAGAGGTGCAAACTTTGGCAAGTTATACAGCTCTTGATATTTTGAGGAGGCAGATTTTATATGGTGAGGGCTTTTTTAGCTATAGATTTGCCCGAGGAATTAAAGAAAAAACTTTATGAACTCAGTAAAATAGAACCACCTGAAGGTCTAAAAATAAAATGGGTAGAAAGACCCAATTTTCATATCACTTTGAAATTTTTTGGAAGTATATCTGAAAAATTATTAGAAAAGATTTTTAAAGCAAGTGAGAAGGCTTTAAAAGAAGAAAGTAGTTTTAAACTTGTTATAGATAAAATAGGATATTTTCCTGAAAAAGGTAATCCAAGAGTGGTATGGATAGGTTTAAAATTAGAGAACGATCAATTATTAAATATTCATAAAATCTTAGAAAAAATTTTTAAAAAGATGAAAATTTCTGATAGAAAAGAAAAATTTCACCCTCATATTACTTTATTTAGGGTTAAAAAACTTAGTGATAAAGAAGATTTTAATGCCTATTTAAAAAATCTTGCTAAAGAATCCCAAATTTTAGAAGGGTTTAATTTTATAGTTAAAGAACTAACCATTTTCAAAAGTAATTTAACACCACAAGGACCTATATACGAATCTTTATATAAAATAAAAATCGGCCATGGAATTTAAATGTGAAAAACTATAGAAGCTTTAAGTTCTGTATTTATGAGTTTAATAATTGTTTTAGAATTAATTAGAGCCTTTGTAGATTACTTTAAGTATGAAAGAGTTAGAAATAGAGATTCTTTTAGAAGTTTTATTAGCCTTTGTTATTAGAGAGTTTATAATTCATCTATTTTAAGCTAAAATTTACGGTATAGATGTATTTTGGTAGTGTATAGGTATTGTGTTTATTATTAAAAGAACTATAGCGATTTTGGATAAACCCGAGAAATAAAAATGAAAAAAATTTTATGGTTTATATTGTTTAGTATATTTTTTTGTATTTTTTGCAAATTTTCTTTTTCTAAAAAAGAAATAGATTATAAAAAAATTAAACCTGATTATGGAGATGCTCTGGTTATAGGAACTATTGCTGATGCCAGTGTTCTTGTCCCTATGATAGCAACTGATGCCATGAGTCATGAAGTAAGCAGTAATATCTTTTTAGGGGTAGTTAAATATAATCCAGAGCTTAAAATAGTGGGAGATTTAGCTGAAAAATACAAAATTTCTCCTGACCAAAAGACGATAACTTTTTATTTGAAAAAAGGGGTTAAATGGTCTGATGGAAAAGAAGTTACAGCAGAAGATGTATATTTCGGTTACAGACTTATTACCAATCCTGAAATCCCTTCTCCTTATGCCAGTGATTTTTTAGAGGTTAAAAAATTTGAAATTTTGGATAAATATACTTTTAGAGTAACTTATAAAAGACCTTTTGCTCCTGCTCTTTCTTCTTGGGGTAATTTAGTAGTTTTACCTAAGCATTTATTGGAAGGAAAAAGTCTAAGCTATTTAACTAATGTTTTCGGAAGAAAACCTATAGGGAATGGACCTTTTAAATTGGAAAAATGGAAACCTCAAGAAGAAATTGTTTTAAAATATAATCCACTTTTTTACAAAGGAAGACCCTATTTAAACTACCTTATTTATAAAATTATTCCAGATCCTTCTACGCTTTTTATGGAATTGAGGTCAGGAGGTATTGATTGGATTTCTTTGACACCTCTTCAATATTTAAAATTAGAAAGAGAAAAAAATTTAAGAAAGGAATTCAAAATTTACAAATATCCTTCTTTTAGTTTTACATATATAGGCTATAATCTTAAACATCCCCTTTTTAAAGATAAAAAAGTAAGAAAAGCTTTATGTTACGCGATAAATAGAAAAGAGATAGTAAAAGGTGCTTTATTAGGGCAGGGTATTCCTGCTTATGGACCTTATAAACCAGACACATGGTTTTATAATAAAGCTGTAGAAAAATTCTGTCCTTATAATCCAAAAAAGGCTTTAAAGCTTTTATATGAAGCAGGTTTTAAAAAAAATAAAAAAGGAATTTTAGAAAAAAAGGGAAAACCTTTTGAGTTTACCTTGCTTGTTAATCAGGGTAATCTTTCCAGACTCCTTGCTGCTCAGATTATCCAAAGAGAGCTGTCTAAAATAGGAATAAAAGTAAAAATCAGAGTAGTAGAATGGACAACCCTTATACATCAATTTATAGATACAAGAAGATTTGAAGCAGTTATTTTAGGATGGGTTACAGGTCCTGATCCAGATCTTTACGATATTTTTCATTCTTCTAAAATAAAACCACCTGGTCTTAATTTTGTAGGATATTCTAATTCAAAAGTAGATAAATTATTAGATCAAGGAAGATATACACTTGATCAGAAAAAAAGAAAAAAAATCTATTATAAATTACAGGAAATTTTAGCTAAAGATCAACCTTATACTTTTTTATATATACCTATGAGTTTAGAAGCTATACATAAAAGGTTTCAGGGTATAAAACCTTCAGCTATAGGGATAGGTTATAATATAGAAGAATGGTGGGTGCCTAAAAATATGCAAAAATATTTAATACCCTAAGGAATTTTAGAAATGAAAAAGATTACAGTAATAGGGGGAGGAAGCTGGGGAACAGCTCTTGCCAAAATTTTAGCTGAAAAAGGATTAAATATTTATCTTTTAGTTAGAAGAGAAGCTGTTTGTGATAGCATAAATAAAGAAAAAGAAAATCCTTTTTATCTTCCTGGTATAAAACTTCCTAAAAAACTAAAAGCCACAACAGATCCAGCAGAGGCTTTTAAAGATTGCGAGATTATTTTATGGGTAATTCCTTCTTTTGCTCTTAAAGAAAACTTAGAAAAGATGAAAAAATTTGTAGAAAAAATTCCTTATCATATTTCAGGTATAAAAGGTATAGATTTGGAAACAGAGAAAACACCTTTTACCATTTTAAAAGAGAACTTACCAAAAAAAGCCAAAATTTTTGTTCTTGGAGGACCTTCTTTTGCTAAAGAAGTGGTTAAGGGTCTTCCTACGGCTGTAGTTTTGGCAGGAGAAGATCCAGAAGCTACACAAAAAATGCAGGAGCTTCTGGCTGTGCCTTATTTCAGGGTTTATAGAAGTGATGATCCCTTAGGGGTGGAAATAGCAGGAGCTTTAAAAAATGTTATAGCTATTGCTTCTGGAATAAGTGATGGTTTAGAGTTAGGTCTCAATGCCAGAGCAAGTCTTATAACAAGAGGGCTTATAGAAATAATTCGTTTAGGAACAAAGTTAGGAGGAGAATTATATACTTTTTATGGACTGGCTGGCTTGGGAGATCTTGTTTTAACATGCACAGGAGCTCTTTCACGGAATTATCAGGTAGGATATAGATTGGGTAAAGGCGAAAAGCTTGAGAAAATTTTAAAAGATTTAAAACAGGTAGCAGAGGGAGTAAAAACTTCTAAGGTAGTAAAAAAACTTTCAGAAATGCATCAGGTAGAAATGCCCATCTGCGAAGAGGTGTATAAAGTGATTTATGAAGACGAAACTCCTAAAACCTGCTTAAAAAGACTATTATCCAGAAGCTTAAAAAAAGAGTTTGAAGATTGATATGTTCTGACTTTCCTTATGTACAGAAAATACCTAAATTTAAAACTGATATATTTAAGCAAATATAAAAATCTCTAAAAGAGAAAAAAACTTTGAGCACTTTTATCACCAACAGCCAAGAAAAAAGTTTAAAGAAGCGATTAAAAACCCTTATCAGCCAGAGTGAGGAGTTAAGATTTTTAGTGGGATTTTTGAGAAAGTTACGATTGCTATAGAAAATCAGAAAATTTGAGGTAATCTTTTAAAAAGTACTATGGACAGAAATGAGATTTTAAAACTACTTGAAAAGGAAGAAGGCAACAAGCTGGAGTTTAAGGAAAGATTTAACGACAGCATCCTGAAAACAATATCCGCTTTTGCAAATACACACGGTGGTTTGATTATCGTTGGTGTAAATAACAAAAAAGAGATAGTGGGAATAGATACGAACGATAAAAATTACTAGAAAATTATTAACCGAGTTGTAGATAAACTTGGTATTACACCCAATTTTGAAATTGTGGAGGTGGATGACAGATCCATTCTGGCGATTGAGGTAAGCAGATCATACATCCCTGTGTCCTTTGAAGGAAGATACTACAAAAGAGTGAGAAACACCACGAGGGAGATGAACTTTGAAGAACTTAAGAGATTTTTCCAGAGAGATCTGAGGTGGGAACACCTTTCAGAGAGAGATTTTAAAATAGACGAGATTGATGAGCATAGCGTCAGAAACTTTTTGAGAACTGCGAAATCAAAAGGAAGACTGACTGTTTTTAATGGCGATGAGCCTATAAAGAAGTGTTTGAAAAGTTAGGACTTATGGAGAACGGCAAAATCAACAACGCGGGTATGCTTTTATTCGGAAAGAATCCGCAAAAATACTTTGACCACGCAAGGGTTCGGGGGTGCGATTAAAAGATAACATTACAATTATCGGAGATAGATGGATAGAAGGAAATTTATTCAATCAGTTCAGAGAAACAGAGGAGGCAATTAAAAACTTCATAAATGTGCGATATGAAATTAAGGGTTTTGAGAGGGAAGATATCTGGGACTATCCACTGGAGGCAATTCGGGAAGCCATCGCCAATGCCCTGCTGCACAGGGATTATCTGAGACCTATTAATGTGCAAATAAAAGTTTATGACGACAAGCTCTGGTTTTACAATGTTGGGGGATTACCGGAAGAGTGGGACACTGAAAAACTTCTAAGTTTGCATTCTTCTATGCCCAGAAATCCACTAATTTTTAATGTTTTTTACCTTGCAGGTATCGTTGAAAGTGTTGGTTCCGGGATTGAGAGAATGATGCAGACTTTAAAAAAAGCGGGGCTTCCAGAACTCAAAATTGAGGCAAATCACTTAGAGTTTACACTGATGTTTTTTAAAGATGTTTATACAGAGGAATACTTGCGGAAAATGAGACTCAACGAGAGGCAGATTAAAGCAGTTATGTATGTGAAGGAAAAGGGGAGGATAACGAATAGGGAGTATCAGGAAATAAATAGATGTTCAAGAAATACGGCAACGAACGATTTAAGAGATTTATGCAGCAGAGGTTTATTAAAAGAAAGTGGCAAAAAAGGAGCTGGCTCTTATTATGAAATTGTGTAGTAATTGCATATATTGCATAATAATTGCACACAAATTGCACAATAAGGGTGCCGGAAAAGCACTGGCTTATGTGCTTCAGATAATGAAAAAGTAATGAAAGGGTAATGAAAGTAACTCACAGAAAATTAAAATATTAAAGATGTGTGATAGAATAAACCCGAAAAACCAGAACAAAACCCGAAATAAACCCGGAAAAAATAATTAAAGAAAAAAGTGACAAAATGCCTTTTATTACCAATCAACCAAATAAAGAACTCAAAAAACGGATCACTGAACTTATTAAAGTAAGCAGGGAATTAAAATTTCTCGTGGGCTTTTTCTACTTCTCTGGACTAAAAGAGCTTTACCATGCCTTAAAAGAAAGAGCCAGGTCCGAAGAAAATTTCCGGGATTTTACTTTTAAAATTCTGGTAGGCTTAGAAGTAGATAAACTACAATACCAGCTCGTTGAAGTTGCAGAAAAGGAAAACTTGAGTGGAGAAGAAAAAATTGAAAACTACTTTCGTTCCATTGTAAAAGCTATAAATTTTAAAGACTTTGATAATAAGGAATTTTACGAACAGGCGAGTTTTTTTATAAAGTAAAAAAATATTAAAGGATTAAAAAATATAAAAAATTTGAGTAAACTTTTTGCGAGAAAATTTTAAAATAAGAGGAAAAAGATGAAGTATAAAGAAAATTTTTGGCAAGCTCTTAAAGATCTTTTTATAGGAGCCGAAGTTGAGGGCAAAAGCGGATACATAAATTTAATGCGAATAAAGTCTAAATACTTTGAAAAACACATATTACCTCAATTGGAAAAGGATATTAACGAAGTTATTGAAACATTTCCAGATTTTGAAAACGAACTTTACGAAAAACTTTATACTTTTTTTAAATCCTATTTTTCCGAAAGCGGAGCTATTTATTTTAATTCAACTCCTTATCATAAAAGTATTTATGAAAGAGTCTATACAGATGATAAAGATGTAATCTTATTCTGGAAAACTCGCATGCTTTATTATGTTAAAACTGATAGAATTTTTAGAAGTTTAAAGGTAGAAATAGACGAATTTAAATTCTTCTTTGATGTCTCCACACTTGAACATAAAAAGGCAAATGAAAAAAGGGAACTAATATACGAGTTTAAAAAAATTCAAGAAGATGGAACGATTGTTTTTAATGTCTTTTATACGGAAAGAGGGAAGAAAACGAATGGAGAAAAAATAATAAAAGAACTTAGAAAGCAGGGAATTAAAATTACTACTGATACTCTGGAGAGAGCTTTTAAAATTTTTGAAAAACAGAGTGAAGTTGATTATTTTATAAACAAAAATGCTAAATCATTTTTAAAAGAACAGTTTGATTTATGGCTTTATCAGTATGTCTTTAAAGAAAAAAGTGATTGGACTGAAAAAAGAATTAAGGAACTGCAAGCATTAAAGGATATTGCATACAAAATAATTGATTTTATTTCTCAATTTGAAGATGAACTTGTGAAAATATGGAATAAACCGAAATTTGTTTTTAATTCAAATTATGTAATAACTCTGGACAGGATTGCAGAAAGAAATATTGATGTAATAGAAAAGATTTTAAATCATCCAAATTTTGAAGAGCAACTCAGAGAATGGAAGGAACTTGGATTTATAGATAAAAATTTTGATAAAGAAAAAATTATTGAGCATACTTTACATGGTAAAATCTTAAATGAAAAATATAAGTTTCTTCCTATTGATACAAAGTATTTCAAAGACTTGGAAGTTGAGATTATATCATTATTTGATAATCTGGATGAATCCCTTGATGGTTGGTTAATAAAAAGTGAAAATTATCAGGCATTAAATACCATTTTACCCAAATTTAGAGAGAAAATCCAGACAATTTATATAGATCCGCCCTTTAACAAAGAGCAAGATGCAGATTACTTCTATTCAGTTAAATACAAAGATGCAACCTGGATAACGATGCTTGAAAACCGGTTAAAAATAGCAAGGGATTTATTAAAAGATACGGGAAGCATATTTGTAAGATGTGACTACAACGGAAATATGTATGTGAGATTATTGATGAATGAGATTTTCGGGGAGGAGAATTTCAGGAATGAGATTCAGGTTAATAGAACTAAAAAAATTTTCACAGGCGTTAAGGGATACAATGTAGCAACAGATAATTTATTTTTTTATTCAAAAAATGAAAAATTTTATTTTAATCCTCAATATAAACAACGTGAGAAGAAACAAAAATGGTTAAATATGCATTCTCCAGGTGAAAGAAAACCTCCCGAAAGGATTATATTTGGAAAATTATTTTATCCACCTAAAGGAAGACATTGGACATTTGTTCAAGAGAAGATATATGAATTAGAAAAGCAAGGAAGGATAAGAATAAATGAAAATATAGAATATATTGATATAATGGGAAATAAAGTAAGAGGAATGCCTCAGTATTTAACAGGAGAAACCGAATTATTAGACTCTAACTGGACAGACATTCCAGGATATTCTCAAACTCAAGGATTCCCCACCGAAAACTCCGAAATACTTTTAAAGCGTGTGATAGAGTCCACTTCAAATGAAAATGATTTAATTATGGATTTCTTTCTGGGTTCAGGGACAACATGTGCTGTGGCTCATAAGTTAAAAAGAAAATGGATAGGGATTGAAGTCGGAGAGCATTTTTATACTGTAGTTTTGCCCAGAATGAAAAAGGTTCTGTTTTATGACAAATCGGGAATTTCAAAAGAAAAAGATGTTAAGGAAAAATACAATGAGAAAAATGCAGGCGGGTTTTTCAAATATTACGAACTTGAGCAATATGAAGATGTTTTGAAAAAGGCGAAGTATAGTGAAGATGCTAATCTTTTTGAAAATCCTTATGAGGACCCATATAATCAGTATGTGTTTATGAAAGATGAAAAAATGCTTTCCTGCCTTGAAATTAATTACGAGAAAAACAAGGTAAAAGTAAATCTGTCAAAACTTTACTCAAAGGAAAAAGATAAAAAAGAAATAGACATTGTGGAGACACTTTCAAATCTAACAGGTAAGTGGATTAAGAAAATAACTAAAGACTACGCCGAATTTGAAGACGGGATGAAGATCGACTTAAAAAATCTTGAATATATTGAATTACCCGATGGAAGAAAGGAAATGTTTTACAAATACATAAAAGATTTAATATGGTGGTGAGAGGGAGATAAAAATGAGCAAGGGTGAACAATTGAAAAAACTAATTGAAAGTATTATTAAAATTAATGAAGCTAAAAGAAGAAAAAGGAAAGTTTTTATAAGTTACTATCATTATGATGATGAATATTACCGAAAAAGATTTGAACAACTTTTTGGTGAGTTATTCCAAAATATTTCTGTAAAACCAGGCGAAATAGATGATGAAAATTCTGATAGATATATTTATCAACTTATAAGGCAAAACAAAATTTCCAATACAACAGTATTATTAGTATTAATTGGAAACAGAACTTATTGTAGAAAACATGTAGACTGGGAAATTTATGCAGCCTTAGATCCGAGAGTTGGAAAAAAAAGAGCTGGATTAGTAGGAATAATTTTACCTACATGTTCTCTTTTTAATACTTCTATAATTGAAGAATTACAGAAAATAGCTTATGAAAACTATGAAGATATTTACGATTTAACTGATCAAATAAATAGGACTTTATTATCAAATAATTACCCTAAATTACCTTCACGGTTATTAGATAATATCCTCTCTGGTTATGCTAAACTTTATAAATGGACAGAAAATGCTTCTCAAATCATTGATATAATAGAAGAAGCATTTCAAAACAGAAAGAATGAATATTTAGTAAAAAATGGAAGAAAACAATACAAAAGGAATTTATGCGGAGATTAAGATGAACATTTTGCACATTTTAATTGATGATGAAAATTTAAAAATAATTATACCATGGTGGCTTCTCCTTTTATTTTTAATACTAATTGGGGTGCTCTTTTTGTTAAGAAGCAGAAAATTTTTTCTCAAAGATTATAAGATAGAAGAAGTAGAAATAGGTATACGAGACTATCGGGTAAAAATAAAACCTAGTTTTGAAGATATACAAGTTGCTTACAAAATTTGGGTAGAAATTTCAACTCGTAAATTAGGACTGGAAATAGACGAAGAAAACGATGTCATTGTTGAAGTTTATAATTCTTGGTATGAATTTTTTAAAATTACAAGAGAAACTTTAAAAGAAATACCGGCTCACAAAATTGTGAATCCAGAAACCCAAAAAATTATAGATGTCTCACTTAAACTTCTTAACGAAGTAGTGCGTCCTCATCTTACCAAATGGCAAGCTCGGTTCAGAAAATGGTACTATGAAGAAAAAGAAAAAAATAAAAGTCTAACTCCTCAAAAAATTCAAAGACAGTATCCCCATTACGAAGAATTGATAAAAGATATGAAGAAAGTTAATAAAAATATAATGGAATATAGAAAAAGTTTAGAAAAACTTATAGGTTTTCATAAATCTTGCGAGATTTAGACCATGTATAATGTGGAAAAATGTTAAAAGACATTATAGTTTAAAGAGATAAAAATGGAACAAAAAACACATAAAACAAAAATCTATCTTCAAGAAATGATAGAAGACTTAAGATTTGAAAATCTCTCTCCAAATTGGATTTCTTTTGATTTTAAAACCTTTTCCAAAACAAAAACTTTATGGGATTATCAGGAAAATGCTTTAAAAAATGCCATTAAAGTTTTATGGAAATACTATGAAGATTTTGCTGATTATCAAAAATATGAAGACCCTGACATAGATAAAGAAAGAAAAAGAAAGTTTTATGAATGGTATAAAGATAACGGACTTGATTTAAAAATTGATCTTGAATTTGACGAGGGCTCTAAACTTTTAAAACTACTTGAAGATTATTATCCTGTGGAGGAATTTTCTCATAGAAGAAACGGAAAGAAAAAATTTAGAATTTCTTACGAACACTTTATTAACAGGATGTGCTTCTGGATGGCTACGGGTTCGGGTAAAACTCTTGTTATTGTCAAACTTATTCAGATTTTAAGAGATTTAATTAAAAGAGAGGAAATACCTCCTAATGATATCCTTATATTAACTCATAGAGATGACTTAATAGAACAGTTGAAAAGGCATGTAAATGAATTTAACCATGTCAATAGTCACGAGATTTTTATAAAGTTAAGAGAGTTAAAAGAGTATGATATGGTTAAAAGAGAACATCCTTCCATTTTCAGGGAAAAAGAAATAACTGTTTTCTATTATCGCTCTGATAATTTAAGTGATGAACAAAAAGATAAGATAATTGATTTCAAAAATTATGATAATAATGGAAAATGGTATATCTTCCTTGATGAAGCTCATAAAGGAGACAAACAGGAATCTAAAAGACAGCACATTTACTCTATTCTTTCAAGGAATGGATTTTTATTCAATTTCTCAGCCACATTCACAGATCCAAGAGATGTTATAACCACAGCTTTTGAATTCAATCTTTCATCTTATGTAAAAGGGGGATACGGGAAACATATTCTTATTCTTGAACAGGAAGTAAGGGCTTTCAGAGACAGGAAAGAAAAATACGAGGATTACAATTCAGAAGAAAAGCAGAAAATAGTTTTGAAATCCTTAATTCTTTTAACTTATGTAAAGAAATTTTATGAAAAATTATCCAGACACGAGTTTAAACTTTATCATAAACCCCTACTCATTACTCTTGTAAATTCTGTAAATATAGAAGATGCAGATTTGAAGTTATTTTTCAGAGAAATAGAAAAAATAGGAAAAGGAGAAATTAATGAAAGTATTCTTAATTCTGCAATAAATGAACTCTGGGAGGAATTAAAAAAAGAACCAGAATTTATGTTTGAAGAGGAAAATCTAAAAATTGATGAAGATACATTTAAAAATATAAAATTTGAGGACATTTTAAAGTGTGTTTTTAATTCCTCTTCAACAGGAGGAATAGAAATTTTAATCAGACCCTCTGATAAGAAACAGATGGCTTTCAAGTTGAAAACAGCAGATAAACCATTTGCTCTAATAAAAATTGGTGATATTTCAAAATGGCTTAGAGAAGAATTTTCGGGATATGAGATAAATGAAAGATTTGATGACGAGGGATATTTTGAAACTTTAAACAGGGATGACTCAGATATTAATATCTTAATGGGTTCACGAAGTTTTTATGAGGGCTGGGATTCCAACCGGCCTAATGTAATAATGTTTATAAACATAGGAACAGGAGCCGATGCAAAAAAATTTATTTTGCAATCCGTAGGTAGAGGTGTAAGAATTGGGCCAATAAAAAATAAAAGAAAAAGAATAAAATTCCTTTACAACAACAAAGAAATAGATGAGGGATTATACAAAAAAATTAAAGATTTTGTTTTACCTTTGGAGACATTATTTATATTCGGCACAAACAGAAATGCAATAAAAGCAGTTATAAAAGAATTAAAAACTCAGGCAAAAAAAGAGGGAGAAGAATTAATAGGCACTTTATTTACAATTGCTGATTATGCTAAAAATAAAAAACTTTTAATACCCAAATATAGAGAAGTAGATTATCTTCTAATAAAAAAAAGAGAAATTGCTAAATTTGGAATTTCAAAAGAGGATTTTGAGCTACTTAAAAGATTTATAGATTTTTTAGATGATGATAGGATTTTACTTCTGCGATATAATACTGAGCCGGAAAAGATAAAAATTTTAAAACAGAGTCTTCAGGATAAAAACAAATATTACAGAATTGAGACTAATAAAAGTTTTAGAAATGTAGATTTAATCATTCAAAGAATATTTAACTATTTCAGTATTGTCCCTGAAGAAGTTGATAGACTTAAAGAACTTGAAAATGAAATAAAACATTTTAAAAATATAAAAGTTTACATAGAAGAAATAGATGAACTGAAGAAAGAAATTGAAAAAGTTAAAAATTATCCTAAACTATTGAAAGAATTAACATCTCAGTATGGTAAAATACCCCCAGAGGAATATATTAAAAAATCACAAGAATTGAAAAAAGAAGAAATCTTTGAAATAGATGATAAAAAAATTAAAATAAAATATATTATGAACCACTACTATCTTCCTATGGTAATGACTGAAGAGGAAAAAATTCAATACATAACTCACATAATAAAAACAAAAAGTGAGGTGAGATTTATAGAACATCTTGAAAAATACTTAAGCAGGGAAGATAATATATTTAAGGAGTTTGAATGGTGGGTATTTTCCAAAATTAATGAACATCTTGATGAAGTTTATATTCCCTATTACAGTCCCAATGAAAACAAAATAGCCCATTTCAAACCTGACTTTATCTTTTGGTTAAAGCCGAAAAATTCAAACAGATATTGTATTTTATTTATTGACCCAAAAGGCACAGAGTATAGGGATGCTGATAGAAAAATTGAGGGTTATAAAGAAATTTTAGAGGGAAAAGAATTTAGGTATGGAAACGAATTTGTGAAAATATTCCTTTTCTATTATACCCGTGATACCCACCGTATTCCTCAAAACGAATATAAAAAATACTGGATTGATAATATAGAAACAGCTCTTAAAAATATTTTAAATTTTTCTTAAAACCAAAAAATGATAGTAAGTTTAATCATTTATCCAATCACTACCGCCTTTGATGCCATCTCTTTTAACGCCCTCGGCTTAACCGAAGAAGAACGCAAAGAAGTTTATTGAGTGGTTATAAACTACCTTACAAAAGCATTTAAAGGTAAACATTTAGATTTAAAAATTACAACCATAAAACAATACATGGGAGCCATATTTTATCAAAAACAAGACTATAAAGAGGCAACATGATTAAGAACGAAGTATTTGCTGCCTTTGAAATAAAAAAATACAGCTCAGTGGTGCAGAAACACAATGGTTCAAGAAGGTCTTTTAAACTCTGATTTTCCTAAAGGCATCTAGGAAATTAGTAAAAAAGGAATAGAATATTTGAAAAAGCAAAGCTTTCGGGTTAATTTAAAAAAGCGATTCCTTAATTTAATCCACCCCTGAGAACTTTCAGTAATTCCCTATACAAATCACTGCTCCTTTTATTATACCTGAATTCAAGCTCTTTCAAATACAAAGGAAAGAGCAAAAGAACTGGCACTTCAAGCTCAAAGAATTTCAGGGCTAAGAGAAATTTTGAGAAGCTTACTTTTATTTTTTTCAAGGATGCTTCCTTTTCTTGTACTCCATTCTCTTTTGCACCTGTAGCATTTGTAGGTGTTTCTTTTTACTTTTCCATAGTTGCTGGGTTTCACAGTAGGGACAGCTGATGAATGTTTTCAAGATTCCTTTTTCTCTCAAGAACTTTTCAGCTTTATTTTCATCTGTTATAATGTCCATGTGTTTTACACTCTCCATTTTCCACCTCCCTTTTTAGATATATTTTACCAAGGGATGAATGATTTTAATCAATCGCCTAGGGGGAATTTCCCGAGGTTTTAGAATTTTTAAAGCGATTAAATGGAAAGAATATAAAGCTTGTTATATAAAGTTGAAAAATAAAGATTTTTAATTTATAATCCGTTTTAAAAGGAAAAAACAAATGAAAATTTATATGGATTGCTGTTGTTTAAATAGACCTTTTGATGACCAAACTAATCCTATTATTCATCTTGAAGCTGAAGCAATAAAAATTATATTATCTTTATGCGAACAAGGAGTTTTTACATTAGTATCAAGTGAAGTTTTAAAATTTGAAATAGAAAAAACTCCAGATATTTTAAAAAAAGAAAAATTAAAAATTTTAGAACAGCTTGCTCAAGAAGTAATAAAAATAAATGACGAAATAGAAACCAGAGCAGAGTATTTTGAAAGTTCAGGAATTCAATCTTTTGATGCTTTACACTTAGCTTGTGCAGAATGGGGAGCAGATATTCTTCTCACTGTAGATAAAGCTTTTTTAAAGAAAGCAAACAAGATAAGAGATTTAAAAATAGAAATAAAAAATCCATTAGAATGGTTAAAAGAGGTATATTATGGAGAAGATAGTTAATTACAAAACAGGAATAGAGATTCATAAGGAAGGTTATAAAATATTAGCTAAGGAATTAGGAATAGTAAATTTTATAAGATTTATTCAAGAGTTTGAAATAGGAGAAGGTGATTATACTAAAGATAGACATAAATGGCAGGATAAATATACAGTAGAAAAAATAGTAAAAGAAGTAAAAAAGAAAAACTTTTAAATATGCCTCTCAACCTGGTTCAATTTGGTAAGGATGTTATAGATCAATTTGGGCGCTATAATAATACGTATCGGAAGCTGTTTAGTTCTTGATTTATGAGCCGCTCACGAGCACTCGCCTTAATTGACATTCTTTTACCGTGGGAAAAAGATAAACTTTTAAGAGCAAAGGCTCAAGCTAAATGAAAGACAAATTAAACGAATACGATTATCAAGTTTTATCTTTTAATAATACAGTCCGCTGGAAAAATACAGCTCAGTGGTGCAGAAACACAATGGTTCAAGAAGGTCTTTTAAACTCTGATTTTCCTAAAGGCATCTGGGAAATTAGTAAAAAAGGAATAGAATATTTGAAAAAAGCAGAGCTCTTGGGTCGATTGAAGAATTAAAGATTTTTAGCTCTTGATTTTTAAGTTTCTTTACCTATAATAAAAAGTAGAAATTTTAATTTGGAGTAAAAAATGGAGAGATTGGTAAGGATATCTTCTAAAGGACAGGTTACTATTCCTAAAAAAATTCGTGAAGTTTTAGGGACAGACTTGATTAAATTTAAAATTATAGAAGGAAAGGTTATTATTGAACCGGTAAAAGATGTAGGAGGAATTTTCAAAAAATATGTTAAAAAAAGCCTATCTTTTGAAGAAGAGCGGGAGCATGCATGGGAAAAAGTAGCAAATGAGTACCGTGATTTTTCCAGACACTAATGTAATTTTACGCTATCTTTTAGCTGACAATGAAAAGCAGTATCAAGAAATTTATCCATTTTTTGAATATCTAAAGAATGGAACACAGAAAGCTATTTTACTTTCGGAAGTTTTACTAGAAACTTTTTATGTTCTTACAAAAACATACAAAATTCCTGATAAAGAAGCTGCAGATGCTTTGAAGAACCTTCTTTTGTATAAGGGAGTTATTAATAAAGATAAAGAAGTGCTTTTAGAGGCTTTTGAATTATTTATTGAAAGCCGTGGATTAAGCTTGCTTGACTGTTTTCTTTGTATAAAAGCCAAAAACAAAAAAGGGAAAGTATTAACTTTTGACGAAAAGCTTCATAAGAAGTGCACTTGAAAATTTGCGTATTAGTAAAAAGTTCCCGGTCAGAACCCAAAATCTCAAAAATAAATTCTATAAGATCATTTATTTTACATGGTCAAAGAAAGGTGGGAAGGTAATTTAGGCTCTTCTGCCCCCTCCTTATTTTGTAGGGGGCAACTGGTGAGAAATATCGGAAGTAAGAAGATTAAAAACATAATGGACTTTAGATGTGGGCGGAGACGAGAACTTGCGTGGAAAAAAGTAGCCTCACGAATGAAATCCTCAAGAGTAACTTCTTCAAGATTATTAAAAGAATTGAAATTTGACAAAGTGGTTTATAAATTATAAAATTAGAATTCATAAGAAGAATATATTAATAAAATAAAAATATACAAAATTTGAGGATAAGGCTATTATGGCTGATTTAAAACTTCTTATACATGTTCCAGATTCTAAGAGGTTTGAACCTGTTTTAAAGATTACTAAAAATTCTGTGCTTGCGATGGAAGAAGGAAAAAATTTTAAGATAAGAATTTTTGCTAATTTTGAAGGTATAACCGTTTTTAATGATTTTAGCAGATTTGAAGCCCTTTTCAGAGAAGCTCTTGAAAAAGGAGTTAAGGTCTATTTTTGCGAAGATGCTCTAAAAGGATTTAATATTTTCTTTAAAAAATTTCCGAAAGGTGAAAAGATTGTTTCTGGAGGTATAGTGGCGCTTGTGGAATGGCAGTAAGAAGATTATAAATATATAAAGCTCAAAAATATTTATTTTTCTATAAAGATTTTTACTTCTCCTTTTTTATCAATTACATTTACTATTACATCTTCGCCATATTTTTTAAAATACAAATCCACCTTTCCATTTTTTACTTTTAAATCTTTAATCCAGACTTCTTCAAGAAATTTAGGAAGAGAGGGTTTTTTAAAAAAAACAATGTTATCTTTTATATAAAGTCCTAAACAGGCCTGTAGAATTAAAAAGACACTTCCTGCAGCCCATGCTTGAGGATGACAGGCTACTGGATAATGAGTAGGTCCTTCATTAGCTCTTCTGGGAAATCCACAAAAAAGTTCAGGAATTCTATGTAATTTGAAAAAAGTGCTTGCCTCAAATAAAGATTTTAAAATTCTTAAAGTACCATTTTTAAAACCATACAAAGAAAGTCCATAGGCTATAATAGCATTATCATGAGGCCATATAGAACCATTATGATAAGAAAGAGGATTATATCTTTTTTCTAAAGAAGAAAGTGTTCTTATACCCCAACCTGAAAAAAAGTGTTTTTCAAAAAAAGAATTATAAATTTCCTTAGCTTTATTTAAAGGAATTGCTTCACAAAAAAGAAGATGCCCTGGATTACTACTTCTTACTTTACAAGGGCGTTTCTCTCCATCTAAAGCCAAAGCATAAAAATTTATATCTTCACACCAAAAAGCTTTATCTATTTTTTCTTTTAATTCTTCTGCCTCTTTTTCCCATTTTAAAGCTAAATTTTTTATCTCCAAAGCTCTTGCAATCTTAGCAGCTTCTTTTTTAGCTTTATAAGCATATCCTTGAACTTCTATCAAAGCAATAGGAGGCTTTGCTAACCTTCCATCTTTATAAAAAACACTATCCTCTGAATCCTTCCAACCTTTATTAGTTAAACCTATTTCTGAAGGGATATATTCTATAAATTTATCTTTATCCAGATCTCCATATTCATCTATCCATTTTATAGCTGATTTAATATTAGGCCAGATATCTTTTATAAATTCTAAATCACCGGTGCGATCCAAATAATAACCTGCTAAAATTATGAAAAGAGGAGTTGCATCTACACTTCCATAATACCAGGAAAAGGGTATTTCTCCAGCTGTAGCCAGTTCACCTTTTCTTATTTCGTGGATAATTTTACCTGGTTGTGCATCTTTTTCAGGATCATTATCTTTTGCCTGTGTAGCTGCTAAAAAAGCCAAAGTTCCTTTTGCTATTTCAGGACAGATCCACAAACACTCTAAAGCTGTAATAATTCCATCTCTGCCAAAAGGGGTATTAAACCAAGGAACTCCTGCAAAAGGATAAGGACCATAATAAGTATTACTAATAAGCATTATTATATCAGCCCAGGATCTTTTTAGCCATTGATTAAATTGTTCATTAGAAGTATATATTTTGCAGGCACAATCCTCCCATTTTTTTAAACGCTTTTTTATCAAAAACAAAGCCTGATTATAAGAAAGTTTTTTAGATTTTTCCCCTTCTATAAAGCATTTTATAATAAGATAAAAAGTAAAATTTTGTTGAGGTTTTAGTTTTATTTTAAAAATAGCCTTATCATGAGAAATAAAATCCGGTGATTGAGAAAAAGAAATTTCAGTAATTCTTTTTCTATTGTCAATCCCTTTATAAATAAAGTCAATTTGGTCTTTTTTTATTTGTGGAGGAAATATTTCCCCTCTTCTTTTTCTTTTAAATCCTCTTATTTCAAAAATATCTACAAAATCACTTTCAAAATGAAAAGATAATTCAATTTCAACAGGTTCAATAAAAAAATTTTTCAAATATACCTTTTCATAACAACAATTTTTATGTAAGAATTTACTTTTCCAGATATGAATACTACCTTGAGGAATAACCACTTTATCTTTATTTAAGATATCAAAATTTGTAAGATCTACTGTAAAAACAGAATTATCTTCTTTTATTGCTGAGCTTAAAAGCAAAGGCTTTTTTTTACAGATAAACATTTCATATTTGGAAAGGAACCTGGTCCCTTTATAATAAATGCCTTGTTCTCCTAAACCTTTGGATTCAATATTCCCTAAGGAATCAAAAATAGCAAAACTTTCCTCATGTTTAAGAGTATAAGTTTCTGTAATAGAGTTTTCCATATTTATACAACCTCGAGAAGGATTTCCTCTTTAACCAGAGTTTTATATACTTTTAAGTAATCTTCTGCCATTCTTCTTGCAGTAAACCTTTGTTCAAAACATATTCTACAAGCTTTTCTATCTATAGATGAAATATTATCCAAGGCTTTTATAGCTTCTTCTATACTATTTACTATATAACCAGTTTTTCCATTTTCTATAATTTCTGGCACAGAACCACAATTCCATGCTACTACAGGGGTTCCACAGGCTAAAGCTTCTATCATCACCAACCCAAAAGGCTCAGGCCAATCTATAGGAAAAATTAGGGCATAGGCATTTCCTAAAAATTCATTTTTTTCTTTTTCCCCTATTTCTCCGATAAATTCTACCCAGGGATTTTTTAACATTGGTTTTATTATTTCATTAAAATAGTTTTCATCTGCTTTGTCAACCTTAGCAGCAATTTTTAATTTCATACCAAATTTTTCGGCTATTTCAATAGCTCTATCAGGTCGTTTTTCAGGAGAAATCCTTCCAAGAAAAGCCAAATATTTTTCTGATTCAGGATAGAATTTATAAAGGTCTTCAGGTAAGCCATGATATACTGTTGCTTGCCAATTTAGCCAAGGTAAAGGTTTCCTTTGAGAATTAGATATAGAAACAAAAGGGGCATCTTTAAAAATTTTAAATAAAGGTTTATATTCTGGAAGATCTAATCTGCCATGCAAAGTGCTTACAAATGGTGTTGAATGCCGAGTTGCTAAAGGCAAATGTAGATATTCTGTATGAAAATGAATAATATCAAACATATTAGCTCTTTTGTAAACTTCTTCAAACATATAAAGATGCCAGACTATAGGATCTTTAGTATTAGAGTCAAGTCTTAAAGCCTTTGGGCAAACAGGGATTAATTGTGCTTTGGTTTGAGAATCTGCACTTGCGAAGAGAATTACTTCGTGTCCTAATTTTACCAATTCTTCAGTAAGATAGGAAACAACCCTTTCTGTTCCTCCATAAAGTTTTGGTGGAACACTTTCATAAAGAGGAGAAACTTGCGCTATACGCATGATTCCCCTCCTTATGAAAGTTTTCAAGGAATTTTTTATAAAAAATAAGAATATAATTGTAAAAGACAAGTATTAAAAGAACAAATTGACACTTCCGAGATGTTATAATTTAGAATAACTACAAATTGAAAAGCTTTTTTAAAGTTTCAATAAAATCTTCAGCTCTTTCCAGCTCATCAAATTCAAAAATAAAATAGGTTTTTTTCTTTTTAGTTTTAACCTCAACTTTAGTTCCTACTAACTTACTAAGTTCTTCAGATAAATAAATTAAATCAGGATCAGGTTCTTTAGTTTTTTTTGAAGGTTTTTTTTCTTTAAGTTTAGTAACTAAAACTTCTGTTTCTCTTACAGAAAGTCCTTTTCTTAAAATTAAATTTCTTATCTCTATTTGTTTTTCTTCTGAATCCAAGGAAAGTAAGGCTTTGGCATGACCTACTGTAAGTCTTTCTTCCATTAAATCTTCCTGAATTAAGTTGGGAAGCTTTAAAAGACGAAGAAGATTAGCAATTGTAGCTCTATCTTTGCCTACTTTTTCAGCTACCTCTTCCTGAGTATAACCAAATTTTTCTATAAGGTTTTTATATCCTAAAGCTTCTTCCAAAGGATTTAAATTTTTTCTTTGTAGATTTTCAATAAGAGCTACAATTAAAACTTCTTCATCATTAAGATTTTTTATAATAGCAGGAACTTTCTTTAAACCTGCTTTCTGAGCTGCTCTAAGTCTTCTTTCTCCTGCTATACATTCATAAAAACCTCCTCCTTTTTCTCTTACCAAAATTGGTTGCAAAACTCCTTTATCTTTTATAGATTTAACAAGTTCTTCAAAGGATTCATCCTCTTTAAAAGTAATACGAGGCTGAAGGGGTGAAAAAAGTATATTTTCTATAGGAACAAAATTAACAAAACTTTCTTGAGACTCTTCTTTGTTGATAAAAACTTCTTTTTCTATCTCAGGAATAAGTTCAGATAAACCCTTTCCTAAAGCCTTTTTTTTCATAAAATCTTCCAATTTTTTAACTATTTTTTACCACAGGAGGAATAAATTTAGTATTTACTTCTTTTTCAATCTGATAAGCTAAGCTTAAAACTAATTCGTCTTTAAAATGTGGTCCTATAATCTGTAAACCTATAGGCAGATTATTAGAAGTCAAGCCTATCGGTAAACTTATACCAGGAACTCCTGCTAAATTAACAGGAATAGTAAATATATCAGAAAGATACATCTGTAAAGGATCAGAGATCTTTTCTCCTATTTTAAAAGGTGGAGTGGGTGTAACAGGTGTTAAGATTAAATCAACTTCTTTAAAAGCTTTAAGAAAATCTTGAGTGATAAGAGTTCTAACTTTGGAAGCTTTTAAATAAAAAGCATCATAATATCCAGCAGAAAGAGCATAAGTCCCAAGCATAATTCTTCTTTTTACTTCTTTTCCAAAACCAAAAGCACGGGATTTTTTATACATTTCTATTAGATTTTTAGCTTCAGCTCTAAATCCATATTTTACTCCGTCATAGCGTGCTAAATTAGAAGAAGCCTCAGCAGGAGCAATGATATAATAAGTTGCTACAGCATATTCTGTATGAGGAAGGCTTATTTCTTTTATAGTATGTTTCTTCTTGAGTTTATTTATCAAATTTTCTATTATTTGAGTTATTTCTTTATCTGTAGATCCTTCAAAATATTCTTTTGGAAGTCCAATTTTATAGGATGTTTTTTCGTTATCTTTTATAAATTCAATATAATCAGGCACTTCAAAAGGTGCTGAGGTTGAGTCTTTAGGATCATGTCCAGAAATAATCTGTAATAAAAGTGCTGTATCCTCTACATTTACACCAAAAGGTCCTATTTGATCCAAAGAAGAGGCAAATGCAACTAATCCAAAACGGGAGACCCTTCCATAGGTAGGTTTAAAACCAACTACCCCACAAAAAGCAGCAGGTTGTCTTATAGAACCTCCAGTATCAGAACCAAGAGATCCCAGTCCCATTCTACTTGCTACTGCTGCAGCAGAACCCCCTGAAGATCCTCCAGGAACTCTCTCCAAATCCCAGGGATTATGAGTTGGAAAAAAGGCAGAATTTTCTGTAGAAGAGCCCATGGCAAATTCATCCAGATTGGTTTTACCAATAAAAATAGCTCCCTCAGCCTTTAGCTTTTTTATAACTGTAGCATCATAAGGAGCAATAAAATTTTCTAAGATCTTAGAGGCACAAGTAGTAGGAAGACCTTTTATGCATATATTATCCTTTATAGAAATAGGAATACCAAGAAGCCTTCCTTTTACTCCTTTTTCTCTTAATTCGTCAGCTTTTTTTGCTTCTTCTATTGCTTTTTCTTCGTTAAGATGTAAAAAAGCCTTTACCTTTGGATCCACCTTCTTAATCTGACGGAAAGTTTCTTCTACCAGCTCCACACTGCTAATTTTTCTTTCCTCCAAAAGGGTTAATGTCTTAGTAATAGTTAACTCAGTTAAATCTATGCTTGCCATTTTGCTCTCCTTTCTTAAAAAATTTTTTAAGGAGCTTTAACCACCTTGGGGACAACTATCATATTCTCCTTTAGCTCAGGGGCATTTTTAAGAATGTCATCTATGTCTAAAAAAGACTGAACTTCATCTTCTCTAAAAGGTGTCTTAAGTTTTACAGCATGGAAAGTAGGAGGAATTTCTTTAGTATCAAGAGTTTGAAGTTTTTTAAAGTAATCTAAAATATTAGAGAGCTCTTCAGAGAATTTTTTAGCTTCCTCCTCTGCAAATTCAAGTCTGCAAAGATGAGCTATTTTTAGCACTTCTTCTAAAGAAATAGCCATAACTTTCCCCCTGTTTTTTCTTCTGCTCCTTTTTTAAGATATAAATATAACCAATTTTTAGCTTTTTTAAAAGATATTAAAGAAGAAAAACCCTTAAGTAAAAAACAAAGAAAAGCTGAAGAAAAAGCACAGCCTGTTCCATGAAATTCTATAGACAATTTTTTCTTTTTTAAAAATAAACTTTCTCTGGGAGTATGAAAATAATCATAAATAAAATACTTTGTAGTATATCCTTTTATAATAACACCTTTACATCCTAATTTTAGCAAATCTTGGGTTGCTTTGATTATATCTTTTTGGTTTTTAATTTTTCTTTCAGTTAAAACAGATGCTTCATAAAGATTAGGAGTTATAAAATCTATATAAGGCAGTATTTTAGTTTTTAAAATATTTAAAAAATCTTTAGAAAAAAACAGGGGATGATCAAGGGTTGCTTTTAAAACGGGATCTAAAACAATGTAAGAAAGCTGATGTCTAAATTTTTTTAAAAAGAAACTTATTATTTCTAAATTTTCAGAAGTTCCTATCATACCTATTTTTACACCTTTTACAGGTAAATCAGAGAAGATAAGCTCAAGAGCAGTTTTTAAATAATCAGGTTTAACAGGCTCCCAGCTCTGGAAAGAAGAAGTACTTTGTAGAGTAAGGGTAGTAGGGACTCCCCCTCCCTTAATTCCTAAAAGAGAAAAAACTTTTGTATCAGCTAAAATTCCAGCCCCTCCTGTAGGATCAAAACCGGCTATGCTTAAAGCATACATTTTATTTCCCAATACAAAAAGTAGAAAAAATCTGGCTCAAAAGATCCTCGGTAGTAACTTCTCCTATTATTTCTGATAAGCTTGATAAAGCACCTCTTATTTCAATGGCTATAAGTTCTGGTAGGGGATTAGGTTTTTCAATTTCTTTTAGAGCATTAAGCAAAAATTCTTTAGCCTTTTCTAAAGCCAATTTCTGCCTCAAATTAGGAACAATTTCAGGAATCTCTGTAGCTCTTTCAGAGGTTATTTTTTCAAAAATATTTTTGGTTAATTTATCAAGATTAATATGTTCTTTTACAGAAATTTCCAAGAAATTCTCAATTTTCCATTCTAAAAGTTTTTCTTTCCAGATTTCTAAATAATTAGGAATAATATCAATTTTATTCAAAAGAACTAAATGAGGAAAATTTTTTACTTCCTGATAAATTTGAAAATCTTCTTCAGAAGGGGGTTTACTTACATCTACCAAAAAAAGTATTAAATCCGCCTCTTTAAATTTCTTTTTGGCTCTTTCCACCCCAATTTTTTCTACTATATCTTCAGTTTCTCTAAGTCCAGCTGTATCAATAAGTTTTACAGGAAGTCCTTCAATAGTGGCTTCTTCTTCCAGAAAATCTCTGGTGGTTCCAGGAACAGGAGTAACAATAGCTCTTTCTTCTTTAAGAAGGGCGTTCATAAGAGAAGATTTACCTACATTAGGTTTCCCTGCTATAACTAAACTTATTCCTTCTTTATAAATTTTTCCTTCTTCATAATTCTTAATAAAACTCTCTATAATGGGTAAAATTTCCTTTTTTATTTTGATAGAAAGATTTTCTGGTTCAAGAATTTCTATATCTTCCTCAGGAAAATCTATAGCACTTTCCACTTGCACTAAAATTTCCATAAGTTTTTCTCTTAAAATATTTATTTTTTCAGAAAGTTTACCCAAAAGATTATTTAAAGCCAAATTAAGAGCAGTTTCGGTTTTGGCATAGATTAATTCCTGAATAGCTTCAGCTTGAGAAAGATCTATTCTTCCGTTTAAATAAGCCCTTAGGGTAAATTCACCTGGTTGAGCAGGTCTGGCGCCTGCAAAAAATACTAATTCTAAAATTTTTTTTAAAATATAATAACCACTATGAGCATAGATTTCTACTACATCCTCTCTGGTATAAGTTTTAGGTTTTTTCATATAAACTACAAGAACCTCATCAATAATTTTACTATCCCTTGGATTTACAATAAATCCATAATAAAGTTTATGAGACTCAAATTTCTCACGGGGTTTAAAAGGTTTGAAGATTTTTTTAAGAATAGAAAATGCTTCCTCTCCGCTTATTTTAATTACACCAATTGCGCCTTTACCTGGAGGGGTGGCAATAGCAGCAATAGTATCTTCTGTGTAAAGTTTAGGTTGCATAATTTAAAGGGGGGAATTATTTCCCCCTCATTTTTAGATTTTTTCAAAAGTTAAAATTATTCTTTTTTGTTTTCCTTCTCCTTCTATAGTATATCCTATATTATTTTCGTTTTTAATCAAATTCAAAACAATCTTTTGTTCTCTTTGGGAACCTACTTTTATTACCTGAGACTCTTTTGTGGATTTTACTTTTTGAATGGCTTTTTTAACGGCATTTACTAATTTTTTCTCTCTTTCAATATTAATTCCTTCAGGCTTAAGGACAATTTTAGGTCCTACACCTAAGGCTTTAGCAACAATTTTATTGGTTAAAAACTCTAAAGCAGATAAAGGTTCTGCCCCGTTTTGGATAAAATATTTTACATCTTCACCACTTAATAAAATTTCTATTTGAAGTTGGTCTCTTAAAAGATTGGTTTTTGTTTCAATATTTAAATCTGCATAATAAAAGAGTTCTTTTAAAAAAGTAACAGCACGATTAGCTCTTTCAGAAAGCAGTTTGTCAGGTTTGATTCTGGCTTTAATTCTAATTTTTTTACCAGGAATTCCCAAAAGACCAGAAGAGGTACTAAATTCAAGAATTTCAAGTTCAAGATCTTCAGGTACACACCCCAACTCTTGACAGGCAACCTCAACTAATTGATCTAAACTTTTTCCTTCAAACTCTTTCTCTAAAATCATAGCCCCCACCTCTCAGATTATTTTTTTGATAATTTAAGAGTTAAATATTGTTGCGCAATAGATAAAATATTATTTACAAACCAATATAGAACTAATCCTGAGGGAAAGTTAACAAATAATATAGTGAAAAATACAGGCATAAAAAGCATAAGTTTTTGCTGAAAAGGATCAGGAGAGGAAGGAGAAAGTTTCTGCTGTAAATACATGGAAAAACCCATTAAAATAGTTAATAAAGGAATTCCACCTAAGTAAGGAATATGAAAGTTTCCTAAATAAAGTCTTTCAGGAGCACTTAAATCATCTATCCATAACATAAAAGGAGCATGTCTTAATTCAATAGCCATCAATAATACCTTATAAAAAGCTATGAAAACAGGAATTTGAATAAAAATAGGTAAGCATCCTGAAAAGGGGTTGATTTTATAAGTCTTATAAATTTTCATAATTTCCTGATTCAAAGCCTGGGGATCATCTTTATACTTTTCTCTAAGTCTTTGAATTATAGGCTGAAGTTCTTGCATTTTCTTCATACTCTTAAAACTTATATGATTAAGTGGAAAGAAAAGAATTCTTAAAAGAATGGTTATTATAATAATATCCCATCCAAAATTATGGGTAAATTTATTGGAGAATTTTAAAATATAAAGAAGAGGTTTAGCCACAAAATCAAATATCCCAAAATATAAAGCTTTTCCTAAAAGAGGATATTCTTTTTGCATTTCTTCAAGCTTTTTAGGCCCCATGTAAAGCTTAAATTTATAGCTTATTTTTCCTCCTGTTTTCAATTCAAAAGTAGGTAACCATAAAATAAATTCCTGAGTATTCTTTTTAAGATTTCTGAAAGTGGCTCTAAAAGTACTATTACTCATATTCTCAGGAATTACTGCTACCATAAAATAATTATCTTCAAATCCTATGTATTTAAGAGGTCCTACAAATTCTTCTAAATGATTTTTAATCTTTACCTCATTCAGATGGTCTGTATAATAAAAAGGACCTTTAAAAACATATCTTGTGCCATCTACAAAAGGAGAAAATACACCTCTTATAAGTAAATTATCCTTCAAATTCTTTTTACTTTTATTTATGAGTGTGACTTTCATATCAATATAATAAGAATTTTTTTTAAAAGTGAAAGTTTTTTCTAATACAATGTTCTGATAATTTGTAATAAAAGATACTGTCTTATTATTGGTATTTTTAACAACAATTTTTTTAGTTTCAGGACCTTTGTAACCTATTACAGCTAATTCAGGTTTACTGCTGAGATAAATCTCCAATGGTAAAGATTCTGAAGAAGCAGAAACTAATTCTACAGGCTTTTTTTTCTTTTTATCTATAAAATACTTTTTGAGTTTAAAACTCTGGAATCTAACCCCCGAAGATATTAAAGTAGCATTGTATTCGGGTGTATCTATTAAATAGATTAAAAAATTTTTTAGATTAGAAGCAAAAAAATCAGATTCAATCCTTTTTTTCTGGACTTTTTCAGAGATTTCCTTAGATTTATATTTAAAGCTCTCTTTAGAGGTGGCATTATAAAAAATTTTTGGAGAGGGAAAAAATTTGGTATATAAAAATTGAAAACCTAAAATAACTAAAAAAGATAAAGCCAAAGCTAATATTACTCTTTTCTCCATTAGGAAAATTCCTCCTTTTTAAATTTTTCAGGAACAGGATCAAAACCTCCAGAAGAAAAAGGATGACATTTCAGGACTCTTTTTAATCCTAAATAACTACCTTTTATTAAACCGAATCTTTTAATAGCTACTTTGGTGTATTCACTACAAGAGGGGTAAAACCGACAGTTAATACCTAAATAAGTTGAAAATATAGGAGAAATTACTTTTTGATAAAAATCTATAAGTTTAATTATAACCTTTACCATAAAAATCAGATTTGCTCCTTAAAGAAAGAAGTTCCCTTTTTACTTTTTCTAACAATTCTTTGTAACTTAAATTTATTAAATTGGGGTGAGGAATAATAATTACATCACAACTTTCAGGAAACCAGTCTTTATTTCTTCTAAACAATTCTCTAATCCACCTTTTTACTTTATTTCTTTGAGTAGCTTTTTTAATTTTTTTTGATACCACTATACCTAATCTTCTGTATCCTAAATCATTAGGTGTGTAAATTATTAATAAAATAGAGTTTATCCAAAGCTTTTTTCCTTCTTTAAAGACTTTTGCAAATTCTTTATTTTTTCTAATCCTTTCTTTTTTAGATAATCCTTCTTTTTTCACCGATTTATACAGTTAAACGCCAACGCCCTTTGCGTCTTCTATTTTTAAGAATTCTTCTTCCAGAACGGGTTCTCATTCTGGCTCTAAACCCATGTCTTCTTTTCATTTTTAAACGACTGGGTTGATAAGTCCTTTTCATAAGTTACCTCCAACTAAAAAATTAAAAATTTTTTAAGATATTAACATCTTTTAAAAATTTTTCTACAGTTTAAAATAGAAGATAAAAAAAATTTATCTAATAAAAAATAATATGGAAAAAAACAAAATCAACCCAGTTTTGAATCAGATTTTGGTGGAAAAATATTATGAAATTCTTAAAAGGAAGCAAAAAGGCCTTTATTATAAGCCTTTTTGGGATAGGACCCCTATTAATTTTAAAAATTACTTGCAAAAGGAGAAATTTGTTATAATAGCTGAAATTAAAAGAGCAAGCCCTTTAAAAGATGATTTTAGATCTGATTTTAATCCTTTATTTTTAGTTGAAGCTTATATAAAAGGTGGAGCTAAAGCTATTTCTGTCATTACAGAGGAAATATTTTTTAGAGGTGCCTTAGAATATTTACCTGCTATAAGAAGTATTACGGATCTACCTCTTCTAAGAAAAGATTTCATTTTAGATCCAGTGCAAATAGAAGAAGCCAAAGCTTTCGGAGCAGATATGGTGCTTTTAATAAGCACTATTTTAAAAGAAAAAGAGCTCTCAGAACTTATCAAATATGCTAAAAAACTCGGTTTATCAAGTTTGGTAGAGATTCATAATGAAGAGGATCTGGAAAAGGCTTTAAAAGCTGGAGCTGAAATAATAGGAATTAATAACAGAAATTTAACAACTTTACAGGTTGATATTAACCAATCTCTAAAAATTTTTCCTTTAATTCCCAAAGATATTCCCGTAATTGCAGAAAGCGGTTATAATAAGCCGAGCGAAATAAAAAATTTAATCAAAAAAGGATTTAAAGGGGTTTTAATTGGAACATCCTTAGTAAAAAGTAAAAACCCCGAAGTTAAATTAAAAGAACTTCTGGAGGAGTTAAATGTATAAGCCGAATTTTGAAAAAGGACAGGGACTTATTCCAGCTATTATTCAGGATTATCAGACTGGGAAAATTTTAATGCTGGGATTTATGAACGAAGAAGCTTGGCAGAAAACTTTACAAACAGGTTTAGCTCATTTTTATAGTAGAACAAGAAATAAGATCTGGCTTAAAGGTGAGACTTCTAAACATTATTTAGTAGTAAAAGAAATTTATATAGACTGTGATGAAGATACAATATTAATAAAAGCTGAACCCAAGGGACCTGTGTGCCACATGGGTTATATGAGTTGTTTTTTTAGAAAACTTGAAGGAGATAATCTTAAAATTGTAGAAGAAAAACTATACAATCCGGAGGAGGTTTATGGAAAAAAGGCTTAAATTTGGTATTCCTAAGGGAAGTTTAGAAAAATCAACCATTGAGCTTTTTGAAAAAGCAGGCTGGACTATAGAAGTTCATCGTAGAAATTACTTTCCTGAAGTAGATGATGCGGAATTAGAAATGGTAATTTGCAGGCCTCAAGAAATGAGCAAATATATAGAAGCAGGAATACTTGATGCAGGAATAACAGGTAAAGATTGGATTTTAGAAAACGATTCAAAGGTGATTATAGTGGAAGATTTGATTTATTCTAAGGTAAGTAAAAGACCTGCCAGATGGGTATTAGCAGTAAAAGAAGGTTCTGGGATTGAAAAATTAGAAGATCTTAAAAATAAAAAAATCAGCACAGAGCTAGTTAATTTTACAAAAAGGTTTTTTAAAGAAAAAGGTATCCCTGTAGAGGTTAGCTATTCTTGGGGAGCAACAGAGGCTAAAGTGGTTCAAGGCTTATGTGATGCTATTGTAGAAGTAACCGAAACAGGAACCACTATAAGAGCGCATGGTCTAAAAATAATTTATGAATTACTAATAACCTATCCTCAGCTTATAGCCAATGAAAAAGCTTGGCAAGATGAATGGAAAAGAAAAAAAATTCAACAAATAGCTACTCTTTTAAAAGGTGCTTTAAATGCTTATAAAAAAGTGGGATTAAAAATGAATGTTCCTGAAAAAAGTCTTCATAAAGTTATTGATATTTTACCAAGTATTACTGCTCCTACTATTTCTAAACTTTATAACAAAGATTGGTATGCTTTAGAGGTGGTAGTTTCAGAAAAAGAGGTAAGAGATTTGGTTCCTCAGCTCTTGGAGTTGGGAGTGGAAGGAATTATAGAATATAGCTTGAATAAAGTTATTTAAAGAGAGGTAAAGATATGCAAAGATTACCTTTGTCTTATATTAGGCCAGGTATGAAAACCTATGAAGAAGTAATAGATGCAAATGGAAGAACTCTGTGTGGTAAAGGTATAGAATTAACAGAGGAGTTAATAAAACGTTTTTACGAATTGGGGGTGAATTTTGTAACAGTAGAAGGTCATCCTGTAAAACTTCCTTGGGAAAAGACCTTAGAAGAAGAATTAGAAGAGTTAGAAAATCGTTTTAAAGGGGTAAGTGATCCTGATTTGCTTAAAATTAAAGAAATTTTAGTAGAATTTTTGAACGAAAAATATAGCAAAGGTTAATAAGGAGAAAAAAATGGATCTTGCAGAAAAGCGCAGAGAAGTCCGGAAAAAATTGAGAAAAATGGAAGGACTTCCTACTTTACCTCCAATTGTTCAAAAGCTCAATACTATGATAGAAGATGAAAGAGTTTCCATTCAACAAATAGCAGAAGTTATAGAAAGAGATCAAGTTATAACAACTAAAGTTTTAAGATTGGCTAATTCAGCTTTTTATGGCTTTCCTAAAAAAGTAAGTACTGTACAAAATGCGCTTATGCTTCTGGGAATTAATGTAATAAAAGTATTGATAACCACCTCATCTATTTTTGAAATACTCCATAAAGAGGATGTAGGTCTTTGGGAACATTCCATAGGTGTAGCGGCTTGTGCCAAAATAATTGCAGAAAAGATAGAATTAAAAGATCCCCAGGAGATCGCTACTGCTGGTCTTTTACATGATTTAGGAAGGGTTATTCAAAAAGTGGGTTTTAAGGAAGAATATGAAGCTCTTTTAAAAGCTGTAGAACAAGGAGAAGATCCTCTTGAAGCAGAAATGCAAATTTTTGGAATAAACCATGCAGAAATAGGAGCTTTTTTAATGAGACAGTGGAGTCTTCCTGATAGACTTATAGAATCAGTAGGATCTCATCATGCTATTGAAAAGGCTAAACAATTTAGAAAAGAATCTGCAGTAATTCATTTGGCAGATGTTTTGGTAAATGCCAGAGGATACGGAAAAACTATAAGAAAAACAGTTCCTTTCATGAATGAAAAGGTGTTTAAACTTCTAAAATTGGATTTCTTAGATATTAAAGAAATCTATGTAAAATTAGAACCAAAACTATATGAATTAAAATTTTTTACCGAAGAATTGAGAAAAGAACTTGAAGCTTCTGAAGTTTGATGATTAATAAAAAGGTAATTTATTTAATTCTAAAAAAAAATAGATTTTTTAAACACTGGAGGGATTTTTTAAATGAGAAATTAGGTTCTAAATACAATTTTAAATTTTTTTACAAAGCTGAAGATTTTATAACAAATTTTTTATTTCATCCACCTTCTATGGTAATTTATTATTATCCTAAGGATCCTTCTACTTTTGAAAAACTTTGCATGGTAAAAAGGGATTTCAATCTTAGAATAATACCTTTAATTGTAATAATTGATGATTTAGACTTTAAATTTCTCCTTTCAAAGGCTGATGTAGTGGATGATTTTATAACCACTATGGAAAGTGTAGAGGAGTTTATTTTAAGAATAGAATACGCCTTTAAAAGATTGGAAAGAATTTCAGATAATAATCCTTTAACAGGACTCCCTGGAAATGTTTCTATTGGAAAAGCCATAGAAAAAGTTCTTAACGATCCCAATCCTCATGCAGTAGCTTATGTAGATCTGGATAATTTTAAAACTTATAATGATTTATATGGGTTCTTTAAAGGGGATGAAATGATTAGAAATTTAGCTAGGATAATTTTTAATACAGTTTCTGAGCTTTCTCCAGAAGACCATTTTGTAGGTCATATTGGCGGAGATGATTTTGTTTTTATAGTACCTTTAGAAAAAGTAAAAAAAATATCTCAAGAAATTATTGATAGGTTTAATAAAACTCTTTCTTATTTTATTAAACCTGAACATTTAGAAAAGGGTTATTTCATTGCTAAGGATAGAAAAGGGCAGATATGTAAAATTTCTTTACCTTCTGTATCTATTGCTATAGTTCCAGTTTATAAAGGTAAATTTGTTCATATAGGAGAGGTAGCCTCAAGAGCTGCTGAAATAAAGAATATAACTAAAAAACTAAAAGGAAGTAATTACTTTATAGATAGAAGAAGCTAAAATCTGGTATAAGCTTTTCTTAAATTTAGAAATTTTTGATTTTCTAAGGATTTTTTATATTTATTTTTTAAAAGCTTCTCTATGTAATCTAACAATCTTATTAAATTATTAATTTCTTCTATTTTTAAGTTATTTTCATATTTTTCCCAATTTTTATTAATATTTTCATATAGTTCTAATGCTTGATCTAATTTGTTTTGCTTTAAAGCTAACTCTATTTTAATTAACTCTTTTTTGAGACTGTAATTTTCTGACATTTAATATCTTCCCAGGCTTTTTTAAGATTTTCTAAAATAGTAACACTTTTAGAAATAATTTCTGTATCATTTTCCATATTAGCTTTGACTAATTCATTTATTAAAATATCATAAATTTCATTTAAATTCTTGGCAATCTCTTGGCCTTTTTCAAAATTGAGGCAACCCTGTAAATAAGCCAATATTTCTGTAGCCTTGCCCAAATTTTCAGCTTTTTTCTTAACATTCTCAGGATTGTCCAAGCCACTTTCTATAGCTTTTTGAGAGATCTTAAGACAGGAAATAGCTTTATTATAAAGCATAATAATTAAACCTAAAGGATCAGTATTTTTCACCTGATTTTCGATATAATTTTGCACAGGATTTAACATAAGCTAAAAACCTCCTGTTTTTATTATTAAGAGTTTTGTGTTGTTTGAGATATAGGCACAGCAAAATTTTGCAATTTTTGTCTTAATTGTTCATTTTGATACATAAGGCTCTCAATTTTAGCAAATTCTAATCTTAATCTTTCTTCTTCTTTAGATATCATAAGTTGCATTTCTTCAATTTCATCATCAATATAGTTTATTTGATTGTCTTGGGCAGTTTTATAGGTATTAAAACTGCTTATCAAATTTTCCAAATCAGAACTAAAATTTTCTTTCACTTGAGAGATAGCTGTTTTAAAATCTTCTAAATTATTTTCAATTACACTGTTTAATGTATCAGTATTGAGAGAATATTTTCCTTCATCATCTATATTAATAATTCCCAGATTAACAAGAGGTTGCATTAGAGTTAAAAAACGGGGCTTAATTTGAGTAAACATAATATTACCTTGGAAAATACCGCCTTTAGCAGTATTAGAATTAACCAAATCTATTATACTATTTAATTTATTTAGAAAGTCACTTAAAGTAGAAGAAATTCCAGAGTGATCATCTTCTACAGTTATAGAGGTTGTTCCTGTTTGATAAACAGTTACAGAAAGGCCTGAGATGATATTTTCAAAAGTGTTAGTGGGACTTGTTACCGGAGTAGCACTATCACCTATTTGAATCTCTGCATTTTTAGCATATTGCATGATACTTAAAGAACCTAATTCTGTAGGTAAAGATCCTACAATTTCAATTACAGTTGAAGTATCTGTAGTTTCTTTTGTAGAGGCTCCTACATCTTTTTCGCTTAACATTAATTTATAATAAGTTCCATCATAGAATATAGATGCTTCAACTTTGTCTTGGGATGAATTAATTGTATCTGCAAGATCTTGTAAAGTACCTCCAGAGAAATTTATATCAAAGGTTTCATAATCTGTATCAGAAGTCCAGTATTTTAAGGTAAAAGTTGAAGCAGAAATTGAATTATTTAAATCTGAAACCCCTTGAGAAGAAACCAATACTTCTGTTTGAGAAAGTTGTGTTACATTCAAACTCAAAGTTACATTTGGAGTATCATCAGAAGCAGTAGCAGAAAGAATAGAAGTATCTTCAACATTAACCGATTTTGCATTAAATAGATTATCAATATTTAAATCGTCTATAAAACTCTGAGCATCTTTCAAAGCTCCTAAAAAGTTACTTATAGCACTTGCTTGGGCTTGTAAAGTAGCTTTCTTGTTTTGAAGCTTCTGTAAATCTTGAAGTTTTGGCTGCAAAATCCCTTGAACCATAGAATCTATATCTAAAAGCCCTGTAACATTACTTAAATATAAATCAGCCATAAAAACTAAACCTCCTTTTTAAATAAAAGACCTTTCAGATCTTCCTCTCTAATATGCTCTAATTTCAAAAGCTTTTCAAGATTTTTTAGAAATTTAATAACTTCTTCCCAGGGAATTTGCCTTAATACTTCTTTTGTATTTTTATCAATTATTTTAAAAATAGGCATATTTAAATCTCTGTCTATTTCTACTTTAAGTTCTTTTTCAAGAGGATTTAACCGCCGATTTAAAATTTCTAAAAATTTATTTAATTTTTGAGGATTTTTAAAGAGCTTTTTAAAGAATACGTCATCTTTTTGGGAATTTTTAAAAAGATTATTAGTTTTGTTTGGCAAAGGGGTATTGGTTTGAGAAGCATCAACATTTTTATTATATTTGATTACTTTTAAATTCTTATTTTGAACAGAAATACTTAAATTTGAGATATTTATTTCAGCTTTTTTTATCTCCATAGGAGTAAACTCCTTTTCTTCTCATTCTATATTATCGGATAAAATTAAAAAAACTTAAGAGGTAATTTTAAAAATTTTGAAAAATTTTTAAAATAGATTTTAAAAGGGTTTACAAATTTTAAAAATAAATTAAAAATTTAGAATTTAATTTTATAAAAAATTAAACTCAATAAAAAGGAGCCGGTCATGAAATTAAGACATTTTATAAGAGTTTGGAACCTATCTAAAGAAGAGACTTTTAAAATTATAAATAGAGCTTTGGAATTGAAAAAAAATAAAAAATGGGAGAGAAAATTTGTAGGAAAAATTTTAGGTTTAATATTTGAAAAACCTTCAACCCGGACAAGAATTTCTTTTGAATCAGCTATGATAAAATGGGGAGGAAGTGCTATATATCTTTCTTATAAAGATTTACAATTAAGTAGAGGTGAGCCTATAAAAGATACTGCCAGAGTTCTTTCAAGGTATGTTCAAGCTGTTGTTTTAAGAACTTATAAACAGGAAACCATAGAAGAGTTTGCTAAATATGCTTCTATTCCTGTAATAAATGGACTTTCAGATAGATATCATCCCTGTCAGGCCTTATCAGATGTTATGACAGTTTTAGAAAAGGGTAAGGATCTTTTTAATAGCAAAATTGTATGGATAGGAGATGGAAATAATGTAGCCCAGTCTTGGGTAGAAACTGCAGCTTTATTAGGTTTTAAATTTTATTTAGCCTGTCCACCTGGTTTTGAACCAGATCCAGAGTTATTAAAAGAAGCTAAAAAGAGATATAAAACAGAAATAACTATTTCAAATGATCCTAAGGAAATAATAAAAGATGCAGATGTAATAAATACAGATGTTTGGGTAAGTATGGGACAGGAAGGAGAAAGTGAAGAAAGACAAAGAGTTTTTAAACCTTTTCAAATTAACAAAGAGCTTTTAAAACTTGCTAAACCGGATGCTATAGTTTTACATTGTTTACCTGCTCATAGAGGAGAAGAAATAACAGAAGAGGTATTGGAAGGTTCTAAATCTGTAGTTTGGAATCAAGCTGAAAACAAAATGTGGCTTCATATGGCTTTGCTTGAATTTTTATTAGAAAGTGTTAAAATTTTTTAGTAAATAAATTAAGGAGGTAAAGAATGGAAGACTTTGTAAAAAAAGATTTTTTTGTGAAAATCAAGTATCAGATGAAACTTAAGGGAGAAAAAGCTCCAGAATGGTTTTCCCAAATTTATGAAACTTCTTTTATTTTGGGAAGAGAGCCTCTTCCCCAAATAATAGAAGAAAACATTTTTGATAAAAAAGCAGGAGATATCATAGAATTAGTAATACCTCCAGAATCTGCTTATGGTCCTCATTTACCTCATTTGATAAGAGAAATAGATATAAATTCTTTAAAGCATCCTGAAAGACTAAAAGTAGGAGAATGGTATGAGGAAGTAAGCCCTTATGGTTCAAGAACAAGTTTTAAAGTTTTGGAAATAAAAGAGGACAAAGTAAAAGCAGATTTTAATCATCCTGCAGCTGGGAAAGAAGTGATTATGAAGATAGAGATTTTAGAAGCAAGACCTGCTACAGCTTATGAAATATTATCTGCCGAGATTAAAGCTTGTAGCGGAGGTTGAGCTCGCTAATTTAACTCAAACAGGTTGTTTGAGAATAGAGCTTATAGAATGCCTTTTTTAGAAGTTAAAGATCTGATTATAGGTCTTAAAAAGAGGAATATACCTTTAATAGATAAGGTTTCCTTTACTTTAGAAAAAGGAGAAATCTTAGGTATATTAGGAGAAAGCGGTTGTGGAAAATCCTTAACAGGGTTTTCACTTTTAAGACTTTTCCCCTCAGGTGTTAGCTATTATTCAGGAAAAGTTTTAATTGATAACATAGATCTTTATTCTTTATCAGAAAAAGAATTATCTAAGATTAGAGGGAAAAAAGTGGCTATTATTTTACAAGATCCTTTAAGTTCTTTGAATCCAGTTTTAACCATAGGGGAACAAATAGCAGAGGTTTTAAAACATCACTTTAATCTAAATTCAAAAAATAGAAGAGAAAGGATTTATGAATTATTAAAAGAAGTAGGAATTTCTGAACCAGAAATAAGAGCCAAAAGTTATCCTCATCAGCTTTCTGGTGGTTTAAGACAAAGAGCCATGATTGCTATGGCTTTAGCAGGAGAACCTGAACTTTTAGTAGCAGATGAACCTACAACTGCCTTAGATTTAACTTTACAAATTCAAATTTTGGAACTTTTAAAGGATTTAAATCAAAAAAAATCTTTAACAATAGTATTTATTTCGCATGATTTAGGAGTGGTTAGATGGATCTCTGATAAAATTGCGGTTTTTTATGCTGGAGAAATAGTAGAAATTGCCTCTACTGAAGAAGTCTTTAATAATCCTTTACATCCTTATACTCAAGCTTTGATAGAATCGTATCCACGAGAAGGAAAAATAAGAAAAATATTAAAAGGATCACCTGTAAATTTACTTCAAAAGCCTTCAGGATGTCGTTATTTTGAAAGATGTGAAAATCCTTGCAAAGAGGGTAAAAATATCCATCCAGACTTAATCAATGCAGGGAAAAATCATTGGGTAAGGTGCTTTAAGTATGGAAATGTCTCAGTTTTTGGTAGAAATTAAGAATGTATGGAAAAGTTACGAAATAAGAAGTTTCTGGTTTAAAAAACAAAAATTCTATGCTCTTTTGGATGTTAGTTTAAAAATTAGTAAAGGTGAGGTTATTGGAATTTTAGGAGAAAGTGGTTGTGGGAAAACCACCTTAGGGAAAATTATTTTGGACTTGGAAAAACCTGATAAAGGAGAAGTTTTCTGGTTCGGAAAAAATTTAAAATATATAAGCCGCAGGGAATATAAATCTCTTAGGTCTAAAATTCAGGCTGTTTTTCAAGATCCTTATTCTTCTTTAAATCCTCGCTATAAAATAAAAGATATATTGTTAGAACCTTATTTTATCTGTATAGAAAATAATAAAAAAAAAGGATTGGAAAAGGCGAAAGAATTATTAAATCAAGTAGGGCTTGATCAGAATGTTTTAAATGAATACCCTCATGCTTTAAGTGGAGGTCAAAGACAAAGGGTGGCTTTAGCAAGGGCCCTTATGGTTTCTCCAGATTTAATAGTGCTTGATGAGCCAACCTCAGCCCTTGATATGACTATCCAATCTCAGATTTTAGAACTTTTAAAGAATTTTAAAGAAAAAATAGGTTTAAGCTATTTTCTAATAAGCCATTCCTTACCTGTGGTTTTTTATCTTTCTGATTGGATTATAATTATGTACTTAGGAAAAATAGTAGAGATTTGTAAAAAGGAATTTTTTAATTCAGTTGATCATCATCCTTATACTTTGATGCTTTTAGAAGCCCATCTTGATCCATTTTCTAAGAAACCCCCCTTTAAAAAAGAGATAAAAGGAGAAGTTCCAAGTGCTTTATTTAGACCTTCTGGTTGTGTTTTTTATTCTCGCTGTAAAGAAAGACAAAAAATGTGTTTGAAAAAATCTCCGAAATTAAGAAAAATCAACAATTTACAATATATAGCCTGTTTTAAAAGATAAAATCTCCCATTTTTAACTTGCTCATTTAAAGTTAAAAATTTAAATTAAAGAAAAAAAGAGAAAATTAAAGAAAAAACAAAAAAGTTAAAGATTTAAAAAAATAATTTTTTAGAATTCTGAAAATATAGGTTTATCTGATATAGAAATAATGAGCATTTTAGAAATACAATATATTTAACCTATTGATTTATTGTAATTTTTAAAATTTAAAATAGAAATTCAAAATTTCTTTTAATCATTTTTTTTTAAATTTGCATAAATAGAATTTTTAATTATCCTTATTTAAAAAGATTCAGTTAAATTATTATCATTTTTTTAATAAAAAGCCTGTAATAGGTAGGGGGATATTATTATGTCTATTATTTGGGAAAGGATAAAAGGCAGAATTAAAGAGCTTTTACCTGAAGCAATTTTTAAGGTCTGGTTTAGTTCTTTAAAAGGAGAAATAATAGAACAAAAATTGATTTTACAGGTTCCCAATGAGTTTACTAAAAACTGGATAAATGAAAATTATAAAGATCTTTTAAATAAAATTTTAACTGAATTTAATATTCAAGATATTGAATTTTTTATAAGTGAAACTCCCAAAGCAGAGCAGCTTATACTTCCCTATAATCCCGTTAATCTTATTGGAAGAAGATTAAGTCCTAAATATACCTTTGAAGATTTTGTAGTGGGTAAATGTAATGAATTCGCTTATAATGTATGTTATCAGGTAGCAGAAGAGAGACCAAAAAGTTATCTTATTTATCTTTATGGAAATTTTGGTCTTGGTAAAACCCACCTTACTCAAGCAGTAGGTAATGGTCTTTTTAGAAGAGGTTTTAATAAAGTTTATTATCTAACTGCTCAAGATTTTCTTAATTATATGATAAAGTATCTTCGTTCTGGTATGATAGAAAGTTTTAAAGAAAAATTTAAGGAACACTGTGATGTACTTCTTCTTGAAGGGATTCATTTCTTTGCAGGAAAAGAATATACTCAAAATGAACTGGCTTTTTTACTTGATTATCTTCTTGATCAAGGAAAAACCATAATATTTACTTCTTTGAAACTTCCTCAGGAGATGCAAAAATTAGATAATAGTTTAAAATCAAGACTTAATTCAGCTCTTATAATTAGACTGAATACTCCAGATTTTTCTACCAGAAAGAAAATCATAAGACATAAAGCTAAAAAGATGGGATATAATTTACCTTATGAAGTGGTGGAATATTTAGCTCGTCAAATAAGAGGAGATGTAAGACAGCTTGAAAGTGCTGTTTTAGGTTTAATTGCAAGAGCTTCTTTACTTAAAGAACCTGTGTCTTTAACCTTGGCTAAGGAACTTGTAAATGAATTGGGAATTCAAGAAGATAAAGATCAGGTTGATCTAATTATAGAAACTACTTGTAAATTTTTTGGTATAGGAAAAGAGGATCTTTTTTCTTCTTCCAGAAAAAGAGAACTATCTACTTCCCGTCAAATAATAATGTATATTTTAAGAAATAAGTTGAATAAACCACTTAAGGAAATATGTCAAATTTTTCAAAAACAGCATTCTACAATTATTTATAATCTTAAAACTCTGGAGCAAAAACTGCAAAAAGATATAACTTTAAAGATGAAGCTAAATTATCTTATAAAAGAAATATCAGAGGAATTGTCTGATAAGAATCCTGGTATAGAATATAATGATATAAATGAAATCAAAACCAATACCATTTGAATTTATAAAAAGTTTAGAAAAGCTTCTTGGGAAGGATTGGGTTCTTACTAAGGAATCTGATTTATTAGCTTATTCTTATGATTCCTCCTCTTTGATAAAAATTCCTTCTGCTGTTGCTTTTCCAGAAAAAAAAGAAGAAGTAATAGAGATTTTAAAACTTGCACAAAAGTATAAAGTTCCTATTATTTCTCGTGGAGCAGGGACAGCAACAACAGGAAGTCCTTTAGCTCATAAAGGTGGGTTAGTACTTTGTTTTAGTAGAATGAATAGAATTTTAGAACTGAATGAAGAAGAGAGAATTGTTATAGTAGAACCCGGGGTTTTAAATGGAGATCTTAAAAAGTTTTTAAAAAAATATGGTTTTTTTTATCCTCCTGATCCTGCAAGCTTTGCTTATTCAACTATAGGAGGAAATGTAGCTACAGGTGCAGGTGGTCCTAAGTGTTTTAAATATGGAACTACCAAGGATTATGTTTTAGCTTTAGAAGTAGTTTTACCAGGAGGAAAAGTTTTAAAAACCGCTCCTTATACTTTAAAAGCAGCTGTATTCTATAATATTACTCCTCTTTTTGTAGGTTCAGAAGGAACCCTTGGTGTTTTTACAGAAATTGTACTAAAGATTATTCCTTTACCAGAAAAAAGACTTTTATTTCTTTCTGCACATAAAAAAGAGGAAAAGCCTTTGGAAATTATTTCTCAGCTTTTAAAAAATAAAGTTACTCCTGCTTCTGCAGAATTTGTAGATAAAACCACTTTTTTAGCTCTTTTAAATTCCAAACAAAAGGATTTATTGAAAAATTTTGCTAATTTTAAAGCTCTTTTATTTTTGGAACTTGATGGAGAAGAAAGTGCTGTTGATAAAGAAAAATCAAAAGTAGAAAAATTTTATAATGATTTAGGAATTTTTTATATAAAGGCAGAAGAGGAAGAAGAAATAGAGAGATTGTGGGATATAAGAAGAGCTATATCTCCTGCATTGAAAATTTTAGGAGAAAAAAAGATTGCTGATGATGTAGTAGTTCCCAGGAGATTTATGAAGGAACTTTTATTTAGAATAAGGAAGATAGAAGAAGAAACAGGACTTAATATTTGTTGTTTTGGACATGCAGGAGATGGAAATTTTCATGTAAATATTCTTTTTAATCCTGAAAAAGAAAAAATAGCCTTGAAAGTAAGGGAGGAAATTATAAAGGAGGTTCTTTCTCTTGAAGGAACAATTTCAGGAGAACATGGGATAGGCTATACTAAAAAGAGTTTTGTTAGCTGGGAGCTTTCCCCTTTTCAAATAGAAATAATGAAAAAGCTTAAAAAAGTTTTTGATCCAGATGGTATTTTAAATCCTCATATTAAAATTCCTGATTAGAGGAAAATTTTTACATGTCTCTCTATGACAAACTTAAAAGATTTATTGGAAGAGCAGTTTTTGGTTATGATATGCTTAAAGAAGGAGATTATATTATTGCAGCTCTTTCTGGAGGAGAGGATAGTTTGGTTTTGGCATATTTTTTAAGCGAGTGGCGTCAAAAGATGAGAATTAATTATAAAATTTTAGGTGTTCATTTAGATATGAATTTTCCAAGAGATGAAGAAAGGTATCAAAAGGGTGTAGAATGGCTTAAAGATTTTTGTGAATCCTTAGAGATAGAATTTTATTATGAAAGAACCAATTGCGGAAAGCAAGCTTTGGAGGTTTATGAAAAAAATATTACCAGTCCTTGTTTTGTATGTTCCTGGCATAGAAGAAAGTATCTTTTTAAATTGGCTGAAAAAACAGGAGCTAATAAAATAGCCTTTGGACATCATCAAGATGATATGTTAGTAACTTTTTTTATTAATATGTTTTATCATGGAGAATTGTCAACTATTTTACCGGTTCAGGAGATGTTTAAAGGCAAGTTATATCTTATAAGACCACTTATTTTTGTAGAAAAGGACTTAATTTCTCGTTTTGTAAAAAGACAACAATGGCAGATTTTAGAGAATCCCTGTCCATTTTCTCAACAAACTAAGAGAAAATTTATAGAAAATTTTTTAAGAGAGCACATTTATCCTTTGGGTAATAAAGTAAAAAAAAGCATTATAAATGCTATTTTTAATCCCAAATTAGAATATTTACCTTCTAAACCCAAGAAAAATTAAAACCTTCATATTACCACTTCGTAAGTGGTAATTTTTGGTAATTGTTGACAGGAAGAGGATGTATGATACATTTATAATGTTAGTAAGCACTTACAAATAGGGAAAGAAGTGGCTAAAAATACTAAAAAGAAAATTATAGAAGCAGCTTTAAAACTTTTTTCAAAAAAAGGTTATTTAGGAGCTACCACTAAAGAAATTGCCCGAGAAGCAAAAGTAGCAGAGGTAACTCTTTTTAGATATTTTCCTTCTAAAGAAGCCCTCTTTGAAGAGGTCATAAATACTTATTCTTTTTTTCCAAAATTAAAAGCTATTCTCTCAGAAATTCAGGATAAAAATTATATAGAAGCTTTAAAAATTATAGCTCAAAATTTCTTAAACCTGTTAGAATCCAAAAAAGATTTAATCAAAATTATGCATTCTGAAATGCAAAGATATCCTGACCAAATTAAAAAAATTTACGAAAATGTAATAGATAGTACTGTAAATTTACTATCTGATTACTTTAAAAGTTTACAAAAAGAGGGGATTTTAAGAGATTTTAATACAGAAATTGTTGCCAGAGCTTTTCTTGGTATGTTTTTTTCTTATTTCTATGTTAGAGAAATTAAAGAGTGCGTTAGTGTGCAAAAAAGTAATATAGAAGAAATTATTGATGTTTATGTAAGTATTTTTGCTAATGGAACCTTTAGAATTTAATTTAATAAAAATTTTTTAAACATTTCAAAGAATATCTTGCTAATTTCTAAAAATAGATTATTATTATGAATGTCTAAAGGGTTTTAGCCCGGGTGGCGGAATTTGGTAGACGCTGCGGACTTAAAATCCGCTGGGGTTTCCGCCCCGTGCCGGTTCGAGTCCGGCCCCGGGCATTCCTGAACCTCTAAAATTCAGGAATCTATATCTAATTTTTAGATTATTCCCCTTCTGATATAAAAAATTAAAATGATATTTTTGTAAAAAACAAAAAAGTTTAAGAAACAAGATTTTTTAAAACTTCTTCAAAAGTTTTATAACTATTTTCTCCCCAAAGGACAAAACGAACTAATTTGGGTTTTTGATATTCTTTTAAAAAATTTATTACAATTTTTAAAGCTATTTCCGCAGCTTCTTCTAAAGGATAACCATAAGCTCCTGTGCTAAGAGCAGGAAAAGAAATGGAGTTTATATTATATTTTAAAGCTTTTAAAAGAGAATTTTTATAAGCATTGGCAAGAAGCTCAGGTTCACATCTTTTCCCATTCTTATAAATAGGTCCCACAGCATGAATTACATATCTGGCTTTAAGATTACCAGCTCCTGTAATAACAGCCTGCCCTGTTGGACAACCTTTATATTTGGCTCTTAATTCTTCTAATATTTTAGGCCCTCCTTTTCTATGAATAGCTCCATCAACACCACCTCCAGGAATTAAAGCTTCATTAGCTGCATTAACAATAGCTTCAGTATCTTGTTCAGTTATATCACCTTGCACAATTTCTAAAATACAATTACCTATTTTTACTTGTTTCATACAAATTATTATAATATAATTTTCAAAAATGCAAAAAGCTATTTTAAACTTATTTCCTTTTATTTTTTATCTTCTTTGGAATGAAGAAGGTAAACTTATTAAACTTAGTTTCAATTTCTCTTTTGATTTAGAACCTAAAATTCTTCAAATTGGTTCTATAAAAGCAAAAAAATGGGTAGAAGAATTCTATGAAGCATTTTTAGCTTATTGGAATTTTGAAAAGGATAGAGTAGAAATTCCCCATTTAGAAAATTTCACAGAATTTGAAAAAAGGGTTTTAAAAGAACTTAGCCAGTTAAAAATAGGAGAGGTCATTACTTATAAAATCCTTGCTGAGAGGATAGGTTATCCTAAAGCTCATAGAGCTATAGGAAGAGTTATGGCAAAAAATCCTTTGCCTCTGGTTTATCCATGTCATAGAGTAATTGGAAGTAAAGGACTTACAGGCTATTCTCAAGGACTTATTTTAAAACAATTTTTACTTTATAGAGAGATTAAATATGGTTTTTGACGAAATGTCAAGTTTTTGACAAACAAATTATTAAATTTTTGAAAATCGGTATTAAATTTAAATACAAATAAAAATAGGTATAAAATTTGATTAAAATATAAAAAAAGGAGGGAGCTATGGCTGAAGAAGTAAAAGAAACAGGACAGGGGGCTGCTTCAAAGAATGGAGGTAAAAAAAAATTATTAATTTTTTTGATTATAGGTTTATTAATTATTGGAATAGCAGGAGGGTTGGTAATTTTTCTTACATCTAAAAAAGGTAGAGAGGAGAAAAAATATGTAAAAAAAGAGGTTTCTGAACCAGCAGTTCTTTATAATTTAGATCCTATTGTAGTAAATCTTTTTGATCCCACAGGTAAAAGGTATATACAAATTAGATTAGCTTTAGCTCTTGCAGATAAAAAAGCAGAAGAGGAAATAAAAAATAAGGAACCTATAATTAAAGATGCAATTATTACCTATTTGAGTACTAAAACTCCTGAAGAGGTAATTCAGCCTGAAGCTAAGGAGGTTATTAAAAAAGATCTATTAAAAAAGATAAATGAAGCTTTAGGAGAGGATTGGGTTTTAGAAGTTTATATTACTCAATATATTGTGGAGTAAATATGGAAGAAAAAGTATTAAGTCAGGAAGAAATAGATGCTCTGCTTTCCGGTTTAGAAGAAGGTAAAGTTGATACAACTCCAGAGGAGAAAAAGGAACAAGAGGTTAAGCCCTTTGATTTTAAAAATTACACTATTTCAGCCAGGCTTAAAATACCAGGTTTAGAGGTTATAAATGAACAATTAGCCCGTAGCTTAAGAATGCAACTTTCAACTTTATTAAGAGAAATGATTGATATTACTAATTTACCTTTACAAATGGAAAGATTCAAAGATTTTTTAAATAAAATTCCTGTTCCTACCTCTATTCACATTTTTAGATTGGAACCCTTAAAAGGACATGCTTTAATGGTTATTGATGCAACCTTAGCCTTTTTATTTATAGAGAGATTTTTAGGAGGAGAAACCAAACATATAAAAGTAGAAGGACGAGAATTTACACCAATTGAGCAAAGGCTTATAAAAAAAATGGTTGATTTGATTTTTATAGAATTGGAAAAGGCTTGGAAAAATATTTATCCTGTAAAACCTAAATATGTAAGAGGAGAAGTGAATCCTCAATTTGCCAGAGTATTAATGCCTGAAGAAACAGTAGTGGTCACAGGGCATAATTTAGAACTTGAATCAATTAGTGGAAAAATCCTTTTCTGTTATTCTTTAAGTACTCTTCAGCCTATTAAAGATAAATTGTATTCACCCTATCAATTAGAAGAATATGTAGATTTAACCTGGAAAAAGACCTTAGAAAGATATATTTTAAACAGTAAAGTGGATGTAAGAGCTATTTTAGGAAAAGGAAATATTACTTTGGAAGACTTGGTGAATTTAGAAGAAGGAGATGTAATAGTTCTGGATAAAAAAGTTGAAGAACCTATAGAGGTTTATGTAGAGGATACACCCAAAATTCTTGGCAAATTAGGTGTATTTAAAAATCACATAGCTATTCAGGTGGAAAAATTTATAACTTCTGAAGAAGAAAATGAAATAAAGGAGGCAGGTTAGTATGGTAGAAGAAAATAAAGAAGGGATGGAAAACATAGAGCAAATTCAAAATCAAGAGAACACTCAGGAAGAATCTCAGGGAGCACCTCAAGAGTCTTCTCAAGAAGCTACACAAGCCCAAGAAACTCCTCAAGAGGCTTCTCAGGAAGCTCAAAGTGAAGAAATGAGTCCTGAAGATTTAATGGCTTTATGGGAAGAGGCTCTTAAAGAAGCTCAGTCCTCTGAATCTCAAAAACAAGAACAAGAGCAAAAATTTAAAGAAGAAGCCAAAACCTCTGTTAAAGAGTCTGTACCAGCTCAACCTGCTAATTTAGAAGAGCTCAGCCCAGCTAAAGGCTCAGGGGTCCACCCTGAACTTGAATTCATTTTGGATATCCCTTTAGAGATTTCAGTAGAAATTGGAAGAACAAAAATGTTAATAAGAGATCTCTTGAAATTAAACCAAGGTTCTATTATAGAGCTTGAAAAATTTGCAGGAGAACCTGTAGAAGTTTATGTTAACGGAAAACTTATGGCTAAAGGTGAAGTTGTAATAGTAAATGATAGGTTTGGAGTAAGAATTACAGAAATAATAAGTGCGCAAGAAAGGATCAAAAGATTAGGGTCTTAAAATGGATTGGTTTTATTATTTACAAAGTCTGGGTGTGGTTTTACTTATTTTGAGCTTGTTTCCTATAGGGTTACATTTTTATAAAAAATATAGTGTAAAATCTTCGTCATCCAATTATATAAAGATTTTAGAAATTAAACCAATTAATTATAAGGCACAACTTTTGCTAATAGAAGTAGAGGGAAAAAAATGTTTAATAGGTTATTCAGATAAAGGTTTTAGCTATTTAGGTGAAATAAAAGATGATAGGCCTTAGTTTTTACGCTATAACCTTACCTACTATAAACATAGGGTTTCAAACAGCTAAAACTCCGGAACAGGTTTCTACTATTTTACAAGTATTAATTCTTCTTACCATACTTTCTATAGCTCCGGCTTTACTTCTAATGCTTACTTCTTTTACAAGATTAATTGTTGTTTTTTCCATTTTAAGACATGCTATAGGAACCCAGCAAACCCCTCCTAATCAGGTTTTAATTTCTTTAGCTTTATTTTTGACTTTTTTTATCATGTCTCCCACTTTTAAAAAAGTCTATGAAAATGCCTTGATTCCTTATTTAGACAAACAGATAGATGAAAAACAGCTTTTTGAAAGGGCTCAGAGACCTTTTAAAGAATTTATGTTAAGAAATACCAGGGAAAAAGATCTGGCTTTGTTTATAAAATTAAGAGGGGAAAAACGTCCCTTAACACCTGATGATGTTTCTTTTTTTACACTTGTGCCTGCTTTTATGATAAGTGAATTAAAAACAGCCTTTCAAATAGGCTTTTTGCTTTATATACCTTTTTTAATTATAGATGTTGTGGTTTCAAGTGTTTTAATTTCTATAGGAGTTTTAATGCTTCCTCCTATGATGATTTCTTTGCCTATTAAACTTCTACTTTTTGTTTTAGTAGATGGATGGAACTTACTGGTAATGTCTTTAGTAAAAAGTTTTCATTAAAATTAAGGAGGAGTCAGAAAAATGACAGATGCCACAATTTTGACGCTTGCTAAAGAATCTATAAAAATTTGTATTTTAATTTCTGCTCCTTTTTTATTAACAGCTTTAATTGTGGGTTTATTGATAAGTGTTTTACAGGCAGTTACTCAAATACAAGAAATGACCCTTACCTTTGTTCCCAAAATTTTGGCTATGATTTTAGTATTTATTTTGATTTTACCATGGATGTTAAAAAAAATGACAGCTTTTACAGAAAACTTAATTCTAAATATTCCTCATTATATAAAGTAGATTATGGAATTATTTAATAATTTAGAACAAAATTTACTATTGTTTTTTTTAGTATTTTACAGAATACTACTATTGTTTCTTTTATTCCCTATTTTTAGTTCCACCCTTTTTCCTACAAAAATAAAAATTCTTATGACTCTTATATTTGCTTTGGTTTTAACACCTGTTATACATTTTAAAGTTCCACAAATTGCTAACCTTTATCAATTAATTCTTATTCTTTTATCAGATTTTATTTTTATTTTTCTTATTTCTTTACTTTTTAGAATAATTTTGGCAGGAATTCAGGTGGGTGGGGAACTGGTAGGTTATCAAATGGGTTTTGGAATTACTCAAACCATAGATCCCCTTTCTGGTTTTAGTTTACCTATTATTTCTGAATTCATTTATATAATATTTTTATTATTATTTTTTTCATTTAATTTTCATCATTATCTCATTTATTTCATTTATCAAAGTTTTGAAAAGATACCTCCTGGAAGTTTTATTTTAAACAATAATTTAGGACTATTTCTTATAAAGAAAAGTAAACTTATTTTTGAATTGGGAATTAAATTTTTAGCTCCTCTCATGGTATTTATGATGCTTATTTATATAAGTTTAGCAGTAATAGGGCGTTTAATACCTCAGATGAATGTAATGTTTGTAAGTTTTCCTTTAACTATTGGTTTGGGGTTAATTTTTTTTGGTCTTATGCTGATTTTATTACCAAAGATTATATACCCTTATTTTGGAGATTATTTTAGAAGTTTAAATATAATTTTAAAATTCATTAAAAGAGGTTAAAGTATGCCTGAGGAACCTCTTGAGGAACGAACAGAAGAGCCTACGCCCCGGCGGCGTGAAGAAGCCCGAAAAAAAGGACAAATTGTTAAAAGCAGAGAACTTTCTTCTGTTGCTATATTAGGAGCAAGTTTTTTTACTTTTTTAGTTCTTAGTTGTATCTTCTTTCAGCAAATTTATATAATTTTTAACCAGTGTTTAAATAGTTATTATTACGATTTAAATATTAATACATTTCTAAACCTTTTTAATAATATTTTGGCAGAAACAAATAAAATCTTATTGCCCTTTTTTATATTGGTATCTTTAGTAGCTATAATTGTATATTTAGTTCAAACAGGAGGTGGGGTTTGGGCTTATGAAGCAATAAATTTCAATTTTGATAGGATAAATCCTGTGGAAGGATTTAAAAGACTATTTTCTCTCACTGCTCTCTTTGAACTTTTTAAATCCTTAGCTAAACTTGCTATTATAATAGGAGTATCTTATTGGATTATAGAAAAACATCTCAATAATATCCTAAAACTTTTTGGTGTAGAGATACCTTATTTAGCTTTTAGTTTTAAAGTTTTTATAAAAGATTTTATTACTAAACTGTTATTCATTCTTACTATTTTAGCTGTTTTAGATTGGCTTTATACCAGATGGGATGTAGAAAGGAAGCTCAAACTTACTCGTCAGGAACTAAAAGAAGAACTTAAACAAACCGAAGGAGATCCTTGGGTAAGATCAAGGATCAGACAAAAACAAAGAGAAATGAGTCGCAGGAGAATGCTTGCTGAGGTTCCTAAGGCAGATGTAGTTATAACTAACCCTACTCATTATGCAGTAGCTCTAAAATATGAAATAGGAAAAATGCCTGCTCCACAGGTTATTGCTAAAGGAAAAGATTTTCTTGCTCAAAAGATTAAGGAAATAGCTTTGGAAAATAAAATACCAGTTTATGAAGATCCACCTTTAGCAAGATTGCTTTATGAAAAAGTAGAAATAGGAGAATACATTCCTGAAGATCTTTATCAGGTAGTAGCAAAAGTTTTGGCTTATGTATATAAGCTGAAAAATAAGAAAGTAGTATAAAGAAAAAATCATGGGAAAGGAATTAACTCTTAAAAGATTTTTTGATTTTTATAATATTATAGCTATTATCGGAATAATCATTTTACTTTCCATTATGCTTTTTCCTTTACCTCCTTATCTTATTGATCTTGCTTTAAGTCTGAATTTTTCTATATCTTTGTTAATTCTTATTATGACCATGGAAGTTAATAAACCTTTAGATTTTACAGGTTTTCCTGCCCTGCTTTTATTAACCACTTTGTTTAGATTATCTATGAATATTGCTACTACGAGAGTAATCCTTTTAAGAGGACATGAAGGGACTAATGCTGCTGGACATATTATAAGAAGTTTTGGAGAATTTGTAGTTGGAGGAAATTATATTGTTGGATTTATTGTATTTTTAATTTTGGTTTTGATTAATTTTGTAGTTATTACAAAGGGTGCTGGAAGAATTGCAGAAGTTGCAGCCAGATTTACTCTGGATGCTATGCCAGGCAAACAGATGGCTATAGATGCAGATTTAAATGCAGGGTTGATAGACGAAGCTGAAGCTAAAAGAAGAAGAGAAGAAATAGCTAAAGAGGCGGATTTTTATGGAGCTATGGATGGTGCTTCTAAATTTATTAGAGGAGAGGCAATAGCAGGACTTATTATTACATGTATCAATATCATAGGTGGAATTTTAATAGGGACTTTACAAAGAGGTCTTGATTTAGCAACTTCTGCTAAAACTTACACTATTCTTACTATAGGAGATGGTTTGGTTTCTCAAATTCCGGCTTTAATTGTTTCTACTTCTGCAGGTATCTTGGTAAGTCGTGCTGCAGCGGAGGAAGGTTTAGGAAAAGATATAGCCTTTCAATTTGCCGCACGGCCTGAAGTATTAATTTTAGCAGGAGCTGTAGTTTTTCTTTTAGCTTTAATTCCCGGACTACCTTTTTTGCCTTTCTTTTTCTTTAGCCTTTTTCTTTTTGTTTTAGGATATTTTTCCTATGCTACCCAGAAAAGAAAAGAAGAAGAAATAATTTCTGAAGAAGCTCCACCTCCACCCCCTGAAGCTGAAGAAATAAAACCTGTAGAACTTTTGGCTATAGAATTAGGTTATGGATTAATTTATTTGGCAGATGAAACCAGAGGAGGGGATTTATTGGAAAGGATTAAAAACTTAAGAAAACATTTGGCACAGGAACTTGGTATTATGATACCCTCTGTACATGTTAGAGATAATTTAAGTTTAAAACCTGGAGAATATTCTATTCTAATAAAGGGAGTGGAAGTGGCTAAAGGAGAACTTATGCCTAACTATTTAATGGCTTTACCTTCAAGCTCTGATCTTATTCCTCCAGAAGGTGCTATTCCAACTAAAGAACCTACTTTTGGTATGACTGCATATTTTATTCCTGAAGACTTAAAAGATGAAGCTGAAACTGCTGGATTTACTGTAGTAACTTTATCAACTGTAATTACTACACATTTATCCGAAATAATTAAAAAATATGCTGATGAATTGCTAACAAAACAGGAAGTGCAAAGAATAATAGATACTCTTAATAAATATTATCCTAAGGTAGTAGAGGAATGTTTGAACAATGCCAATATTACTATAATTCAAAAAGTTTTGCAAAATTTGGTCCGAGAAGGAATACCTCTTAAAGATCTGGTAACAATTTTTGAAACTATAAGTGATTATGCCTCCACTATTAAAGATCCTGAAGTTCTTACAGAATATGTAAGACAAAAATTAGCAAGATATATTGTTAAGCCTTATTTAGTAGATAATACTTTGCCCGCTATAGTAATAGGTGATGATATAGAAGAGGCTATAAGAAAATCTTTACAAAGAACAGAACAAGGGGTATTTTTAATGATAGATCCTAAAATAGGTAGTAAAATTGTAACAGCACTTAGCCAAGCAGTAGAAAGAGCTGGACAAAAAAATATAATACCAGCAATTGTGTGTAGTCCCACTATTAGAAGACATTTAAGAAAATTAATAGAAAGAACTCTTTCTTATACCCCTGTAATTTCTCAAGCAGAAATACCTCCTGAAATAAAAATAGAGATTTTAGAAATAATTAAATTGGTGAGAGAGTAAGATGAGGATTAAAAAATTTAGAGGAAAAAGTATTGTAGAAGCCTTAGATAAAGTAAAAAAAGAATTTGGAGAGAACGCTGTAATTTTAAGTTCTGAAAAGGTAAAAACAGAAGAAGGGCATATTTTTGAAATTACAGCTGCAATAGACCAAGAGGAAGTTATCTTTAAAAAAGAACCAGATATAGAAGAAGAAACTAAAAATGATGAGGTTTCTTTTGATTATTTTAAACAGGAACTTGCTGAAATAAAAGAAATGTTGAAAAAAGCTCTGTCTCCGCAATTGAAGAACTGGAATTATTTGAAATTATTAGAAAAGGGAATACCAGCTTTTATTGCGAAAGATATAATAGAAAAACAGCTGGAATTAGAAGAGTATATTTCTTTAAAATTAAAAGAAAAAGGAAGCATTCCTAATTCCAAATATCAAGTATTTATTGGAGAAGGAGGAGTAGGAAAAACTACTAATATTTTTAAACTTGCTATATGGTATAAATATAAATATAAGACAGATGTTTTGGTTTTAAGTCTTGATACTTATAAAATAGGAGGAATTTTTCAAACTAAGAGATTAGCAGAATTATTAGAAATTGATTTTGAAATTCTTGATATAGAAGATTTTAAGGAAATAGGAGTTCCGTTTAATAAATATGATTATGTTTTAATTGATACTCCTGGATTAAATAAAAAATTTGGAATAAGCGATTTGGAAGATTTAATTATAAAATTACCATTTTTGAGGTTTTATTGGGTGGTTAAGGCTACGGAGCATTATGAATATATATTAAGACTTTGGAGAAAAATAGAAAAATTGCCGGTAGAAGGAATACTGTTAACTTTTACAGACAAAATTTCAAATAGTTTACCTATTTTATGGCTCTTAGATGATAGATTTCCTCCCTTAATTTTTATTTCTATAGGAGAAAGATTACCTGAAGATATTATGAGAGCAGAAGAAGATGTTTTATTAAACTTATTTTTAAGAGGTATTGAATAAAATAGGAGGAGGTTTTATGAGAAGCATTGCTATAGCAAGTGGTAAAGGGGGTGTTGGGAAAACAAGTTTTGTTATTAACTTGGCTTTAGCTCTTGCCCAGTGCAATCAAAAAGTATTGATCTTTGATGCGGATCTTGGGCTTGCCAATGTAGATGTAATGTTAGGGCTGTCGCCTAAATTTGATATAAGACATGTTCTTACAGAAAAATTAAGTTTAAAAGATATAATATATACTACAGATTATAATTTTGATATAATTCCTGCAGGATCAGGTGCAATAGAATTAGTTAATTTAAGTTCAAATCAAAAGCTTTTATTAAAAGCTCAAATGGAGGAAACTTTTAAAAACTATGATTTTTTACTTTTTGATAGTTCTGCAGGGATTTCAGAAAATGTTTTATTTTTTCTACTTTTGGCAGGAGAACGAATTATTTTATGTACCCCAGAACCTACATCTATAGCAGATGCTTATGCCTTGATTAAGGTGGCTTATAAAAAGTATAAAATAAAAGATTTTTATTTAATAGTAAATATGATAAGTAATAATTTAGAGGGTAAAAGAATTTATCAACAAATCTTGTATGTGCTTGAGAGATTTTTACCAGAAATTAAACTATCATATTTAGGAGGCTTACCCTATGATGAAGGAGTAAAAAAAGCTATAAAATCACAAATACCTTATTTAATACTTTATCCAGAAAATACTTTAAGTTCTAAAATAAAAGAAATTACTTTAAAACTTTTAAAATTTAATCCACAGGATGATAAGGGATTGGAAACTTTTCTTGAAAGACTGGTGAAATTTTAGCTTGAGGTTATTAAATGAAAAACAAATTGATAAGCAAAATATTTTATGAGAAGCCGCCTTTGGAAAAGGTTATAGAAGAATTTTTGCCTATAATTAATTATTGGGCTAACAAATATAGTTATCAGGGACAGCCTGTTATTAATAAAGATGATCTGGTTTCTGCAGGGATAATAGGATTAATAGAAGCTTATAATAGATATGATCCTTCTAAAAGGGTTAAATTTAGAACTTTTGCAGAAATTCGTATTAAAGGAGCTATGCTTGATGAAATTAGAAAAGTAGATATAATACCAAGAAGTGTAAAAGAAAAAATAAATGAATTTGAAGAAATTATAAAAGAGCTGTATAAAAAATTGGGAAGGATGCCTAAGGAAGAAGAAATAGCCCAAGCTATGAATCTTAGTTTAGATGATTATTATAAGTTTTTAGAAAGTATAAAAGGTATTAGTTTTATTGATATTCAAAGCTTTAAACAGAGGATTCCAGATTTGGAAGAAGATGATATTTTTGAACTTATAGCAGGTGAAACTAAAGAAGATCCTTTTGAAAAGTATGCTTTAAAGGAATTACAGGAAGAATTAGAAGAAGCTTTAAACTATTTAAATGAAAGGGAACGTTTGGTTTTAGCATTGTATTATTATGAAGGACTTACTATGAAAGAAATTGCTAAGGTTTTAGATTGTACAGAAAGCAGGGTTTCTCAGTTACATAATCAGGCTATTTTAAAACTAAGAAGTATTCTAAACAAAAAATAAGGAGGGATATAAACAATGGCTTTAGATCCAAATTTAAGAATATTAGTTGTGGATGATTTTGCTACTATGAGAAAAATTATTAAAAATATTTTAACTCAGCTTGGTTTTAAAAATATTATTGAAGCAGACGATGGAACTACTGCTTTAGAAGTTTTGAAAAAAGAAAAAGTAGATTTAATTATTTCAGACTGGAATATGCCTAAAATGAATGGATTAGAGTTATTAAAAGCTGTTAGAAACGATCCTAACCTTAAAGATATTGTATTTATAATGGTTACAGCTGAGGCTCAAAAAGATAATGTTATAGAAGCTATTAGACACGGTGTTAATCAATATATAGTAAAACCTTTTACTCCTGAAACCTTAAAAGAAAAATTAGAAAAGGTTTTAGGAGGATAGTTTGGAAGAAGATATCAAAAAAGATCTTAAAGAAATAAAAAAAGATATAGAGAAGTCTGAAGAACAAACAGAGGAATCTAAAAATCAAGAAGAAGCTGACATTTCTCCAGAAAAAGCAGAAATTCTTATAGAAGATCTTAAAGAAGAGATACAAAAAGAAGAAAAAGTTAAAGAAACCCAGGTGGAAAGTGAAGAAGAACCCTTAAAATTTAATTTTAAAAAAATTTTATTATTGACAGGTATTTTTATTATAATTATTTTTTGTATTTTAGGAATTTTTATAGCTTTTAATCTAATAAAAGGTAAAAAAACAGAAAGAAAGGAAAAGATTTCTTATAAAAAGAGAGAAGAGATTTATTTGAATACTACTTCTACAAATAAAAATTCTATAATAACTCCTCTTTCCAAAAGTAAAGTTTCTACTAAACTAACGATTTCTAAGAATGTAAAAAAGGAAATACCTCAGCTTTTTAAATTTGAGCTCAAAAATTTTTTAATTCCTTTATCTTCTAAAATTTTTTTAGATACTGATGTTATTTTATATTTTGATAAAAATGCTACTATGAAAGAGATTATGGCAAATGAAATTATTTATAGAAATATTATATATAGTTACCTAAGAAATACTCCTCCTATTGCTTGGGTTAATTTGAAACAAAGAAAGGAATTAGAAAAAAAATTACAGAAAATATTTGAGATTAAAAAAATAGAACCTTTGCCTAAAAAGATAGAAGTGAATGGTATTATTTTGAAAGGTTAAAATGGAAAATTTTACCGATTTTTTTTTAATAATTCTATTGATAATAGATTTTTTAATGATAGGTGTTTTTATAATTTTCTATATAAGATTTAAAAAAGTTTTAAAATTACCTTGGGAAGAAATAAAAGAAAGTATAGAAAAAGCTTATGAGTTGGTTAATATTTTAGAACAAATAAAAAAAACAAATAGTAATGTTCCCTCTAAAAATGCCGATTTAAAAGAAAAAGTATATAAATTATTTCAGAATGGTTATAGTTCTAAAGAAATAGCTAAAAAATTAAAAATAAGTGAAGCAGAGGTTGAACTAATTTTAGCTTCAAAAAAAATGAAGTTTTAAATTATGCAAATAACAGCCCCTTCACCTATAATTTACCTTCCTGAAAATTTATGGTCTTTATTTACAAAGCCCGGTAGAGAACTATTGGTAAGGGTTTTAAATATTGAAGGTAAAACTTTGGATTTAGAATTAGGAGGAGAAAAATTTCAGGCAAGAATAGGAGGCACTATAAATCCTGAAGATTTTAAAATAGGAGAAACTATAAGAGTAAAAGTAATAAAAACAGGTAATCCTATAATTTTGCAAGTTATTTCTGAAGAAAAAGAGGCATCAGATTTAAAATTATTTTATTTAGTAACTAAGGAGTTTGAAAAAGAAGTTACTAAAGATATTTCTTTAAGAAAGGATTTAAATTTATTAGCTACTTTTGTAAATGAAATAATAAAAAAAGAGAAAAAGGAAATAACAGATAAAAGTTTAAAAAAACTTTTTGGTGATAAAATAAAAAACTTAAAAGTTATTTATCAGCAAGATAAAATAGTTTTACCTTTTATTTTTAATGATGAAAGATCTTGGGGTTATTTGGAACTTGGTGCTCCTGAAGAAAGAAAAGGAAGAGTAAAATTGTTTTATCTAAAGTTTTATTTTGAGTATTTAGGATTGGTAGAATGTTATATAAGTTATTTAGAAAAAGAAATTTATATAGAATTTTATTTTGTTAATCAAGAAGCTTATAAAATTGCAAAAAAGGAATATAAAAATTTGGAAAATATATTGGTATCTCAAAAAATTCATTGTAAAATAGAAGTGAATATGGAAGAAATTTCTCCAGGATATTTACTGGAAAAAAGGGGGTAGTTTTAAAAATAAAAGTATAGGATTATTTAAATGATTAAAGTATTAGTGGTAGATGATTCCAAAGCAATAAGAGAGATAGAAAAGAAATACTTAGAAGAGATGGGATTTGAGGTTGTAGAGGCAGAGAATGGAGAAGAAGCTTTTAAAGTTTTGGAAGAGCATCCTGATATTAAATTGATTTTACTTGATTGGCATATGCCTGTAATGAATGGGTATGAATTTTTAGTAAAAATGAGATCAAATCCAAAATGGTCAGATATTAAAGTAATGATGGTAACCACAGAAAATCAGCAAAAAAGTGTAATTGATGCTATTATGGCAGGAGCTAATGAATATCTTATGAAACCTTTTGATAAAGAAATGCTTGAAACCAAGATAAAATATCTTCTGGAGAATTTTTAATCATGAATAAAAAAATTAGTGTTTTGGTTGTAGATGATTCAGCTATAATGCGTAAATTAATTGTTGATATTTTAAAAGAAGATCCAGAGATAGAGGTTGTTGATACTGCTAAAAATGGAGAGGAGGCTATTGAAAAAGCCAGAGCTTTAAATCCAGATGTTATCACCCTTGATATAGAGATGCCTGTGATGGATGGTTTAACAGCTTTAAAAATCTTAAGGAGAGAACTTCCACATATAAAAATAATAATGTTTTCATCTTTAACCCAGGAAGGTGCTAAAGCAACTATTGAGGCTTTATCCTTAGGAGCAAGTGATTTTGTTCCTAAACCATCTTCTAAATCGTTTGTAGAAAGTGTAAAAAAAATAAAAGAAGATCTTATTCCTAAAATAAAATCACTTGTAATTAAAAAAGTCTTATTAAAACCCCCTGTAAAAAAGCCTAAAATAAAAGCAGGGGATTATAAGGTATGTGGTATAGGTGTTTCCACTGGTGGTCCCCAAACTTTAATGCAAATTATTCCTAAACTGCCTGCTAATTTTCCTGTTCCAATTTTAATAGTTCAGCACATGCCTCCGATATTTACTAAACAGTTAGCCGAAAGATTGGATCATATGTCTGTCCTCAGAGTAAAAGAAGCTGAACAAGGAGAACCTGTTAAAGATAGTTTAGTTTATATAGCTCCTGGAGATTATCATATGGTAGTAAAAAAGCAGGGAGCAGGGATAAGAATACATTTACATCAAGGACCACCTCGAAATTTTTGCAGACCTTCAGTAGATGAATTGTTTGAATCTTTAGCAGAGGTCTATAATGGTAAGACCTTAGTTTTAGTGTTAACTGGTATGGGAAATGATGGAAAAGAAGGGGCAAAAAAAATAAAAGAAAAAGGTGGTGTAGTTTTAGCTCAAGATGCTGAAAGTTGTATAGTTTTTGGTATGCCGAAAGCTGTTATAGAAGCAAATTTGGCTGATGAAATCCTTAATCTTTCACAAATACCTCAAAGATTGAAAGAACTCTTCAGGTGTAGTTAAATGGAAAGAGCAATATTTGATTTTTTTACAACCCTTGTGGAAAAATTTAGTGGTATATCCTATGGAGAGGGAAAAGAATATTTAGTAGAAAGCCGTTTAAGCGAACTTGCTCTTAGTTTAGGATATAAAGATATAAAAGAATTATATAACAGAATAAAACAAGGATTTGACCATAAATTATTAAATGAAATTATAGATGCTTTAACCACTAATGAGACTTATTTCTTTAGAGATTTTTATCCCTTTGAAGCTTTAAGAAATTATATTTTACCTGAGCTTTTTAAAAAAAGAGAAAAGGAAAAAAAAATCTCTATTTGGTCTGCTGCTTGTTCCACGGGTCAGGAACCTTATAGTATTGCCTTAATTCTATTGGAACACTTTTCAATCTATTTAAAAAAATTTAAAGTTTTTATTTATGCTACCGATATATCTAAAAAAAGTATAGAAAAAGCCAAAAAAGGTGTTTATAACCAGATAGAAATTAACAGAGGTCTTCCAGTTAATTTTTTAATAAAATATTTTAAACAAGAAGGACCTTATTGGAAAATAGATGAGAAAGTGAAAAATATAGTTAATTTTGAGGTTTTAAATTTATTAGAAACTCGTCAAAAAATAAAAGAAAAGTTTGATATTATCTTTTGCAGGTATGTATTGATTTATTTCTCAAATCAGGTTAAACAGAAAGTATTTAAAGACTTATGGAATTGCTTAAAGCCAGGGGGATATCTTATTTTAGGAGCTACAGAGATTGCTCCTTTGACTTTTCCAGATATGGAACGAAAAGTTATAGGAAAAACAAGTTGTTATTACAAAAAGGATTAAAAAAAGGATTAAAATATGAATTTGTTAAATAATTTTAAATCTTTTGAAGATATTAAGCATTATTTTAGAGAACAAGTTAAAAAGTTACATCCTGATAAAGGTGGTAATAAAGAAGATTTTCTAAATCTTTTGGAATGGTATCAAAACTATCTCAAAAATTATAAGACTATTCCCAAAATAAAAGTTGTTAAAAATCCACCTTTAAAAGGAAATTGTTTTTTTTCAATTTTAGATCTTACTGTAGAAGAAGTAGCTTTAGGAGGAAAGAAAAAAATTCAAATTTTTGGAGAAGAAAAAGTTTGTCCTAAATGTAATGGAACAGGAAAAAACCAAAATGGAAAGATTCAGGTTTGCAATTTTTGCCAGGGGAAAGGTATAATTGATAATTTAAATTGCCCTTATTGCAAAGGAGAAGGGTATTTATATATAGAAAATTGTAAAGAATGTAAAGGGAAAGGTAAAATAAAAACACTTAAAGAAATAGTAATAGATATTCCCTTAGGACTTAAAAATAGAGATATTCTTTTTATTCCTAAGGAAGCAGTTAATACAGATTATGATTTGTATTTAGAGATAAATATTTTACCTCATCCTTATTTTATTTTAGATGGAACCAATTTAATATATAAATGTAATATACCTTTTTGGGAGGTGATTTTAAAAAAAGAGATTTCTGTAAAAACTCTGGAAGGAGAGGAATATATTCCTTCAGAGCTATTTACTCAAGGAACACCTATTGTTCTTAAAGAAAGAGGCCCATTTTTAGAGAATAATAAAAGAGGAAATCTTATAATAGATTTTAATTTGTATGTACCTAAGGATATACCTTTAGAAGCTATGAAATTGATTTCAAAGGCAGTTAAAATTATAGAAAAAGATCAAAGAATATAATTTAATCTTCTAAAATACCTGCAAAATTTAAAAATACTTTCCATGTTTCCTTTTTATGCTTAGGAAATTCTTCCAAAATAAGAGAATGCCATTTTGGTTCCTTAGGAGGTTTTAAAAGTTTTAAACCTGCTTCTTCAGGAGTTCTATTACCTTTTTTGAGATTGCATTTTTTACAGCATAAAACTACATTAGTCCAAACAGTTTTCCCTCCTCTACTTTTAGGAATTACATGATCTATGGTTCTATCCTTGGGGTTTTTTAAAAGTTTACCACAATATTGACATCTAAACTTATCTCTTAATAATAAATTTTGTCTTGAAAAAACTACCTCGGTTTTGGGAAGACTTTCATAATAGGGTAAATAAATAGCATCTGGAACCAAAATAGCTACAGAAGGACTTTTTATCATTTTACCATTACCATTTTCATAAAATTTACTAATTTTAATCCATTCTTCAAAAGAATGAGTAGTCCAGTCTGTAGTTATAACTTTTGCAGTTCCTTTTACCAGATGACAGATAGCTTTTTGCACTGTAGTTATTTGAATAGCCTGATAATATTTGTTTAAAACTAAAACTTTTTCCTGTAAAAGATTATATTTGCTCACTTTAACTTACTACAGGACATGTCATAGTGTGGTTAATAGCAGGTATGCTTTGTAATTTATTTAAAAGGATCTGAGATATATCTTCATAACTTGGCACTTCAATTTCTATTATTATATCGTAAGGTCCCATAATTATATCTAATTTTTTAACTTCTGAAATCTTTTTTAGTTCTTCTGCTACTTTTTGAGTTTGTCCTATCTGGGTATTAATTAAAATATAAGCCCTTATAGCCATTTTTTAAACCTCCTCTGCTATATGGTTTTTAAAAGCCTTTAATAAATTTAGTCCTTTTTCAGCTAAAATTACAGTAAGACTTCCCATACCACAGGCAGGTGTAAACAGGCTTTTTTTAAGAATTTCTTTTTCAGAAAAATCAATTTTAACAGAAAAGTCTTTTAATTGATTTTTAAATTTTTTTAAAACTTCTTCTAACTCTACTTTTTCCAGTTGTTCTTTATCTGTAGGAATTACTCCCCAAGCTATATACTTATTATCTTTTTTTAAAAAGTTTTTAATATGATTATCATAAATTACAAATTTTTCATAAAAATTAAAGCTATCAAAATTTAATATATCTATTTCTGATTCTAAAACTATATCCCATGAAGTGTTTGCACATACATGGATTCCTGGGATGATATTATGTTTTTTGAGAAGAGTAGCTATTTCATTAAGCATAGTAATAACATCATTTTTTGAAATAGTTATGAAAGCAGAAGATCCAAATCCTGCCAGACCAGGTTCATCAAGAAAAATAATTACTTCAGGGGCAAGCTTTTTTAATTTTATTCCTTGAGCTAAAGCCTTTATACTAATAAATTTTGTAATAAGATCTCTTAAATCATCTCTGAATATAGGTATTTCTCCTGTTTCTATTTTTAGAGCTGTAGCCAAAGTAAAAGGTCCTGTAATTTGACCTTTTACAATAGATGGTTTATATTTTTCTCCAAAACTTAAAAAGGCTTTAAATCCTTTTGCTACTTCTTCAGATAAACCAAAATTTTCTAAAAGTTCTAAATTATTTTCTTCCACAATTTGTAAATAGTTTTCATAGAATTTAAGCATATCTTCTTCAAATTTAGGGGAGGAAGTATCAATTTTCTCTTTATCCCAATTGAACCCTGGCAATCCTTCATTGAACTGTAAAAGCATACTTTCCTTTTTTATCTTAGACAGTTGAGGCCAAGCTGGAATATCCAGGTTTTCAAAAACTAATTCTACAGATTTTTTAGGATCTTCTAAAGGAAGACTTCCTATATGAGTAGTTTTTAAAGATAAATCTTTCATTAAAAACCTCCTGATCTAAAATAGTTTCTTTTTAACTTTACCTAAAAAATAGAAAAAAATCAATATAAAATTCTTAATTTCATTGACGTAAAAAAGAATGTATTATAAAATTTTTTATATAAATATTATTTCTAAAAATTTTTAAAAAAGGGAAAAAAAATTGTTAATAGAATGGAATGAACAATTAGTTACAGGTATAAAAGAAGTAGATACTCAACATCAAAAATTAATAAGTCTGATTAATGAACTGTATGAGGCTTTAATTCAAAAAAAAGAAAAGGAAGTTTTAGATAGAATTTTAAGAGAACTGGTTGATTATACCAATTATCATTTTAAAACTGAAGAACGATTAATGGATGAGAATAAGTGTCCAGAAAAGGAGGTTCATAAAAAAGCTCACGAGTTTTTCAAGAGCAAAATAAAAGAGCTAATAAGAAAAAAAGAAGAAGATTATGCAAGCTTTGAATTGTTTAAATTTTTAAAAAATTGGTTAATAACTCACATTTTAGTTATGGATAAAAAATTAGGATGTTTTTTAAAATATGGTCAAGAAAAATGTAAAGACGTATATAAAGATTCTTTAACTGATATTTTAACTAAAAATGCCTTTTTATCCCTTTTAGATCAATATATTTTTAAAGCTCAGGAAGAAGATAAGGAATTAGCTTTAATTTTATTAGATATAGATGATTATTTTTTTATTAACACAAAATATGGTCCTGAAATTGCTGATCTTTTATTAAATGATTTTGCTAAATATTTAAAGAGGCAGATAGAAAAAGATAATGTGTTTTTAGGAAAATATGAGGGAGATCAGTTTATTATAGCTGTTTATGATATTACTTTTTTAGAGCTTTTAGATTTTATAGAAAATTTGATTAAAAAGGTCAGAAATTATAGATTTAATTTGGGGAGAATAGATATACAAATAACTGCCTCCTTAGGAGTGGCTTTTTATCCTTCTGATGGAAAGAATTCTTCTGAGCTTTTAAGAGCTGTTTTTATAGCCTTGAAAGCTGCTAAAAAAGCAGGGAAAAATACTTGGAAATTTTTTGAATCTAAGTTTGAAGAATATATTCAGAAATTTACACAAATTAAAGAACTTATAGAGTATGCTATTAAAGAAAGAAAAATAGTTCCTTATATACAACCCATTTTTGATGCTGAAAAGTTGACGATTATAGGAGGGGAGATACTTTTAAGAATTTTAGATAATAAAGGAAATTTAATACCAGCAGGACATTTTATAGAAATTGCTCATGAAATAGGATATATAGATGAACTTGAAGATGCTTTAATTGAAAAAATTTTATCTTCAAAGTATTTAGAGCTGTATAAAAATAAATATATTTTTATAAATAAAACTATCAAATCCATAGAAAAAGCGATTTACTTATCTTCAGAAATTGAAATTCTTAATGATTTGGCCCATAAAAAAGATTTTTATTTTGTAATTGAAATTACAGAAGAATCTTTAGTTCATTTTTCAGAAGGTGTACAACTTATTAATCAAAGTATTAAAAAATCAAAAATAAAACTTGCTATAGATGACTTTGGGGCAGGGTATGCTTCTTTTACTTCACTTATTAATATTGATGCTGAGTTTTTAAAGATTGATGGATCAATTGTAAAAAGAGTTTTAGATTCAAAAAAGCATGTAAGTATATTAAAAGGAATAATTTATTTAGCAAAAGAACTTGGTCTTAAAACCATAGCAGAATTTGTTGAAACAAAAGAAATAGTAGATTTACTTTATGTTTTAGGAATTGATTATTTGCAGGGATATTATTTAGCCAAACCTATGTCCTTAGAGGAATTTAAGGATTTCAAATTAAATAAATAAGTTTAAATAAATAAGTTTTTATATTTGAATTGTGGATCTTGAAAAATTGTTTTAAAATATTAAGATAAAAAGGAATTTAATATGCCCCCGTAGCTCAGGAGGATAGAGCACGAGATTCCTAATCTCGGTGTCGCAGGTTCGAGTCCTGCCGGGGGCGCATGAATTCTATGTTTCAGAGGAGTTTATAGTTCACTAAGCAATTTTAAAAAACGCTAAGGTATTCATTTTTTTTATGATTCAAGTTCCTTAACTAAGTCTTGAAGAAATTTTAAAGCTTTTTCGTTTCCATTCTTAGCTTTTATAAAATTTATAAAAAATGTTAAAAATTCTTCTATTAATGATAGATTAAATATTTTTTCAAAAAGATAATGATAGTCTTCTAATGTTGAATTTATAAAAAAGAAATTATTTTCTAATAATTTTTGAGATGTTTCAATATGATCTATAAACATATTTCCAATTCCTAAAAGTAACCAATTTAGATTAACTTTATAATGGAGTGCAATTTTTATAAGCATATCATAACCAGGTTTTATTTTTCCATTTTCATATTTAGAAATCATGGTAAAAGGTATATTTAATTGAGCTGCCATTTCTTTTTGAGATAGACCAAGCTTTTTTCTAAGTAATTTTAGTCTCATGCTAAAGTTGTCCTTTCTTTTTTCTGTCATATATTTAATCAAAATTGGTTAAAAAATTAACCAATTTAAGCCATTTTAACTTGACAATTTTCTAAATTGTATTAGTATTTTATAAAAATATTAAACAAAAAAAATCTTTAATATTATATATTAATTTTAAATTATAACCCCCATAAAAGCAATTCTATTTCAGATTATAATTTTTTTAAAAAATGATAAAAATAAAAACTAAAGAAAGAACGATAAAAATAAAAACAGCTTTATTATTAAAAGGGTTAAAACAAAAGGACATTGCTCGAGATTTAGATATTAGTTCAGCAGCTGTAAGTATGTTTATAAATGGGGAAACGTAGTTCAAAACGATTTGAAAAATGGGTAAAAGAAAATTTAGGGATAGAGTTGTAAAGAAGTATCAGATAATTATAAAAATTGTTAGATTATACAGAGAATCAGGAGGATTATATGTTTAAAAATTTAAGTATTGCTAAAAAAATAGGTTTAGGATTTGGGATATTGATTTTTTTGATAATTTTGCTTTCTTTTTATATGTTTTTAAATCTTTCAAAAATAGAAAAACATATGAGAAAATTATACAATAATTTTTATAAATTAGAGGCAGTGCAAAATATAAGAACTTTAGTTTCGGATGTTACAGTAAGAGAGCTTTTAATGATGCTTCGTGTAGAAGATTTGCAAAAGAGGAAAGAGCTTTATAAAAAAATTCAAGGAGTTGAGGATATTTATAAAAAAAATCTTGAGTTTTTGAAAAAGGCTACGGTATCTAAAGAAGAAGCTAAAAAATTAAATGAATTTATTGATGCTATATTAAATTTAAAAGAAAAAAATAATAAAGTTATTGAACTTGCTTTAAAAGGAAAAACTTCTGAAGCGAATTTGATTTACGATAAAGAAGTTCTTCCAAAAATAAATACAATTGATAAAAAAGTTAGTGAATTGTTAAATTATCATCGAAAAGAATTAAAGGATGAAATAGGTGATGTAAAAGAATCTGTACGTTCAAGTGTTATTGTGCTTTTATTGTTAGGTATTATTTCTGTAATTATATCATTTTTTGTATGTATTAATGTAATAAATGGAATAAAAACACCTGTTAGAAAAATAAGTGAAAATCTCAAGAAGGTAAAAGGGGGAGACTTTACTATAAAGTTTGATGTAGCACGTAAAGATGAAATGGGAATAATAGCTCAGAGTATTAGAGATACAATAGAAAATGTAAAAGGGCTTTTGAGAGAAATAAAAGAAGTATCCATAGCTCTTGCAAGTTCAGCAGAGGAAATGAATACTATAAGTAAAGAATTTAGTGTTAATATAGATACGACTACAGAAAAAACTACCCAAATAGCAAGTGCAGCTGAAGAAATGAGTGTAACTGTTGTTGATATTGCTAAGAATACTCAAAATATACTCAATTCAAGTGTAGAGACAGCTAAGGTTGCAAGAGAAGGAGAAAAATTAACTCTTAAAACAGCTCAAGAGGTTAAAGTGATAGAAGAAGCTGGTAAAAAATTGCAAGATATAATGCTCAGGTTAGTAGAAGAGACAGAAAAAATACAAGAAGTAGTAACATTTATTAAAGATGTAGCGGAACAAACTAATCTTTTAGCTTTAAATGCAACTATTGAAGCGGCAAGGGCAGGGGAACATGGTAAAAGTTTTGCTGTAGTTGCAGGAGAGATTAGAAAGCTTGCTGAAAGAACAAATAAATCAACAGAAGAAGTAGATCAGATGATTAAGGAAATTCAAAATGTTGTAGAGGAAGTTAAAAATGCAGTAAAAGATATAAATGAAAAGGTTAATTTAGGAGTTAAATTATCAGAAGAAGCATCTAATATCCTTAATACTATTGCAGAAAAAGCTGATAAATTACAAGAAATGATTCAAACTATAGCGAGTGCAACAGAAGAAATGAGTGTTACTGCAGACTCTGTTGCAAAGGATGTAGGGAGTATTGCAGAAGGTACAAAAGATATAAAAGTAGGAATAGAACAGTTAGTTGAAACTTCAAAAGAAGTAGCCAAACTTGGAAATGACCTTAAAAATGCTATAGAAAAGTTTAAAGTTTAAAACAAAAGTCATTAATAAATGGAAAATATAGCTCAAAAAGATTGAAAATAGGTAAAAGAAAATTGGGAATAGATTTGTAAAGAAGAGGGGAAAGAGAAAATGAATAAGAATGATATGAATAATCTAATTTTACAGGAAGAAGATTTTAGTGTAAACGTTTCTATTACGGAGAAAGAAAATGAACTTATAATTACTGGACATGTTATTACTATAAGTGATTATTGGCTTATTAAAGAGGTAGTTACTAATTTGGTTGAGAAAGGATATAGAGAAATAATATTAACCTTTAATGATGCAGAGATATTAAATTCTTCTATTATAGGATTTCTTTTGAAATTAGTTTTAAAAGAAAATATAAAGGTTAAGATAAAAATTAAAAATCCAGATCTTTATAAATTTTTAAAGATTTTAGGCGTTATAGATGTATTTGAGATAGAGAAAGTAAACCTTACATAGGGATTTAAAACTTTTAGAGAACAGGATAAAAGAAAAGGAGAAGGAAGAAAAAAGAAAAATAATGGATGATGTTACAATTTTTTTGGAAAACAGTTTTTTAAATCAAAAATTACTACTATAGTATTACCACTTAAATTAAAGAAAAAATCTTTAGCTAATTGATTTATTATTTTAAATCCATAACCACTAAACAATCTTTTATAACCATTTTCAAGAATATCTTTTTTATTAAATCCACTTCCTTCATCTTTTATAATTATATACAATTCCTTTTTAGAAATAGACAAAACAAATTTTATTTTAATTTTTTTAGTAATAGCGTTAGCTACAAAATTGGAATAATTTCCATTTATTATAAATTTTTCTTTTTGTTGAGGACTTAACTTTAAAGAACCATGTTCATGAGCATTTAATAATAGTTCATTCATAATAGTAAGAAATTTATTAGCACAAGAATTAAAATATTTGGTTTTTTGTAATCTTTTGTAGATTAAAGTTAAAAATTTATTAATCTCAATTAAATTAGAATTTATTTCAAATTCCGATTTAAAAAAACCTTTTATTTCACAAGAATTTATATATATTGCTGTAAGATCATCATCAAACTTTTTGATTTTTTCATAAAAAATACATAACCAATCTTTAAAGGTGTTTGAGTACAAAAAATCGTTATCTAAAAGTTTAAAATAAAATTTGTAATCTGAAGCCTGTGCAGTTAAAATGCCATCTGAAAGTATTAACATTTTTGTTATATTAGCCAAATCAATTTTTACCTTTTTAAAATTATGGGTATATTTGGAAATAGGTAATTGCTCAGAATATATTTTTTTTAACTTGGAATTTTCAATAATATATAAAGGTGGCATACCAAAATTAGATACCAAAATTTCATTTTTTGATACATCCATTAGTAAAAATAATGCACATAATACTTCATTTTCCAAAAGAATGGAATTAATGAAATATATAAATTCTTTAACCAAAAAATCAAATATTTTTTCATTATTATTTAAATTTTCTTTTATACGTAATCTTGGTAATATATTTATCAGATAGTTTATAAAAGCTGTAGCTGTAACAGCAGTAATAGAACCAGGAATACTTTTTCCCATTACATCAAAAATAAAGAAAAAAATTTTTCCCTTTTCTAAAATTCTTATAGAATATGTATCTCCACTAAGAATTTCTATAGGTTTATAAAATGTTTTAAAATAAAAAATTTTTTTACCTAATGGAATGTCTTCCCAATATGTAGAAGAGATCAACTCGTTGTTAATTATCTCTTTTTGTTTTTTAAAGGCTTCTTTTTGTTGATATTGTAGATATTTGTTAATTAATTTTGAACTTTCCAATTTTATTTCTGGTTTTTCCAATGTAAAATTTTTACAAATTTTATTTTGGATTAAATTTTCAATGACTTTTATCAAATTATTAATAGTTTTAGAATAAACATCTTTTAAGATATACTTGTCTATTGCGACATTTAATGTTTTTAAATAAGAAATATCTCTTTTTGTAGTAAGCAAAATAGTTTCCAAATCAGGATTAAACTGCTTAGCAACATTTGCTAATTCTAATCCATTAATATATGGTAATCGGTAATTTACAATTAAAATATTAAACTGTTCGTTTTTAAGAGTTTTTAAAGCTTCTTTAGGATTACTACAAGCTTTAACATTAGGGCATATCTTTTTAAGATTATATTTTAAAATATCTAAATAAAACTTATCATCATCTACAATCAAAATTTTTAAAGTATTAATTAGGTTTTTCATTTTTCATAATCGTTGTTCTTTTTAATTTTTATTTTTTTTGATATTTTTCATAGTTTAATATAAAATCTTCTATAGAAACCGGTTTGCTGAAATAAAATCCTTGTAAATAATTACAATTTAAACTTTGGAGAATTTTTAATTGTTTTTCGTTTTCTACCCCTTCTGCTAAAGTTTTAATTCCTAATTTTTTAGAAAGATCTATAATAACTTGAACTATAGCCATGACTTTTGGTTCATTTATCATCCTTTTAATGAAGTTCATGTCTATCTTTACTATATCAACAGGAAAGTCTATTAAATATCCTAAGGAAGAATATCCAGTACCAAAATCATCTATAGCAATTAGAATATCTAATTTTTTAATTTCTTTAAGAATAGAAAAGACATTGGGTTCTATAAATAATCTTTCTGTAAGTTCAATTATAAACGGTGATTTTAAGATTTCCCTTAAATTCTTCAATTTATCAATTAAAGATGGAGTAAAGAAACTTTTAGCTGATAAATTGATAGATGGAATAGCTTTAATATTATTAATTTTAGAAGCAAGTAGTTTTATTTTTTCAAAAATCCAATTTTCAACTTTCGTAATAAGCCCGGAATTTTCTAATATTTCAATAAAATGTTTAGGAAGTATAATTTCTTCATTATGTTTTAATCTAAGCAAAATTTCAAAACTTTCAATTTCAAAGGTCTTGCTTGAATAAATGGGTTGTACATAAAGTAAAAATTTTTCATATTTTAATGCCCTTAATATTTCATTTCTCTTTTCTATTTCTTTTTTAATTAAAATATCTATATCTTTACTATAAGAAAAATGTATATTTTCTCCCTTGTTTTTAGCTAAATCTAAAGCTAAAAGAGCTTTTTCATAGAGATCTTCTGCATTATCTGCATCTTCTGGATATGTAGAAATACCCAAATTAAAACTTATAGGGATTTCTTCACCATTTATATTTATGGGAGAAAGTAATTTATCAAATATTGAACTTATAATACCAGGTAAATAATGTTTATTTTGATTAAAAATGACAATTAGAACTTGATCTAATCTTATGTTTGAAATGTAGGCTTCAGGGAAAAGTTTTTTTAATTGATTATTTAAAATTTTAGTGATTTTATAAGCTACATTTAGACCAAAACTTGAAGATATAGTAAAAAAGTTTCTAATTTCTAATACAATAAACAAAATTGGATTATTTCTAAATTCAGTAATATAAATTTCAACGTGTTTTAAGGTTTCTTTTAAATTTATAAATTCTTTGTTATGAGATATAATAGATTTTAATTCTTTTCCAAAAAACACAAAAGCTTCCAAAGAATCTTTATTTTTAAGAAGTAGTATGGTAAGTTCTACTGTGGTATATATACCATCTTTTTTTTTCAATTTTGCTATAAATGAGTAATTTTTTCTTAAAATAGATAAGTTTTTTAACTTAGACGATTCAATAAATAAATCTAATTTCTGCCCAATAATTTCTTCTTTTAAATAGTTAGAGATCTTATAAAAAGCTTCATTGGCAAATAAGATTGTTCTTTGTGTATCTGTTATAATAATGATTTTATTTATTTCTAAAGCTAATTTATAGATTAAATTACATATTTCTTCTTTAGAGATGTTTCCACTTGATTGCATAATTATATTAAAAATTATAAATATTAAATATGAAATTTCAAGTTTTACTGTTTAAATGATAATAAAATGTGATTAAAGAATCATCTTGTTCTTGTTTTTTTAAAAAATTGCTATAAAATAAAAATATCTTATGGCAGAAAAAAAATATGGTGAAATTGCTATAGAAGAAGCTCAGCTTGAAGCATGGGACAATCCCTATCCTGATAGAAATTATCTGATTGAAATCACTTTTCCAGAGTTTACTTGTCTTTGTCCTCGTTCAGGATATCCAGATTTTGCTGTAATTAAAATCTCCTATATTCCTAAGGATAAAATTGTAGAATTAAAGTCTTTGAAACTCTGGCTTAATAAATTTAGAAGCCGTTATATTTCTCATGAGGCTGCTACTAATGAAATATTTGATGCCCTCTGGAATTTACTTCAGCCCAAAAAACTTAAAGTAATAGCTGATTTTCATCCCAGAGGGAATGTTCATACTGTTATTACTGTGGAAAAGCCTTAAAAATAACTAAAATAAAGCTCACTCTCTGTTTGACCAGGATATTTTCCTTTTACATTGGTAAAATAAAGTACATGATTTACTACCCCTATTCCTGTAATAAATCCTGTTTGAGCATTTGTAATGTTTTTATAAAAATAAGTTCCTTTGAAACTAAGAACAAATATTTGAGAAGTGGCACTATTTAATGGTATATATTTGAGATCAGATTTTACAGTTTTCAAAGGAAATTTATTAGATACAAAGAGAACATCAGGTATGCCATCTTTATTAAGATCAGCTATCACAGGAGTGATTAAAGGTTTAACAATTTGTTTTATTATTTGATAACTTGGTTTTCCTTTTACCAGTTTTATATTGTAAAAATGATCAGCTACAGGATATGGAGTTTCCCAAACTAAATCATTATTTTTATAAATCCCCAACTTTCCATCAGGAAGATAATTCAGAATTTCAGGCTTCCCATCCCTATCTAAATCTACAAAAGAACTCCCTATGTTTTTATAATTTTCAGGGAGATCCAATTTCATGGCATATATTAATTTGTCATTTTCTCTTTTTAAGATATATACATCTTTTCCAAAAAATTTTTCTGAATCAAAAGTCTGACCAATAAGGGTATCTTTTACTCCTCTGGCGGTATAATCTATAAAATTAAGAATCAAATTAATATTAGTGATTACAGGAACAAGCCCTTTAGAGGTATATTTCAAAATTTCACTTCTCATGCCAACTCTCTCATCATAAATATTTAAAGCAATCCAACCAGAGGGACCAACAGAAAAATTCAAAATCTTACCATATTGTGGCTTATATTTAGCTAAAAGACCATCTTTTATTTTTACTATAAATAATCCTTGATCATTAAAATAAACCATTTCTGGAATTCCATCATTGTCCAAATCTGTAAATTCAGATTGAATTACTTCTTTTTTCATTTTTCCTAAAAGTGAAGGCTTTAAAATCTGAAAATCTTGAGAAGGTTGATAGTTATAAGTAATGGCAGGAATATGTGTAATAGGTTTATAACTAAAACCACCATAATATCTTATTAAATCTAATTTATAATTGTAAACTTTTATAATATTTTCATCCTCTACAAAAACAAGATCAATTTTATTGGATAAAAGATATTCAAAAGAGATTTGACTTAATTTAAGATTTGGGTTGAAAATTATTTCACATTCGGGGAGATTGGTTTTTAAGATTAAAAGTAAATTTTCATCTGGATTTGGTTTTTCAGAAATTACAAGTATTTTTAAATCAGTAAATCTTTTAATAGGAGTGGGTATAGGAAATTTTTCTTTTTGAGAAATTATTTTTGCTGTAGCAAAATTTTCATCCACATGAGTGATTTCAATTTTTCCTATAAATTTTTTTAAAAATCCTAAGGTTTTACCTGTGCGTGGATCAGTTATTTTTTTTTCCAATTTATAAACTGAAAAAATATCCTTAGGTTTTACTCCTTGAGCAGCACCTTTATCAATTATAATCTCACCTTCTTCTGAACCTATAATAAAAGCCGAAATAGGAGTAAAATCCTTTTTAATTTGTTCATAAACTTTTGGAGGAATATCTGACCAAGAATTTTTACAAAATAAGAAAATAAAAACTCCCAAAAGAAAAATAACTATTTTATATTTCATTTTTTTCCTCCTCTTTTTTGTGTTGATATAATAATTTTTCAAGTTCTTCTCCCTCAAGGACTTCTCTTTCAATTAAAAGTTTGACCATTTTTTCTAAAAGCTCTCTCCGTTCTTCCAAAATTTTAACTGCACTTTCATAACAATTTTTTAAAATTCTGGCAATTTCTTTATCTATAATTTTAGCAGTTTCTTCTGAAATAAGTTCTCTTTCTTTAAAAGGAATATCTAAAAAGAGATGTTCTCTTTTTCTGAAGGTTTGAGGGCCTAAAATTTCGCTCATTCCATAATCCATAATCATAGCTCTTGCAATTTCTGTAGCTTTTTCAAGGTCATTTTGAGCGCCTGTAGAGACCTCTTTAAAAACCAATTCTTCTGCAGCTCTACCTCCAAAAAGAACAGAAATCTTAGCAAGAAGTTCTTTTTTAGTGACTAAATATTTTTCTTCTGAAGGAAGTTGTAAAGTATAACCTAAAGCAGCAATTCCTCTTGGTATAATAGAAACCCTATGCACTTTTTCATGAGGAGTGAGAACAGAAGCTACTATAGCATGACCAGATTCATGATAAGCAATACGTTTTTTTTCTTCAGGAGAAAGATAACGATTTTTTTTGGCTAATCCTGCTATAACTCTATCTATAGCCTCTTCAAAATCCTCCATTTCTACAGCTTCTTTACCTTTTCTTGCAGCAAGTAAAGCAGCTTCATTTACAATATTAGCCAAATCTGCTCCAACCATTCCAGAGGTCCTGGCTGCAATAACTTTTAAATTTACATCAGGAGCGAGTTTAATATTTTTACAATGTAATTTTAAAATCTCTTCTCTTCCTTTTAAGTCTGGACGATCAACCACTATCACTCTATCAAATCTTCCTGGTCTTAAAAGAGCAGGATCAAGAGTTTCTGGTCTATTAGTTGCTGCAATAATTATAACTCCTTTTTTAGGGTCAAAGCCATCCATCTCTGTGAGTAATTGAGTGAGAGTATGTTCTCTTTCTTCGGAGCCTCCAGCAGGAGAAACACCTCTAACTCTACCTACAGCGTCTATTTCATCTATAAATATTATACAAGGAGCCATTTTTTCTGCTTGGGCAAATAGATCTCTTACGCGTGCAGCTCCAACTCCTACGAACATTTCTACAAAAGAAGAACCAGAAATAGAAATAAAAGGAACTCCTGCCTCACCTGCTACTGCCCGAGCAAGCAGAGTTTTCCCTGTGCCAGGAGGACCCACTAAAAGAACGCCTTTAGGAATTTTAGCACCCAACCTGGTAAAATTATCAGGATATTTTAAAAATTCTATAATTTCTTTTAATTCTTCTACTGCCTCCTCAACCCCAGCTACATCTTTAAAAGTTACATTAATTTCATTTTCTATATAGATTTTGGCTTTGCTTTTACCAAAGCTAATAATTCCTCCATCAGGAGAAGCAAATCTTTTAAAGATAAAAAGCCAAAATCCAATAAAAATTAATAAAGGAAAAATCCAGGATAAAAGTGTAAACCAATGATTGTTTTCTGGCTTTATTTCATAATTAATTCCTTTTTGATCCAATAGTTTAAAAAGATCAGGATCTTCTGGAGGTTTGTAAGTTTTAAAATATGTAGCTACACTAACAGGCTTTTTTCTTAATTCAAATAACTTTTTTGCTGCTCCCTCTTTAAATTTCCCATATATAACTGATTTTTTAATAATTAAATTATCAACCAGTTTATTTTTAGCTAAAACTTTAAATTCACTATAACTGATTTTTTCATACTTTATATATTCTCTCTCTATAAAAAGAAGAAAGAGAGAAAAAAAAATAAGAATAACAAGAAAAATACTTAATTTTTGACCTTTATCCATCAGTTATTTTTTAAGGTTCCCTGTCCTGTTGATTCTAATACAGAAAGCCAGAATCTACCATGTAGATTAATCTGTTTTCTTCTTTTTACTGCCTCTTTTAAAGGAATATGAACAAATTGCTCATTAATATTACTTATCATTATACCTGTTTTTCCAGCCATAGCAGCATGGACAGCATATTGCCCTAAAAATCCACAATAAATTCTATCCTCAACATTAGCAGGAACACTTCTTATAATATAGCTTGGATCTATATATCTTATAACAATGGGTATATTTTTCTCTTTGAAATACTCTTCTATACGTTCTTTTAAATATCTTCCAATATCTCCAAGTTTTATATTTCCTGAAGCATCATATTCAGGAGGATCTTTTTGAACATATTTTTGTCCTGCTCCTTCTGCTACTACTATTACTGCATGTTTTCTATTTTTCAATCTTTTTTCTAATTCTGCTAAAAGACCCTTAGGTCCATCTATATCAAAATCCATTTCAGGAATCAAACAAAAATTGACTTCTTTAGTAGCAAGAGTAGCAGCAGCTGCTATAAAACCAGAGTGTCTTCCCATAAGTTTTACTAAACCTATTCCATTTGGTACTGCGATGGCTTCTGTATGAGCACATCTTATAGCATTACAAGCGAGTTCTACTGCAGTATCAAAACCAAAAGTTTTTGAAACAAGCCAGATATCATTATCTATAGTCTTTGGGACAGCAATAACAGCAATTTTTAATTTCCGTTTATCTATTCCCTCTTTTATTTTATAAGCTGCTCTAAAAGTTCCGTCTCCACCAATCATAAAAAGGATCTGAATATTCATTCTTTCAAGGGTATCAACAATTTCATCAATAGGTTGATGCCCACGGGAGGTTCCAAGAAAGGTTCCTCCCATAGTATGAATATCTTTAACTAATTCAGGATTAAGCTCTAATACTTTATGTCTATATTTAGGAATAAATCCCTGAAGCCCGTATCTGAATCCTATAATTTTATCTACTCCATAAGAATAGTATAAAGTCATTACTATAGAACGAATCACATCATTTATACCTGGACATAAACCTCCACAAGTGACAATTCCTACTTTTACTTTTGAGGGATCAAAATAGATATAAGGTCTTGGTCCAGCTACTTCTAAAGAAGGAATGTCTTTTCCTTGAGAAAGACTTTCTTTAAGATAACTATAATTAAGCCTTAGAGTTATTCTGATATCATCTGTAATAAAAGACATAGGAGCTTGTTTCATAGGATTAGGAATTTTACAGGGACCTAAATTTTCTACTTGAGTATCTATATCTTCAAGAATTTCCTCTGTAAATTCTAAATAAGAATCATATTCTTTCATTTTAGATCCCTCCTCAGTTTTTTTATTCTTACTTTTACAGCTTCTGCATGAGAAGGAAGATTTTCTGTTTCTGCAAGTAAAATAACTTTGTCTGCTTCAGATTTGAGATCTTCCAGGGAATACTTCAAAAAATTAATCTTTTTTAAAAATTTTTCCACGGAAAGAGATGAGCAAAATCTGGCTAATCCCATGGTTGGTAAAACATGATTAGGTCCTGCTATATAATCTCCCATAGCTTCAGGAGTAAAAGAACCTAAAAATACAGCACCAGCATTTTTAACCATAGATAAATATTCCATAGAATTTTCTATACAAAGCTCTAAATGTTCAGGGGCTATAAGATTTGCTAAAAAGAAAGCCTGTTCCAGATTCTGAGTTATAATAATAGCTCCTCTTTGAGAAAGGGATCTTTCTGCAATCTCACTTCTAAACCCTTTTGCTAAAGCAGAAGGTAAAAGATTTTTGACTTCCTTAGTTAATTTTTTAGAAGTAGTTATAAGGATAGCTAAACTCATGGGATCATGTTCAGCCTGAGCTAACAAATCCCAGACTACAAATTCAGGATCTGCTGTTTCATCCGCTATAATTAAAATTTCGCTTGGTCCTGCCAAAATATCTATTCCTATCCAAGAAGAGACAAGTTTTTTAGCTATAGTAACATAGATATTCCCAGGTCCACATATTACATCTACTTTTGGTAATGTTTCGGTTCCATAGGCCAAACCAAAGATAGACCAGGGTCCTCCAACTTTGTATATTTCATCTACTCCTGCCTCTTTAGCAGCTACTAAAAGAGCTGGATGTAAAGTTTTATCCTTTCTGGGAGGAGATACCATTACAATCTTTTCAACACCTGCTACTTTAGCAGGTACAGCAGTCATGATAACTGTGGAAACAAGAGGAGTTTCTCCACCTTTCCCTCCAGGTATATAAATCCCTGCTTTTTCAACAGGTTTAACTACCTGCCCTAAGATAATATTAGAACCATCCTCTATAAACCAAGATTGAGGCAAAGCCTGAGAATGAAATTTTCTAACTTTTTTTATAGCTAAACGAATAGCAGAAAGAAGCTTTTTTGGAATTTTTTCATAGGCTTTTTCTATTTCTTCTTCTGTAACTTTTAATTCAGAGGATTTAAACAAAACTCCATCAAATTTCTGAGTAAATTCTATTAAAACTTTATCACCCTCTTTTTTAACTTTTTCTCCAATTTTTTTAACATTTCTTTCAATTTTAACAGGAAAACTCTCTATACGATTTATAATTTTTGTTAAATATGAATCTGCTCTTTTAGAAGGATACTGATAAACTCTAATTTTCATTTTTTAAACCTTTTTAAAAATTTACCAATTACTAAAAGGCAATTGCCAGGCTTTTTTAAGCTGTATTATATCAGATTTTAAAATGGTTTTTCCGGTTAGATCTTTAATAATTAAAATTGGTTCAGCAATAACTTCTCCAATAAGAGCAAAGGGAAGATCAGACATAAGTTTCTCAAAATCTCTAATTTTTTCTTTTTTAACTGTTACAAGAATTCTTCCAGCACTTTCAGAAAATAGGATGTAATCTTCTCTTTTTTCTCCTTCATAAGGGACAGCGCTTAAATCTACTGCTATGCCATAGCCACCTGAAAAGGCTTTTTCAGCAAGACAAACTCCCAAACCTCCATCAGAAAGATCATGAGCAGACTCAATTAATCCCCAATAAATAGCGTCTCTTAATCTTAGATAAAGTTTTTTATTTAAATGGGGATCTGGTTTGGGAACTTCACCCCCTTTTATATCAAAAAGTTTAAAATATTCAGACCCACCAAGTTCTTCTTTAGTTATTCCCAAAATAAAAACAAAATCCCCTGGATTTTTGACATCCATAGTTTGGGCAAATTGAATTTTAGGTATTTTACCAACTACAGAAAAAAGCAGGGTAGGTGGAATAGAAATTTTTAAACCCCCATCAGAAAGAATAGTTCCTACTCCATAAGGATTGGGTTTATCTGGATCTAATCCAAGGCTCATAAGATAATCATTTTTCATAGAATCTTTTCCAGAAATGCAGGGAACACCATAAGTTTTAGTAAAATCATAAAGAGCCATATTGGCTCTAACAAGTTGAGCAAGTTTAAATTTTCCATCAGGGGTTTTCTCACTTTCTATGGGATCACACCAGCAAAAGTTATCAAGACCTGCCATGTATTCTAAATCAGCACCTACACAAACAGCATTTCTAATTGCTTCATCTATAGCATTTGCCACCATCCAATAGGTATCAAAATCTGAGAACTTAGGGCATATTCCATGAGCTACTACAATTCCACTTTCATTCTCAAGGTCATATCTTAAAACTGCTGCATCACTTGGTCCATCATTTTCTGCACCTACTAAAGGTTTAATAACACTTCCGCCTTGAACCTCATGGTCATATTGTCTAACAACATATTCTTTGGAACAGATATTATAAGAACTTAATAGATCTTTTAAGATTTTTTCAAAATCTTCAGGTTTTTCCACTTTAGGTTTTCTGGAGTATTCTGGTGTTTTCCATTCTGCGTATAATTCAAGTTGAGGAACCCCGTTATGTAAGAATTCTAAAGGTAATAACCCTACAGTTTTTTCTTCGTATAAAATATGGAAATAACCAGAATCAGTAAATTTACCAAGAACTGTAGCAAGCACTCCCATTTTGTTAGCTAATTCTAAAAATCTATCAATCTTATCAGGGGGAACAGCCACAGTCATTCTCTCCTGACTTTCTGAAACAAGGATTTCCCAAGGACGAAGTCCAGGATATTTTAAAGGAGCTTTAGCAAGATCTATTTCAGCTCCTCCAGATTCTCTTGCCATTTCTCCTACAGAAGAAGAAAGGCCACCTGCACCGTTATCTGTAATAGAGTTGTATAAACCTTCATCTCTGGCTTTAAGTAAGAAATCTACCATTCTTTTTTGGGTAATAGGATCTCCTATTTGCACGGCTGTAGCAGGAGATCCTTCATGTAAAGCTTCTGAAGAAAAAGTTGCTCCGTGAATACCATCTTTTCCAATCTTTCCACCTACCATTACCACTAAATCACCAGGTTTGGCTCTTTTTTCCCAAGAAGGTTCATTATTAATACAGAGAGGTAAAAGCCCTCCTGTTCCGCAGTAAACCAGAGGTTTGCCAAGATATCTGGGATCAAAGACTATAGATCCATTTACCGTAGGTATTCCACTTTGATTCCCTCCGTGTTCCACCCCTTCTCTTACTCCTTCAAAAATACGCTTAGGATGTAAAATACGAGGTGGTAAAGGTTTATCCCAATCAGGAGGAGCAAAACAAAATATGTCTGTATTAAAAATAAGCTTAGCTCCTTTACCTGTACCAAGGGGATCTCTGTTTACTCCTACAATCCCTGTTAAAGCACCTCCATAGGGATCAAGGGCAGAGGGACTATTATGTGTTTCTACTTTAAAAGCCAAAGCCCATTTATCATCAAGTTTGATTACTCCTGCATTATCTACAAAGATAGATAAGCAAAAATCTCTTTTGCCTTTTTCTTTTCTGATTTCTTCTGTAGAGGCTTTTATAAAGGTTTTAAATAGACTGTTTATAATCTTTTCTTCGCCGGTATCAAGGTCTTTATAATAAATTTTAGAATTAAAAATTTTATGTTTACAGTGTTCTGACCAGGTTTGAGCAAGACTTTCAAGTTCTACATCGGTGATGGCCTCATCAAGCCCATATTTTTTTCGCACCTTTATAAAATCAGGATTGGAAAAATATTCTTTTATAGTCTGCATTTCTTTAAGATTTAAAGCCAAGAGACGATCTTTAGAAAGCTTAATCAGTTCTTCTTCTGAAAGCTCTGCCAAATTGAAAGTTTCTACAACAGGTGGAAAATATTCTGTAACTCTTGGCACAGGATAACTTAATCCTTTTTGAATAAAATCCTCCTTAGAAAGGATAAACCATCTTTCAATAAGTTCATTAGCTAAAAGCTCTTTAGCAATTCTCTCTACATCTTCTTTTTTTATAGAACCTTTTATAAGAAACTGACGGGCAAAATAAACACCTTCCTTAGAGGAATCCAAGGGTCTTTCCAAAATATAACTTAAAGCTTCTTCTGCAGTTTTTCCTTCATTATCAGTAACACCAGGACGATAACCAATTTCTAAAACCCAATCAAAAGAATAATTTAGCTCTAAGGAAAGAGGCTTGTTAATGCTAAAGATTTGAATTACAGGATCACATAGAGCGGATTTAGTAAAAGTTTCAATAATATCTTCAGAAAAGTCACCTTCTACGAGATAAACTTTGATAAAATGAACTTCTTCTAAGGAAAAACCAAGATCCTGTTCAATTTTTTTAAAAACTTTTGCACCGAAAACATCTTTAAAATTAGGTTTAGTAGCAACTTCTATTCTATAAACCCCCATATCACAGAATATATCATTTATTATAAAAAAATTCAACCCTAAATTATCATTAAAACAAGGTTATTCAGATTCTATTTAAAAAGATTACATAAAATTAGTTTTTTACAGTTGACACTCTTAGTTTAAAAATATATAATAATTTTAAAAAATAAATGAGAACGAGGAAGTTAAAATGAGGATACTTGTTCTTGGAGGAGGCGGAAGAGAACATGCTATATGTTATGTTATCTCTAAATCTTCTAAATTAGAAAAACTTTTTTGCATACCAGGAAATGGTGGAATTTCAGAAATTGCTCAAACCTTTCCAGATATATCTTTAAATAGTTTTGAAAAAATTGCTGATTTCTGTAAGGAAAATAATATAAATTTTGTAATCCCAGGTCCTGAAGAGCCTTTGGTTAAGGGTATAAAGGATTATTTAGAAAAAGAAGGTATAAAAGTTTTTGGACCGGATAAATTATGTGCTCAGATTGAAGGAAGTAAAGCTTTTGCTAAGGAAGTAATGGCTAAAGCTGGGGTTCCTACAGCTAAATTTGAAATTTTTGATGATTCTTCTAAAGCCAAAGCCTATGTTGAAAAGATGGGTGCTCCCATTGTAGTAAAAGCAGATGGGCTTTGTGCTGGTAAAGGCGTTTTTGTATGTGATACCAAAGAGGAAGCCATTAAAGCAATAGAAAAAATAATGGAAGAAAAAATTTTTGGAGAATCAGGAAATAAAGTAGTAATTGAAGAAAAATTGGTAGGAGAAGAGGCCTCTTATATAGTAATTACAGACGGATATACTTTTAAGGCTCTTCCTACATCACAGGATCATAAAAGACTTCTTGATAATGACGAAGGACCTAATACAGGAGGTATGGGAGCTTATTCCCCTGCACCTTTAATCACCCCAGAACTAAGAACAAAAATAGAACAAAAGGTAATAGCTCCTATTATAAAAACTCTTGAAAAAGAGGGACATCCTTATTTAGGATTTCTTTATGCAGGACTTATGATAGTCAATAATGAACCTTATGTGCTTGAATTTAATTGCAGACTTGGAGATCCTGAAGCTCAGGCTATTTTACCAAGAATAGATAATGATTTTTTAGAATTAGTAGAACTTACTATAGAAGGTAAACTTGCTGAAGTAAATCTTAAAGAAAAAGATGGAGCAGCAGTTTGTGTTGTTATGGCAAGCAAAGGTTATCCTGGTAAATATGAAAAAGGCAAAAAAATAGAGGGGTTGGATAAAGTTTCTCAGATGTCAGATGTGATTGTGTTTCATGCAGGAACAAAAAAGGTGGGAGATGAATTTTATACCAACGGAGGAAGAGTCCTTGGAGTAACCGCTCTTGATAAGGATATACCCTCAGCTATAGAAAAAGCATATAAAGCAGTCTCTCTTATTAATTTTGAAGGAGCACATTACAGAAAAGATATAGGTAAAAAAGCTTTTAAATATTTAAAAACTTAAGCTTTATAAGCTAAATACTCTTTATATCCTAATTTTTGTAATTTCTTGTTTTTTTCCATAACAGATTTTTTCATTTTTTCTCTATAGTTTCCAAGTTTTTCTTTAATTTCTGGATATTTGATAGAAAGAATATGAATAGCTAAAAGACCTGCATTTTTAGCATTATTTATAGCAACTGTAGCTACAGGAATTCCAGAGGGCATCTGGACTATAGATAAAAGAGAATCCAAACCGTCTAAGGTTTTGCTTTTTATAGGAACACCTATTACAGGAAGAGTAGTAAATGCAGCTATAACACCTGGTAAATGCGCTGCTCCTCCTGCTCCTGCAATAATGACTTCTAATCCCCTTTCTTCTGCAGTTTTGGCATATTCAAAGGCTATTTCAGGTGTTCTATGAGCAGAAATAACAGAAATTTCATAGGATATTTCAAAGGCTTCTAAAACCTCAGCAGCTTCCTTCATAATAGGCAAATCAGAATCACTACCCATTACAATTCCTACTTTCATAAATTTCCTCCTTTATCCTATCCATACAGTTTTTTTGAAATAAAAAATCCCTTCTAAATATACATCAGTTCCTGCTCTATGTCCAACCTTTAATTGGTTTTCCAATTGAAAATATTTTAAACAGGTTCCACAGCTATAAATTTCTACTCCTTTTTTCTCCAGTTCTTTTATCAAAGGTATAAATTCTTCTTCTAAAGTGGTCAATTTTACTCCTGTATTCATAAAAAATATTCTATCAGGTAAAAGATTATGCACAAGCATTGTTTCAAAAAAGGCTTTCATTAAAATTTTACCAAGTTTTTCCTCTTTTCCCATAGAATCAGTAGCAATAATAACAAAAATATTTTTTCTTTCTTTATTTTGAATTTCACAAGAAATAGGGACTTCTTTATCAGTATCTCCTATTTTTTCAATGATAATAATATATTCATTTTCTTTTTCCTCTACAGAGACAATTTTATGTCCCTGAGCACTTACAAATTTTTGCACATTTTTCAAAGAGGTTTCATTATCCAGAAGCACTTTTATTTGTTCTCCAATATTTATGGATTCCAAAGCTTCTTTAGTTTTTATAATAGGTTGAGGACAGGGAAGACCTTTAACATTTATTTCTTTCATAAAATCCTCCTGCAATTTTTTATTTCTGAAATAATTTACTACTGGAAATCCAAAGATTCTAATAGAAAAATTTAATAAAATTGTAAAAATTTATTTATTTAAGCAATAGAATTGATTTAAAAATTTTTTAAAAAGGAACTCTGTATCCAAACAAGGACGGTCTTTGCAAACATTTGGAAAACAGGGACTGCATTTTAAATTTAAAGAGATTATTGTATAGTTTAACCCTATAGGTTTCCAGATTACAGGATCAGTGGGTCCAAAGAAGATAAAAGATTTTACTCCTAAATATGAAGCAAGATGGGAGATACCACTATCAAGACCAATAAAGATTTTAGCAGATTTTAAAGCTTGGGCTATTTTTAAAGGATCTAAGGATTCCCAGTAATTTTTAGTGAAATTTTTTATCCACTGATCACCTTCTCCAATTAAATAAATAGTTTTAAACCCTTGAGAGATTAAAAACTTTTCTATTTTTTCAAAAAGAGAAAAATCAGGTATCTTTTTAAAAGAACCACTTCCAGGATGTAAAACTGCCTTGTTTTTTAAAGGACTGTTTGATATTTCTTTAACAGGTAAAATCCAAGAAAAATCCTTTTCCAGATTTAAAGTTTTAAAATAATAATCTATAATCCAAATTCTTTTAGAGGGAAAAGGATCAAATCCTTTTAATTTAGAAAAGATTATTTTTGTTTCATAATCTTTCCCCAAAATCTGGGGATAGAAATCACTATAAATTTCATCTAACCAGCCTATATGTTTGGCAATTTTGAAATATTCAGTATTTCCTATAGCAACAATGTAATATTTTCTCTTTTTAAAAGTTTCTAACAATGGAAAAGTAAGTAAGGTATCTCCTAAACCCCCTCTTCTGTAAAATAAAAGTTTTTTCATAAGCAATTTAATCTGGAGTTTCTTAAAATTTAAAGTATAATTATCAAGACTTATTTTGGAAAGATATAAAAGGGTTTGTTTATGGAAATTCCTTTTATAGACTTAAAAAGAAGTTATAAGATTTATGGAGAAGAAATAGAAGAAGCTGTAAAAGAGGTTTTAAGAAGCGGGATATATTTAAATGGTTCTAAAACAAAGGAACTTGAAGAAACTTTAGCAAATTATTTAGGGACTTATTTTGCTGTTGGAGTTTCCTCTGGAACAGAAGCTTTGTATTTAATTTTAAAAGCTTTAGAATTACCTCAAAATACCTATGTTTTACTTCCCTCTTTTACCTTCATTGCCACTTCCGAAGTGGTAATACGGAATGGGCTTATTCCCTATTTTTTAGATATTGATGAAAAGACCTATAATTTAAGTCCAAAAAGTTTAGAAGAAGCTTATTATAAACTTACAGATCAGGGCAAAAAGGTTTCTGCTGTAATAGCTGTAAGTCTCTTTGGATTGCCAGCAGATTTAGAAAAAATAAAATGCTTTTGTGAAGAAAAGGGACTAATTCTTATTGAAGATATCTGTCAGTCCTTTGGAGCAAAAATAAAGGATAAAAAAGTAGGAACCTTTGGGGTAGCTTCAGCCACCTCTTTTTATCCAACCAAATCTCTTTCTACCTGCGGTGATGCTGGTATGGTTTTTACCTCTGATAAATTTTTGGCTCAAAAAATAAGATATTTAAAAGAACATGGTCAGACTAAACCTTATTTTTATGAATATCACGGAGTAAATGGGAGGATTGATGAAATCCATAGTGCTATTTTACTTGTTAAATTTAAATATTTTGAAAATGAAATAAAGCTGAGAAATAAATGGGCTAAAAAATATCAAGAAGGGTTAAAAGATTTAGAGCCTTATTTAAAACTTCCTTTTGTTCCGGAAAATTATTATTCAACTTGGTCCTTATTTACTATAAAAACAAAAAAAAGAGATAAATTAAGAGAATTTTTAAGTAAAAGAGGGATAAAAACAGGAGTTTATTATACTTATCCTTTACATTTACAGCCAGTTTATAAAAAATTAAATTTTAAAAAAGGGAATCTGCCTGTTACAGAAAAAATATCTCAAGAGGTTTTAAGTTTACCCATGTTCCCTTATTTAACTGAAACAGAAATAGAATATGTTATTAGTTTTATAAAAAATTTTTTTGAAGAGGTTTTAAATGAGTGAATTAGTATTTGTTTCTGTTCCATTTAATCTATTAGTAGAAAAATATTTATCTCATATTTTTAAAAATAGAATAAATGTGGAAATAGCTCTTAATACCGAGTCTTTGGATAATTACTCTTACAAATTTTTTAGAAAAATAGCTCAAGAGTTAAAAGAGGAGGGATTAAAAATAACTATTCATTTGCCTTTTATGGATTTATCTATAGGAGCTTTGGATCCCTGGATAAAAGAAGCAAGTTTAAGAAGAATTATCTTTGCTATAGAAAGAGTTGTTATTTTTGAACCTTTAAATATGGTTTTGCATTCTGGTTATCATGCTGATTATCATAGAGAAAAAAAATCTGAATGGAGAGAATCTTTCATAGAAGGTCTTTCAAAAATTTTAGAAATTTGTAAAGATTTTAATTTAACTTTATCTCTGGAAAATACTTTTGAGCCTGATCCTGAATTTATAAAACCTGTTTTTGAAACCTTTCAGGGTGAACTTTTTTGGTGCTTTGATCCAGCTCATGCTAAGGTTTTTTCAGAAAAAGATGAATTGGAATGGTTAAAAACATTGTATCCATATCTTAAAGAAATACATTGCCATGATAACTTAGGAAAATATGATGATCACTTAGCTATAGGAAAGGGTAATGTAAAATTTAAAGAAATTTTTGAATTTTTGAGAGAAAAAAATATTAAACCCATTTTAACCTCAGAAGCTCATAATGAGGAAGATACCTATATTAATTTGAAATTTCTAAAAAGTATTTTCTAATGAAGAAATTAATATTTTTTTTAATATTTTTATTTTTAATTTCTTATATCTGGACAAACGCTTTATTTTCTTTCAATAATAGCACTTCTTCTACATCAAATACAACATCAAATGTAACTTTAAATAGCACTTCAAATATGACCACTTCTAATATAATTTTAAATGAAATATCAAATGAGAGTTCAAATAAAACTTTAAATATGAATTTATCAAATAATACAGTTTCAAATAAAACTTCTTCAGAAAATTTTGAAAATTTCAAGGAAGTTTATGAAACTTTTGAAGAATTACCTCCTGAAGTAATTATAAACTTGCCTCCAGATATAAACAATCAGGTTGCATATTTTCTTCATTATTATACTACCCGAGGAAAAAAGGGACTTCAGAAATGGTTTAACAGATGCGGTCCTTTTTTACCTTATTTCAAGACTATTTTTAAAGAATACAATATTCCAGAAGATTTAGTTTATTTAGCTTTAATAGAAAGTGGATGCAATCCTTTTGCGGTGTCCAGAGCAGGGGCAGTTGGAATTTGGCAATTTATGAAAGGAACAGCTAAGAAGTATGGTTTAAAAATAAATTATTGGATTGATGAAAGAAAAGATTTTATAAAATCCACCTATGCAGCAGCTAAATATTTAAAAGATCTATATCAACTTTTTGGAGACTGGAGACCAGCAGTTGCAAGTTACAATCTTGGTGAAGGTAGACTATTGCGAATTCTAAAAGCCAAAAATTTTATAGATTACTGGCAAGTAATGAGGTCTAATAGATTACCTTTAGAAACTATGACATATCTGCCTCAATGGATGGCTATAACACTAATTGCCAAAAATCCTCAAAAATACGGATTTAAACCTATTGTAGAAAAACCTGTAGATTATAAAGAAATAAAAGTAAATGGAGGTATAGATTTAAAAGTTTTTACTGCGGCAGGGAAAATAGATTACAAAAAATTGCTTATCTTAAATGCAGAGCTGAGGCGTAATATCACTCCTCCTAAAAAAATTTACAATTTAAAAATACCTTATGGTAAAGATAAGGAATTTCAAAAAAATTTGAAAAATATAAAATTAATCAAAGTTAGAAAATGGACTCCTTATGGCATAATAAGAATTATTACCATTCCAAGAGTTGCTTTTAGAGGTTTATTGCGATCTTCCAAAGCCAAAAAGTGAAAACTAAACTTGTTTTTTTTAAAAAATTTATTAAAATTTTGTCAGTTCTTTTTTAAAGGAAACAATATTATGAAAAAATTTATACATTTAGTAATAATATTAATTGCTCTCATTTTTTATAATTTATCCTATGCTCTGGAGATAGTTGTTTCTAATTCTCCTTTAAAAAAAATTATTAAAGAAATTGCTCCAGAGTATTCAATTTATCAATTACAACCTGAAGGAGCAGATTTTCACAGTTTTGAGCCAACTTTATCTCAATGGAATAAGATAAAAAAAGCGGATTTAGTCATTATAGTTGGAACAGAAAGTTGGGCTAAAAGGGTTTATGATTTAAGAAAAAATAGGCTTATTTTAAGTCTTTCTAATGGAGAAACTAAATTTATAGATCCGCATTTGTGGTTTGATCTAAACAGAGTTAAGATGTTAATAGAGAATTTTCTGAAATATATTAAGGTAAAAGATCCTGAAAATTATCAGGATTGTTTAAAAAGAACAAACAAATTTTTAAAAGAATTAACTAAAATAAAAAAGGAATATAAAAATCTTGAAAAATGTAAATATAAAGAGATTTTTATTTTGGGGCATCCAGTTTTTAGTTATCTTTTTAGAAATACAGATTTGAAGCAGATTACTCTTATAAAAGGATATCATAAAGAGGGAGAGCCAAGTATAAAAAGACTTGCAGAAATAATGAGAGGAATTCAAAAAAGAGAAGTAAAAATAGTGTTTTTATTAGATCCTGAATTTGAGAAATATAGAAATTATTTTGAGATTAAGGGTATAAAAGTTATCAAACTTTGGTCTGGTGGAAGTTATTATATGCCGGGTAATTATTTAGAACTTTTGAGATATAACTTGGAAAATATTAAAAAAAGTTTGCTTTGTAATTTTTAGATAGGGATAGGATTTTGTCTACAAGACTAAAATTAAAAATATTTTTTGTAATATTTTTATTGATTTTCGCTGCTTTTTTACTTTTACCTACTTTTGTTCCTAATCTACCTCCTTGGTTTAAAAAATATATCTATAGAGGTAGTTTAAAGCTTGGTTTAGATTTAAAAGGTGGAGTCCATTTAGTTTTACAGCCTGATTTACAAAAGGCTTTGCAGAATCAATTTGAAAATTATATTCAGGATTTAAAAGCCCAATTGGTAAGAGCCTCCATTAATTGCGAAATCTCAATAGATCATCTTAAAGCAACTTTAAAATTTAATAAAAAAGAGGATTTAGACAGCTTTAAAAGAGATATTTTAAAAGAATATAAAGAACTTCAAATAGTAAAAGAGACTCAGAAAGATAGTGTTTATACTATAGAATTAACCCTTTCCAAAGAAAGAGTTTCTTATATAAAAGAAAACATCGTAAATCAACTTTTAGAGGTTCTTAGAAACAGGATTGATCAGTTTGGTGTTTCAGAAGCTATTATTACTAAACAAGGGGCTGATAAAGTAGTAATTGAACTTCCGGGATTAAAAAATCCTCAAAGAGCTATCAAAGTAATAGGTCAAACTGCTCAGCTTGAATTTAAACTGGTAGATGAAGAGACTATGCAACGACTTGACTTAAAAAGCCTGATGCAAGAGTTAATAAAGGAAGGGAAGATAAAGCCTGATGCTTCTTTAGAAGAATGGAGAAAGGTTATAAAGCCTTATATTCCTGAAGATTCTGAGTTTTATTTTGAAATAGAAAAAGATAGAAAAACAGGCGAGATTATAAAGAGACCTATTATTTTGAAAAAAGAAACGCTTCTTACAGGAAATTATTTAAAAACAGCTCAGGTTAGAATAAATCCGCAAACCAATGAACCTTACGTTTGGATACAATTTGATTCAAGAGGAGCAAAGATTTTTGAACATATTACAGCTGAAAATGTGGGAAGACGCTTGGCTATAGTTCTTGATGATGTGGTTAGGTCTGCACCTGTCATTAGAGAAAAAATCTCTGGAGGAGAAGCACAGATTACAGGAAGTTTTACTATGGAAGAGGCTTCAGACCTTGCTTTAGTTTTAAGAGCAGGTGCTTTACCAGCCCCAGTTAAAATATTACAAAACATAACCATAGGACCTTCTCTTGGAAGAGATTCTATACAAAAAGGAATAACAGCAGGTTTAATCGGAGCAGCTGCAGTAATCCTTTTTACAGCTATTTACTATAAAATTTCTGGAGTTATTGCAGTAATAGCTCTTATTTTAAATATTTATTTTCTTCTGGCTTTGCTTTCAGCTTTTCAGGCTACTCTCACTTTACCAGGTATTGCAGGTATAATCTTAAGTATAGGAATGGGAGTGGATTCCAATGTTCTTATTTTTGAAAGAATTAGAGAAGAATTAAAGATAGGTAGAAGCACATATTCTGCTATTTTTCAGGGTTATTCCAGAGCCTTTTGGACAATTTTTGATGCTCATATTACAGTTTTGATTACCTCTTTAATTCTTTTTATTTTTGGAACAGGTCCTATTAGAGGTTTTGCTGTTACTCTTTCTGTTTCTATTATAGTAAATCTTTTTACAGCTATTTTTGTTACTAAAATCTTTTATGAATACTTTTATGAAAAAGGTAAAGATTTAAAAATCAATTTTTTTGAAATCATAAAAAATCCCAATTTTGATTTTATGAAATATAAAAAAGTTGCTCTTACTCTGTCTGCTATTTTAGCAACTACAGGAATAATAGCTTCTGTTTTAGCTTTTATGGGAAAAGCTAATTTAGGAATAGATTTTACAGGAGGAACTTTACTTTATTTAAAAAGTGAAACACCTGTTTCTCTGGATAAAATTAGAAAAGTTTTATCAGAAGAAGGAATAAAAGACTTTACTCTTCAGGATGTTAAAGGTGAAAATATGCTTTTATTAAAAGTAAAAAGCTCCAAGGAAACACTTACCGAGGATGTAAATAAAATACTTAAAATTTTAAATAACAAATGTTCAGAATATAAATTTAAATTAATAGCCAAGGAAGAAATCGGATCCGTAATAAGTAAAGAGCTTAAACATAAGGCAGTTTTAGCTATTATAGGTGCTTTATTAGGGATCATTCTTTATCTTTCTTTTAGATTTAATTTTAATTTTGGAGTAGCAGCAGGTATTGCTACTTTTCATGATGTATTTGTTACAGTAGCTATATTTTATCTCTTAGGGAAAGAAATAAACTTACTTTTTATAACAGCACTTTTAACCATTGCAGGATATTCTTTAACAGATACAGTGGTTATCTTTGATAGAATAAGAGAAAATATTTTAAAAGGTGGTTTTAAAGATTTTGATTATCTTATAAATAGAAGTGTAAATGAGGTCTTGGCAAGAACCATTATTACTACTTTAACAACTCTTTTTGGTTCTATAAGCCTTTTAGTCTTTGGAGGAATTGTAATAAGAGATTTTGCTTTAGCTCTAACTATAGGATTTATTGTAGGAACTTATAGTTCCACTTTTGTAGCTTCTCCACTCTTACAGATTTTACAAAAAGGCAAGATACCAGAACTTACTCAAAAAGATCACCTTTTTTAAGTCTTTTACCACAGGCAAATTCATAAGCAGACATTTTTTTCTTCCCTTCTAATTGAACTACCTTTAGTAAAATAGCATTTTTAGAGGTAGCTACTAATATTCCTTCTTTATTTATTTCTAAAATAGTTCCTGGTATTTTGTTATGAGTTAAATCTACAGCTTCAGCAGAAAAAACTTTAAGAAGTTTATTTTTAAAATAAGTATGAGCTACAGGCCAAGGTAAAAAGGCTCTCACTTTTCTTTCTATCAAATCAGCAGGTTCTTCAAAAGTAAAAAAACCATCTTCTTTTTTAATAATAGGAGCATAAGAGATCCCATCTTCTGGTTGAGGGGTAGATTTAAGAAGCCCTTTCTTATGCAAATCTATAGCTTCTAAAATGGCTTCCTTTCCTAAAAAGCTTAATTTTTGAGCTAAAGTAATAGCAGTATCTTTTTTTGAAATGGTAATTTTTTTCTGTAAAAGAATAGGACCTGTGTCTAAACCTTCTTCCATAATCATAATAGTTATACCTGTTTCTTTTTCACCTTCTAAAATAGCCCAATTTATAGGAGAAGCACCTCTATACTTTGGAAGAAGAGAAGCATGAATATTCCAACAGCCAAATTTAGGAATTTCTAAAATTTCCTTGGGTAAAATTTTACCATAAGCACAAACTACAATTAAATCCGGTTTCAAAGATTTTAGAGTATTTATAAATTCTAAATTTTTAATCTTAGGAGGATCTAATATTCTTAAATTTTTTGATAAAGCCCAAGCTTTAACTGGACAAGGAGCAGGTTTTAATCCTCTACCTTTTGGTTTATCTGGTTGAGTTACTACTGCTATAATTTCTTCCTTTTCATAAAGACCTTCTAAAGAAGGAATAGCAAATTCCGGACTTCCCATGAATATAATACGATATTTCTTCATAAGCTAATCTCCCTAATATTTTATAATTTAATTTTAGCATAATTTTTAATAAAAGTCTAAATTATAAAGAGGTCTTCTCTCTTTAAAAATAAATCAAAAAGATTTATAATTTTAAGCATGAGAAACTTTTTAAAATTTTTTGCAATCTATTTAGGATTAATTATAGGAGTTCTGGTTCTCTTAAAAGGAGAAGGTGTTCCAAATTTTTTATTTTTTCCTCTAAGATCAACAGAATTGTTCTATGGAATTTATTATGGTCCTTTTAAAATAGGAGAATGTAAAATAAGAATAACTTCAAAAAAATATGAAGCTATTGTTTATAGTGTTGGCTTAGGAAAAATATTTTTTCCTTTTTATGCTAAGTGGGATACTTGGGTAGATAAGGAAGGTTATCCTCTTAAAGTTTTAATTTATTCCAGAGAAAGAGGAAAGGAAAGAAAAAAATTGATAAAATTTAATAAAAAACAGAATACAGTATTTTATCAAAAATTATTACCTAAGAAAAAAAAATCTGAAGTAATTTCTATAGACTTTCCTGTTTATGATGAACTTTCATCTTTTATCAAAGCAATTTCAATAGATTATTATTATGTTAATAAAACAGCTCTTCCTGTTTACATTAAAAAAAGCAGGGATTTTATTATTTTAAAAGCGGAGAGAGAAACAGCATGTAAAATAGGAAAAGAGGAAAAAAAATGTATAAAAGTCTTAATTCATTTACCGGAAAAAAGTGAACTATTGAAAAGAACCTCTCAAATAGAAATGAAAATACTAAAAAGAGAAAAATATCCTGTAGAATTAAAAGGCAAGTTACCTTTATTAGGTCATTTGGTAGGCAAACTGCAAAAAATTTCTTATTTAGATTATGCTAAGGTAATTTCTTCTTCAAAAGAAGGGATATAAATTTCTTCAAATTTGTTTTTAAATTTTTCTTCAAGAACTTTTTTAAAAATTTCCATTTTTTCTCGTTCTCCATGGATTAAAAAAAGTTTTTTCACTTTATCTACATGAGAAATCCATTCTAAAAGCTCATTTTGTCCTGCATGAGAAGAAAATCCATTAATGGTATAAACCTTAGTTCTTACAGGTATTTCTTCCCCAAAGATATGCACCTTTTGTGCTCCATCTACAATATGTCTTCCTAAGGTCCCCTTAGGTTGAAATCCTACAAAAACAAGACTACATTCTGGTCTCCATAGATTATTTTTTAAATGGTGAAGAATTCTTCCACCAGTAAGCATTCCATTTCCTGCAATTATAATAGCTCCTGATTTTACATTATTAATACCTTTTGATTCTTCCACATCTTCTGTAAAGATTAAGTAGGGGAAATCAAAAGGATCTTTTTTAACAAAAATGTGAAAGGTTTCTTCATCATAGAATTCTGGATTATCTTTGAATATTCTGGTAGCTTTAATAGCTAAGGGGCTATCAAGAAAAACATGACATCTGGGAAGTTTACCCTCTTCATAAAATTCTCTCAAGATATATATAATTTCTTGGGCACGCTCTAAGGCAAAGGAAGGAATTAAAACATTTCCTCCTCTATCAAAGGTATCCAAAATAGCTTCTAATAGCTCTTGTTTAGATTCTTCAAAGCTTTTATGATTTCTATCCCCATAAGTAGTTTCTATGCAGAGAAAATCTGTAGAGGAGGGATAAGCAAAATCACGGATTATAGGTCTGTTTTTATTTCCAAGATCTCCAGAAAAAATAATTTTTTTGTGAATTTCTAAATCTTCAATCTCTACAAAAGCAGAACCTAAAATATGGCCTGCATCTTTAAAGGTAATTTTAATATTATTTTCTAAAAGTAGAGGAGTATCATAAGCTACTAAAATTTTAAAATAATTAAAACTTTCTACTACATCATATTCATCATAAAGAGGTGGAGGAGGCAAATCCAGACCTTTTCTTAAGGACTTTCTGTAAAGAGTTTTATAATGTTCTCTCATAACTTTGGCAGCATCAAGAAGCATTATTTTGGCTATTTGAGAGGTAGGCTTGGTGCAAATTATCTTTCCTTTAAAACCTTTTCTTACTAATAAGGGAATCCTTCCACAATGATCTACATGAGAATGAGTTAAGATAAGATAAGATATATCCTTGGGATCAAAAGGAAATTTTATATAATTTTTGTCATGTTCCAGCCCTTGAAACATTCCACAATCAATGAGAATTTTAGTTCCTCTAATATTTAAAAGAAAACAACTACCTGTAACAAATTGAGTAGCTCCATAAAAACCTATGGAAATGTCCATTTTAAAAACCTCCTCTTTTAAATTATTATTCTATAAGAATGTGAATACACATTAAATCTTTCTTCCCTCAAAAAGCCAATAACTGTTATATTTGATTTTTCAGCAAGTTCTACAGCTAAGGAGGTAGGGGCAGATCTGCTAACTACAATTGGTATCCCTGTTTTTACAATTTTTGAAACTATTTGATAAGAGATTCTACAACTCACTAAAAGTAACTTGTTACTTAAAGAAATACCTTTTAAAAAAGCATAACCGATGATCTTGTCTATAGTATTATTCCTACTTATATCTTCTACTAAAAAAATTATTCTATCTTCTTCGGCTAAAGCTGCAGAATGAAAAGCACCTGTTAATTTAAACAGTTTAGCATTTTTTTGAAAGTCTTTAAAAAGCTTAAAGAGATTTTGGCTTTTTATTTTAAAATTACTCTTTAAAACATTTCGGCAGTTTTTTTCTATTTTTACATCTTCTAAATATATATTTGCTATTATTTCATTGTTTTTTTCAAAAATATCAAGATTTTTTATAAGGTGAGAATTATCTAAAATATTTTGGCTTATAAGAAAACCTATAATAAGTTCTTTTATATAAGAAGGACTGATAGAAAGGGAAAAAACTTGATTGTTTACATTAATTTTTAAAATCTTTTCAACACCTAAGAAATCTTCTAAGCTCTCTTTAAAGCCGTCAGATTTTATTTTTGATATAAATTTTTTAGAAATTAAAGAAGACATTACCTTACAGTAACAGCTAAGATTTGCTGCAAAGTAGTTTCACCTTTTAGTACTTTTAAAATACCATCCTGCTTAAGGGTGAGAAATCCTTTTTCAATAGCAGCGTTTCTAATTTTATTAGCAGGGGTATTCTTGACAATTAAAGTTTTGATTTCATCATCAGGAATAAGAAGTTCATGAATGGCAATTCTTCCTTTAAATCCTGTATAATTACAATTATGACAACCTACAGGTCTAAAAAGGGTAGCATTTTTAATTTCTTCTTCAGACAATGGTTTTACAGGATGGTAACCGTATTCTCTTTTTATACGTTCTATTTCTTTTTGAGAAGGAGTATAAGGTTCTTTACAATTGGGACATAATTTTTTAGCTAACCTTTGAGCTAAAATTCCAAGTAAAGCATCTGCAAAGTTGTAAGGATCTATTCCCATATTGAGAAGTCTGGTGACTGTTTCGGGAGCGCTATTGGTATGTAAGGTGCTTAACACAAGATGCCCTGTTAAAGAAGCTTCAACCAAAGTATGAGCTGTTTCGTGATCTCTTGTCTCTCCTATCATAATAATATCAGGATCTGCTCTTAAAAATGCCCTTAAAATTCTGTGAAAAGTTAATCCTATTTTTGGATTAACTTGAACCTGTCTTAATCCTTCTTGAACAATTTCTACAGGATCCTCAGCAGTCCATATTTTTCTATTAGGTTTATTTAAATACTTTAAAGCAGCATGAAGAGTGGTTGTTTTACCAGAACCTGTTGGTCCTACAACCAATATAAGTCCATAAGGATAATCTAAAATTTTCTTAAAATTTTTGTAATTTTCTTCTGAAAGATGAATTTCCTCCAAAGTTCTGAATTCTATCCCTCCCAATATTCTCATAACTACATCTTCATTATTTTCTATAGTAGGTATAGTAGCAACTCTTATTTCAAAACTTTTACCATTCTTTGTTTTAAATTTTATTTTACCATCCTGAGGCAATCTTCTTTCTGCAATATCTAAATTAGCCATAATTTTAATACGAGAAATAACAGGTCTTTTTTGATGTTCGGGAATGGTGGTATGAAGGAAACACTCTCCATCAACTCTGAATCTGACCCGTAATCCCTTTTTTCCTGTTAAACTTTCCCAGTGAATATCCGAGGCTCTCATTTTGTAAGCCTCTTCAATAATACTGTTTACTAATTGAACAATAGCACTATCAATTAAAGCAGTTTCTTCAATTTCTTCCTCTTCTGGGACTTCTTCTATTTCCAATTCAGTCAATATAGGTTGGGAATAGTATCTTTCTATAGCTTCTATAATATCTTCTTTGATAGCATAGGCAATTTTTATATCCAAAGGAATTTGAAGAATTTTTTTCACTTTTTCTATTTTGTCTTTATCTTCAGGGTTATAACAAACTAAGTAAATAATTTGAGTTTGAAAATCTTTAAATGGAATACATAGAGTTTCTAAGAAGAACTGTTTTTTAATGGTTAAAACCTGAGGCAATTTTTGAAACTTTGCCAGATCTCTAAGTTCAAAAGCAGGGATTTTATAATAATTTTCCACACATTCTAAAATAGATTTTTTAGATATTTTAAACTTTTCAATTAATATTGATTCAATGCTTTTGTTTGTTTCTAAGGATTGTTGATAAATTTTTAATAAATCATTTAAGGAGAGAGAATAATTTTTTAAGATATCTTTAAACTTTTCAAAGACTTTCAAAATTTTTAAATTTTCTATTTTTTCCAAATACTTAGAATTTGAAGTGGAAAGATATAATTTATGATAAATTCCTATAGCTCTTTCAAATTCAAAGAGTTTTTCACATATAATAGCTACTTTTTCCCACAAAAAGAGTTCAACATCCTTAGGTATTTTTTTTGTGTGAAGAATTTCTAAAATGACTTCTAAAATTAGAAGGGGTTTATCAATTTTTTGTTCATATTCTTTTATAATTTGTTTAATTGAGACCAAGTTATTGATATTAGATTGCAAAAGTTCTTTTAATTCTCTAACATGAAGCTGTTCCATATTAGAGAAATTTTATTATAATTGTTTCAAAAAACAAGGGGGTTTTTGTTTTATAATATAATAAAAATATAAAAAAGTTAAAAAATATAGAAAAAAAGCCATAAAATAGTAGAAAAAATTAAAATAAAAACTTTTATTTTAAGACAATCCAAGATTTTCATTGTTGACATGAAATCAATTTTAAATAAAATCAAAGTTATACAAAAATTGTAGGGAGGGTGCAATGAGTGAGATTAAAAAACATGATACGCCAATGGTAGATCAGTTAAAAAGTGGTCCTTGGCCAAGTTTTGTGGATGACATTTATAGTTATGGTGAGAAACACAAAAAACAATGTGCTTTTGACCTTATGGGTCAATTAGAGCTTTCTTATAAGCACAAAGAAACACATTGGAAACACGGTGGAATTGTTGGAGTTTTTGGTTATGGTGGAGGAGTAATTGGACGTTATTCTGACCAGCAGGAAAAGTTTCCTTCTATTTGGGCTTTTCATACAATTCGTGTTCATCATCCTGCTGGTAAGTGGTATCATACAGCAGCTTTGAGAAAGCTCTGTGATATGTGGGATCATCGTGGAAGTGGTTTTGTTAATTTCCATGGTTCTACAGGAGATATGGTTCTTCTTGGAACTACTACAGAACAATTAGAGCCTGTATTTTTTGATCTTACTCATCAGTTTCACTGGGATCTTGGGGGGTCTGGTTCTAATTTAAGAAGTCCTGCCTGTTGTATGGGTAAATCTCGTTGTGAATGGGCTTTATTTGATACACAGGAAATTGATTATGAATTAACTATGCATTTTCAGGATGAGCTTCATCGTCCAGCATTTCCTTATAAATTTAAATTTAAATTCTCAGGATGTCCTCTTGACTGTGTTGCAGCTATAGCTCGTGCAGATTTGTCTTTTATTGGAACTTGGATTGATGAGATACAGATTGACCAGGAGGCAGTAAAAGCTTATGTAAATGGTGAATTAAAACCAAATGCAGGTGCATTTTCTGACAGAGACTGGGGTCCATTTGATATTAAAAAAGAAGTAATTGATCTTTGTCCTACTAAATGTATGCATTGGGATGAAAAAGAACAGAAACTTTATATAAATAATAAAGATTGTGTAAGATGTATGCATTGTATTGCGGTAATGCCCAAGGCATTGAAACCAGGAAAAGATAGAGGAGTATCTATATTAATTGGAGCTAAATCAGTTATTTTAGAAGGTGCTCAATTATCTACTCTGCTTATTCCATTCATGAGATTGGAACCTCCTTATGATGATGTAAAAGAACTTGTTTATAAGATTTGGGATTACTGGATGGAGGTTGGTAAGAACCGTGAACGTGTGGGAGAACTTATTCAGAGAATTGGTTTGAACAGATTTATTGTAGATGTTATGGGAATGAAGCCTATACCACAACATGTGAGAATACCTCGTAACGATCCTTACATCTTCTGGAGAGAAGAAGAAGTTCCTGGTGGTTGGAAGAGAGATATTAAAGAATTTAGAAAACGTCATCCTGCTTAGTAATTAGATTAAAAAAATAGAAATAAAAAATATGTAAAATAAAAGGAGGGAATAAGATGGCAGATGAAAAGGTTATTGAAAAATTGAAAGAACTTTGGACAAAGTATGAAGAAATAGATGGTAAATTTGATGAAGAAATGGATCCAGTATTTAAAGAACCTTATTATCCTGGGGTAGCAGAGAAATTATTTAATCCAGATAAACCAATGGAAAACAGAATTACAGATATAGGTCCACCTTATTTTAGACAGTTTTTACCGCCTATAATTAAGAAGAATTATGGAAAATGGGTTTCTCATGAAATTATTCAGCCTGGAGTTTTAAAGTATGAATCTGAAACCGGTGATGTAATTTATGTGGTAAGATGTGGAACTCCACGTTTGGAAACTACAGATTATATTAGAGAGATTTGTGATATTGCTGATAAATACTGTGATGGTTATGTGCGTTGGACTACTCGTAATAATATAGAATTTCATGTTGATTCTGAAGAGAAATTAAAAGCACTTATTGAGGATTTGAAGAATAGAAAACATCCTAATGGTTCTTACAAATTTCCTATTGGTGGAACAGGTGCAAGTGTAAGTAATATTGTTCATACTCAGGGATGGATTCATTGTCATACTCCTGCTATTGATGCTTCTGGAGTGGTTAAGTCTATTATGGATGAACTTTTTGAATATTTTGGTTCCCATAAACTTCCTGCTAAAACAAGATTAGCTTTAGCTTGTTGTTTGAATATGTGTGGAGCTGTTCATTGTTCTGATATTGCTATTGTTGGTATTCACAGAAAACCCCCTATGGTAGAAGATGACAGGATTCAACATGTATGTGAAATACCTTTAGCTATAGCTGCATGTCCTTTAGGTGCTATTAAACCTGCTACTGTAGAAATTGATGGACAAAAGAAGAAAACCGTTAGAGTAAATGCTGAACGCTGTATGTTCTGTGGAAACTGTTATACTATGTGTCCAGCTATGCCTATTGCTGATGGTGAAGGCGATGGTATTGCTATTGTGGTAGGAGGAAAGGTTACTAATAGAATTTCACCTCCTAAATTCTCCAGAGTTGTAATACCTTTTATTCCTAATGAACCTCCGCGTTGGCCTACCGCTGTAAAATGGATTAAGCACATTCTTGAAGTTTACTCTCAGCATGCTAATAAGTATGAAAGAGTGGGAGATTGGATTGAAAGAATTGGTTGGGAGAAATTCTTTGAATTGACTGACATTCCATTTACTGAAAAGAGTATTGATGATTACAGGCTTGCTTATACTACTTATAGAACTTCTACACACTTTAAGTTTACAAAACATATTGAAATTAAATAAAAATTAAAAAGGGGTGAGATAAGATGGATAAAGCAGAATTAAAGCAAAAAATTTTGGAAGTAATGGAAGCTAAGATTAAAAAAGGTGGTAAAACTAAAATTTATTTAAAAGATTTACAAAGAGAGATTCCAGGTGCTAACCCTCGTGAAATTAAGAATGCTGCTAATGAACTGGTTAGAGAAGGGAAACTGGAATATTTTTCCACTGGTAGCACAGTAATGTTTGGACTTCCAGGTGTAGGTATGGGCTTGGAAGCTGGTGTAGAAAAACCTGAAGAATAAATATTTTAATAAACTTTTTAAAAATAAAGAGGGAGAGGATTCCAGCTCTCCCTCTTTATTTTTTTGGTTAAAGAAATTCTTTAAAAGTTTTATATAATTTAGGATATAAATTATACATCAAATAAAATAGTTTTTTTTCTGCAATAGGAATATATGTTTTAAACCAGTGTTTTCCCAAGATGCTTAACTTGCAATAAGCAGCTAAAGCCTGCATCAGTCTTACAATACTTAAAAAATAGAATTCTTTAAAAAAAGAATTTGCAGAATAATCGGTCATTTCTAAATAATATTCAATCCATAAGGATATTGTTTTTAAATCATTGAAAAATCTTACATAAGGATCATGAAGTAAAGAAACCAAGTCATAAGATGGAGGTCCTATTCTTGCACCTTGAAAATCAATCAAATAAATTCTATTATTTTTTATCATTAAATTTTTACTTTGAAAATCTCTATGCATAACAACTTGATCTATAAACTTTGCTTCTTCTTTAGCCCAATAAAATATTTCTTTTATAAAACTATCAGGTAAGATGATTTTTTTATATTTTTTCATATACCAATCTAAAAAATATTTAATTTCTTTTTCCCATAAAAAATTAAAATCATAAACAGAATTATCTAAGGTTTTTTCAATAGGGAACAAAGAAACAAGTTTTTGGAATTTTATTAAAATTTGAATGCTTTCTTTATAATATCTATGAGAAAAATCTTTAATATCAAAGAGTCTTATATTTCCTAAATCTTCTACTAAAAGAATACCTTTTTCATGATCAAAAAATTCTATTTTAGGAACAGGAATGTTATTTTTATAAAAAAATTTTCCTAATTCATAATAACTACAGGCTTCTTTTAAACCATATTTTCCTTCCTGTGGTAAAATAAGGATCAAGGAACTTTTTTTTAAATAAATTCTAAAAAATTTTCTATTTGATCCATCTCCAATTAATGGTTCTATTTTATTATGAGAAAGATTTATTTTTTTTAAAAACTCAGTTATAATTTTTATCATACTAAAATACAATTATTATAAATCCCTGTTTTTATATAAGCTCCTTTCCAGGAGACAGTTTTTGACAAAATTGTATTATCTTCTATAAAAGTTCCATTGTCTATAAAAACCCAATTTTTAAAGATTACATTATTGCCAACTTTAGCATTTTTTATTACAATTGAATTAGCATAAGAAAAAGGGACAAAGGGAATATTTATTTTTTTTATCAAAATATCCTCATGACAAGCTAAATAATTTGAAATTGTTCCAATGTCTTTAAAATAATCATTGTTAGAGATAAAAGCAAAAATTTTTATTCCTGAATTCAATAAATCTTGATAAATTTCTATAAGGTCAGTTTTATAAGAAAAATGAGAAATTATATCAGGATTAATAATTTGTATTCCTGCATAGTTAAAAAGAACCCCTTCTTTTAATCTAAATCCTGAAACAGTATTAGATTTGTGGTCTATCAAAACATTGTTATTTTCACCTTTATAAAGCACCATAGTAATAGGAAAAGCTGAAGAAAAATGATGATCAAACAGAGTTTTGAAATTTAAGTTAGTAAGGATGTCAGAATTTATGATCAAAGTAGGTTCTTTAAAAAAATTTTTAGCATTTAAGATTGCGCCACCAGTCCCTAAAAGTTTAGGTTCTTCAAAAATTTGAAGTTCAATTTCAGGATGTTTTTTCTGATAATTTTTTAAAAAATTGATAAGTTTATTTTTAAGATGAAAGGTATTTATTCCAATTCTTTTTATTCCTGTATTTATTAACTGCTCAAGAATTATATTTATTATAGGCTTTCCTAAGATAGGGAAAAGAGGTTTAGGAATAATATTAGTAAAAGGATATAAACGTGTTCCTTTACCAGCAGCTAAAATAAAGGCTTGCACAATATAAAATTAAGCTTTTTTGGAAACTGCCTCTTCAGAAGAAGTATTGGTAGTAGCAGAGGGACTATTTTTTTCTTCCAATTTTTCTAAATCTTCTTTGACATCAGCAGCTTTTAAAGATTCTTTAAAAGCCCTAATTCCTTTGCCAAGTCCAGCTCCTACTTCCGGTAATCTTTTAGCACCAAAAAGGAGTAGTGCTAAAAATAAAATAATAAATAACTCTTGTCCACCTAAATTGGGGAACATAATTAACCTCCTTTTTTTAAAGAAGTCATCTTAATTAAAATTATACCTGTTTCATAAAGTAGTGTCAAGGGGATAGCTAAAAGAATTTGATTTAAAGGATCAGCTCCACCTGTAACAATAGCTGCAATTAAAAAAGCCAAAATAATAGCATAAGGTCTAAATCTTTTTAATTCTTCAACTGAAACTATTTCTAATTTGGAAAGAAGTAAAAGAAAAGAAGGTATTTGAAAAATAACTCCAAATATAATAAAAAACTTCAGAGTAAAATTAATATAATCTTTTAAAAAAGGTTTAAACACTAAAAACTTTTCTCCAAAAGAATAGAGAAATTTTAAAATAGAAGGAAGGAAAATAAAATAAGCTATTATATCACCTGTTAAAAAAGCAAAGCATGTTAAAAAAACAGCACTTTTGACCCATCTTTTTTCATGAGGATATAAACCTGGAGCTATAAAAGACCATAATTGATAAAAAATATAAGGACTTCCTAAAATAAAACCTCCGATTAAAGAAAGTTTTATATAAATAGAAAACACTTCAGGGAAGGTTTTAAAAAAAACTTTAGATTGAGAAGGAATAGCTTTATATAAAGGAAAAATCAAAATATTTATGATCTTCTCAGCTAAAATATAAGCTATAATAGAACCTATTATCCATCCTATAAAAGCTTTAATTAGACAACTTCTTAGTTCAATTAAATGTTCTACTAAACCTTGCTTTTTATCTTCAGAAAAGGCTTCTAATTCAGGCATTAATTAACTTTTCCATAGTATTGGCAATGTTTTCTGGATCTAAACCAGATATTTTAAATAATTCATGAGGTTTACCAGAAGATAAAGGTCCTTTATGTCCCAAGAATTTTAAATTAACAGATTTGTTATTTAAAGCTAAGAAAGAAGCAATTTTACTTCCTAATCCAGTTTCAATTAAATGATCCTCAACTACTAAAATATTTTTCAATTCTGAAGATCTTAGTATATCTTTTTCAGGTAATGGTCTAATGGAGGCGATATTTAATAAACTTACATCTAATCCTTTATCTTTAAGAATTTTCCAGGCAGATAAAGCATAATAGGTCATAGTTCCATAAGTAATGATTACACCTTTTGATCCATATCTTATCCAATCTGCTTTACCAGCTTCAAATTTATAATTTTTGTCAAAATAAGGAGTTCCATCTTCTTTTGTAATTATAGGAATTTTAGATCTTCCCATTCCTACAAAAATATTTCCTGGTCTGTTTGCTATGAATCTGATAATATGATCAGTTTGATTAGGATCAGCAGGTATATATATTTCAAAATCTGTTAGATTAAAAAGTAATCCTAAATAATCTATGCACTGATGGGTGGGACCATCTTCTCCGACATCAGCTCCTAAGTGAGTTGAAACTATTTTTAAAGCAGATTTATTAAGGGAATTTATTCTTAATTGATTATATACTTCATCTACTGCAAAAACTCCAAAAGTAGAAAAGAATACCAAGAAACCTTCCTTAGATAAAGCACCTGCTACAGAGGCAGTATGATGTTCTTGAATACCTGATTCAAAAAAGGCATGAGGTGAATGTTTTTTTAAACCAGTCATTTTAACAGAACCCTCTAAATCGCAGGTAAGACCAAGAATTTTAGGAGATTGATTGGGTAAATTATTTTTTTCTGACAATTTTAATAATGCTTTTCCATAAGCGCTTCTACAATCTGTCTTAGTTTCAGGAGAGTAAATAGTAGGTTCAGGTATTTCTATTTTTACAGGAAGAGGATCATGAGATTGATGTGGAAAAGATATATTCCAATTTTTTCTCTTTGCTTTTAAAATATCAAGTTCAGAGGGATCAAATCCCAGTTCTTCTAAAGCTTTTTTAGCTAAATCTTCTGGTAAAGCCATTCCATGCCATTTCGGATCATTTTCCATAAAAGATATGCCTTTTCCCATAATAGTATGGGCTAAAATAGCAGTAGGTTTAGAAGGATCTTCAACCTTACTTTTTAAAGCTTTTCTTAGAGCTTTAAAAATTTCAGAATAGTTATGTCCATCTATTTCTATAACATTCCATGATGTGGCAAGGATCTCATCTTTTAATTTTTGAGGCATTACTTTATAAGTATCACCACCTATCTGGAGTTTGTTATAATCTATTAGAGTAACTAAATTATTTAATCCAAATTTAACTGCCCAACGTCTTGCTTCTATTACTTGACCTTTTTGTTGTTCACCATCTCCCATTAAACAAAAAACATAGTTGTTAAGATTTTTTAATTTTAAGGCTTTGGCCATTCCACAAGCTGCGGATAATCCCTGTCCTAAATTACCAGTATTCCATTCAATTCCAGGAACAGCCTGTTCTACATGCCCTGCAAATGCAGAACCTGCTCTTCTAAATTCCATTAAAAAAGGTTCTTCAGAAAAAAAACCATATTCACAAAGCACACTATAAACTCCAGGACTTATATGACCATGGCTAATAACTACTCTATCTCTATCTGGTTTACGGGGATTTTGAGGATCAACCTTGGCTAAAGCATAAACTACTAAAAGTAAACTTAAAGAAGATAAAGAGCCTCCAGGATGCCCTGATCCTGCCAAAGTAGTAGCAAGTATTATCCTTCTGGCACACCTTTTAAAAGCCTCTTCAAAAGCTTTTATTTCTTCAGGTAAAAGCTCCTCTTTTTCTAAATTCAATTTAAGCATCTCTTCACCTCATCTATATTTTTTCCTTAGGAAATTTTACATAGACATTTATAACTTGATAAATAGAAAAATCAAGAGGATATTTTTGAAAAAATTTTAAGTAGATTTTTTCTCTCTTTTCATAGCAATAGTTCCAGTTCTTACAATTTCTTTAATTCCCATAGGTTTTAAAAGCTCTATTACTGCTTCTAATTTATTTTTATCTCCGGTTACTTCAACTACATAAGATCTTGGACTAACATCTACAATTTTACATCTAAAAATTTCACAAATTCTAAAAATTTCTTCTCTATTCTCTTTTTCAGCTCTAACTTTTATTAAAGCCATTTCTCTTTCTACATATTCTCCTTCTTCAGTAACATTAACTACTTTATAAACATCTACAAGTCTTCTGAGCTGTTTAATGATTTGTTCTATTATTTGATCATCACCATGGGTTACTAAAGTTAAATGAGATAAGGTAGGATCTAAGGTTTCTGCTACACATAAACTATCTATATTAAAACCTCGTCCACTAAAAAGTCCTGCGATACGTGCTAAAGCACCTGGAGTATTTTCTACTAACACAGAAAGAGTATGCCTTTTTTCAGACATTACTTATCCTCCTTATACTAAAATCATTTCTGTAGTAGCTTTTCCTGCAGGCACCATAGGAAATACGCCTTCTTCAGGAGCTATATGAACATCTAAAATAACTAAGGTATTCATAGATAATATTTTTTTTAATGTTGGTTCTACTTCTTCTGGTCTGGTAATTCTTATTCCTACTGCTCCATAGGCTTCTGCTAATTTTACAAAATCAGGTAATACATTAAATTTAACCGCAGAATATCTTTTACCATAAAATAATTCTTGCCATTGACGAACCATGCCTAAATATCCATTATTCAAAATGATAATTTTTATAGGGAGTTTTTGCTCCATAGCAGTAGCAAGTTCCTGTATATTCATCTGGATGGAACCATCTCCTGCAATATCTATAACTAATTTTTCAGGATTACCCATTTGAGCGCCTATAGAAGCAGGGAACCCAAAGCCCATTGTTCCTAAACCACCTGAGGTTATAAGAGTTCTGGGATATTTAAATTTGTAAAAAAGCGCTGTCCACATCTGATTTTGTCCTACTTCTGTAGCAACAATAGCCTCGCCTTTGGTTAATTCATAGAGTTTTTCTATTACAAATTGGGGTTTTATATAATTAGGATCTTCTTTATAAGAAAGAGGATATCTCTTTTTCCATATATCAATTTGTTCCCACCAATCTTTAAATCTTTCTTTCCAATATTTTTTAGGTCTTCCTACTAATTTAGTTACTTCAAGGAGTCTTGTAAGGGCTCTTTTACAATCTGCTACAATAGGTACATCAACTTTTACATTTTTTTGAATAGAAGTGGGATCTATATCAATATGGATAATTTTTGCTCCTGGAGCAAAGGCATCAACTTTTCCTGTCACTCTATCATCAAATCTTGCTCCTACTGCTAATAAAACATCACAATTAGCTACAGCCATATTAGCATAATAGGTTCCATGCATACCAAGCATTCCCAAGGCTTGATAATGCTCTCCTGGGAATGCTCCTAAACCCATTAAAGTCATTACTACAGGTAAATTAAGTTTTTCTGCTAATTTAACAGCTTCTTCTGAAGCATTAGAAGCTATAACACCTCCTCCTAACATTAATACAGGTCTTTCAGCTTGTTCTAACAATGTATAAGCTTTTTCTATTTGTTTTATATGGGGTTCATATACAGGATTGTAGCTTCTTAACTTTATCTCTTCAGGATAATTAAATTCTCCTTTAGCTTGTTGAATATCCTTAGGAAGGTCTACCAAAACAGGACCAGGTCTTCCTGTTTTGGCAATATAAAAAGCCGCTTTTAATATTTTTGGAAGATCTTCAATTTTTTTTACTAAAAAATTATGTTTGGTAATAGGTCTGGTTATTCCTGTGATATCAACCTCTTGGAAAGCATCGTTTCCTATCAATTTAGTGGGAACTTGACCTGTTAAAACTACTATAGGAATAGAGTCCATATAAGCTGTAGCAATCCCTGTTACTGTATTAGTAGCTCCTGGTCCAGAAGTAACCAAAGCTACACCAACTTTTCCTGTAGATCTGGCATATCCATCAGCTGCATGAGCAGCTCCTTGTTCATGTCTAACCAAAACATGTTTAATTTCTGGGGTTTTATATAATTCATCATAAATATCTATAACAGCTCCTCCAGGATAACCAAAAATAACTTCAACTCCTTCTTTCTTTAGAGCTTCTACTATCATTTTAGCACCTGTCATTATCTCACCCAAAGCTAAATCCCCCTCTTTATAAGATTTTAGGTGTACTTTAAAAAGTTTTAAAAGCTATTTGCTTTTAATTAATCTATTTCAACTCCTTCATAATTTTTAATAAGCTGATATATTTTTTCTTTTATGTGCAATTTTTCTTTTTTAAGCTGTTTAACTTTAACTTCTTCTTCCTGAGTTAGATATAATTTTTTACTTAATTCATCAACTTCTTTTTCAAGAGCTTGGTGCTTTTCAAATAAATCTTTTATATCAGAATACTTTTCAGCAAACTTTTTAACAAACTCTTTATCCATAATTTAAACCCCCTATAATTTTTTTATAATACAAATTTATTTAACAATTTAATACTATATGTGAAAATTTTCTTAATAAAAATCAGATATTTAAAAGTCATTTAGAATCTGTTGAAAGAGCTTTTAATAATTCTAAAGGCAATGGAAATAAAATAGTTGAATTTTTCTCAGTAGCAATTTCTATAAGAGTTTGAAGATAACGAAGCTGTAAAGCAACAGGATTTTGTGCCATTATTTGAGCTGCATCTAATAAGGTTTTAGCAGCTTGGTATTCTCCATCAGCACTAATAATCTTAGCTCTTCTTTCTCTTTCTGCTTCAGCTTGTTTAGCCATGGCTCTTTTCATCTCTTCTGGAAGGTCTATTTCTTTTATTTCTACTTTTGAGACTTTTACACCCCAGGGTTCTGTATCAGCATCTAAAATTTCCTGAAGTTTAATATTAAGCTTTTCTCTTTCTGCAAGGACTTCATCAAGTTCTACTTGGCCACAGATACTTCTTAAAGTAGTTTGAGCTAATTGACTGGTAGCATAAGAGTAATCTTCTACTTGCAAAAAAGCTTTTTCAGGATCCATAACTCTATAATAAACTACCGCACTTACTCTTATTGAAACATTATCTTTTGTAATAACTTCCTGGGGAGGAACATCCAAAGTTACTGTTCTCAAATCTATTTTTACCATTCTATCAATAATAGGAAGCAAAATAATTAATCCAGGACCTTTTACTGCCAAAAATTTTCCTAATCTTAATACAACAGCCCTTTCATATTCGTTAACAATTTTTATAGAAGCCTGCAAAATAAATAGAACAACTATTATAATAAATAAAAGAGAAAGCTCCATAACTCACCTCTTTAAAAGCTTATATAAAAATTTTATAATGGAAAATTTCTTTTTGGTCAAGTTTAAAAATTTAAAAATTTTTTACGAAGGATACTTGACTTTTTAATTTTTTTATGATATAAAAGTAATTGAAATTTAATTTCAATTACCTTGAAAAGGAGGAAATATATGTTACCCTTAGGACTTTTAAAGAGCGGAGAAAAAGGAGAAATCATAAATATTTTATCTACAGGAAGAGGAATGGGAAGAGGTATAATTTTTCGTTTGGAAAGCATGGGATTAATGCCTGGAAAAATTGTTGAAATTTTAAATAATACAGGTTGGGGACCTATGCTTGTTAAAGTGGATGGATCAAGAATAGCTATAGGACGAGGAATGGCTATGAAAATAATGGTAAAGAGATTGTCATGAGGTTAAGTAGAGAAATTTTAAGTAAAACAGGATCTTTAACTGCGATCCTTTACTTGTGGAATATTTGTTTAATATCCAAAATAAAATTGAATCGTATTTAGGTATAAAAAAAAGATAATTATAAAAAAATTTTTTTAAATAATAATTGAAAATGAAATACAATTTAAATTTCAATTTAAAATTAGGGGTTTAATCTGAATAACAGGAGAGGTAATTATTATGCTAAGAGACTTGTAAAAAATCTTATAAGGAGGAGGGAGGTATGAAACTAAGTGAGCTTAAACCAAAAGAAAAAGGAAAAATTGTAAAACTTACAATTACTGGATCTTTAAAAAGAAGATTGATGGATATGGGGATAGTACCAGGTGAAATTGTTTATGTAGAAAAAGTAGCACCTCTCGGAGATCCTATAGATATAGTTATTAAAAACTATCATCTCTCTCTAAGAAAAAGCGAGGCAGAAAATATAGAGGTTGAGGAGGTGAAGTGATGAAAGAGATAACCGTTGCAGTGATAGGAAATCCTAACACAGGCAAATCTACTCTCATAAATGCTATTGCTGGAACAAGACTTCAGGTGGGAAACTGGCCAGGTGTAACTGTAGAAAAGAAAACAGCTATTTTTGAATTTGATGGGTTAACTGTAAACTTAGTTGATCTTCCAGGGACTTATAGCTTAAGTCCTTATACTCAGGAAGAAATTATTGCAAGAGATTTTCTGATAAAGGAAAAACCCGATCTTGTGATAGATGTTGTGGATACTACTAATCTTGAGAGAAATCTGTATTTACTTTTACAGATTTTAGAGCTTGGAATCCCTATAATAGTTGCTTTAAACATGGTTGATGAAGCTAAAAAAAAAGATTGGAAATTAACATAAAAGGCTTAGAAGAAGCTTTAGGAATAAATGTGGTTCCTACTGTGGCTACTAAAGGAGAAGGGGTAAAAGAACTTCTTTTTACAGTAAAAAAAATAGCTGGAAATAAAGAGGGTTATAAACCAAAAATCCTTAACTATGGAGAAAAAATAGAAAAAGCTTTAGAAAATCTGGAAGAGCTAATAAAAAAAGAAAATATGGAACTTGTGGCTAAATATCCTTCACGATGGCTTTGTTTAAAACTTCTTGAAGGAGATGAACTTATATTAAAGGAAACAGGTCTTATTAATAATTCAGAATTTTTAGAGAAATTGGAGAAAATAAGAGAACCTTTAATAAAGACCTATGATGAAGATATAGAATCAATTTTGGCAGATATACGTTATGGTTTAGCTCATGGTATTGTCAAGGAAATGGTAAAGAAAAAGGAAAAGGTTACTTCAGATTTTACAGAAAGAGTGGATAAAATAGTTTTAAATCGTATTTTGGGAATTCCTATTTTCTTAGCTATAATGTGGTTAGTTTTTAAATTGGCTTTTGACTTTGGGGGACCTTTTTGTGATTGGATTGATGGATTTATAGGCTTCATAGGGAAATGGGTTTCAGTTGGTCTTGATAATATAGGGGCTGCAGAATGGTTTAAATTTCTTATTGTTGATGGGATAATTGGAGGAGTAGGGGCTGTTCTTGTTTTTGTTCCCTTAATTGGAATCTTTATGCTTGCTATAACCTTTCTTGAAGGAAGTGGTTATTTAGCAAGAGCAGCTTTTGTAATGGATAGAATAATGCATAGTTTTGGTCTTCATGGGAAATCTTTTATTCCTTTGATAATAGGTTTTGGTTGCAATGTTCCCTCTATCTATGGAACAAGAGTTCTTGAAACAGATAGAGATAGAAAACTTACAGCTCTACTCTGTCCTTGTATGTCCTGTAGTGCAAGACTTCCTGTATATGTTTTATTTGCAGGGCTTTTTTTTGCTCAATACGGAGGTACTGTAATCTGGTCTCTGTATATTTTAGGGATTATTGTAGCAGTCATTTTAGGAATAATTTTGAGTAAAACTATTTATAAAGGAATGAAACCAATTTTTGTTATGGAATTGCCACCTTATAGAATGCCTACTTTAAAATACCTCTCTATTTATACTTGGGAGAAATTAAAACATTTTCTTATAAAAGCAGGAACTTTTATTTTAGCAGCTTCTATTTTGGTCTGGGTTCTTTTAAATATTCCTTACGGTGCTCCAAAGGATAAAACACTTTTAGCAGGTATTGGAAAAGCTATAAGCCCTGTGTTTTCTCCACTTGGTTTTGGTAAATGGGAGGCTGTTTCAGCTCTTGTTACAGGCATAGTAGCAAAAGAGGTGGTAGTAACCACCATGGCTGAGATATATAGTGCTAAAAAGGAAAAAGAAGTAGAAGAAAAAACTTCTTTTGGGCAGGATTTAAAAGAACAAATAATAGGTTTAAGCTCTGCTTTTAAAGAAGCTGTTAAGAATATGTTTTCTCTAAAATCTGGAATTTTTGAAGCTGAGGAAGAGGAAGGTGGGTGGAAAGCCAATATTAGAAAAGCTTTTACTCCTTTGAGTGTTTATTCCTATTTAGTTTTTGTTCTTCTTTATTGGCCCTGCATGGTATTTGCTTTTGCTTTAAGAGCAGAATTTGGTTGGAAACTTTTGGGACAGACTTTTTTGATTTATACACTACTTCCCTGGATTATGTCTTTTCTTGTGTATAATATTGGTAAATTGTTAGAAATAGGATAAAAAGTAAATATTGAATATAAACTATTGAAAAATTTTTAAAATATGTTAATACAAATTTTTATAAAATTTTACAAAGGAGAAATAAATGGAAAAATTTTCAAACGATATGGCTAAAATTAAACATCTTATATCTCACTGGATTGAGCATGCTCAAGAGCATGCAGAGGAATTTGAAAGATGGGCTGAGAAAATAAAACAAATAGAAGGTACTGAGGAAATTTCAGAAGCACTTAAAAAGGCTTCTACGAAATTTAAAGAAGTGGTGGATTTGTTAAAACTCTATAAATAATATAAAGGAGGGATATCATGAGGAAAACCGCTTTTGCTTTGGCAATGGGAAGTTTATTATTAGTCCCCAGTATTTCGGTTTTTGCTTATGACTTAAATGGTAAAATCTCTTTTGAGGGTACTTTTACAGGTGTTTATCAATATTTAGATAAAACACAAGGAAATTTTAAAGATCATGATCGTGGTTCTGGAGCTGTAGATTTGGGTTTATCTTTTACTCCAACTGATGTGGATGAGTTTCATATTACAGGTAGCTTTGCCAGTGGTAATGGAGTGAAAGATGTATCACCTTTTAATCTTGCACCTAATGCAGATGATTTAGAAGATGATGTTAAAAATATAAACGGTCATAAAGATCAAGATGCTGTTTTAGAACTTTGGTATGCTCATGATTTTAACTTTGATAAAGATACTTCCTTAAAATTGACCTTAGGAATTATTGATGCTACTGTTTATATAGATGATAATAGATTTGCAAATGATGAAATTTCTCAATTCATGAATGATGTATTTGTAAATACCCCTTTAACTACACCTCCAAGTTATGATCTGGGTGCAGTGGCTGAGTTTAATAAAGGACCTATTTCAATAAAATTACTTGGTATGCAAACTAAGGATACTGATGTTAATACTTTTTATCAATATTATGCTTTGCAATTGGGATACCATTGGGAAAATTCTCTTGGAGAGGGTAACTATAGAATTTATGGTTTTATGACTAATAAAAGATTTCCTAATTGGACAAATACTGAAAAAGAGAGGCTTAAAGGGATAGGTATTTCTGTGGATCAAGATATTATAAAAGACAAATTAGGAGCCTTTTTAAGAGCAGGATGGCAGGATGATAAGGCTCAGATTGATTATGAATATCTTATTTCTTTTGGAGTAAACATTCCCTTTAGTTTTCTTGGTAGAGGAGGAAATGAACTTGGAATTGGGTATGCCTATTTAGATGGAGCTGATAAAGCTGATATTTCTAATACTCATGCTATAGAAGCTTATGCTAAATTTCCTCTTTTTACACAAGATAGATTAAGTTCAGATATTACTTTAGATTTTCAGTATTTAAATGATAATTACAAAAGCGATCAAGAAGATAAAGAAGGATTCGTTTATGGTGTAAGATGGAACTTGGCATTTTAACCTTCATACCACACCTCAGCCCCTTCGGGGGCTATTTTGTTTAAAAATCTTGACTTAAATTTTTTATGTTTTACAATTTTCAAATAAGAGAATTAAAATTAACTTAGGAGTTGGGTTATGGATTGCATTTTTTGTAAAATTGCTAAAAAAGAGATTCCTGCTAACATAATTTATGAAGATGATAAAGTATTAGCTTTTCATGATATTAATCCTCAAGCACCTTTTCATATTTTAGTAATTCCAAAAAAGCACATTTCTACACTTTTAGAGCTTACAGAAGATGACAAAGATCTTATAGGTCATATTTATTTAGTGATAAATAAATTAGCCAAGGATCTTGGTTTTGCGGATAGAGGTTACAGAGTAGTTGTTAATTGTAAAGAAGAGGCAGGACAGACTGTATTTCATATTCATTTCCATATTTTAGCAGGAAGAGAAATGGGCTGGCCTCCGGGCTAAACCAGCCCTTAATTTTATTTAACTTTTGCGCCTGGTTCCACCTCTTTTTCCGGGATTATTAAGCAAAGTCCATTTTTATCTTTTGCAGCTAATATCATCCCTTCTGATAATACACCTCTTATTTTGGCTGGCTTTAAATTTGCTACTAATACCACTTCCTTCCCTATTAAATCTTCAGGTTTATAATATTCCGCTATTCCAGAAACAATTTGCCTTTTTTCAGGACATAAAATTTCTAATTTTAAAAGTCTGTCTGTTCCTTTAACCTTTTCTGCAGAAATAATTTTACCTATTCTAAGATCTAATTTTTGAAACTCCTCTATAGATAATAATTCTGGTTTTTCTTTCTTTTCTTCCATAGACTTTTCTCCTTTTTCAGCTTTTTCTAAAATTTTTTCATCTATTCTTGGGAAAAGAGGTTTTCCTTTGGTAATTAAAACATCTTCTTTCAAACCCTTGAAATTTAAAACATCTTCCCAAATGAGATTTTTATCATAACCAAGATTATTTAAAAGAATTTGAGAACTTTCTGGCATAACAGGATAAAGAGCAATAGCAAAACTTTTAATAGCTTCTAATATAATTCTTAAAATGGTAGCAGTTCTTTTTTTATTCCCCTTTTTTATTTCGTTCCATGGAGCTGTGCGATCTATATAGACATTTCCTTCTCTTATGGCTTCCCAGAGTTTTTCCAAAGCTCTGTGAAATTGAAACCTTGTAAAAAGATTTTCATATTCTTTTAAAGCTTTCTCAATCAAAGCGAGATAATTTTTATCTTCATCTTTAAGCTCTTCCAACTGCGGAACTTTACTTTCAAAATACTTTTCTACTAAATTTAAAGTTCTATAAATCAAATTTCCATAATCATTAGCTAAATCTGCATTAATTCTTGTAATAAAAGCTTGCAAACTGAATTCTCCATCATAACCAAAAGCCATTTCTCTTAAGAGAAAATATCTTAATTGATCTTTTCCGAATTTTTTAGCAAGTTCTACAGGATCTACAATATTTCCCAAGGATTTTGACATCTTTAGTTTATCAACTAACCAGTATCCATGAACCAGAAGTTTTTTATAAACTGGTAAATCCAAAGCTTTTAGCATAATAGGCCAGTAAATAGCATGAGGTTTCAAGATATCTTTTGCTATAATATGATGGGCATTTTCCCACCAATCTTTCCATTGAGGATTATCAGGATATTCTATTCCTGTTAAATAATTAAGTAAAGCATCAAACCAAACATAAGTTACATAATTAGTATCAAAAGGAAGCTCTATTCCCCAGGAAAGCCTAATTTTAGGGCGAGATATACAAAGGGGAGGAAGCTCTTCTTCTAACATATTTAAAACTTCCTCTTTGTAAAATTCAGGATAAATCAAATCGTTCTTATGAATGTAGTCTTTTAACCAGTTTCTGTATTTTTCTAAATTAAAAAAATAGTTTTTTTCTTTTATATATTCTGGTCTGGTTTTATGATCTTTACACCTTCCTTCTTCATCAAGTTCTTTATTGGTAAGAAATCTTTCACAACCAAAACAATATAAACCTTCATATTCATCTAAATAAATCTCTCCTTTCTCATAAAGTTTTTGCAAAACAAACTGAACAACCTTTTTATGTTCAGGATAAGTAGTTCTTATAAATTTATTGTAAGTTAAACCAAAATAATCCCAGTTTTTCTTAAAAACTGAACTAATTTCATCAACAAAAGTCTGAGGATTTTTTCCTTTATCTTTTGCTGATTTTTGAATCTTATCTCCGTGTTCATCAGTTCCTGTTAAAAAGAAGACTTCCCAATTTTTTAATCTATAAAATCTTGCAAGTGTATCTACCACAATTGTAGTATAAGCATGCCCTAAATGAGGATAAGCATTAACATAATAAATCGGAGTAGTTAGATAGATTTTCATAGATTTATTCCTCCTCTTCTAAAGTTTTAAGATGGTCTTCAGTTATATCTTCTGCATGTTCTTCTATAAAAGATTTTATGTCATTTACAGGTATTTGAATTATCATACCATCTTTATTTTCCAGATATACAGCTTTTTGGAAGATGTTATATTTAAGAATTTTATAAGATTCGCCATTGATTCTAATTTTATTACCTATTTTAGGAAGATTTTCTAAAAATTCTTTATAAACATTCATTTCATAGGCTAAGCAACAGAGAAGTCTGCCACAGGGACCTGAAATTTTATTAGGATCCAAAATAAGCCCTTGTTCTTTTGCTATTCTTATGGATAGAGGTGTAAATTGTTTTAAAAACCTGGCACAGCAGAATTCCCTCCCACAAAATCCTATTCCTCCTATAAGAGCTGTTTCATTTCTTACCCCTATTTGTCGCATTTCAATCCTCATTCTTAAAGCTCTGGCTAATTCCTTTACTAGTTGTCTAAAATCTATTCTTCCATCTGCAGTATAATAAAAAATAATTTTGCTTCTGTCAAAAAAACAATCTACTCTTACTAAATTCATCTGTAATCCTAATTCCTTAGCAAATTGAAGACAAAATTCTTTACCTTTTTCTTCAAGTTCTAATTTTCTCTCAAACTCTTTCCTCTCTTTTAAATTGGCTTTTCTTAATACCACAGGAAGACCTTCTATATCAAAAGGTATTTTATAAGAAACTTGAGTAAGTATAAAAACTTCCTTTCTTTGATCAGGAAGTTCTACAAGAACATAAGTTCCCTTAGGGAGAGGTTTATAAAGTTTCAAAGCTCTATCAGGGAATTCAGATTTTAAAGTTCCAGAGCTAATCCAGATTTGGTGTCTTTTCTCTTGCGCTTTCCCTCCTTTTTTAGACATTTAACCTCCTATAGCTCTCATAGGTCTTTTAGTAAAATTAAGATGATGTTTAGCAGGTTTAATTCTTAAAGCTCTTTCAAAAGCCTCTTCTAAAGTTCCTTTATTTCCTCTTAGTATAGGCTTTAAATTTATTTCATTATCTGAAAAAAGACAAGGCCTTAATCTACCATCTGGAGTAATTCTTAATCTATTACATTTATAACAAAAATGTTCAGAAATAGGAGAAATTATACCTATTTTTCCTAAAGTATTTTTCCATTTAAAAACCTTAGCAGGTCCTCCTCCTACAGAGTTAGAGGGAATTAAAGGAGAATATTTGTTTAAAATTTCTTTTATTTCCTGGGCTGTTATAATATGATTTTCATTCCATAAAGAATTTTTTCCTATTGGCATAAATTCTATAAATCTTACCTCTAAAGGTTTTTCAAAAGTTAATTTAGCAAGTTCTAAAATTTCATCGTCATTAAAACCTTTAATTACAACAACATTTATTTTAACAGGATTAAAACCTAAATCCAAAGCTAAATTTATTCCTTTTAAAACTTTCTCAAAAGCATCTACTCCTGTGAGTATTTTAAATTTTTCTTTATTTAAAGTATCCAAGCTTATATTTAAACGTTTAAGTCCGGCTTTTTTTAATTTTCCCCCAAGCTCTTCTAAAAAGAACCCATTGGTAGTTAAACTTAAATCTACAATTCCGGGAATTTGAGACAATTTTTCTACAAGGATTTCTATATTTTTTCTTATAAGTGGTTCTCCTCCTGTTAATCTAATCCTTTTTACTCCTAATTTAGCTCCTACTTTAACAATTTTTTCTATTTCCTCAAATCTCAAAATTTCTTTATGAGAGAGCCATTTCCAATTCTGATGAGTTGAACAATAAATACATCTAAAATTACAACGATCTGTAACAGAAATCCTTAAATATTCTATAATTCTTCCTAAATGATCTATAAGCACTGTAATCCTTTTAATTTATTTTTATACCATTCTCTTGCTTTATTAAAAGTGGCTATGATTTGAGGTTGTTTGTAATCAGGATAGGTCCAAGGAAGCTCTGTAAAGCTTTTTCCTTTAAATATTAGAGTAACTTCAGCAAAAACACCTTTACCAATGTAAACTCTATGTGAAAAGTCTTTAAAAGTAGATAAGACAATTTTGGAAAGAGCTATATATCCAGGATCAAGATTTACTGTTCTATTTCCAGAGGGCTCAGCCAGTTCTCTTTCAATTTCATAGCATGTATGTTTTAAATCTATTAAAAATTCAGGTTCTCTCAGTCTTTCAAAAAAATAAAATCCCTTTTTGAGAGTCTCTCCCATTTCTTTAGCATAATAGGAAGTAAAAGAAGAAAAATCATATATTTCTGATTGTAAAACAACTTTTCCCAAATCAGGTTCTAAATTAATTAAAACTTTTTCCCATAAAGAAAGATCTTTTCCAGTAATAGCAAGAAAAAAAAGATTAGGAAAAGGTTTTTGAGGATGACTCATTTTAATCTAATTTTACATTTTCAGCTTCTTCAATAAGCATTACAGGAATATCATCTACAATAGGATAAAAAAGCTGACATTTTTTACAATAAAATCCCTGTTTTCCATCCCAGGTTTTGTATTCTAAATCCCCTTTACATTTAGGACAGGCTAAAACTTTTAAAAATTCATCAATTCTATCTTTTTCCATAAAACCCCTTTATTATAATATCACTTTTCAAAGTTTATGCAATTGCAAAAATATTATTCCTTAATCTTGTTTGACAAACAACATATTAAACTGGTAAAGAAAAAATACATCTTAATAGCTTTTAAATTTTTCACAAAATAGGTTGTATATTTTTTTTGATAATTTCTAAAAATGTTTCTACAGTTTTTATGATTTTTTCAGGCTCTTTTTCTTCAGAAAATAATATGTTTTTAATATTTTTTAATTTATCTACATCTTCAGGTTCTACAGATTCTAAGGTTTTTTTCCACAATTCTTCCAAAGAAGGAGGTTTTTCTGGAGGATTTATTTGTGATAGAGACCAAATAGCTTTTAAACCTATTTTAAAGATTTCTTGAGCCTTTCTTTTAAGATCTTCAGGTTTTTTTAAAAAATGGGGTAGATCTTTATATAAATCCAAGGCATATCTATAATAGCTTTTAGCTCTTATAAAATAAACCATTTAAGAAGATTTCTTTAAAACTTCTTCTCCCCATTTTTTATAAAAATGTTTACTTATAACTTCGTCTACCAGTTCGCAAATCTCAAAAAGAAGCTCAATCATATCAAGCATTTCTGCTTGACCATCAGGCGGTCTCATTTCAAAGTCTTCTATAAAAGCACCACTTTCTAAATATTCTTTAAATTCCTGAAGTTTTTTAAGAGTAAGCATTTTAACTTGTCCTTTCTATGTATTCTCCTGTTCTTGTGTCCACTTTTATCTTATCACCTTTATTTATAAATAAAGGAACCTGAATAACAGCTCCGGTTTCTAAGGTAGCAGGTTTTGTGGCAGAACCTACAGTATCACCTCTTACCCCTGGTTCTGTGTCTATAACCTCTAACTCCACAATGTTAGGTAGTTCTATTCCTATAACTTTTCCTTTATAATACATTACATACACATTAAGATTTTCTTTTAAAAACTTACCTGCTTCTCCAATATCTTTTTCATCTACATAGATCTGATCATAGTCTTCAAGATCCATAAAGACATATTGATCTTTGTCTTTATATAAATATTGCATTTCTTTTTCCTGAAAATCCGGTTTTTCAAATTTCTCTCCGGCTCTAAAATTTACTTCTAAAACTCTACCAGTAATTAAATCCTTTAATTTTGTTCTTACAGTAGGTTGATTTTTAGAAACTTTTACATGTTGATATTCTAAAATTTCGTATGGTTTCCCTTCCCATTCTATTTTAAGACCTCTTTTAAAATCAGAGGTAGTATAAGCCATATTGTATCACTCCTTTATTTATTTTTTTCTAAGTAAGAGGGTAAAGGGGTTGCCCAGGATTCATCATCAAAATATAATTCTTCTAAATTTTTGGGAACTTCTATATCTATAATTTTAGGACCTTCTACAACTTCAAATCTTAATAAACAGGATTTATACCAATCTACTGTAGGAAGGTTCAAATCAAATTCTTTCATAATTTTATAAGTTTTATAAAAATCTTCCCATTGATTTTCTTCTTCAGGATAAATAGTAAAATCTCTTAAAATATCAGTTAATACAAAGCCAGAATCTATAAGAAACTTTTGAAAATCATGCCATTTTTTTAAAGAGGCTTCTCTATGTGTAAATCCCATATAACCTACAGACCCTTCACCTTTTAAAGCACTAATACATCTACTTACAAAAAGAAAAAGCCCTTTTTGTGTTTCTACAGGATCTGTAACAAATACATCAAATTGTTTATGCAGATGTTCTGGAAGGCTGTCAATTACATTATAATTATAAACTTCTATATTTTTATAACCTATTTCTTCAGCCTTTTCTTTTATAAATTTGTTAATTCTCTCATCAATCTCTACTACTACAATTCGTTTAGGAAGTTTAGTGAGTGCCATACTTAAGGAAATTAAATCATCATCTCCAAGTATAAAAATTTCTGTATCTTCCAGATCTCCTCTCTCATATATAAAAGCAGTTCTTTTTAAAGTATCTTCAGGTCTTACAAAGCCCTGATCAAAATCACTGGTAGGTAAAGGCCTGTTTTTGGTAATTTCTAAAAATTTATTTAGGATCTTTTTCCAATAAGGATTTTTAGAAAAAGGAGAACAATGGAGACATCCTGGATTGTTATAAGGATTTGTATTAATATCTTTTTTAACTAAATAAAAATAAGGTTTTTCATATTTAATAATACCGGAATTCATTAAATCTTTTATAGCATTAAGAAAATTAACCAGATGGGAATCTTGATAATTAATTAATTCCCAAAAAGTAGCAGGATTTTTAACAAGATGTCTTAAAATTTGGTTTTTTATTCGTTCAATTTCTCTCACTTTTCAACTCCAGTTATGATTTAATTAAAAAGACCTCCCAATTTGATAAATAACAAGAATTACTTTTAAGAGAAATGGTTGCGGGGGTGGGATTTGAACCCACGACCTTCGGGTTATGAGCCCGACGAGCTACCTGGCTGCTCCACCCCGCGATCTTAAACTAAATTAAAATATAATAAATTTTTAAAATATGTCAAGATCAAAACCTCTTGTCTATTGAATTTTTAAAATAATACTTTAAAATTTTTACAAAAATTCTAAAGTTTTTAATTATGAACAGACATGAAACCTTAATTTCTACCACTGACTTTAAAGAAAAACTTTATTTTACTGTTAAAGAAATTGCTTTAAATCTAAAAAATCTTATTGAAAAGAATTTCCCGGTTTTGTGGGTAGAAGGAGAGATCGCAAATTTACGTTATAGTCAGAACGGTAATGTTTATTTTAATCTTATAGAAGAAGAGGCTTCTCTTAAAGCTATGATTTTTAGTTCAGATAAAGATCAGAGTATTGTTCCTTATTTAAAAAACGGTTTAAAAGTTTTATGTTTCGGAAGACTTAATTTTTACCTCCGCTCTGGGGATTGTTATTTTATTGTTAGAAGAATAGAACCCTTAGGTAAAGGCTTATTAGCTTTAAAAAAAGAAGAACTTATAAGAAAATATAAACCCCTTTTTGATCCTAATAGAAAAAAAGCTTTACCTTTATATCCTAAAAAAATAGCAATCATTACTTCGCTTTTTGGAGCAGCTTTAAAAGATTTTTTAAAAATAAGTCATAATAGATGGGATCTGGAAATTTTAGTATATCCTGTGAGAGTTCAAGGAGAAGGTGCAGAAAAAGAAATATCTCAAGCTGTAGAAGATATAAATCTGTATTTCAAGGATGTAGAAATTATTGTTATTACAAGAGGTGGTGGCTCTTTTGAGGATCTTGCTCCTTTTTATACAGAAGAAATAATTCTTAGTATAAAAGATTCAAAAATTCCTGTAGTTTCTGCAGTAGGCCATGAGATAGATTATACCATTTGTGATCTTATTGCAGATAAAAGATGCCCAACTCCTACTGCTGCAGCAGAAGATGTGGTTCCTGATAAAGAAGAAGTTTTTAAAAGACTTGAAATTTATAAAAAGAAATATCAACAACTTTTAGAAATAATTATCTCTAAAAGAGAAAAACAACTTTATGAATTAAAATTGACTCTTGAAAATAGAAATCCTTTTAAAATTATTAATAATCTGGAAAAACAGCTTAAAGATTATACGCATAATTTGATTTTAAGAATGGAAAAATTTTTATCCTTTAAAGAAAGCCGTTTAACAGAAATAAAAAACAGATTAAGAAAAAAACATCCTCAGGAAAAAATAAGTTTGGAAGAAGAAAGGCTTAAATTTTTAAAAAATAGATTAAAATCAGCCTTGAACAACTTTTTAGAAACCAAAGAAAGAAAGTTGGAGAGTTTACAGAAACTTCTTGATTCTTTATCCCCTTTAAATATTTTACAAAGAGGATATAGTATAGTAAAAAGTTATCCTGATGGTAGAATAATAAAAATAGCTCAAGATGTTAGTGAGGGACAATTTTTGGAAATTTATTTTTCTAAAGGTAAAGTTTTAGTTGAAGTGAAAAAAGTGGAGACATAGCTGTATGATAGAAAATAACAAAGATTTAAATTTTGAAGAGGCTTTAAAAAGAATAGAATATATTTTAAAACAGCTTGAGAATAAAGATCTTGATTTAGAAACAGCCATAGAACTTTATGAAGAAGGGCTTAAACTAATTTACTATTGCGAACAAAAGCTTAAAAATGCCAGAACAAGAGTAGAAGTGATTATTAAAGAAAAAGAAGGTTTTAGATTAGAAGAATTTGAAAAAGCTATAGAGATTCTTAAAAATGGCAATTAATTTTGATTTAAAATCTTATCTAAAAGAAAAAAAAGAAAAAATAGAAGAAATTTTATTTAAATATTTTCCAGAAGAAAAAGGATACGGGGCAAAGGTTATCACAGCTGCCAAGTATAGTCTTTCTGCTGGTGGAAAAAGAATTAGACCTGTGCTTTGTTTGGCAGGTTGTGAGGTGGTAGGAGGAGATTGGAGAAACATTTTGCTTTTCGCAGCAGGTATAGAGTGTATTCATACTTATTCTTTAATTCATGATGATTTACCAGCTATGGATGATGATGATTACAGAAGAGGCAAACTTTCTTGTCATAAAGCCTTTAACGAAGCTACTGCTATTTTAGCAGGAGATGGTCTTCAATCACTTGCTTATGAATTTTTTACTCATCCAGACTTGGTTAAAAAAGTCAGCAAAACAAGACTTTTAAAAGCTATTTATATAATTTCCAAAGCTATTGGTTTTGAGGGCATGGTTGGTGGTCAGATGGCAGATCTTCTTATGGAAGGTAAAAAAGGAAGCATAAAAGCTTTAAAATGGATTCATTTTAATAAAACCACTCGTCTTATAGAGGCCTCTATCGTTAGTGGAGCTTTGTTAGGGGGAGGTAAGACAAAAGAGATTAAAGTTTTATCTTCTTATGGAAAAAACTTGGGTCTGGCTTTTCAAATAGTGGATGACCTTTTAGATATTATAGGTGATGAAAAGAAACTTGGCAAAAAGGTTTTTTCTGATGTAAAGAAACAAAAATTGACTTATCCTGCTCTTTTAGGTTTGGAAAAAACTAAGGAACTTGCTGAGGCATATATAAATAAAGCAATCTCTGTTTTATCCATTTTTGGAGAAAAAGCCCAGCCTTTAAAAGCTATAGCAGAATTTGTTTTGAATAGGGTCTATTAAAGTATGGCTAAGTTTTTAAAAATGATTAATTCACCAGAGGACTTAAAGAAAATGAAAATTTCACATTTAAAAGCCTTGGCTCAAGAGATTAGAGATTATATTATAGAAGTAGTTTCTAAAAATGGAGGCCATCTTGCTCCTAATTTGGGAACTGTGGAGTTAACCTTAGCTTTACATTATGTTTTTAATTCTCCCAAGGATAAGATTATATGGGATGTAGGGCATCAGTGTTATACTCATAAAATAATTACAGGTAGAAGAAATAGTTTCCCAACTTTAAGAAAATATAAAGGGATTGCGGGTTTCCCAAAGAGGAGTGAAAGTTCTCATGATATTCTGGATACAGGACATAGTAGCACCTCTATTTCTGCTGGGCTTGGTGTAGCTACAGCTTTAAGGATAAAACAAGAAGAGGGTAAAGTTATAGCTGTTATCGGAGATGGAGCCATTACTGCTGGACTTGCTTTTGAAGGTTTAAATAATGCAGGTTTTCAAAAAGAAGATCTTTTGGTGATTCTTAATGATAATGAAATGTCTATAGCTCCTAATGTAGGAGCTTTGTCTTCTTTTGTGTCTAAAAGATTAACAAGTAATTTAGTAAGATTTATAAAAAAAGAGATAGAACATCTGGCTTATAAATTTCCTGGAGGAGATAACATAATAAATTTTCTAAAAAAAGGCGAAGAAATTTTAAAAATAGCAATTTCTCCTGGAGCTTTGTTTACTGCTTTAAATTTTGAATATATAGGTCCTATAAATGGTCATGATTTAGAATCACTTATTACCATTTTAGAAAACATCAAAAATATAAAGGGGCCTGTATTACTTCATGTTATTACTAAAAAAGGTAAAGGATATCCTTATGCTGAAAGGGATCCAGAGACTTTTCATGGGGTTGGACCTTTTGATGTAAAGACAGGAAAGGTTTTGAAAAAGAAAGATGCTCCTCCAACTTATACTGAAATTTTTGGTAAAACCATGTTAAGATTGGCAGAAATTGAACCCAGACTTGTTGCTATAACAGCTGCGATGAGGTCAGGAACAGGGCTTAAAGCTTTTTCAGAAAAATATCCTGATAGATTTTTTGATGTAGGAATTTGTGAACAGCATGCTGTAACTTTTGCTACTGGTTTGGCTTTAGAAGGATTTATTCCTGTTTGTGCTATATATTCTACTTTTTTACAAAGGGCTTATGATCAAATTATTCATGATGTAGCTTTAAATAATGTTAAAGTTATTTTTGCTATAGATAGAGCAGGGTTAGTAGGAGAAGATGGTCCTACTCATCATGGGGCTTTTGATCTTTCTTATTTAAGACCTATTCCTAATTTGATTATAATGGCGCCTAAGGATGAAAATGAATTGCAGCACATGCTTTATAATGCTTTAAAATATCCTGGAGCCGTGGCTATTAGATATCCAAGAGGAGAAGGAGAAAATGTAGAATTAGATTGGGATTTTAAAGAAATTCCCTTAGGTAAAGCGGAGTTACTTAAAGATGGGAAAGATTTGACTATCATTGCTATAGGCAATATGGTTTATCAGGCTTTAAAAGCATCTCAAGAATTGGAAAAAGAAGGAATATCTGTAGGTGTAATAAATGTGAGATTTTTAAAACCTTTGGATAAAGATTTGATTATAGAACAAGCTAAAAAAACCCAAAGGATTTTAACTGTAGAAGAAAATGCAAAACTGGGAGGTTTAGGGTCTGCTGTTTCTGAATTATTAATTGAGGAAGGTATTTCAGTAAAATTTAAAAAAATAGGCCTGCCTGATAAATTTGTAGAACATGGAGATCTCAAAACTCTTAGAGAAATCTATGGTCTTACTTATCAAAATATCATTTCAGAAGTCAAAAAGATTCTCCTTTAAATAACTTTTAACTTGTAAAAAAACAAATAGAATTTAAATTTAATATTTAGGATGGTTACATTAAGTAAGATTTTAGACCAAATTCAGAGTTATTTACCGGGATGTAATACCCGATTGGTAGAGAAGGCTTACGAATGGGCTGCTCGTCTGCATGAAGGTCAAGTTAGAAAATCAGGAGAACCTTATCTTTCTCATCCTATGGAAGTAGCTTATATTTTGGCCCAGATGAAATTAGATTTACCTACTATTGCTGCAGGGCTTCTTCATGATGCTGTAGAAGACACCTCTATTACTTTGGAAGATATAGAAAAAGAGTTTGGTAAAGAAGTAGCTTTTATTGTAGATGGTGTTACCAAGTTAAAAAACTTGCCAGGTCCTATAAATAAGATCAGTAAACAAGCAGAAAATATAAGAAAAATTCTTTTTGCAATGTCTAAGGATTTAAGAGTAATTTTAGTTAAACTGGCAGATAGACTTCATAATATGAGAACTCTCCAGTATCAACCAGAGCACAAAAGACAGAGGATTGCTAAAGAAACTCTGGAGATTTATGCTCCTTTAGCTGGTAGATTGGGTATTGATTGGGTAAAGAGCGAACTGGAAGATCTTTGTTTTAAATATCTTTATCCTCAAGAATATGAAAAATTAAAAGAGGAGGTAGAAAAAAGAGTAGCAGCCTCTCAAGAATATGTGGAAAAAGTAAAGTCTATTTTACAAGATTTATTAGAGAAAAATAATATCAAAGGGAAGGTTCTTGGAAGAGTTAAACATTTATATAGTATTTATAAAAAACTTCAGAAATATAATCTTACTATAAATGATTTAGACCAAATTTATGATATTATTGGTTTCAGAGCTATTGTGAATACAGTAGAAGAATGTTATAAAACCTTGGGTTTGGTACATGCCCTTTGGACCCCTATTCCTGGAAGGTTTAAAGATTATATAAGTCTTCCCAAACCTAATATGTATCAGAGTCTCCATACTACGGTGCTTGGTCCTGAAGGTAAAAAGGTAGAAATTCAGATTAGAACTAAATATATGGATCAGATAGCTAATGAAGGAATTGCTGCACATTTTCTTTATAAAGAGGGTTTTTTTTCTTCAAAACATCACCAATATAAATATTTAGAATGGCTTAATAAATTGGTAGAATTACAAAAAGAATTAAAACACCCCAGAGAATTTCTTGATTCTTTAAAATTAGATTTATTTCCAGAGGAAATATATGTATTCACTCCAAAAGGAGATGTTATAACTCTTCCTATAGGAGCTACACCACTTGATTTTGCTTATACTATTCATACAGAAATAGGAAATAGATGTGTAAGAGCCTATGTTAATGACAAGTTGGTGCCTTTAGACTATAAACTTCAGACAGGAGATATAGTGAAAATAGAAACCTCACCTTATCAAAAACCAAGCAGAGATTGGTTAAAAATTGTAGTTACAGGTAGAGCAAGAAGCCGGATTAAACAATGGTTTAACAGAGAAGAAAGAGAACGACTTGTCTCCTTGGGTAAAGAATTACTAATTAAAGAATTAAAAAAATTTGATATATCTCCTCATGTACTTTCTAAAGAATTAGATTTTCGTTCTGTACTTAAAATTTTAAAGATCAAGACCATAGAAGATTTATTTTATTATGTGGGAAGTGGAAAAATTACATCTAAGCAAGTAGCTAAACTTTGCAGAGAAAAATTTAAAGAGACTATATCCTTAGAGAAAGAAGTTATTCCAGAGCAATTAGAAAAAATAGAGATTTTGCCTCAACCTTCAAAAGATGTAATTATAGTGGATGGAACAGAAAATGTTTTATTTCATTTAGCTCAATGTTGTAGACCAATTCCTGGAGATGAAGTGATAGGTTATATAACAAGAGGAAAAGGTATATCAGTACATAGAATAGATTGTCCTAATCTTAAAGATTTAGATCCAGAAAGATTTATAGAAGTAAAATGGGGTAAGCTTGATAATAGAACTTATCCTGTTCATTTAAGAATAGTGTGTATAGATAGAAAAGGGCTTTTAGCAAATATATCTTCAGCTATTTCTACTTCAGAAAGTAATATTTTGAAAGCTGAATTAAAAACAACTTCAGATAAAAAAGCCTTTTTTGACTTTTATATAGAAGTATCAAATAAAAATCATTTAGATAAAATTATATCTAACATTTTCAAAGTAGAAGGAGTTTTAAGTGTAGAAAGAAAACTAATTTAGCCTACAGCTTTTTGAACTTTTCCAGCTTTTAAACAACGGGTACAAACTTTTATTCTCTTAACCTGTCCATTGGGTAATTTTACTCTTATTTTCTGAATATTAGGATACCACCATCTACTTGCTCTTTTTCCAGAATGACTAACTTTATTTCCTACACGAGGTCTTCTACCACAAATTTCACAAATTTTGGACATATCACAATCCTCCTTCTAAATATATTCAACAAAAAGCACTTTATAATATATTCCAAAGTTTTCAATTTTCAAGTAAAAGTTTTAAATCTCTTTAAAAGATAATTTTGTTTTGGTTTCAAATAAGATATTAAAGTTTTTCAAAGGATTGCCGATAAATATATACAGAAAAAAGAAAACAACAAAAACAAAAGGAGGTGGCTCATATGGCTGTAAGAATTAACTTTAACGAAGCAGCTGCACAAACACATACAGCCCTTATAAGAAATGAAAGGGCTATGAACAAAAGTTTATTAAGACTTTCTACAGGTTTAAGAATTCTCAGTGCTGCAGATGACTCTGCAGGACTGTTCATCGCGGACATGCTTGGGACAATTGCCAAAGCTTATGATCAGGGTAATAAAAACATCCAGACAGGAATTTCTGCTTTACAAATTGCTGAGTCTGCTGCTGGTCAAATTTATGATAAATTACAAGAAATTTATGTAAGAACTCAAAATGCAGCTAATGATATTAATGATCCAAATGCTCGTTCAGCTTTACAACAGGAAATCATGAATTTTGTAGATGCTATTCAGAAAATTGCTAATGATACAGAATACAACGGAATTAAGCTTCTTAACGGAAATTTTAGTGATAAGTATATCCATTATGGTGTGAGAATGGAGCAGACTGTATATATTAGTATTTCAGATGTAAGAGCTCAAAATATTGGTGCTCACATGATTCATTCTCAAGGAAGTGTTGGTTCTGGTACAGGAGCTATTACAAATTTAACTAATTATGTGTTGACAAGCGGTACCACGGTTGCTGTTGGAGGAAGATCCATCACTGCAACTTATAAAAATGGAAGTAACTATATTATAGATGCTGCAAAGATAGCAAATGAAATTAATACTAAATTATATGATGTGGGATTTGAAGCTAAAGCAGTAAATGTAAGTATTGCTAATGAATATAATGCTATTGCAAGTGGAACAGGGACTGTATCTTTGACATTTTATGTAGGAGATAAGAGTTTTAGTCTTACAAATATAGATAGAACAATAACATTGACCGATCTTATAGAACAGATTAATAGAGAAGCTGCTACTGTAGGAGCTAATCTTACAGCTAAGGAAGACAATGGAAGACTTGTTCTTACAGCTACAAACGGAGAAACTATAGGTGTGGAAGTAACAGGTGTTGGTACCAGTGATACAGTGAATTTGGATCAGTTGATTCAGGGAGCTACTGCCCAAAGTGGAGCAAGTAGTGCTGCAGCTATAAGAGTAGGTGAATTGTTCATTGCAGATGATGATAGTTTTTCAGCAGATTTAAGCGGTATTTCTTCAGCTTTAGGCACCATAGACATTGGTAGCACTACAGCTTCTGAATTTAAAAACTTATTTGCTATAGATGTAACAGATAACTCTGGAGCTGAAACAGGAATGATGATAGCAGAAATAGCCATGAAAAAAGTTGACAAGGTGCGTGCTCAAATTGGTGCTACTATGAATAATTTGCAGTCTATTTATGACTCTCAGAAAACTGCTTATGATAACACCAAACAGGCTGAATCTGTCATTAGAAATACTGACTATGCTAAAGAAATGGCTGAGTTCACCACCTATCAGATTAGAATGCAATCTACTATAGCAATGCTTGCTCAGGCTAACTCCTTACCTCAGTTAGTCCTTCAACTCTTGAGATAATAAGAATATAATTTAAAAATCTGAACCCTCCTTGTGGAGGGTTCAGATTTTTGTTTTTTCTTTAACATTTTCTATATTATTTTATTTTTCTGACATAAAAACATAGTTGTAAAAAACTATTCTTAACACCAGAAAAAGATTTTTTTAAAAAATATAACATCTGACTTTTAGATTTTTTAAAACGATTTTAGTAAGTGATTATATTAGTATTAGAGCTTAAAAAAAAGTAACCCCTTCCTCATCTTCTTTCTTTTCTGAAATTTTCACAAGTTCTTCCAAAGTTTTTCTTGCTATTTCTCTTTCCTTTTCCATAGTATAATAATTTTCCAGTTCTTTTAAAATCTCAGTTTTTATTCCTGCTTTAACCAAATCATCTTTTAATTTGTCCAACTCATTTTCTTCTATTTCTTCTTTTATTTTTTCTATTATTTTTAAGGTATGCTGGTTCATCTGGTTAGTTATGTCTTCGAATTGGAGGTTAAAGATAATCTGGTTAATATTTTCGTAAATGTTAGAATGTTTTTTAATAAAATTTTGATGTTCTTTTTTTATTTTTATTATATTTTCTATTAATTCCTTTGCAAATTTTTCAATTAAATTTAATCTTTTTAAGATTTCTACTGTTTCTTCAGCAAAAATAACATATAAAGATTCAAACTTTTTTATATTTTTTTGAAATTCTAAAATGATATCTTTAATTTCATTTACAAATTTAGAGCTAAAATCTGCTAATTTTTTTATTTCATTAGCAACCACTGCAAAACTTTTACCATGCTCTCCAGCTTTTGCAGCTTCAATAGTTGCATTTAAAGCTAATAATTTAGTTTGTTTTGCAATATCAGCAATTCCTTCTGAAATTTTACTAATATTTTCGATATTTTCTACCAAAGTTTTTATCCTATATTTTCCTGTAATTTCCTTAGTAAACTCACTATCTTCTACAGAAGAAACTACTTTTTTTAAAAATTTTTTTAATTCTATATAAATTTTTTCACTATTATTCAAATTTTGACATAATTTTTCTTTTTGACATTCTTCTTTGAACTCGCAAGATTTACCTTCTAATCTAAAACCAACCATTTCACAAAGATTAAAATTTACTTTTTTATGAATTAAGTCAATTTTTTCTACATCTGAAGCAGCAATTTTATCAAATTCTTCTGAAAGCTCCATAAATTTACTAATACTTTCTTGAGTAGCGGTAGAAATATTAGAAGTAGCAGATTGAATAGTTTCAGAAATTACATTCAACATTTCTTTCTGTCTTATAAAAATTTTTTTTACATTTATTAAATTTTCTGTCAATTTCTCAATTTCTTTTTCCAATAGTTTATTTCTTTTTTTAAGTTTTTTTATATTGCTCTCTTTTTTTAATATTATGAAAAGAGAAATTACTCCAAAGGTAATAAACAATAAAACTACAATTCCTAAGACAAGTAAATTCATAAAAGGCTCCTTTTTTTTTAAATAATTTTTTCTGGATTTAAAACCAGAACAACATTTCCATCACCCATAATCGTTACTCCAGAAACAAATTCTATGCCTAAAAGAATATCAGGAACTGGTTTAATTGCTATCTCATTTTTTTTATGAAGTTTATCTACCAGAATACCAAACTTTCCTGTGCGGGTTTTTAAAACCACAATAGAAACTTCTTTTTCTTTTTGAAAATTTCTTTTAGAACTTCTTTCATTTTTATAGAGTAAATTTGTTAATTTTTCGCAAGGTAAGATAGAACCTCTATAGTATATTCCTATTCTATCATGAAGAGTTTTTAGCTCTACTGCAGGAATTTTAAGAGTCTCTAAAACATAATCAATAGGAATAGCAAAGATTTTATTATTTTCTTCTATTAGAAGGGCAGATGTTATACCAATGCTGGTAGGAATTACTAAAGTAACTTCTGTGCCCCAATCTTTTTCTGAGCTAATATATACTTTTCCGCCTAAGGATTCTACTGTAGTTTTAACTACATCCATCCCAACACCGCGTCCTGAAATATCTGTAGCTTTTTCTTTAGTGCTAAATCCTGGCATAAAAATAACATTTAAAAGCTCTGGATCATCTGGTGATTGAAAATTGAAGCCCTTTTCTTTAGCTTTTTCAAAAAGTTTCTCTCTATCAATTCCTTTTCCATCGTCAATTATCTTAATAATAAGATTGCTTCCTTCTTGAAAAGCATTTAAAATAACTGTACCTTCTTCTGGTTTCCCTTTGGCTTTTCTTTCATCAGGAGGTTCAATTCCATGATCACATGCATTTCTAACTAAATGAATTAAAGGATCAGAAAGCATATCTGCAACTTTTTTATCTATTTCTGTCTCCTCTCCCTCAGTAATAAGTTTTATTAATTTACCTTGTTTTCTTGCTATATCTCGTACTGCTCTATGGAATCTCTGAAATATATTCTTTATAGGGATCATTCTCAGAGACATTACACCCTCTTGGAGACTGTAAGAGAGTCTGGTAAGTTGATAAAGATTATCTTTAAATGCACGTAAAAATTGTCTATCAAGCTCAAAAAGATTAATTAGAGAATTTAATAAATATTCATAAGTATTCCTTACTACCACTAATTCCCCTATAAGATTGGTTAAATTATCAATCTTCCTTTCATCAACTCTCATTGTTTTAATTTCTTCTTCTGCCTTAACAGTAACCTTAGAACTAAGTTGAGCACCTGTTTCCATAAGTCTCTGCTTTTTAAGTGCTTCTTGCACATCTTCTTTTTTAATCTTTCCTTCTTCAATCAAAATTTCCCCTATCTTTTTCTGTTTAGATAAAGCTTCTTTTAAATCTTTTTCAGTAATTTTTTGATCTTCTAATAAAATTTCGCCTAATTTTTTAGCTCCTCCAGATAAAAGACCTTCTAAAAAGGCTTCAATGCTTTTTAATTCTTTTTGAAAATCTTCAATTTTTTTCTCTTCATGAAGAGATAACGCTCTTTCTACCATTTGAGAAAGAGTATAAAGTCCAATATAAGAAGCTGAAGATTTTATACTTCTCAAAGCTCTTAAAATAATTTTTAAATTCTGCTCATCTAAACCCTTAGGAAGATAAATTTTTATGATATCTCTAAATTGAGAAGCCTGATCTAAAAAAATGTTAAGTGTGTCTTCCGGAGGCAAAGTTTCCTTAGATAAGATTGGTTTCTCCTTTAAAGATTCTTTAGAAGATAAAATCTCTTTTAACTCATTTTCTATCTGATGAATAGTAGAAGGATACCCTTTATTAGTTTTTAAATTAACAATAGTAATTCTTAGAATATCTATAGCTTTCAACAAAGTATCTATAATTGTTGGAGTTCTTTTAACTTTTCCAGATCTTAATCTTTCAAGGAGTGTTTCCAAATTATGACAAAATTTAGCTAAAACATTTAGACCAATATAATCAGCATCTCCTTTTAAAGTATGCACAGCTCTAAAAATTGCATTTAACGCTTCTAAAGAATTATCCTTTTCATAAGCAAGGATATTTTTTTCTATAGTGTCTAAAGCTTCAAAAGCATCTATCATGAATTCATTAAAAACATCTTTATCTATAGCTTCAAAAGGAATAAATTCTTCAGCTTCCTCAGGAACTTTAAACTGTAACGATAAGTCTATAATTTCAATTAAAGTTTCATCAAAAACTAAGTCTTTTATCTCTTCTGTATTTAAATCTGTTGCGATATAAATTACAGGTTGCAAATAAAGAGTTAAAGGATTAAAATCCTTTAAAGGAGGAACGGTGGAAATATCTGTTATAGCTTGATAGTAAACTGTATTGGATTTTAGATTTTTAAGAAAAATTAAAGGATCAAAACCATTTACATATTCATCTGTAGTATATTTTACCAATATTTTATATACTTTATAACCTCTTTCATAATAATCCTTTAAATTTTCAACTATATCTAAAGGTATTTCTTCTTTTTTAATAGAAACTGCTTCTTCTTTATGTATCTTTTCAGAAGTTTCGATATCTCTAATATTTTCAGATTCTTTGTTTGGAATAGCAAAACTTTTAAATTTTTCTATTAATTCATAATTTATCTCTGGTTTAAGTCCTTTTTCACAATCTTCAATCATTTTAGCTATATAGTCAAGTCCATTTAAAATTATATCCACAATTTCAGAGGTAAGTTGTATTTCTCTATTTCTTAATTTATCAAGTAAAGTTTCTAAGTGATGAGCAAATTCTGATATTTCTTCCAGTTCAAATCCACCTGCACTTCCTTTAATAGTATGAACCCCTCTAAAGATAGAATTAAGGAGTTCTATATTATCAGGTTCTGTTTCAGCTTTTAAAACATCTTCGGTTGCCTTTTCTATAATTTCTTTAGCTTCTATATAGAATTGTCTACGATAATATTCCATTTCATCCATCATCATATTTAACACCCCTTATCCTATAATTTTCTTTACTACACTTACGAGGACATCTGGTTTAAAAGGTTTTACAATCCAAGCTTTAGCTCCTGCTTTCCTTCCTTCTTCTTTTTTGGCTTCTTGACTTTCTGTAGTGAGCATTATTACTGGAATAAATCTATACTTCATATCTGCTTTTAAAGTTTTAATTAGTTCTATTCCATCCATATTAGGCATATTTAAATCGGTAATTATTAAATCTACCTTACCTACCGAAGAAAGTTTGGTAAGAGCATCTTTTCCATCAGAAGCTTCTACAACCTCATATCCGCTTTTCTTCAAAGTCATAGCGACTAATCCTCTCATAGAAGCAGCATCATCTACAATAAGAATTTTTTTACCCATAAAAACCTCCTTAAATTTCAATTCCGTAGAGAGTCTCTATTTCTTCTAAACTCTTCTTTCCTTTAGGAAATCCTATATTGAATCCCGAGTTTTTTAAAGATATCAAGATTTGAAAATAAGAAGTATCTATATTACACTCCTTAGAAGGAATGATTTCAAATTTTTTTATTTTTTTATTCTTAACAATTTTTGTGATTTCATTATAAAATTCCTCTATTTCCATAATAGAACAAGTTTCCTTTAAATAAATTTTTACAGTGCTGTTTTTCTTTTTTATTTCAAACATAGTTTATTCTCCTCCTAAAAGCATTTTAATATGTGTAATTAAAGCCTGAGGTTTAACAGGTTTTACTATATACAAATTAGCTCCCGCTTCGTATCCTTTTTGTCTATTAATAGCTTCTTCTTGAGTGGTAATAATAATTATGGGTGTCTCTTTATCTAATTCTCTATACTTCTTAATAAAAGTTAATCCATCCATTCTTGGCATATTTATATCACAAAGAATTAAATCATATTCATCTGTTAAAGCTTTTTCCAAAGCCTCCACTCCATCTGCAGCACCATCTACTTGAAAACCTGCTGATTTCAAAATATTTCCATGGAAACTTCTAACTACGTGGGAATCATCTACTATTAAAACCTTTCTTATCTTCTTCATAACTTTACTCCTTAGTATAAACTATATGTCCCCCTAATCTTTTAATTTTAAAGGCATTGGTAATACGAGCTAAAGATTCAGAACTTCCAAGAAAAATATATCCCCCTTTATTTAAGGCAATATAAAAATGATCCACTACTTTTTTGCGGGAAATTTCATCAAAATAAATAAGAACATTTCTACAAAAAATGAAATCAAAACCCCGTTTTTTTCTTAAAACTGGAAAATCCATTAAATTTAAATGCTCAAATTTAACCAATTTTTTAACCTCATCTTTTATTTTGTATTTATCTTTTATTATTTCAAAATATTTTTTTAAATATTCTGTAGGAACATGTTTTACACTTCTCCAATCGTAAATTCCTTCTTGAGCTTTTCTTAAAGCTTCCTTATCAATATCAGTTGCTAAAATTTCAATACTCCAGCTATTAACATCTTCTAACATTTCATATAAAATAATCGAAATAGTATAAGGTTCTTCTCCTGTGGAACAGCCTGCTGACCAAATTTTTAAACTATCATCCCTTATTTTTATCTTTCTTTCCACCACCTCAGGCAAACAGTATTCTGCAAAGGCTTGAAGTTGAGGAAAATCTCTAAAAAAATAGGTCTCATTTATAGTAATAAGATCAACTAAATTTTGGAGTTCTTCACCGTTTTTATCTCCAAATTTAAGTCTCCTTAAATAAGCAATGGGATCTGTAATACCCAATTCCTGCATACGTTTTTCTATTCTCTTAGAAAGAAAATAAAATTTTTTTTGATCAAAACGGATACCAGTTTTTCTATAAATAAAATCTGCAAATTTTTCAAAATCTTCTAAAGTAAGATTAATTCCTTCCATTAAAACAACCCTCACCTAAATAGGTTTTTAGTCCTTCCTCTACAGTAGGGTCGTCTTTAATGTATTGATAAATATTATAAATTTGCTCTAATTTTTTTAATTCTGGAAATCTTTGACAAATTTTAATTAAAAAATTTATTAAATCGTAAGCATAAGCTGGATCATATTTAACAATCTCTAATAAATAGATAATATCATCTTTTTCGCCTAAATCTGCTACTAATTTTATAAGTTCTGGCAAGAAAATTATATTCTCCTCTGTAACCTTTTTTTCAGGTAAAACCATTTTGATAATATCTTTTATTTTAAATCCTTCTTTTATTTCTCTTAAAGCATGTAAAATTGAAACTCTAAGCATGGGCTCAGGATCTTTTTTAAAAAGTTCTATCAATTCTGGTAAACTTTCTTTATCTCTCAATTTTCCTAAGTATTCTACAGCTGTAATTTGAACATTTTTAGAAGAGTCATAAAGAGAAGCCCTTATAGCCATAAGAGCTGATGGTGTGCCAAGCCCAACTAAACTATCTAAAATAAGTTTTCGAACTTCTTTATTAGAGTGATCAAGTTTAGAAGCTAAAAAGGCTACAGCTCCTTCTTTATCTAAACTTGAAGCAAAAATTTCTACAGCTGCATTCCTTAAATAGGCATCTGGAGAAGAAAATAGTTCAAAAAGTCTTTCATAAATAGAAGAAATATCCATATTTTTTAAAGCTTCTACTATAGCGTCTTTAACCGCTATGCTTTCGTCAGTGACTAATTTTTCGACTAAATCTGGAAGAAGTTCAGTAATATTATTGTCCATAATATCATGCACTGTATAAATTCTTTCAGCTTCGTCTGGATGGTTTAATTTTTTTCTTAATTCTTCTACACTATCCATAAGTCCCTCCAAAGCTATCAATTAGCTAAACGATTTACCGCTTTTATTATTTCTTCTGCTATTTGATAACTTGGAGCTATAATTTCAGCTCCTCCCCTTTCTATAGCTTCCTTAGGCATACCGAACACTATAGCTGTTTCCTCAGATTCTGCGATAGTAACACCACCTGCTTTTCTTATTTTCACCATGGCATTAGCTCCATCATCTCCCATTCCTGTAAGAAGAACCCCTACAGTATTCCTTCCAAAAACATTTAAAACTGATTCCATCATTATATCTACAGAAGGTATAAAAAGGTGTGGAGGATTAGTAGAAAGTCTTATTCTAATAACCTTTGATGCTTTCTTTAATAAGAGATGATATCCGCCTTTTCCTAAATATCCATAAGATTTTTTAACAATATCCCCTGCTTCAGCTTCTTTAATAAAAATTTGAGAATAGGCATCTAATCTTTTAGCAAAAGAATTAGTAAAAGATGGAGGCATATGTTGAACAATAAATATTGCAGCAGGAAGATCTGCAGGTAATTCCGGAATAATATCCATTAAGGTTTTAGGACCTCCAGTAGAAGCTCCTATAGCTACTGCTACAGGAATTTCTTTGGCAATTTCTTTTATTTCTGGTATAGATGGTTTAACAACTTTTCTTCTGGGAGGAATTCTTTTTTTAGCTCTTTTTAAAAGTTTATAAAAAATTAATTTCTTTTTAGCTGCTGCCTTTACTTTTTCTATAATTTCATCAGCTACTTGTTTTAAATTTAGTGATATAGTCCCCCCTGGTTTAGCAACATAATCAAAAGCTCCTAATTCTAAAGCTTGAAAAGTAATTTCAGCTCCTTCTTGGGTCAATGAACTTACCATAACTACTGGACAAATTTCTTCTTCTACAATATGCTTTAATACAGTTAATCCATCCATACCCGGCATATTTACATCTAATGTAATCACATCAGGTTCGAGTTTACGTGCCTTTTCTAAGGCATCTTCCCCATCTCGAGCTGTAGCTATTACCTCTATTTCAGGATCTGATTCCAAAATTTCTCTTAACATTTTTCGCATTAAAGCTGAATCATCAACTACCAGAACCCTAATCTTCTTTTTCATCATCTTTTATCCTTTTAAGTGTTTTTTTCTTTCTTTTAGGTTTTTCATCAGAAGGTTCTGGAACTGTAGTTTCTTCAGAAGATATTAAAGTTTCTAATTTTTCTTTTTCTTCATCACTTAAAACATTCAGAATATTTATTACTAAAATTATTTTATCTTTTTTTTCCAGTTTGCAAATTGCTTTAATGAAACGAGTATCTATATTTTCAGCAATAATTTCTGGTGGAGTCTCTAAACTATCCTTTGGAACTCTCAAAACCTCAGAAACTGAATCTACTACAAAACCAACCAATTTATCTTGCAATTTTACTATAATTACTTTAGTTGTTTCATCATATGGGCGAAATTCCATTTCAAATCTCTTTCTTAAATCAATAACAGGGATTACATTTCCTCTAAGATTCATAACACCTTCTACAAAATAAGGAGCTCTTGGAACAGAAGTTATACTTTCCACTCTGTTAATTTCCTGAACATCTTCTATAGGAATAGCAAAATCAACTTCAGCAAGTCTAAAGGTAACTAATTGAATTTCTTCTGTAACTGTAGTAACTTCTTTTTCTAATTTTTCTTCTTTTTTAATCATTTCCTTTAACTCCTCAATAGTTTTTTTATCAAATAAGCTTTCTTCAGAAATAAGCATAATTATTCTTTTTCCTTCTTCCAATTTTGCTATACCTTTTAAATTGTCACTTTTTTCGGTTTTTAAAATCTCAGGCGGTTTTTCTATAGAATCTTTTGGAACTCTAATTACTTGTTTTATTCTATCTACTAAAATACCTATAGGGATATTAAAGATTTCCAGTACCAAAATTCTTTGATCTTCTTTAATGTCTTCAGAAATAGCTTCTTTTAAATTTTTAAAATGCCTTTTTAATTTTTCAAATACAGATAACATGTCATTTTCAAAAAATTGCAGGGCTGATTCTTTACTATGTTCTTTAACCTTTTGTAAAGTTATTTTAGCCAGTTCATGAAAAAGTTGGTGGTCTTTTTTCATAGATTCAATAGCTTGATTTATCTTTTCACTTGAAGTAATAAATTTTTTCATCCACAAACCAAAGCTACATTTATTATGATCAAGTTCACCTCTAAAGGGACTTCCTGTTTCTATGGAATTTTTTAAATCTCTTACAAAATCTTCATGTTCTTTCAAAATTTTATCTACTTCCTCATTTATATCTTCTGCTAAATCTGAAAAACCGAATAATTTTCTTAAATCTATTACAGGAAGTAAAGTATCTCTTACAGCCAAAATTCCAAGAATATACTCAGGAGTTTCTGGAACTTCAGTAATATTACCCACTCTCAAAATTTCTCTTACTATTTCTATAGGAAAAGCGTATTCTTCTTCAGCAATTGAAAAAGTAACTAATTGAACTTCCTCTATATGCTTTTTTTCTTCTTCCTCCTGTTCCTCTTTAAATATTTGGGTACTTCTTTTAGTTTCTGAAGTGGTTATTTCAATTTTACATAAATTTTCTAAATTAAGTTTAAGAATAAGCTGACCGTTTTTCCTTATAACTCCAGAAATATATTCTTTTTCTATTTCAGAAGATAAAACTTGAGGAGGCGGTTCAACTTCATCCTCCTCTACATCTATTACTCCTTTTACCTGATCTACTATTAATCCCAAAAAAGTTTTACCTATATCTAAGATTAATACCCTGGTATGAGGAGTAATTTCTATATCAGAAATACCCAGCTTAATACGAGTATCAATAACTGGGATAATAATTCCTCTTAAATTAGCCAGACCTTTTAAATATTTAGGAGCTCGGGGGATCTCGGTGATTTTTGGATATCTTATAATTTCCTTTATTAAATTAGTATCTATACCAAATATTTCTTTTCCTAATTGAAAAGTAACTATTTGATTTCCCATTTTATACCCCCTTTTACATACTCTGCAATTCATCAGCAAGAGAAGCTATCTCTTCTATCGCCTGAGAAAGTTCTTGAATTCCTCTGGCTTGCTCTTCTGCGGCTGCAGCTGCTTCTGCAACAGCTTTAGCAGCTTCTTCAGATGCAGAGGCAATTTGATCTATAGCCTTTTTAGATTCTTCAATAGCTCTTAAGGCTTCCTGAGCAAGCTCTAAACTTTCTGCAAGTGCTGTAAGTGTATCTTTTATATTTTCATCTATTTTAACAAGAGATTGAGAGGCTACCTTTGATTTTTCTGCTTCCCCTTTAGCAGTTTTAGCTGCAAGTTCTATTTCTTGCATACATACATTAATTATATCTTGTAAATTTCTTACCAAATCTTTAATTTTATCTGCATTTTCCGCTGATTCTGTAGCAAGATTTCTTATATCACTTGCTACTACAGAAAAACCTTTACCATATTCCCCTGCTCGGGCTGCTTCAATAGAACCGCTTACAGCAAGCATATTAGTTAAAATTGTTACATTCATAATAACCTCAACTATTTTTTCAATCTTCCTGGTGTGTTTTTCTAAAGTTTTTATATTTTCCAAAGCCTTTAAATTATCCTCAGCAGATTGTTTAATATTTTCAATCATGCTCTCTACATTAATTTTATTTTCATTTACCAATTTGCTGACCTCTTCACAATCTTTTACAAGTTGATTTGCTCTACCTTCTATTTGTTTGGCAGAAGCTATAAGTCTTTCTGCTATTTCACTGGCATTTTGAGTTTCTTTGGCTTGAAGATCTGAAGCAGTTTTTATTTGATCAATAGCCTGAGCAAGTTCTTGAGCAGCTGTACTGGTTTCTTCTATATTAGCAGAAAGCTCCTCTGCCATAGCAGCTACTTCTTCAGCAGATTTTTTAGTATCTGTAGAAGTTTTCAATTCTTCAGCTACCTGTGCCAATTCTTGAGCAGCTACAGACATCTCACCCAATGCTTTGGATTGCATTTCTGTCCCTTTCCTTGCTTCCTCTGCTGAAGAAGCAAGTTCTTCCGCTGCTGTAGCAATTTGTTCTGCACTTTTCAAAAAGTTTCTTGCTTCCTCTAAAGTTTTATTTGCTACATCTACTATTTCTTCAGTAGCTTTTAAAAATTCATCCATTTTTTGAGTTATATTTTGTAGTTCCTCTCTTATTGTTTTCCCTTTTTCAGCCTCATTCTTAGCATTATTACTTATTTGATTAATTTCATCTACCACTGTTCTTACTGAATTTTGAATTTCCGCCACTAATTCTCTTATATCTCGGGCACTTTTCTCCGAAGTCTCAGCAAGATTTCTAACTTCATCAGCTACTACTGCAAAACCTCTTCCGTGTTCCCCTGCACGAGCTGCTTCAATAGCTGCATTTAAAGCCAGCAAATTGGTTTGATCAGCAATCCTCACTACTGCTTGAACAATATTTCCTATCTCCTCTGATTGTTTTTCAAGTTCCTCTATTAATTTAGAAGTTTCAAGAGCGGCTTCAGAGGCATTATGAACACCTTCAATTAAAAGTTCAATTTGAGAAACAGTGCCTTCGATTAAATTTTTGACATTTTTAACTTTTTCTAAATTCTGTTTAGCATTTTGGGCTATTCTTGTAGAGCCCTTTTCTATTTGAACTACAGAGGCACGAATTTGTTCAGCAGCACCACTTGTTTCTTCAGCACCAGCAGCAATCTGTTCCATAGAACGATTAAGTTCTTCTGCAGCAGCACTTGATTCTTCAATAGCTGAAGCAAGTTCTTCTGACGCTGCAGCTATTCTTTCAGCTATTTGCTGCTGTTTAGCAAGAGTTCGAGCACGAGCTTTTTCTTGAGCAAGTTTTTTAGCTTTCTCTCTTTTAAGAGACAAACCTTCTTCAGCTATTCCTTTAGGATGCTCTTCTGGTTTAGCTAAACCTTTAGATTTAATCCCCAATTTTTTTTCTTCAGCCATTTCTACCTCCCTCTTTTATTTTTGTATTTTTTAATACTAATCAGCCTATCTTTTAGCTTGTTAAAGAGGGATGGTATCCCCTCTTTTTTATTATCATCTCTTAAGATTGCAAAATTTGTAAATTTTCTTTAAGAATGGAATTCTCTGGAAAATTTTTTATTCCCTCTTTAAGAATTTTAATCGCCTCTTCTTCTCTCCCTACTTCAGCATATAATACTGCTAAATTATTTATTGCTTTTGCATTAGGTTTTAATAAATTAGAAAGACGATAATAAAATATAGCTTCTTCAATTAAACCTTCATCCTCACATCTTAAACCTATTTTAAAAAACAAACGGGAAAGCTCTGGAATATTTTTAAAAATTTGAACTATCAACTGATGAGTTTCCTGAAGCAGAAAATTGATATCTTTTTCTTTAAGTGCAACTTTAACATTTTTTATACTTTCTAAAATTTCAGGAATTTCAGGATAAACTCCAGAAACTTGAAAAAGTATATTTTCTTTTATTAACTCTTTAAGTTTTACACCTTTTGCCATCTTTAAACTCCTAAAAGAAGTTCTTCAGCAAGCATGTGAAAATCGTAGGCAGCTTTGGATCGAGGAGCATATAAAATAATTGGAAGCTGATGCCAAGCAGCTTCAGATATTTTTATATCTATCCTAATACCTCTTTTGATAACATCATTTCCAAATGTATCTTTTAACTCTTTTAAAATTGCATTAGCGTGTTTGGTTCTCATATCAACCATTACTGGAATAATGCCAGATAAAATAATATTAGGATTATATTTTTCTGAGATAGTATATAAAAACCCTAATAATTGAGCCAGACCTTCCATTGCAAGAAATTGAAGAGGCATAGGAACCATAAGCTCGGTAGAAACCGAAAGACAAAAAGTTAAAATATCTTCTCTTCCTGGAGGAGTATCTATCAGAATAAAATCGTATTTTGAACTTATTTCAGAAAATATATCTTTATACTTCAACTCAGAACCATAAAGTATATAAGAATTGTCTTTATGAAACGAAGGAATTATATCAAAAAGTTTATGAGAGGGAGTTTTTATTAGATTTTCAATATGATAATTATTAAAAAGTGAACCTGCTCCTTTTAAAGGAGAATAAGGATTAAGCCCTGAAATTAAAGTAGCATGACACTGAGGATCTAAATCAACCACTAAGCATTTTTTACCTTTTTGTCCCAAAACTGCAGCTAAATTTACTACTGTAGTAGTTTTTCCACTTCCACCTTTTCTATTACCAAAAGTTATAATTCTTGCAGACATAATTTTTATAAAAAATTATATTATAACTATAATAATTTGTCAATTTTTTTTTATTCAATTTTTAAAATTTTTTCGTTTTTTATTAGAAAACTTATATGAACAATTTTGGTTGGTTAATTTAAGAATAATAGTTAATATTTTAAAAATAAAATTTTTTAAAATAATAACAATTTTTAGTATAAAACCAAAGATTAAAAAAGAATAGTATTTTTTTTGAAAATTTTTTTATGAAGATAAAGAATATTACAAGTAAAATATAGAAAGAATTGAAAATCAAAAAGCAAGTAACGAAATTCAAATCAAAACCCCGTCTTATAAAATTTAAGTATTCTTAGCAAGCATAATTATTTATAAAAGTTATATCTACTTGGCAAAAACAGGTTTTTCGTATAAAATTTTTTAAAATCTCTGTAAGGAGGAAAATTTTTATGTTTGCACCATTTAGAGCTTTTAAAAATCCTGTTTTACTTGATGAAAAAGAGCACAAAGATTTAAAAATCAAAAAACCTTTAAACTATGCTTTTATGAAAGAGGTAGAAATTGTACCGCTTGGGTTTTCTGAAATTCTACCTGCTACTATGTATTATCCTGTAATGATCGGAAGCCATGAAGGTGAACTTTTCCCTTTTGCAGTAATGGGAGTTGATAAAAAAAATATTTTTATAAATGAAGAAGGTTTTTTTAAAGTAGAGGCAATACCTAAGGTATGTGAAATGTATCCTTTTTCAGTAATAAAACAAAGATTTGAAGGAAGAGAAGAATGGGCTGTAGTGGTGGATCTTGCCTGCATTAATGAAGAGGGAGAAAGACTTTTTACTGAAGAAGGAGAAGAAACTTCTTATTTTTCTGAAATTAAAGCCAAATTAACAGAACTTGCTATAGATTTTCAAAAAGCTATTGAATTTTGCCAGGAGATTACTCAAGCAGGGTGTGTGCAATCGGTAAATTTAAAAATAGAGTGTAAATATGGAAAAGCGGTTTTTAAAAATGTTTTTATAGGAAATATAGAAGCTTTGAGAAAAATTCAGCCAGAAAAACTTTATTATCTCAATACCTCTGGATATTTACCAATAATCTATGCCATTTATTTTAGTGCCAGGAATTTTAAACTTTTTGATTTAATTAATTAAATTTTTATAAAAAATGTTTGAAGATTTTTATAAAAATAAAAGAATTTTCATTACCGGACATACAGGTTTTAAAGGAAGCTGGCTTACTTTATGGCTTATAAATCTCGGTGCAGAAGTTATAGGATATTCTTTAGAACCACCTACCAAACCAAGTTTGTTTGAAGTTTTAAATATCAAAGAAAATATTGTTAATATAATAGGAGATATAAGAGATGAGAGAAAATTAAAAAAAGTTTTCAAAGAATATAAGCCTGAAATAGTTTTCCATTTAGCTGCTCAATCTCTTGTAGGATTTTCTTATAAAGAGCCAAAAATTACCTATGAAACAAATGTCATAGGAACTCTAAATCTTTTAGAAGCTGTTAGAGAAACGCAAAGTGTTAAGGTTGTAATAGTTGTAACCAGTGATAAGTGTTATGAGAATAAAGAATGGTTTTATGGTTATAGAGAAATAGATCCACTTGGAGGATATGACCCCTATAGCTCAAGCAAAGCTTGTGTGGAAATTTTGGTTAGTTCTTATAGAAGATCCTTTAGGCTTCCTCTTGCTACTTGCCGTGCAGGGAATGTAATAGGAGGAGGGGACTGGCAGATTGATAGGCTCATCCCAGATTGTGTAAAGGCTCTTTCTAAAGGAGAGTCTATTAAAATAAGAAATCCCAAGGCTATAAGACCATGGCAGCATGTTTTTGAACCGCTTTCAGGTTATCTTCTCCTTGCTATGCGTATGTGGGAAGAGCCGATAGAATACTCAGAAGCCTGGAATTTTGGGCCTTTTGAAAAAGATTTAGCCACAGTAAGGGAAGTTGTAGAGAAAGTAATTGATCTTTGGGGAGAAGGAAAATACGAAGTAATAGAAGATAAGTACTATCATGAGGCAGGTATATTAAGGCTTGATATAAGCAAAACCATGTTAAAACTTGGCTGGAAGCCAAAGTGGAATCTGGATACAGCTTTAAAGAAAACTATAGATTGGTATGAGTGCTTTTATAAACAAAGAGAAAATATAAAAAAGCTTAGCTTAAAACAATTAGAGGAGTATATGAAAGATTAAACGGTAAGAGGTGGATTTATATGGACTGGAAATTTTTACAGAGTATTAAACTGGTATTTGCTACTGGAAGTCCAAAATCTGGAACAACTTTTTTACAGATGATTTTAAACAACCATCCCGAGGTTTCCTGTCCTGCTGAACATTATTTGTTTGAATTGCTTACTGAAAAACTTCCGAGATTTTTAGAAAATTATAATAAAAGCGTAATTTTTATAGATAAAGTTACAGCTAATCAAGGAGCCCCTGTTTTTACTGAAGAAGATATAAAAGAAATCGGAAAATTTATTATAAAACTTGCAGGATATAAGGGTGCAAAGGGTAGAAGGGTTAAATGGTATGGAATAAAAGATGATCAGTTGACTGAAAGAAATGGTTTTAGTTTCTTGGAAAAACTCTTTCCTGAAGCGAAGTTTATAGGGATAATAAGAGATCCTCGTTCTGTAGTAGTTTCTGCTTGGCATTTTAATATTAGAATACATTCAGATTTTTTAGAAAGCATCGGAAATAATAAAGAAAAGTGGATTGAATATGCTGCTAACTGCTGGCTACGAGATAACAATAATCTTATCAATTTTTTTAAGAAAAGTCCTTCCAAGGTGTTTCTTTGCAAATACGAAGATTTGTTATTAAATTCTTTTGAAAATTATAAAAAAATTTTTGAATTTTTAGAAGTAAATACCGATGATACTTTAATAGAAGAAATAATTGAAAAAACTTCTTTCAAAAAATTTAAAGATGGTAAATTTTTTAGGAAGGGAAAAGTTGACAGTTGGAAAGAGGAGTTAACACCTTTAGAGATAAAAACTGTAGAAAAAGTCTGTGGATCATTAATGAATTTTTTGGGATATAAAACTGTATATTGGTAATAAACTTAGTGAAAAATAAAGTGCACTCAAGTAGATCAAGAAAAAAAATTAGTGTAATTATTCCCACTTTTAATGCAGAAAAGTTTATTGGAAAATTGTTGAAAAATCTTATAAAAAACCAAACTTTGAAGCCTGATGAGATAATAGTTGTTGATTCTTCTTCACAGGATAAAACAGTAAAAATTACCAAAAGATATGGGTGCAGAACCATCGTTATTCCTAAAGAAAAATTTAACCATGGAGGAACGAGGACTTTAGCAGGAAAAGAAGCTAAGGGAGAAATTTTGGTATATTTTACTCAGGATGCCTATCCTTATAATGAATATGCTTTGGAAAATTTGGTAAAAATATTTGAAAAAGATGAAAAAATAGCCTGTGCTTACGGAAGACAGATTCCCTACGAAAATACTAACTTTTATGGAAAGTTTTTTAGATACTTTAACTATCCAGAAAATTCTTTTATAAGAACTTATGAAGATAGACATAAATTTGGGAGAAAAACTGTATTTTTTTCAAATTCTTTTTCTGCTTATAGAAAAGATCTTTTAGAAGAAATTGGATGGTTTAAAGAAAATTTAATTTCTTACGAAGATATATATATAGCAGCAAGATTTTTGACGAAAGGTTATAAAATAGCTTATGTAGCAGAGGCAATGGTATATCATTCTCACTCTTTAAGAATATGGCAAGATTTTAAAAGACACTTTAAGCTTGGAAGATTTTTTAGAGAGGAAGATTGGATATTGAAAAAATTTGGCAAAAAGCCAAAAGATGAAGGATGGAGATTGATAAAAGAGTTTATAAAGTTTGCTTCAAAAGAAGGTAAAATTTTTACTTTACCTATGTTTTTAACAATAATGTACCTGAGAAAAATTGCATGGATTATGGGTTATTATTATGAAATCAGAAGAAAAATTTTTATATATTAAAGAATTAGAAGAATGGTTTGAAAAACTTAAAAGTGAAGGTGATAAACAAATTATATTTAAAAATTTTAAATTGTTTGATACATCCTTTATTGAAAAAGACAATTCCCATAATAAAGTAATCCCTGAAAAATTTTTATCTGATTTATGTCAGAAGTTAAAAGACAATAAATTTATTCTTTATGGTGCAGGGATAGGAGGTTTTTTATTTTTTAATGCATTTTGTAAAAAATATAATTTATATCCATTTGCAATAGTTGATAAAAATTTTAAAGGCAAAGAAAAATATTTTGATATACCAGCTTATTTTCCTTTAGAGTTTAATTTTACATCTGATTTGTTTGTTATAATTACAATAACTAAACCGTTTTATGTAAAAGAAATTATTGAATTTTTATCAAAATTTATTTCTTTGGAAAAGATTATTACTATACCACCAGAAATTTGGGGTTATCTACATTTATCTCTTTCAGGGTTTAAAAGAAAAAATAATTATTATTTAAAACCTGTAAAATTTTATTTAGAAAACAAAGATAAAATAATAAAAACACTAAAATTTTTTCACGATAAAACATCTTTAGAACTATATATAAAATTAATTAAAAGTTATATTTCAGGAAATTTTTATTCTTTACCTTTTTCACCTGCAGATGAGCAATATTTTCCAAGAGATATTAACCTCCTCAAAGGATATAGAAGATTTATTCATTGTGGAGCTTTTATTGGAGATACTATACGGCAGCTTATGCAAATTGTTGGAAAAATAGAAGCTTTGGTATGTTTTGAACCAGATATTATAAATTTTAATGAACTAAAGAAATTTTTAAATTACTATGCTAAAGAAATTGCAGATTATATAATAGCTCTCCCATGTGCTGTGTGGAAAGAAAATACATTTTTAAATTTTACAAATGGTATGGGTGGTGGTAGTTGTATTGATGAAAATGGAGAGTTTATGGTCTATGGAGTAGCTATAGATGATGTTTTACCTAATTTTAATCCTACTTATATTACAATGGACATAGAAGGGGCGGAACTTGAAGCTTTAGAAGGAACTAAAAAGACTATTAAAGAATGTCTGCCAGATTTAGCAATTAGTGTTTATCATAAACCTGAACATTTATGGGAAGTCCCTTTATATATTAAGAGCTTGAATCCAAGTTATAAATTTTTTTACGAAATTATACGGGTGGAATTTTAGAGACTATATTGTATTGTACAATGTAAGTAATAGTTGTTTAAAGTTAAAATTAGTATATAAGGTGTATAATGTTATGAACATAGAACAGATAAGTATAAAAGACTTAAAACAATTACTTAGAAATAAAAAAGTCGCAATTTATGGAGCTGGAGCTTTAGGTAAGTACTTAGTGGAATTTTTAAAAAAATCGGATTTAAATGTAGAGGTAGTTTTTGATAAAAAATTTAGAAAAAAAGAAAAATTTTTAGGGATAACAGCTACTAATTTAGATAATTGGGATATAGAAGATGATTTAAAAAATTTTTTAGTAATTATTACGGTTACTGGGAAATTTAATCAAAAAGAGATTTATTTAAATTTAAGAAAAAAGGGTTTTAAAGAGATATATGTTGTTTCTAAGGAATTTTTAAAGCCTATACCTAAAACTTCTCGTAGTTTAAAAATTTTAGAAAAAACTAAAGAAATTGTAAAACAAGAAGGAGGACATTTTTTAAAACTATTAGCTTTTTATTTACCTCAATTTCATCCTATCCCAGAAAATGACAAATTTTGGGGTAAAGGATTTACTGAGTGGTTTAATGTAGTAAGAGGGAAACCACGGTTTAAAGGACATTATCAACCTCGTTTGCCAGGAGAGCTTGGTTTTTATGACTTACGAGTTCCTGAAGTTCAAGAACAACAAGTTGCCCTTGCAAAAGAATATGGAATTTATGGCTTTGTTTTTCACTTTTATTGGTTTAATGGTAAAAGACTTCTTGAAAGGCCTATTTTACAATTTATTCAAAATAAAAATATAAGTTTTCCTTTTTGTATTCATTGGGCTAATGAAAGCTGGACAAGAAGATGGGATGGTTTGGAACATGAAATTCTTATCAAACAAGAACATACTTTAGAAGATGATATAGAATTTATAAAATATATCGCAATCACTTATTTTGAACATCCTAACTATATCAGGATAAAAGGAAAACCTTTACTAATTATTTATAGACCAGACTTATTTCCTAATATTAAAGAAACTGCAGAAAGATGGAGAGAATGGTGCTATAAAAATGGTATTGGAGAAATTTTTCTTTGTAATATGCATTCTTTTGATTGGACAGATCCAAGAGAAATAGGTTTTGATGCCAGCATAGAATACCCTCCTAATGCAATATTATTCAACGATGTAACTGATAAAATAGAAGTTATAGATTCTTTTTTTCAAGGCAGGGTTTTAGATTATGAATCAGCTATAGATCAGGCATATTTATATGAAAAGCCTGAATATAAAAAATTTAGAGGTGTTTTCCCTGATTGGGATAACGAAGCAAGAAGAAAAGGAAAAGGGAGATGTTTTATAAATTCTTCTCCTGAGAATTTTAAACTTTATCTTTCTATTGTGTGCAATTTTACAATTCAAAATTTTGAAAAAGAAGAAAGATTAGTCTTTATAAATGCTTGGAACGAATGGGCAGAGGGATGTTATTTGGAACCAGATGCAAAATATGGTAGGGCTTATTTGCAAGCAGTTAAAGATACCTTAGAATTTTTTAACAAACTAAATATATAAATTGCAGTAAAAAACAATGATTAGTTTTAAAAATTTTGTATATAAAGATAAAAAGCTAAAAATAATTTGGGAAGAATTAATAGAATTAACAAGCAAGTTTAATTATTTAAAGAGGATATTACAATCTGGAAAATTTTATCTATATGGTGGTGGCTGGTGTGGAGAAGTTTTTTATGAGATTTTTTGTAAACCAAATAATTTATATCCCAAAGCTGTATTAGATAAATATGCAGAAGAAAATAAAACTAAATTTGATGGTCTCTTAAAAAAATTTGATGAAAATGATAAAAGTCTGGATAAGAATTTTCCAGTAATAGTTACCATTTATAAAAAAAGTACTGTCGAAAATGTAAAAAAAACTCTTTTAAAATTTGGTTTTAAAGAAGTAATTATTATTCCTCAAGATTTTTGGGCTGATTTGCTACTTATTCAACACATGTTTTATTATTTAATAAACAAATATTTTATAAAAAAATTTTTTGATAGAAATAAAGCAGGATATGTAGATTTAGTAGGCGTAAGATTAGATTTATTGGGAGATTTTTTTATATTTTTACCTTTTTTTCTTGAATATTTAGAAAGGTATAAAAAACATTTGTTTATAGTTAATTCCTTTCACGAAGAGATAGTTAAATGTTTCACTAAAAATTACTTGTTAATAGAAAGAGAAAAATTTACTAAAAATTTGTTTTACAAAACTAAAATTTTTAAAAATTTGGCAAATTATTTGTCTCAGAAGGGAATTAATTTTATTACTTATAGAGGTTATTTAATTGCAGATGAACTAATTGCAAGTTTAAATAGTAAAGAAAAAATTTATTATAAAGGGGATTTTAAAACTTTACCAAATTTGGAAATTTTTCAAAAACTATTTGAATGGTATGATAGTTTTTATAATAAAAAAAATTTGTCAAATGTAAAAAATCTAAATAAAATTCAAAGAAGCGTCTTTTTGCATTCTTCAGAATATGAAAAGGATTATTTCTATCAATTAACTTTACAGGAGATTCAAAATTTAAGGATATTTTATGAAAAAGCTTATGATAGGTTTAAAAAATATATTAAAAATAACAAACTTAGTTCTAATTATATCTGTATTATTACCGATGCCTCGCAAAGATATAAAATTTATCCACAAGAAAAATGGCAAAAATTACTCAATATGTTACCTAAGGATTGGAAAGTTGTTCAATTAGGAATAAGGAAGATGCCTTTATTTCATCCAAATTTAATTGATTTAACTGGAAAAACTACTTTAAAAGAAGCTATGCAAATTGTAGCTAACGCAAAATTAGTAATCGGTAATGATACAGGGCTTATGCATCTTGCTTATCTTTCAGGAGTGCCTACCGTTTGTATTTTAGGAGGAGGACATTTTGGAAGGCTTCTTCCCTGGAAAGAATTTGAAGATAGAGTTATACCAGTTTATAAACAAATGGATTGTTTTTGTTGTAATTGGCAGTGTAAATATTTAGAAACAAGTTATAAAGCCTATCCTTGTATAGAAAGAATAGAACCTGAAGATATTTTAAAAACTGTGGAGGTGTTAAATGAAGGAAAAAAATAATAGTAAAAAATGGTTTGAAAAAAAAGATTTTTCAAAAGCTAAAAATGAAATAGAGCCTTTACCAGAATTTTATAAATATAAAGAAAAAGCAGAAACATTAGAAAAAAAGTTTGTAAATATTTTTAAAAATAATAGTTTTATAATGTATGGGGCTGGAGGAGGAGGATTGTTTTTTTTAAAAGCTTTTTGTGAAAAGTATAACCTTTATCCAAAAGTAATCCTTGATAAAGAAGGAGAAAAACATCCTAATAAAGACTTTTTTGAAGTTCATAATTTAAAAATATCTAAACCTGAAAATGAAACTTTTAAAAGATTTCCCCAAAATATTCCTATTGTAATCTCTATAGCTAAAAAGGAATTACAAGAAGAAATAAAAAATAATTTACAATTATTAGGATTTAAAAATTTATATTTAATTTCAGAAGATATATTTGACTATTGGTATTTAAAACTATGGGACGCTATATAAAATTCTTATTATGTTATAAAAATAATTATTAATTATAAAAAGGAGAAAAATAAATGTATATTATAGGTACAAAATTGTTCCATCATGATTCTGCAATATTTATTTTAGATTTTCAGAATAAAGAAATTTTTGCTCTTTCTACTGAAAGAATTACCAGAGTAAAACATGATCCAAGTTTTATTGCTCCTATTTTAACAGGAATAAATAAAGATATTTTTAAAAAAGCTGAATATATAGTATATAACCCTTTATGGGAAAGAGATTCTTTAGTTAAAAATTTTTTTTATAGATATGGTATAAATGCTAAAATAGAAAAAAAAGAACATCATTTATGTCATGCAGCTTCAGCTTATTATTTTTCTCCTTTTTATGGAAAGCCTACTATTGTTTTTACATTAGATGGAAAAGGAGATGGAAAATATGGTACACTATTTTTATTTAATAAAAATAATTATGAAAAAATCTCTTTTTTTAAAAATCAATATTTAGATAACAAAAAAATAGAATTTTATGAAACTTCTATTGGAATTTTATATCTTAAATTTACCAGTGTGTTAGGTTTAAAATCCAAAATAAATGAAAAAGCAAAACTTTTTAAAAGAGAATCAGAGATTGACATTTTAAAAGCTTTAGGAAATGAAGGAAAAACAGAAGCATTAGCAGCTTATGGAGAACCTGATGAAAAACTTTATAGTCTATTAAAAGATGGATATTCAGTAGATAAAGAAAACTTGTGCTGGAATCATAATTTTGAGGTTTTAAGAAAGTTGCATAATATAGATTTTTTAAAAAAATGGAAAGAAAAAGTAGGAGATAAAAATTTTGCAGCTACAATTCAAAGGTGGTTAGAAGATACGGTAGTAGAGCTTTTAAATATAGTTTATGAAAAATATAAAATTCCAAGGCTTGCTATGGCAGGAGGAGTAGTAGCAAATGTAATTATGAATCTAAATATTTTTGAAAGAACTCCTTTTAAAGAAATTTATATTTTTCCAGCAATGGGAGATGACGGAACAGCAGCAGGAGCAGCAGTTTTAAAAGCTATAGAATTAGGATACGATATTTCTTGGTTAAAGGAAAAAGAAATGCCTTATTGGGGGCCAAGCTATACCAAGGAAGAAGTAGCAAAAGAATTAGAAAAAGAGAGATGGAAAGATAAGATAAAATATACTTATATTGGAGAAAACTGGCAAGAAATGGCAGCAGAAATGATAGCAGATGGGAAAATAATTGCAGTTTTTCAAGGAAGAATGGAATTTGGTCCCAGAGCTCTAGGTAATAGGAGTGTTTTAGCAGATCCACGAGATCCCTATACCAGAGAAAAACTAAATAAAACTATTAAAAGACGTCCTTGGTTTCAACCTTTTTGTCCATCTGTTCTTGAAGAAGAAAGAGAAAGACTCTTTGAAAAGTCTTATAAGAATAAACACATGACTATTGCTTTTAGAATGAAAAAAGAATTTTGGGATAAACTTCCTTCTGCTATACATATAGATGGAACTGCAAGACCTCAATTTGTAGAAGAAAAAGATAATCCCAATTTTTATCGTATTTTGAAGAAATTTAAAGAACGTACTGGATATGGTATAGTTGTTAATACTTCTTTTAATTTGCATGGTAGAACAATTGTAATGACACCAGAAGATGCTTTAAAAGATTTTATAGATTGTAATATTGATGCGTTATTTATAGAAGGTTATCTAATAGAAAGAAAATAAAATAATTTTTAGGAGGGATTAATGAAAAATTACGAAAAAGAACTTAAAAAAATCTTAAAAAGTTTTGAACAAAACAAAGATATTCAAAATGAAAGTATAAGAAAAGAAAAATTAAAAAATTTAATACTTAACAGTTTCAAAACAGAATTGATTGATAGATATAAAACCAGTATAAAAAACGTAGAACAATTTGAAAAAGAATTGATACAAACATTAGAAAATAAAAAATTTTTTGTTTATGGAGCAGGAGGGGGAGGGTTTATATTTTTCAAGAATTTCTGTGAAGAATATAAAATTTATCCAAAAGCTTTCCTGGATAAAGAAGATAAAGGAGATTTTTACAAAAGTTTTTTAAAGATAAATGGGTGCGTTATAGTAAAAAGTCTTAGTAATAAATTCAAAGAATTAAACAGATCTTTACCTGTAGTAATTGCAGTAGGAAAAAAAGAATTACAAAAAGAAATAATAAGCTTTTTAAAAAAAGAAGGATTTAAAAAAATTATAACTATTCCAGAAGAATTCTGGAGAAAATGGTATAGTCAAGAATTAGATAAAGTATTATCTTTATGGTTTTGGGAGACTTTTATAAAAATAGAACATTATTTTGAAAAATTTAAAGAAAACTTATTAAAAATTATAGAGTTCTTTGATGAAAATAAAAGTAAAGAAATTTTAGTAACACATGTAAAACAGTTTTTGTTTTTAGAAAAAGAAAATATTAATTTTGAACCTTTAGAACAGCACTATTTCCCAGAAGATATAAAAATGGAAAAAGGATATAATGTATTTATTGATTGCGGGGCTTATTTAGGAGATACCGTTTACTATCTAAGTAAACACATAGGGAAGATTGATACTTTAGTTTGTTTTGAACCAAATTTAGAATTTTATAAAGCTTTAACAAAATATTTAAATGAAGATTATGAAAAAATAGCTAAAAACATTATTTCTATTCCTTGTGGAGTGTATAGTGAAGAAACAATTATAAAATTTGTTAATACATCTGCAGGAGATAGTCATATTACTTTTGATAGGGGTAATGAAGAAATTATGGTAGTGGTTCTTGATAGAGTATTATCTGGAATTGTTCCTACATTTATAAAAATGGATATAGAAGGAACAGAGCTTGAGGCTTTGAAAGGAGCAAAAAGAATTATAAAAACCTATAAACCAGATCTTGCTATTTGTGTTTATCACAACCCTATGGATTTAGTTGAAATCCCATTTTACTTAAAAAAGCTTGTGCCGGAATATAAATTTTACTTAAGAAAATATGGAGAGCAACCATTAACAGAGCTGGTGTTGTATGCAACAGTTTAGAGTAAATAATATCAAGGAACTTTTAACTTTATTAAAAGATAAAAAATTTATAATATGGGGTGCTGGGGCTGGAGGATATATATTTTTTAAATCTTTTTGTGAGAAATATAAACTTTATCCTCTATTTGTGCTTGATAAAAAAGTTGAAAAAGAAAAAAAATTTTTAGGAATAAAAGCAGTTAATCCTTATTATTACAAATTGGAAAATTTGGATAAAAATTTGTGGATTATAATAACTATTAAAAAGGAATGGATAGTCAGAGATATTGAAAAATTTTTAGAAGAGAGAGAATTTAAAAATATAATAGAACTTGAATATGATACTTGGTTTGAGTTAGAAAAAAATTTTTGGGAAGATCTTTATAAAACAACCTGGAAAACAAAAGAAAAACAGAAAAAACATTCAAAAAATTATACCATTAATGTTTTGCAAAATATAACTCAAAAAGTTTGTGTTATTCATATTGGTATGCCTAAAACTGGTTCAACTTCTATACAGATAAGTTTAAGCAATTTTAAAAATGATAAATTCTGTTATCCTAAGTTAGATCCCTTAGGAAATCATTCTTTTCCTTTAGCATATATTTTTATGAATTATGAAGAATTTATTAAAGTTTTTAACTTATTTGTAAAAGAAAAAAAAGAAAATTTTTTAGAAAAACAAAAATTTTATTTAAATCAGCTAAGAAAAGCATGTGAAAATGATAGTTCTTCTTTATTTATTTTATCTGGAGAGGCAATTTGTAAGTATTTTGAAAATAATTTAAAATATATAAAAAACTTTTTTAAAAAATATTTTTTCGAAATTAAAATAATAGCTTATATAAGGGAACCTTATAGTTATATTTCTTCATCTTTTCAAGAATATATTAAAAATTTTTGCGTAGCTTTAAAAGATTTAAATACTATTTATTTTCAATACCAAACATTTCAAAAATTTTTTGAAGTCTTTGGAGAAAAAAATGTTATACTAAAAAAATTTGATTCTTTAAAATTTCCAGATGGATGTGTTGTAAAGGATTTTTGTCAAACCTTAGGAATTGCTATAGAGGAAAAAAGAATCGTACGTGCTAATGCTTCTTTACCTAAGGAAGCTGTAAATTTGATTTACATCTTAAGGAAGTATTTTTCAAAAATAAACTTTTTTCCTTGGCAGATTGAATATCTTTTAAATGATTTATTACTGGAAAATATTTTAAAGGATATAGCTTTACATAAATTCAAAATCAGTAAAAAATTAATTAAACCAATAGTGGAAAAACATAAAGATGATATAAAATGGATGGAGGAGAAACTTGGAGAACCGCTTATAAATCTAGAAGACTTAGAAAAACCTGAGCCGGATTATGTAATAAAAAGTGAGGAAGATTTATTAACTATTCCAGAAGAGGTATTTGAAAGATTAAGAGATTATACCAATTACAAACTCAATAAAAGAAAATCTATTCCCCAGCAAGTAGCAGAGATGTTATTAACTATCTTGGCTGAAAATTTTCCCGATATAAAAGCTCAGTTAGAAGAGAAGAAAGGATTAATACTTTGAACTTAGATTTACTTAAAAACAAAAAAATTTTTCTTATTGGTGGCACAGGTTTTTTTGGCAGATGGCTTCTGGAAAGATTTGTCCATTTTAACAATACATTTAATTTAAAAACTAGGCTTTTCATTTTGAGCAGAAATCCAGAAAAATTTTTATCTAATAATCCTCAGTTTAAAAAGCGAAAAGATATGGTTTTTGTTAAAGGAGATGTAAGAAATTTTGAATTTTTAAAAGAAAAATTTCATTACATTATTCATGCAGCTTTACCTGCAAGTTATACCCAAATTAAACCCATAGAATTGTTGGACATTGGTATAAATGGAACCAAAAGAGTTTTAGAATTTGCTAAGTATTGTAAAGCTGAAAAATTTTTATTCATAAGCTCAGGGGTGGTTTATGGTAAACAGCTTTCTGAGATAAAAAAACTTTCAGAGAATTCCTTTGGAAGCTTGGAAATAAATCCAGAAAATCCCAAAATATATTATGCTGAAGCCAAAAGAGTAGGGGAACTTTTATGTTATGAAGCTATGAAAGAATGGGGATTAAATATCGTAATAGCCAGATGTTTTTCTTTTATAGGTCCTTATATGGAACTGAATTCCCACCTTGCAGTAGGAAATTTTGTCCGGGATGCTTTGAAAGGTGGACCAATTATTATTAAAAGTGATGGTAGAAAAATTAATTCCTACATGTATGCAGAAGACCTTGCTATCTGGCTCTGGACTATTTTACTGAAAGGCAAACCAGGAGAAGCCTATAATGTAGGCTCTGAAAAAGAAATATCTTTAAAAGAGCTTGCTCAGAAGATAGCAGAGATCTATGCAGAACTTACAGGAAAAAAAGTTGATATAATAATAAAAAAACAACCTGAGCCAGGGAAAATTCCAGAAAGATATGTGCCTTCAACTGAAAAAGCTAAAAAAGAACTTGGGTTAAAAGAAACTGTAAGCTTAGAGGAGGCTATTAGAAAAACTCTCCAGTTTTACCACACTTTCCAGGGAGCTTTTCCTGAAAACCATAGAGAGTCTAAATAGTTTTTATCTTTAAGAGTCTCCAGAGAATACCAAAATCCTTTGTGTTTATAGGCACTTAGCTGATTTTCTTGATTTAACTTTCCAAGAACATAATTCCAATCTGTCTCATCACCTTCTATGTAATCTAAAACTTCAGAAGATACAACGAAAAAACCTCCGCAAAACCATCCAAATTCTTCTTGAGGAGCGCTTACAATTTCTATTTTATCTTCAAAAATTCTCCATTCTGCATACCGAGCTGGATGTCTTGTTGCAAGAGCTGTTATTTTTTTACCACTCAACTTATGGAATTTGATTTCTTCTTCAATATTTACATCAGCTAAGCAATCTCCATAAGTGAAACAGAATATATTTTCATTTTTTAAGTATTTAGCAACTCTTTTAAGTCTCCCCCCTGTTTGGGTGTTTTCTCCTGTATCAACGATGGTAATTTTCCATGATTCGGCTTTGGAAGAATGATAGGTAATAGAGTTATTTTTGAGATCCACGGTGAGATCAGAATTATGCAGGAAGTAATTTGCGAAATATTCTTTGATTATATAGCCTTTATATCCCACACAGATAATGAATTCATTTATACTATAGACAGAGTATATTTTCATAATATGCCAGAGTATAGGCTTTCCTCCGATTTCTACCATGGGTTTGGGTTTGAATTCGGTTTCAGGAAAGAGTCTTTCTCCTTTTCCTCCTGCAAGTATAACAGCTTTCATTTTAGTCTTTCCAGACTTTCCAAGGTGCTTTACCTGAGGCCCAGAGTTTTTCCAAGTAAAGTTTATCTCTCAAGGTGTCCATAGGGTGCCAGAATTCCGTGTGTTTAAATGCTACGAGTTCTCCCATTTCAGCAAGTTTTTTAAGGGGTTCTGCCTCCCAAGGTGTATCGTCTCCTTCTATTAAATCTAAAACTTTTGTAGATAAAACGAAAAATCCTCCGTTTATCCAGCCTCCGTCTCCAGGTGGTTTTTCTATAAAATCTATTACAGATTCTCCTTCTATTTTCAATGCTCCAAATCTCCCAGGAGGTTGGACAGCAAGAATAGTAGCAAGTTTACCATGGGTTTTATGAAATTTTATTTCCTCTGCAATGTTGGCATCTGTAAGACCATCTCCATAAGTGAAACAGAATATATTTTCATTTTTTAAGTATTTGGCAACTCTTTTAAGTCTCCCCCCTGTTTGGGTATTTTCTCCTGTGTCAACGATGGTAATTTTCCATGGTTCGGCTTTGGAAGAATGATAGGTAATAGAGTTATTTTTGAGATCCACGGTGAGATCAGAGTTATGCAGGAAGTAATTTGCGAAATATTCTTTGATCATATAGCCTTTATATCCCACACAGATAATGAATTCATTTATACCATAGACAGAGTATATTTTCATAATATGCCAGAGTATAGGCTTTCCTCCGATTTCTACCATGGGTTTGGGTTTGACTACAGTTTCTTCCATTAAACGAGTGCCTTTTCCTCCAGCAAGAATAACCGCTTTCATTATTTATATCCTTTACCTCCCCATCCGGGTTTGAAGATAGGTTTTATTATTTCTTGATAAACTTCTAATAACCCTTTTTTAATTTCAATCAAATGAGTTTCTAAGTCTTTTTTTAAAAAATTTTCTTTTTCAGAGATCTTTTCCAGTTTTTCTTTTAAAATTTGATAATCTTTACAAAGTTCACGAGCCAGATAAACATTAGTTCTAATTTGTTTGGCAACAATGGGATCATCAATTATATCTGCAATATCAAGAATGTATCTCCATCCTTCATCAGGACGAGGGTTATCAATATAAAGTCCTATTCTTGCTGCTATCATTTCTGATAAAAGTCTATCCCAAAGATTAAGTTCTAAATACTTAAAAAAACCTGGCTTCAGTTTTTCTTGTAATATTTTTTCTTCATAAATAGTTTTTAATACTTTAACAAAGAGAAAGTACTTCCATCCAATATTTTCTTTTTCCCATCTTTTTAAATCTTCATCTGTCTGAGGGTTCATAGGTTCTACTATAGGATAATCAATCACTATAGCAGGATCATAGGCAAAGAAATGCAAGAAAAAAAGCACATGAGGAAATGCCGTAGTTTGATAAAGAGGACGATATTTTTTGAAAAAGACCTCTTGAATATAATCTTCTCCCCAATCTTTAAACTTTTCCTCTCTGTAAAGAAAATTAAGTATTACTGAGGGAGAATATCCCAAAAACTGGTTAAATCCCATAAGATTAGCAAATTCTAAAACAGTGCCTTCATAAGTTTTATAACTGTGAGGAGATAATGATGCATTTGCAACATGAATTATAGCAAAGTTTTTAGCTTTATCAGAATTTAATAAATTCCATACTAAAGGAAATGTGTCTTTTAAAATGATATCATCGTCTCCCATATTCCATATAAATTCAGCTTTTGTTTTTTCTAAAATTTCATTTGGAATAGGCAAGAATTCCCCCATTTTACACCACTTAGGATATCTATAAGTTACAATGAAAGGAAATTTCTTTTTTAATTCTTTCAAAACTTTGGGAGTTGAATCAGAGGAATGGTTATCTATTACAAATATTATTACATCCTTTTCAGCTCCTACTTTAACTACCTCTTCAGCAATTCTTTTTATACAAATCTCAAGTTTTTTGGCTCTGTTCCATGTTCTTATTTGAAAGGTTAATTTTTTCATTTATATTTTGTCCTCCCTTCCCCAAATTATTTCTGCAGCAGAATAGGAAATACTTCTTTTAATAATTTCTTCCCAATTATCATTGGTGTTCCCTTTTATAGCTAAAGCGTACTGAAAATTTCCAAGAAGCTGAGAATTAAAAAAAAGAGATTTCATAGCATCAAGCACAATAAGAGAGGTTGCATTTTTGCGAAGGATTATACTTTTACCACCCTCTTGTCTTATTTCAACTTCTCTTGGGTTTATTCCATCAAGCAGTGTTTCACTAATAAGAGGTTCGGTAAAAACAAAAATTTTGGAAAAACCAGCAGATTTTAAGGCATAAAATAGAGTCCAGAATTTCCAGCGAGTTAAATGATGAGGAGGAAAATCAGCTATCCACCATTTGTATTTTTTACATCCCTTTGCCAGATTTTCAAATTTATAAAAAGAAGGACAGCTTAAAAGTAAAAAGCCATTTTCTTCAAGCATGGAATAAACATCTTGTAAAAATTTCAAGGGATTATCCAAGTGTTCCAGAACTTCAAAAGCTGTAATTATATTATAAGGACCTTTAAATTCTTCAGGTAATTCTTCAAAGCTTGAGGCTTGGACTACATTTAATCCAAATTTTCCTTTTGCTATTTCCACGGCATCTTTTACAGCCTCTATTCCATAAACCTCAAAACCTCTTTTCCTTGCTAATAAAAGAAAATTACCAGAACCACATCCTATGTCAAAAAGTTTACCTTTGGGAAGAACAGAAAGAATGGGAAGAAGAATATTAAATCTTGGATGTTTTTCCCATTTTTCTATCTCTTTTTCTTCTTCTAACACATTTTTAGTCCAGCTATAATCCATATTACTGACACTTAATAAATCTTTTTCTTCTTCTTTTTTATAAGCTTTATTGTAATCCATAGCTTTAAAAGGGTATGCGAACTGTAAATTGCAGGAAGGACACTCAAAAATTCTGTGTTGATTAATAACCTCAAATAAACTAAAATTGCCTTCATATCCACAAAGAGGACATTTTTCAGGCTTTGGATGGTCTTTTTTGCAAGCAAGCTCAGCATCTTTTAGTGCAAAATAAATTACCTTAGGAGGAATACTATCTAAGCAGGGGCTGTAAAATTGCTTTTTTATTTTGGCTTCATTGCATGGTTCTTCCAAAGCATGAATCATACAGGGGGAACTGCAGGTTTCTCCTTTATAATTAGGTCTTACAGGAATAACCGTTGGATATGTTCCGCATCTTAATTCTGGCTCAATAGCTCCTGAAATAAGAACTGTAGGCTTTTTAAATGCTGCTGCAATGTGAACGGTTGCTGTATCTGCTGTAATTACTGCATCAGATAAACTTATAGCAGCTATTAAATATTTAATGTTTTTCATAAAAGAAGAGAGATTGGCTGCTCTAATTCCATAAACATCTAAAGCAACTTCAACAGTTATATCTTCCTCAGGTAAACTGCAAATTACAGGTGCATATTCATCCCAAATTAAATCTTCTATATATTTAAGCAGCCTGGGAGGCAAAGTTCTGTGAATGGAGGAGGCAAGATAATGAAAAATCAAAACTTTTTTTCCACCAGACACTTCTCTTATTTTAGCAAAAACCTCTTCAAGTTCTTTTTTTATATTTTCATCAACTACAACATCAGGTGTTTCATCTTCTGCAAAGTAAAGATGCATTTTCCAGAGGAAGTATTGCACCATATTCATATTGTCAAACTGGGGCTTTCCTACCATTTCTACTGCTTTTACTAAATAGTCAGCCTTTGTTACTTCTTTAAGAGGAGAGGGATGTGGAAGGAGCTTATCTATGTAAGGCAAGCCTTCAAGCACCGGACGGGCTCTGCCTGAAATTGCCACCCATAGCTTCATCTCAGGAAAACGCCTCTTTATCTCTCTTAAAGCAGGGGTCATACACAAAGCATCTCCAATTGCAGCTTGAGCAAAAACAAGTAGTATTTTTCCATTTAAATCCTCTCCTTCATAAAAAGGAGGAAGCACACTATGAGCTTTTTCAAATTGTATCTGTAAATCTTTTGGAAGAAGTGCAAATACATCATTTGCAAAAAGAAGCTTTTCTTTCCGTTTTAATTTAAATTCATATCCATTAAAAGAAAATTTAAGAGGCGTTTTTGCTTTGGCTACAAGCATTTAAATTCCTCCAAATTTTATATTAAAATTAATTTAAACAAGTTATTTTTGAAAGTCAAATTTATTCAATGTAAATGCAAAATTAATACCCAAAAAGAATAAGAAAGAATTTTTAAATAATTTTTGATCTTGGGAAGATCAAAGTCAAATTTTTGACAAAGAATAAATATAATAAAAAAATTATATGATACCATGGATTTACCATTAGTTTTTAAAATGTCATATTTAAACACATATTGATGCAATTTAATTGACAGAAATGTTTTCATATTTATAGAAAAATTTTTTTATATCTCTATAATATATAGAATCTTTACAAGCAAAAAGATTGAATTATAAATATGACAACTTATTTTATTAAACTCTTGACTAATTATTTAAAATCTGTATTATTTTCTTAAAAATGTCGTGATTTTAAAGTGAAAAATTAAAATGTTAGAACCTTTATTAACTAAGTTAAAGACCAAAATTAAAGGTGCAAAGAAAGGGATTTTAGGAATTAATTTTGGAAATTTTTCCATAAAAATTGCTGAGATCAAAGTTATAAAGGATAAGCCAGTTTTAACAGGATTTATTCAAGGAAGATCTTTTGAGAATGTTATCCTTAATGGAATAATAAATGATATGCCTTTATTAGTAACAAATATGAAAAATATTTTAGAAAATTTGCAATCTCATATAAAAAATGTCAATATTTCTTTACCCTATGAATTGATAATTTTTGATTTTTTTAAAATGAAATCTTTACCTCAAATAGAAGAGATAAAAGATAAAATTAATGAAGAAATTCCTTATAAAATTGAAGATGTTTATTATAGCTATTATATTTTACCTGAAGAAGATACTTATAAGATTTTTTATTTAGTGGCTAAAAAAGACATAATAGATCAATATGTTGACTTAATAAACAAGCTTGATCTAAAGATTAATAATATAGATGGAGATTTTATCAATTTACATAATTTGATTGAATTTTTATATGGAAACAAAAGCAAGTTAATAATAGATTGGGGTTACAGCAAAATTAAACTTTTGATTTCAAATAACCAGCATCCTATATATAGTAGAGAATTATTTAATTTAGGAATCAAAAAATTAGAACAAAAAATTATTAAAAAGTTAAGAGTATCTCCAGAAGTTGCAGAAAAATTGTTAATAGATCCTAAAAAAAGTGATCAGTTTAATCTGTTAAAAAAAGAATATATTAACTATATTAAAGAAATAAAAGAAGAGATAGAATACTCTTTAGAATTTGTTAAGGAAAGATTTAGAGTGAGTATAGAAACTATATTTTTGGTAGGTGGAGGTGCCAGAATTCCCGATATTGATAATACTATGACAAACCTGTTAAATATAAAAACTCAAAAGATAAAAATAGAAGATAAAATAGATATAGATTCCAATATAGATCCTGAATATTTAGAAATAATTAATTCTCAAGGAGCAATAGCAGTAGCTACAGCTATAAGGGATTTTATATGATAATAAAATTTAATTTATTACCTAAAAAGGAAGAAGCTTTTGAAGAAGAATTAAAAAAAGAGCATATTTTTTTAAAAGTTTTTATAATTTTAATAGTTTTATCGTTTGGTTTTATAATTGTTGAAACAATCAAAATGAGCTACGAAATTAAGCATTTAAAAAAAGAAAAAATTGAAAAAGAGAAAAAATTTAAACAATACCAGCTTATTGATAGGCAGATAAAAAATTTAAAAATAGAAAATGAAGAAATTAAAAGACGCATAGAAACTATAATTAGTTTGAGAAGAGCACAGGTAGAACAGCTCAAAAAAATAGAGACTATAATAGCTTCAATTAACAATAACAAAGTGTATTTAAGTCAATTAGTTTTAAATACAAACCATGCTAAAATAGAAGGTATATCTTTCAATTTAAAAGAAATAGCTAATTATTTAAATAACCTTGAAAAACAGAAGCCTGTTATTAAAGAAGTAAATATTGAAGAAATAAAAAGACAAAATAAATATATCTCTTTTAAAACATATGTAAAATTTTAGCCAATGGTTTTATTAGAAAAAATTAAAACTTGGGAAAAAACTGCTACAACAAGAGAAAAAATTTTAACCCTTGTAATAGTAATTATATTGCCTTTATTTTTATTTTTAAAATTTTATTATTTTCCCACCAAAGAAAAAATAGCCATATTAAAAAAAGATATAATTAATTTAAACTTCAAAATAAAAAGATATCAAAATTTAGTTAAAAAGCGAGAGATTTTAAATAAACAGCTAATTCAAAGAAAAAAATTTTTAGAATTTGTTAAAAATATTTTACCTACAGAAAAAGAAATTCCAGATCTTTTAAAAAGTTTAGCCTATACTGCTAAAAGAAACAACTTGGAGATTATATCATTTAAGCCAGTTGCAGAAAAGTTTAAAGATTATTATAAAGAAATTCCTATAAGTATTGAGTTTGCTGGTGATTTTAAAGATATAATAAATTTTTTTAATGATATAGAAAATATGGCACGTTTGATAGTATTAGATAGAATAGAATTTAAAGAGAATAATAACGAATTAAGAGTATTTGCTGTGTTTAAGACCTTTCAGTATACTGGTAAAATAATAAGTAAAAAAAGGAAACCATGAGGAAATATTCATTAAAGATTATTTTAAGCATAATTAGCATATTGCTTATAGTAGCGTGTTCCAAAAATGAAAAATCTATAAAAAAGCCAAGAAAGGTTTCTAATATCAAAATTGAAGATAAAGAGTTAAAAATATGGCAGCAGGAAATCAAGAAAGCACCTTACAAAATAAAAACCAATCTTAAAAATCCTTTTATCACTCCTGCTTTTATGTCAAAATCTTTTGCTCTTGAACCTACTGTTTCTATAAAATTGGTAGGGATTGTGGAAAAGAATGGTAAAAGAATAGCTCTTGTTCAGGATAATAACAATTTAGGATATTTTGTTAAAGCTGGCACTCAGATAGGAAAAATTAAAATTTTAACAATAGGAAAAAACTATATAATAATAAGCCAAAAAATAGTGAATGATTATGGTGAAGTGAAGATGGTTAGGAAAGTATTGGTTTTAAAGAAGGAGTGAGATATGAAGAAATTTCTGTTTTTTATTTTTATATTTTTATTTACCGGATTGGTAAAAGGTTATCCAGTTGAAAGAATGTATCTAAAAGATGTAATATTTTTAACAAGACCAGTTGATAAATTGGTTTTAGAATTTGATAAAAAGCCAGAATACAAAGTTAATCAAAAAGATAACAAATTAGTATTTGAACTTTTTAATGTTATTCCAGAAACTTCTTATTGGATAAAAAATTTACCTAAGAACATTTTTAAAGAAATTAATGTTTCTTTTGAAAAGAATAAGCTTATTTTAGAATTCACAATAAGTAAAAAATTTAATTTCAAAATAACACCCTTAGATAATAAAATAATTACTGAATTTATATGGAAATCTTTTAAAAAACCTGTAAATATAGCTATAAAAGGTAAAAAAGTAGAAACTTTAGAAGAAAAAGCTTTATCTGAAATCAAATCATTAGAAGAAAAAGTGCAATTTCCTCAATATAAATTATATTTTGAAAATAAAAAAATAAAATTACCTTTAACTACAAAGAAATATCACGGAATTCCTATTACTGTGGATTTTCAGGATGCTGATATACATGCAGTCTTCAGACTTCTGGCAGAGATAGGCAATATAAACGTAATTGTTAGTGATAAAGTAAAAGGTACAGTTACTTTAAAAGCCAAACAGGTTCCCTGGGATTTACTTTTAGATGCTATTCTTGCTAATAATGGTTTAGTTAAGTTAAAAATAGGCAATATAATCAGAATTAGCACCTTAGAAGAGATTAAACAACAGGCTGATTTATATAGATCTTATATGGAATCTATAGCTCAAAGCAAAGAAAGTGTAAGAACTGAAATGGAAGCTCAAAGAGAAATTTTTAGAGCTTTAAAAGAGCTTCAAGAGGAACAGAATATCCTTATTACTAAAACTTATAAATTAAAATATTTAAGAATAGGGAAAAATTATTTAGGAGGTCCTTCAGGACAGGGTGAGGGTCAGAGTTCACTTTTGGTTGATCGTTTAAAAGAGCTGGTAAAAGGTGATAATGAAATCACTTTTGATCCTTTTACAAATACTGTTATTGTAAAAGCTACTCCTAAGGTTTTGAAAGAAGTGGAAAGAGTGATTAAAGAGCTTGATAAACCAAGACCTCAAATTTTAATAGAAGCTCGCATTTTGGAAATAAGTGATACTTATATACATAATTTGGGCATTAAATGGGGAGGAGCAGCTTGGAAAGCTACAGAACATAGCATTTGGGGAGTCTCTCCCAATCCATCTTCTGATATAGGGTCTACAACTTATAACTATCCCGGAGGTGGTTATACTACAGGTAATAATACTATAAACATACCTTCCTCAGCTATTGTAGATCTTGGAGTTTCTGGAGCTACAAGTCAATTGGGAATAATTTTGGGGCATTTTGGCAAAACAGCAGAGGTATTGGATATGCAGCTATCAGCTTTGGAACAAAACGGAGTGGGAAGAGTTATTTCTAAACCTAAGGTTCTTACTTTGGATCAAGAACCAGCTATAATTCAACAGGGTTATAAAATCCCATATTTGCAATGGCAACAAAATGTAAGTCAGGCAACTACAGCCTTTATAGATGCAGGATTAAAATTGCAGGTTGTACCATCACTTACTCCTGAAGGTAAGTTGCTTCTTGATATTTATCTTGAAAGATCTTATCCTGATTGGTCTCACACTGTAAACGGAGTTCCCACTTTAATAACAGACACAATTCAAACAAGTGCTTTGGTAGACAACGGAGAGACTTTAGTATTGGGAGGAATTAAAATGAATGATATATATGAAGCTCTTGATAAAGTTCCTGGATTAGCTGATATTCCGGGCTTAGGAGAACTTTTTAAAAGAAAGGGTAAACAATGGAAAAATTCTGAATTGATGATATTTATTACTCCTAAAATAGTTTATTATCCTGTTAAAGGAATAGATTATTGATTTTATGCAAGAAATTATAATTATTGGAGGAGGATTAGCAGGCTCTGAGGCAGCTTGGCAGATAGCTAAAAGGGGCGTAAAAGTCAAACTCTATGAAATGCGCCCCTTTAAAATGACTCCGGCTCACAAGACAGATAAATTTGGAGAACTTGTCTGTTCTAATTCTCTTCGTTCTAAAGAACTAACCAAAGCTATAGGTCTTCTTAAAGAAGAATTAAAATTGCTAAAATCTCTTATCATGAAAGCAGCTCTTAATTGTGAAATAGAAGCTGGAAAGGCTTTAGCTGTAGATAGAGAATGCTTTGCCAATTATATCACAAAAAAAATTTCAAATCACCCTTTAATAGAAATCATAAGAGAAGAAGTAACAGAGATTCCCAAGGACAAAATGGTAATTATTGCTACCGGACCTCTTACTTCAGAAGCCCTGGCAAGGTCTCTGTCAGAATTGATTGAAGTTCCTTATTTACATTTTTATGATGCTATAGCACCTATTGTTTATGCTGATTCTATAAATTGGGATATAGTATTTGTTTCTAATCGCTATGGAGAAGGAGAAGGGGCTTATGTAAATTGCCCTATGACCAAAGAAGAATATGAAAAATTTGTAGAAGAACTTCTTAAAGCGGAAAAAGTGCCTCTCCATCCTTTTGAAGAACCCAAATATTTTGAAGGGTGTCTTCCTATTGAAGTTATGGCTGAAAGAGGCAAAGATACTTTGAGATACGGACCTATGAAACCTGTAGGGCTTATAGATCCAAGAACTGGAAAGGAGCCCTATGCTGTAGTTCAACTTCGTCCAGAAAATAAAGAAAAAACACTTTATAATTTAGTAGGATTTCAAACCAAATTAAAATATCACGAACAAGAAAGAATTTTTAGGATGATTCCAGGGCTTGAAAAAGCAGAATTTGCACGATTTGGCTCTATACATAGAAATACCTTTGTTAATGCTCCTTTAGTTTTAGAACCTACTTTGCAGCTTAAAAATTATTCTAAAATTTTTTTAGCAGGGCAAATTACAGGTGTAGAGGGATATGTAGAATCAACTGCTATGGGGCTTTTAGCAGGTCTAAATGCTGAAAGATTAGTCAAAAATAACCCTCTTTTAATTCCTCCTAAGGAAACAGCTATAGGGGCTTTGGTTAATTATTTAACAACAGCTAACCCAAGACACTTTCAACCTATGAATATCAATTGGGGACTCTTTCCACCCTTGAATATAAATAAAAAATTACCCAAACAACAGAAATATTTAAAAATGGCAGAAAGAGCCTTGCAAGTTTTAAAAAAGTGGATAGAAGAAAATCATATTCTTACTGATTAAAAGGTCCAGCAATATAACCTTTTACCACAGGTATATTGATATCTTTATCTACTTCTAACCAGATTATATCTCCTTCAATTTTAACAACTTTCCCTACAATTCCTCCTGAAGTGATAACTTTTAATCCAGGTCTTAATTGAGCAAGAAATTGCTGATGTTCTTTCATTCTTTTTTGCTGAGGTCTGATGAGAAGAAAATAAAAAATAAGAAAAATAATAAAAAGAGGAATTAAAGAGATAACAAAACTTGCCAATCCTCCACCTTGAGGAGCTTGTCCTTGGGGAGCTCCCATAGCCCATACACTTCCAATCAAAAAATTCAATAAACCCATAAATACCTCCTAATCTAAGTTGTTTTTGTGATAATACTCTGCTAAATTATTTCTTAACTCTCTAAGAGATTCAGTTTTAATAGCTTGTTTAATAATTCTCATTAGTTTAGCATAATAAAATAAATTGTGAAGAGTTAAAAGATGATATACTAAAAGTTCCTTAGAATGAAAAAGATGTCTTAAATAAGCTCTGGAAAAGTTTCGGCAGACATAGCAATTGCAATCTGGATCTATAGGCTCTGAATCTGATTTAAAATCAGAAATTTTTATAGAAAGTGGACCTTTTGAGGTAAAAACCGTTCCTCTTCTTGCATTTCTTGTGGGTAATACGCAATCAAACATATCAACACCTCTTATAACTGCATCCACAATATCTAAAGGGGTTCCCACTCCCATGAGGTATCTTGGTTTGTTATAAGGCATAAAATCCGTGCTTATTTCTATCATCTCATTTCTAATTTCTAAAGGTTCTCCTACTGACAACCCTCCTACAGCATATCCCTCAAATTCTAAAGAGGTTATAAATTTGGCACTTTCTTTTCTCAATTTTTCAAACATTCCTCCCTGAATAATTCCGAATATGGCTTGTTTATTATTGAAATGCCTTTTTTTATATTCATAAGACTCTAAAGCCCATTTATGAGTAAGATCTGTTAAATATTTAGTCTCTTCATAAGAAGAAGGGTAGGGAATACATGTATCCAGAACCATCATAATATCAGATCCGAGCTTCTTTTGAATCTCTAAGGTTTTTATAGGAGTGAAAAAATGTTCAGAACCATCTAAATGAGATTTAAAAAGAATTCCTTCTTCTGTAATTTTTCTGAATTGAGAAAGACTATAAACCTGAAAGCCTCCACTATCAGTAAGAATAAGTCTTTTCCAGTTCATAAATTTGTGAAGACCTCCAAGTTCTGCAATAATTTCTGGGCCAGGTCTTAAATAAAGATGATAAGTATTAGAAAGAATTATACTATAGCCAAGTCCTGCAATAATTTCAGGAGGCATAGCTTTAACAGTAGCTTGAGTGCCTACAGGCATAAAAACAGGTGTTTCAATAACGCTTCTATGAGTGATAATTTTTCCAATACGAGCTTTGGTATTTTTGCTCTGATAAACTATCTTGAATTTAAACATCAGATTTTAGCAATTCTAAAGGCTTTTTCACAGGCTTTAATAAAATTGGGCTCCATTTTTTCTAAAATATCTTCTGAAACACAAAAAGAAAGTCTTATATGATTTGGAGTGCCAAAGCCTTTACCAGGAACAGCCAGAATTAACTCTTCTTTTAAAATTTCACAAAATTTTACATCATCAATAGGAGATTTGGGAAAAATAAAAAAACCCCCTTTTGGTTTGATAAAAGAAATACCTGCTTTTTTAAGAATTCTGCATAAAATATCTCGTTTTTTTTGATAGGTAGCTACATCCACTTTAGCAAAGGCACAGTTAGCAACTATTCTTTGAGCAAGAGCAGGAGCATTGACAAAACCAAGTATTCTGTTGCAGAGGATTAATCCTTCCAAAATTTCTTTTTTAAACTCTATTTCAGGATGGATTGCTATAAATCCTATTCTTTCTCCAGCTAATGAGAGTTCTTTGGAAAAACTGTAAGCTATAATGCTATTGGAATAAAATTTAAAGATGGAAGGGACTGTGTAATTATCAAAAACTAAATTTCTATAAGGCTCATCTGAAACAAGATAAATAGATTTTCCTAATTCTTTGCTTTTTTGGGATAAAAGATCTGATAGAGCTTTAAGTTCTTTTTCAGAATAAATCTGTCCTGTAGGATTATTAGGAGAATTAATAAGAACTATTTTAGTTTTAGAAGTTATAGAGGCCTCTAATTTTTCTAAATCAAGACTAAAATCTTCTTTTGTTTGAACAGGTTTGGGAATTCCCTGATGATTTTCAGTGTAAAAAAAATACTCTACAAAAAAAGGAGAAGGGAAAATCACTTCTTCTCCGGGATTTAAAAGAGTTTTAAAAATAACATTTAAACCACCAGCAGCTCCACAGGTCATTACGATTTCTTCTGAGCTTACTTTTATATTCTGTTCTTTGCTTATTTTTTCAGCCATTATTTCTCTAACAAAAGAGAACCCCGCATTAGGCATATAACGATGAAAAAAAGGATTATAATTTTTAACCATCTCTTCAAGTGTATTTTTAACTTCAGGAGGGGGAGGAAGATCAGGATTTCCCAGACTTAGGTCAAAAACTTTATCTTCTCCATATTGTTTTTTAAGTTTTAATCCCTCCTCAAACATTTTTCTGATCCAGGAACTTTTTTCCAGATAATTTAAAATTTGGGCAGAAATTCCCATAGTATTTCTCCTTGGTATTTAAAATAATTTAAAAAAATTATACTTAATTTTTTAAAAAAATGTAGTCTGATTTTGTCAAAGTAAAAATTAATTATTCAAAATACACTACTACAGGAGATAGTCCCAGAAGTTTCGTTGTAGGAACAAGTGAAGTTTCCTTGAGAGGAAATGGCTTTAAGCTGAAGAGGATCTTCTGATTCAAGGATAATTTGCTGGGTGTATTTAGATTTTGAACAATTGGAAACAATTTCAGAAGTTGTGGCATTATCTTCTAATTGTTTTGTGGCAATAATTTGTGTTAAACAATTTCTAAGGTCTGAAATAAGAGAAGCACGGATAGCAGAAGGAAGATATTTTCTGTAATATAAAGTAATAGCCATCCCTGCCAGAATAGCAAGGATGGCTATTACTATAAGAAGCTCAATAAGAGTAAAAGCTTTGGACATAAATTTACAATGTTAAGAGCACTCTATAGTTCCATTTGCATAAATTTTACAGGTAATACCACTCGCAGCACCTTTACAATCGCCTTGTGCTAATACACTCCCATCAGTAGCAGAAGGATCTAATGTTGTAATATCTACATTTTGTGTGTCATTATAATCAGTACCTTCAGTACAGTTATTTTTACTAGCATCTTCAGCTAAAGCAGCAGCACATTGAGTTACAGCATTTCTTAAATCAGCAATACATGCTGCTTTAGCTGCATTTCTTCTATACTTGCTAAACTGCGGGATAGCAATGGCTGCCAAAATAGCAATAATAGCAACAACAATTAAAAGCTCAATCAAAGTAAAACCTTTACTTCTGTTTTCCTTCATACCTCCCTCCTTTTAAAAATTTTTAGCTCTTTAAAAATATTTTATAACATTAAACTTAAAAAGTCAAATAAGAAAATTTTGTTACCACTTCGTAGTGGAACTTTTTGGGTTAGCCTTGAATTATAAAAAATTTCTTTTAAACTGATTAAATAAGATGGAGTATAAATGGCTTCCTCCATCTAAAACACACAAATCGCTCTGGGAGGGTAAAATGGTTGAAAAAATTCAGTTAGATAATGGTCTCACCTTGGAAATATGGAACTATTCAAGAAAGATAGCTGGAGATCGCTGGTTGGTGGGACTTCTTATTCAAGTAGGAGTTTCTCCTGAAGAAGTCCATTTTTCTAATAGAGAATACTATCAGATGTTTTTAGAAAAAACAGATGGTAGAGTTTATTATCGTTATAGAAAAGAAAGAACCTTTGTTCCTGAAGATCAGGTTGAATCCCTGTTTTCTACTATGAAAGAGAATTTTCTTAGTGCTGCACTTCCCTATTTATCACATCCAGATTTTAGAGATAGACTTATAAAACGCGAAGTAAAACTTTTTGAACAAAAAATGGATTGGGAAATCTCTATTAAAAAGAAAGATGAAGAGGCAGAAAAGTTGGAAGAACTCTGGAAAGATAGAAAAATATTTTAGTTTGTCAGGGGGATAATGTATGAATATAAAAAATTTATTAAAAAAAACAAATTCTAAAATCCTTTTGATTGTTCTTGATGGGATAGGTGATCTTCCTCTGAAGGATGGAAAAACACCTTTAGAATTTGCTAATACTCCTAATTTAGATAAACTCGTTAAAAAATCCGCTACAGGGATGCATATTCCTGTGGATTATGGAATAACTCCTGGAAGTGGTCCCGGGCATTTAGGAATATTTGGTTATGATCCTTCTAAAATTACCATAGGAAGGGGAGTTCTTGAGGCTTTAGGAGTAGGTATAGATTTAAAGGAAACAGATGTAGCTGTTAGAGGCAATTTTGCTACTGTAAAATATGAAAAGGGAACACCGATAGTGGTTGATAGAAGAGCAGGGCGTATTCCAACTGAAGAAAATCAAAGACTTATAAAATATCTTTCAGAACATATCAAAAAAATAGAAGAAGCAGAGGTAATTTTGAAATCCGGTATGGAACATAGATTTGTAGTGGTTTTTAGATTTCCTCATAAAGTTACTTCTGAAGTAGAAACCATTAATGATACTGATCCCCAGGTGGTTGGTAAAAGTCCTTTATCTCCTTCAGGAAAAGGAGAGCTTGCTCAAAAAGTGGCTAATATAGCCTCTCAGTTTATTGCTAAAGTAGCAGAGCTTTTGAAAAATGAGCCCAAAGCTAACTATGTTTTGTTAAGAGGTTTTTCTGTAAAGCCTATTTTGGAAACTTATGAAGAGAGATATAGTTTAAAAGCTGGTTGTATAGCTACTTATCCTATGTATAAGGGGCTGGCAAGTTTAGTAGGAATGAAACTCATTAAATTTGAAGGAATGGATATAAAAGATGAGATAGAGGCTTTAAAAAGAGAGTGGAATAACTTTGATTTCTTTTTTGTGCATATTAAAAAAACAGATTCTTACGGAGAGGATGGAAATTTTGATGCCAAGGTTAAAATTATAGAAGAATTTGATAAACATTTACCAGAGTTTTTAGAATTAAATCCTGCGGTGCTTTGCATTACAGGAGATCATTCTACACCGTGTTTAATGAAATCCCACTCTTGGCATTCTGTTCCAGTGCTTATTTATTCTCCTTATGTCCTTGGAGAATTATCTAAGAGATTTACAGAAAGAGAATGCTTAAAGGGAGAATTGGGTATATTTTATGCTTATAAGCTTATACAACTTCTTTTAGCTCATGCAGGTAGACTTAAGAAATTTGGAGCATAAGAGTGGAAAAGAGAGGTGTTAATTAGGAAAAAATTAAAAATTAAAAGAAAAATAGATAAAAAAGGAGTTTTAAAAAATTTTTATCAGATTTTTGTTAATATAATCTTCTTTTTACCCTTGACAAAATAAAAAAAATAGTTTATAAAAGGTCTCATACATAAAACTCCCAAAGGAGGCTATTAAAAATGAATTACAAAAAGGTATTGTTGGGTTTAGGTGCAGTGATTTTAACTGGTGGTTTATGTTCGGTGAATAATGTTTTTTCTGGGCAAGCTTTAAATTTTCAAAATAATTCTAAAGTAATGTATCTTGCAAAGGCAGAAAAGGGGTCTCAAGAAAAAGTCCAATCAGTTTATAATTTTGAGGCAAAGCCTTTAAATATAGAGGAATGTGCAAGGTGTCACTATTCCATATTCAAGCTTATAAAAGAGCAAGGTGGAAAGCATAAAAAGGTGAAATGTACTGATTGTCATACTCAATTTCATGTTTATAATCCTGTAAAGAAAAACTGGGCTGAAATAATGCCCAAGTGCACAACCTGTCATGGTCTTATTCACGGTGGCAATTTTACTGCTTGTTTGTCCTGTCATTCGGATCCACATGCACCTATCACTAAATTAAAAGTAACTCCCGAGCTTGCTAAAGCCTGTGCTCAGTGTCATCCTAATATACCTAAGGAAATGAAAGCCTTTCCAAGTAAGCATATGCAGGTTGCTTGTGCTTCCTGTCACCATACTAAACATGGATATATTCCTGATTGTTTAGAATGTCATAAACCTCATAGAGAAGGGCAGACTACAAAGCAATGTCTTGTTTGCCACCCAGCTCATACACCACTTAATATTAAATTTACCAAACAGACACCAAATGAAGATTGTAAAGCTTGTCACCAGACAGAATATCATAAGATTGCTATTACAAAGAGTAAACATCACAATGTAGCTTGTGTCCAGTGTCATACTAAACATAAGGAAATTCCTAAGTGTGAAAGATGCCATGGTAAACCTCATGGTGCATCACTTCATGCTAAGTTCCCCAACTGCTTACAGTGTCATATAGATGTTCATAACTTACCTATCAAAAGATAACAAAAGTATGTAAGAAATGATATATTTCTAAACCCCCAGGTGATATCCTGGGGGTTTTTTTATTTATTAAAAATTTTTCAAAATTTTTTTATCAGCCTCTTGACAATTTAAAAATAATTTTTATAAAAATAATTAGAATATAAAAATAATTAGAAACTTAATAATAAAAATAAGAATAGAAAAAATAGGAGGTGTAATTATGAAACGTTTAATTATTTTTATATTAACATTTTTATTATGTTTTATAGGATTATTTATAAATAAAAATTTACAAGCTAAAATTACAGGTCCTTGTAGTAATTGTCATACTATGCATAATTCACAAAATGGTGAACCTATGGCTTATAATAATTCAACTACCCCTTATAGAGCCTTGACAAGAGGTGATTGTGTAGCATGTCATACAGGGACTAATCCTAATGATGAAAATATTCCTAAGGTTTATTCTACTTCTCAACCCAGTTATACATTTGGAGATGCCTCTAATAGAGCTACTTTAGCAGGGGGAAATTTTTATTGGGTTACTACAGATGACACCACAGGACATAATGTAAAGGGTATAGCAAATGTGGATAGTGATTTAGGGACAGTTCCTCCTGGTTATAACAGCAGTTATGCTGAAGATGCTGATAGACCTGCTACTTGGAATTCAACATATCAATTAAGTTGTGCTGGAGCTTATGGATGCCATGGAGATCCTTCTAAAGGAACAGATGATTTTGCAGCTATTTCTGGAGCGCATCATAAAAATGTAGATTGTAATGGAACCAATTGTGATGGATCTTATGTATATTCAAGTTACAGATTTTTGCTCGGTGTTAAAGGATTTGAAGATACACCTTCTACCACAGGTAGTAGCTTTGGTTGGGAATTAAATCCTGATACTACCCATCATAATGGATATTATGCAGTGGATGATCCTAATGATAGTGATACTGATTATAACCATGGTTCTATAAACTGGCTTTGTGCTGAGTGTCATGGTAATTTTCATGGAAGTAATGCTGGCTCTGGTTGCAGTCCTTGGTTAAGGCATCCTACAGATTATGATATGAATAACGTAGCTACTAAAGAGTATGGCAATTATCCCAATATAGCTCTTTTTAATGGAACTATGGGAGTAAGTGCAGTTCATGATTACTTTGCTGATGTTCCTGTAGGTAATACAGCTGGAACTTTAAAATCTACAGTTTTAAGTTCTGCAGGAGATGCTATAGTTCTCTGTCTTTCCTGCCACAGAGCTCATGGTTCTCCTTATGCAGATCTCTTAAGATGGGATTATTCTGCTTGTACTGCAGGAAGCCAGAATGCTAATTGTGGATGTTTTGCCTGTCATACAAATAAATAAATTTTTTTAACATAAAAAAGGGGGCTTTAAGCCCCCTTTTTTATGTTTATGATCTTTTTAATGAATTTTGAGCATTTGTGAAACTTTATGGATAGGGGAAAATTTTTTTTTTATAAAAAATATGAAATATTGTTTTTTGTTTTTTTATTTATTTTTTTTATATTTATATCCTTAGGTTTTTCTCAGGAAACATTTGAAGAAAATATTCCTATTAAAGAAGTCAAAGCGATTGCCATTCTTAACAAAGATGAATATGGTAAACCCTTTATGTTTCCTATATCTGTTGCTATTGATCCAGTAACCTATGAAATATATGTAGTAGACTCTGGAAAGTCTGAGATTACTATTTATAGTCCTGATTTTTTTCCTAAGATAACTCTTGATAAAGGCAGAGGACTTAGAGCACCTTATGGGGTTGCTGTAGATAAAAATGGAACATTTTATGTAATACAGGCTTCTTCATCTGGGAAACCAGCCTGTTTAAGTATTTTTAATTCAGCAGGGCTTTTAGAAAAAGAGATTTATTTTAAAGATCTTTCTTTTGAGGGATGTTCAAATTTTATTCCTGTGAGTATAGCTTTAGATAGAAGATATATATACATTGCAGGAGAAGGATTTGAAGGGGTTTTGGTTTTAAACAAAAAGGGAGATTTTGAAAAAATTATTACTGTTAAAGATAGTATAACTATGGATTTTCCCAAAAAAAAAGCTAAAATTAGAGCAGTTTATGTAGATAAGAAGGGTAGGTTATATTTACTTAGTGAGGAAATGGGTAGATTTTATGTATTTGACAGCCTTGGAAATTTTCTTTTCAAAGGAGGGATTAAAGGAGGAACTCCTGGTAAATTAAGCAGACCAAAGGGAATAGCTGCAGATCCTAATTTAGGCTTGATTTTAGTTGTAGATTATATGAGGCATTCAGGTCTGGCTTATGATTACAATAATGGACATTTTTTATTTGAATTTGGTGGTAAAGGCTGGTCTCCAGGATGGTTTAATGGACCTACTGATATTAAAATAGATCGCTTTGGAAGAATTTATGTTGCTGATCTATTTAATAGAAGAGTTCAGGTTTTAGTTTTAGGTAAAGAAATAACTCCATATTTGGGACCATCTTTTATAACACCTTTACAACCTGTAAGAAAGAGACTAAATAAAGTGAGGTAGAAAATGAATAACAAAAGATTAATAGGTTTTTTAATAATCTTCTTTTTCATTTTAGAATTTGTTATTTATCAAAAAATAAAGGCTAAGGAAACAACATCAGTTTTAACCGATGCTGATTGCATAAAATGTCATCCTTCTGAGGTTTCTCAAATTAAAACTGAAGGAGGAAAACATGCTAAAGTAAAATGTATAGACTGTCATAGAGGACATCCTCCTTTAGTTCCTAAGGAAAAAGTAATTCCTTCTTGTTCTGAGTGTCATAAAGGTAAACCACATTATACTTTAAGTAACTGTACAGGGTGTCATGTTAATCCTCATACACCTTTGGAAATTGTTTTGAAGGATAAAAAATTAAAGAAAGAATGCCTTAGTTGTCATTCTAAAGTGGGAAAAGAAATGGAAGAACATCCAAGTAAACATGAAAAATTGGCCTGCACTTATTGTCATATTAAGCATGGATATATTCCCGATTGTTTAAAGTGCCATAAACCACATTTCGCAGGACAAAAATTTGAAGATTGTATAAAATGCCATCCTGTTCATAAACCTACATATATTACCTATGGTTTGGATGTTCCTAATAGCTATTGTGGGGCATGTCACAAAGATATTCAGAAAATTTTAGAAAGTGGCAAGACCAAACATGCTCTTTTAAACTGTGCTTTTTGCCATAGAGGTAGACATAGAATTATACCACAGTGTGAAGCTTGCCATGGTATTCCTCATCCACAAAGTATGGTGAGACAGCATAAGGGATGTTTGGGGTGTCACGGAGATCCGCATAATTTGATAAAATGATTTAAAGCCAAATGATTATATTGTGTATAATTATATTTACAATTTTTTTTTGGATAAATGAAGTTTGTGCTATTAATCTTTCTGCAAGCTGGCATGGTGTAGAAGCTTCAGAAGCACCTACGGTATTTTCTCAAACCTATTCTTTTAGTTTTTCCCATGAACTTTCAAGAACCATGTTTTTTACAGGTAGTGTGAGATATTTGCGAACTGATCAAAAAGATGAATATAGAGAGATGATAACTCCATCTTTATTTTATGCTATAACAACAGATCTTTTTAATTATAATTTCGGTTTTTCATCTTTTCAATCCAGAAGCAATGATCGTCCCACTTTTAAAAATTATTCAATTACAAATACCCTTTCCACAAAGATAAAAAAAACCCGTGTAAGTCTTTATTATAACTTTGGAAGAAACTGGAATGAAGCGACTCCAAGAACACTGGATAATAAAAATGAAAGCTGGGGACTTAATTTATCACGCAATTTTTATGAAAAATACTTAAAAAATCTATCTTTAAGCTATTCATACCATTTTAACAAAGGTAAAGATTGTATTAATGGAGGTAAAACAGAAACTTCTACTCACACTTTTAATGGACGTTATTCTAAAAATATAGGAAAGTTGAATTTCAGTATAGAACAAAAGTATTCTACTTCCACTACAGAATCTTGGTATGCTTTAATTGGTGGAAAAGCAAAAGTGGAGATAGGTTTAACAACTAATGGAACTATACCCAATCCTCTTTATGACACGAATGCAACAATAGTTAAACTTCCTTCTGATCAATCTATAGATGGAATACAATTTTATACTGATTATGCCAATAGAATAACTATATCTTCTACAGTGTTTTTTGATATTTATTATAGTAATGATGGGATCACATGGAACACTTTAGCAACCAGTGTTTCACTACCCTATACCTTTTCTTCTTCAATATCCTACACATGGCTTAAGTTAGTGGTAAAAAGTGGAGCGGGAAGTCCACCTTCTGGAGGAATAAATTTACCAGATCCCAAGATTGTAGGGTTTTATTATACTACAGAAGGACATACAAAAAGAAAAAATACTTTTTATACAACTACCGGAAGTCTTTCTTATACTTTCCCAAAAGATATAAGAACAAACTATTTTGGATATTATGAAGTGCAAAAGTCTGACCCTGGTAATAAAAAGACTATTCAAAATCATTCCTTTTATACTTCTTGGGGAGGCAATCTCTACTTTAGACCATCTTTTAGTTTTAATATAAGCAAAACCAAGGATGGAAGTAAGCCGGAAACAAAAAGCACAACCTTTTCCGTAAGTGTATCTTCTACTCCCATAGATACAATTAATTTAGGGGTAGGATATTATAATAATAGATATTATGAAGGAAGTAATAAAGTTTTTAAAACTCAATTTTATTCTTTTTCAGGAGTATTTAATATCTTTCCTGACCTTACCTTAAGAACAAATTTGAATTATAATAAAAACAAAAGTTATGTTTCCAAGGTTGAACAAAATAGTTACGGAAGTAGTATAGATTTATTTATGAGGTTAAAATCCAATTTAACTGCAGAGTTTAAAATAAATTATACTCATTCTAAAAACACTTATGAAAATGGAACTGCCACTTCAGCTTCTAATCAAAAATATGGTGTTTTAATAGACTGGAGAATTTCACAAATTCTGCATTTTACTACTTCTCAATATTTAAACAGTTCTTCGGATAAAACAAATTATACTTTTTTCTATAGTGTATACTTTGCTCCTTGGAAAAGAATAAGGTTGAGTTCTTCTTATTCCGGTATAAGAAATGATGAAAAAACAGATAATATAGCTTTAAATTTAATCTGGGATTTAGGACCTCATATAAATTTCAATACTTCTTATACTTGGAATAAAATTGAAGGAGATACAAAATGGAGCTGGAATTGGACCCTGAATTTAACATTTTAAAAATTTTATACATAGGGGGAACAATATGAAACAGGGTATCAGATTTTTAAGGGGGCTAATTTTTCTATGTCTTCTGGTTTTAATATGTTCATGTGCAGAAATCAGGCCTGGGATTAAGAGTTATTTAAGGCCTGGGATTGATCCAAGATATGTAAAAAAGGTAGCTGTTTTGAAATTTGCTAATCATACACTTGATAAATTGGCTGGAGAGAGGATAAGAGATCTTGTAATTATGGAAGCACTCGCTTTAAAGAAGTTTGATGTAGTGGAGAAAGGTTTAGTTGATGAGGTTTTGTCTGAAGAAGGAGTAGATGCTACTTTTACTTTAAATAAAGAAACTATAAAAAGAATAGGAGCTAAATTAAAAGTTCCGGCAATTTTGGTTGGTTCTGTGATTACCTTAGAGAAAAAAAGAGAGGGAAGTTATACATATCCTGTTGTGTCTATTTCTTTGAGATTGATTGATGTTGCTTCAGGAGAAGTTATATGGGAAGCGACAGGGGTAGACACAGGTTATAGTGTCTTGGGAAGAATTTTCGGTTGGTCTCCTAAAAATGAAATAGAAGTTAGTATGGCTTTAATTGAAAAGCTTTTGAAAACTTTTTAAATGAAGATGAGATTAAAAATATTGTTTTTTACAATTTGTTATTTTTTTATTTTTATAAAAATTGGATTTACTCAAATTGCGGTTTTTCCTTTTGAGGATTTTAGCGGGAATGAAGAAGTAAATATAAAATTTGCAGAAAAAGTGGCAAGTTATTTGGTTACGCAGGGAATAAAGGTGATTTATCCCCAAGAAGTAATAAAAGAACTTATCAAATTGAGAATTAAAAGGATAGGAGTTATTGATAGGGTTGTAGCAAGAGAGATATTTTTAAAATTAAAAGCTCAATATATTTTATTAGGAAGTATTTATGAATTAGATAAAGAAGTTCCAAGTTTATGTGTAGGGATAAGAATTTTAAAAGCTAAGAATTGTAAACTTGTATGGAGTAAAATTTTTTCATTTTGTGGAAAAGACTATCATCCAATTTTAGGTATAAAAAAAATAACTTACGAAGATATTTTAAAAAAATGCTTTAATAATCTATTTGCAGGTTTTAAAGAAGAAAAAATAAATGTGATGTATTCCTCTCCGGTTTTAGAAATAGAAAATGTAATATTTAAAACAAAAAGTGTAAAACCTGGGAATACAATAGAGGTAGCATTAAAGTTAAAATTTTCTGGTCCTAAACCTGAGAAATTAATGTTAAATGTGGGTGATGATAAATTGGTTCCTTTATTAAAAACAGGTGCTTATTATATTGCTTTTTGGAGAGCAGATTTAAAAGAGGGTAAATATCCAATTATTCTTATATCCAAATGGGACAAAAATTGGAATACTCAAAAAAAAATATTTATAGGATCTTACACAGTAGATAATACTCCTCCGCAGATTAAATTGGAGTTTTGGGGGGTTAAAAAGTTGGCAAATATGATAGCATTTAATAAATATTTAGAGATAAGACCCAAAATTTTAAAAAAAGAGAAAATAACAAGATGGAAATTAGAAATTTTATCTAAAAAAAATAAAATTGTTGTTATGGAAGAACAACCGGGAGATCTTCCTTCAACTTTTTTTTGGAGAGGAATAGATAACTCTGGTAAAGCTGTTCCTCCAGGTGTTTATAAACTTAGACTAAGTGTATGGGATGAGGCTGGGAATCTCAAAGTAATAGAAAAGAAGATGCTTGTGGTAAAAAAGCTTCCTGAAATAGAACTCAGAGCTTTTAAAATAGATAATAAAATAAGAATAATTATAAATGTGAAAAAGCACATTATTCCTATTAGAGAAATGAGAGTGGAGATATGGGATAATAAAGGGAATTTAATTAAAAAGCTTGATAAAAAAGAATTAAAAAAGGGTAAAGTTGTTTTGGATAACCTGCCTTTAAATTTAAACTATGAAATAGTTGCGATAGATGTTTTAGGGAATAAATTGTTTGTTAAAGACAAAATCAATCCCCAGGTTTTAAAGAAAAAGAAAAAAGAAGAGAAAAAAACTCCCAAGGCTGAGGAATGGGTTCATGAATTTTAAAAATAAAAAAGTTTTTCATAGGTTTATTTTTTTAATATTATTAATCAGTCTTTCTTCATGTTTTAGAAAAGGGATAATTACAAAAGAACTTACTTCTAAAAGATTTAAAGTTTGTAAAATAGCTGTTTTTCCTTTTTATAATCTTACTAAAAATGAAAAGCTTAGTGATATGTTAGTTCAGATGTTTACAATAGATATGGTTAGAAAAGGTATAGAGGTCGTTGAACCTGGATTGGTAAAAAATTTCCTTTTTAGAGAAAGGATTTTAAATCCTTTATATATAAAGGCAGAAACTTTAAAAAAATTCAGATATGAAACAGGGGCAGATATAGTTATTGGTGGACAAATTATTAAAGTTTCACAAGTGGGTGATAATGTAAAATTAGCTTTGTTAATATGGGCAAGAAGTACATCAACAGGAGATTTTATATGGTATACTTTTTACAGAAGAGAAGGAGAAGATTATAGAAAGGTTTTTCATTTTGGAAAAATATCGTCACTTAGTGCTTTAGCTCAAAGAATGGTAGAGGAAATTATTAAAGATTGGGAAAATAGGGGGTTTTTTAAATGCGAAATGTAATTTTTATATGTATTTTAGTATTGGTTTTGAATCTATTTATTTATAAAAGTGGTTTAGCTAAGGATTATTTAATCAAAATAAATGATAAAGTTTACACAAAGGAAGATTTTAAAAATTGGTGGAAGTATTGGAAAGATAAAAATACTCCTTTTCCAGAAACTCCTGAGCCATTTATTGAATGGATTCTAATGGCAGAAGAAGCTAAAAGGATGAGACTTTATGAAAGTCCAAATTATAAAAGAAAATTAGATGAGTTTAGAAAAGTAAGGTCTTTGTTATGGCTTAAGTCTGAAGAAATAGATAGCAAAATAGACCTTTCTGATAAAAGGTTATGGGAAGAATATGTTAAAAATTTTACACCAGTTTATAAAATATATTTTTTAAAAAGTAATAAAAAAGAGGATATATTAGCTTGGAAAAAAGAGATTTCTGATATTCATAAATGTCAAAAATTTGCGAAAAGATTAAGCCGTAAAAATAGAGCAGAAATTAAGAATATAAGGCCATGGGGAATTCCTGAAAGTTTAAAAAAAGTTTTAAAAGAAGCTAAAGCAGGAGATATTATAGGTCCTTTGAAGATTAATAAATTTTATTATTTAGTTTGTATAGAAGAAAAAAAAAGTCCTTCTAAAGAGGATTTTAAAAAGATAAAAAGTCGTATTTCTTATATTCTAAGAAAAAAAGAAGAAAGCAAGTTAAACAAAGAATTTATTGAAAAATTAAAGAAAAAATACAAAGTGAAAGTAAATGAGAAAATATTAAAAGCTATTAGATTTCCTGCTAATTTTTCTGAAGATTTTTTAAACAAAACAGTTATAAAAATAGAAGATAAAACACTTCCGGTAAGGATTTTTATTGATATGTTAAAAAGAGAAATCTGGTTAAGATATCATAGAAAGAGACCTGAAGATTTGACAGAAAAAGAACTTGAAAGAATAAAAGAATTTTTAGTTAATTCTATAATAGCGCAAACTTTGGTGGATATAGAAGCTTTAAATAGAAAATATGAAGAGACAAAATATAAGCCTTTGTGGAAATTTTACAAAAAAGAAAGACTTGTGAAAGAGTTTGAAGCACAGGTAATATGGCCAAGAGTAAAAGTAAGTGAAAAAGAAATGAAAGAATACTATAAAAAACACAAAAGCCAATATTATTATCCAGAGAGAGTTACTATTGCTATTATAAGAACCAAAGATAAAAATCTTATAAAAACAATTTATGAAAAAATTCAAAGAGGAAGAGATTTTTTTACTGTAGCTAAGGATTTTGGCTTCAGAGTTGTTCCCCAAGTATATAATATAAATCAATTAGACTCGAGAATAAGAAAAGTTGTTGAAAAACTTAATGAGGAAGATATTTCTGATATATTTAAAATTGGAAATGATTATTGTATTGTTAAATTGATTGATAGGGAACCAGGAGGTTATTATCCCTATAAAATGGTAAAAAGATCAATTAAAAATATTTTAATAAACAAAAAATTTGAAAAAGAAAGAAAAAAAATAATAGACCAACTTAAAAAATATGCTAAAATAATAATTAATAAAAAAGAGTGGGAAAAGTTGAAAAAGGAAATGGCAAATGAAAAATAAAAATTTAATTGTTATTTTAGTATTATTAATTTCCTTCTGTTTAAATGTTTCTTCTGCAAGTCCAGAAGAAAAAAGCAAGGGGTGTTTAGATTGTCATCCGAAATTTTTAGAAAAACTCAAAAAAGAAGGAAGTTGTTTACATCCAGAAGTAAAAAAGAGAAATTGTTATGCTTGCCATTATCCTCATGGGATTATTAAAGGAGCATTTCTTAAGAGTAGACCACCTTTTTTGTGTTTGGAGTGTCATAAAGATTTAGAAAACAACCTAAAAGAAGCCAAAGTAGTTCACACACCTGTTAACAGAGGAGAATGTAATAAGTGTCATGGAATCCATGGAGCAAATTATAAAAAACTCTTAAAAGTCCCTGTTGACAAGTTATGTCTGGAGTGCCACAAAGATATATTAAAAGGTAAAAAACATAAAGCTCTTGATAAAGGGTGTATTTACTGTCATGATCCTCACACTTCTAAAAACGATGCTTTATTAAGAAAAAGTCCTGAAAAACTTTGTTTAGATTGTCATAAACCTGAGGCTTTAGCCAAAGCTCATCATGGGTTACCTGTAAAAACAAGATGCATATCTTGTCATAATCCACATTCTTCTGAAAAACCTAAGCTTTTCCAAGAATATATCCATTTACCTGTTCAAAAAGGAGAATGTAATAAATGCCATAACAAAGGAAAATTAACTTTGAGGAAGCCAGTTCCAGAGCTGTGTTTTGATTGTCATAAAAAAGAAGAATATAAAAATCTACATAAACCTTATAAAACAGGTAAATGTAGTGAATGTCATGACTTTCATGGAAGCAAGTATAAATATCATTTAAAAGTAAAACCTGATAAACTTTGTATTACCTGTCATTCCTATTCTTTGAAAGAACAAAAGAAAAAGCATCATATACATTCTATAGTTAAAGAAGGAAAATGTATAACCTGCCATAATCCGCATGGTTCTAATAGGGATTGGTTTTTAAAGGCTTCTTCAGGAGATCTTTGTATTAAATGTCATGCTAAGATATTGACAGGCAATAAAAAACATCCACCTGTGGAGCAAAAAAATTGTTTACTTTGCCATAATCCTCATGATTCCGATTATCTTCATCTTTTAAAGAAATATCCTACAGAAAAATTATGCTTAAATTGTCATAAGGATATTGAAGTTCAAAAGGAACTTTTTAGCCTTCATACACCTTTTGCTCATGGAAAATGTGAAGGTTGTCATAATCCTCATTCTTCCAATTATAAAAATTTATTAAAGACTTCAAAAACTAATTTATGTGAGACTTGCCACAAAGACTGGTTTAAACTTCAAAAAGGAAAATTGCATGCTCCTGTTAAAAAAAGAGATTGCGAACTTTGTCATAACCCTCACGCAGGAAACTATGCTCTTCATGCTCCAAAACCTATGGTTGATATATGTTATTCCTGTCATTCTGATGTAAAAAACGAAGTAAAACATAAAAAGGTTGTTCATTTACCTGTAAAAGAAGACGAATGTATAAGGTGTCATGAACCTCATAGCAGTAAAGAAATAGCTTATTTGAGAAAGAAACCTCAGAAATTATGTTTATCCTGTCATAAAGATATAGATGAATTCTGGAAACAAGGGGTAGCGCATCCACCAGCTAAAAAGAATTGTAAAAATTGCCATGTTCCTCATGCTTCAGATTATAAATTCCTGCTAAAAAATGATATTTCCAAGACTTGTATAAGATGTCATAAAGTCAATAAAAAATTGATAAATGTTCATGAAGGAATTATACCTGAATCAGGAAGTTGTATAATGTGTCATAATCCTCATGGAGCTCCTGATGAATCACTTTTATGGACAGGTTCTATGCATTCTCCCTTTGCAGAGAAAGATTGTAAAATATGTCATGGAGGAAAAAAGTGAGGTTTAGATTATATTTACTTTTTATAATAGTAAGTGTGATAAACCTTATTTGGTTTAAGTTTGTTGTAGCAAAAGAAGTGTGTTTTAAATGCCATAAAGTTGAAAAATTTAAGAGCAAACTTGTCCATTCTCCTGTAGCTAAAAAGGATTGTGAAGCATGCCATACACCTCATGTATCCAAGTTTAATAAACTTTTGATTGCAAAGGTTCCAGATATTTGTTATCAATGTCATCCCAATTTTTTAGAAGATATGCAGAAAGCTGAATGGGTTCATTCTCCTGTAGAAAAAGGAGAATGTTTGAAGTGTCATCAACCTCATGCAGGATATAGAGGTTTATTGAAAAAGTCAGAAAAAGCACAGTGTTTAACTTGTCATAAAAAACTAAAAAAAGAATCATTTAAGTTTATTCATAAACCATTTAAAGAAGGTAAATGTCATATATGTCACAATCCTCATTTTTCTCAAAATTCATATCTTCTTAAGTTTAAGGAAGAGACGATATGTTTAAATTGTCATAAATTAGAAAAGATAAAAAGCACCCATAGATACTATTCCAAAAATATGGAATGTTTAAGCTGTCATAATCCTCATGGAAGCAATAATGAGTATTTAATAAAACAGTATATGCATAAACCTTATGCTCAGAAAAATTGTAAAGTTTGTCACGAAAATCTTGCTAAGGGTTCTGATATGTGCTTTAGTTGCCATTCTGAGGTTAAAAAGGATTTCTTTAAAGTCCATACTCACTACTTACCTTCTAATAAAAAAGCATTTTGTTTAGATTGTCATTCTCCTCACACTTCTGATTATAAAACACTTTTAAAAGGCTCTCCTTCATCTGTTTGTTTTAAATGTCATCCAGAAGCTTTAAAACAACAGAGAGATAGTCTTTATGTTCATCCTTCTCATGATCAGTGTCTTAATTGTCACAATGCTCATGGGTCTGAAACCTTGGGTATGCTTAAAGGAACACAGATTTCAACCTGTGGAAGATGTCATAAAAGACATGTAAAATTTACCCATCCTATAGAAAAAGTGAAAGATCCGAGAAATGGGCAAACTCTTACCTGTATAACCTGCCATGATCCTATGGGAACAGAGTTTAAAAATAATTTAAGATTAAATGGAGATAAAGAGCTATGCTTAGAGTGTCACAAAGGTTATTGATAGGTTTATTTGTTCTTTTAAGTATTTTATTTTTTTGTAGAAAAGGAAGCTGTTGGGAGTGGATGCTAACATTGTATAAAGCACCAGATGGAACCAATCTCTATCATCCTATGAGTGCTATTTATGCTAAAAATAAATTTTATGTAGCAGATACAGGCAATAGCAGATTGATTTCTTATAATATTAAAGGAGAACCTTTGGTTGCAGTAAATCCAGGAGGAAAATTAAAAGCACCTTTAGATTTAACTTTTGATAAAATAGGTAATCTGTGGGTTGTAGAAAGATCAGATAATATGCTTTTAAAAATCAATTTTAAAGAAAAAAAAGTTGAATCTTTTAAGCTCTATTATAAAGGAAAAATTTTATTTCCTGAAAGAGTGAACTATGTAGGACCTTATTTATATGTGCTTGATAGAGAAACAGGAGGGGTTGCTTTTGTTAATATAGAAAATAAAAAACCTATGGTTGAAAAAATTTGGATTCCTAAGGAAAAAAATTTTTCAGGGTTTATAGATTTTAAAGTAAAAAAAGATGGAATCTGGGCTCTTGAGAGAAATAGTTTTAAAGTTTTTTACTTGGATAAAAATGGCAAAGAAAAGGTATGGAATTTACCAGAAAGTTTGGTTTATCCCATTTCTATTGAGGTAACAGAAAATCATTTATTAGTTTTGGATAGATATTTAAGAAAAATATTTATTTTTGATTTAAAAAATAATTTCAAACTTGCAGGGAGTTTTTTAGAACTTGGCTGGACAAAAGGTAAGGTTTATCTTCCTCGTGAAATAAAAATGAGCTTTTTGGGGCTCTTGATAGTTGATGAAGGAAATGGTAAGGTAGAAATATGGAAAAAGTAAAAATAAGCTTGGGAATAATTGTAAGCTTATTTTTAATGATTTTATTCAATACTCAGGGTATATGTAAAGTTACAGGTGTTTGCAGTAATTGTCATACCATGCATAATTCTCAAAATAACCAACCTATGGTTTATGGTAATTCTACCATTCCTATAAAAGCACTATTAAGAAAGAACTGTTTAGAATGCCATACAGGGAAAAATACTGGTGATAATACAATTCCTTATGTTTTAGATACTTCAGAACCCGGTTATACATTTGGAGATGCTTCTGGTAGAGAAACTTTAGCAGGAGGTAATTTTTATTGGGTTTATAAAGGCAACTATAGAGATGGTCATAATGTAGCAGGACTGGATCCTGACGATTCTTTATCTTCTCCGCCGGGGTTTGATTCAGCTTATAGAAATATTTCATGGTCAGGTCAACAGGTGACCTGTGCTGGAACTTATGGTTGTCATGGAGATCCTTCAAAAACAGATCCTATTGAAGCTGTTTTGGGAGCACATCATAAAAATGAACTTTGCAATGCCACTCTTGGGAATTGCGATGGTAGCACAGTAGCAAAAAGTTATAGATTTCTGTTAGGTGTCAAGGGAACAGAGGATCCTGATTGGGAATTACATCCTGATACCCTTCATCACAATGGATATTATGCAGTGGATAATCCTACAGGAGGAACTGAAAATTCTGGATCTATTAACTGGCTATGTGGTCAGTGTCATGGAAATTTTCACTCAGATAATGGAGGTGCAAGTCCCTGGTTAAGGCATCCTACAGATTATGATATGAACAATGTGAAAAATAAAGAGTATGGTAACTATCCCAATATAGCTTTATTCTCTGGCAAATTAGGAGTTTCTGCAACTTATGATTATTTTGCTGATGTCCCTGTAGGTAATACTCAAGGGGTGGTTCTCAGTCAAGTTCTTCAAAATTCTGGTGATGCTATAGTTTTATGTGTTTCTTGTCATAGAGCTCATGGTTCACCTTACTGGAAAAGCTTAAGATGGGATTACAAAGGATGGCCAGGAAATGGTGAACTTAATGGTTGTAATGCATGCCATACTACAAAATATTAACAACATGTTAGAAAAATGAGAAAAATTTTGTACCTTATAGCAATTTTTGTTTTACTTAAATTTCATTTATCTTTTGCTGGGCGAATTTCTGTATTTTGCAATCTTTATCATAACAGTGGAATAAATGCTGTAATGGAAATAAAGGAAATAACAATTCAAGGGGAAAGGGGATATCAGATTTTGGATCTTAAAAATTCTGAAATTTCAACTCAACTCCCTTTTTCTCAAACTTTGATTGCAACAGGTATAGTTCCTTCAGGAAAATATAATAAAATAAAAATAGTTTTAAAGAAAGTTATTTTTGAAGGAAAAAATTTAAAAATTTCTCAAAAAATTATAGAGCTTCCTATAAGTTTTGAATTAAAAAAAGGTGATAGCAAAAGTTTATTTTTGAACTGGAATGTAGCTGAATCTTTTGGAAATGTTTTTTGCCCAAGATTTTATGTAAGTTTACCTTATAAACCTCTACCCGGAGAAAATTTGTTTGTTTTTTCCAAAGATACGGTTTGGATAATAGATCCTAACTTAAATCAAGTGATTTATTCATTTGGAATAACAGGAGAACCTCAAGGAGTAGCAGTAGATTTAAACAATAACAAAATTTATGTAGTTTGTAAAAAAGAAAAGGTAATTAAAGTTATTAATATGAATTCCTTTCAGGTGGTAGAAATTATTCCTATTCCACTTTTAAAGATTCCTCAATTTATAGCTCTTGGAGAAGAAGGAGAAGCTCTAATAACTTCACCAGAGGATTATATGATTTTGGTAATGGATCTCTCAACAGGAGGCATAATTTCTCAAAGAAAGCTTAATTTTATGCCCTATGAAGCCTACTATTTGAAAAGCATTGGGAAATTTATAGTATCTTCTTATGATGAAGGAGCGGTTTATTTATATGATAGCAATTTATCTTCTGAAACAAGATTAACAGGAGGATTTAGAACTGAGGGATTTGTATCTGATGGAGAATTTCTGTATCTTACAGACACTCAGGGAGGAGTTCATGTGTATATTTTGCCTCAGCTTCAATACAGAGGTAAAATTAATGCCTGTGATAGTACTTTAAGAGGGATTTCAGCAGATGATAAAATTTTTATTACCTGTAGAGAAGGAAAGGTGATTTTAATAAGTCAAGGGGGTTATGTTGAAAGAACTATAGAGACTGAAGGAAAGATTTTTGCTATAGTATATCTTCCCAAGAAAAAGTGGATTTATGTAGGATTTAGTGAAGAAGATGCTATTGGAGTGATAGATCTTGTCAGGGAAAAATTTTTAGGCAAAATAAGTATTGGAGGGATACCCCGTGAGCTGGCTTCAAGTGATTAAAAAAGCCCTTTTTGTTTTGAGTTTTTTATTTATAGTTTTTTATTTTTATAATTATGCAAATTCTGAATCATATTTAAATTCAGCTCATGGGAATGGAACTTATGGAGTAAAAAGAGATGTAACAGAGTTGTCAGATTATTCACAGGGAAATTGTGCCCATTGTCATGAAATGCATGGAAGTATTAATGGAAATGAACCCAGTCCAGCAGGTGGTAGCCCTTCTCCTTGGGCGTTATTTGCTGACAATTTTAATAATGGAACTACCACAGGACCTTACTCTCAAAGTGATGATTTTTGCTTTTATTGTCATGGTCCCTCTTCTCTCCAGTCAAATGGAATTACAAATTATGATTATAGTCAAACTTTTGGAGGTGCACCTCAAAATTTAAACGCTACTAATATTATGGATGCTTTTAACCAGCTTTCTTATCACAATTTGTACGATATTTGGAATTTTGCTAAACAAAATTTTTCTTTTTTTAAAGAAAGTTCCAATCCATGCGTAGCATGCCATAATATTCATATTGCTCAGAGAAGTTGCGGAAAACCTGAAGGATCTTTTAATCCTTCATATTCAGCTATTTCTAAACCATCTGATCATGCTCATTTATGGGGAGACAATGATACAGAAAGGATGAATTATTATGCTAGTGGTTATACTTATCAAGCACCTTACTGGTGTGGTACTACAACTTATTATGAACCTGCTGGTGATACTACTTATGATGGGTCTAATATGCCTGATTATGTCACTTTCTGCACAGATTGTCATAATAATTCAAATGAAATTTATAGCACTACCTTAGGTCGTAATCTTTATAAAATTGATTGGGAGACTACAGGTGGGGAGAGTGGAGGTGATAAACATGGAAAAAATACAGCTACTGTTAGCACAAATCTTAAGGCTCCATATAACAACGCTACAGGTTTTGTAGTTTCTTGTTTAGATTGCCATGAGCCTCATGGTGCACCAAATGTAATGTTAATCAGACGAGAAGTTAATGGTGAGAAGCTGCCTGGAAATATTACTACTTTAGATACTTCTAACTGGGCTTATTTATGTGGACGTTGCCATAAGGATGATTCATATTATGGAGGATCCGCTGGTGAGTTTGAATACATTCACCATTTAGATACTAATGATGCACCATACCCCGGACCTCCTAAGTCATGTGGTACATGTCATGATTGGGATCATGCACCTATTAAATGCAATAAATGTCATTTTCATGGAGGAGATGATAGCTGGTTGCAAAATGTTTATCCTTCTGAATATACAGGAAGAAGATGTTTTTAATCTAATTTTTACCCCTTTAAATCCTTTTCAATAATTTCTGCTATTTTTTTACCGCTTCTGAGCATACCACCAAAAATAGGACCCATTCTGGGAAGACCAAAGATTTCACAAACCGCTATACCTGTTACATAAAGACCTTCTGCCACTTTATTGGTGTAATCCACCACCAGTTTTTCTGAAGTTTCACTCCAGTTAGACCTTGTTCCTTTAATATTTATATTAAGCTCTGGATTCTTTTCTGCTGCAATTCTAATGATCTCTGCATCATGTCCTGTGGCATCCACCAAGGCTTTAGAATGAGTATATAAAGGATCAACATGAAGTCCTGCTATTTCTATGGCACTCCATTTCCAGAGAACCCCTACTACCTTTGGTGGATCTTCTCTTACTATCACATCTTCTACATCAACTCCTAAAAAAATTTTAGCACCTGCCTCAAGAGCTCCTGTGGCAAGTTTAGCAATAAGCTCTGCAGGATCTATGATATATAAATTATTATCCGCCCTTTTATATCTTATTTTGAAATCATTTATAATAGAAAGAGCCTCTTCCTGAACTACAACCTTGGGGATCATATTACCACCACCACCAATGCCACCACCAAAAGAAAGTCTTCTTTCATAAATTAAAGTCTTAAATCCTTTTTCTGCTAAATATTTTGCTGCTGTAAGACCAGAGGGACCTGCTCCAACAATAAGCACATCCACATCACTATATTCATAGAGATCCTCTAAACCATATTTTATAATAGCCTTTTGAATTTCCAGTTCCATCTTTAAACAGCCTCCTTTTTAAAATTTTTAAATATATTTTAAATCTCTTTTTGTAAAAGATGTTAATTAGTGAAAAAAAATACATTAATTAATTATATTCCACTTTTTAAGTTTTAGACTAAGGGTTTTTCTATCAATTCCGAGCTTTTTAGAGGCAAGACTTTTATTCCAGTTTAAGGCTTTTAGAACTTTTAAAATGTAATTTTTTTCCACTTCTTCAAGAGGTAATATATTTTCTGAATCTATTGTTTCTTCTGATGTATTAGAGGCTTTTTTAGAGGGAATTTCAAAATCTGCTAATATTAAATCTTTTTTTGTTATTATATTTTTGGTGGAAAAAATGACAATTCTTTCTATCAAATGCTTCAATTCTCTAACATTGCCAGGCCAGTCATAATTTAAAAATATATTCATTGCTTCTGAAGAAAAACTTTTAATATTTTTATTGAATTTTTTAGAATAGTAATTTAAAAAATAATTGGCTAAAAGAGGAATATCTCCTTTTCTTTCTCTTAAGGGTGGTAAATGAAAATGAACTACATTAAGTCTATAATAAAGATCCTCTCTAAAATTTCCTTTTTTAACTTCTTCTTTTAAATTCTTATTAGTGGCAGCAATAATTCTTAAATTAGCTTTTATAATTTTATTGCTCCCTACAGGACAGAATTCTTTTTCATCTATAACTTTTAAAAGCTTAGCTTGAAGGTCAAGAGGAATATTTCCAATTTCATCTAAAAACAAAATGCCTCCTTGAGCAAGTTCAATTTTTCCTATTTTAGAAGTATGAGCTCCTGTAAAAGCACCTTTTACATGCCCAAAAAGTTCGCTTTCAAATAAGGTGGGAACAATAGATCCACAGTCTACACATACAAAAGGACCTTTGTAAATGAGATCCATTTCATGAATTTTCTTTGCCAAAAGACCTTTTCCAGTGCCTGATTCTCCTGTGATTAAAATATTAGAATCTGTAGTTGCAATTATTTTGGCTTTTTCCAAAACCTGTTTTATTTTTGGATCTTCTCCAATAAAAAGAGCCTGTTCCTCTTTTTCTTTTAAACTCAGCTTTAAATAAAGATTTTCTAAAGTGAGTTTTTTCTTTTCTATAGCCTTTTCTAAAGCCAACTTGGCTTGATAAATAGAAAAAGGTTTTTCTAAAAAGTCAAAAGCCCCCAATTTTATAGCTGAAACAGCGGTTTCTATGTTTCCATAAGCAGAGATTACTATTATCTGACTTTCAAGATTTAATTCTAAAAACTCTTTTAAAAGATCCAGACCATTTCCATCTGGTAATTTCAAGTCTAAAAACACTACATCGTATTCATATTTGGAAAACAGATCCAGAGCCTCTTTTTTGGAAGAGGCAGAATCTACAGAATATCCCTCTTTTTTAAAAAAATGGGATAAACTTTCTCTGATATCTATTTCATCATCAACTACCAGAATTTTGCCTTTATACTTCATCTTCTCTTAATGCCTCTCTGGTATATAAAGGAAAAGAAATTTCAAAACAGGCTCCACCTTCTCTTGAATTGTATACTTTTACTTTACCTCTATGGTTTTTAATAATTCCATAACATACCGAAAGCCCCAATCCTGTTCCCTCATTTTTATCTTTTGTAGTAAAAAAGGGATCAAAAATAAAAGGCATAACCTTTGATGGAATTCCTGGCCCTGTGTCTTTTATTTTAATGAATATATTATCATTTTTTATAAAAGTTTCCACAGTTATTTCTCCATAACCCTTCATAGCCTCAGCAGCATTAATAAAAATATTAAAAAACACCTGTTCAATCTGTGTTCTATTAGCATAGATTTTTGGTAATTTGTCATATAAATTCCAGTTCATCTTAATATTTTTAAAAATTTCATAACCTGAGAGAACCTGAAAAACCTTTTTAGCAGATTCATTTATATCCACCCATTCTTTGTTTTCTTTTTCTGGTTTTCCAAAACTTAAAAGACTTGTTGTTATATTTTTGCATCTGTTGGTTAAATGTATTATTCTGTCTAACCATTCTGTATAAGCAGAATTAGGAGGCAATTCATCTTTTAACATAGTAGCATAAAGTAAAATTCCACTTAAAGGATTTTTTAATTCGTGAGAAATTTCACCTGCAAGTTTCCCCAGGCTTGCCAATCTTTCTGTATTAAACCAATAAGGAAATTTTAACCATTCTTTTTCTTCAATAAAAATATGTAGTGTATATCCATAATTAAAAGGAATATTGAATAAATAATAAAACTGATTTTCAAAAGTGAAAAAAGTTAATCCTGATTCATTAAAAACAGGCCCAAACAGGTCTTCTAAAAAAATTGCCTCTTCATCTTTTAAAAAATAGATAAAATTTTTTAAAAAAGAAGAATTGTATTCCACAATTCTATGTTTATTAGTATCCTGAATATTTTCCTTTAAGGAAATAACACAGGAATATTTTATCTTTTCCAGATTTTCTTTTGTAATAGTATAACTACTTTTCTTCATGGTTTAATATCTCAAACAACCTATTTACTTCTTTTTCAAAATAAGCACTTGACATAAAGATTAACAAAGTTTTTTCAGAAGAAAATTCCAATAAATTTATATTTTCATTTAAAAAATAAACTTTTTTACCTTTATTTTTAAGAGATTGTGATATATGACACAAGTTAATTCTTTCAGATTTGGGAATATTTTCTATGCCAGGAGGTTCTTTTAAATAAATAACATCAGCTAAAGCTAAATTTTCCTCATATTCTTTTTGAAAAATTTTCCTTTTGCTGGAGTTGGTTCTTGGTTCAAATACAAGAATAGTATTTTCTGGTTTTATAGCTTTTTGTAATTCCCTTAAAGTTATTTTTAACGCTGTAGGATGGTGTGCAAAATCATCAATAATTATCAAATTTTTATCAGCATAAAGAAGTTCCTGTCTCCTTTTAACTCCAGGAAAATTTTCATAGGCTTGCCATATTTTTGAATCTAAAAGGTTCAACCCATAAATTAAAGCCAAAACTGAAAGGGCATTTAAAGCATTATATTCTCCGGGAATACTTAAAGAGAATTCCAAAATCTCTTTAAAAGGGGTTTTTGCTTTTATTTTATTAACAAATCTATTTTTTTGAAAGGTGGTAATACTTTCCAAAAGAAGAAAATCAGCTTTAGAGTTTTTTCCATAAGAAATACACCTTGCCTTTATAGAAGCCTTAGAAATTAAACTCTTTAAACAGGAATCATCATAATTATAAATAATAACACCATCCTCAGGAACTAATTCTATAAGTTTTTTAAAGACTATTTTTAAAGAATTAAGATCTGGATAAACATCAGCATGATCATATTCTAAACTTGTTAAAATAAGACCAAAAGGTTTATAATGTAAAAACTTGGGATTTTTATCAAAAAAAGAAGAAGGGTATTCATCTCCTTCTATCACCATCCAGGGGTTATTACCAGTTCTAAAATTGGACAAACTGTGTTTTAAAACTCCACCTACCAAATAGCTTGGATCAAGTTCTGATTTTTCTAAAACATAACTTAAAAGAGCTGTGGTGGTGGTTTTTCCATGAGTTCCTGCACAAACTAAAACCTTTTTATCAAAGAGGATAAATTTTTCTAAAAAAGAAGGAAAAGAATATAAAGGAATTTGCAGTTTTTTAGATTCTAAAACCTCGGGATGATCACTTTTTATGGCATTTCCTACAATTACAGCATTAGGTTTTATATTTATTATATTCTGAGGATCAAATTTATAAACAGGAACACCAAGCTTTCTTAAAATATCAGATGCAGGTGGGTAAACTCTGTCTTTTTCTGAACCGTATACCTTGAAACCAGAATTTTTTAAGATTCCTGCTACACCACACATTCCAATGCCACCTATCCCGATTAGGAATACTTCCATTTATAGAATCCTCCTAATCAAAAATAATCTCTATTTCAGGGTTTTTTAAAACACTTATAGCGGATCCACCATTTATAGCAATTTCCAAAAGATTTTCACTTCCAAAAAGAGCTACCAGCTCTCCTATTTTAGCATATCCATAACTTTTGACTAAAGGCAGCTCCTTTCCATTTACCAAAACTTTAAAAGATTTGACAGCTAAATCTTTATGAAAATTTGTTATTATATTACCAAAATGATCTACATACCAGATAGACAGTTTATAACCCTTTTCAGTTTTTTCAGGTAAAGGAAAATCAAGTTTTACCAAGCTGTCTCTGGAAAGAGGTTGGCTAAAATCATTTAAAGGTTCATTTGCTAAAATATAGGCTACTACAGGAGCAAAAAGATCTCTTCCATGAAAAGTTGAACTATAAGGTGGTTTTAAGATTTTATTTGGTAGAATTTCAAAAACTTTAAACTCAGAAATTTCTTTATAAATAAGAGTAAATATTCCATTATCAGGGCCTACAAAAATATAGTCTTGGGTCTGCAATATGATGGCTCTTCTTTCAGTGCCTACTCCAGGGTCAACTATTGCCAAAAATACAGTGTTTGCAGGGAAGTATTTATAAGAGAAATATAAAAGCAAAGCAGCTTTACGAATATCCTGAGGAGGAATTTTATGGGTTAAATCTATAAATTTTATTTGAAAAGGTATTTTTAAGCTTAAAACATGGGTCAGTTCCTGTAAAATTCTACCTTTTACTACTCCTGTATAATGATCTTCTGTTCCAAAATCTGTAAGCAAAGCTACAGTTTTATACATTTTACTTTTTCACCTTGCTGAAGTTTTTGTTTTGCCTTTTTGGAGTATTTTATGAGTAGAGATTTTATAAAATCTTCTGGAGGATCTCCTTCTACAATAACAGCTGTAGGAGCAGGAACATTCAGAGTAAAAATAGGAAATTTATTTTTAGCAATTTTTTCTATTTTTTGATTTTCTTCTTGATTCCTTCCAAGAACTATCCACCAATCATCTTCAAAATAATGTCTTCCCAAAATAAGAAATTGAGCTGTATCATAATTTAAAAGCCTTTTATCTTTAAGAATTTTGAGGACTCTTGTTCCAATTTGAGGATCATTTAAAAGGCATCCACCAGAGGGGGTAGGAATGTTTTTAATTCCCCATTTTCTGGCGAGTTCCAGTTGAGTGGTTCTTTTTCTTCCTCTGATGTCCATAAGTTTTTCTCTTTTGACAAGTCCTTTTATTTCTGGTTCAGTAGGAGCTAAAAGTTTAGCACATAGAGGTCTTAAAACCAATCCTTTTACCCCGGCTTTTTTTTCTATAAGTTCCAAAGCATTTTTATTTTGACTCATAGGTCTTTGCCCTATCACTTCTCCAGTGGCTATGAAATCTACTCTCAATTTTTCCATTAATTCTCTGGCTTTTTTAAACATTAAAATTTTACAATCTATACAGGGATTAGCATAATCTCCGTATCCATATTCAGGCTTTTTTAAAATTTTTAAAAAATCTTCTGTAATATCCTCTATAATACCCTTTTTAAAGTTTAAATCCTTTATTTTTTTATAAAAACTTTCTGGATTTTCTTTATATTTCCAGCCAAAGAAAGGAGTAATGAATTTGACTGCTATGATTTCTATATTCAATTTTTTTAAAAGAATACCAGCTAAAAGGCTATCTAAACCATCTGAAAAAAGAAGGATAGTTTTTGCCATTAGAGTGTGGTTTGTAGAAAATTTTTGGCTAATTTCAAATTGTCAGGATCTCCCAGCATACGGGCTATTTCTTTCAACCTGTCTTCTCCTTCAACTTTTTCTATTTTAGTCTGTGTTTTATTTTCTTCAATTTTCTTTTCCACTACATAATGGGAATCTGCCAAAGCAGCAATTTGCGGAAGGTGAGTAATGCATAAAATTTGATAGTTTTTAGAGAGATTTTTGATTTTTTGAGCTACCTTTTTAGCTGTAATTCCACCTATTCCTGTATCTACCTCATCAAAAATAAGAGTTCCAGCTCGGGTTTTGTCTTGCATAATGGATTTACAAGCTAAAAAGATGCGGGACAATTCACCCCCTGAAGCTATCTTTTCAAGAGGTTTTAGAGGAATTCCTGGATTGGGAGAAAATAAAAATTTTACTTCCTCTAAACCTGAAGAGGTTAAATTTTCAATTGCTGGCTCTTTTGAGATCACCTTTATTTTAAATTCAGCTTTTTCTATTCCAAGATCTTTTAATTCTTTTTTTAACAAGCTTTGTAATTCAGGAGCACCTTTAACCCTTTTTTTACTTAATTGAAAAGCCAGATCAAAAAGTTCTTTTTTTAATTCTTCCTCTTTTTTCTTTAATTTTTCATATTTTTCCTCTCCAGAATCTAAAAGATTTATCTCATCCTTTAGTTCTTTCAGTAATTCTATAAGTCCATGTGTATCCCTTTTGTATTTTCTTTTGAGTTTTTCATATCTGGCAAGTCTTTCTTCTATTTCATTTAAATAGGTATCATCTTCTGGTAGCTGATTTAGGTAGGAGCTAAGATCTCTGTGAATTTCTTTCATTTCATAATAAAAAGAATAAATTTTAGAAAAATAATCTTTAAAACCAGATTCAAAGTTGCTTAATTTTTCAAATATAGAAATAATCTGAGAAAGATTATTATCATTTTCTTCAAAAGCAGAAATAAGGATATGTAAATTTTCTTTTAAGAAACTTAAATTTTTTAATTTTTCTCTTTCTTTAAGAAGTTTATTTTCTTCTTCAGGATCAGGATTTAATTCTTCTAATTCATTGATTTGAAAAAGGATAAAATCTTTTTTCAACTGAGCTTCTGCAATTTTATCTTCCAGGATTTTGATTTGAGATAACAAATTTTTATAATCATTGTATAGGTTTTTAAATTTTTCCAGAAGAGGCTCCAGTCCTAAAAATTGGTCTAAAAATTCAAGCTGTTTTTCAGGATGAAGAAGTGTGTAAAATTCATGCTGACTTGTAAGTATGATCAAATCTTTGGTGAGATAAGAGAGTTCACTTAAAGTTATGGGAGAGCCATTAACATAAGTTTTTTGTCTTTTAGGAGAGATAATTCGTCTTACATGAATTTCTTCTTGGGGAGTGTAACCAATGTTTTCAAGTTTTTTAGACAGTTCTTTTCCACCCCAGATAAGAGCTTCAATTTCTCCATTTTCAGCTCCAGGGCGGATATAATTACTTCCCCCTTTTTCTCCTAACAGAAGTTTGATAGCTTTTACCAAAAGAGATTTCCCTGCTCCTGTCTCACCTGTAAATACAACAAAACCATTATCTAAATCTAAATGAGCTTCTTCTATAAGCACCAAATTTTTAATTTTCAATTCTAAAAGCATAAATAGCTTAATTATTTGAAAATTTTAATACAACCAAAGAAAAAAACAAGAAATACCACTTCGTATGTTAAAAAGCTACACCTGCTCCCAAGAAAATCCTACTATGTTTCTTTCCTTCCGACTAAACTCAACCCCTATGAGATAAATTTCACGACAAGAATTTTGATACTTCTCATGATACCTTTTTGCTTTAAGCTGCTCTATTGCCTTTCCTTCAGGTTCAAGCTCAACCACCTTAAACTCAAATAAATAACACCTATCCTCAAATTTTACTGACATGTCAAGACGGCCAAAACTTGTTGCATCCTCAACCCTCACATCCACTCCTAATGCAGTAAAATATGCATAAAACACACTCGCATAATACCCATCATAGTTCTGTATTTCGCTTTTTTTATACCAGTCATAGGGAACAGAGGCAAAAAAACTTTTAAAGATTTGTATTAAATCCTCTATCTTTCCTTCCTCTAATACTATATACACACGATCAAGTATTCTTTCTTTTTCAGCAGGAACTTTTGTATACCAGTTAAGTAAAGCATCATTGAAACTCATTTTTACTTCAAGATTGGGATAGCCAAGCTTATACATTATTCTTGGGCCACGCCTACGCTTTTCTTTAATTGTCAAATATCCAGTTTGGAATAAAAGAGACTCTGGTTCTATATAATCCACATCAAAAGAAGCCACCAAATTTTCCCCTGCTTCAAATTCTTCAAGACGGGGAAGGTAAAATTTTTTTCATAAAGAAGCTTTATAAGAAAAGTAGGCGTTCCGGTCTCAAACCAGAAGGAGCGGAAGTCTTTTTCTGCGAGAAAAAGAAGGATATCAAAAGGATTATAAACAGGTTCTTTAAGCCAAAAATAGCCATTATACCATTTTTTAACTTCTTCAAGATTTATATCTTTTAGTCTTTCAGCGAAGATTATTTCAAATTCATTTTGGGTATATCCACAGATAGTGCCATATTCAGGATTTAAAGTAATATCTTGCAAATTGTTCAAGCCACTAAAAAGCGAAACCTTGCTGAACTTAGAAACTCCTGTAATGAAGACAAACTTAAGGTAAGGGTCTGCATCTTTGAGAACAGAATAGAAGTTTTTGAGGCATTCCCGCATTTCTATGGCAATTTCAGGATTTTCAATGTTGTCAAGGATGGGTTTATCGTATTCATCTATGAGAACTACTACTTTTTGGTTGTATTTGCGGTAGAGTTTTAGAATAAGTTCTTCAAAACGTTTTTCAAAACGTTTGTTATATAGTTTTTCAGCAAGTTCAACTTCATAGTCCTCAGTAAAGCGTCTTAGGATAAAAAAAATAGTTTCAATAAGTTCTTCTTTTGATTTTACAACTCCAGCTCCAAAACTTATGTAAATAACAGGATACTTCTTAGACCAGTCCCAGTGGTTTTCTAAATAAAGTCCAGTAAAAAGCTCTTTGCGACCAAGAAATGCCTGTCTTAGGGTGTCCAGAAAAAGAGATTTTCCAAATCTTCTTGGACGAGAGAGAAAAAAGTATTTACCCTCATTTGCAAGTTTTTCCACAAAAGGACTTTTATCTACATAATAATACCTTTCAGTTCTTATAACTTCAAAACTTTGAATTCCTATAGGAAGTTTTTTCATAAAATGAAATATATATTATAAATACAAATTTTTATTTATAAAATCCAGCCCTACAAAATGATAATTTGAAAAATTTCCCATTTAATATGTTAAAAAAATTTTAAAAATAATTCAGATTTTTAGAAAAATTTTATCAAAAAAGATTCTAATTCTTTAAATTTCCTCTTGACTTTTTCTTAATTTTTTAATAAGCTTAAGTGGTATAAAGTGGTAAAAAGTGGAAAAAAATGTTTAGAGGAAAATTTAAACACAATATAGATAATAAAGGAAGGTTTAGTCTCCCTTCTAAATTCAGGGAAGTTCTTAGAGTTAAATATGGAAGTGAAAATCTGGTAATTACTAATTATCCTGATTGTTTAGTAGCTTATCCTATAGAAGAGTGGCAAAAAATTGAAGAAAAATTATTAAGTCTTCCTTGGGATGTTCCTGAAGTAAGGCAATATGTTAGATATTTCTTAGGCTCTGCAGAAGAGTGTCAGCCAGATAGACAGGGAAGAATACTTCTTCCTCAGTCTCTTAGAGAAGAAATAAAACTGGAAAAAGAGGTTATCCTTTTAGGAATGTTAAATCACTTTGAAATATGGAATCCTAAGGATTTAGAAGAAAGATTCAGAGAAACTAAAAGCAATTTCAATCAAATTATGCAAATTATAAATCCTTATTTAACAGGGGTTAAAAATTTACCATCATGAGCCAGTTTTATTAAAAGAAGTTCTGGAGTGGTTAAAAGTGGAAAAAGACAAAATTTATGTAGATGGAACTGTAGGATTAGGAGGACATAGTGAAGCTATTTTAGAAGCCTCTTCTCCTACAGGTATTCTGTATGGATTTGAATGGAATGAAGACTCTTTTAAACTGGCAAAAGAACGTTTGAGTAAATATGGTTCCAGGATAAAACTTTTCAATAAGAGTTTTATTTATATAAAAGAAGAATTAAAAAAACAGGGAGTTTTAGCAGATGCTATTCTTTTAGACCTTGGTATTTCTTCTTTTTTGTTAGAAGGATCTGGAAGAGGATTTTCTTTTCAAAAAGATGAGCTCTTAGATATGAGAATGAGTTATACTATAGATCTTACAGCAAAGAAAATTTTAAATTCCTATACTTTTGAAGAGCTTAAGCAAGTATTTTTAAAAGGAGAAGTGCCAAGAGCAGAAAAGTTTGCCAAATTTATTTGTGAAAAAAGAAAAAGAGAACCTTTTGAAACTACTCAGGATCTTGTAAAAGCGGTAAAAGAATTCTATAAAACCTCTAAAAAAGACTTATTAGCAATTATTTTCCAAAGTTTAAGAATTGAAGTTAATCAAGAGCTTAAAAATTTGGAAGTGGCTTTAAAAGAACTTCCAGATATATTAAAACCTTCAGGAAGAATAGCTATAATATCTTTTCATTCCTTAGAAGATAGATTGGTGAAGTTTGCTTTTAAAGGAGATCCCAGAATAAAAGTTCTTACCAAAAAACCCATTATTCCTTCCCAGGAAGAAATAAAAAGAAACCCAAGAGCAAGAAGTGCTAAAATGAGAGTGGGGGAAAGAATATGATAGTAAATAAAGCTTTGCATTACAAACCTGATCTGGAGTATAATAATATAAAATCAAAATCCAAGAAAAAAAAAGAAAAAGTTTCTTTTAAAGAGCTACTTAAGGAATTCTTTTTAAATGTAGCTCTGTTATTCTTTGCTATTTTGACTGTTATTTTTACAGCAGGTATAGCTTATAAAAGCTATATACTTTTTAAATTGAAAAAAGAAGTTTATAAATTAACTCAGGAAAATCAAAAATTGGTAAAAAAATACCAATATCTGACCTCACGAGATATAGTTTTAGAAAAGGCTAAAAAATTAGGACTTAGGCCGCCTCAAAATCGGGATTATCTGAGGTTAGAATGATGAATAAAAATAATACTTCCAGAGTTTTAATATTTGTTACTGTTTTAGTTATTTTATTAACTGGGATATTTAATCTATCTATAAAAAAAGTTAGAGGAAATATTAATAATCTGGAAATAAAAAGAGGCTATATTTTAGATAGAAATATGGAACCTTTAGCTATAACCTTAGAAAATTATAAAGCCTATTATCTTATAAAAGATGATCTATTATTCAACTATTCTCCTGTTTTAAAAAAATATTTAAATTCTACTTTAAATCTTCCTAAAAGGGGTCTTATATTACTTTCAGATAATCTTAGTTTAGATGAAGTGGAAGAACTTAAAAAAGAAAAAAATGTTATCATAGAAAAAAATTTCAAAAGAAAAATTTTGGATTCCAGTTTAACCTTTTTAATAGGAGAAACTTTTAATGGATATGGTGTTTGTGGTTTGGAAAAAATTTTTGATAAAACCTTACAAAAGGGAAAGCCTGTTATTCTTTCTTTGGATTATAAAATAGAAAAAAAACTTTATAAATGGGCTGAAAAGTTTAGAGATTATGATTTAGGAATAGGTTTGTTTGATCTGAAAACAGGAGAGTTATTAGCTTATATAGAAAAAGGAGAAGATAAACTTTTTAATCATTTTTATTCTTCTTCTATTTTCAGAATATCTGAAAAAAATTTGACTGATTTTGAATGGCCCCTTACCAAGGGGAATATAATAGAAATTAATCACAATAGATACATAAATCTTTGGTATTTAGCCAAGTTGTATATGGATAAAGTTTGCGATGGTTCTATAACTCCAAAATTAGTTTATATTAAAGAAAAAGATATATGCAAACCAAAATTGGACTCCTTTGAAAGAAAAAAACAGATCTATTTTTTTAACAAAGGATTTATTAGTGTATATTTAAAAAATGATAAGATGTTGATTTTGGTTTTGAAAGTAAATAATGAAACCAGTTTAGACGAGTTAAAAGAGTATGAAGTTTTAAATAAAAAATTTGATAATTTAGCTTATAAAATCTTATGAAACCCTTAAAAAAGCTTATTAAAGATTTAGAAATAATAGACTTTTTTCCAAAAAAGCATAGAGATTATTTTTATAATTTAGAAATAAAAGGAATTACAGAAAATTCTAAAGAAGTAGAATCCGGATATATATTTGTTGCCAGAAAAGGCACTCAATTTAATGGAGAAGAATTTATTGAAGAGGCTATAAATAAAGGTGCTGTAGTTATATTAAAAGAAAGTCCTATTAAAGAAGTTGAAAAATTTTCAAATGTATTTTTTATACAAGTAAAGAATATCAAAAAAGCTCTTTCTCGCATAGTTTTAAATTTTTATTCTCATCCAGAAAAAGAGCTAATTTTAATTGGAGTAACAGGCACCAATGGAAAAACCTCAGTCAGTTATTTTACTAAAAATATTTTGAATAAAGCAGGATTAAAAACAGGGTATATAGGAACTATATTTTACGAAACTGATCGTGTTATTCCTGCTCTGGAGACCACTCCTTCAATTTTAAAAATAGTCTCGCTTTTGAAAGAAATGGTAGATAAAAATTTTAAAGCCTGTGTAATAGAAGTTTCTTCTCATGCTTTGCATCAGGATAGAATTCTGGGCTTGACTTTTGATATAGCAGCTTTTACCAATCTTTCAAGAGATCATTTGGATTATCATCAAACCATGGAAAGTTATTATCAAGCTAAAAAGAAGCTTTTTACCTGTTATCTTAAACCTTCTGGCAAAGCTGTTGTTTCTCAGGAAACAGAATATGGTAAAAGACTAACTAAAGAATTAAAGCCAATTTTAAAGGATAGACTTATTTTGGTAAATAATGAGAAAATAAAAGCGGAAATACTGGATAAAAAAAACGGTTTGTTCTTATTAGTAAAGTTTGGGGATAAAGAATATAAAATTTCTACTCAATTGTATGGCGATTATCAAGCTAAAAATATAGCAACCCTGTGTGGTATTTTATTAACCTTGAGTTATAAAGAAGATCAAATTATTTCTTATTTAAAAGATTTGAAAAACCCCTTAGGAAGACTTGAGTTGGTAACAGAATATAAAGGAGCCAAAATTTTTGTAGATTATGCCCATACTCCTTCAGCTTTGGAGGAGGTTCTTAAAAGCTTAAAATCTTTAAAAGATAACAGACTCATAGTAGTTTTTGGATGTGGAGGAAATAGAGATAAAGGTAAAAGGCCTCTTATGGGACAAGTGGCAAGTGTATTAGCAGATGAAATCATTTTAACTTCTGATAATCCAAGATTTGAAGATCCTCTTGAAATTATAGAAGATATTAAAAAAGGGATAAATGGAAGCAAACCTTATAAAGTCATTCCTGATAGAAAAGAGGCTTTGAAAGAAGCTATAAAAAGTTTAAAAAAAGGAGATGTGCTTGTAGTTGCTGGGAAAGGACATGAGACCTATCAGGAAATAAAGGGAAAAAGATATTCCTTTTCTGATCAAGAAGAGGTTTTAAAAATTATCCGAGAAATAGGAGGTTAAATTAAATGAACATAGAAAATAAGTTTTCTACAGAAGATATAGTAAAAGCAACTTCTGGAATTCTCATTAATGGAGATATGGGAATCACTTTCAGAGGTATTTCTACAGATACCAGAACTATAAAACCAGGTTATCTTTTTTGGGCTTTAAAAGGGACTAATTATGATGGACATGATTTTTGGAAAGAGGCTATTGATAAAGGAGCTAAAGGCTTAGTAATATCTCGTTTTCCTTCTAAATTTAGAATAGAAGAGCTTCCCAAAACTATATCTGTAGTTTTTGTAAAAGATACTTTAAAAGCTTTAGGAGATCTTGCACATTTTTGGAGAAAAAAACTGAATTGCTCCATGGTTGCTATTACAGGATCCTGTGGAAAAACCACTACCAAAGAATTAACCTATGAAATTCTCTCAAAATTCTGGAAATGTGCTAAAAACGAAGCAAATTATAACAATTTGATAGGTGTTCCTTTATCTATTTTATCCATAAAAGAAGGAACAGACATAGGAATTTTAGAACTTGGCACAAATGCTCCCGGAGAAATAGAAAGGCTTTCTCAAATAGTTTCCCCTCAAATTTCTGTAATTACCTGTATATACCCTTCTCATTTAGAGAGTCTTGGTACTATGGAAGGGGTTTTAGAAGAAAAAATAAATTTATTTAAAAATACCGATCCAAATGGGATTTTAATATATAATTACGATCAAGATATTTTAAGAGAAAAAATCAAAAATTTTCCTCAGAAAAAAATTTCTTTTGGATTAAATAAAGGTGCTGATCTTTATGCAGAGAATTTTAAAATTGTTGAAAATGAGTTAAAAGGAGAAGTGGTCTATTGTAACAAAAAATTCAATTTAAAAATTCCTTATATTGGAAAACACAATTTACAGAACCTGTTAGCAGCTCTTTCTGTAGTAGTAAGTTTGGATTTAGATTTGGAAAAAATTATTTCAGAGCTTGGTAAAAGTATAAACCTCTTTCAAAGAACCAGATTTTATAAAAAAGGAAATTTTTTAATTGTAGATGATACCTACAATGCCAATCCTGGTTCTATGAAGGCTGCTTTTGAATATTTAAAAGATTTTTCTGGTAAGAAAAGAATTTGCATTTTGGGAGATATGAAAGAACTTGGCAAAGAGGCAGAGAAATATCACAGAGAAATAGGAAAATTAGCAGGAGAAATAGCAGATTTATGTTATTTTGTAGGAGATATGGCAGAGGTTTATGGAGAAGCCTTTTCCATCTCTTCTAAGCCTTTTAAGACCTTTAAAAATACTGAAGAATTGTTAGAAAACTTAAATATTTATGAAATAAAGGAATTTTGCCCAGAGAGTGGAATAATTTTTGTAAAAGGATCAAGAGCCTTAAAAATGGAAAGGATAGTAGAAAAACTTTTTAAGGAGCTTGATTAATGTTTTATTATTTATTTTATTCTTTAAGTGATATTTCTATTATTTTTAATGTGTTTAAATATATAACTTTCAGAATGATTTGTGGAGCTATAACTTCTTTTTTCTTGATTTATTTTTTGATGCCACCTTTTATAAGGTTTATGAGAAAAAAACAATTTGGACAAATTGTTAGAGAAGAAGGTCCTTCTCATCATAAAATTAAAACCGGAACACCTACTATGGGAGGTTTTATAGTTATATTAGGAATAACTGTTTCTGTTTTATTGTGGTGTAAACTTACCAATCCTTTTGTATGGTTGGCTCTTTTTATTCTTTTAAGCTTCGGGTTTATAGGGTTTTTAGATGATTTTCTAAAAATAAAAAGAAAAAAAAATTTAGGGTTAAGAGCCAGGGAAAAGCTTTTACTTCAGGTTTTGATAGTAACTGTTTTATATTTTCTTCTGTTTAAAACTTTAAATTTTTCTACAGAATTAATGTTTCCTTTTTTTAAAAAAGCTATAATTAATATAGGTATATTTTATTTAATTTTTAGTATGCTTGTAATTGTGGGAAGTTCCAATGCTATGAATTTAACTGATGGACTTGATGGTCTTGCAATAGTTCCTTTCATGGTGGTGGCAGGAGTATATAGTATTTTAGCTTATGTAGTGGGGAACATTAAATTTGCTAATTATTTATATTTGCCTTTTATACCTTATGCAGGAGAACTTGCTATTTTTTGTGCTATATTAATGGGAGCAGGTTTGGGTTTTTTGTGGTATAACTGTCATCCAGCAGAAGTTTTTATGGGAGATGTAGGATCCTTAGGATTAGGAGCAAGTCTTGGTGCTATTTCTATTATGACAAAACAGGAATTTCTTTTGGTAATTGCAGGGGGTATTTTTGTTATGGAAGCTCTTTCTGTTATACTACAGGTAGGTTATTTTAAATTAACACATGGAAAAAGACTTTTTAAAATGGCTCCTATTCACCATCATTTTGAATTAAAAGGATGGCCTGAAAATAAGGTAGTAGTTAGATTTTGGATTATTTCTATTATTTGTGGATTACTTGCTTTAAGCACACTTAAAATCAGGTAAAAAATTATGGAACTAAAAGAGAAAAAGGTAGTAGTAATTGGCTTTGGGAAAAGCGGTCAAGCAGCTACCAGATTGCTTTTAAAACAGGGAGCTGAGGTTATTGTTTCTGAAAGTAAAAGTAGAGAAAGTTTAAATGAAAATCTTTTGAAAAGTTTTGAATCTCAAGGGGTTTATTTTGAAACAGAAACTCATAAACCTAAAACACTTTTATCTGCAGATTTAATAGTAGTAAGTCCTGGAGTTCCAAAAGAAGTTTATGAAATAGCTTTAAAAAAGGATATTCCTGTTATTGGTGAACTTGAACTTGCCTGGCAATTTTTATCTTGCAAAGATGAAACCATAGCTATTACAGGAACTAATGGAAAGACCACTACTACTGCTATGGTTTCTGATCTTTTAAAATTTTCAGGATATAGAGTTTTTACTGGCGGAAACTATGGTATTCCTCTTTCAGAGCTTGTTATTTCTGAAATTAAAGTGGATAAAGTAGTGCTTGAAGTATCAAGCTTTCAACTGGAAACCATAAAAACTTTTGCACCTAAAACAGGGATAATTATAAATATTACTCCTGATCATTTGGAAAGGTATGTCTCAGAAGAGGAATATGCTTATTATAAATACTGTGTATTTAAAAATCAAAAATTTAAAGATTTTAGCATCCTTCCTTTTGGAGAAAAATGGCTGGAAAAATTTGGATATCTTATTAAAGGGCAAAAAAAGTTTTTTGATGAAAAAGAAAATGCTGAAGCTTCAGCATTTTTAAGGGATGAAAGAGGATTTATACTTAAATTAGAAGAGGAAGAAGAATACTCTTTTACAGGATTTAAGCTATTAGGCAGACATAATAAATTAAACTTTATGATTGCAAGTCTTGGAGCAAGATTAATGGGAGCAACTCAGGAAAGTATAAAGAGACTTGTAAAGGAATTTACAGGATTTCCTCATAGGTTAGAGTATATAGGATGCTTTGGAGGGGTTTATTTTATAAATGATTCAAAGGCTACCAATGTAGATGCTACTTTACAGGCTTTAAAGGGGTTGCAGGCTCCTCTTATTTTAATTATGGGAGGTAGACACAAAGGTGCTTCTTATGCATCTTTAATTTCTTATATCAAAGAAAAAGTTAAAAAATTAATTTTGATGGGAGAATCTCGTTATATTATAGGAGAAGAACTCGGTTTGATTACAGACACTTTTATTACAGAAACTTTGCTACAGGCTGTAACTTTGGCACTTAAATTGGCAGAGCCAGGGGACACTATACTTTTTTCTCCTGCTTGTTCAAGCTTTGATCAATTTAAGAACTATGAAGAAAGAGGAGAGGTTTTTAGAGAATTGGTATTTAAATATGCACCTTTATTTTTAAAAGATACTTCTAAAGAGGTTTATCATTGAGGTGGCTTATAGTGGCAGGAGGGACAGGAGGACATTTGTTTCCAGGTATCGCGGTAGCACAGGAATTAATGCGTATGGGAAGAGAAGTATATTTTATTTCAGGTATAAGGAAAGTAGAAAAGGTTATTTTAAAAGATAGCCCTTTTAAAGTATATGAATTAGATGTAGAGGGTTTCTTAGGTAGATCAGTTTTTAATAAAGGTAGAGCTTTTTTAAAGATGGGAAAAGCAGTTTTAAAGGCTTATAAATTGATAAAAAAACTTAATCCACAGGTCATTTTTGCTACAGGAGGATATATTTCTTTTCCTGTAGTTTTAGCAGGAAAATGCCAAGGTAAAGTTACAGGTCTTCATGAACAGAACATAGAACCAGGTCTTGCTAATAAAGTTTTAAGTAAATTAGTAGATAGAGTTTTTGTAAGTATAAAAGGAAGTGAAATTCACTTCCCTAAGGAAAAAGTGGTTTTCTCAGGAAATCCAGTAAGAAGAGAGCTTTTACAAAAAAAACAAAGAGAACATCCTGGCAAAGGGCTTTTAATCTTGGGAGGTAGTTTGGGAGCAAAATTTATAAATGAAATTTCCTTAAAAATTATACCTGAGCTTTTAAAAGATTTCCAGGATCTTTTTGTAATTCATCAAACAGGCTTAGATGATTATGAAAGAATAAAAGAAATGTATGAAAAAAAATTAAGAAAAGAACAAAAAGAAAGATTAAAAGTCTGTCCTTTTATAAAGGATATGAGCTGGGCTTATTCTCAAGCAGATCTTGTTTTAGGAAGAGCAGGGGCTACAACATTGGCAGAACTTTTTGCAATAGGTCTTCCTGCTATTTTTATACCCTTTCCTTATGCTACTAATAATCATCAGGAAAAAAATGCAAGAAGTGTAGCAGAAAAAGGAGGAGCAATTTTGATTAAACAAAGTGAAGCAACTCCTGAAAGAGTTTTGAGAGAACTGAAAAGTTTATTGAGTTTTCCAGAAAAACTAAAAATGATGGCTCAAGCCATGAAAAGTTTTTTTATAAAGGATTCTGAAAAAATTATTATAAATGAACTTGAGAGGTTAGTGGAAAATGCTTAAAAATTGTTTAAATGAAAAAGAAAAAAAGAAAATTCATTTTATAGGAATTGGCGGAGTTGGAATGAGCAGTTTAGCTATAATTTTAAATTTTTTAGGACATGAAATAACTGGCTGTGATATTTCAAAAAGTAGATATACACAGATGTTAGAAAAAAACGGTATAACAGTATATTATGGTCATTCTGAAAAGCACTTGGATGGGGTAGATATAGTGGTTTATTCCTCTGCTATTCCTCAAAACAATCCAGAATTGCTTAAAGCTAAAGAAAAAGGGATCTGGGTTATTCCAAGAGCTCAGATGCTTTCTGAAGTGATGAATTTATATCCTAAGAGTATTGTAGTAGCAGGTTCTCATGGTAAAACTACCACTACTTCTATGATAGCAGAAGTTTTAATAAATTTAAAGAAAAATCCTACTGTAGTAGTAGGAGGAATTATTAATAATATTAAAACTCATTCAATCTTAGGAAAAAGTGAATACTTAGTAGCAGAGGCAGATGAAAGTGATGGGTCTTTTCTCTGCTATAACCCTTTTATTGAGGTAATTACCAATATTGATAAAGAACACTTGGATTTTTATGCAGATTTCAAGGCAGTTAAAAAGGCATTTATTAATTTTATCAAAAAATGTTCTCCTGATGGAAAGGTGGTGCTTTGTGGAGATGATGAAGGAGTAAAAGATGTTTTAGAGGAAATCTCTGGCCCCTTTTTACTCTATGGTTTTTCTTCAGAAAATCATTTAGTAGGAAAAATTTTAGAGGATACCGGTTATCCTTTAGTAGAAATTTATTATAAAGAAAATTATTTAGGAAATTTAAAACTTTCTGTTCCGGGAAAGCACAATATTTTAAATGCTTTAGCTACTATAGGTGTGTCTTTAATTTTGGATTTACCTGTAAAACAGGTTTTAAAGATTTTAGAAAAATTTAAAGGAGCAAGAAGAAGATTGGAATTCAAAGGAATATGGAGAGGTAATATTTTGTTAGATGATTATGCCCATCATCCTACAGAAATTAAAGCTTCTCTTGAGGCTTTAAGAAAGGTTTATAGAGATAAAAAATTATTTTTAATTTTTCAGCCTCATAGATATAGTAGGGTAAAAGCTTTATGGGATGAATTTTTATTGGTTTTAAAAGACCCAGAAATATTAGTGTTGACAGAAATTTATCCTGCCAGTGAAAAACCTATTCCTGGGGTTTCAGGTTATACTTTTTTTGAAAGTGTAAAAAATTTAAGAGGATCCAAACCCACTTTTTTTGCAAATGATTTTGAAGGTATTTTTGATCTTTTAGAAAAAATAGGAGACAAAGAACAAATTATAGTAACTATGGGAGCAGGTAATATTTATAAAATACATAGTAAACTTTTGCAACAAGAAAAAAATTTAGAAAATGTGGCTTAATGACTTAGAAAAGAGATTAAAGGAAATGGGAATTTTTTATAAAAAAGAAGAGGTTTTAGCTCCATATACTACTATTAAAATAGGTGGTCCCTGTAGCTTAATGATTTTTCCTAAAACTAAGGAAGAAATATTAGAAATTTTAGAATATTTAGAAAAGGAAAATATACATAGTTTTATATTAGGAGGAGGAAGTAATCTTTTAGTTGCTGATGAAGGGTTTGATGGAGTGGTCTTAACTTTAAAAGAGTTTAAAGGAATGGAAATAGTGAAAGAAAAAGAGAAAGAAGTGATTTTGAAAATAAAAGCAGGAACACTTGTAAATGCATTAATATCCTTATGTTTAAAGGAAGGTTTTTCAGGGATAGAATTTTTAGCAGGAATTCCAGCAACTATAGGTGGAACCATCAAAATGAATGCAGGAGCCTTTGGTAACACTATATCTTCTTTTGTTAGAACTATAGAAATTTATAAAAATAATAAATTATTTATTTTAAAATCCGAAGAAAATTTATGGGATTATAGAGTCTTTAAAGAAGAAGGTGTAATTTTAGAAGTTGAATTAAAACTAAAAAAAATGAAAAAAGAGAGGATAAAAGAAAAAGTAAAAGAATATATTCAAAAAAGAAAAAAGAATCAGCCATTTTCTAAAAAAACCTTTGGTTCAGTTTTTAAAAATCCACCTAATGATTATGCAGGGCGATTAATAGATGCGTGTGGATTAAAAGGTTATAGAATAGGAGATGCTGAAATTTCTGAAAAACATGCCAATTTTATTGTTAATTTAGGAAAAGCTAAAGCTAAGGAGGTTTTGAAATTAATAAAATTAGCCCAAGATAAGGTTTTTGAAAAGTTTAATATAAAATTGGAACCTGAAGTTAAATTTTTGGGATGCAGTTTATGATTAGAAAATTTATTAAAAATAAAATATTTTGGGGAATTTTGTTTACTTTAAGTATAATAGTAGGTATAATTTATATTTTATATTTTACAAACCTGTTTATTCTTAAAGAAATAAAAGTTTTTAATACAAAAAGAGTTGATAAAAATGAAATAATAAAATTAACAGGACTAAAAGGAGGAGAAAAGCTATTTAGGATTTCCATGAATAAGCTTAAAAAAAGAATACTTACTAATAATAATATAGAAGATGTAACTATAGTTAGACGCTTGCCAGGAACTTTGGAAATTAAAATTGAAGAAAGAGAACCTTTAGCTATCCTGGTTAAAAATAACAGAGGTTATTTAATAGATAAAAATGGAGTTATTTTAAGTGGCATCTTACCTGAAGATTATTTCTTTTATCCTGTAGTTGAAATAAAGAATAAAACTTTTGAAAAGAAGTTATTTAATTTTTTGGTTTGGTTAAAGAATAATAAAAATTATTTGCCTGTATATGAAAATTTAGCTAAAATTATATTAGCTGAAGATAAATTGATTTTGATTACTAAAAATCATTTGACAATTTATTTACCTTTAATTTCTGAAAAGGATTGGATTTATTATTATAGAAATTTAGACCGAATTATGGCTTATTTATACGAAAAAAAATTGATAGAAAAGATAGAATTAATAAGATTAGATTATCCTTTGGGAGAGGCTTTAATAAAGTTTAGGAGTTGAATTTTATGGGCAAAGGAAAAGGGATTTTAGTAATAGATGTGGGAACAACTAAAATATGTGCTCTTATAGGAGAGGAAAGGGAGGGTAATTTATGGATTACCGGAATAGGAGTAGCTCCTTCTCGTGGATTAAAAAAAGGAATAATTATTAATATAGATGAGGCTACAGAAAGTATAAAAAGTGCTATAGAAAAAGCCCAAGCTCAGGCAAAAGTAAATATTGGATTAATTTACACAAGTATTGCAGGAAGTCATATTAAAACCATTCCTGGAATGGGAGTTGTAGCTTTAAAAGAAAAACAGGTTACACCTGTAGAGGTAGAAGAAGTTTTGCAGGCAGCTCAAGCAGTAGATTTACCCAAGGATAGAGTAATTTTACATGTTATTCCTCAAGAGTTTATTGTGGATCAACAGAGAGGAATTTTGCAACCTCTTGGAATGACAGGAGTTAGATTAGAGGCACATGTAAATTTAATTACCTGTAATCGCTCAACTCTTCAGAATTTATTAAAGTGTTTTGAAAATCTTGAATTAGAGGTTGATGGAGTTATTTTTCAGGGTTTAGCCTCTGCAGAAGCCATTTTAACTCCAGAAGAAAAAGAACTTGGAGTAGCTTTATTGGATTTTGGAGGAGGAACTACAGATGTAGTAGTATATTGGGATGGGGTTTTAAGATATGTGTTTTCTTTACCCATAGGAGGAGAACTTCTTACCAATGATTTAGCAGTGGGTCTTAGAACATCTAAAAAAGAGGCAGAGAAGATAAAAATCCAAAAGGGAGTATGTTTAAGAGAACTGGTGGAGGATGAAGAGGTTATAGAAGTTCCAGGAATTGGTAATCGGCCACCAAGAAAAGTAAGTAAAAGGTTTTTAGCAGAAATTCTGGAACCAAGGGTAAAAGAATTGTTTGAATTTGTAGAGAAAGAATTAAGAAATTACGTTTTTAAAGAGGGTGAAATGTTTGATATTAAATCAAAAATGGGAAGTGGTTTGGTTATCACTGGAGGTTCTTCTTTGTTGCCAGGATTAATTTATTTAGCAGATCAAATGTTTGATTTACCAACAAGAGTAGGTTATCCTCCTAAATTATCAGGTTTAACAGAAGAAATTCATCATCCCCAGTTTGCAACTGCTGTTGGTATGTTGCTTTATGGTTACAGGTTTAAAGAGAAAATTATAGAGGTTGAAAAAGGGGAAGGTTTATTTGGAAAATTAAAAAAGAAATTTCTAAAAATATTACAAGGAGGATAGATATGATACCTTTTGAACTGTTAGAGGAAGAAATAAAAATTCAACCCAACATAAAAGTAATAGGTATAGGTGGTGCTGGTGGGAATGCTGTGGCTAATATGATAAAAAATAAACTTGTAGGAGTAGAATTTATAGTAGCTAATACTGATTACAAAGTTTTAGAATTAAATCCAGCACCTATTAAAATCCAACTTGGTAAAAAATTAACCAAAGGATTAGGAGCAGGAGGAAAGCCAGAAATTGGAAGACAGGCTGCAGAGGAGAGTGAAAAAGAAATTAGAGATGTTTTAAAAGATGCAGATATGGTTTTTATTGCAGCGGGAATGGGAGGAGGAACAGGTACAGGGGCAGCTCCTATAATAGCTAATATTTGTAAAGATTTGGGTATTTTAACTGTAGCAGTTGTTACAAAACCATTTTCTTTTGAAGGAAAATTTAGAATGAAAATTGCAGAACAGGGCTTAGAAGAACTCTCTAAATTTGTTGATACCCTTATAACTATTCCGAACGATAGACTTATTACCTTAGGTTCTCCTCAAGAAAGACTTGCAGATATGTTTAAAAAAGCAGATGATGTATTATATTATGCAGTAAAGGGAATTTCTGATTTGATTTTGTCCCCTGGATATATTAATTTGGATTTTGCGGATGTAAAAGCTGTTATGAGTGAGAGTGGAGGAGTGGCTTTAATGGGAATGGGAGAAGCAGTAGGAGAAGGTAGGGCAGAAATAGCTACTCAAATGGCTATTTATAGTCCTTTGTTAGAGGATCTTTCTATTTCTGGAGCTAAAGGAATTTTAATTAATATAAGCGTTCATCCTGAAACTTTAACTATTCAAGAAACACAAATTATTACTGGTATGATAACCAAGGAGTTACATCCTGATGCTAAGGTATATTGGGGAGTGATTTTTGATGATACCTTGGGAGAGGCTTTAAGAGTTACAGTAATAGCTACAGGTCTTGAAGAGGGTGAAGTGCAAGAAGAAAAAAGTGAAAAAGTAGTTACTATAGAGGAAGGATTAAAAAGAAAAGAATTTAAAGATAAGAAAAAAAAGGTAGATTTAGATTTATTTGATGAGGAAGTTTTGGATATACCCACTTTTTTGAGGAGGAATGCAGATTAAGAGTTTATTAAAGGGGGTGAAATTATGATTGAGTTAGCCTCCTTTGAAGATCCTGTAAAAAAGCAGCCTTTAAAATTGGCTTTGTTTAAGATTGATGAAGTTAATAGACCACCTTTCCAAAGAGATATTTCTGAAAGTTTAAAAAAACATTTAGAAATGGCTATAGAAAAACTTGGTTTTCTTACTCCTATAGTAGTGGTTCAAAAAGATGGAAAATATTATGTAGTAGATGGACAACATAGACTTGAAGCTATGAGAGATTTAGGAGCAAGAGAAATACTTGCTATAATTGCAGATGAAAGTTTATATCATCATATTTTAGAATTTAATACTGAAAAACCCCCAAATGTAAAAGAAAAGTCCAAACAATCCTATAGACTTTATCAGGATCTTTTAAAGAGTGATCCTAATTTAATAGAAGCTGATCTGTTTACTTATTTTAAAGATCCAGTATTTATTACTTTTGGTTTTGCTTTAGAAGAATATGATCCAAGATTTCCTGCAAGTTTTTATGAAAGCTTTGTTTCTAAAATTGATAATTTTTTAGATATGCCTTTAAGTGAGGCTGCTGAAGAAAGAAGAAAGAGGGCAGAGGCTTTAATAGATCTTAATAAGGTTGTCAATGAAAAATATGCAGAATTTGGATGGGAAAATGCTCTTATGAAAGGTGATATAGTAAGAAAATCAGTTCAAAAAGCCTTTGGTATAAGAGTAAGAACAATAGAAGAAGATTTTTATACTGCTGTAGAAAGAGTAAAAGAAGCTTGTCAGAGTTTAACACCTGAAGATTTTGGAGAGGGAGCATAATGGAGGAATATAGTTTGGATTTTAAACCTATTTTAAGATATATGGATGCTATTCCAACAGAACATGAAGGACAACCTGTATTTTTGTTAAGAGATCCTATAGGTATTATAGAGGAGCTTGTAGTTATCCCTCAGAATATAGCTTTTCTTCTTTCTTTAATGGATGGAAAGCATGATTTAAGAGATTTACAGGCAGAGGCTACTAAAGCTGCGGGAGAAATAGTTCCTATTGAAGAAATAATTAAAATTGTTAAATTTCTGGATGAAAAAGGCCTTTTGTGGAGTAAAAATTTTGAAGAGATAAAAAATAAAGCCTATTCTAAATGGTTTTCTTATCCTTTTAGACCAATGGCTCATGCCAATCAGGCTTATCCTTTATCTGCTTCAGAAGCTAAATTTTTTGTAGAAGATATTTTAAAATTAGCAAATCCTCATTCCTCTGAACCTCCCAAAATTCTTATTGTTCCTCATATAGATATAAAAACTGGTGCTAAAGCTTATGCAGAAAGTTATAGCAGATTTAAAATTCCTGAGGGGTCAAGAATAATCATTTTAGGAGTGGGGCATCACTTAGATCTACCTTTTTCTATCCTTACTAAGGATATAGCTACACCCTTTGGAACTGTTAGAAATGATAAAGGAGGAATATTTTATTTAAATAAATCTAAAAAACTGGAAATATTTCCTGATCACATGGCTCATAAATTGGAACATTCTATAGAATTCCAGGTTTTATTTTTACACCATTTATTAGGAGATGGTTTTGTAGTTTTACCTATTTTAATTGGCCCGCTTCCTACCTTTTTTCCTCAGAAAGATCTTGTGGAAAAATTTGCAGAAGGGATAGCAGAATTGTTAGATGATAGCACTTATTTATTGTTAGCTATAGACTTCTGTCATTTAGGCTTAAGATATGGAGATCCCTTTGAAGTTACAGATAAACATATTAACAGAGCTTTAGAAGTAGATAAAACTTTAATAGAACTTACTTCTAAGGCTTCTACAGAAGAATTTTTAGATAAAGCCAAAGAAGTAGCTCCTATGAAAATTTGTGGTTTATCCTGTTTATTTTTAACTAATCTTATTTTACAAAAAGTAGATCTAAAAGGTGATTTTAAAATTTATTACCAACAAGCTGTGCCTTTTGGAAAAGGCTCTGCAGTATCTATAGTCTCTGCAGGATATCATATTTAATATAAATTTCTCTTGATTTTATTTTATTTATCCTTATATTTTAAGACGAGATTAAAACCAGAGTTAAATATTTAAATAAAGGAAAAATTATGAAAATAATTGAATTTAGGTGCTGTGTTTGTGGAAAAAAATTTAACAAATTTTTTTGCACTAATTGCAGTAATGAAAGTTGTAATTTAAAAATAAAATGTCCTTATTGTGGTTCAAATAAAATAGTAAGAATAGTAAACAAAGTTAATCTTTTTCAAATATCTTCAAAAACTTATCATAATCATCTTTAAAGAATTAAAAATTCAAAAGAATAAATAGTTTTTTAATTTTTTCATGATCTTTTTTCCCAGGTGAAGCTTCTAAACCTGAGGAAATATCCAGAGCATAGGGATTAACAGCTTTAACAGCATTTAAAGCATTATCAAGATTTATTCCTCCTGCTAAAAAGATTTTATAACCCTCAGAAACAACTTTTTTTGCAATTTCCCAATTAAAGGTTTTCCCGGTTCCTCCTGGAAGATCCTTTATAAAAGTATCAAGAAGAATAGCATAAGCCTTTTTCCAAGGTTTTAAGTCTTTTAAATTAAAACCCTTATTTTTTACTCTAAAAGCTTTAATAACCCTTTCTAATCCTATTTTTTTAGCAAAATCCAGAGGCTCATTTCCATGAAGCTGAATAAGATGAGCTCCGTAATCTAAAGCCTTTTTAACTTCCTCATAAGAAGGATCTACAAAAACAACCACTTTTTTAGCTTTTATTTCTAAGGAAAGTAGGTCTTTTAGTCTATTTCCTACATATCTGGGAGATTTTGGATACATAATAAAACCTACATAATCTACAGAGAATTGAATAAGAAACTCTATATCCTCTTTTTCCCTAAGTCCACAGATTTTTATTTTAGCCATTCTATTTAACAGGAGGTCTATCAAAATAGATATTTTTTCCTTTTATACTTAATGGTATTCCCATTATGATTTGTCCAGGAAGTAATTTTAGCCTTCTGGCAGCAACCCCCACAGTATACATTATTCTATTATCTATACATAAATCCTTAGCTTTAGCAACTGCAGAACCTATGGCAATACCCATATCCAGAAGTTTTATAGCACAAACAGGACCTTCAAAATCTGAGTTAGATTTGGATTGTTTTAATATATCTCCACAGGAAAAACCACAGGCTCCACAATTTAGACCTAAAGGCTTTTTGAAATCTAAGGAGATTAAAATAACAGCCTCGGAATTTCTCACATTATTCGCATCTCTTTTGAAAAATTTAAATTTTTCTCCTTTTTCTTCTGCAACTTTTTCCATTTCTTGTGCCAATTTTTCTTTTTCTTCTTTATCTGTAATTAAAGCAAACTGTAAATCATCTACCCCTTTAGCCTTAGGAGCAGTTCTTGCAGCAACAAGTATTTGTTTAGCAAGATCTTCTATAATTTCTATCTCAGGATTTATTTTCATAACTATCCCTCCTTGATATTGTTTAATATTTTTAAAGTTTTATAAATAGCTGAAAAATCTTCTTCTCCATATCCCAGATTTTTGGTTAGCTTAAATAATTCCTTTGCCAATGTTCCTTCTATATAAACTCTTGAAATTTCTTTAAAAAGATCATCAACATAATACAGATCTTTTAGCATGTTATTAACAGAAAAATGGGGAGTAAAGTCTTCTTTTAAAATCTTTTCTTTTTTGGCATTTAAAAGATAAGAATTACCTGATCCTGAAGAAAGGATTTCTATGATTTCTTCTTTAGTAAAACCTACTGCTTCTCCAAAATTAATCCCAGAGGCTAAAGAAATTATTAACATTGCTACTACATAATTGTTAATGAGTTTAGCTTTTGTAGCTTTTCCAGGTTCTTCTAAATAAAAAATTTTTTGTCCTATAATGTTCAATATAGGCTTAACTTCCTTAAGGACTTTCTCTTCTCCACTTACTAAAATATTTAATAATCCTTTTTCTGCAGGTATAACACTTCCTAATACAGGGGTTTCTAAATAAAAACCACCTTTATTTTTTAAAAATTTGTGAAACTCAAGAACAGTGGGAAAATGGTTAGTAGTGATGTCTATTATAATTTTATTTTGTAAATTATCAGATAATTTATTTAAGATATCTTTAACAGCTTTACTATCTGTAAGACATAAAATTAATATATCTCTTTTTTGCAAAAGATCCTCAGGATTTTCTACATAAGGTAGGTTTAATTTTTGAGCTTTTTCAATGGTTCTATTCCAGACTGTAACTTTGATCCCTTGTGAAATCAGTCTTTTAATTATAGCCTGCCCAAGAGCTCCCAGACCTATAAAACCTACATTCATTTTGTTCTCTCAAGGTAATTAAATAAAACCATGTTCTTTTAAAAAATCCAAACTAAGGGTTTTTTGAGAGGAACCTGAAAGATTTTCCAAATAGGGAGAAAGCCATTTATAAACCATTTTAGCAATTATATCTATTTCTATATTTACTAAATCTCCTGTCTTTTTAAAACCAAGTGTGGTCATTTTTAAAGTATGAGGGATAATCATTAATTCTATATTATTATTTTTACAGTCATTTATAGTAAGACTTATACCATCAATAGCGATAGATCCTTTTTTAACCAGATAAATAGCGAGATTTTCCGGGACTTCTATAATAAAACGATAAAAATTTTCTATAGGGTTGATGGATGATATTTTACCTATGCCATCTACATGACCTGAAACAAGATGTCCACCTAACCGATCTCCCAATTTTAAGGCTCTTTCAAGATTAACAGGATCTCCTATTTTTTTATATTTAAAAGTGGTTTTAGAAAGGGTTTCAGGAGAGATTTGGGCTTTAAAAGAATTTTCTTTCTTATTTATTACTGTTAGACACACTCCATCCACAGCAATGGAATCTCCTATTTGAGTATTTTTTAAAGAAAAAGGAGAGGAGACTTCTATAAGAAGTCCACCTTTTTCAGATTGAAGAGCCAAAATTTTTCCTACACCCTCTATTAGGCCTGTAAACACAATTTAAATTATATCAAAAATTTCAAAAAAACCAAATAAAATGCTACCTCGTAGTGGAAATTTTAAAGCTTTACATTTTGAAAATAGGGAAAAAGATCTCTATAGAGTTTTATAAGATGGGTTGAAACCACCCTAACGTCATCCAATACTGCCAGAAAATTTATATCTCCTTCCCATCTTGGAACAATTTGTAGATGGATATGATCAGGATATCCTGCACCAGCTACTTTACCAAGGTTAAAACCCACATTAAAGCCTTGAGGTTTTAAGACTTCCTTTAAAATTTTTATAGCTTCCTGACACATTCTCATTATAGATAAAAGCTCATTTTCTGTGAGATCCTCTAACTCAGCTACATGTCTTCTTGGAGAAATAAGTAAATGGCCTACATTATAAGGAAATTTGTTCATTATTACCAAAACTTTATCATCTCTGTATAAAATTAATCTCTCTTCATCAGGTAAAGGTGCTTCAGGAGGGCAAAAGATACAACCAGGATCTTTTTTACCAGCTACATATTCTCCTCTCCAAGGAGCCCAAAGTATCTTTCTTTCCATAAAACCCCCTTTATATTTTAAAACTTTCATTTAAAATATGAAATAATATCATAAAATAAAAGAATGTAAACCAAGATTAATTTTTAAATTATTAAATGTATAAAAATATTTTATATGGACTTTTATTAACAATTATAATAGTTTTTTTGTCTTTTTTTTATTTAATCACCAGAAATGTTCCTAAAAATTTTTGTCAAATTTTTCACCTTTTAGATAAAAAATATATAATTTTAAGTTTGTTGTTTTTATTTTTTTTTCATACTTTTGATAATCTAAGAATTTTTGTTATATCCCGTGCTCTGGGTTTAAAATATTCTTTTTTTTACGGATATGCTGTATCATTTGTAAGCACTTTTGGTGCCACGGTTACACCTGCTCATATAGGAGGAGAATTTTTACCTCTTTATACACTTAAAAGAATAGGAGGAAATTTTCATGAAATAATGAGTATTATTACTTTAAAAGGCTTTTCAGGATTATTTTTTTACATAATCTTTTTTCCTTTTACCCTTCATGTTTTAATAAATAATCCAAAAGAAGCTAAGGATCTTTTAATATTAGTAAGTATAATTATTCTAATTTCTTTATTAATTTATATTATATGGGTAATCTTATTCAAAAAAAAAGAATCTATTTTTACTAAAGAACAACTTATAAAAATAAAATACACTACTTTTAAGTATTTAATTTTATGCAAAAATTTTTTTAAAAATAAAAAAAGATATTTTTTCTTGGCTTTGATTTTGAGTTTATTAATGTATTTTTCTTATATTTTTATAGGTATATTTTTAGTAAAAGCTTTTAATAACAATAGTTCAATGAAAACTTTATTTTTAGATCAATTACCTTTGATTTATGCTATTTTTATAAGTCCAACCCCTGGTGGAAGCGGAGTAGGAGAATTGGGAGCTATTCCAATATTTGACAATTTCATCGCTCAGGAATGGGTAGGAATATTTGCCATATTTTGGAGAATTGTTACCCAATATTTAGGTGCAATTATTGGGGGTATAATCTTTTTAATCCTTACCTGGAAAGACATTGCTAATAATAAAAATGTTAAATTATCTTAATCCCTATTTTTATATCATCTTCATTAGAAACTTTTTCTACGATAAAAATTTTTTTAAAAGCTATAAATTGTCTGTTCCTGTTATTTCCATAGGAAATTTATCTGTAGGTGGAACTGGTAAAACCTCCATAGTTAGGTATCTCTGTGAAAACTTAGCTGATAATTTTCATATAGGTATTCTTTCAAGAGGATATAAACGAAAAAGTAAAGGCACTCTTATAGTATCTTACATGGGTAAAATTCAGGAAAACTGGGAAAGGGTAGGTGATGAACCCTTTCTATTAGCTAAAATTTTTGAAAAAAAGGGTCTTCAAATTAGTATAGTAGTTGACGAGAATAGAGTAAGAGGTGGAGAAAAGGCTATTAAAGAACTTGGAGTGAATTTAATAATCTTGGATGATGGATTTCAACATAGAAGATTAAAAAGAGATTTAGATATAGTTCTTATAAAAAAAGAGGATCTTGAAAATAAAATTTTACCTTTTGGGAAACTTAGAGAACCTCTTACATCTTTAAAAAGAGCAGATGCAATAGTTCTTACTTATCAGGATTATCAACCTTTTGATTACAGTTTCAATGATAAACCAATTTTCAAACTTTATAGAAAAAATTGGAGAGTTTTAAATCATAGGTTAGAAGAAATAAATCCTGGAGATAAAGAATTTATAGCTTTTTGTGGTCTTGGAGATAATAGACAATTTTTTATAACTTTAAAAAGATTAAACCTGAAAATAAAAAAAATGATCTCATTTCCAGATCATTATGACTATTCAAACTTCACTTTGAGTCCTGACGAAAGTTATATTACTACTCTTAAAGATGGAATAAAATTAGAATTTAAAGAAAATCTCTTTTTTTTGGATTTTTCTATAGAAGTAAAAGGATTAAAAGAATTTATATTGAAAAGACTGGAGTTGTCAGTTTAAAATTTATGGTATAAATTAAAAAATTAGTAAAAAATTTTAAAGAGGTGATTTTTATGAAACCTAAGAAATTTTTGTGCTTAACCTTGATAATTTTATGTTTAATTATTGGTTCTGTTTCTAATCTTCAGGCTTCATCTTTAAATTTTGATTTTTACACCTATAAAGGTCAAAAATATAATATAGCTGATTTTAGAGGAAAATATGTATTATTAAATCTTTTTGCTTCTTATTGTCCCACCTGTATGATAGAATTAGGAACTTTAAATAAGATTAATAATAAATGTAGTACCAAAAATCTTGAGATTATTTCTTTAATGATTGATAAAGAAGGAATACCTTTACTTCCTAAAATCGTATCTTCTCGTGGAATAAAATATACTGTAGGTTTAGCCCCTTCTGAAATTTTTAGAATCTTTCCTGATTTTTCAGAACTTCCTACAACTTACTTTTTAAATAAAAAAGGAGAGGTAATAGAAAAAATTACTGGATATAAATCTTTAAACGACTGGATTAAACTTTTAACTAAATACGTTAGTTGTAATTAAAATCCTTTATAATCAATGTTTTATAAAACGATCTAATTTTAAAGGGACTTTATTATTAAATAAACAAACTTATTTCCTCTATCTCGCTCAACCTACTATAACACTTCATGTAAAAGACTTAGAAGAAGAGTTAGGAGTGAATTTATTTGATTGTCATACCAGAAAAGTAATTCCAAGTAAAGCAGGCAAGGTTGTGTATAAATACGGTAGGAAGAAATAGAATTGGAAGATCTTTATAACTTACCTTTAATAAAAATTGACTTTATAAACCTATGTTCTAATTTAGCTTAAACCATATAAACCTGCTCCAATAGCTCCTAAAAATTGAGGATGTTTTGGAATTTTAAGTTTTTTATTAATTTCTTTTTCAATGAAAACTTTTATTAATTTATTATAAGCACATCCTCCTGCGAAGATAATATCTTCCTCCAAGGAAACTCTCTTTAACATACTTACTATTCTTTGTGAAATAGAGTAATGTACTGCCTTAAGAATTTCTTTTCTATCAATTCCCTGGGCTATCATAGAAATGACTTCTGATTCAGCAAATACAGTGCACATGCTATTTATTTTCACTTTAAGCTTTGTATCAGGTGCGAAATCTTTTACTTTTTCTAAATTATATCCTAAAGCCTTTACCATTATTTCTAAAAATCTGCCTGTTCCTGCTGAACATTTATCATTCATTTCAAACTTTAGAATTTTTCCATCATCATTTAATCTAATTACTTTGGTATCCTGTCCTCCAATGTCTATAATTGTTCTGGCAGAAGGATGGATATATTTAGTTCCTATAGCAAAAGCTTTTATTTCAGTAATATCAATAATTCCAAGATCCTTTAATCTCTGGCTAATTAATTTTCTTCCATAACCAGTAGCAATTATTTTATCAGGTTTAAATTTTTTAATAAAATCATAACATTTTTCTAAAGGATTATAAGAAGTTTCAGTAATTTCTAAGGCTTCCAGATCTCCATTTTTTATCAAAGCAGATTTAATGTATGTTGAACCTACATCAAGCCCGAGCACTCTCATTTTTTACATCTTTAAAGTTTCTATAAAAGCTTCTATTCTGGTTTTGAGCTGTCCTATATCTTCCATACTGTAATCTGTTTCTATTCTCAAATAAGGCATATCTAACTTTCTTTCAACTTTATAGGATTCAAACATATAGGGTGTGCAAAACTGTAAGGAATAATGGATAACTCCATCAGCTTTTTGAGCTTCAAACATCTGTTTAATATCCTCTATTCTTTCATCATTTGGAGTAAAACAGGCACAATGAGTGGTTAAATATCTCTCAGCTATTTTTACCAAACCTTCTTTTATGGAGTTAAAGTTTTCATCTACCAATTTATAATAATATCTTTTTCCTACACAGGATTCTTCTCCCACTACAATAGCTCCACTTGCTTCAATAAGATGATGGAGCTTCCAATTAGGTAAAGCAAAGGGACATCCAGAAATCAAAATTCGCGGTGTTCCTTTTGGAACAACACCTGTCCCGTTTTCAACCCTTTTTTCCAGTTCATCACAAAGCTCATTAACTTTTTGGGTAAATCTTACAGGATCATCATAGAAGGCTATCTGATAAATAAGCAGGGCATCAAGTCCTGATATAGGAGGAGGGTCTGTAGCTCTAAACCTTTCTAATCTTGCAAGGGCCTTTCTTTTTTCGTTAGAAATAGCAACTCCTTTTTAAGGGTTTCTAAAGTAATTTTTTTCCCAGCTAAATCTTCCAATTTTTCTTTAAATTTTTCTACCTCTTTTAAATATAATTCTCTTGCTTCTTTAGTTTTAGTATGAGGAACCTCCATCACATGGACTCTTCCGGTAATTTCATGAAAAGATTCATAAGCCTTTTTCTTACCATCACAAGTGGTTTCTCCAACTAAAATATCACAACATTTTACATAAGGGCACACATTGGTTAATTCAAATCCCATAAAAGCTTTTATAAGAGGACAGCTATTGCGGGGTATATATTTTTCTGCTTCATCAAAACCTATTTCAGCTCCTGCACACAAGCCTACGCAAATTCCATCAAGAGCAAGTATTAATTCCTCAGGAACATATACACAAAAAGCACCTATTACCTTCCTGCCCTCTTTTTTAGCTTCTACCAATTCTTCAATTCTCAATCCATGAGCTTCAGAAATAACAAAATCAAAATATTTCATACCCTCAGGTCTGTTTTTCTGAGATAAATAAATATTTTTATAAAATTCACTTAGAGTATTGAGCAGAATCTCATGTTTATCTAAATCTAAACCAAGCTCTTTCCACATAGAAGTATAGTTTTTGCTCATAAAACCTCTTATTTAAAAAAGTTTTGAAATTTTCAAAAAAGATTTAATACTTTGATTAAAAAATGTCAAATAGATATTATTAATAAATAACCAGAATAAAATTAAAGATTTAAATAAATTTTAAGGTAAGATTTTAAGGTAAGATTTTAAGGCAAGACCTCTACAGTAGGACAACCCTTTTCCTTTTCTTTTACTTTCCCTATCAATTTTAAAAAATACAATCCTTTTTCTATAGCTTTTTCCTCAAAAATAGATTTTTTTTCAGGAGGAACTGATACTAAGATTCCTCCTGAGGTTTGAGCATCAGAAAGTAAAATAAGATCTTCTTCTTTTACTTCAGGATGAATTTTAATATATTTTTTACAGAAATTTAAATTATGATAATCTCCTTCAGGAATGATACCCATTTGGATAAAATTTTTAGCTTCTTTTAAATAAGGAACTTTATGGGTATAAATAACAAATGTTTTTTTGCTTGCTATAGCCATTTCCAAAGCATGTCCTAAAAGACCAAAACCTGTAATATCCGTAGCTGCTTTTAAACCAAGCTCTGTCATAACTTCAGCTATTTTGTTATTTAATTCTGTCATAGTTTCTATCATGGATTTATAAGAAGAGCTGGTTTCATCAATAAGTTTTCCTTTATAAGCAGTTATAAGAATTCCTGTACCAATAGGTTTAGTAAGATAAAGCAGATCACCTTCTTTAGCACCTTTATTAGTTATAATTTTTTCAGGATGAACTGTTCCTACTACAGCAAGGCCGTATTTTGGCTCTGGATCATCTACACTATGCCCCCCTACCAAAAGTGCTCCTGCTTCTTTAATTTTATCAAGACCACCTTTTAAGATCTTTTTTAACATTTCTTTAGGCAACCCTTTTTTTGGAAAACAAATTAAATTTAAAGCTAAAAGAGGCTTACCTCCGCAGACATAAATGTCTGATAGAGAATTTGCTACTGAAATTTGACCAAACAGATAGGGATCATCAACGACAGGAGTAAAAAAATCAGCTGAAAAGACAAGGGCAGTTTCTTCATTTAATTTATAAATACCTGCATCAGCTCCGTTTTCAAAGCTTTGAATTAAATTGGGATGGATAGGCAACTCCAAACCCTGTAAAATTTCCACAAGAAACTCTTGTGGAAGCTTAGCTGCTCAGCCAGAGGCTTTTGTTATCTGAGTAAGTTTAATTTCTTGCACACTCACTTGCATCACCTTTTATTTTTTCTACAGCATGTTTAATAATATCAATCAACTTGGGAAAAATTTCCTTAATAGCTTTAGGACTACCTGGTAAGTTTATAATCAGAGTTTCTTTTCTCACTCCAGCCATACCTCTGGTAAGTGCTGCCATAGGAGTAATAGGATAGCTAATATAACGGATATATTCAGGAATACCAGGAATTTCTTTTTCTAAGACTTCTTTAGTAGCCTCTGGTGTTACATCTCTTGGATAAACTCCAGTTCCACCTGTGGTAACTATAAAGTCCAAATTTTCTTTATCACACCAGTTTTTGAGAATTTTTACTATTGTTTCTTTTTCATCAGGAATTATTTCATATTTTAAAACTACCCATCCCTCTTTTTCACATAGCTCTTTTAAAAGTTTTCCAGATAGATCTTCTCTCTCACCTTTGCTTCCTTTATCACTCAGAGTTAAAATTCCGACTTTTAGCACTTAATTTCCTTTTTCAGATTCTTGTGCTTTGCTTTCAGCAATTATTTTTTCAGCTACAAAAGGTGGAGCTTCTTCATAATGAGAAAACCTGGCTATAAAATAACCTCTTCCTCCAGTTAAACCTTGCAAAGCTACCACATAATCCTGTGCTTCAGCCATAGGAACCACTGCGTTTATTTTAGTATTTTTTTTGTCTTTTTCAAGATTAAGGACTCTTCCTCTTCTGGCATTAAGGTCTCCTACTACATCTCCTACAGTTTCATCAGGAACAAAAATTTCCAGTTCTAAATATGGTTCTAAAAGAACAGGATTAGCTTGTTCTACACCTTTCTTAAAACAATGGAAGGCAGCTATTTTAAATGCAAGATCAGAAGAATCAACTTCATGAGATTTCCCATCATAGAACTGAACCTTTACATCCACTACTGGATACCCAGCTAAAGGACCTTTTTCCATAGCCTCTATTATTCCCTTTTCTACCGCAGGAACATAGTTTCTGGGGACATTCATTCCTGTAAGAGTTTCCACAAATTCAAACCCTTTTCCTCTTTCTAACGGAAAAATGTGAAAATGTACCTCAGCAAATTGTCCTCTTCCTCCACTTTGTTTTTTATGTCTATAAATAACACCTTGCACAGGTTTTTTAATAGTTTCTCTATAAGGAATTTTAGGTTGGGTAAGTTTTACATTCACTCCAAATTTATTTTTAAGTTTTTCTATAGTTTTCTCAATATGAAGCACACCTATACCAGAAATAAGAAGCTCTTTAGTTTCCTCATCTCTGTTAAATACAATAGAGGGATCTTCGTCTTTTATTTTGGTAAGAGCAGAGCTTATTTTATCTTCATCTGCCCTTGTTTCTGGATGAATAGCCATAGTAATCATAGGTGCAGGCATAACAGGTGACTCTATAGCTTTGGACACAGGGGTTTTAGAAAATGTATCGCCTGTGGATAAACTTTCTATTTTAGAAAATACTATAATTTCTCCCTCTTTGACCTCTTTTACTTGTTGAAGTGTATCACTTTTGGGAACAAAAATTTGGGTATATTTTTCCTCTTTACCATTAGAGGTATAAATTACACTGTCAGAATTAAAATTACCTGTAAAGACTCTTCCATAAGAAAGTTTTCCTGCATAAGGATCTATAATGTTTTTAAAGATAAAACCTATAGAATCTCCTTCTATACCTTCTCTTTCCTTTATTAGCATGTAGGAAGGTGTGAAATTATAAATGTATTCTAACATTAATGGGATACCCCAACCCTGTTTAGCTGAACCAGTAAATACTAAACATGCTTTATTCTTTTCAAAAGAAGCTTTTAATCCCTCTAAAATTTCACTTTTTTCTAAACTTCCATTTTCTAAATATTTTTCAATAAGCTCATCTTTTCCTTCAGCTGCTGATTCTATTAATTTTTCTCTTAAATTAGAAGTTTCACCCTTTAAATTTTCTGGAAGATCTTGATATTCTATTTTTCCGCTGTTTAAAGAGAAAGCTTTGTTTTCTATTAAATCTACCAGAATTGGAGAACTATTTTTGTTTCCAAAGGCGTAGAAAATAGGTATTTGATGAATTTCTAATAAATTCTGTAAATTTTGTAAGGTCTGTTCAAAATTTGCTTTTTCTTCATCTATTTTATTTATAAGCACAAACAAAGGGACACCTAATTCCTTAGCAATTTCAAAAACTCTTACATTCTGGTATTTTAAAGGAGCAGAGGCATCAACCACTAAAATGCCAGCATCTGCTACTTTTAAAGCCCATTTAACCTCACCTATAAAATTTTCATCTCCGGGAGTGGTTAAAAGGTAAAAAGGTGTATTTTTATAATTGAAGCCATAAATTTTAAGATAGAAAGTTGGTTCTTTTTTGGTGTTTTTTATAGTTTCTCCACAAAGTTTACAAAGAGCCTCTGATAATTTAACTTTCCCAGCATCTGTTTGTCCTATAACAGCTAAAACTTTGGGTTCCATAAATAACCTCCCAATCAGTTTTTTAAATTATTTATTAAAATATTTTTTAACAAAAACTATTATAATAGTCAAGAGAGATTTTAACCAAGTAAATTTCTTTTAGAATTTAATATTTTTATATTATTTTTAATAATTAAAAAATCAGCTATTTAAATAAAATTTTTTTAAATTTTTTGACTTTTTCTTTTCTTTATTTATACTTTTAAAACAATATGAAGATAGGATTTATCAGAAAGAGATTGGTTTCTCTAATTGAAAGGCTTAAGTTGCCAGAATATGTTTTTTTGGTTCTGGTTGCTTTTATTATTGGAGTAGTAGCTGCTTTAGGTAGTTATTTATTTATAAAAGCTGTTGGTATTTTGTGGTGTAATATATTTATACCTTTGCTTAATTTTTGTCATAGCTCTTATGCTTATTTTATTTTTATTCCTGTATTGCTTCTTCTTCCTCCAATAATCTTATTTATATTGGCTAAGATTTTCGGTACAGGAATTTATGGTTACGGATTTCCAGATTTTTTAGTAAACGTAAATTTAAAAGGTGGTTCTCTAGATATAAGGCATACTCTTATTAAAATATTGGCTTCTGTTATCACTTTAGGACTTGGAGGTAGTGCAGGACAGGAAGGACCTATTGCTCAAATAGGAGGAGTTGCAGGCTCTGCAATCAGTCGTTTTTTTGTAGCTTCAGAAGAAAGAAAAAAAACATTTATTGCATGTGGCACAGCAGGAGCTATTGCTTCTGTATTTAATGCTCCTATTGCAGGAGTTTTTTTCGCTTTAGAAATTGTTCTTCTTGGTAATTTTGAATTGACTAATTTTATGCCTGTTCTTGTGTCTTCAGGAATGGGTACTATTACTGCTCGGGCTTTGTTTGGAAATCATCATGTTTTTAAAATGCCTCCTTATAAGTTTGTAAGTTATTGGGAGCTAATTTTTTATATTCTTTTAGGAGTGTTTTTAGGAATACTGGCTTATTTGTTTATCCGGGTGTTCTATGGGATAAAAGCTTATTTTGAAAAATTGCCTTATTCCCCTTATTTAAAACCTTTTATTGGATTTTTTTTGGTAGGAATAATAGGTATATTTTTTCCTCAAATATTTGGAATTGGTTATGAGCAGGTAGAAAAAGTTTTAAATGCAGAGATGTTACCTTGGCTGATGTTTATTTTAGTATTTTTAAAAATTATAGCTACAGCAATCACCTTAGGATCAGGTGGAGTTGGAGGAATGTTCTCTCCTGCTTTTTTTATTGGAGCTATGGCTGGTGGAGCTTTTGGGGTGATTGTTCATCATTTCTTTCCTAATATTACTGCTGCATATCCTGCTTATGCAGCAGTAGGAATCGGAGCTTTTCTTTCAGCACTAACTCATGCTCCTGTAACTGCTGTGTTTTTAGCCTTTGAAATGACGGGTAATTATTACATAATTCTTCCTATTTTATTTGCTTCTGCTACAGGACTTTTAGTTGCTTATATTTTTAGCAAAGATTCTATTGATACCTATGAACTTAGTCAGCAGGGAATTAATCTTCATGCTGGTCATGAACGTAATATTCTTGCATCTATCAAAGTAAAAGAGGCTATGACACCAAATGTAATTGTTGTTCCTGAAAATATGACTTTTAAAGAGTTTCTTAATTTTGTAAGAGATAAAAGACATACTTGTTTTCCTGTAGTAGATGAACAAGGAAATCTGTGTGGTATTATTTCTTTTCAAAACTTTAGAGAAATGCTTGGAAGAGAAAACATTGAGAATATAAGGGTTAAAGATTTAAAGACTTCTCCAGTAATTACTATTTTTCCTGAAGATAGCCTGGAGACCGCTATGTCCAAAATGAGATATCATCATATTGAAAGACTTCCTGTAGTAGATCCAAATAATCCTAAAAAATTAGTTGGAATTCTGTCTCAGAGAGATGTATGGAGTGCTTATAATAAAGCACTTTTAGAAAAAATGGGAAGGGTGCAAGAGTAAATTGAAAATCACATTTGAAACCACAAGTCTTGACATTTTGACTATAAAATTAGGAAAAAACTTGCTATTCATCCTGAAAGACTGGCATGTTTGAAAGTGGTGGTTTCGCTTGGAGGAAATGCTCTTAAAGGTTCCGAGATGATTTATGAGTGAGGAATTTGTCTGGGAAGAATCCATTTTTTCGCACATTGGAGATACAAAAAAGTGGTAATTTTTTGATTATTTGTTGACGAATTTTTAATAAAGGGGTATTTTTAGGAAATTAAAACTAAAAGGAGGGATTTTTTATGCCTATCTATGAATTTCAATGTGAAGAATGTGGAGAAATTTTTGAAGAATTAATTTTTGGAAATGATTTTGAAGGAATAGTTTGTAAAAAATGCAAAAGCCCCAAGGTTAAAAAACTCATATCCAGAACATCTCCTAAAACAAGTTCCGGGTCAGGTTCTTCTTGTAGTGGATGTAAAGGTGGATCTTGCAGCACCTGCCATTAGTTTAAGGAGTTAAAAGTGTTTATAAAAGTTGGAACAAGAGGTAGTAAATTAGCTTTAGCACAAACAGATTGGGTAATTTCAAAATTAAAAAAAATCTATCCTCAAATAAAAATAGAAAAAATAATCATTAAAACTACAGGGGATAAAATATTAGATTCTCCCTTAAGTAAAATAGGGGGTAAAGGCTTTTTTGTAAAAGAAATAGAACAGGCTTTGTTAAAAGAAGAAATAGATATAGCAGTTCATAGTATGAAAGATGTTCCTTCAGATCTTCCTGAAGGTTTAGAAATAAGTTGTATTCCAGAAAGAGAATCTCCTTTTGATGTATGGATTTCTAATTACAAAACTATTTTTGATCTTCCTTCCCAAGCTAAAGTTGGAACAAGTAGTTTGAGAAGGCTTTCTCAATTGAAAAAACTTAGAAAAGATCTGGAAATTTTACCTTTAAGAGGAAATGTAGATACTCGTTTAAGAAAATGGAAAGAAGGACAATTTGATGGAATAATTTTGGCAGAAGCTGGGTTAAAAAGATTAAGCATAGAGATTGAATATAGAAGGTTTACTTTGGAAGAAATGATTCCTGCAGTAGGGCAGGGTGCTCTTGGAATAGAAGTTAGGAAAAAAGATAAAAAAATTAAAGAATTACTTAGTAAAATCCATTCTCAAGAGACCGCTATTTGTATAGAAGCTGAAAGAGCATTTTTGAAGACCTTAGAAGGAGGATGTCAGGTCCCTTTAGGAGCTTATGCTTGTGTTAAGAATTCTAAACTTTTTATTACAGGTTTTATAAGTGATCTGGAAGGGAAAAGGTTTTATAAAGAAACAGAAGAAGGGAGCTTAGAAGAAGCCAGAGTTTTAGGAGAGAAATTGGCAAAAAAACTTTTAAAAGCAGGTGGAAAAGAAATTTTAAAAGAAATCTATAAAGGATAGAAATTATGAAAAAAGGAAAAGTTTATTTAGTAGGAGCAGGTCCTGGAGATCCCGGGCTTTTTACTTTAAAGGGTAAAAAAGTTTTGGAAGAAGCAGATGTAATAATATATGATTATCTTGCTAATGTTAAATTATTAAACTTTTGCAAAGAAAATGTGGAAAAAATTTATGTAGGTAAAAAAGGTGGAGCACATACATTACCTCAAGAGAAAATTAATAAACTTCTAGTTAAAAAAGCTAAAGAAGGTAAAACTGTAGTAAGGCTTAAAGGAGGTGATCCTTTTCTTTTTGGAAGAGGAGGAGAAGAAGCTGAAGAATTACAAAAAGAAGGTATTCCTTTTGAGATTATCCCAGGAATAACCTCTGCTATTGCAGTTCCAGCTTATGCAGGAATTCCTGTAACACACAGAAATTTTACTTCAACCTTAGCTATAATTACAGGACATGAAGCCGAGGGAAAAGAAGAAAGTAAAATTAATTTTTCAGCTTTATCTAAAATAGGAACTTTAGTTTTTTTAATGGGAGTTAAAAATCTTCCTTATATAATAGAAAATCTTATAAAAGAAGGAAAAAGTCCTGAAACACCAGTAGCAGTTATACAATGGGGAACCTTACCCAAACAAAAAACAGTTACAGGTGTTTTGAAGAATATAGTTGAAAAGGTAAAAAAAACTGGAGTAACAGCTCCTGCTATAATTATAGTAGGAGAAGTAGTAAGATTAAGAGAAAAGTTTAATTGGTTTGAAACTAAACTTTTATTTGGGAAAAAAGTAGTTGTTACTCGTACAAGAGAACAAGCCAGCAAACTTGTTGAAAATCTGGAAGCCTTAGGGGCTTATTGTTATGAAATACCAGCAATAAAAATAGAACCATTGTTAAACGAAAACATTTTGGAAGTTATTAAAAAGATATCCAATTATAAGTGGATAATCTTTACTTCAGAAAATGGCGTGAAAATATTTTTTAAAATCCTCTGGGAAGCTGGTAAAGATTGGAGAGCCTTTGGTAATACTAAAATAGCTGTTATTGGTGCTTCTACTAAAAAAGCTTTAGAAAAATTGGGTATTAAGCCTGACTTGGTTCCTGCAAAAGATTTTACTCAAGAAGGTTTAATTAATGAGTTTGCTAAATTGGATATAAAAAACAATTTAATTCTCATTCCCAGGGCTAAAGAAGCAAGGGAATTGCTTCCAGAAAAGTTAAAAGAAATGGGTGCAAAAGTTGAAATATTGCCTATTTACGAGACTAAGATCTGTGAAGAGTCTAAAAAGGAGCTTAAAAAAGCTTTAGAAGAAGGGGTTGATATAATAACATTTACCAGTTCTTCAACAGTAAAAAACTTCTTTAAACTTTGTGAAGATTTAGATAAAGAAAAATTAAAGGATTTAATTTTTGCTTCTATAGGGCCTATTACTTCCTCAACTTTAAGAGATTTTGGCTTTGAACCTCATATAGAGGCTAAAGAATATACTATAGAAGGTTTGGTAAATGCTATAGCAGAATACTTCAAAATCAGGGGGACTGCATAATGAAGGAGGAAGTAAAAAAGGCTTTAGAAATCATTAAAAGGGGAATAGTTGATCTCATAGATGAGGAAGATCTTATAAAAAAACTGGAAAGAGCTTATAAAGAAAATAAACCTTTAAAAATTAAAGCTGGCTTTGATCCTACTGCTCCAGATTTACATTTAGGACATACTGTTCTTTTAAGAAAATTAAAACAATTTCAAGAATTAGGACACAAAGTTTATTTTTTAATTGGTGATTTTACTGCTATGATTGGTGATCCTACTGGAAGGTCAGAAACACGCCCAGCTTTAACTAAAGAACAGGTTTTGGAAAATGCTAAGACCTATAAAGAACAGGTTTTTAAAATTTTAGACCCAGAAAAAACTGAAATAATTTTTAATAGTCAGTGGTTTTCTAAAATGACAGCTGAAGATATAATAAGGTTATGTGCTAAATATACTGTTGCAAGAATTTTAGAAAGAGATGATTTTAAAAAACGTTTTGAATCAGGTCTTCCAATAAGTATTCATGAATTGATTTATCCTTTATTTCAAGCTTATGATTCAGTAGCTTTAGAAGCGGATGTGGAACTTGGAGGAACAGATCAGTTGTTTAATTTATTAATAGGTAGAGATATTCAAAGAGAATATGGTCAGGAACCCCAGGTTATTATAACTCTTCCTATTTTAGAAGGTCTTGATGGTGTTCAAAAGATGAGCAAAAGTCTGGGAAATTATGTAGGAATTATGGAACCACCTTTTGAGATGTATGGAAAAATCATGTCTATTCCTGATCAAATTATGTGGAAATATTATATTCTTTTAACTGATATACCAGAAAGAGATATTATGAAAATGAAAGAACAGGTAGAAAAAGGAGAATTCCATCCCAAGGAGGCAAAAAAAAGATTAGCAAGGTATATAGTTACTCAATTTCATTCAGAAGAAGCAGCTTTAAAAGCTGAAGAAGAATTCGAAAGAGTTTTTAGCAAAAAAGAAGCACCTACTGAGGCACCTGTCATAGAGGTTTCTGCTGGAAAAATTTGGCTTCCAGGATTTTTAAGAGATCATAAATTAGTAAAAAGTGGTTCTGAAGCAAGAAGACTCATTTCTCAAAAAGCTTTAGATCTCAATCAAAGCCCTGTAACTCAAGAAGAAATAGAATTAAAACCAGGAGAATATATTTTAAGAATTGGTAAGAAGAAGTTTGTAAAAATTAAAGCTGTTTAATTGTAGGAGAAAACTTAGCAAAAACAGCTACTGTTCTTGAAGAAGCTGTAGAATACTATTGGGTATAGAAGAACCAAATAGTTTTTTTAAAAATTTTAAACCAGTTTCTCCTTTTAAAGAAAGCTCGTCTATTACAGGAATTTGAGGAAAAAACTCAGGAATTAATCTTCCCATTATTCCGTAAGTTCTTCCTATTAACTCTTTTCCTTCTAAATCTTTGTAAAATTTAGTAGTAGGAGATGGGCTGCAAGAGGGAGATTTGCTTTTTAAAATAAAAGCATCTACAGGAGGAAGTTGTGTTAAAAAATTAATACAAAAATTCTCTATCTCTTTAGTAAGGTCTTTTTTTGTACCTTCTTGAATGACTTTAAATTCTCCTTGTGCATCATAAAGAAATACTCTTGGACGAGGCACTGGAAATCCAATAGCAACTTCAGGACAAATTTTAATTACTTTACAATACTTTGCAATTTCACAAACTATGGGCGAACTTTTAATGGTTCCATCAAAACGAGTATTTTCTCCAAGAAGGCAAGCACTTATTACTACTAAGTTCCTTCCTGCCATCCGCTTAAATACCTTTCTTGTTCAGGAGTTAAATTGTCAATTTTTATTCCCATAGCATTGAGTTTAAGTCTTGCTACTTCTTTGTCAATTTCTTCAGGCACTTTATATACTTTTTTCTCTAAAGTTTTATAATTTTTTACAATATATTCAACACACAAAGCCTGATTGGCAAAACTCATATCCATAACACCAGAAGGATGCCCTTCAGCTGAAGCTAAATTTACCAATCTTCCTTGAGAAAGAACATAAATTCTTTTACCATTAACTAAGGTATATTCTTCAACCTCTCTTCTTATTTGTTTTACATTGGTAGAAATTTCTTTTAAAGCTTTAAGATCAATTTCTACATCAAAGTGTCCTGAATTAGCAACAATGGCACCATCTTTCATTTTTAGAAAATGTTCTTTTCTTATTACTGCTTTATTTCCTGTAACTGTGCAGAAAAAGTCTCCTATTTCTGCAGCTTCATCCATGGGCATAACTAAATAACCTTCCATTACTGCTTCTAAAGCTTTAAGAGGATCAACTTCTGTTATTACTACCCTTGCTCCCATGCCTCTTGCTCTCATAGCAAGTCCTTTTCCACACCAGCCAAATCCTGCTACTACAAAAACAGATCCTGCAAGAAGTCTGTTTGTAGCTCTTAAAATTCCGTCAAGTGTGGATTGTCCTGTTCCATAGCGATTATCAAAAAGATGCTTGGTTAAGGCATCATTAACAGCAATAATAGGATATTTTAAAACCCCATCCTTAGCCATAGCTCTAAGTCTTATAACACCTGTAGTAGTTTCTTCAGTTCCTCCCAAAATTTTCTCTGTCTGTTCAGGTCTTTCTCTATGAAGTGTAGTTACAAGATCAGCTCCATCATCAATGGTAATATGTGGCTTTTTATCAAGAACAGCTTTAATATGAGAGTAATATGTATCTCTGTCTTCTCCTCTAATAGCAAAAACAGGTATTTCAAAATGTTTTACAAGTGCAGCAGCTACTTCGTCTTTAGTAGAAAGTGGATTTGAGGCGCAAAGATAAACTTCTGCTCCTCCTTCTTTTAAAGTTCTTGCTAAATTGGCTGTTTCAGTGGTTATATGCAAGCATCCACCAATTCTAATGCCTTTAAAAGGCTTTTCTTCAGAAAATCTTTTTCTAATCTGTCTTAAAACAGGCATATCCATTTCAGCCCATTCTATAAGTTTCAAACCTTCATCAGCTAAATTCAAATCTTTTACATGAAATTCCATATTTTCCTCCTTCTTATCTTTTCGCACCTGCGAAGTGGCACCTACGAAGTGCGAAAAGGGTTATTTATCAAAGCCTGCAAGTTCTTTTATTTTTTCTACCATATCAAGTTTTTCCCAGGTAAATTCAGGTTCATTTCTACCAAAGTGTCCATAGCAAGCAGTTTTCTTAAAAATAGGTCTCCTTAAATTAAGATATTCTATCATGTGCTTGGGTCTGAAATTAAAAAGTTTATTTATAATTTCTAAAATTTTCTCTACAGGAATTTTTTCTGTTTCATAGGTATTAACATTTATAGCTAATGGATCAGGGACTCCAATAGCATAAGCAACTTGAACTTCCAATTCTTTTGCCACTCCTGCAGCTACTAAATTTTTTGCCACATATCTGGCATAATAAGAAGGAGTTCTATCAACTTTTGTAGGATCCTTTCCAGAAAAGGCACCACCCCCATGATGTCCTCTTCCTCCATAGGTATCTACAATGATCTTTCTTCCTGTCATACCACAGTCTGCCAGAGGTCCTCCTATAACAAATCTTCCGGTTCCATTTATAATGATTTTAGTTTCAGGTTTAAGATGCTCTGGAGCAATAACTTTTTTGATCACCTCTTCATAAATAGCTTCTCTTAACTCTTTTAAAGTTACTGTAGGATCATGTTGAGCTGCAATAACTATAGTATGAACATCAATAGGGCGTCTATTTTCATATCTAACAGTAACCTGGGTTTTTCCATCAGGTCTTAAAAAGGGAACAATACCTCTTTTTCTAACCTCAGCAAGTCGCATAGCAAGTCTATGAGCATACCAAATAGGCATAGGCATAAAATCAGGAGTCTCATCACAGGCATAGCCAAACATAAGTCCCTGATCACCTGCACCTATATCTCCATCTTTATCTATTCCCATAGCAATATCAGGACTTTGTCTATCTATACTTATTAACACAGCACAGGTCTGATAATCAAAACCAAGATCAGAGTGATTGTATCCTATTTCTTTAACCACTCCTCTTGCTATAGTGGGATAATCAACTCTTGCTTCTGTAGTAATTTCTCCAGCTATAAGAATCATCCCTGTATTAACCAAAGTTTCACAGGCAACCCTTGCGTAGGGATCTTTTTCTAAAATAGCATCTAAGATAGCGTCAGATATTTGATCAGCAACTTTATCAGGATGTCCTTCGGTAACAGACTCAGAGGTAAATAAAAAATTTTGCACTAACATAATAATCCCTCCTCTTTTTAAAAGTTAAAAAAAATTTAATAGCAAATTTACTATATATTTAAAATAAAGCAATAAGTTTGAAAAAATTTTTAAATTTATTGAAATTTGGCGAAAAACTTCTAAAATAGAAGTTTTAGTAATTAAATTTTTTTCAATAGGAGGTCTTTTATTTATGAAAGGCAGGATTATAAGGGAATTGTTTCTAAAATTTTTTAAAGAGAAAGGGCATGAGATTGTTCCAAGCTCTTCTCTGATACCTGCGGATGATCCTACTTTACTTTTCACCAATGCTGGAATGGTTCAGTTTAAAAAAGTATTTTTGGGCGAAGAAACCAGACCTTACAAAAGAGCAGCCTCCTGTCAGAAATGTATGAGAGCAGGTGGAAAACACAATGATCTTGAAAATGTAGGATATACTGCAAGACACCACACCTTTTTTGAAATGCTTGGCAACTTTTCTTTTGGAGACTATTTTAAGGAAGAGGCTATAGCTTATGCCTGGGAATTTATTACCCAGGTTTTAAATCTACCAAAAGAAAGGCTTTATGTAACGGTTTATAAAAATGATGATGAGGCTGCAGAGCTTTGGAAAAAAATAGCAGGATTGTCTGATGAGAGAATTGTAAGGCTTGGAGAAAAAGATAATTTTTGGGCTATGGGAGATACAGGACCTTGTGGACCTTGTTCAGAAATTATTTATGACCAAGGAGAAAAATTCGGGTGTGGAAAACCTGATTGTGGTCCAGGATGTGATTGTGATAGGTTTTTAGAAATATGGAACCTTGTATTTATGCAATATGAAAGAGATGAGTCTGGAAATTTAAAAGATCTTCCCAAGGGATGCATTGATACAGGAATGGGGCTTGAAAGGATTACTGCTGTAATTCAGGAGGTCCCTTCTAATTATGATACAGATCTTTTTGCCGGGATTATGCAAAAAATTTCTGAAATAAGCGGAAGGGGTTTTAAAGAATCAAAAGAAACAGAAGTTGCTTTTAGAGTTATAGCAGATCATATCAGAGCCTCTGCTTTTCTTTTAGCAGAAGGAATTATGCCTTCTAATGAAGGAAGAGGTTATGTTTTAAGAAGAATAATTAGAAGAGCAGAAAGATTTGGTAAAATTTTGGGATTAAAAGAACCTTTTCTATATAAACTGGTTGAACCTGTAGTTCAAGAATTTGGAGATATTTATTCAGAAATTAAACAAAATCAAGAAACTGTGGAAAAGGTTCTAAAAATAGAAGAAGAAAAATTTTTAGAAACTCTTAATTTAGGGCTTGAGATACTTGAAAAAGAAATAGAAAAACTTAAGAAAGAAGGAAAAAAGATAGTGCCAGGGGAGCTTCTTTTCAAACTTTATGATACTTATGGATTTCCTTATGATCTGGTAAGAGACTATGTGCTTCCTATGGGTTTTAGCTTAGATGTTCAAACTTTTGAAAAACTCAGGAATGAAGCAAGAGAAAAAAGCAGAAAGTCCTGGAAAGGAAGTTTAGAAAAAGTGCCAGAAACTGTAAAAAAACTTGTTTCACAGGGATTAAAAACTGATTTTATTGGATATGAAACCTTAGAAACTAAAGCAAAAGTGATAGCTTTGGAAAAAAGGAATGGCACATACTATTTGATAACTGATAAAACTTGTTTTTATCCTGAGGGAGGAGGTCAGGTCTGGGATACAGGTTTAATAATAGCAGAAAAGGGTAGGGCAGAAGTTAAAGAGGTTCATAAAGCAGGAGCTCTCATTTATTGCAAAGTTAAGTTTTTGGAAGGAGAAATAAAAGCAGGAGAAGAAGTTTTGCTTAAGGTTGATAAAGAAAGAAGAAAGCATATTCAAAGACATCACACAGCAACCCATCTTTTACATGCAGCTTTAAGAAAAATCCTCGGAGAACATGCAAGACAATGTGGTTCTTTGGTTGAAGAGAATAGATTAAGATTTGATTTTAATCATTTTCAGGCTTTGAGCAAGAAAGAGCTAAACAAAATAGAAGAGCTTGTTAATAGATGGATTTTAGAGAATTATCCAGTTGAAACGGCTTTTATAAAAAAAGAGGAGGCAGAAAAGCTCGGAGCAATAGCTCTTTTTGAAGAGAAATATGGAGAAATTGTAAGAGTAGTTAAAATTGATGGTATTTCAGTTGAGCTTTGTGGAGGAACTCATGTTAAAAGAACAGGAGATATAGGACTTTTCAAAATTCTTTCCGAAAGTAGTGTAGCTTCTGGAATAAGAAGAATTGAGGCTGTTTGTGGGCTAAAAGCTTATGAATGGATCAAAAAACAAGAAGAAAAAATAGAAAAAATTGCTGAAACTCTAAAAACTTCTCCACAGGATATAGAAAAGAAGATAAATGCCTTATTTAAAGAGATTGATAAACTGCAAAATGAAATAAAAAGGCTTAAAAGTGTAGATTTAAAGCAGACTTTAGAAGAAAAATTGAAAGAAGCAGAAGAAGTTAATGGAGTTAATCTTCTTGTAGTAAGTGTCCCCTTGGAAAATATGAATGAACTTAGAGAAATTGGAGATTATTTTAAAAACAGATTAAAATCCGGTATAATATTTATTACAGGAGAAAGAAAAGAAGGAGCTTTAGCAGTTTGTATGGTTACTAAGGATCTTAATGAGAAATATCCTGCTAATAAAATTTTTCAAGTTTTAAAAGATTTGGGATTAAAAGGGGGAGGAAAACCTCATCTTGCTCAAGGAAGCTTTAAAGGAAAGGCAGAAATTAATAAAATAAAAGAAATGATAAAAGAGTTTATAAAGTCTTAAGAAAATGAATTTTTACACTGTAGAGTGGATAAAAGAAATATTTAAGAGTTATCAGGAGAAAGAAGATTTTTTTATAGAGGATAAAGAAATCAGTTTTGAACCAAAATATTTCCTTTTGGCACTTTTACACATTTACAATAAAAAAGATTTCCTATTTTTATGTGACTTTTTAAATTTAAACGATTTAGAAAAAATAAAGAAAGATCAGGAATTTGATTTCATGTATTTAGTGGATCTTTTAAGAAAGGAGTTTTCCTATTGGTTTAAAGAAAACCTTCTTTTTAAAGACTTTTCTGAAAAAAATTATTTTATTTTAGCTCACGAATTTTTAATCCTTGAAGAACAGGTAAAAAAACAGATTCAAATTCCTCTTTTGGATCAATTAAAAAAGTTTATTATGGATTTGGATGAAATTATAGAAAAAAATAATTCTTTAGATAATTTTGAGGAAAGCAAATTTTTAAGACTTTTTAAATTTTTTAATATAGTAGAAAAATTGGAACCATCCTTAAGTTCAAGACTTATAAATAGAGCTAAAGAAACTGCTAAAAAAGCTTATAAAGAAAATTATGAGCAAAAATTTGCCTTAACCTTTGCTAATCCCTTTGAAGATATAGAGGCATTTAAAAGATATTTAAAAAATGCTTTATATAAAGAATTAAAAGAGAATTAAAACAATAGGAGATAACCTATGGATGTAAAGAAAAAAGCTAAAGAAATAGTTAAGAGATTGAGAAAAGTCTATCCAGATGCTAAAATAGCTTTAAGATTTGAAAATCCTGTTCAACTTCTTGTAGCTACTATTTTATCTGCTCAATGTAAAGATGAAAGGGTAAATGATGTTACAGAAAAACTTTTTAAAAAATATAAAACTGCTGAGGATTTTGCTAAAGCGGATTTAGAAGAACTTGCTGAGGATATAAAAAGCACAGGGTTTTATAAACAAAAAGCTAAATACATCAAAGAGGCTTGTAAAATTATTGTAGAGAGGTATCATGGAGAAGTACCTAAGACTATGGATGAGCTTTTAGAATTGCCTGGAGTTGCAAGAAAAACTGCTAATATAGTACTTGCCAATGCTTATGGAATAGTTGATGGAATTCCAGTAGATACCCATGTAAGAAGGCTTTCTCAAAGACTTGGTTTGGTAAAATCAAAACAACCAGAGAAGATAGAAAAAGAACTTATGGAAGTCCTGGATAAAAAAGATTGGTTTGAGTTTCCTTATTTAATGCAAGCTCATGGTAGAAAAATTTGCACTTCTAAAAAACCCAAGTGTGAAGAATGTATTTTAAAGGATATATGTGATGCTTACTTATCCTAAAATTAATCCTGTAATTTTTAAGATAGGTCCTTTTTCTGTAAGATGGTATGGTTTGATGTATATCATAAGTTTTTTCTGTTGTCTTTTTCTTTGTAGGTATCAGCTTAAAGAAAGAGGAAGACAGGATTTATATCCTTTTTTAGAAAATCTCTTATTTTACAGTTTTATAGGGCTTGTTATAGGAGCCCGTATAGGTTTTTGTTTTTTTTATTATCCAGATTATTATTTGCACCATCCTTGGGAAATTATTGCTGTTTGGGAAGGAGGAATGTCTTTTCACGGAGGATTAATAGGAGCTGTACTGGTTGGATATATTTATATAAAAAAGCACAGACAATCCTTTTTATGGTGGGCGGATTTAATAGCTGTTACTGGACCTGTAGGGCTTTTTTTTGGAAGAATAGGTAATTTTATTAATGGAGAGATTTATGGAAAACCCAGTAATCTTCCCTGGGCTATGATTTTCCCGGAAGGAGGACCTGTTCCAAGACATCCTGTTCAGCTTTATGAATGCTTAGTGACAGGACTATTTTTATTTTTGTTTTTGTGGAAATTGAGAAAAAAAGATTGGCTTCCAGGGACTAAATTAGCTATATTTTTAATTTCCTATGGAATACTTAGATTTCTTTTTGAATTTATAAGAGAACCTGCCCAAAGTTTTCCTCTCCTTTTTGGCTGGATGACCATGGGACAAATTTTATGCATAGTAATGATTTTTGCAGGTATTTTACTCCTTTACTTAGTTCGTAAAAAATTTGTCCAAAAGTATTTCTAATTCTTTGGCTATACCCTGAGCAATAATAAAATATTCATCAAAAATTTCTTCAGCCTGTTTAGAAGAAAGTGCTTTTTTAAGCTTATTACAATTTTGACAAAGAACTCTTCTAAAATGATTTCCCCAGGGATTTTCTAATTGAATTTTTTCATAAAGTTTTAAATCTTGATTAGCAAGTCTTTTTAAAATATCCAATTGTTTTAAAAAACTTGGTGTAGAAATAGAAATAAGTTCTTTTAAATCAAATCCGGAATCTTTAATAGTTTTTCCTAAAAGGATAAGCCAGAAATGATTTAAAACCTGCACTAATCCCATCATTTTATCATGTTTTTTAGGAGAAATTTTTACTAATTTTAAACCTTCTTCAGACATGGTCTTTATAAACCAATTGATTAAATTTTTTCCTCTTATTGGCCAATAAGCTATGATTTTATTTTCCAAATTTTTTTCAAAAGGACCAAAAAGAGGATGGGTAGCTAATATTTCTCCTTTTTTTAAATAGGTTTTCATTATCTTGGCAGGCTCAGCTTTTAAAGAGCAAATATCTATTACCCAATGTTTATTTTCTATATAAGGAGAAATTTCCTTAATTATATTTGGAAAAACAGGCATTGGAACCGAAATAATAACAACTTTGCTTTGTTTAACAAGATCTATATTTGATAATTCTGTATCCATATCTGAGATTAAAACAGGATATCCTTTTTTTCTAAAAAATTTTTTAAAAAGCTCTCCCATTTTACCTTTTCCACCAATAATTCCGATAATAAAGTTTTCGTTCATTTAAGCCCCCGATATTATGCAATTTCTGATAATTTCAATCTTTCTTCCCATCTTCTCATTAACTCTTCTTTTAAAATAGGATAATTTTTAAGCTCTGGGTCTTTTTCTATTAGTTTAAAAGCTTCTTCTCTTGCCCAGAGAAGTATCTCATAATCTTTTACCAGATCCGCTTTTTTAAATTCTAAATATCCAGATTGCTTAGTTCCCAAAAATTCGCCAGGTCCTCTTAATTTTAAATCTTCCTCAGCTATTTTAAAACCATCATTGCTTTTACACAAAACCTGAAGGCGTTTAAAAGCTTCACTTTCTATAGAAACTTTATAAGCAATTAAAAAACAATAAGACTGAAATTCACTTCTACCAACTCTACCTCTTAATTGGTGAAGTTGAGATAATCCAAATCTTTCTGCATGTTCAATCACCATAACTGTAGCATTAGGAACATCAACACCAACTTCCACTACAGTAGTGGAAACAAGAATATGTATATCTCCTCTTTTAAAAGCGTGCATTATTTTTTCTTTTTCATAAGAAGACATTTTTCCATGTAAAATACCGACTTTATACTCAGGAAAAACCTTTTTTTGTAAATATTCTCCATGAGTGGTAACAGCCTTTAAATCCAGTTTTTCAGATTCTTCAATAAGAGGAAGTATAACATAGGCCTGATGTCCTTTTTTAAGCTCCTCTTTTACTGCTTCATAAGCTTTACCACGGTTGTAGTCTAAAAACAATCTGGTAATAATGGGTTTTCTTCCTTTGGGCATTTCGTCTATAACAGACAGATCCAGATCTCCATAAATAGTAAGAGCCATAGTTCTTGGAATAGGTGTGGCTGTCATAACCAAGGTATCAGGAGTAACACCCTTAGCTTTGTCCCTTAATGCAGCTCTTTGAAGAACTCCAAAACGATGTTGTTCATCTATGATGATTAAACCCAATTTTTTAAAATCTACTTTTTCTTGAAAAAGAGCATGGGTTCCTATAACAAAATTGATATATCCCGTAGATAATCCATGATAAATTTCTCTTTTTTTAGAAAGTGGAATACCCCCTGTTAAAAGAGCAGTATGAATTCCCATAAGCTGAGCATATTGTCTAAAACTATGATAATGCTGTTCTGCCAAAATCTCTGTAGGAGCCATAAGAGCTACCTGATAGCCATTATCTATGGCAATTAAAGCGGCAATAAAAGCTACTACTGTTTTTCCACAGCCTACATCTCCTTGAATAAGTCTATTCATAGGGAGACTTTTAGCCATATCTTGTTTTATTTCTTCTATAACCCTTTTTTGAGCAGAGGTGAGTTCAAAAGGAAGCTTTTTAAGAAAAGCTTCTACCAGTTTACTTTTAACATTAAAGGCAATACCGCATTCTTTCTTAATTTTTCCTTTTCTTAAGGCTAAGGCAAGTTCTAAAAAGAAAAATTCATCAAAAGCAATACTTTTGTGATAAATACTTTCCTCTCTTTTTAAAATCCAAATATTCTCATCAGCTTCAGGAAAATGCAAATTTTTAACAGCTATATTTATAGGAACCAATTTTCTTCTTTTTAAAATATCAGCAGGGATATAGTTATCTAAAAGATCAACATAATCCTCTACAGCATTTTTCATGATTTTTCTAAAATATTTTTCAGAAACACCTTCCACAGAAGAATAAATTGGCACAATATGTCCAATCTCTAAGGCTATTTTTTCTTCATCTCCTTCTTCAATTATCTCAGGATGTATCATTTCCAGAGACCTTCCAAAGCGAGAGATTTCTCCTACAGCATAAATATTTTTACCAGGTGCTAAAAGCTTTCTCCAGACTTTTTCATTGTAATTAAACCATTTTAATGTTAAAAATCCTGTACCATCAGTAATATAGGCTTCAAATATTTTTCTTTTAGAAAAAAAAGCTGTTCCACTTTTAAGAATCTCTCCAAACACTACAGCCCTTTGTCCTTCCATTAAATCTCCTATTGGAATGACTTTTCTTCTATCCTCATAATCTCTTGGTAAAAAGAAAAGTAAATCCTCTATAATATGAATACCTTTTTTACTAAATTTTTTAGCTATACCCGGTCCTACACCTTTTAAAAATTGAACTGGTTTTCTAAGAATTTCCTTGTGTTTAATATAAGTTTCAAAAGAAATTTTTCTTGCTGGAAAGTCAAAAATTTTACAGGGCTCTTCATTTTTTTCTTTTTCATGCTTTGAAGAGAAATTTAAAGAAAGCAAAATATCTAAAAGGGCTTTTATTCTTTCTTTTTTTTCTTCCACAGAAAGAATCTCTAAATTATGACAAAGTGATAAGAGTTTATTTTTTAAATCTGAATATTCTTTTGGGGCTTGATTGATTAAAAAATTAAGAGTCTTTTCAAGACCTTTTGTTTTAGATAAGTTGGCAAAATTGTTTTTTGAAACAAATTCAAGAGGTCTTAATATTTTAAAAAACCAATCTTCTTTATTTAATTCTTTTTCTTTTACCATATTTTTAACACAAACCTTTGTAAGGTGATATAATTGAACTTCCAAAAGTCTGTTCAAAGATTTTTTTTAATTTAAAAGCCTTCTCTAAATTTCCATGTTTTAAAGCACCTTTATAAAAAATTTTAAATTTTCTTTTTGCTTCTGCAAAGAGCATAATTTTTTGTTCTAAATTTAAATCTTTTTGATAATTCTTAAAGAGTTTTATAAGAGCTAAAGTTCTATAGTAATCAAGTCCTTTGGTAGCAGAAAGCTGATCCGGTCTTCCTCCGCTTTTAATAACTAAATTTTCCTTAATAAGTCCTATAGGCATTTTAAGAGCTACTCTTAACCAGAATTCATAATCTTCACAAACCCAAAATTTTTCATCAAAAAGACCTACTTCGTCAAAAAGTTCTCTTTTCATTAAAACTGTAGACATAGAAACTACACACAGTTTAATGGCTCTATGGAAAAACCATCCCACAGCTTTTTTATGCAATTTTTTAGGATTTATCCTTTTATTTCCTTTATACCAAATTTCATCTGTTTGAACAATTTTATAATCGGGATTTTTCTCAAAAAATTCCAATTGTTTTTCTATTTTATCAGACACAAAAATATCATCGCTATCAAGAAAAGCAATAAAATCTCCCTTAGCTTTTGCTATCCCAGTATTTCTCGCATGAGCAACCCCTTTTCTTAATTTTTTAACATAAATAAGAGGATATTGGGTAATTAAATAAGGAGTTTCATCAGTAGAACCATCGTCTACAACAATCAATTCCAAATCTTTAAAAGTTTGGTTTAAAACACTTTCTATAGCTTTAGGTAAAATATAAGCCCTGTTATAGGTAGGTATGATTACACTTACTAAAGGTTTTTTCATTAATGATAATTTGTCACTAAGATAAAGAGCTATGCAGTAGCTTTGTATTCTTCTATCAATTCAGTATAATCATCAAACCAGTAAGCCTCTGGATTTCTTTTAAAAACCATAAATTTCCCATTATTTTCAGGATCAGCAGCTCTATGATATCTAAAGAAGACATGCTCTTTGGTTTTCCCAAGGATTTCTATTTTACCAGTAGCATGAGACATTACATATCTAACTTTAGCAGCAAGTCCAGAAACTTGAGATCTGGCTTTTTCCACAATATCAATAGTATCCTCTATTTTAGTAGAGAACATTTTATTACCAACTACAGGTCTGCACTGAAATACATAGTAAGGCACTACTCCTATAAAAGAAAGATTTTCAATTAAAGTTTTTAATATTTCTGCATTATTATTGATATTTTTTAAAATAGGAGTCTGGTTAAAGGTAATAGTTCCTGTTTTCTGAACCAAACTTATAGCTTTTTTTGCAACTTCTGTAATTTCCTTGGGATGATTAAAATGACACATAAGGTATAGCTTTTTGCCTGTATAAGTATTGAACCATTCAAAAAGATTTAACAGCTCTGGATCATCAATAATTCTGTGTGGGTTGGAAGCAGGTACTTTGGAACCTATCCTTACAATTTTTACATGAGGTATAGTGCTTAATTCTTTTAAGATTTTCTCAAGCTTGGAGGTTGTAAGAACTAAAGGATCTCCTCCTGTTAAAAGAATATTGTTTATTTCTGTATGTTCTCTAATGTATTCCATAATTTTTGATATATCCAGAGCTATCTCTGCTCCTTTGTTGATAAAAAGTCTTTTTCTAAAACAAAACCTACAATACATAGCACAGACATTGGTAACAAGAACCACAGCAGTATCGGAATATTTGTGTTCAAGTCCTTTTACTTTCATATAATTCTGTTCATTTGAGGCATCCAATTTTCCCCAGACTTCAAGTTCTTCTAAAGAGGGAATAGAAATTTTTCTTATAGGATCATTAGGGTCAGTCCAATCAATAAGAGAAAGATAATATTCGTTTGTTCTAAAATCAAATTTTTCTGTAACTTTTTTAAGTTTTTTCTTTTCTTCTTCAGATAATTCTTTTATATGATCTAATTTTATAATGTAATTGATTTTTCTTTCCATTTGCACCTCCTTTAAAAGTTATAAAAAAATTCAGAAATTAGACTAAAAAGCTTTTTATTTTTGGAGGAGGGTAAAAAAACCCCGAAAAAAATTTTGAGTAAAATAGCCCTTGCTTATTTATAATAATTTTAATAGAAAATATAGATAAGTCAACCCCATTTAAACTGATTTATTTTATTATATAAACATTTTTCTTTTAATATTTTAAATTTTTGTATTTTTATATATTAGTTTCTTTTATTTTGGAATTTTTAAATTCAATAAACTTTTTGAATAGTTTTTTAGTCTGCAGAAGAGGATTTTTTTATTAGGAATTTTAATATAATGGGAGCTAAAAAGGTTGTTATAGCCACTACAAAAATAATCACAGCGTAAAGAAGATCATTGTAAATATTTGCTCTTCTACCTATTTCAGCAAAAATAAGACCTACTTCTCCTCTGGGGAGCATGGAAAATCCTATTAAAATCTTTTCTTTAAAACTTCCTCTTATAAAAAAACCTGAAGCAACTTTTCCTATGATAGCTATAATAAGAATCAAAAGAGTAAGATACCAGAAATTAAAAGAACCAAAATCAATAGCTCTTAAATTCATTTCTAAACCTACAGAAATAAAAAATATAGGAGTTAATACCGATACCAAAGGCATTATAGTTTCTTCTATTTTTTTTCTCATTATTTCATCAAATTTAGCAAAAAAGTTTAAAAAACTAAAATCAGTTTTAAAAACCTTAAAAAACTCAGGAGGTTTTATTTTATATAAAATATTAAAAGAAGGACTAAAACTTTCAGAAAAAGCAAGCCCAGCTGTAAAAGCCCCTAAAATTTCAGGAGAACCTACTTCATGAGCTAAATAAGCAAAAAGAAAAATCAATGATAAAATAGTGGCAGGCACAAAATCAAAGGTTTTTAATTTTCTGGCTAAAAGGTGTATAAGATTTCCCAAGAATAAAGCTAAAAAAGGGGATAAAATAAAAAAAGTTACAATATAAATTATTAAGCGGAGTAAATGCTCTACTTCTATAGCACCTTCTTTAGCAAATTCATACAATCCAGCCAAAACCACCACTCCTAAAATATCGTCTAAAACCGCAGCCCCAAGAACAATTTGAGCAAATCTTTCCTTCATCTGCCCAAGATCTTCTAATACTCTCACTGTAATCCCTATGCTGGTAGCTGTTAAAGCACCACCTATAAAAAGAGAGGTTATTAAAGAAATATCTAACCAATAATAGCTTACCAAAGCTCCTACAACCAAAGGTATAGTAGCACCTATACAAGCCACTAAAAAAGCTGAAAATCCTACCTTTTTGAGCTGTTTTATATCTGATTCCAAGCCTATTTGAAAAAGAAGAAGAATTATACCAATTTCAGCTAAGGTCTCTATAACTTCATTCATTGGAACTATATTTAAAATACTTTGACCAAGGAGAATGCCAACAAAAATTTCCCCTAATACAGAAGGAATTTTGATTTTATTTAGAATGCTTCCTAAAAGCTTTGCTAAAAAAAGAAGAATTGCAAGATATAAAAAAATAGTATGAATATTCACAGTTTTAAAAGTATAAAATAAAATAAAAAAAAATGAAGTCTTTTTAATTTTATTAATATTGTTTAGAATAATATTAATTGAATCAGTTTTTTAATGAAAAAGACTTGCTTAGGTAACAATGGGTATAAAAAGATTGACCTTAAAATTTGAAAGCATTAGATCAATGGCTATTTTATGGAGTATTATTATTTTTTCTATAACTATTTTATTAATAAGTGCTTATTTCAGTTATAAAAATTCTAAAATTGCAGCAGAAGATGCTTTGAAAATGCAGGCTATGGGTATAGCAGTTACTTTGCAAAGCTTTTTTCAATCCGAAAGTCTCAAAAATCTGCAGGAAAATAATAGAGATTTTTTAATGGATATTATATTAAATGAAAACTGGGAAAATGTAGCTTTTATAGCTTTATATGATAAAAAAGGTTATATAGTTTTGCATTCCAATCCTGATCTTATAGGGAAGAAAATAGAAAATTTTAGTCCTGATTTAAATCAAAAATACCCTTATTTTCATTATTTGATTTTGTCTACATTTGAAAAAGTATTTGTAGCAGATTTTAATTTTTATATAGATAAAAAGCCTTATTTTTTGAGAATTGCTCTTCATATTTATCCTGCGGAAGTGATCCTAAAAAGAACCAGATTATATATTTTTTTAAAAATTGCAGGAGTTATTGGTTTAGTGGTGTTTGGTATATTGGGAACAATTTTATTAAAAAAATTTGAAGATATCCAGATAAAAATAAAAGAATTGAAAAGTCTCGCTTTAATGACAAAAATTCTGGCTCATGAAATTAGAAATCCTTTAAGCAGTATTAAAGGATTTTCTCAGTATTTGTTTAAAAAAATAGATGAAGAAAAAATTAAAAAGTGTTTACAAATTATTTATAATGAAGCTTTGAGAATTGAAAGACTTACTGATGAATTATTGCTTTATGGAAATCCTGTTAAATTAGAAATTTCAAAATTTAATTTTAAAGAACTTATAGAAGAATTAATTTTAGGATTTAAAGAAAAATACCCTGAGATAATTTTTCAAATTCAGATTTCAGATGATTTATGGATACAATCTGATAAAGACAAACTCAAGGAAATTGTTTCTAATCTTTTGCAAAATTCTGTAGATGCACTTATGGAAACTTCTAAAAAAGAAAAAAGAATAGTTTTGGAGGTGGAAAAAACAAAAAATCTGATTAAGTTTGGAATAATAGATAATGGAGCAGGAATGGATGAAAAGACTTTAGCTAAGGCTATGGAGCCCTTTTTTACTACCAAGGTCTGGGGTTCTGGTTTGGGTTTGGCTATAGTTAAGAAACTTTGTGATGTTTTAAAAATAAAAATACAAATTAAAAGTAAAAAAGAAGAAGGAACCAGGGTATATCTATGGATTCCAAAATCGCTATAATTGAAGACGATTTATCCTTTGGAGAATTTTTGAAAGTCATCTTAGAAGAAGAAAATTACAAGGTAGAAGTTTATAATGAGCCTGAGGAAGCTTTAAAAAAATTACCTGAGTTTAAACCACATTTAGTAATCACAGATTTAAAAATGCCTAAAATAGATGGAATAGCTCTTATTGAACAGGCTAAAAAAATTTTACCAGAAACTGATTTTGTAGTAATTACAGCCTATGGAAGCATTCCTTCTGCAGTGGAAGCAGTTAAAAAAGGAGCTGTAGATTATATTACCAAGCCTTTATCAAGCCCTGAAGATTTTATAGCTTTGGTTAGAAAAATTTTAGAAAACAAAAAAGCAAAAAATTTTTCTCATAAAATTTTTGAAAAATCAGAAGATATTCCGCCTTTTGATATACTTTTTGCAGGGATGGATGATATTTATAAAAAAATTATCAAGGTAGCTCCTACAGACACTACTATTATACTTTATGGAGAAACAGGCACAGGGAAAACTATAATAGCTAAGGTTATACATATATTGAGTCAGAGAAAAGGGGCTTTTGTGGAAATAAATTGTGCCTCTATTCCAGAAAATCTTATAGAATCAGAACTTTTTGGATATGAAAAAGGAGCTTTTACAGGAGCTCTAAAAACCAAACCAGGTAAAATTGAACTTGCCAAGGATGGAACTTTATTCTTAGATGAAATCTCTGAGATGAGTTTAGCAGTTCAGGCCAAATTTTTAAAAGTGTTACAGGAAAAAACATTTGAAAGATTGGGAGGACTTAATTTCATAAAAACCAATGCCAGATTTATTACAGCTACTAATAAAGATCTTAAAAAATTGGTAAAAGAAGGAAAATTTAGAGAAGATTTATATTTTAGAATAAATGTCTTTCCTATTAATATTCCTTCTCTTAGAGAAAGAAAAAAAGAGATTTTAAAAATAGCAAAATATATAATTCAAAAACTTTGTAAGAAGTTAAATAAAGAAGTTCCTGAATTAAGTCACAAAGCCAAGGAAATACTTTTAAATTATCACTGGCCAGGGAATATTAGAGAACTTGAAAATGTTTTGGAAAGGAGTTTAATCCTTTGCCAGGGTAGGGAGTTAGAAATAGATTTAGAACCTGTTTTTTTTGAAATAGAAAAAGAAAAAAACTCAGCCATAAATTTAAAATTTTTGGAAAAACAAGCTATTATTGAAGCTTTAGAAAAAACAAAAGGAAATAAGAAAAAAGCCTCAAAACTCCTGGGAATATCTCTAAGAACTCTTTATAATAAAATAAAAGAATACAATTTAAAAGATTTTTAATATTATTAAAAAAAGAAAAAATGTTTACGATATTTTCTTTTTCTAACTCTCCAATAAGGCCGCATATTTTTATCTCTTAAATAATAGATCTGTTTTTTACTAAAATTTTTTATAAAACGGGCTATTATATAGAGATTCCCCTCTCTGGAAATATATTTAGACCCCTTTATTATAACTCTATCATTTAAGTCTATTTTTATATTCCTTTTTTTTAAAAATCTTTGAGGACCTAAAATCACAGTATAGATATGTTTTTTCCTTTTTACACCTATCAAAACAATGTTATTTTTGGTAATCCATATACTTTTAACTTTTCCTCTTAGAGTTATTTCAGTGCGTATATCATAAAATTCATATATATCAGGCACATGTTGAGCAAAAACATTTTTATTAAAATAAACCAAACTTAAAATTAGAAGTATTACAAGAGGGAAAATGTTTTTCATAATGTTTTTATAAAAATTTAATTAATAAAAATTTTATTAATAACATCTTCTGAGCCTATATTCAACAAAATTAGAAGGGGGAGAGATATTTTTTTTATCTCCCCCAAGATTTATTAATAACATTTCCTAAGTTTAATTTCAACTCCATTTGAAATATCTTTTATATAACAAGCCATATAAGTATTTTCTAATTTTAAAGCTTCCCATTTTGGAGGAAAATAGGCTTTTACTAAAAGTTTGTCTCCTGGAGAGACAGTCAAAGTAGAAAATCTATGAAAAGGAGCGATGTAAATAGTATAAACATCTTTTGCACTTTCTATTTCTAAAGCCCACCAAATCCTCTTTTTTCTTATTCCAAGGACTTTTTTAACAGAAATCACTTTGCCTTTTATTACAACATTTTTAATTGTTGAAAAATTTGAAAGGACATCAAACTCAGGAAAAGTATTTTTAGAAAAGCTTATTTTTTGGCACCATTTTCTAATTTTTGAAAAGTCATAGATAACATCTGTATTTTTATCCTCAATTCTGCATGCCATTATAGCATTAAATCCTTTCTTTAACCAATATGGAGGAATAAAACCTTTTATCTCAACTTTATCACCATTTTTAATCTCTATATTATGGTATAACCAAACAGGAGCTATTCTCACTTCTATTCTTTTACCATCTTTATTTTTAACATCCAATGCCCACCAGATAATTTTGCTTTTTTTAAATCCAGGAACCTTTTTTACTTTAACAACTTTTCCTTCAAACTCATACCCAATAACAGGTTTTGTAATTACTTTAGAAGCATAGATATTGGAAAACACAAGAAATACAATCAATTGTGCTAATAAAATTGCTCGCTTCATCTTTGTTCCCTCCTCCTGCAAAAATTATTTTATTATTTATTTTAATGACAATTTTTATACCTGAAATTTTGTTTTTTAAATATAAAGAATTTCAAAAAGATTAAGAAACTTGACTAAAATTTTTATGTGCAAAAATTGCAAAGATTTTGCAAAAAATGCAATCTTAGCTCCTGATAGTTTTAAGATATGTTCCTTTTAAGGAATGCTTTCCTGCTTCATCAATTAACACTTTTACTATGGCTCCTTTTAAATCCAGACGAGGAGCTTTAAAATTAACAATTACATTAGTGGTAGTTCTTCCCATAAGCATATCAGGATTTTTTTTGCTTGCTCCTTCTACCAGAACCTCTACTTCTTTTCCTACATAGGATTTATAAATTTCTTCTGTAATTTTAGCCTGGACTTTATGCACTTCTTTTAATCTTCTTTCTTTTTCTTCTTCAGGGATTTTATTTTCCATTTTTTGGGCAACTGTAAAAGGTCTGTCTGAATATTTAAAAGAAAAAATTTCATGATATCTTACTTTTTCAAGCATTTCTAAGGTTTCTTTAAAGTCTTCTTCTGTTTCTCCCGGAAATCCTACAATAAGATCTGTAGTAATAGCAATCTCAGGAACCAAAGATTTTAACTTCTCTACTTTAGCTAAATAATATTCTTTGGTGTATTTTCTGTTCATTAATTTAAGAATTTTATTAGAACCTGCTTGCAGAGGGAGATGGATGTGTTTGCAGACTTTTGGATTAGTAGCTATAACCTCTATTAATTTGTCAGATAAGTCCTTAGGGTGACTGGTGGTAAATCTGATTCTCCAGACTCCTTCAATTTCTGAGACCATATTAAGTAAGTCTGGAAAATTGGGGAAATTTTTCTCTTTAAGTCCATAGGAATTTACATTTTGGCCTAAAAGAATGATTTCTCTGACTCCCTTTTTAACCAGAGTTTCCACTTCTTTTAAAATATCTTCAGGGGGTCTGCTAATTTCTCTTCCTCTAACATAAGGAACTATACAATAGGTGCAGAAATTATCGCAACCCTGCATAATAGTAACAAAAGCACTAACTTTTCTATCTTTAAAGATGGAATTATTTTCGCTTTCAAGAATAAGAGGGAATTTGAAATCTGGTTTAAGTTCAGTGAACACTACAGGTTTTTTAGTTTTTTTATAAGTTTTTAAAGCCTCTCTAATGAAATAAAAACCCTGAGTTCCAAGTACTAAATCTACATAGGGAAGTTTTTTTATAAGATTTTCTCCCTCTTGCTGAGCTACACAACCCGTAATTCCTATAATAAGATCTGGATTTTTCTTTTTAAGAGATTTATATCTTCCTACCTCACTATAAACCTTATGTTGAGGTTTTTCCCTTACTGAACAGGTATTAATAAGGATTAAATCAGCTTCTTCAGGATTTAGAGTAGGCTCGTATTCATCACTAAGTAAAATATACATTTTCTCTGTATCATTTTCATTCATTTGACAACCAAAAGTTTTTATATAAACTCTTTTTTTCATAGTAAAAATAAATATAATTCATTTTAAAAATTTTTAAATTTAAAAGGAGGAAAATATGTTAGTAGAAGAAATAACCTCAGAGGAGTTTGAAAAAGCTAAGAGCGAAATAAAAACTGTTATAATTCCAGTAGGTTCTATAGAAGCTCATGGACCTCATTTGCCTTTAGCTACAGATTTATACACTATTTATGAAGTGTGTAAAGTTTTAAGCCAGAAAATCAAAATTTTAGTAGCACCTCCAGTTTATTACGGACTTTGCAGAAGTACTTATCCTTTAGCAGGAACTATAAGTATAAAAGGAGAACTTTTAAAAGCACTAATTTTTAACATAATATCAGAATTTTATCGTCAGAATTTTAGAAATTTTTTTATTTTATCAGGGCATGCAGGAGGGACTCATAGTGCTTATTTAATAGATGCAGCAGAAGCATTTTTAGAGCTTCATCCTGAAGCTAAATTTTTCGTAGCTAACATTTATCAGCTATTGATTCCCTTTTTAAAGGAAATAGGTATTCCTGAAAGAGATTCTCATGCAGGAGAATGGGAAGTCTCTCTTATAAAGTATTTTAAGCCTCATTTAGTTAAAGGAGAAGGATTTGAAGATTATCCTGATTTTCCTAAATTTAGAGTAGTAGCTGATAAAAAGAAATACTGGCCTTCTGGTATATGGGGTAATCCTTTAAAAGCCTCTGAAAAAAAAGGCAAGATTTTAGTTGAAAGACTGGTACAATTTTTGATAAAAGAAATAAAGAGAATGGAAGAGGAATAGTATGCTCTTGATAGATGGTTCTTATGGAGAGGGCGGGGGACAGATATTGAGGACTTCTCTCTCCTTAGCTATTATTTTTAAAAAGCCAGTTAAAATTTTTAACATAAGAGTAAATAGATCCAAACCAGGTTTACAGCCTCAGCATTTAGCCTGTGTAAAAGCTTCTGCTGAAATTTCTAAAGCTGAAGTACAAGGAGCTGAACTAAATTCTAAGGAGATTATTTTTATTCCTAAGGATATGCCTTCTAATAAAACTTATATCTTTGATATTAAAACCGCTGGTTCTACAGGCCTACTTTTTCAGACTTTGATCTATCCCTTGGCTTTTTCAGAGGGAGGGACTCTTATTATTAAAGGAGGAACCCATATACCTTATAGCCCTTGTTATCATTATTTAAAATATGTTTTTTTACCTGTCGTTGAAAATTTCGGTTTAAAATCCCATATTATAATGGAAAAAGCGGGTTTTTATCCTAAGGGAGGTGGAAAAATTAAAGCCAAGATTTTTCCCTGGAAAGAATTTTATTTTCCTAATTTGGCTTCTTCTTTTGTTCCTTTTAGAACACAGATAATCAGTTTGATTTCAGATAAATTACCTTCTCATATTTTGGAAAGACAGGCTAAATCAGCTTTGGAAATTTTAAAATCTAAAGTATTAGAAGCAGAAATTATTTTAGAAAAAGTAAAGACAGAATCTCCAGGCACTATGCTTTTTATTTATTCTATAGATAAGGATAGAATAAAAAGGGCAGGTTTTACTGAATTAGGGAGAAAGAGATATCCTGCAGAGGAGGTGGGCAAAAACGCAGCTTTTCAGTTTTTAAATTTTTTGGATACTCATACTCAAATAGAAGAACATTTAGGAGATCAGCTTTTAATCCCTATAAGTCTTGCTATACTAAATTCTAAGAAAAAAGAATTCGGTTATACTGTTTCTAAGGTAACCAGACATCTTCTTACTCAGGCATGGCTTATTCCACAATTTATCCCTGAAGTCAAAATAGAAATAAAAGGGAAAGAAGGAGAAAAGGGAGATGTTAGAATTGAAGAAAGATGAAAAGGATATTTGGGAATATTTTAAATTTTGCTGGAAACAAAATTCTTATTTGAAAAGAATACCTCTGGTGGATTGGGAAAAAGCTTTTCAAAAAGGGAAATTATTATTCTTTTCTTGGAAAAATAAAAATTTTTTTAGATTAAATAAAGAATTTCGTTCTTATCCCTTGGGAACATTTTTTAATGAAAAACTTTTTGTTCCAGGGTATCCCCATATTCCAAGAGTTTATGTCTTAAAAACAGGTTTAAAGAGATATTTAAAATATCCCTTTTATGCAGAAGAGAAGATAGAAGGTTATAATGTGAGACTGGTGAAAGTAGAGGATGAGATTCTGGCATTTACCAGAAGGGGCTATGTTTGTCCCTTTGCTACTGATAGATGGGAAGACTTTTTACCTAATCTCCCAGAATTTTTTGAAGAAAATCCTGATTTCGTGGTCTGTTGCGAAGTTGCTGGACCTGAAAACCCTTTTGTAAGTGAATATCCTCCTTATATCAAAGAAGATGTAAATTATTTTGTTTTTGATTTTATGGAAAAAGGAACAGGTAAATTTATAAATATTTCAAAAAAATTGAAATGGCTTGAAAAATATAATCTAAATTCTCCTGAAATAAATGGACCTTTTGATCCTGAGAGAGATTACAAAGAAATAAAAGAATTATTAGCCAGGTATCACTTGGAAAAAAGGGAAGGGGTTGTTTTTAAACCAGAAGACAAAGGATCAAGAGTGAAATATGTAACTCCATTTTCAAATTTAGAAGATTTAAAGGTAGTTTTTCCTTATTTAGGTGATATAGATCCTTATTTTATCTCTTTAAGATTAATCAGGCTTGCCTTAAATTTGTATGAATTTGAAGAGTTTAAAGAAGAGGTTTATAATAAATTAGGACCAAATATGTTTGAAGAAATTCTGAAAATGTTTAATGAAGATAAACCTTCTCAGGAAATTTTTAAAGTCAGATTTAAAAAAGAAAGTAATTATCTGGCAATGTTAGCGCATTTTCGTTTAGCCAAAGTAAATGTAGAAATAAAACGAGCTGAATGGAAAAATGGCTATCTGCATATAGAATTTGTTAAAATTTATCCTAAAGCAACACAATTTTGGAAATCCAAATTGGAGGGGTGGGGTGAGGTTGATTAAAGAATATTTTCCGATTTTTTTAAATATTGAAAACAAATTATGCATAGTTGTAGGTGGAGGGAAAGTAGCGGAAAGGAAAATAAAAAGTCTTTTAAGAGCAAAAGCCAAGGTAAAAGTTATTTCTCCAGAGTTAACCCCAAAGCTTAAAAAATGGGCTGAAGAGGGAAAATTTGTTTGGGAAAAAAGAGTTTATCAAATAGGTGATTTAGAAGGAGCTTGGTTAGTTATAGCAGCTACCAATGATCCTGAAGTTCAAAAAGAGATTTATCAAGAGGCAGAACAAAAAAGAGTTTTTTGTAATGTAGTAGATGTTCCAGAATTTTGCAGTTTTATAGTTCCTTCGGTGGTGAGAAGAGGAAAATTAGCTATTGCTATTTCTACTTCAGGAGCAAGTCCTGCTGTAGCAAGAAGATTAAGAGAAACTTTGGAAGAATTGATAGGTGAAGAATACGAGATTTATATAGAACTTATGAAAAACCTTAGAGACCAAATTTTGAATTTAAATATATCTTCTCAAGAAAAAGAAGCCAAACTTCAAAAACTGGCTTTAATTCCTATTCCAAGGTATATAAAATATGGGGATTTAGAGCTACTAAAAACTGTTATAGAAAAAGAAGGCCTTATTTTCCCTTCAGCTCTGTTTGAGTCACTAAGGACCAGTATTTCTTCCAAAGAAATTTAAAAGATGGGCTGAAAATTTCAGGAGAAGTTTGAATTAATTTATCTACTTCTTCTACCAAAAAGAAACGTCCTTCTTCAATCTCTAAAGGATTAGGTTTGGGAATTTTGTTAGTATATCCTACAAAAAGAGCTATACATTCTCTGGTAGGACTTTCTGTAGGATTTATTTTAAATACTTCCTCTAATTTTACCTTTATAGATAATTCCTCTTTTAACTCTCTTTGAGCAGTTATTAAAAAACTTTCTCCTACTAAAACATGTCCTGAAGCAGAAGATGTCCAGAGGCCTGGATTTTCTTCAACAATTTGCGATTTTTTTTGCAAATAAATCTCTCTATTTTTATTAAATAAGAAAATATGAACAGTTTTATGGAAATACCCTTTGTTATGAATTTCTTCACGGTTTAGAATAGTAATAGGATTGCAATTTTCATCAACAGCTTCTAAAAGTTCTCGTTTTCTACTTTCGGGTGTTTCTTTTTTTTTACGGCCTTTTTTTTGGCTATCTTTTTTCTTTTTATTCATAATTTTTTCAAAAATTATATTATTACAAAAAATTAAAATTTGAAAAGAGATAAAAATTAATTTTTTATAACCAATTTAATAACTTCATCTAAATGTGAAATAAATATGAATTCTATTTGTTCCCTTAAATCTTTGGGGATATCTTCCAAATCTTTAGCATTTTTATAAGGTATAAGAACTTTTTTGATACCTTTTCTCAGCGCAGCCAAGGATTTTTCTTTAATTCCTCCTACAGGTAAAACTTTACCTCTTAAAGTAATTTCTCCTGTCATTGCATAATCTTTTGAAACAGGTTTTTGTGTAAGTGCGGAGATCATAGCAGTAGCTATAGTAACTCCGGCACTTGGTCCATCCTTGGGGATAGCACCAGAGGGGACATGTACATGTATATCATATTTAGTATAAAAATCTGGTCTTAACTGAAGTTCTTTGTGTCTGGATCTTATATAAGAAAGAGCTGCTTGAGCGCTTTCTTTCATAATATCTCCCAAATGACCAGTTAAAATTAAATTACCCTTACCAGGCATGGTCACAGCTTCTACATATAAAACCTCTCCACCATTTGGTGTCCAAGCAAGACCCGTAGCTACTCCGATTTCATCTTTTTCTTGTTTTAATTCTTCTATATACTCTGGGGGACCTAAGTATTCTGTTAAATTTTCTTCAGTAATTTCAAAAGGTCCTTTTTCTCCTTCAGCGAGTTTTCTTGCTATCTTTCTGCAAATAGTGGCCAGCTTTCTTTCCAGTTCTCTTACTCCTGACTCAAAGGTATATTCTTCAATGATTTTTAAAATTACTTTATCAGAGATTTTTAATAGTTTCTTTTTTAAACCATGGTCTTTAAGCAATTTAGGTAGAAGATGCCTTTTAGCTATTTCTAATTTTTCTTTAAAAGTATAACCAGATAGATATATTACTTCCATACGGTCTAAAAGGACCTTTGGAATAGGTTCTGTCATATTAGCTGTAGCAATAAAAAGAACTTTGGACAGATCAAATGGTACATCTAAATAATGATCTACAAATTCTTTATTTTGTTCAGGATCTAAAACTTCTAAAAGAGCAGCAGCTGGATCACCGTGAAAATCACTGCAAAGTTTATCAATTTCATCAAGTAAAAAAACAGGATTATTTACACCAGCTTGTTTAATTCCCTGAATGATTCTGCCAGGTAAAGCTCCTACATAAGTTCTTCTGTGCCCTCTTATTTCTGCTTCGTCTTTTATTCCTCCAAGAGCAGCTCTTACAAATTTTCTTCCCAGAGCTTCAGCTATGGATCTTCCTAAACTGGTTTTACCTACTCCAGGAGGTCCTACAAAACAAATTATAGCTCCTTTAGCTTTTGGATTTATTTTTTTAACAGCTAAAAATTCTAAAATTCTATCTTTAACTTTTTCCAAGTTATAATGATCTTTATCCAAAACTTTTTTTACATGCTTTAAATCTAAAATATCTTTAGTAGATTTTTTCCAGGGAAGTTCTATGAGCCATTCTAAGTAATTTCTGATTACTGCAGCTTCAGAGGAATCCGGATGCATAAATTCAAGACGATTTAATTGCTTTAAGGCTTCTTTTTCTACTTGTTTGGGCATTTTAGCTTTTTTAATCTTTTTACGGAGTTCTTCTATTTCACTTTCTATATCTTCAAATTCCCCTAATTCTCTTTTTATAGCCCTAAGCTGTTCTCTTAAAAAGTATTCTCTCTGAGATCTCCCTATTTCCTCCTGTGCCTCTGCTTGGATTTTGTTTTGAAGAGTGGTTATTTCTATTTCCTGTAATAAAATTTTAGAAATGGTTTTTAAACGTTCTACTCCATCAAGGGTTTCAAGAAGATTTTGAGCTTGTTTAACCTTTAATTTAAGATAAATGGTAATAAGATCTGCTAATCTTCCAGGTTCTTCTATAGATTCAATAACTGCAGAAATTTCTGAATTTAAAGTTCCTTTTAAAGCTAATAGCTTTTCAATATTTTCTTTTACAGTGCGGATTAAAGCTTCAATTTCAGGGGTAATAATTTCTGGCTCTTTTTCCTTACAGGGTTCTATTTTTACTTTAAAATAAGGATCTGTTTGTAAAAATTCTTTAATTTCAACCCTTGATAAAACTTGAACAACCACTTTTAAACGGTTTTCAGATATATTAAAGGTTTTTAAAATCAGACCTATGGTGCCGATTTTGTATAAATCTTCAGGCTTGGGATTTTCTATACGAGAATTCTTTTGAGTTGACAAAGCAATGAGTTTGTCTTTGTTTAAGGCTTCTTCTATAGCTTTTAAGGATTTAGGTCTTCCAACAAATAGAGGAACTACCATAGAAGGAAAAAGGACAATATCTCTAATTGCCATTAAAGGTAGTATTTCAGGGACATCTATTATTTCCCCTTCTGAGATTTCAGGAATATTAATTTCAAGCTCTTCTCTCATAAACCTCCTTTTAAATTTTAAAAAATTTTGTATCATAAATGTAAATCCTTAAATGATTTATTCAAGAGAAAAAAGAAATTTTTATCAAATTATTTTTATATAATTTAATTTTTTGAAAAAAAATCATAAACAATTTTTAAACAAAAGGTATATTGATTTTTTAAAAAGGTATATTAAATTTATAATGACTATTGGAGGCCGTAGCTCAGTTGGTAGAGCATCGGGCTGTGGCCCCGAGTGTCACGGGTTCGAGTCCCGTCGGCCTCCCCAGATTGATGGCTCTTTTGAGATGTAAGCTTCTCCGGCAGTAATTGCTTCAGAGTACAACTCATTATATATGTAGTATTGCAGATACATATACCTCTGAATGAACTCACTTTTTCTCTATAAAGCAAAAGAAAAAACCTTGTATGGATAAGAAGTCGCTAAGGTTTATACAGAGGCTGCTTTTTCATATTCTATCAATAAGCTTTCAATTAACTCTTTAACAGAAATAATCTTATCCACTCTATATGCATTAGCTCCTGCAAAAGCAAAGCCCTCTTCCAAATTGCCTTTTTTTGCGTTGGTTAGTGCTAAAGCAATACAGTATGGCACTTTTTTAAAATCACAAGGTTTTAAACACTTCCATAAAAACCTGATCGGTTTTTTTATTCCAGCTTTAACTTCTTCTAAAAATTTATTTTTTATTGCTCTTCCTGGTAAACCAACAGGACTATCTATTATTATTATATCTTCTTTTTTACACTTAACAAAAGCTTCTTTAAACCGGACATCTGCATCGCACTCATGAGTTGCTACAAATCGTGTACCCATTTGAACTCCATCAGCACCCATTTGAATAAATTTATAAATGTCTTCACCAGTATATATTCCACCAGCGACAATAATCGGGATTTTCTTTTCAAATTGTTTTTCATAGACTCTTATTACAGATATAACTTCTGGCAAAATATTTTCCAGGCTATAGCGTGGATCATCAATCTGTTCTCTTTTAAATCCAAGATGACCTCCAGCTAAAGGACCCTCAATAACTACAGCATCAGGAACATGGTTGTAGTGTTTTGCCCAATATCTAAATATAAGATCAGCAGCCCTTGCAGAAGATACAATAGGAACAACCTTTGTGGAGCTATTTTTTAAAGCTTCAAAAGGAACTTTTAATGGCAAACCTGCACCGAGAAAGACAAGATCTGCTTTCTCTTCTATTGCTACCAGTAAAAGCTCCTCAAAATCTGAAAGAGCTACCATTATATTAACTCCTATAATGCCCTTTGTCATTTCTTTTGCTTTTCTTATTTCTTTTCTTAATGCTCTTTTATTTGCTTCCTTAAAGTTTGTTTTAAAATCTGGTTCAAGCATACCAATTGCGGCAGCACCAATAACTCCTATACCACCTTCATTTGCTACAGCTGAAGCCAATCCCGATAAAGAGATACCTACGCTCATTCCACCTTGAATAATTGGTATTTCAGCCTCAAGATCACCTATTTTCAATTTAGGCAATTTTCTTGAGCTCATAAATTTACCTCCATTAAAATTTTAAATATTATGAAAAAATATACCAAAGAAAAATGAAAAGTCTATTAAAAATTTTTAAAAAGTGATATTTTATTAATGATATTATCTGATATGCTATTGTTAAATAAATCCCAGTTCCTATTATGTCTGCCAGAGTTGTAATAAGGGAGTGCGCTTGCAGTCGCAGGATTTTTTAAGCTTTTAATATCATCGCTAATTTGTTTCAATTGCAGAAAATTTTATAAATTTTATCAGTTGATGAATATATTTTGGGGAAAACTTCTCTGGTAACTTTGATTTTTTGTTTATATCTTTCTGATACTTTTTAATAGAAATTATACATCCTATGGTAATAAAAAAACAAAAAAAGCAAGAGTATTTTTTAATCAAAAACGAATTTTACATGGATACCTTTGTCTAATTGGACAAATAGAAATTTTAGAAATAGGTTAAAGAGAAAACAAAATCAGAAAGAAAAGAAATGATAGGATAAACTATATAGGATAAAAGACCAGTAAGAGCTAAAAATAAAATCAGAAAAAATCCAAAAAGTTCCAATTTTAGATAACTTGCTCTTAAAGAATAGGGGAGAAATTTTACTAATATCTTACTTCCATCTAAAGGAGGTATAGGAAGAAGATTAAAAACTCCCAATCCTATATTGATTTTTACTCCTAAATAGCACATCAAAGCTAAAGGTTCTGAAACTTGAAAATTTAAAAAATTAATCTTTAAAATACCAAACAGATGGAAAAAGAAAGCAAATATAAAGGCTAAAATTATGTTGGATAAAGGTCCTGCTAAAGAAACCAAAGCCATGTCTCTCCAGGGATTTTTAAAATAATTAGGATTAATAGGAACAGGTTTAGCCCAACCTATAGCCTGTGTTATAAAAAGAGTTATAGTTCCCAAAGGATCCAAATGTTTAAGAGGATTTAAAGAAAGTCTATCAGCAAGCTTTGGAGTAGGATCTCCTAATAAATAAGCCACAAGTCCATGAGAAAACTCATGAACTGTTAAAGCAAGAAGTAAAGGAGGTGTAAGTAAAATAAAAATTTTTAAATCAAACATCAATACTCTATTTTAGAAATCTCTTTTATGTTTTTTAAAATAGAAAGAGCCATTTTTACCTGAAAATCCTTTTCAGGATCTGTGGTTCTCATAATTACATCTTCATGACTTTTTATTTTAAGTTCCATTTCAGGTATTTCTATATCAGGCTTTATTCCCACCTTATCTATGCAAACTCCATTGGGAGTATAATAAAAAGCAGTAGTTAGTTTTACAGCATAACCATCTTCCAATGGAATAACTGTTTGAACTCTGCCTTTTCCAAAACTTTTTTGTCCTAATACCAAAGCTCTATGATTATCTTTTAAAGCTCCTGTAACAATTTCAGAAGCAGAGGCTGTTCCGTGATTAATCAAAATAACAATAGGATAATGATGTTTTTCATTAGGAGGATTGGGTTTAGCTCTAAATTCCATCTGGCTGTTTTTATTTTTACCTTTTATGGAAACTATTAAACCTTTATCTAAGAATTCATCAGCAACATCTATAGCAGAGGAAAGTAAACCTCCTGGATTATATCTCAAATCTAACACAATACCCTTGATTTTTTCCTTACTTTCTAATTTTTCTAAAGCTTTTTCTAATTCTTCAGGGGTTTTTTCTTGAAAACTTGTGATTCTAACATAGGCATAACCAGGTTCTAAAATTTTGTATTTTACACTTTTTATAGGAATAACATCCCGTGTTAAAGTGATAACCTTGATATCTTTATCATTTCTTAATATGGTAATGGTAACTTTTGTTCCTTTTGGTCCTCTTAAAAGCTTAACAGCCTCTAACAAAGACATTCCTTTTGTAGGTTTATCATTTATTTTTAAAATTTTATCTCCAGGTTTTATACCAGCTTTCCATGCAGGGGTATCTTCTATAGGAGCAACAACCGTTAGAATTCCATCTTTCATAGTTATCTCTATACCAATTCCTGTAAAACTACCTTTAGTTTCTATTTCCAGCTCTTTATACTCTTCAGGTGTCATTAAACAAGAGTAAGGATCAAGAGAATTTAGCATTCCATTTATAGCACCGTAGATCAATTTTTTGGGACTTATATCTGTTACATAATTATCTTCTATCAAACTTAAAACCTGAGAAAACATTTTAAGATATTTATATATTTCATTATTTTTTTCTTTTGAAAAACAATTATTAAATTTGAAAATTATAAAAAAGATTAAAATTAGGCTTAAGATAAATCCTATAACTTTTTTAGAATTTGATCTCATAAAAAACCCCTTACAAAATTTTTTTAAATTTAAAAAATTAAACACCTAAAAAAAATTTTTTCAAGATATTTGAAGAATAATAAAGAATTCTTAAAATATAAAGATAAAATCTTGCAAAAAAAAGAAAACATGATTTAATTAGGAAACACAAAAAGCACGTCTAAGGGTTGGGGTGTCCCTTTAAAGGGATGCTTGGTTTTAGTCCACCTTAGACGGAAGAAAAAAACCCCAAAGGAGGTAATTTTATGGCTCACATTACTATGAAACAGCTTCTTGAAGCAGGTGTCCATTTTGGACATCAGACCCGTAGATGGAATCCAAAAATGAAACCCTTCATTTTTGGAGAAAGAAACGGCATTCACATTATTGATTTACAGCAAACTCTTAAGTATTTTGAAATTGCCTATGAATTTGTGGTAAATTTAGTAGCTAATGGTGGAAAACTTTTATTTGTCGGAACAAAAAAACAGGCTCAAGAAACTATTAAAACTGAAGCTGAAAGATGCGGAATGTATTATGTAAATTATCGTTGGCTTGGTGGAACACTTACTAATTTTAGAACAATTAGACAAAGTGTAGAAAAGCTCAAAAGAATTGAGTCTTGGTTTGAAGATGGAACTATAGAGAGGTTCCCTAAAAAAGAAAGACTTAAGTTAGAGCGTTTAAAAAATAAATTAGAAAGAAACTTGGCTGGTATTAAAGATATGGAAACCTTACCTCAGGCTTTATATATAGTTGATCCTGTGCATGAAGAAATTGCTGTAAAAGAAGCAAGAAAACTTGGAATACCTATAATAGCTATTGTAGATACAAATTGTGATCCAGATCTAATAGACTATATCATTCCAGGGAATGATGATGCTATAAGAGCTGTAAAACTTCTTACCAGTAAAATAGCTGATGCCTGCTTAGAAGGTTTAGAAATTTACAAAGAAAAAGTAGCAGCTATGAGTGATAAAGAGGAAATGGTAGGAGAAGAAGAATTTCAAAGTGAGGAAGAAAAGGCAGAGGCTATTTTAGAAGAAATTTTAGCTGAGGAGACTAAGGAAGAGAAATTAGAAGAAGAAGCTTCTAAGATGCCTGAAGAATAAAAAATTTTAAAAGGAGGTTAATTATGACAAAAATTAGTTTAGAACTTATAAAACAACTTAGAGAAAGAACTGCTGCTGGTTTTTCAGACTGCAAAAAAGCTTTGGAAGAAGCTGGTGGAGATATAGAAAAAGCTGTAGATATTTTAAGAAAAAGAGGTTTAGCTATAGCTGCTAAAAGAGCAGGAAAAGAAGCCAGTGAAGGGGTAATTGCTGCTTATATTCATAGTAATAAAAAAATAGGGGTTTTAGTAGAAGTAAATTGTGAAACAGATTTTGTTGCCAGAACTGATGAATTTCAGGAATTTGCTCACAATGTAGCTATGCAAATTGCTGCTACTAATCCTATAGCGGTAAGCAGAGATCAGGTGCCTCAAGAAATTTTAGAAAGAGAAAAAAAGATATATGAAGAGCAATTAAGAGAAAGTGGAAAACCTGAAAATATAATTCCAAAAATAATAGAAGGAAAGTTAGAGAAGTTTTATAAGGAAAATGTTTTGTTAGAACAGGATTTTATTAAAAATCCAGAGATTACTGTTCAGGATTTGTTAAATGAACTTATAGCAAAGACTGGAGAAAAGATAGTAATTAAAAGATTTTGTAGATATCAAATAGGGGAATAAAAGAAGTGCCTGAAGTGAAATATAAAAGGATTTTGCTTAAAATTTCTGGAGAAGCTTTACTTGGGGATAAATCTTTTGGTATTGATAATAAAGTACTCAATAAAATTGCAGAGGAATTAAAAGAAATTTATCAATATGGTGTTGAAATAGGAATAGTTATTGGTGGAGGAAATATTTTTAGAGGTGTAGCAGGAGAAAAACAGGGAATGGATAGAGCCAGAGCAGATTATATGGGTATGCTTGCAACTTTAATAAATGCTCTGGCTCTTCAAGATGCTATAGAATCTAAAAATATTCCTTGTAGAGTAATGTCAGCTTTGGAAGTTAAAGAAGTTGCAGAGACTTATATAAGAGAAAAAGCTTTAAAACACTTGGAAAAAGGTAGAATACTCATTTTAGCTTGTGGAACCGGGAATCCTTTTTTTACCACAGATACAGCTGCAGTTTTAAGAGCTTTGGAATTAAAAGCAAAAATTTTATTTAAAGCCACCAAGGTTGATGGAGTATATGACAAAGATCCTTTTAAAGATCCTACAGCTAAAAAATTTGATGAATTAACTTTTGATGAAGCCTTGCAAAAAAAATTAAGAGTTATGGATGCTACAGCTTTTTCTTTAGCCAGAGATTATAAACTTCCAGTTTTAGTTTTTAACTTATTAAAATATGGTAATATTAAAAAAGCACTTTTAGGGGAAAAAGTAGGGACTTTGATTAAATAATTTAAAAAGGAGGTGAGAACTTCGTGAATCAATCCTTAGAAGAAACAAAGAAGAAAATGGAAAAAAGGGTTAAGGCTTTTAAAGAAGAACTTTCTCATATAAGAACTTCAAGAGCTTCTATTTCTCTTTTGGAAGGAATTAAAGTTGATTGCTATGGAACCAAGATGCCTATTACTCAGTTAGCTACTATTAATATCATAGAAGGAAAAATGATAGTTATTCAACCCTGGGATGTTAATCTGGTAAAAGAAATGGAAAAGGCTATTCAAAAGTCGGATCTTGGTATTAATCCTACCAGTGATGGAAAAACCATAAAACTTGTTATACCTCCACTTACAGAAGAAAGAAGAAAAGAGTTAACCAAAGTAGTAGGTAAATTGGCTGAAGAAGCAAGAATCGCTATAAGAAATATAAGAAGAGATATTTTAGATAAATTTAAAACAGCCAAAAAGAAAGGTGAAATTTCTGAAGATGACTATATTCAATTGGAAAAAAAGGTTCAAAAAATAACTGATGAACATATAAAAAAAATAGATGAATTATTAAAAGAAAAAGAAAAAGAAATTTTAACAGTTTAATGATGAGCTCACAAGATTTTGATCTGATTTTAGATCCGTCAAAGCTTCCTGAGCATGTTGCTATTATTATGGATGGAAATGGCAGATGGGCTAAAAAAAAAGGGTTGCCCCGTATATATGGACATAAAAAGGGAGTAGAAACTGCTAAAAAAATCATTTTAAAAACCTATGAGCTCGGTATTCCTGTTCTTACTCTTTTTGCTTTTTCCAAAGAAAACTGGGAAAGACCTAAGAGTGAAATAGAAACTATTTTTGAACTTTTAAAATTCTATTTGGAAAATGAATTAGAAAACATGCAAAAAAAAGAGATAAAATTTGTAGCTATAGGTGATATAGAAGATTTTCCAAAAGACTTGCAAAAAAGAATTAAATATACAGAAGATGTTACTAAGGAAAATAAGAAAATGAAACTTTGTTTAGCTCTTAGTTATGGGGGAAGGACTGAAATTATAAGAGCTACTAAAATAATAGCTGATAAAGTTAAAAAAGGAGAGGTTGACCCTGAAGAAATAAATGAAAAATTATTTAGAAAATTTCTTTATACTGCAGATTTACCTGATCCTGATCTTCTTATAAGAACAAGTGGAGAGCTCAGAATTTCCAATTTTTTGCTTTTCCAGATGGCTTATACAGAATTTTATTTTACTCCTATTTGTTGGCCTGATTTTGATGAGAAAGAGTATATAAAAGCCCTTTATTCTTATCAACAAAGAGAAAGAAGATTTGGCAGAATTTATGAATTTTAAAAGATTTATTACTGCTTTAATTCTTTTTCCTATTCTTATTTTACTTCTTTTTAAAGCTTCTTTGTCTATTCTTTTGGTATTAATTTTATTTACTGCTTTTATATGTTATTATGAATGGTCTAATCTTTTTCACTTTTCTTTTTACTGGTTATTCTGGGGTGAAGTTCTGCTACTTATGGGATTATTTTTATCTGCTATTTTAAATATTCCTAAGTTTTATATATTTTATATATTTCTATTTTTTTCTTTTCTACCTTTTTTATTTGCTTATGAAAAAGAAAAGTTTAAAATACTTTTTTTACCTTTTTTAATAGGCCTTATCTATCTTTTTATAGGTCTTTTCCCTTTTTGGGAAATTTTACAAGAATTTAAAAGAGAATATCTGGTTTACTTTTTTTCAATAATCTTTGCTAATGATACAGGTGCTTATTTGACAGGTAAAGCCTTTGGAAAACATCATTTTTTCCCAAAAATCTCTCCTAAGAAAACCTGGGAAGGTTTTTTTGGGGGAATATGTTTAGCTGTAATAATAGCAATATTACTTAACAAATTCTGGAATTTATTTCCTAATTTCACTAATTTATTTATAGCAGGGTTTTTAGCTATAGTGGGAACCATAGGAGATCTTTTTGAATCAGCTTTTAAAAGAATGGTAAATAAAAAAGATTCTGGTAGAATAATTTGGGGACATGGAGGAATGCTTGACAGAATAGATGGAGTTTTATTTTCTGCGCCTTTGTTTTTAATATTTTTAAATTTTCTTAAAAAATGATTCCGTCTATAGAGGAATGCTATAAACTTTTAAAAGAAGAAAAAGTCCCAGAACATATTATCAGACATTCTGAAAAAGTGGCTTTAGTTTCTCTATTTATTGGTGGTTGTTTAAAAGAAAAAGGAGAGGATTTAAATTTACCTTTATTATTGGCAGGTGCACTTTTACATGATATCAAAAAGTATGAGTCAATTTTAACAGGAATTAATCACGCTGAAGCTGGTTACAAACTTTTAAAAAGTTTAGGATATAAAAGAGTAGCAGAAATTGTAAAAAATCATATTTATTTGAATTTAGATTTGTATTCACCTATTAAAGAAGATGAAATTGTCTTTTACGCTGATAAAAGGGTTAAACACGAGCAAATTGTTAGTTTAAAAGAAAGATTTATTGATCTTAAAGAAAGGTATGGAAGGAATCCTAAATCTCTTGCCAGATTGCAATTTTTGGAAAAAATTACTTATCTTATTGAAAATCGCATTTTTAACAAACTTCCTTTTTCTCCTGAGAAAGTATTAGAATTAGAAAAGATTAAGGAGGTAAAAAATGTCCTCTACAAGAATATTGAAAATAGCACTTCTTGCTGGTGGAAAATCTTCTGAAAGAGAGATTTCTTTAAAAGGTGTAGAATCTGTTAAAAAAGCTTTAGAAAAATTAGGGCATAAATATGAATTTTTTGATCCAGCTACTGATTTGCCAATAATTGCACAAAGAGCCAAAGAATTTGATTGTGCTTTTTTGGTAATGCATGGTCCAGGAGGAGAAGATGGGACTTTACAAGGATTTTTAGATTCTATAGGTCTTCCTTATCAGGGGTCAGGGGTTTTAGGAAGTGCACTTGCTATGCATAAAGGCCTTTCCAAAAAACTTTACGAATCTGCTGGTTTACCCGTCCCTAAAGGAAAGATTTTTTTTAAAAACAGCCTGTTTTCTGATATTGCAGATTTTGCTAAAGGTTTAGGATACCCTTTAGTAGTAAAACCAGCTACTCAGGGATCAAGTGTAGGATTAAGTATAGTCAAAAAAGAGGAAGATTTAAAAGAAGCTTTGGAAAGAGCTTTTAGCATAGATAATGAAATTTTGTTAGAAGAATATTTAAAAGGTAGAGAAATAACTGTAGGAATTTTGGATGACAAACCTTTACCTGTGGTTGAAATTGTTCCTAAAGCCTCTGAAACTTTTGATTACAAGACTAAATATACTCCCGGACTTGCAGAAGAAATATGTCCTGCAGTATTACCTGAAAGTCTGACTAAAAAAGCTCAGGAATATGGACTCAAAGCTCATAATACTTTGAGATTGAGACATTATAGTAGAACTGATATGATAATTGTAGGAGAAAAAATTTATGTTCTTGAAACAAATACAATTCCAGGAATGACAGAGACAAGTTTATTACCTTTAGCAGCAAAAGTAGCTGGATATACCTTTGAAACTCTTATTCAAAAATTATTAGACCTTGCTTTAAAAAAATAACCTTAGGAATAGAAACCTTCTTTAATTTTTTGTGCTTCAATTCCTATAAAGAAAGCCCAGTCTTTTAAAAGATTTTTTAAAGAGGATTCTGGAAGAGTTTCTAAAAGCTTATTAATCTCTAAAGCCTGAATTAAAAGATAATCTCCTATTGTTTCAGATGTTGAATAATTAATCTTTTTTTCTCCTAAATTTTCCAAGATTTTAGAACTTTCCTCTAACTTTTGATAAATGTAAGAAAATTTTTCCTCTTGAGATTTTTGTAAAAATTCATGAGTTTCTAATTTTTCAAGGGCTACTTTAAGATAGTCTTCAAAATTTGTCTTAAAATTTCTATTTAAACTTTTAGAATCTATGTTAAAATTTATCTGGTTTAAAATTTTAGGATCAATTTTCATAAGGAGCCTCCTGATGTTTAAATTATATTTTAATAAATTTATCGGAAAAAATCAAGCTAAATTAAGTAAAAAAGTATTTTTGTTTCTAATTCTTTTACCTGTTCTTTTTTGTTATGGTTGTGGGTGGGTTTTAGTTGGGGTAGGAGCTTATGGAGGTTATAAAGTTGCTACTGATCCAAGAAGTGTAGGAACCCAGATAGATGATGCTAAGATTACTGCTAAAATCAAGCTTAAACTTATAGAAGATCCAGAACTTAAAGCTTTTTCTATAGATGTAGATACAGTAAACGGAGTGGTTACTCTTACAGGTGTAGTAAAAAATGAAAAACAGAGAATGAAAGCAATAAAGATTGTTAAAAGTGTTCCAGGAGTAAAAAAAATTATCAATAATTTACAGATAGAGCACTAATAAGATTATTCTGTGTAATTTTTGCCCTGATATAATTCTTTTTTGCTCATTATCTTTCTGATTAAATTAATAACTTCCATTTTTCTGCTAACCCATAAAGGGGCTAAGATATCTTCTTTACGTGCTTCAGAACATAGTCTATGAATTACTGTAGTAGGAGGAAGGTAGGTTAAAGCTTCTGCTACAAGATTTGCATAAAACTCCATTTCTAAGGGGTTATATTTGCCTTTTAAATACAATTCTGCCATTTTAGAACCCTTTACTATATATAGAGCGTGAAATTTTATACCATCTATTTTGAGTTTGGCTAAGGTTTTAACAGTTTCTAACATCATCTCTTTAGTTTCCCCAGGTAAACCAAAAATAATATGCACTACTACAGGAATATCGTATTTTTTAAGCAAATTATAACCCTGTAAAAAATCTTCAAAGGTGTGACCTCTGTTAATAAGTTTTAGTGTCTGGTTATGCATACTTTGCAATCCCAATTCTATCCAAAGATAATAGCCTTTTTCTTGATAAGATTTTAAAAGCTTGGCGATATTTTCATCTATACAATCAGGACGGGTGCCAATAGCTAAACCTACTATAGAGGGATCTAAATAAACTATATCATAAATTTCTTTTAGCTTTTCTAAAGGAGCATAAGTATTACAGAAGGACTGGAAATAGGCAATAAATTTTTTAAATTTTTTCTTTTTAAAAATTTCCAAAAATAATTTAACTTGCTCTTCCAAAGATTTGCCTTCTTTAAATAGACCTGTCCCAGAGCCTTTAGGATCACAGTAAATACAACCTCCGTACCCTTTAGTTCCATCTCTATTAGGACAGGATAAACCTGCATCAAGGGGGATTTTTTTTACTTTTTCTCCAAACTTTTCTTTTAAAAATTCATTTAAGGAATAATAGAGCCTTTGTTTTTTCATGAAGTTAATAGTAAATCCCTTTATAATTTTTTCAACCATTCCTAAAAATGAAAATAGGGGTTATATTTAATATAAAAACAAACCCTTTAGGGAGGATGAAGCTGGGTATGATATTTTTAGATAATTTTGATGTGATTGTTATTGGAGCAGGGCATGCAGGAATAGAAGCGTGTTTAGCAGCAAGTAGAATGGGATGTAAAACCTTATTAATAACTGTTAATCTTGAACGTATAGGAGCTATGAGCTGTAATCCTTCTATAGGAGGTATAGGAAAAGGACATTTGGTAAAAGAGATAGATGCTCTTGGCGGTGAAATGGCTTTAGCAATAGATGAAACAGGTATTCAATTCAGAAAACTTAATACTAAAAAAGGTCCTGCTGTAAGAGCAACCCGTGCTCAGGCAGACAGATTTAGATATCAAGAAAGAATGAAAAGAATTTTAGAAAGAGTTCCCAATCTTTATATAAAACAAGGACTTGTCACCAGACTTTTAATTAAAGATAAAAAAATAATTGGAGTAGAAACTAAAGCAAAAGAACAATTTGGAGCTAAAACAGTGGTTATTGCTCCTGGAACCTTTTTACATGGGCTCATCCATATAGGTTTAGAACATTTTCCTGCTGGAAGAATGGGGGATCCTCCTTCCAATAAATTAGCAGAAAATTTAAAAGAACTTGGTTTTGAACTTGGAAGGTTTAAAACCGGGACCTGCGCCAGACTTGATGGAAGAACTATAGATTATAGCAAATTAGAAATACAATGGGGAGATTTTCCACCACCTTTATTCTCTTTTAAAAATAAAGGGAAAAGACCACCTCTCCCTCAAGTCCCCTGTTTTATTACTTATACTACTGAAAAAACTCATAAGATTATTAAAAATGCCTTAGATAGATCTCCTTTATTTACAGGAAAAATTAAAGGGAGAGGAGTCAGATATTGTCCTTCTATAGAAGATAAAGTTTTTAGATTTCCTGATAAAGAAAGACATCAAATTTTTATTGAACCGGAAGGTCTGGATACTATAGAAGTTTATCCTAATGGAATAAGCACCAGTCTTCCTATAGATGTTCAATGGGAGATGATAAGAAGTATACCAGGGCTTGAGAAAGCTGAAATTTTAAGACCTGGTTACGGAATAGAACATGATTATGTAAATCCTGTCCAAATTAAACATTCTTTGGAAACCAAGCTTATTTCTGGTTTATTTTTTGCAGGTCAGATTAATGGAACCACTGGATATGAAGAAGCTGCTGCTCAGGGATTAATAGCAGGAATAAATGCAGCACTTTATGTAAAAGAGGAAGAACCTCTTATTTTAGATCGTTCTCAAGCCTATATAGGAGTTCTTATAGATGATCTTGTAACCAAAGGCACTGATGAACCTTATAGAATGTTTACTTCCCGTGCAGAATATAGACTCCTTTTAAGAGAAGATAACGCTGATTTAAGACTTACAGAAATAGGAAGAAAATTAGGATTGGTTGATGATAAGAGATGGAGCTTATACTTAGATAAAAAAGAAAAACTTCAAAAAATTACTCAATTCTTAAAAGAGACCAAGATATCTCCCAGTTTTATAAATGCTTATTTAGAAAAAATAGGTTCTACACCTTTAAAAACAGGTATTAGACTCTATGAATTGTTAAGAAGACCTGAAGTAGAAATACAAGCTCTGGTGGATTTAATTCCTGAGTTAAAAGAATATTCTTCTGATATCCTTTCTGAGGTAGAAACAGAAATAAAATATAGTGGATATATAGAAAAGCAACTTCGTGAGGTGGAAAAATTCAAAAAACTTGAAAGCATGAAACTTCCTGAAGATTTAAATTATTACGAAATTCCAGGGCTTTCTAATGAAATGAGAGAAAAATTTAGCAGAATCAGACCTACTTCTATTGGTCAGGCTATGAGAATTCCAGGAGTCACCCCTGCTGCCATTTCTGCTATTCAGATTCATCTAAAAAAGCATTATTCTTCTGAAGATTAAAATAGTGTTTAATAAAAAAATTCCTAAAAGGATTATAAAAATTATTAAAAAACTTCAAAAAAAAGGGTATACTACCTATTTGGTAGGAGGTTGTGTAAGGGATCTATTAGTAGGGCTTACTCCTAAGGATTATGATATAGGAACTACTGCTACCCCTGAAGAAATTATAGAAATTTTTCCCAGAAGTCAAATAATAGGAAGGAGATTCCCTATTGTTCATGTTTATTTAAATAAAAATAAGTATGTAGAAATCACCACTTTTAGAGGAAGAGAAGAACTGGATAATAAAATAAAAGATAATTATGGAACACCTGAAGAAGACGCTTTCAGAAGAGATCTTACTATAAATGCTCTATTTTATGATATAAATAATCAACAAATTATAGATTATGTAGGTGGTTTAAAAGATTTAAAAAAAGGAATAGTTAGGGTAATAGGTGAACCCTCTAAAAGATTTGAAAAAGATCCTATAAGAATGCTAAGAGCAATTAGACATGCCTCTCGCTTGGGCTTTAATATAGAACCTGAAACTTGGGAAGCAATATTAAAAAATAAATCTCTTATCAAAAAAGTGACCTGGGAAAGATTAAGAGATGAAATTTTAAAAGATATAGCAGGCTTTTGGGTCCATAGCTGGTTTGTTCTTTTAAAAGAAAGCGGTTTACTTTATGAAATATATCCTTTTTATAAAAAACTTTTTAAAAACTCAAAATTTAATGAAATATTGTTGTTTAAAACTTTAAAATTTTTGGGAAAGGAGAATAAACTAACCTTAGAGCAAAGGGTGATATTGTTTACTTTTGCTTTTTTACCTCTTATAAATCGGCCTTACAATCCTCTCTCTTTTAAGAGAATTCCTGGTTTTGATAGGCAGGATCTTTTGAAATTATTCTGGGCTTTATTTTTTACTTTCAGATTTAACAGAGTTTTTTTTGAAAAAGCTATGGATATGCTTAGAGATACTTATAAAATTTTATATATAATCAAAAGAAAACAGAGGATCTCCAAGAAATATAAGAAAAAATCTTATTTTGATGAAATTCTAATAATTGCAAGATTTTTAGAAAAACTTTTAGACAAGGAGGAAAAAAGTGTTAAAAAGAACAAAGGCTTATGAATTTTTAAAAAGTACCAATTTTTCTTTAAGAAAACCTATTCTAAAAGAGGTTCCTGTAGAGCCGGCTTTTCCTTTCAAAGAATATCCTTCAGCTACCAAAATAAAACTATCCTTAGAAACTATTTCTTCCACTCCTAATCTTTTTGAAATTTTATCTAAAAGGAGGAGCAACAGAGATTATAAAAAATATCCTATCAGCTTAAAAGAAATTTCTCTACTTTGTTATGCTGTACAAGGAATTACAGGTAGAGCAGGACCTTATTTATTAAGAACTGCTCCTTCAGCTGGAGCTCTGTATCCCATAGAAACTTATATAGCTATTAATTTTTCTTCAGAAATATCACCTGGTATTTATCATTTAGAGATAAAAGATTTTTCTTTAGCTTTGCTTCAGGAAGGATATTTAGGAGATGTATTAAGTAAACTTGCTCTTGGACAAACTTTTGTTGCTACAGCAAGTGTGGTTTTTATTTGGTCTGCGGTTTTAAGAAGGACTATTTCTAAATATGGAAATAGAGGCTTAAGATATATATTTATGGATGTAGCTCATATTTGTCAAAATTTGCTTTTAGCTTGTGAAGCTCTTGGTTTAAAAGCCTGTCCTATAGGGGCTTTTTTTGATGAGGAAATAAATGTTCTTTTAGGTTTAAATGAAGAAGAAAATGTAATTTATATAGCAACTGTAGGAAAATAAATTAAAATTTTCCTTTTTCTTTTGCTTTTTTCTTTTGATATTTCTTCCAGGGTCTTTCCTTTTTCTTTCCATAAGTAATTTTTCTAAAGGGTATATCTTCCAAGTCATTTTTGGTTTCAAAAATTAAAGGTTCTTTAAAAAATGTAATAGGTTCAGGCTTTTCTGGAGTTTTTTCCTTAGGGCCGTATTTTTTAAGAAATTTATTATCTATAGGAGGTCCTTTTAAAGCAGAATAAGGAAGTTTTTCTACTAAAAAAATGTTATCTCCAAATTGTAAAACTTCTGTATCCTCAGATATAAATTTAGGATTAATCTGTATAACCAGAGCACCTTTAACTTTAGCCCAATTTTCTGCAAGTTCTTTATCTGCAAAAAGAGGAATTTTCTGATTGTAAGGTTTCCAAATTCCATCTATGGAGATTTTAAGCCAAATTTTTGGCTTGACAAAACTCCAAAAATTATTAAAATTATAAATTTGGGATAAATTTATTTTTACAGGAGGTGAATAGAAGGTATTTTTAGCTTTTACCAAATTGAAATTTTCCAAAAATTCAAAAAAATCTCTGTAATAATAAGAAAAAACCTGTTTTAATGTTTGTAAGTTTACTTTTTTAAATTTTTTAGTAAAAATTAGGACTTGAAAAATTTCTTTAATTTTAAAAAATCCATTATTATCAGGAATTAAACCGAATTCTTCTGGATGATATGCTAAAAGATAGGTTAGAAATTTTAGTAATAAATTATTTACCATTGAATATTTATAAACTATGTTTTATGTTTTAAACAGCTTATAAAAAATATAACACTAAAAAATTAAAAGAGGAGAGGTGGTAGGGTTAAAATGGCTAATAAAGGTTTAAATGAAAAAATTTTAGAATTAGGAAAATCTGGACAGCTTACTTATGATCTATTAAATAAGCTTCTTCCAGAAGAATATAACGATCCTGATAAAATGGAAGAAATTTTTGATCTTCTTGAAAGCTATGGAATAGAATTAAAAGATATGGATCCTTATGAAAAAGAAGAATATATAGAGAAAAAAGCTCATGATAAAATGAAAGAATTAACCACTTTTGTAGAGGGTGAACTTGAGGAAGAAGAAACTATTTCTGAACCAGGAAGTGAGGAATTACTTTCATTTTATTTAAAAGAAATGGGCAAGTATGATCTTCTTACTCCTGAAAGAGAAGAAGAATTATCTAAACAAATAAGAGAAGGTTTTGATAGTATTATTAATTTAATAGAAAAGTCCAAACTTAATTATCCTGAAATAAAAGAGCTTAAACAAACTATAGAAGATTGGAAAAGAAAAGATCCCAATTTAAAACCTAAGAAAATTTATGTAAATTATTTAGAAGATATGGTTAAAACATGTGAAAAAAAATATAAGAAGATCTCTTCAGAAAAAGAAAAGCACAAAGATATTCTAAATCTTTGTGCCAAGATTAAAAAATATATAAATCAAATTGAAAGAGCCAAAGATGAAATGGTAAAAGCTAATCTTAGATTAGTAGTTTCTATTGCCAAGAAATATATCAGACAGGGATTATCCTTGGCTGATTTAATTCAGGAAGGGAATCTTGGTTTAATGAGAGCAGTTTATCGTTTTGACTATAGAAAGGGCAATAAATTTAGCACTTATGCTTCTTGGTGGATTAGACAATCTATTACAAGGGCTATTTTAGATAAAACCCGCACTATAAGATTACCTGTCCATTTCTTGGAATTGAGAAATCAAGTTTTCAAAGTATTTTATGAACTATCTAAAGAATTAAAAAGAGAACCCACTCCTGAAGAGCTTGCTGAAAGAACAGGTGTTCCTTATGAAAAAATATTGGTAATTTTTGAAACTTCTAAGGAACCTGTTTCACTTGAGACACCTATAGGAGATGAAGATAGCACTCTCGGGAATTTTATAGAAAATAAAAAAAGTCCATCTCCTTATGATTCTACAAGAAAAAAAGATGTTTCTGAAAAAATAAAGAAATTTTTAGCTACTCTTTCTCCAAGAGAAGAAAAAATAATCCGCATGAGATTTGGTTTAGGAGAATATGAAGGCTATACTTTGGAAGAAATAGGTTATATGTTTAAAGTTTCTCGTGAAAGAATTAGACAGATAGAAAAAAAAGCTTTAGCAAAAATGAGACAAGTTGCCCAAAAAGAAAAATTTGATTTAAGAGATTAAAATAAACCTGTTTGCTTGGGTTTTCTGGGTTTGGGCTTAAATATTTTAAGAGGAAAATTTTTAAAATACGGTGATAGACCTTTATTTAAATTAAAATAAAATATTTTTCTTTGATTGGTAGCTGTAAAATAAAAACCTTTTTTAGCTCTGGTTAATGCTACATAAACCAATCTTTTTTCTTCCTCTTCCAATGTATCTTTAAAAATCTTTAATGGGATTAAATCAGCCTCAGCTCCTACTAAAATTACATATTCTGCTTCCAATCCTTTAGAAGCATGAATGGAGAGAAAATTAATTCCTTCTTTATTGGTATTTAAAAAATCAGAAGGAGTTAGACTGGTTAAATAAGCTAAAAACTTTTCTTTATCATTAAAAGATAAAGCCCAAAGATTTTCAAGAAAAACTTTTATTTCGGAATTTAAGTTTTTTAAATGATCTTCTACAGGTATAGAAGAGGTTTTTAAAATATTTACTATTTCTTGAATCCTTTCAAAAATCAAATTAGCTTCTTCTTCAGCAAGATTTACAGGAATTCCAGATTTTTGAAAACTATTTTTTAAAGGTAAAAACACATTTTTAATTCTTGAAAGGATAAAAATATCATTGGGTGAAACAGTATCATACTTTTGTTCTTCTAATTGAAGACCTCCTAAAAGATTTTTTATCAGTTTTATTAAAAAATCTACTTCTTCATAGGTATTTTTAAAGAAAAAACCCTGAACAATTCCTTCTTTTTTAAGAGCTTTATAGGAAGGAACTTCCCAAGGAGCATTTTTAAAAGTTTCTGCATATTTTAAAATATTTTCAGGACATCTAAAACTTAAAGATAAACTTAAAATTTTTAAATCAGGTCTGAAATTTTTCCAGAAATTGTAAAGTTCTTTTAGATTTACATTTTTAAAACTATAGATAGATTGATTAGGATCTCCGAAAAGGATAAAAACAGCTTTTTTAAAAATTTTAAGAAAGTTTAAAATATCTGAAGAGAGATCTTGAAACTCATCAATAATTATATAATGATCTTTAAAATCCAAAAAATTAAATTGAGAAACTTCATAAAGCAAGAGTTCAAAATCCAATAAATTATTCTTTTTTAAATATTGGAAATAAATTTCTTTATTTTTAGGGTCTTTAAAAGAGTTTTTGTTTTTTTTAAAAAGTTTTTTTATTATAGAGGATTTTTCTTTTTCTGAGATAAGATTGGGAGTTTTTTGAAAGTGCTCTTTCCATAAATCATAGGCTAATCCATGAAAAGTATCAATTTTTATATCCGATAAACCTGATTTCTGAAATCTGACCTTTAATTCTTGAGATGTTTTTACAGAATAGGTTAAAACTAAAATTTTTTCAGGTGAAACAAAATCTAAAAGAGAATGGACTTTTCCTATTAAAGTATAAGTTTTCCCTGTTCCAGGACCTGCTATTATTAAAAGATTTCCAGGTGTTTCTATAATTCTTCTTTGCTCTTTTGTATATTCCATATTTTAAATTTTAACCAAGCTTTTTACCTAAGCAAGTTTAAATATAATCAGTTAAAGATCTTGTTTTTCATGGAAAATTTTATATAATCTCTTTTTATAAAATTTATAAGCCCTTTTTGGAGATAAAAATGAATAAATTAGAAAATATTTATTTTTTATTTCTTCTTTTAATTGTTCTTATTTTTGGTCTTTATATAAGATTTGATGATATAAAAATTTGGCAAGCAAATAAAGAGTTTTATTTTTATAAAAATAATCCCCTTTATAGTGAATATGATTCTTTTTATTTTGCAAGATTAGCACAAGATATTAAAGAAGGCATTTTTAAACCTGGAGAAATAGATAATTATAGATTTTTCCCTGACAATTCCTCTCAAGCCAAAGTAGATGACGAGAAATTTTATTCTAAATATACTATTGCAGGCACTTTTATAAGTTGGATATGGGCTCATCTCTCTTCTTGGTTTAATATTTCTTTAGAAAAACTTACTTGGTACCTAATTCCTATTTTAGCTATTTCTGTAGCTTTTCCCATTTTTTTTTATTTTAAAGATTTAGGTTATCCTTATGCAGGTTTAATAGGAAGTCTGATAGCAGTTTCAGCTCCTATGTATCTTGCAAGAACTAATCTTATGAGATTGGATCATGATGTTTTTAATTTAACATGGCCTTTTCTGATTGCTTACATATTTTATAAATTTTTCCAAACAACTAATAAAAAAAAGAAATATCTGTGGGTAATCTTAGCTACATTTACATGCTTTTTTTACTACTTATGGTATGCTCATACCAATTTAATTTTTGTATTAATACTTATGTTTTTAATTAGATGTTTCTGGGATAAAAAATTAGATTGGAATAAAGAAGATGTTATTTTTGTCTTAATTTTAATTTTGCCTCAAATTTGGTATTTATACAAAGGTCCTGTTCAACTCTACGATCAAGTAAAAACCTTGGTTTTTAATATTAAAAACCCCTCCAGTGTAGATATTTTATTTAAAGATTTTCCAAATATATTTATGTCTATTTCTGAATTACAAAGATTGAGTTTTAAAGAAGTTATAGAAAATGTTACTTTTAGTCTTATTTTAGGAATTTTGGGTCTAATAGGTATAATAATAGCTTTCTTATGTGATTTTAGAAAACTCATTTTTCTTTTTCCTTTTTTAGGAATTGGATTTTTGTCTTTTGTTTCTGGAGCGAGATTTGTTATGTATTTAGCTCCTTTTATAGGAATTGGATTGGGTTTTATAGTTCATTTTTTGTTTGTTAAAATAATGCCTTATTTATCTTTATTCAATGAAAAAGAAAAGCAAAGTAAAATTTGTCATTTAGTTGGTAGTGGTTTATTTATAATCACACTTCTTGCTCAGAGGCCTGTTTTAGGGCTTACAAGTTATCCCAAGGTTTTTGCACCTCTGGTTAAAGATATGGAATACATAAAAATTCATACTCCTAAAAATTCTGCTATATGGACCTGGTGGGATTATGGTTATGCCTTTCAGCTTTATTCAAGAAGAACTACTTTTCATGATGGGGGTTCTCAGGGAACTCCTAAGACTTATTTTATAGCAAGAAGTTTTACCACTTCTGATCCAAAGGAAGCATGGTATATAACCTCCTTTATAAGCAATCTTGGATTAAAAGGAGTTGCTGAAGAATTAAAAAAAGGAATAAAAGCCAAAGATTTGGTTAAAGATATTAGAGAAGGTAGATACGCTAAAGAGATAAAAACCCCTGTTTATTGGATTTTTACTCGCGATTTAATAAGCAAATTTGCTTGGATTCATTATTTTGGAAGTTATAATTTTGATAAAAAAAGAGGGATCTTTGCAAGAATTCTTACACCTCATAGGTGTGAATTTTTAAATAATATTTTATATTGCCAAGATATAGGAGCTAAAATTGATCTTGAAAATGGAGTTATATTTGCAGGGCAAAAGGTTTTAGCTATTAGTAAAGTATATATAAAAGATCAAAAAAAGTTAAAGGAAAAAAAATTTTTTGACAGGGGTTATGTAATAGAAATAATCAAAGTTAATACTAATCAAGTTGCATTATTTATTATGGATTCAAAAGTGGCAAATACTCTGTTTAACAAGATGTTTATTTTAAGACAATACAATCCTAAATATTTTAAACTGGTTTTAGATGATTTTCCTATCGCTGTGATTTATAAAGTAAAAAGTAGAATTAATAAATAAGTTTATATAGGAAGACAATAAATGGGATTTTTAATTAATTTAAAAGAAGTGGAGATGAAAGACCACCCAAAATTTAAGGGAGTAAAAATAGGTTTTATAGTTACCAAAGAAAAACAACCAGAATTAAGCATTACTGTATTGGAGATTCAACCAGGTGTAGAGATTTCAGTTCATACTCATGAAAAAGAAGTAGATACTATATTTGTTTTAGAAGGGGAAGGAGAAATATATTTGAATAAAGAATGGCAGGAGCTAAAAAAAGAGGATATAATAGTAGTGTCTCCAAAAGAGGAACATGGAGTAAGGGTTAAAGGGAATAAACCTATGAAATGTTATATTGTTCATGCTCCGGCTTTATGGTAAAGGAAAGATAAAATGGAGATTTTAGAAAAAGCCAGAATTCTTATTTCAGCTTTACCTTATTTTAGAGAATTTTATAACAAAATAATGGTAATTAAATACGGTGGGCATGCTATGGTTGATGAGAACTTAAAATCAGCCTTTGCCCAGGATATAGTATTGATGAAATATGTAGGAATTCAGCCTATTATTGTGCATGGAGGTGGTCCTCAAATTAATAAAGTAATGGAAAAAATGGGATTAAGGCCTGTTTTTATTGAAGGACAAAGGGTCACAGATGAAGAAACTATGAGTGTGGTAGAAATGGTTTTAGTTGGAACAGTAAATAAAAATATAGTGAGTCTTATTAACAAAGCTGGAGGAAAAGCAGTTGGTCTTTCTGGAAGAGATGGAGATCTTATTGTAGCAGAAAAGATGCATATTTATAAATATTCAGGAGAAGATAGACCCCCTGAAATTATTGATATAGGAAGGGTAGGGAAGGTAAAAGAAGTAAATCCTCAAGTGCTTTATACTCTCATAGAAAGAGGTTTTATTCCTGTAATTGCTCCTGTAGGAATAGGTCCTGATGGTGAAGCTTATAATATCAATGCTGATCTTGTGGCAGGAGCTTTAGCAGGAGCTTTATCTGCTGAAAAATTGATTTATCTTTCTGATGTGGAAGGAGTTAAAGATGAAAAAGGAAAGTTAATTTCAACTTTATATTTAGACGAAATAGAGAACTTAATAGAAAAAGGGATTGCCAAAGGTGGTATGATCCCTAAATTAAAAAGTGCAAGAAAGGCTTTATTAGCTGGAGTTAAAAAGACTCATATAATAGATGGAAGAATTCCTCATAGTTTAATTATAGAACTTTTTACTGATGAAGGTTTGGGAACCCAAATTATTACCAAAAATTAAGGAAGGAGGGATGAATTTTGGAGGGTGAGTTTTTAGAAAAGAGTTATAATCCTAAAAAAGTTGAGGAAAAATGGTATAAGATTTGGGAAGAAAAAGGTTATTTTGAGCCTACCTATGATGAAAGAAAACCCAAGTTTTCTATGGTAATTCCTCCGCCTAATGTTACAGGGGTTTTGCATATAGGACATGCTTTAAATAATACTATTCAGGATGTTTTAGCAAGATATAAACGTATGGACGGATATGACGTTTTATGGATTCCAGGAACAGATCATGCAGGCATTGCTACTCAAAATGTAGTAGAAAGAGAAATAGCTAAGGAAGGGCTAACAAGACATGATCTTGGTAGAGAAAAATTTTTAGAAAGAGTATGGAAATGGAAAGAACAGTATGGTAATCGTATTATAGAACAGCTTAAAAAATTGGGAGCCAGTTGTAGCTGGTCTTATCAAAGATTTACTATGGATGAGGGATTATCAAGAGCAGTTAAAGAGGTCTTTGTAAGGCTTTGGGAAGAGGGATTAATTTATAGAGGAGATTATATTATTAATTGGTGTCCACGATGTCAGACAGCTTTAGCAGATTTAGAAGTTGAATTTGAAACAGTTCCTGGGAAACTTTGGTATCTTAAATATCCTTTTGAAGACGGATCAGGTTATATCATAGTTGCTACTACCAGACCTGAAACTATGCTTGGAGATACTGCCGTTGCTGTAAATCCTGAAGATGATAGGTATAAGCATCTTATTGGTAAAAATCTTATATTACCTTTAGTAAACAGAGTAATTCCTATTATTGCAGATAAAATTGTAGATCCTGAATTTGGAACAGGTGCGGTAAAGGTTACGCCTGCCCATGATTTTACAGATTTTGAAATAGCTAAAAGACATAATTTACCTTTTGTAAAAGTTATAAATGAATTTGGAAGGATGACAGAAGAAGCAGGAGCTTATGCTGGTCTTGATAGGTTTGAGGCTCGTAAAAAAGTGGTAGAAGATTTAAAAGCTCAGGGGCTTTTAGAAAAAGAAGAAGATTATCAGTTAGTTTTAGGACATTGTTACAGGTGCAACACAGTAATAGAACCTTTAATTTCTAAACAATGGTTTGTTTCTACTAAACCTTTAGCTCAGCCTGCTACCGCTGCAGTAGAATATGGATTCATAAAATTTGTTCCAGAAAATTGGACCAATCTTTACTATGATTGGATGAGAAATATAAGAGACTGGTGTATCTCAAGACAGATCTGGTGGGGACACAGAATTCCTGTTTGGTATTGTAATTCCTGTGGAGAGATTATTGTAAGTAAAGAGGATGAAGTTAAAAAATGTCCTAATTGTGGGTCCATTGATTTAAAAAGAGAAGAAGATGTTCTTGATACATGGTTTTCTTCAGCTCTCTGGCCTTTTTCTACTATGGGATGGCCTGAAAAAAACAAGATTTTATTTACTTTTTATCCCACTTCAGTTTTGGTAACCAGCTTTGATATTATTTTCTTCTGGGTTGCCAGAATGATTATGATGGGAATCCACTTTATGGGACAGATTCCATTTGAAAAGGTTTATATCCATGCTCTTGTTCGTGATGAAAAAGGGCAAAAAATGAGCAAAAGTAGAGGAAATGTCATAGATCCTTTAGAAATGATAGAAAAATACGGAACAGATGCTTTAAGATTCACTCTTGTTGCTCTTGCTGCTCAAGGAAGAGATATTAAACTTTCGGAAGCCCGTATAGAAGGGTTTAAACATTTTATTAATAAAGTTTGGAATGCCAGCAGATTTGTTTTAATGAATCTTGAAAATTATAACTATAGCTCTCAAAAAAATATAGACTTTGAGAAATTACCTCTATGGTCTAAATGGATAATTTCTGAGCTTCAAAAAACCATTAAAGAAGTTAGAGAAAAGCTGGATGAGTTTGAATTTGATCAAGCTGCTATGGCTGTTTATCACTTTTTCTGGGATAAATTCTGTGATTGGTATTTAGAAGCCTCTAAAATTTATTTAAAAGATAAAAATTATAAAGATTCTACTCAAAAAGTATTATTAGAGGTTTTAAAAACATCTTTAAAATTGTTACATCCTTTTATACCTTTTATTACAGAGGAAATTTGGCAATATTTATTAGAAAAAGAGACAGAACATATTATTATAGCTAAATATCCAGAATTTGATGATTCAAAAGTTGATAAAAATACCGAGAAGTTGATACAATTTTTACAGGAATTTATTGTAAATATACGAAATATTAAATCAGAATATAACTTGACTTCTAAAACAAATTTAAATATAATCTTTAAATCAGATGATATAAATTTGTTAAATTTGATTGAAAAAGAAAAAGAGATAATTAAATTCTTAGCAAAAATAGAAAATATAGTTTTATTAAAAGATTATAAAAAAGAAAAAGGAGATATTTCAGTAGTTTTATCAGAAGGAGAGATTTTTGTTAATTTAAAAGATTTAATAGATGTAGAAAAAGAAATCAGAAGATTAACCAAGGAAAGAGAGAAAATTGAGAAAAAATTGTCTCAAATAGAAAGAAAGTTACAGAATAAAGAATTTTTAGAAAAAGCTCCAAAAGAGGTGGTAGAAAAAGAAAAAAATGCTTATAATGAATTAAAAGAAAGACTATTTAAAATAAACCACTATTTAAAAGAACTTATTTAAACTTTTTAGATGAATTTGCAAGATAAAAGGTATTATAGTCGATATAAGGTAAGATTAGAAGGGAAAGTAGCTCTTGAAAAAGGTTTTACTTTTCCTGTAGAGATTTTAGATATTAGTGCTGAAGGAGCAAGGTTAAAAACAGATAATCAAGTTCCTATTAATGAGGGAGATATTATCAATTTGGTAATAAAATGGAAGGGGCCTATTAAAACAAAAGCAGAGATTAGATGGATTAAATGTAAAAAGCCCTTTTTAGAATTTGGGGTAAAATTTATAGAAATGAATATGGCAGATAGAGAAGCTTTATCTTCTCTCCTTTCTGAAATAGCTTTAACTTCTCTATTGGATCATTATACTCGATAAAGGTTTTTATGGATAAAGATAAAAGATATCATTCACGTTATAAAACCAAGATAGAAACTAAAGCAGCTCATGAGAAGGGTTTTATTTTTCCAGTAGAAATTTTAAATATCAGTATGGAAGGAGCAAAACTAAAAACAGAAAGATCTACACCTTTAAAAGAAAAGGAAAAATTAGAACTTTTAATAAAATGGAAAGCACTTATTAAAGTAAAAGCAGAAATTAAATGGATTAATTTAAATAAAAATTTTGTAGAATTTGGAGTGAGCTTTTTAGATACAGATTTTCATAATAGAGAAGCTTTATCTTTTCTTATTTCTGAAATGGCTTTATCAAGTTTTGGTAAGACTGATGTTCCTTAACTAATTGATCCAGTTTTATAGTGAATATTTTAGAAATTCCTTTTTCTTCCATAGTAACTCCTAAAAGAGTATCAACCTCTTTCATAATATTTGGATTATGAGTAATAATTATTATTTGAGAATTTTTTTTGATTAATTGTAATAATTTAATAAATTGAATAGAATTTTTTTCATCTAAGGAGGCATCAACTTCATCTAAAATACAAAAAGGTCCAGGTTTTACCAAATAGAAAGAAATTAATATAGCAATAACACAAAGAGCCTTTTCCCCACCTGACAACATATTTAAATGTCTAATATTTTTACCTGGAATTTTTATATTTAAATCCAATCCTGCTACAAGAGGATTGTTATCAGTTAAAATAAGTTTAGCTTCTCCTCCAGGAAAAATAGTAGGAAAGATCTCTTTTAGTTTAGTATTTACTTTTTCTAAAGTATCTAAAATTTTTTCCTTAGATAAATTTTTAAGATTCTCCAGAATTCCTTCTAATTCTTTTATACCTTTTTCTAAATCTTCTTTTTGAGTTAAAAGATTTTTATATCTCTCAGAAATAATTTCATATTCTTTTATACTTGCCAGATTGACTTCTTGAAAATTTTTTAAAATATTTTTAGTATTTTGAATTTCTTTTTCTATTTCTTCCAGATTTATATCTAATATTTCTTCATTTAGATCTGAAGAAATATTAAAATCTGTCAATTCTTCTAATTCTTTTTTGATATTATCTAAATATAATTTTATTTCAGTTAATTTAAGTTCTAAATTGTATTTTTGAGTATTCAGATGTTTTAATTCTTTTTCTTTATTTTTCCTTTCAAACTCTTTTTTCTTTAACTCTTTTTCCAGATTTTCTTTTTCTTGCTGAATTTTTTCCAAATCTTTTTTTAACATTTCTAATTCCTGATTTATAAGCTCTTTTTTATTTTTAGTTTGTTTTATTTTGGTTTTCACATATTCTATATCATTCAAAATTAAATCTGTAGAAAATTTAAAGTTTTTAAGAAAATTTTGAATTTTTTCTATATTTTTCTGAATCTCAATTTTTCTATTTTTAAAGGTTTCATTTTGGGTTTTTATTTTTATAATTTCTTGATAAATATTATTTAATTTTTTATCAAGTTCTTTTAAAATTTTTTCTAAATTAAATTTTTCTTTTTGAACATTTTCATAATTTTTAGCATTTTCATTAAGCTGTTTATCAAGTAATTCTAATTTTTTTATAACTTTTGACTTTTCTTCATTTAAATTTAGAAAATCTTGATTAAAATTTTCCAATTTTTCTTTTAAATTTTTGTCTTGTTCTTTCAATTTTATTAAAGATATTTTAAAATTCTCTTTTTGTTTTATAAGATTTTCATATTCCTTTTTAATGTTTTCTAATTCCTGATTTAAATAATTTATTTCTTGTTTATATTTTTTTAAATTTTGCTCAAGTTCTTTTTCTACATTTAAAAGTTTTTCAAGATCTTTTTCCAACTCCTTTTTTACCTTAATTAATTCCTTTTTTTCCTTTTTTAAACTTATTATACCTTTCTTAGGCTTTTTAATAAAATAGATAAAACCTAAAGGTGTAAAAAGAATTTTATCTTTTAAAATATATATAAACTGAGGGGTGTTTTTATATTCCTGGAGAATTTTTTCTGAAAGAGTTTCAAATTTTTTTATTTTAAAAAACTCATCCAAATTTTCTTTTTTTAAAAACAGAACCAAATTATCCTTGACATCTAAATTTTTTAAAGATTTTAAGTTATCTATAACCAAGGCATTGAGATCATCTTTTAATACTGTTTCTAAAAGATTTAGATCTTCTTTTTCTAAATCAAGCAAACTTTCTAAAGAAGGCAAATTGATTTTGTTTACATAGCTTTTTTTAGGAGTTTGGGGTAAAATTTTATTAATTAATTTTAAACGCTCATCCAAGGATTTTATTTCTGAAATATATTTTTGTTTTTTTAAAAGGATCTGATTTAACTTTTCTTGTATTTCTTCTTTAATTTTAGAAATGTTTTTTATTTTTTCTTCTAAAATTTTCCTTTTTTTCTTTTTTTCTTCAATAATCTTATCCCATATATTTTCTTCTTTTTGAATCTTTTTCCATTCCTTGGAGATGTTTTTGAAAGTTTTTTCTGTTAGTTCTTTATCTTTTAAAAGCTGGTTTATTCTTTTTTCTAAAAAACTCCTTTTTTCTAAAAGTTTTTCTTTTTCTCTGGTTAAATTTATATATTCCTCTTCAAAAACTTTAAATTTGTTTAATTTATCTTCATAAATTCTTAAATGATTTTCTTTTTCATTTTTTAAAATTATCAATTTATCTTTTAATTTCTCTGCTTTTTCTTTAAAGTCTTTTAAAGATGCATCTATAGTTTCTAATTCTTTATTTAAAATTATTAACTTTTCCCTTTCATTTTCTTCTTTTATTTTTTCTTTTTCTAATTTGTATTTTAGATTTCTTTCTTCTTTTAATAAATTTAGAAATTTATTATCCCAATCTTTATATATTTTTTCTTTTGACTGAATTTCCTCTTTTAAATCTTTAATTTCTCTTTCTTTTTTAATAAGTTCTTGGTAATATTTTTGTTCTTCTATTTCTAATTTTTCTATTTCTTTTTCCAATTTAGCTTTTTTATTAAACAAATCATTTATTTTTTCTTCTATTTCTGCTTTTTCTTTAGAAAAATTTTTCCAGAGATATAAATTTTTCTTAACAAGAAGATTTTGAAGTTTATCCTTTAAAGTTAAATATCTTTTAGCTTCTTCAGCTTGTGCTTTTAGATGATTATACTGGGCTTCTACCTCTTTAATAATATCTTGTAATCTTGTTAAATTTTCTTTAGTTTTTTTTAGATTTTTTCTGGTTTCTTCCTCTGTAACTTTAAATTTAGAAATACCTGCCAAGTCTTCTAAAAATATTTTTCTCTCCTTGGGAGAAATTTCTAAAAATTTAGACACTTCTCCTTGTTCAATTATTCCGTAACTTTGAGGATTTACACCTAAATCTAAGAATAAAAACTGAATATCCTTTAGTCTACAAGGCTTTTGATTTATAAAAAATTCTCCTTCTCCATTTCTATAGAATCTGCGGGTAATAATTATTTCCGGAAAATCTTTAAATTTTTCCCAAACAGGGGGATCATGATTAATTATAAGTTTAACTTCTGCAAAATCTATTTTTTTTTGAATATTTCCTGCAAAAATAAGATCTGAAAGCTCCTTTACTCTAAGTCTCTTAGGACTTTGTTCTCCTAAAATCCAGCGAATGGCATCAAGTATGTTACTTTTACCTGAACCATTAGGACCAACTATAGCAGTGATGCCAGGAGAAAAAGGGATATTAACTTTATAAGGAAAAGATTTAAAGCCGTAAATTTCCAATCTTTTAATAAACATAAATGTTTTTGTATAATTGTATATCAAAATGAAAAATTTAAAAGGAGCTTTAATTATAACACCCCTCCTATAAAATTGGGAGGGGTGTTATAAGAAATTTATTCTTTTTGACCTTCTTTTAATTTAAGATATTGTTTTATTTCGTGAACCAGCATAGCAGGAGTTTTAATAGGATATTGTAAGTTATCCATAATCTCTTCAGCAGGAATACCTTTGATATTTAAATCTTTAAATCTTTCTTTTAGTTCTTCAGGAGAGGTAATGGGATATTTAATTCCTTTAGATTTTCGTAATACTAAGTAAGCCCAGGGTATATCAAGAGTCCTGGCAATTTCTTCACTTATTGTAGAACAATAATGCAACAGGGTTTGAGCGTCACGTCCTTCTTTTATTTCTTTATAAGCAAGTTTAGCGATGCCTCCAGCAGTATGCACTTTTAATTCTCTTAATTCTTCATTAACCAGTTCTTCCATAGCTTTAATTTTTTGCAAGGCAAGTTCAGGATCAGCTCTTAAAATATTTCTAACAGTATTTTTAGTAAGTCCAACCTTTTGGGCAATTTCATCATCAGTTTTCATATACTCTTCTTTTAAGACCACTACAAAAGCAGCCCTTGCTAAGGAAGGAAGCCATGTTAAAGTTCTGAATTCTGCAAGTTTGTTTAATCCTCCAAGTAGATCAATAGCTTTAAAAAAAACTCTGCTTACTAAATGTTCTATTTCTGTTTCTGGAACCACTGAAGTGCTAATTTGTATTACCATAATTATCACCTCCTTATTTGGTTTTGGAAATAGGATCTTTTATTACTACTAACCCTTCTTCTGTTATTTCAAGAAAGCGAGTTTTTGTATCATGTCCGCATATTCTACATCCATCTATTCTGAAAAGCCTTATCACTTCTCCTATTTCTTTTTTGTAAATTTTTGCTTTATAAGAAGAATCTATAAGTTCTTTGGCTAAAACCATGGTTCCATCGACAATATGTCCTACAGCGTAACCTCCTGCTGCTTCAGCTGTTAATTCCTCATGTCCACTCCTTTTTTGAGATACAAAAAGAGCAGTTTGATACCATTTTTTCATAAAATTAAAAAGTCTTCTTACAATACTTCTTGCAAGCATTTCTTTAGTTTCAAAAAGTCCTGTAACAGAGTCTATAATTGTAAAATTTACTTTATAATTTTGAATTACATAAGCGAGGGTTGCCAGAAGATCAGGGAGATTTTCTCTTAATCTGGTAGAAGAAGCAGCATCAATAATGATAAGATTATCTTCAAAGTCTTCAAAATTTAATCCCATAGCAGCAGCTCTTAGTTTTAAAGAGGTAGCTACAAAATTCGCAGGAGTTTCAACAGTTATAAAGGCTACTCTTTCTCCAATAGAAGCCTGTTTTACTGCAAACTGTTCTACCATCAAAGATTTTCCTGTATCAGAAACACCTGTAATATTAAAGACAGAATAAGCAGGAATACCTCCTAAATTTTTCTTTACAAGTTTTCCATTTTCAGAAGTAACAATAAAAAATAAATCGTCTAAACCTTCTATACCTGTAGGAACTCCATAAACCTTAGGAGCCTTTTTAATAGCCTGACTACCTGTATAAATTGATTTTAAATCTGGCTCACCTATACCCCGAATATTTTCTTCTTTTTTAACAATGTTTTCAGTTTTATCCCATTTATTCATTTTTTAACTCCATATATATTTTTATTTTTTAAAATTAAGATCAATTTTTATAAATTCAAGTTATCTTATACATTGATTATTATAAAAATATTTATAACATAATTTATAATCCTTAGGGTTAAATACTTGATTTTTGTAATATTTATTTTAAAATCCTAAATTAAGATGTCTATAAAATTAGGTGTTTGTTACTGTCAGGAAAGTCAAATTAAAAACTGGCGAAATTTTGTTGAAAATTTAGAAAAATTTCTTAAATCCAAAGTGTCTTTAGAAATTTTTCAAAATTTAAAAGAAGAATTGGAAAAAATAAGAAAAGAATATTTTGATATATATTTTGCTTCTTTTCCTATTGGTGTGTATGAACTTTATAAAAGAGGTTATATTCCTATAGCTAAATTTAAAAAGAAAAAAGTACCAAACTATGTTTTAATCAGTAATAAAAATTTAGAACTTTTAAAACAGAAAGAAAAGATCAAAATAGCTATTTTGGATCATCCCACTTTTTCTGGATTATTTATTCCTCTTAAACTACAGTTTGATTTGGAATTTTTAAATTTTTTAATTCTGAAAATCGATTCTTATGAAGAAATCGTTCAGAAAGTTTTAAATAAGGAAGTAGATTTGGGAATTATTCCTGATCTTGAACATTTTAAAAACTTTTTAACATCTTTAATAAAAAAAGAACTTGTAATAAAAAATTATCATTATTTTATGATTCCCCGAGACTTTTCTGATTTTAAAAATATAAAAGAAGCTTTGAAGTCTATTGATAAGAAAATTTTAGAACTTTTTGATGCGGAAGATATAGAATTCATATCATTTTGGGAAAGACTTAATGTTTTAGCTTTTTGTTTTATAAGTGATTATTTATCAGAACTTTTGGAAAAATCTTTTATTAGTAAAGTAATGTTAGAGTTTCCATATTTGGGAATAGGAATTTATCATGATCATTATGTATATACCAATCCTTATTTATCTTCTCTTTTAAAATACACTCCTGAAGAATTTCAGAAACTTAAACCTGAGGATTTGTTTTATTATGAAGAAGATAAAATAAAAGGTAGAGAAATCGTTAAAAAGCGTTTAAAAGGAGAATTTTTTACCTTGAATTATAATATAGTACCCCTTAAAACTAAAGATAATAAAAAGATAGAAGTTTTACTTTCTTCTACCACCATATTTTATAAAGGAAAATATAGTGGTTTGGTTTTATTAATAGATGTTACTAAACAAAAAAGGTTGGAAAGATTAAACAGAGTTTTAAAAAAAATCAATCAAATTTTAATTACCAGCAGTTATGAAAAAGAGATTTATGAGAAAATTTTACCTATACTTTTGGAAGAACTTCAATTAAAGGGAGTATGTATAGGTATTATTGATGAAGAAAAAGGAATTATAAAACCAACTTTTTATTGCCCAGAAGATTTAAAAGTAAAAGATGCAGTTACCTTAAAGGAAAAGGAGTATTACTGTGTAAAGGCTTATAAAACAAAAGAGATTCAAATAATTTCAGATATAAAAAGTCATTTAAATTCTCAAAAGATTAAAAAACACTTGTTATCATTAGGAATCAATTCAATTTGTGCTATTCCATTAATAAAAAATGATAAAGTTGTTAGTATTTTAACTTTATATTCTGAAGAGCCTCAGTTTTTTGAAGAGGATTATAGGGAAGTAATAGAAGAACTCAAAAGAGATTTGTCTTTTGCTTTTAGAAAAATAGATTTATTATTAAAAGATCATATTATTAATGAGTTTATAAAAAGAACTGAAGAAATTTTAATTATTGCAGATGTTGATGGAAAGATAGAATACATAAATCCTTATGGTGCTCGGATTTTAGAATTTGATAAAGGGACTGATAATTGTTTTAGACTACTAAGTATTCCTAAAAGTGTAATAAAAGAATTAAAAGATAAAAATTTCGGAGAAGTAAGAAGGATCGGAACTTATTCTAAAAAAAATAAAAGACTAATATTAAATTTAAAAATCGGTTATATTGAATTGTCAGAAGAAATAAAAAAATTAATAATTTGGGGAAAAGATTTATCAAGAGAGATGAGGTTTGAAGAAGAAAGATTTAGATTACGTAACTACGATGGATTGACAGGACTTTTAAATTATCAAGGTTTTGCTCAAAAAGTTACTGAATTGCTTAGTATATTGAGAAAAAACGGAGTATTGATACTTTTGGATATTTATAATTTTTCTTATATAAATCATTTTTATGGAACAGAAACAGGAGATTTTTGTCTTAAGGAAATAGCTAAAAAATTAAACAAACTTGTAGATAAAAACGGAATATTGGGAAGACCTGTAGGAGATGAATTTAGTATTTTTCTTGTAGATATTGAAAAAAACGAATATACTGAATGGATAAAAAAAATCATAAACATTTTTTCAGAACCTTTACAATTTAAAGATAAAAAAATATTCCTTGAATTTAACGCCAGTGTGGTTATATATCCAGATGACGGAACCAATTTTAAAGAACTTTGGCAAAAAGTTAATGTTTTGTTAAACGAAACTAAAAGAAAAGGTCCTAATGTGATAGAGTTTTTTAATTCTGTTATTGAAACAGAAGTAGAAAAGGTTTTTAAAACTATCAATTTAATAAAAAAAGCTATTAAAGAAAATCTGTTTATATTTTATTACCAACCTTATTTCAAAACTCAAACCTTAGAAATAGCAGGTTTAGAGGCTTTAGTTAGAATTAAGGATGGAGACAAAATTATCAAACCTTTAGAGTTTATTGAATACTTAGAAAATAGTCCTTATATAAAAGAATTTGAATATTACAATCTATATAAAAATTTAAACAAAATAAAAGAATGGAAAATACCTATTTCTATAAATATTTCTTCTAAAAGTTTCGAATTTTTATCTATTTTAGAAATTATCTCAAAATATGAAGATTTAATTAAAAGTTTACCTACTTATTTTATTATAGAAATTACAGAACATACTTTAGCTAAAAATTTAGAGAGATCTCAAAAGGTTTTAAACATATTAAAATCTTATAATATAAAAATAGCCTTAGACGATTTTGGCACAGGATATTCATCCTTAAACTATTTAAAAGATTTTTCTATTGATATTATTAAAATTGACAAATCTTTTACAAATTTGATACTTAAAGATAATAAAACTTATTATATAGTGGAAACAGTTATAAAATTGGCCAAAAATCTGGGTATAAAAACCTTAGCTGAAGGGGTTGAAACAGAGGAGCAATTAAAAATTTTGCAAAATTTAGGTTGTGATTTTGTTCAGGGATTTCTCCTTTCTAAACCTTTACCTGAAAAGGAAGTAGAAGAAATAATAAAAAAAGATAGGAAAAAAAATAAATGAGAAGAACTAAAATTGTAGTTACTATTGGTCCATCGTCAAGAGATCCTCAAACAATAAAATCTCTTATTGAAGCTGGAGTAAATGTATTTAGACTTAATTTCTCTCATGGAGACCAAAATTATCATAGAGAAAATATAGAAAAAATACGCAAAATTTCTCAAGAGCTTAATATCCCTGTGGCTATTCTTCAAGACTTATCAGGACCAAAAATAAGAATAGGAGAGGTGAAAACTCCTTTTACTTTACATCAAGGAGAGATTCTTGAAATTTATAAAAGACCCATTACATGTGAAAAAATTGATGGAATAGGAAAAGTTTATATAGATTTTCCAGAGATTTTAGATGATCTTAAAGAGGGGGATCTAATCTATATCGCTGATGGTCTTATAAAAGTAAAACTTATAAAAAAAGAATTAGAAAAAATAGTCACCCAGGTTATTCAGGGTGGAGTAATTTCTTCTAAAAAGGGGGTTAATTTCCCGGGAGCGCATCTTTCTATTTCTGCACTTACAGAGAAAGATAAAAAGGATTTAGAATTCGGTTTAAAAATGGAAGTAGATTTAATAGCACTTTCTTTTGTAAATACACCTAAGGATATTATAGAATGTAAAAAACTGGTTGAAAAATATCAAAAAAAAACATTTATTTTAGCTAAAATAGAAACACAAAAGGGTGTAGAAAATTTTGATGAAATTTTAAAAGTAGTTGATGGTATAATGATTGCCAGAGGGGATTTGGGGGTGGAAATACCTATAGAAAGGGTTCCTGTTATACAAAAAGAACTGGTTAGAAAATGCAAAGAAAAAGGGAAACCTGTTATTATTGCGACTCAGATGCTTACCTCTATGATAAATTCTACTATGCCAAGCAGAGCAGATATTTCTGATATAGCCAATGCAGTTTTAGATGGGGCAGATGCACTTATGCTATCAGATGAGACCACAGTAGGTAAATACCCTGTGGAAGCTGTTAAAATGATGGCTAAGACTATAGAAGAAGCAGAAAAGATTTATTTTTTTGGTCCTGAGGAATGCCAACATGTCTCTCCAGATTTTGCTATAGCCTATAGTAGCTGTATTTTAGCTGAAGAAATAGGAGCTAAAATTATAGTAGTTTTTACTAAATCTGGAAGCTCTGCTATGAGAGTGGCTAAATTTAGGCCCAAAGCTCTGATTTTAGCCAATGTTCACAATGAAGAAGTTTTAAGGCGTTTGAATTTAGTATGGGGAGTTTATCCTTATATGGTTCTTTCAGAAAGTAATAATGTAGAAAATATGGTAAAGGAGTTTGTTAAAAAAGCTTTTAATGATAAAATAATATCAGAAGAAGATACTTTAGTTTTAACTATGGGTTATCCCATAGGTAAGATAGGATCTACTAACTTAATAAGAGTTATAAAAAATGATCAACTTAAAGAAATTTTATCTCAATAAGATATGCCTATTTTCACACCTATCCAAGTTCCTAAGTTAATAGATCTTGCTAAGAAAAACCGCATAGCTCCGGTTTATATTTTTATTGGACCTGAACATATTTGTAAAGAAAAGGCTAAAGAAATATATACTATTTTACAACAAAAAGAGGCTATATTAGAGGTTTATAATCTTAATGATAAAGAAGGAAAAAAAGATTTCTTTCAGATTAAAGGATATCAAGAAAGTCTTTTTGGTATAAGAAAGGTTTATCTAATTTTGGGAGCTGAAAATATTAGCATTGAAAAAGGAGAAGATATAGTAAAAAATTTAATCCGGGGAAATAACCTATTTAGTTGGTTTTTAATTGCAGCTAAGTTTGAAGAAGATCATCCTTTATATAAATATGCTTTTGAAAAAGGAGCTATAATTCCTTTTACCACCAGAAAAGAAGAGGATATTTTGGAAAGCGAATTAATTATGGCTTTAAAAGAAACTAATAAAATAATGGACAAAAATACTGCTAATTTATTTCTTTCTTTGGTGGGAAAAGATTATTATCATTTTAAAAATGAGCTTAATAAATTGATTCTTTATACAGATGAGCATCAAATAATAAGTGAAGATGATATATGGACAGTTACTATACCTTTAGAAAATGATGCTCTTTATCTTTTAGCTGATACTTTTTTTAATTATGGACCTGAAAAGGCTTATAAATTGGTTTTAACTCTTTTAGATCATAAAATTGAAGCTCCCAAAATTTTATGGTATTTATATAAATTTTTTAAAAAGATGGAAATTTTCAAGGAATTTTTGCAAAAACATGCAGAACTTGCTAAAGAGAATAAATATGTCTATTTTTCCAAAAAATTGCAGGAAATTAAAGAAAATCCTATAGAAGAAGTTCCTAAGATCATAGCTGAAAGCCATCCTTATCCTTTATTTACTATGAAAAAATACATAAACAGGATAAAAGATTTTAAAGTTGTTTTTGAAGAACTTTATAAGGCTGATCTCGGTATAAAAATATACTTCAGAAATCCAGCACAGGTTTTTAATGAATTTTTCTTAAATTTATGGTACAAAATAGAAAAATGTTAAATCTTAGATTTTAGATTTTTTCTAAGATATATTTTATATCTTTCTGATTTTTTGTTAAAAATTCTATCTTTTTAGAAATTTCTTCCATATTTTTTCCTTTAAATTGAATATTTATTTCTTTTTTTTCAAAATATGGAACAAAATCAAGATTAATATTTTTAGCTTTAAATTTTTCCACTACAGGGCTAATTTCTCTTAATTTTGAAAAATAATGAATATAATAAAATTCTTTTAATTTATTTAAGAATTCTTTTTTTCTTTTATTGAAATCTTTTTCTTCCAAGATTTTTTTTAATTCTTCAGATAAAAGATCATTTAAATTATTTCTTTTTTTTAAATCCAACAATTTTTCCAAAATATCCTTTTGCTCACTAAAGCTAAGATTTAATTTTTTAAGAAGTTCCAAAAATTCTTCTCTTTCAAATTTGTTCAATTTAGCTAAAATTTGCGTAATTTTAGGATTTAATTTTTCTAAAACCAGTAAATTCTTAAATTCATCTTCTAATTTATTAATATTTTGTAAAAATTCTATCCAAATGTAATTTTTAGAAAATCCTAATTTAGGAAGAATTTCCAGAATTTCTTCTATAGAAAAAAAATTTAAAGCTCTTTTTATAAATTCTGCTTTTTCTACCAAATTTAAAGAACGGAAAAGATTAGACTCCAAAGAAATAAGAAGGAGTTCTTTAGAAGTATAACCAGTAATAATGCAGGAGGGAATAGATTTTAAGCCCAGAGATCTGTAGGCTAAAATTCTGCCTTCACCATCTATAATAATATATTTAGTTTTTTCTGAAGATAAAAAAAGAATTGGGGGGGTAAGAAGTCCAAATTTTTGAATGCTATCTTTTAGAAACTTTTCTCTTTTAGGGTAAGAAAATACATAAGTTCTATCCTCAAGATCTATTTTATTTAAAAAAATTTGCTCTACAGAGAAATTTTTAATTTTTAGCATTCTATTAAGAGAGAAAAAAGTTTTTATAAAGTTTTTCCAGTAAGTCTATAAAGAGCTTCTAAATATTTTTCTTTGGTTTTTTTTACGATTTCTGGTGGTATGGAAGGAGGGGTTTCTCCTTTTTTCCAATTTGCTTTTAACCAGTCCCTGATAAATTGTTTATCAAAGCTTTTTTGAGGCTTGCCCGGCTCATATTCATCCTTAGGCCAGAATCTTGAGGAATCCGGAGTTAAAACCTCATCTATTAAAATAATCTTTCCATCTAAAATCCCAAATTCAAATTTAGTATCAGCAATGATTATCCCTTTAGATTCTGCATATTCTGCAGCTTTTTTATAGATTTTTAAAGATAGTTCTTTTAAAATTTCTGCTGTTTCTTTTCCTACGATTTTGCACATTTCTTCAAAAGTTATATTTATATCATGTTCTCCTATTTCTGCTTTGGTGGATGGAGTAAAAATAGGCTCTGGAAGTTTGTCTGCTTCTTTTAAACCAGAAGGCAGAGTAATTTCACAAACTTTACCAGTTTTTAAATATTCTTTCATAGCAGAACCAGTAATATAGCCTCTTACAATACATTCAACAGGAATAACCTTAGCTTTATGAACAATCATACTTCTTTGATAAAGGATGTTTTTATAAGACTGTAAAACTTCTGGAAATTCATCTACATTGGCTGTGATCAAATGATTATCTACTATATCTTTTAAAAAATCAAACCAGAAAAGACTCATCAAAGTTAGAATTCTTCCTTTATCAGGAATAGGAGTAGGAAGAACCACATCAAAAGCAGAGATCCTATCAGTAGCTACAATAAGAAGCTTATCTTCAAGATCATAAATATCTCTAACTTTTCCTCTTTTTATTAAAGGTATTTCTTTTATATCAGTCTGAAATAAACCTTCTTTCATAGAGCTCTCACTTTTTAAGCAACTTTAGCAAGTTTAGCAAGCTTTCTGGTGCGTTTTTTGAATTTACTGGCAAGTTTTCTATATCTTTCATATTTTTCCCATTCTTTATTCTTTTTAGCTTCCTCTGCTAAAGCTTTAAATTTTTTTATTTTAGCTTTAATTTCTCTCATAGAAGCACCAACTTTTTTAGGCTCTTCTTTTATTCCATAGACTTTTTTAAGAGCAGAAATAAGTTCCTCTTTGTTCATTCCATGAACACCAGAAATTTCAGGAATTTGAAGAGCTATTTCTCTTAATTCCTTAATGGTCATTTTTTCAAGTTTTTTTTCCAATTTAGGAAGTTCTTTAGTTCCTTCTTCAACCTGTGCTTCTTCTTGATTTTTTACTTCTTCCATATTTACCCTCCTTAAGAAGGATTTAAAAAGAATTTTTTCAAGATTTAAAAAAAATACCACAAAAACAAAAGAAAGCAAGTTATTTTCAAATTTTACCACTTCATAAATGGAACTTTTTGGTTTTGTGGTATAATTGAAAGACCATGATTCTTTTTATAGTGGAGTCTCCTTTTAAAATCAAAACTCTTAGAAAGATTTTAAAAAATGGTTTTATTTTTCGTGCTACTTTTGGACATATCAAAGATCTTCCTGGGAAAAAATTAGGAATTGATTTGCAAACTTTTACTCCATCTTTTTACATTTTACCTAAGAAAAGAAAGGTTCTCTCAGAACTTAAAAGACTTATTCCTAAAGTAAATCTAATCTATCTTGCTACAGATCCTGATAGAGAAGGGGAGGCTATTGCTTATCATTTATATGAATACCTTTCTAAAATAAACCCTAAACTTAATTTTAAAAGGATTGATTTAATAGAAATTACTGAATTTGGAGTAAAAAATGCTCTTTCTTATCCAAGAGAAATAAATTTTAATCTATATCAATCATGGCTTACCAGAAGAGTTCTTGACAGATTAATAGGATATTTAATTTCTCCCTGTTTATCCAAAATATTCAAAAAAACTCTTTCCGCAGGAAGAGTTCAAAGCATAGCATTAAGACTTATTGTAGAAAAAGAAATAGAAATAGAAAACTTTATTCCTGAAATTACTTACTCTTTGGAGGTAATGTTAAAAAGTGATTCTATAATTTTTTCTACAGAACTTTATCACAAAAATAGATTATTTAAAACTAAATCCTTAGAAGATTTAATAAAATTTTGTGAAGAAAAGTTAAAAGGGCAAAAGTTTATTTTAAAAGAAGTAAAAGAAAAGATAGAAAAAACGCCTCCACCTTTACCTTTAAAAACAACCTCTATGATAGAACTTGCTCAAAAAATGCTGGGCTATGAACCCAAGGAAACCATGAAATATGCTCAAATTCTTTATGAAAATGGGTATATTACCTATATGAGAACCGATTCTGTGAGAGTAAGTGAATATGCTAAAAAAAGAGCAAAAGAATTTATAAAAATTTATTTTGGAGAAAAATATATAGGAAGAGGTAGAAGGATAAAACAAACTAAATTTGTGCAAGATGCTCATGAATGTATAAGGCCAACTGATATTTATAGAGAAAGTGTTCCTTTGTCTTCCAAGGAAAAAAATTTATATCATCTTATAAGACTCTTTTTTATTGCAAGCCAGATGGCTCCTGCAGAATATTTGGTCAGAAGATATACTTTTATCAATAAGAATTTGGGGAAAGATTATTCTTTAAAAACCACCTGCAAAAAACTTTTTTTTGATGGGTTTTTAAAAATTTTTTCCGAAGATAAAAAAGAAGATCAAATCTTTTTAGACCTAACAAAAGGAGAAATTTATGATTTTTTAGAATGTAAGACAAAAAAACATATTACAACTCCTCCTTCCAGATACACTCCTTCAAGTCTTATAAGAAAGCTTGAATCCTTAGGAATAGGCAGACCCTCTACTTATGCTACTTTACTTGATATTTTGTATAGAAGAAATTATGTAGTAAGAGAAAACAGATTTTTAAAACCCACAGAACTGGGGAAACAGGTTTGTCAGTTTTTAGTGGAAAAATTTCCTAAATTTATGGATTATAAATTTACTGCTGAGATGGAAGAAGATTTAGAAAAAGTGGTAAATCAGGAAAAAACCTATTTAGAAATTGTAAAACCTACTTATGAAGTTTTAAAAGAATATTTAAACAGAATTTAATTTTTTCCTAAGATATAATTTAGCAGGCCTGCTTAGTTCATAATAAGTATGATTCATGTGTTTATATTTTCCACGAATTATAGCAAATCTTCCTTCAATTCTCTTTAAAAAACCAAGCTTCTCAAGTTTTTTAAGCCTCTCCATAACTTCTTTTAAATCAATTTTAAACCTTCTTGATATAAATTTGGCACAATCAGCCCCGTCTTTATATAAATCTTTTAAAATTTCCCAGTCTTTATCTTCTAATTTTTCCCAAGGTAATTTTAAATCCTTAGCTTTCATTTAGATGATTTTCCAAAATTTTTAAACAATTAGCTATAAAATAAATTGAACCTGTAATCAAAATTTTATTATTTTTATCTTCTAAAGCTTTATCTATAGCTTCTTGCGGGTTTTTAAAAAATTTAATGGGAACATTATTTAAATTAATTCTACCAAGCTCTTTTTTCCAGTCTTCCACAGTAACAATCTTTCTTGGAGAAAAAAATTCACATACAAAAATATTATCAGCTAAAATTAAAAGTTCTTTAAGCATTTCTAAAAAAGGCTTTTCTTCATCTTCATTAGTTGCTCCAAAGATTAAATTAAAATTTTTAAAATCATCTTTTTTCAGGTTTTCTTTTAAAGTTTTAACTCCTTCTAAATTATGAGCTACATCTATCAAAATTTCCTTGTTTTTTATTAAAAATCTTTCATATCTTCCTGGCCATTTAACTTCTTTTAAAGCCATTTTTAATTTATTTTCATCAATTTTTAAAAAGCCTTTTTCTTCCAGAATTTCAAAAGTTTTTAAAGCACATCCTAAATTTATACCCTGATAAAATCCTTTTAAGTTTAAATCTAAATCTTTAAAGTTTTTTTTCCCATAGTAATTCCACTTATTTTCTTTTTGTTCTATTTTAAAATCTTTATTCCAGATAAACAAAGGTGAGTTTAATCTTAAACATTTTTCTTTAAAAATGGGTATTAATCTTTCTTCTAAATTTCCTAAAACACAAGGAGTAAACCTTTTAATTATTCCTGCTTTCTCATAGGCTATTTTTTCTAAGGTATTCCCTAAATATTTTGTGTGATCCAAACTTATAGAAGTAATAATAGATGTCTCTGGTTTTATTACATTAGTAGCATCAAGCCTTCCTCCTAAACCACATTCTATAATTGCTATATCCACTTTTTCTTCCCAAAAATATAAAAAAGCCAGAGCAGTAGTAATCTCAAAATAAGTAGTAGGAAAATTTTTAATAGTAATTTTTAAAATTTTTAAAAGATCTTTTAATTTTTCATCTGAAATTTCTATACTATTTATTTTAAATCTCTCATTGAGCTTGAAAAGGTGAGGGGAGGTATAAAGACCTGTTTTTAAACCATGAGATTTGAGAAGTTCATTTAAAATAGCACCAGTTGATCCTTTTCCATTAGTCCCTGCAATATGCACAGTTTTTATTTTTTTATGAGGATCACCCAACCACTTTAAAATCTTTGTAATTCTATCTAAACCAGGTCTAATACCATGAAATTGATAGCTATTTAACCATTCTAAATAATTTCTCAGCATTTAAGAAGCTAAGGTTTTTATTATTAAATAAATGTAAAAAATATAAAAAAAACCAGATATAAAAAATATATAAGGAGGTAGTTTTTTAAAAATTTTTAAAATTATTAAATAAAAAACTCCAAGAAAAAGTGTAATCAAAGCTGAGAATAATGCAAGTCCTTTAATTTTCCAGGTAGTAAATAATAATCCTACACTTACAGGAAAAGTTGCCTGAAAGACCATAGCTCCTGTTATATTCCCTAAAGCAAGAGTATCCTTTCCTCTTAAAGTCCATAAAAAACTGTTACATTTTTCAGGAAGTTCTGTAGCTATAGGAGCTAAGATAAGTGCAAACAAAAGAGGCTCTATACCCAGTTTTTTGGAAATTATTTCTAGATTTTCTACAAAAATATGAGCCCCTTTAATCATTAAAACTAAAGCTAAAACTACCTGAAAAATGGATAAAAAAATTATCAAAATCTTACGATTGAATGAAAAACTGATTATTTTTAAAACTTTGTTTAAATATAAATCTCTTACAGATTCAAGTTCAAGACTATCAGCTCTGAAAGTGCAAAATAAATATATTATATAATTTATTATCAAAAATACAGCTATAAAATAGTGTAAAAATTTAGTATTAGGGAAAATCAAAGGAAAAAAAATAGCCAAGGAATAACTAAAAAGAAAAAAAGAAAGATCTCTCAAAAAAGTTGAATATTCTAAATGTATTTCTAATTTAGATCTTCTTTTAAAAAAATAACTAATAAAAATCCCTAAACCGATTAGAAATAATCCTACGGTAGAAAGCATAAAAGGAGCGCCTAAGATAGCTCCTACTCCTATATAAGCTCCTTCTTTTCCTTTGTATAAAAGGATAGCAACTAAAGGAACTATAGTTTCTGGAAGAGCCGTGCCTATAGCTGCAAGAACACTTCCAACTACAGCTTGAGATAAAGACAGTGTTTCCCCAAATACCTCTATTCCATTAGTAAATAACTCCGCACTAAAAAGAATTATTAACAGAGATAAAATTAAAAAAATTAATTCCATGTCTCAGGACTAATTTTCTACTATAAAAATAGGTATATTTATTGAGTATAGTATTTCCTTAGTCAAAAATCCTAACCCCTCTTTAAGTTCTTTTCCTCTTTTACCTATTATTAACAGATCTGTTTGAGTTTCTTTAATAAATTTGTCTATTTCTTCTAATCTATCTCCAAATCTAATATAAAAATTAAAAGGTACAAAAGGAATTTTAATTTCTTGTAATAAACTATGCCATGATTTTTCAATTTCTTTTTTAGTATTTTCTAAGTATTTTTCTTGTAATTTTGAATTTTGGATTCCAAGAGGAGGAACTATATTTAAAATGTTTAAATTACATTTTAATTTTTCTGTTAAGAAAAAGGCTTTTTTAAGAGAAATTGGCGAAAATTCTGAAAAATCAATAGCACAGAGAATATTTTTAATTTTTTGCAGAGGTTTCTTTTTTACTACTAAAAAATTGCACTTAAGTTTTTCAAGCATTTTTTCAGCAGTAGGAACTTTAAAAATATGGGATTTATACCCCAATACTAAAACTTCAGGTTTTAACCTACTAATAAAATTTTCTAAAACTTCCCAAAAATTTCCTAAAAGAACATGAATTTCTACTGAAAAATTTTTTTCTTTAAAAAGTTTAGTTAATTTTTCAAGTTCTTTATAAATATTTTCTTTTTCTTTGTTTAAATAAGGAAGAAGATATACAGGAGGAGTAAAAAAATATTCAATAGCATGAAATAAAACAATTTTACTTTCAGTATAAACATTTTGAGCTAAAAAGACACCACTTTCAATAATGATAGAAGTGAATTCTTTAAAGTCTATAGCTAAAGCAATAGGTTTATTCATTTGAATTTTTAATCATTTCTTGACCAGTAAACCCTTACCAATTTATTCCCTTTAGACCATCTAAACTCTAAATCTCCTTTACAAGCCTTATACAAGGCTCTTCCTAATCTTTGAGCTAAATGGTCTGTGGTAGTTTCTATAACTGTAGTTCCATCTTCTTCATAAATATTTATAATTTGGTGTAAAGGATTTAAACCTCTTGCTCTTTCAACTTCATTATTTATAAGACGCATAATTTCTTCTCTATGAGTCTCCCAAAAATTGCCAGAAATATAAAGATATCCCATAGCATAACGGTCCAAAATTTTTCTACAAGCTGGGCAAATAATGTGAGGAACTGTTTCTATATCTTTTAATTCTTCATAAAGTTCTTCATCTATAAACCATCTTTTATCTTTAAAGATAGCTTTACATCTTGGACAGATAGCTTCACCAGCAGGAGCAGCTTTCATTGCATAAGGATCTCCATTAGTTTCATATTCCTGAGTATGGGTGAACCACTTATCTCCTTTTTTAGACATAAAAACCTCCTAAATAAAGTTTTCTTAATTTAAAATATAATCTTCATTTCAAGCAAGTCAATTAGATCAACTAAAATCCCTGTTTTAAAAGAATAATAGGATCAACTTTAGAAGCTTTAAAAGCTGGATAAACCCCTGCTATAATCCCAAAAATTATGGTTAATAATGTAGAAGTAATGATAGGACCTAAAGGAAAAATTAAGGGATAATTAAATAAAGGTAAAAAAATTAAAGCTCCTAAAATTCCTATTAAAATTCCTATTAAACCTCCCAGCATGGTGATAAAAATACTTTCTGCCAAGAATTGAAAAAGAATATCCTTTTCTTTAGCTCCAAGGGCTTTTCTAATACCTATTTCCTTTTTTCTTTCATTAACTGAAAGTGTCATAATAGCTGTAACTCCCAAAGCACCTACTAAAAGACACAAAATTGAAACATTTTTTACCAATACTGAAAAAATCCTGGTAGTTTGAGTTTTTACTTTTAAAATATCTTCAGCTTTGATAATAGTAAAATCTTTATTTTTTTCACTAACTTTATGCCTTTTCATAAGTAATTTATTTATTTGATCTTCTATTTTAGAAATTTCTGATATATCCTTTACACTTAAGTAAATACTTCTTATATAATCCACATTATAAACAGCTGATATAGCTACAGTATAAGGAATTAAAACTTGATCATCCTGATCAGTATTACTGGCATCAATTCCTATTTTATCCAAAACTCCTATTACTCTAAAAGGTAATTTGTTTATTAGTATAATTTTTCCAATAGGATCTTTATTACCAAAAAGTTCCTTTTTTACTTTATATCCCAAAATAGCTACCTTTTTATATCCTAAAACTTCCTCTTTTAAAAAGTTTCTTCCTTCAACTAAAGGGAATTTTCTTAGCTTTATATATTCCTCGTTAACCCCATTAATTATGGTAATAAGAGTATTTCTTAAATATCTTACAATCCCATCACCATTAAACACAGGAGAAATATATTTTATTCCGTTTATTTCCATCAAAACCTTTGCATCACTTGGTTTTAAAGTTGTGGTTATTTCTGTTTGAATAGCTCTACCTGCTCTAACCTTTACATTACCTGCTACTACCATCATTACTTCAGGACCGAAGGTTTCTATTTCTTTTAATGTTTTAATTTTAGCAGATTCTCCAAAAGAATTCATAAGAAGAAGAGAAGCAACCCCTATAATTATTCCAATAATAGATAAAATAAGCCTTAATTTTTTATGAAAAAGTCCTCCCCAAAGTAATTTATATTTCAGCATTTCTTACAAACTCTTTAATAAAATAGAAGGTTCTACTTGGGTAGCTTTTACAGAAGGTATCAAACTAAAAACAATAGTTGTTAATATAGCAAAACTAAGGCTAAATAAAAATGTTAGCCAAGAAAAATAAGCTTTTAAAGGGGTAAAATAGGCAATAGTTTTTAAAATAAGTAAACTTAAAATCCATCCTATTAAGCCACTTATAAAAGCAATTATTAAAGACATTACTAAATAATGTATAATTATTCTTTGAGAAGTCGCTCCTAAAGCTACTCTTAAAGCAATAATAGGAGATTTTTCTTCAATATTAGCATACATAAGATTCATAATAATCACACCACTTATTATCAAACTTATTAAAGATATAGTTAAAAGAAAAATTGTTAAAATTTTTGATGCAGAAGTAAAAAACTTTATAGCCATATCAGGAGTAATAATTCTAAAATCATCTGGTTCTATACCATAAAGCTTGTGTCTTTTTCTCAAAATTTGACGAATCTTATATTTAGCTAAATCAATATTTGTACCAGGCTGAAATAGAATTTTTATAGCATCTATATAATCCTTATTGAATAGTCTTCTTTGAGCAGTAGTAAGAGGAATAAAAATTCTTTCATTTCTGTTAAAATGTCCGAAAGTGGGTTTGGATTCTAAAATTCCAATTATTTCAAAATATTCTGATCGTATTTTTATCTTTTTTCCTATAGGATCTTTAATCCCAAATTTTTTAGGAATATCAAAACCTACTACACAAACCTTGCTTAGTCTCTTTAGATCGTTTTTATTAATAAATCTTCCTGTTTTAGGATACCAATTGGTTGCAATGGTATAATTAGGAAAAACTCCTTCTATTCTTATCATTTCTGCATTTCCTTTATATGAAACTTCTGATGTTCCTAAGGAGATAGGAGAAACTAATTTAACAAAATCAAGTTTTTCAATCTCTTTTGCATCTCCCAGTTTTAAAGTATCTCTTCTGGTGGTAGTAAGACCTATTATTTTTCCTCCTCCAGCAAGAATGAGCATAGCGTCTTTTCCAAATTGCACGTTAGCCAGAGCATTCAGTATTTGTTCTTTAGCTGAATATCCTAAGGAATAAATTGTATTTAAAGCTGTTAAACTTATTACCAAGGATAGAATCATAAAAAAAAGATTTACTTTATTTGAAATTAATTCTTTCCAGACATCTTTTAAAATTTGAATATACAAAAATTTCATTTTTCTATAAAATTGCCATCTTTGATTATTTTTATTCTTTTAGCATATTTAGCTATTTCTGGATCATGAGTAACCATTATAATGGTAATTCCTTCTTGATTTAATTCACGAAAAATTTTAATCACCTCCTCACTGCTTTTACTGTCCAGATTGCCTGTGGGTTCATCAGCAAGTAAAAGTTTAGGCTTTCCAATAAGAGCTCTTGCAATAGCCACTCTTTGCTGTTGTCCTCCGGAAAGTTCAGCTGGTTTAGCCTTTATCCTGTCTCCTAAACCTAATCTTTCTAATAATTTTTTAGCTCTTTCTTCGTCTTTTTTACTAATTCCCTCTTTTCTATAAAGTAAAGGCATCAGAACATTTTCCAAAGCTGTAGCCCAAGGAATCAAATGAAAAGCTTGAAAAATAAAACCTAATTTTCTATTCCTAATGTATGCTAACTCTTGTTTACTTAACTTGCTAACCTCTTCCCCATCAAGAATATAACTTCCTGATGTTGGTTTATCAAGAAGACCTATAATATTTAAAAGGGTTGTTTTTCCACTCCCAGAAGCTCCCATAATAGCAAGAAATTCTCCTTTTTCTACTTCTAAATTAATTCCTTTTAAGACTTGATAAGAAACTTTACCTGTTTGATAAGTTTTGGTTATATCTTTAAGAATAACTAATTTTTTTACCACAAACCTACTTCCTCGCCTTCTTTCAAACCAGAAATTATCTCTGTTTTTCCTTCTGATTCCCAACCAACTTTAACAATCCTTTTTTCCCATTTTTCTTCTTTTTTAACCATAACATAATAATTTCCTGAAGAATCTATTTTAATAGCCCTGGAAGGAACTATCAGTACATTCTGTTTTTTACCTGCAATAATAGTAACTTGAGCTGTCATTTCTGGACGAAGAAGGTTTTTATAAGGATCTAAAATATCAAGCACTACATCATAAAAAACTACATTATTTTTGATAACAGCTCCTGGATAAATAGTTTTAACTCTGGCTCTAAAAATTTTATCAGGATAAGCATCCACAGTAAACTTAGCTTCTTGTCCAGGAGCAATTTTCCCTATATCTGTTTCATCTACATAACATTCTACTTGAAGTTTTGAAAGATCTATTACTGTAATAAAAGTAGGGGCATTTAGCCCAGCAACTACAGTTTCTCCTTGTTGAGTAGTAACTTCAGAAACAACTCCTGAAATAGGAGCATATACAAAAGCATAACTTAATCTTATTTTAGCTTCTTCCCATGTATTTTTAGCAGCTTTTACCTGTTCTTCAGCAGCCTTGAGTTCATTTTTATATTCTTCTATTAAAGCTCTGAGATTATAATATTCTGCATTTACTTGAGCTTTTGCAACATCGTAATCTCTTTGAATTCTTTCCATATCTGTTTTAGAAATAAGACCATCTTTATATAAAACTTCCTGTCTTTTGAATTCTCTTTCTATTTGAGCTAATTTGATTTTTAAAGCCTTTATATTTTCTTTTTGAGCTTTTATTTTTTCAGAGTAAGTAAGTTTAACTTTTTCTAAGTAAGCTAAAGCCTGTTTATAATTAGCATAGGTTCTATTTACTTCATCTTGTAAATCCTCATGTTCAATAATAGCAATAAGTTGTCCTTTTTTTACTTTATCACCACGGGTTACAAAGAGTTTTTCAACTTTACCAGAGATTCTTGCTCCAACTTTAACTTGAGCACCAACCTGCGGCTTTACTGCTCCTGTAGCAGCAATTTCTGAAAAAATAATACCCTTTTTTACTTTAATAGTCTTTTTAGGATAAAGTTCTTTTTTATTTTTCTCTTTACATCCAAAAACAAAAAAGGGAAAAATTAATAAAATCAAATATAAAACCTTTTTCATCTTATTTTTCTAATCCAGGAATAAAGCCCATAGATTTTTGAAGGTTATAATAAGATAAAATGAAATTATATTTAGAAACTGCTACTTGTGATCTTGCTTCTGAAAGACGTGCCAATGTAGTGGTTAAATCTACAATGCTTGCCAAACCGGTTTCATATTTTTTCTTTATAATTCTATAATCTTCTTCTATGCTTTTTAACCAAGCTATAGCGCTTTCGTAATTTTCCTTAGCAGTTTGCCATCTTTTATAATTGGTAAATATTTCCTGTTTTACTTCTAATTCTGTTTGAGTTTTTTCAAAATGTTTTTGTTCTAAAGTTGCTCTTTCTTTTTTTAGTTCTTCCCATCTGGATAAACCCAAAAATATAGGCCATTGAATTTCTATCCCTGCTGTAAATTCATAATCTCTATCTGGGAAAAATTTGGAATCTTCTTTGTAATAGCTACTGACTAAATTTATAGAAGGCAAAAATTTACCTTTTACTTCTTTTACTTTTTCTTCTTGAGCAAGAATTTCTTTTTCTTTAGCTTTAAGTTCTGGTCTTTTCATTAAACCAAGTTTAATACAATCAGCTAAATTTTTTGCTTTAAGATCTGTTTCTTTGACAGGTAAAAATTCAAAACTATCAGTTTGGGTAATATCATAATTGATTAAAGTTAAAACATTAGCTTTAGCAATTTCAGAAGTGTATTTGTAATTAGTAACATTAAATTCTGCTTTTTTTACACGGGCTTCAGCATCTAAAACATCAGCATAAGGAGCTAACCCCACTTCATATTTCTTTTTAGCAAGCTTTAAAATCGTTTTGGCATCTTTTAAATCTGTTAAAGCAGCTTCATAAAGAGCTTTTTGTTTAAAATATTCTAAATAAGCTTGGATTATATTCATAGAAATATTTAAAATAACGCTTTTAATATTTTCATCTTGAGCTGCTATTAACAATAGAGCTTCTTTATAAGCATGCCAATCAGAGAATCCTGAAAAAATATTCCAGGTTAAACTCGGACCAAAATAATGAAAATCAACTGAGGGTTTATTCCTACCTAAATCCTGTCTCTGATAATTGTAATTTAAATATAAATAAGGAAAAAACTTTGCTTTTATCATATTTTTTTGAAAAAAATATTCTTCTTTGATTTTAGAAGAAATTTTAATTTGTGGATTATTTTTTATTCCTAAAGATATCACATCACTTAAAGATAAGAACTGTTTAGCATATAAATGCTGACACAAAAGAACAAAAAGAGAAAGAGTTATAATTATCTGTCTCATAAAATTTCCTTCAATATGTAAGTGCTTACTTAAATTTATATCTAAAAGTTTTTTTGTCAATAAAAAAATTTTTTATTTTATGATATTGGCAGTGCTGTTTTTATATCCATATAAAAAATAAATTAAAATTCCTATAAAACTCCAAATTATAAATCTTATCCAAGTATCTAAAGGTAGACCACTCATTATAAAAAGTAAAAATAATAGATTAATAGGAAGGACAATATAAGGAAAAGGGACTTTGAAACCGGGTTTATATTTGGGATTATTTCTTATTATAAAAATAGCCACACCAACTATAAAGTATGCAAAAAGAGTTCCGATGTTTATAAGTTCTGCTAATACTTTCAAAGGTAAAAAGCCTGCAAAAAATGACAAAAAAAATCCTCCAATAAGAGAGGCTTTGTAAGGCGTAAAAAATTTTTTATGAATATCTGCAAAAGACTTAAAAATTAAACCATCTCTTGCTAAAGCATAAAGAACTCTTGTAAAACCTATGGCCATAACCAGCATTACAGAAGTAATAGTAATAACTGCCCCTATAGATATAATATCAGCTACCCATTTTTCATTAACTTTATACATAGCATAAGCCAAAGCATCAGGTTTCCCTTTGTATTCCCAATAAGGAAGCATTCCTACCAAAGTAAAAGAAACAGCAATGTAAATAAAAGTGGTAATAACTAAGGATAAAATAAGCCCTTTGGGTAAAGTCTTTTTCACATCTTTGGTTTCTTCAGCCAAGGTTGCTAAAGCATCAAAGCCTAAATAAGCAAAAATTATTAAAGATGCTCCTCTCCAAATTCCTTTCCATCCGTAAGGTAAAAAAGGAAAAAAATTTTCCCATTTAATATGTTTTAAACCAAAAATAACAAAAATAAAAAGGGTTATCAGTTTAAGAATAACAATTAGATTATTAACAAAAGCACTTTTTCTTATTCCTATGGTAACAAGTATAAATATTACTATAACTCCTAAGAAGGCAAACAGATCAATAAAAGTTCCTTGTTGAAAATTTAAAGGCCCTGAAAGGGCTTTAGGTAAAGAAAAATGCAAATTATTTTCTAAAAAGGCTCTGAGATACCCCGACCATCCTGTAGCTACTGCAGCTGTGGCTATACCATATTCTAAAAGTATATTCCAACCTACTAACCAGGCAAAAAATTCTCCTAAAACAAAATAAGCATAATTATAAGCTCCACCTGCTAAAGGAATAGCTGAGCAAAGTTCAGCATATACTAAGGCTGTTATGCCTATTCCTATAGCTGCTAAAATGAAAGAAATAATAATACCAGGACCACCATAAGAGGCAGCAGCTTCACCAGTAATAACAAAGATACCAGCACCAATAATAGCTCCTATACCTATAAAAATAATATCTCTAAGATTAAGATCTTTTTTTAGCTGAGAAGAATTCGTTTCTAAGATTTTTAAAGATTTTTTTCTAAAAATATCCATACAAATCTCATATTATATAATAGTTTTTATTTTTGAAAATAATTATTTTAAGACTTATGAAAAAATTTTTAAAATGCTATTGATTTATTTCATAAAAATTTCTTTTAATCCATGAGTAATATATTCTATAGCTATGCTTGCTAAAATAAGACCTAAAATTCTTACTACTGCTTTGGTACCAAGTTCTCCCAAAAATTTGAATATTTTAGAGGAATAGGCTAAAATAAAAAAAGTAATAAAAATAATAAAAAAAATTATTATAGATAAGGCAATTTTTCCAAAAATATCAGAGGTTTCTCCTAAAATAATAGTTGTGGTTATAGCACCAGGTCCTGCTAAATAGGGAATTCCTAAAGGTACAATAGAAACATCTTCTTTTTCTTTTATCTGTATAGTTTCTTTTTCTGTGGTTTTAATTTGAGTTGTCTTTCCAAAAAGCATTTCTAAAGCTGTTAGAAATAGCAATATACCTCCTGCAATTTTAAAAGAAGATATAGAGATCTGAAAAAAATAAAGAAGCTGACTTCCTGTCCAGAGAAAAATTAATAAAGTTATAAAAGCAGTTATAGAAGCTTTTAAAGCTATTTTTTGTCTTTCTTTTTCTGAATATCCAGCTGTAATACTTAAGAAAAATGGTGCTCCCCCAATAGGATCAATAATAGTAAAAAGAGTTATAAAACTTTTTAATAAAAAACCTATTTCCATAAACGTTTTTCTTTTAAATAAAAGTATAAGCCAGGTAAAGCTGAAATTAAAATTAAAGAATAACCCAAAAGTCCTAAGGAGATACCATATTCTACAGAATAATTAAGTAAATGTAAAAAATAACTTAGAGATCCTTCTCTCACACCTAAACCTGAAATACTTAAAGGTAAAGCAGATAAGAAACTGATAATAGGAATTATTACAAAAAAATAGATAAATTTAAGATTTAAATGTAAAGCTTTACCTAAGAATACAAATTGTAAAACAAATAAAATTTGAATAACAAAACCAAGAAAAAGAGGTTTTAGATTATAAGGAAAGGTTAAAGGTTTAAAATAGTCTGAATTAGTAAATTTTTTAAGAATAAATCCTGCTAAAATTACACCTGCAATAACTCCATAAGTTAAAAGAAAAAGAAAAAAGTGAAGCTTAGAAGGTAAAAAGTTGCTATAAAAAGGTAAAAACAAAGCTAAAATAAAAAAAATTCCTACCAAACCGCAAAATCTATCATATAAAACACTTAAACTCGCTTTTTTCCAAATCAAACCTTTTTTAGTGAGAAAAACTGTTCTTAAAACATCTCCACCCACAATACCTGGCATAGCAGTATTTAAAGAAAAACCCATTAAATAGGACTTTAAATAAAAAAGATAATTTGTCTTAAAATCCCAGGCTTCGCAAATTTTTTTCCATCTAAGAGCTACCAAAAACTGAAAACAATTAAAACACAACAAAGCTATTAAATAATAGGGCAGGGTAATTCCTTTAAAAATTTCTTTTAGTTTATTTATATCACTTTTTTTGAATAAAAAATAAAGAATGGAAAAGGTAATAAAAAATCTAAGAAATAAAAAGAAAAACTTTTTAAAATTTTTCATTTCAGTTATCTTTAAAAACCCTAAAATATTTTACATAAGGACTTGAAGGATTTAATAAAGGATTTTCTATAATAGCCACCAATTTACCTTTGGTATTAACAATTCTTATCCATTTTTCAGTAGGAGATAAAGTTAGTTTTTGAAATTTTATAAAAGAAAGAAAAGAAGTGGTATGCATTTGTCTTCCTTCTTTTACTCTTTGAGAGAACTCTTCACTTACAATAATCTTGGGCAAAAATTCTAAAGCTTTTTCTATAGAAATAATATAATTCTGGATTTTTTTTGGATCTTCTTTTAAAATAGATTTTAGATCCTCTAAAGTAATAGCTTTTTCTATAGAAAATACACTTTTTTTTACTCTTCTTAAACTACTCAAAACTGCACCACATTCCAATTTTTCTCCCAAGTTATGTATAAGAGCCCTTACATAGGTTCCTTTAGAACAACTTAAATAAAATTTAACAAAATTGTCTTTTTTTTCTAAAATTTTAAATTCATAGATCTTTATTTTCTTAGGTTCTTTTGGTATTAAAAGACCATCTCTGGCGTATTTATAAAGAGGTCTTCCTCTATATTTAGCAGCTGAAAAAGGAGGAGGAACTTGTTCTATTTCTCCTATAAAAGTATTAGCTATCTTTTGTAAATCTTCTACAGATATATCCGGGACATTATATTTAGCTACTACTTCTCCTGTAATATCATAGGTTAATGTGGTTATTCCTAACTGGAATTCTCCTTTATAGACTTTATCTCCTTCTAAAAAAATTTGAGCTACCTTAGTAGCTTTTCCTAAGAATACAGGTAAAACTCCTGTAGCTATGGGATCAAGGGTCCCTCCATGTCCAGCTTTTTTAACTTTTAAAATCTTTTTAACTTCTTCCAGAGCCTCTGTAGAGGTTAAACCTTTTGGCTTATCAATAACTAAAATACCATTTAATTGTTTATTTTTCTGCATAATAGCTTCTTAAAGCCTCCTTAAAAGAATTTAAAAATTGAGAAAAGCTTTCTATCTTAATTCTAAAACCACTGGCGTATTTATGTCCACCTCCTCCAAAAATCTTAGCAAAATTGACTACTTCCACAGGTGCTTTGCTTCTTAAACTTACACTAATCATATTAGGTTCTATTTCTTTAATTAATACAGAAACTTTTACACCTTTTATGCTCCTTAAAAAGTTAGCCAGATTCCCTACTTCTTTAGAACCAAGTTCTTCAAAATCTTGGTAAGTTAAATAAGATAAAACTATGGTATTGGAATTCAAAAATTCTAACCTGTGAAGCACCTTTTTAAGTGCATTGATTTCTTCTAAAGGTATGTTATCAAAAATCCCTCTTGCAATAAAAGAAGGATCAGCTCCGTATTTACAAAGTTCTCCTGCAACAAAAAAGGTTTCTTCTTTAGTGTTCTCGTATTTAAATCCCCCTGTGTCATAATAAATTCCTGCAAGAAGATTATGAGCTATTTGTGGAGTTATTGAAACTCCTTCTTCTTTAAAAATTTTAAAAATTAAAAATGAAGTTGAGGGAGCAGCAGAGTCTATAAACAGAATCTCTTCTTCTGAAAATTTTTTTCTATTTTCATCTAATTGATGATGATCAATTATTATAAAATTACGGCAATGGTTTATTTTAATTAAAACTTTTTCAGGGATTCTTTCAGGACTATTAGCATCAAATACTATTACTGTAGCATCAGAAGATGGTAGTCCTATTTTTTCAGGAATTATTAAAGATTCTTTTTCATATAAAATATCTATATTAGAAGGAATTTCTTCTACCAAAGGATAAGAAATTTTTTTTAGGAATTTTAAATAAAGCTGGAATGCCAACATTGAAGAAAGTCCATCTATATCTGGATTCAAATGTGTAACCAGTATAATTTCTGGAGATTTATGAATGTATTCAAAAATCTTAGAATAATTCATAAATTTTCCTTAGTTTTAGAAATTTTAGCAAAAAGTTCTTCCAAACGTTTCTCTTTTTCTTCTTTATCATCTGGTTTGAATTCTATATCTGGAATAAATTTTATAATTATCTTTTCTCCTATGAGTTTTTTAATATAACCTTTAGCTTTATTTAAAGCTTTTTCCACCTCTTCAGTTTGGTCTCCATAGACTCTAAAATAGACAATAGCTTTTTTTAAATCAGAACCTATTTTAACATCAGTAATACTAATAAATTGTTGAAAAATAGGATCATTAAGTTCATATATAATAATTTCAGATATAACTTTTTTGAGTAAACTGGCTATCTTTTCGGGTCTATGAGCCATGATAATTAAAACCTCAGATTAATAATTAATGAAGTCTATTTCAGCTTTAATTAATTCCAGTCTGGTATCACTCTGTATGAAATTTAAGATGGAAGTTAATTTGCTATCTACAAATTTTTGATCTCTTCCCACCACACTTATGCCTAAAATAGCTCTTTGCCAAAGATCATGTCCATCAACTTCAGCTAAGGATACCTTTTTAAAATGAGCTTCCAATTTTTGCATGAGTCCTTTTAAAACCTGTCTTTTTGCTTTTAAAGAATTGGGCTCTGGAAAAAATAATTCTACTTTAGCTATTCCCACTACCATATATACCTTTTATAATTCTTGTTTTACTTCTTTTACTTCAAAAGCTTCTATTATATCTCCCACTTTTATATCCTGAAATCCTTCTATTCTTAAACCGCATTCATATCCTGCTGGCACTTCTTTTACATCTTCTTTAAAACGCTTTAAAGAACCGATTTTACCTGTATAAATTACCACTCCATCTCTAATAACACGCACATTATTATTTCTGTTAATAACTCCTTCCTTTACATAACAACCAGCTACTATTCCAACTTTTGGAACTTTAAAAGTTGCTCTAACTTCAGCTACGCCTGTGATTTCTTCTACATAAGTAGGTTCAAGAAGACCTGCCATAGCTTTCTTTACATCATCTATAAGTTGATAAATAACATTGTAAAACTTAATATCCACACCTTCTTTTTTAGCAGCTTCTCTGGCTTGAGAAGTGGGTTTAACATTAAAACCTATTACAATGGCATCAGAAGCTGAGGCAAGCATAACATCACTTTCTGATATAGCACCAATTCCAGAACGAATAATATTTACCTTTACCTTATCGGTAGATAGTTTTTGTAAAGAAGCTTGTAAAGCTTCTAATGTTCCCTGAGTATCTGCTTTTAAAATTATGTTAAGTTCTTTAAGCTCTCCCTGTTGCAATTTTTCAAAGATCCTTTCTAAAGAAATTTTTGCTTCTTTTGCTATTTCTGCTTCGCGGGCTTTTCTTTGTCTGTATTCTGCAATTTTTCTTGCTTTTTCTTCACTATCTAACACTATAAAATCATCTCCAGCCTGTGGCACTTCTTCAAAACCAAGCACTTCAACTGGTATAGAAGGAGTAGCCTCTTTAATTCTGTTTCCGTAACTATCAAACATGGCTCTTACTCTTCCATGAGTAAGACCAGCTACAAAAATATTCCCTTCTCTAAGAGTACCTTCTTGCACAAGAACTGTAGCTACAGGACCTCTACCTTTGTCCAATTTACTCTCAATAATTCTTCCTCTGGCTGGTCTATCATAGGCAGCCTTAAGATCTAACATTTCTGCTTGAAGAAGGACAAGTTCTAACAGTTCATCTATTCCAATTTTATTTCTGGCAGAGATATTCGCCATTAAAGTATCCCCACCCCAATCTTCAGGAATAAGCCCTAATTCTGCCAACTGAGATTTAACTTTTTCAGGATTGGCTTCTGGTTTATCAATTTTATTAATAGCTACTACTATAGGAACTCTTGCAGCTCTGGCATGTTCTATAGCTTCCTTGGTTTGATCCATAACACCATCATCTGCTGCTACTACTAAAATGACAATATCTGTAACCTGAGCTCCTCTTGCTCTCATAGAAGTAAAAGCTTCATGTCCAGGGGTATCAATAAAAGTTATAACTCTTCCATCTTTAAGTTTAACAGTGTAAGCTCCTATATGCTGAGTGATTCCTCCTGCTTCTTTACTTGCTACATCAGTTTTTCTTATAGCATCAAGAAGAGTAGTTTTTCCATGATCAACATGCCCCATTACTGTGACAACTGGTGGTCTGGGTTTCAGTTCCTCAGGGGAGGGTGGGGTATATTGTAAAAGAATTTCTTCTTCTATAGGAGCTTTTTCTACTTGGTATCCAAATTCATCTGCCAAAATAGCTGCTGTATCAGCATCTATAGACTGATTAGCTGTAATTGGCATACCCATTTGTAAAGATTTTTTAATAAGTTCACTTACCTTTACCCCCATTAATTTAGCAAGTTCAATAACTTGAATAGTCTCATAAATTTTTATTTTCTTTTCTTTTGGAGGTAAAGTAGATGGCCTTTCTGTGGTTTTTTCCGGTTTTTCCTTTTTTTCTTTTTTATCTTTAGTTTCTTCCTTTTCTTCCTTTTCTTCAAAAAGAGAAGTAGGTTCTTCTTCTATAAAATAATCCTCTATTTCTTCTTTTTCTTTCTTAAGTTTTTTAAAAGCTCCAGCTTTTTTCTTAGATTTTTTCTTTTCTTCTTTAAATGCTTTTTCTTTTTCCTTTTTCTTTTTCTTTATTTCTTCTTTTTCTGGTTTTTCCGCAGGAACTCCCTTAGAAATTTCTTTTTCAATTACTTCTTCCTTAGGAGAAACTTGAGGTTTTTCTTTAAAGGCTTTTTCTTTTCTTGGTTTAAAATCTGTGACTACTCGTTTTTGAGGTTTTATTTCTTCTTTTTCTTTTTCTTCCTTTATTTCTGGTTTTTCTTCTATTTTTTCTTCTTTTTCAATTTTTTCTTTTTCTTCTAATTTTGCAATTTCTTCCTCGGGTTTTTCTTTTTTCTTTTTCTTCCTTAAAATTAATTTTTTTCTTTTAGGAGGTTTTGCTTCTAAAGACTCCAAACTTACTGGCTCTTGATCTTTTTTTATTTTTTCTATGTCTTTTTTTTCTATCTCTTCTTTTCTAATTATAATAATTTCATGCTTTTTACCGAAAGTTTCTCTTATTTTTTCTGCTTCTTCAGAGGTTACAGAAGAAGAAATACTTTTTACAGAAAAACCTTCATCTTTAAGCTTTTGCAATAAAGTCTTGGGATCTAAATTAAGTTCTTCTGCTAATTCTGCTATTTTAATTCTTGCCATAATAACTCCTAACTAAAATTTTAACATAAAATTATTTATAAAAAAATTTTTAAAAAAATATTTAGATAAATTAGTTGGATTAAGTTTAATATTAAAGCTGTAAAATTCAAGACCTTCTTTAATTTTTAAAAATTTAGATTAATATAAAATTATTATGAGAAAAGTTATTATAATCCCAGCAAGATATGGTTCTACAAGATTTCCTGGCAAACCCTTAGCTTTGCTTTGGAATAAACCCATCATTCAGCATGTTTATGAAAAAGCGATAGCTTCTGGAATAAAAGAAGTTTGTGTAGCAACTGATGATGAAAGAATTTTTAAAACAGTAGAAAATTTTGGTGGTAAAGCATTGTACACCAGTAAAGACCACACCTGTGGAACAGAAAGGGTGGCAGAAGCAAGCAATATTTTAAGTCTTCATGAAAAGGATATAATTATCAATTTACAAGGAGATCAACCCTTGTTTCCACCTGAATATTTTTCTCTTTTAATTAAACCTCTTTTATTTTCTAATCAAATTAGTATGGCCACGTTAGCTACTCCTATAACAAGCTTAAAGGATCTTGAAAATCCTAATAAAGTAAAAGTAGTGCTTGATAAAGAGGGAAATGCTCTTTATTTTTCCCGAGCTCCTATACCTTATTTTAGACCACCTGGAAAAGAGCCTGTTTATTTAAAACATATAGGTGTTTATGCTTATAGAAAAGGTTTTTTGGATAAATTTATAAAATTACCTCATGGAGATCTGGAACAAGCTGAAAAACTTGAACAATTAAGGGCTTTAGAATATGGATATAAAATAGCTGTAACTATAGTCCCTCAGGATATTCCAGAAGTAGATACTCCTGAAGATTTAGAATATATAAAAAATTTAAAAAGGAGCCAAATATGAGAAGACAACCAGCAGTAGCAGGTATGTTTTATAGTGAGAATCAAAAGGAACTTCAGTTTCATCTATCAGAATTGGTAAGTTTTTCTAAAAAGAAAATAAAAGCAAAAGGTGTTGTTGTTCCCCATGCAGGGTATATGTATTCTGGATGGGTAGCAGGAAGAGTTTATGGATCTATAGAACCCCCTGATACAGCTATTATTATTGGACCTAATCATACAGGCTTAGGAGATGAGGCCTCTATTTTTGATGGTGAATCCTTTATAACACCCTTAGGAGAAGTTTATATAGATAAACCTATTGTAAAAACTTTAATAAACAAAGTTCCCTTTTTATCTACAGACCCTTTAGCTCATTTACATGAACATTCTATAGAGGTTCAGGTTCCATTTTTGCAGTATATAAATTCAGATATTAAAATTGTTCCTATATGTTTGGGCCATATTTCCTTTGAAGAGATACAGGAATTAGGAAATGCTATAGCAGAAACAATAAAAGAAAATTCAACCAAATCTATATTAATCGTAGCGAGTAGTGATTTTAGTCATTATGTGCCTCATGAGGTTGCTAAAGAAAAGGATATGCTTGCTATTAGAGAAATTTTACAACTTTCAGAAGAAGGACTTTTAAAAACAGTTTTGCAAGAAAAAATAAGTATGTGCGGTGTGGTTCCTGTAGCAGTTACTATTGTAGCTTGTAAAAAAATAGGAGCAACTAAAGCTCAACTAATAGAATATATGACATCTGGTGATATAATTAAAGACTATGCTTCTGTAGTTGGATATGGAGGGATAATAATTTATTAATATTTTGGAGGCAGGAAAAATGGGAGAAATAATTACTCGTTTTCCTCCCAGTCCTACAGGACATCTTCATCTTGGAGGTGCAAGAACCGCTTTATTTAACTGGCTTTTTGCTAAGCATCACAAAGGAAAATTTATTTTAAGATTTGAGGATACAGATAGAGAGAGATCTAAGCAGGAATATGTAGATTCTATTTTAGAAGCTTTAAAATGGCTTGGGCTTAACTGGGATGAAGGACCTTATTTTCAAACTCAAAGGCTGGATCTCTATAAGAAATTTGCTCAAAGGCTTTATGAAGAAGGAAAAGCTTATTATTGCGAATGTTCCAAAGAACTTTTAGAAGAAAAAAAGAAGGAAATGTTAAAAATGGGTCTAAAACCAAAATATGATAAAACTTGCAGGGATAAAAATTTAGGCCCGGGAGAGGGTAGGGTTTTAAGAATCAAGGCTCCTGAAACAGGGGAAATTGTAGTAGAGGATCTTTTAAGAGGTAAAATAGTTTTTCCTGCAGAAGAACTGGATGATTTTATTATTATGCGTTCTGATGGAACTCCTACTTATCAATTTGCAGTGGTTATAGATGATATTACTATGGGAATTACGCATGTTATAAGAGGAGACGACCACATTTCAAATACTCCCAAACAACTTATTATTTACCAAGCCCTTGGAGCAAAACCTCCTAAATTTGCCCATATTCCTATGGTTCTTGGACCTGATGGTGCAAGATTATCTAAAAGACATGGAGCTAAATCAATTTTAGAATATAGAGAAGCGGGATACTTACCCAAGGCTTTGATTAATTATCTTGCTCGTCTTGGCTGGGGTTATGGCAACCAGGAATATTTTACCGTAGAAGAACTTATTGAAAAATTTACTCTGGAAAACATAAATTTATCTGCTGCTCGCTTTGATCCAGATAAATTACTTGCTTTTAATGCCTATTGGATAAGAAATACCGATAATAAAGAAGTATTAGAACATCTTAAATATTTTTTAAAAGCTTATGATTTGAGTAAATTTTCAGAAGATTATCTACTTTCTGCTATAGAAACTGTTAAAACAAGAAGTAAAACCTTAGTTGAAATGGCAGAAATGATGCAATTTTATTTAGTAGAAGAGGTTATATATGAAGAGAAGGGAGCTAAAAAATTTTTAGTTTTTGATATAGTGCCTATTTTAGAAAGAGTGGTGGAGGATTTAAAAGAGCTACCATTAGAAGAAAAAAAACTGGAGGAATATTTTAGAAATCTCTCTGAAGAAACAGGAATAAAACTAAAAAATATAGCTCAAGCTATAAGAGTTGCTTTAACAGGAAAGACTGTAAGCCCGGGGCTTTTTGAGATTATTAAAGTTCTTGGAAAGGAGAGAGTAATAGAAAGAATTAAAAAAGCTATAAAATATATAAAAAATTTAAAATAAATCTAATTACACTATTGTAAAATAAAGAATTTGCGTTATATTAAAATTTGCCTGAGAAAGTAACGGGGCGTAGCGCAGCCTGGGAGCGCACCTGCCTTGGGAGCAGGGGGTCGGAGGTTCAAATCCTCTCGCCCCGATTTTTCAAGGGTTTCAGAAAATCAAGTAAGTCAGTCAACAAAAGCTCTCGGGGGTTATTTCAAGTCCTCTTATTGTCTAACCTTAAAACAATTTAACAGGGTCTCATCCTGTCCCTGGGTAAAAGGGGGCAGGGATGGTTATCACCTTTTATGTAAGGTCTGAAGGGGCTGTCTCCTGGTTAAAGATTGACTTTAAGATAAAAGGCTCTGATGGAAGATGGTTAAGAATTCACAGAGCCGTTAATGTTAATCCTAAAAAGCTAAAAAAATTCAAAAATTTTCTCAGAAGGTATTTTCAGTCTCTTGAAGGTAAGCTTACACGAGAACGATTTAAAGAGGAATTCAGGAAAGCTTACCAGAATTTCACAGGTGAACCTCTTCCAGAAAAAAGCAAGGGAAAAAAGGATTTCCCTCCTCTCTTAAAAGACACCGTCTCTTCTCCTAAGTCTTTTGAGCACTTTGCAAGGTTGTATCTGGACTATGTGAAGGCAGTTAAAGCTCCCAAGACTTATAAGACAAGGCTTGAGGAAATAGTAAAGCTCCTTGAAGTATTTAAAGGGAAAGAGCTTGAAGAGATAACCCAGGAAGACCTCCTCAAATATCAGATGCTCAGAAAGTCTCAAGGAGTTTCAAACAGAACCGTTAACAAGGAGATTGCCTGCTTAAGGGCTATGCTTAACTGGGCTATTGATATGGGCTACATTAAAGGGCACAGGATTAAGAAGTTTCCTATGCTACCGGAGACAAAGAGGCTTCATGCCTTCCTAACTGAAGAGGAGCTTCAGAAGCTCCTTAAAGCCCTGGAACACAATCGCCTCCTCAAGCTAAGGGTGCTCTTTAATGTGCTCACAGGACTTAGACCCAAAGAAATTGCTTGCTTAGAGTGGCAGGATGTGGATTTTGAAAATAAGGTGCTTTATGTAAGAAGTAAACCTGAGAACCCGATTAAAGACTACCAGGAGAGAATTATTCCTCTTTGTGAAGAGGCTTTAAAAGTGCTTAAAGAAGCAAAGAAGCTCTCTAAGGGACGCTATGTTTTTAGCCGTAATGATAAACCAGTCTTTAGCATAAGAAAACAGCTTGAAAGAGCCTGTGAGAAAGCAGGTCTTAGGAAGGTATTTCCCTATATGCTCAGGCATTCTTTTGCAGTCCTCTGTCTCAAGTCTGGTGTAAACATCTACGACCTTAAGAACTTAATGGGACATTCAGAGATTGAAACAACCGAAAGGTATCTCCACACCACAGGGCTTTATCTAAAGCAAAGCGTGGAGAAATTAGGACAGTTCGTTAACGGAAGCTTAAGATTAGCTTAATTTCCTTACTTAATTCCCTTTAACAACTCATAACAATCCATAATCACTTTTTTCTCTTTTTAATCATATTTGACAAAAATAGCACTTTTATTTCTTAAAAGAGTTATATCGTGCTTCAAGGTTGACATTTTTTGCTATTATGCTAAAATTGATAAAAGAAAAAAATAAACAACAAAATTAAACAATGGGGGTGATTGCGATGAAGCTTAAAATTTCTCAGGCTATTCAACGCTTACCTTTTCCCTTAAATCCAGAGACGCTCAGGAGGGCGATAAAAGCAGGGGAACTAAAGGCTCAGAAATTTGGGAAGCTATGGCTCGTAGAGGAAAAGGATTTGGAAAACTGGATTTCTCAAAGGTTCAATCAAGGTTTTGAGAAGAATTCCTAATAAAAGGGGAGGAGGTACCTATGTTTAACAAAATTCCTGATATTTCATTAAAGGCATATCTTGACAGGGTGCCTGACTCTATTCTTGGCTTATACCAGGAGTAATTCCACTTGTGCCTGCAGTGGTTACGCTAGGAGTAATTCCACTTGTGCCTGCAGTGGTTACGCTTCACGGGCACGAGATGGCGGGGAAAACTACTCTCCTTTTTGATTTGCTTTTCTCAATTCAAAACCAGGAACCTATTTTCAAAATTTTTAACCCTACTTTTTATCCTAAGGCTTTTTATCTTTCTACGGACATAACAGAAGTGGAGCTTTTCTGGAGACTTCACTTTCAGTTTGATTGTGCGTTGAATCAGGAAAATCGGGCAGTCTTCCTTGGTATTGACACAAAAGAGTTTTCTTTCTCAGGGTGGCTCCAGAACATGGGTTTTCATGGGTTTAGGGAATATTTAAAAACTCTTGGCATTCGTTTACTAATTGTAGACGGTGTTAGCCAGTTTTTGGAAAAATTAGACCTTTATCGTCTTGCTGGAACTTATTCTGAACAAAAGGATATTCACAAACGGGACGAAGCCCTTGTCACCTTTCTTATTAAGGAATTATGTGAACCATTAGATCTCCTTCTTATTCTTGCTTCACACACTGTTAAGGGATCTAAGTTTCCGAAGGAGGAGAAGCTTTCTCCTGATATTCTTTCACAATTATGTAAGGACAGGCTTTACTCTTTTGCTCCGATTAGGGTTTTAGTCTACAGAAATGAAGAGCACACAAATCTTGCATGTTTTTCCCGTTACAGCAATTCTGTTGTCCTCTTCAAACTGCTTGTGGAGGAGGATGGGAGATTACGAGCTCTCCAAAACGATGAGATTTTAGAGACGGAGTTAAAATTTGCTAACGAACTAAAAGAGGCTCTTCTCAAATGTGGTGGAAGAGCCACTTATAAGGATTTAGCTAAAGCCATGAAGACTCAGGAAAGCACCCTACGAGTAAAATTTAAGCGTTATAATCCCTTCAAATATCTCCCCTTAACTGTGGCTCAAGATGGTAAGAAAAAACTCTTTATCTTGAAACAGGAAAGTCCTCTGAAACCTACGAATAATCAAGCCTTCAGGGAACTGTTTCATCCGTTTCAATCTGTTTCAACAGATAATGAAACAGAAAACTCGTCCTCTTCTGTTTCATCTGTTTCAACCTGTTACACAAGTAATGAAACGGTTGAAAACGAGATAAATTCAGGGATAGAAGCAACTGTTTCAAATTTTTGGGAAATGTCCAAGAGAGAATTTAATAAGTTGCCAGAAGTTTTACAATTGCAATTTTTGGTTGACTGGATTAAGTCCTGCCAAGCTAAAGGTAAACTGTCTGAAAAACTCAGTCCTTCTCTTCTTTTTTCTAAACCTAACTTAAATGACCCCAAAACAGCACGAAGTTTTTTTGGAAATTACTTAGGATTTCTTTTGTATGCAGCTAAGAAGTTTGGTTTGTCAGAACTCCAAGACGAAATAAAAACTCTTTGGAGGGATATTAAAGAAACTTATCCTTTAAATTAACGCTAAGGAGGTATGAACTATGGATAAAATTGTATTAGACGAGCTTGTTTTAACCACTAACAAGAAAGTTGCTAAAATCCTCCCAAAATATTTTCGCATTGAAGCCTGGCATGTGCCTAATAAGGAAGTTTTTTTAAAAGCTCTTGAAGCTTTGTATCCAGGCAACCCTAACAATATTTATCTTGCCAGAGAGATTTATGTGGACAACCCAGAGTGGACTAATATGGGCTGGTATAAAGATGTCCACTTTGGTCTCCGTCTTATCCCTAAACCTTGGCTCCTTTATTATCTTTGTGAAAATATCAATCGTCTCTATTTCCCTTATACGAGGAAGAGGGAGCTAAAAGAGCTCTTGCTTGGAGCTTTTATAACTGGCAATTACATTCCAATATATGATGCTGTGAACCCACTTACATAATAGTTAAGGTGGTTCTTCCTCTAAGGCACTAAGGGGCAATAATAAGCAGGGCAGGCAAGGCCTTGAACAGAATACAAGCGAGGAGGTCAGGCTTATGGATACTTTAATAGAAATTATTCAAAGTATTAAAAGGTTAGAAAACAAAACCAATAGATTAACTGCTCTTTCACTTTTAAGCTTATGCTTTAACACTATCTTTTGTTTGTGCATGCTAATTGCCATCTAAGCCCTTAATATAGCCCCTGCCTGCCTTTGCAATAAAGTATAGCACTTTAGTAAATAATCTTCAATAGAGGAGGATTGAGGGATGTTTCTTACAGTGCCAGTTGTGGCAAGGCTCCTGGGGGTAGCAGAGAGGACGCTTAGGTATTGGTGTGAGGCAGGGAAGGTGCCTGCTATGCAGGTGGCAGTAAAGAAAGTTCAGGATAGGAAGAGAAAGGGAAGATGGTATATCCACTGGAGCTGGGTAGAGGAGAAGCTTAAAGAGAGAGGGCTATTAGAGGAGAAAGGGGAGGAGTTGTTAAAGGGTAAAGTAGGGGATTTGCCTTCTGTTATCATTTTTCAAAAGGTGGTTTATGACCTCTTCCGATTAAATCTTATTGACCAGTCTCCAGAACAAAGACTTAAACTCCTTCTTGACTACTACAAAAAACATCCTGAAGAAAACCCACTCTCCTGGACTAATCTCCCTCCTATTGCCGCAATAACAAACACTGAAGCTATACTTAAATCCTTTGTAAAACTTCCTAAAAAAGCTCTTTTAAATGATTTTAAATTTCCCTGGGGGGTAAAAAGCTAAGCCCACAACTCAATCTACCCCTAATGTTCCAGCGGGGGTTCAAGTAGCTCGGTAGTCAAAAGACAAAGGGAAACAAAGAAAAATCACCATTAAAAGCATTAATTCCTCTTAATTAGCTCTAATCCTGAGCTTTTAATTTTGACTGCAACTCTATAGGCAGATATAATGGACACTAACACAAACAACAACCAGAGGGGCAGGGTGAGGCACAATTTCCTTGAGACACAGATAAACAGGGGGTTTGCAAGTGGGGATAACCCCCCTTGCTCTGCCTTGGGAGCAGGGGGTCGGAGGTTCAAATCCTCTCGCCCCGATTTAATAATATTTAATAATTCCTCTTCCTGATTCCTTAGCTTCATAAACAAGAGTATCTGCTAAATCTAAGATCTCTTTAGACTCTTTTGTTCCATCAATTTCAACAAGGCCTATACTTACAGTAGTTTTTATTTTTATTCCTGAAATATTAATTTCTGAAGATTTAATTTTTCTTAGTATTCTTTGAGCAGTAATAATCCCATCTTTTTTATTACAATTATATAAAATAACAACAAATTCATCTCCTCCCCAACGAGCAGCTATATCTTCTTTTCTTATAGTTTCTTTTATTTTTTTAGCAATAAACTTTAAAACTTCATCACCTACCAAATGACCATAATTATCATTAACGGTTTTTAAATCATCACAGTCTATAAATAACAATACAAATCTTTCGCCTCTTTTGGAAGCTAATATAATCCTTTCAAAAATATCTTCAAAATATCTGCGGTTATAGAGATTGGTTAAAGAATCATAAACAGCTTTTTCAAAAAGTTCTTTTTCTTTTTTCTTGAAATTTGTTATATCATAGCCTATAAAAAGATATAAATCTTTTTCAACAGCAATAGTATAGCCTTTTATCCACTTGTTATCCACAGAAAATTCTTTATGAATAATTTTATTACTTTTAGATAATTGTATAAATTCGTTTACGAAATTGATTAATTCATCAGCTTTAAAATATTTTGCAATTTTAGTATTTTTATATAATATTTCTCTTTTTTCATTAAAAAGTAAAATCAAATTTTCAGACTCTTCAGCTAAGATAGTATAAATCTTTTCTTTAACAAATATTTCTTTTAAAAAATCGTTTATAATAGAAGCTAAATAATTAATTTCTTCATTACTATACTGATTTTCAATAAAAGATCTTTTAACAGTCAATTTTTTAACATCTTTTGTAAGATTTAAAACCGGTTTAATAATAAAAAAATTGATTAATTTAACGATTAAAATAGCACATATTAAAAATAAAAATATTTGAGTAATTATTATCGTATAAATAGAAGCTTTAATAAAATTTTTATCAACAGGAAAGGTTATTTTTACAGCAAAGTTTTTTATGCCTAAGAAATTGGGTTTTAAAACTTTAATTTCATCAAGATTTTCTTTTAAAAAGACAATTTGAGAGGAATTAAATTTATCCGAGTTTATTATTTCAAAGTGTTTTAATTTTAAAAGTTTAACCAGAGAATTAATATCTTTTTGAGTTATAAAATTACCTACTAAAAGATATCCGACTTGAGATTTAGTAGCATTATTTATAAAAATAGGACATATATTTAAAAGAAAAAGCTTATTTTTCCAGAAAACTAATTTAAAATTTTCTTTCTTATTAAAAATAGTCTTGGTTATCAAGTCTTTAAAATCTAAAGGGATTTCAATTTTTTTAGTTTTTTTATTATACAAACCACCTATTTTAGGTTTTCCATTTAAGTCCAAATATAAGAAAAGATCTATATTATTATTTATAAATAAATAGGGTGTAATATAATATTTTACAAAATTAGAACTTTTATTTTGTAAAATAAGATTAAGTTTCTCTAAAGAAGTCCAATTTTTACAAAATCTTTGGAGGTTTTTAACTTTTTGAAGAAAGAAAAATTCAATATCATCAATAAAATGAATTATTTTTATTTTTTCCAGTTTTAAACATTCATAAACAATAAGCTTGTATATCAATAAATAAGATATAAAAATAAAAAAAAGAGAAATTAAAACTGTAATAAAGATTAAATGTAAAGTTTTTAAAGATTTATTTTTGACTTTATACATATTTTATAAAATTATTAAAAATTTTTCTTTAATACACAAAATTATATCGGAATTAATTTACAAATTTTTAACAATGATTTTAAAAATTTAAGTGATCTTTTTAGAATTTTTAAAATTTTAGAAAGAAACAGACTTTATATTAAAAACTTTGAAACCTGCTTTTTTCAGCTTTAAAACAAATAAATAACTTTGTTTAGGGTCAGATGAATAAAAAAATAAAATCTTATCCTTATAAGGTTTAAAAAATTTTAAGAATTTTCTTTTGGATACATTTAAAAATTCAGAAGATATATAAATTGCATTTGGAAAAATATCTGTTTCTTCATTTACTACAAAAATGGCTATTTTCTCTTTATCCAATTTTTCTACATATTTTAAAAATTCTTGATAACTTAATTCTAAAGTTTTATCAGAAACTTTATTTAGTAAAGCAATTCTTTTACATCTACTACAAATCTGATCAGAAGAACTTGTAGCTTCTCCACATTTGATACAAATATTTACTGGTTGAACTAATTTTTCTTTATATTGTGGATGTGATTTTATAAGGGGAATAAGTTTTTTCAAAAATACAGAAAGAAGTTGGTATTTTATCTGTCTATTTTCCTTTGATAAATCCTCTAAAAATTTTTTCTTTTTTTTAATTGAAGTAAAATCTGCATGAGGACAAACAAAATTTACAATAGGAAGTTCATTTAAAACTGCATAAAAAAATATTTCTTTTTCAGGAGTGGTATAAAGGGGTTTAATTTTTGTAGCTTGGCCAGTATAAAGAGGCTTTAATACAGGCTCTAATTTAACAAGGCTTTCAAAATCTCCCTGAAAAAATAAATTTAACATGGTAGAGACTGTATCATCCAAATGATGTCCTGTAGCTATAACAGTTAGTCCTAAGTTTTTAGCAATTTTTGAAAAAAGATACCTTTTTATAGCTCCGCAAACAGAGCATATTTTATTTTTAAAATAGGTGAAAATAAAATCATCTATTCTGAAATTTTCTTCCTTAGGTAGATTGTAAATATAAAGCGGAACATTTAGTTTTTTACATAATTTTATAACTACTTCTTCTGCCTTATCAGAATAATATCTAATTCCTAAATTTATATAAATCCCTTGAAGAGCAACTTCAGGATATAATTTTTTTAAAACAGCAAGTAAAGTAGCACTATCCTTCCCCCCAGATAAAAAAACACCGATTTTATCATAAGTTTTAAACATTTTATAAGATTCTATGGCTTTTTTTATTCTGTTTTCAAAAAATTGGTTATAACAATCTTTGCAAACTTTTATTTTTTGTGAAGGAATTTCAATAATTGCCTGTTCTTTTTTACAAAGTTTGCAAGGAAAAGGATAGGATTTAAGTTCTAATTCAAAAACTTCGTAATCTGATTTAATATATTTCATATTTAACTATTTTAATACATGGTTTTAGTTGTGGAAAGGTAAAGTTTATGTTAATATTTAAGTTGAATTTATAAATGAGGGAATTAAATGTTTAATAAAAGAGTAAAAATATTTGTGTTCACAGTTTTTGCGTTAATATTACAAGCCTGTGCCTCTAAACCTGGACCTAATTTAGCTTCTAAAGCTAGTCTAATTCATCCACAAATTACAACTAAAGCAGAAGTTTTACAGTTTTTAGGTCCTCCTGTTCAAATTTTTACCTTTCCAGATGGAAAAGAAGAATGGTATTACTATTATAGAGTTAAAAACTTTTGGGAAAAAGTTCCTATATTAAGAACTTACAAAGGAGAGGATTACACAGAGATTTTAAAAATTGTAATAAAAGGGGACAAAGTAATAGATTGTATTTATTATACTGTTTCTCCTCCTAAAAATCAATAAACAAAGGGGTCAACTATTATGTCTGAAGAAAGAGATTTATACAGAGTTGCTCGTCAAAGAATGGTGGAAAATCAGATCAAAGCCCGTGGCATAAAAGATGAGAGAGTTTTAAAAGCTATGTTAAAGGTTCCAAGGCATTTATTTGTAGAAGAGGCTTTGAGAGATCAAGCTTATGGAGATTTTCCTTTACCTATTGGAGAAGGTCAAACTATTTCTCAGCCTTATATAGTTGCCTTAATGACTGAGGCTTTAGAATTAAAAGGAAATGAGAGAGTTTTAGAAATTGGCACAGGTTCTGGTTATCAAACAGCTATTTTAGCAGAGTTAGCTTTATGGGTTTATACTATAGAAAAGTATCCTAAAATCCTTGAAAGAGCAAAAAAAATTCTGACAAAGTTGGGATATAAAAATATCACTTTTAGATTAGGAGACGGGAGTTTAGGTTGGCCTGAAGCTGCTCCTTTTGATGCTATTATTGTAACTGCTGCAGCTCCCCAAATTCCTCAGCCGTTTATAGATCAATTAGCAGAGGGAGGAAGAATAGTTATTCCTGTTGGAGATGAATTTTCTCAGGTTTTAATGAAAGGAATTAAAAAGGGAGGAATTTTACATACTCAAACTATAGAAGCAGTTAGATTTGTTAAATTGGTAGGAGCTTATGGATTTAAAGAATAGGAAAATAGGAATTATTGGAGCAGGAATTACTAATGAAGAAATTTATAATTTAGCTTATAAAATTGGCAAGTTGCTTGCTGAAAAAGGAGCTATTATTTACACAGGTGGATTAGGTGGAGTAATGGAAGCAGCCTCCAAAGGCGCCTTTGAAGCAGGTGGAATAACTATAGGTATTTTACCTGGACATAAATATGAAGATGCCAATCCTTATGTGAAAATTCCTATTCTTACAGATATGGGACATGCCAGAAATGTGATTTTAGTCAGATCTGTAGAAATAATAGTTGCTATTGCAGGAGGATACGGAACTTTATCAGAAATTGCTTTAGCTTTAAAAATGTGGAAGCCTGTAATAGGTATTAAAACCTGGGAAAATATTCCTGGAGTTTATTATGTTTCTTCTGCTGAAGAACTTTTAGATAAAATTTTTGAGCTCCTTAGCTGATCAACAAAATTTAAAAGTTCTGATAATTCTTTTTTGTTTAAAGGTTTTATTTCTCCAGGTCTGAGATTTTTTAAATACAAAGGTCCAAAACGCACTCTAAGTAACTTATGAACTTTACCTCCTAAATAAGCTACCATTTTTCTTACTTCTCTTTTTATCCCTTCCTTTACCGAAACTTCATATATCCATTGGCTTTTGTCTTGTTTTAACAATCTAAATTTTAAAGGTTTTATTAATTTATTTTCTATAAAAATACCTTTAGTAATAAGGTTTTTTATTTTTTGCAAATTTAATTCTGGAGTAACCCATACCCAGTAAGTTCTTATAACTTCATACTTGGGATGAAGAAGAACATTAGCCAAATCTCCGTCATTGGTAAGTAAAAGAAGGCCTTCACTATATTTATCAAGTCTGCCTACAGGGAACACTTTGTAAGGGAGTTTATCCAGAAAAGGCTTTATAGTTTCTCTGTGATGAGGATCATAAAGAGAAGTTAAAAAACCCTTAGGTTTATAAAATACATAATAAACCTTGGGAGGAGGAATAACAGGCTTTCCATTTACATAAACTTTATCTTTTTTAGGATCTACTCTGTAAGAAAGGTCTGTTACAATCTGATCATTAACAGAAACTTTGCCTAATTTTATAAGTTCATCTGCTTTTCTCCTTGAAGTTACACCACAATAGGATAAAAATTTATTTAATCTCATATTAATATTTTTATATTATAAATTCTGACTCAAAGAATACAAGCTTTTTAAAATTAATACTTTCATATTAATACTTGCTTAAAGCTTTAATTGTGATAATATCTATTGATAATTTTGTTAATAATTTAAAAAGAGGGAAAAAATGAAAAAAATAGTGGATTTTTTAGCTTCTGCTAAACTTGCTATTACCTTATTTTTTATATTAGCCTTATTTTCTATTTTTGGAACTCTGCTTCCTCAGGGTCAACCTGCTCAATTTTATTTAATAAAATACGGAAAAACCTTAGGAAAATTTATTTTATTACTTCATTTAAACAATGCTTATTATTCTTGGTGGTATGTAGCTACTCTTTTTCTTTTTCTTATAAATTTGACAATATGTTCTTTAAGACGTTTACCTATAAGTTTAAAACTTTTTAAATGGGATTCTTCTGAAATAGATCCTGACAAAATTCCTAATAAGATGTCTTTAAAACTTAATAAGGATGTTACAAGAATAAATGCTTTTATTTCAAATGTACTAAACTTTAAAAAAGTGGAAAAAGAAATAAAAGAAGGATATTTATTCTTTAGAGATTTCAATAGGTGGAGTTATCTTTCTGTGTACATAGTTCATTTATCTTTAGTATTTATACTTTTAGGGGGATTAATAGGAGTAATCTGGGGATTTAAAGGAAATTTAGTACTTATTGAAGGTGAGACTTCTAATCAAATTATGCCTTTTGGAAAAAAGGAACCTATTTTTTTAGACTTTTATCTAAAACTTAATAAGTTTACCATAGAACTGTATCCTAATGGAATGCCCAAAGAATATATTTCTAATGTAACTGTTATAGATAAAAACAAAAAAATAGATGCTTTGATAAAAGTAAATCATCCTCTACAATATAAAAATATAACTTTTTATCAAGCAAGCTATGATGAAGTTCCTCAATTTATCATCTCTATAGAAAAAAATGGAAAAAAAGAAATAAAAACATTAGATTCTATGCTTCCTTTAAATATTGATAACAAATATGACATATTTTTAGATACTTACATGAGACATCAAGGAGGATTTCTGGTTGCTAAAATAAGGATAGTAAATGAAGATACAGGAGAACAACAAATAGGATTTTTGGTAGAAGGCAAACCTCTTACTGTTAACTTTGGGAACGAGAAAATAACTTTTAATATGGAAGGGGTTAAGCCTTTATATATGAGTATTTTACAGGTTAAAAAAGATCCAGGGGTTGTTTTAGTTTATTTAGGATTTATCTGTATGATTTTAGGACTTTTGGCAGTATATTTCTTTGAACCAAAAACATTCTGGATCTATGTAAAACCAGATAACAAAGGTGTTTTGATAAACCTGGGGGCTAAGGCTAAAAGAGAGAGGGATACTTTAATCCTAAAATTGCAAGATTTAGCTAAAAAATTGGAAAAAGAGGCTTAATTTTTTCTTTCTTCTTTAGCTTCTATATGAATAATAACCGATATTTCTGGATGTTTTTCTTTAATTTTTCTTTCAATTTCATCACATAACTCATGAGCCATTTTTACAGACATCTCATCTTGCACAACAAGATGAAACTCTACAAAACCCTTTCTTCCTGCTTTTCTGGTTTTAAAATCATGAATACCAAAAATTTTGTAATTGGTAGGGAAATTTTTTATAGTTTCTTCTATAATATTTTTAATAGACTCTATGTCTTTTATAGGTAAACTTATATCAAGCAAAGAATTAACAGAATCTTTAATAATTTTATATCCTATGTATAAAATATTTATGCTTATTATTATAGCAATAATAGGATCTAATATCCAAAAATTAAACAATTTAGCTATTAATATTCCTAAAATTACTCCACCTGTAGTTAAAATATCTGTAAAAATATGAGAGGCATGAGCAATTAATATAGGAGCATTTTCTTTTTTTCCTTGTTTGTAAAGAAGAAAAGATATAAAACCATTAAGTAAAATAGTTAAAAATACTAAAAAGGTTCCTTCTTTTAAGTTAGAAATAGAGTGTGAAACTATAAATTTGGCATAGGCTTCTTTAAAAATAGAAATGGCTGCACCTAAAATAAAAATTGCTTCTAAAATAGAGAATAAATATTCAACTTTTGTATGTCCATAGGGATGCTCTTCATCTGGGGGTTTTAGAGCTATTTTAGTTCCTATAAAAGCAATGGTAGCAGAAATAATATTGATAATAGATTCTATAGCATCTGAATAAATAGCTACAGATTTAGTGATAAAATAAGCCAAAAATTTTATAACACATATTAAAATGCTTATAAATAAACTTAATAAAAGCAAATTGGAAGCTTTGGAATTAACAAATATATCTTTCTCCATTAATCTTTACTCCGTTGAACACTATATACAGCTATAAAAAAACAAAGTAAACTTAAAATAAAGAGAATTAATAAATTTGAAAACATAAAAGTATTATTTAGAGCTATACTTCTTAAAGTGTGAGAGACTAAAGTTAAGGGGAGTGTTTCAATAATAGGTCTTATAAAAATAGGCAAATTTTTGGTAGGGAAAAAGGTTCCTCCAAGAAACATCATGGGTGTTATAATAAAATTAGTGATTAAAGCCTGATCAGCATGAGATTTTATAAACATTGCAGAAGCAAGCCCTAAGGAAGCAAAAATAAAAGCATTAAAAAAAACTGTTATAAAAAAATAAAGATTTAAATTAATCTTAACCTTTGCCAAAAAAGCTATAAAAAGAATAACAAAAGTTGCTAAAAATGCTCTGGTAACTCCACTAAAAACTTCTCCCAAAGCATAGCCTATAGAAGAAATAGGAGCGGCTTGAAATTCCTCAAATAATTTTAAGTAGAATCTGGAGATATTTATTTCTACATTAATAGCAAAGGCTTGCATCATAGTAGTAGCTGCAATAAGACCTGGTATTAAAAATTCAAGATAGGATTTTCCATTTATGTTTATATTTTTACCCAAACCAATTCCAAAGGCTATAATATAAAGAGCAGGGTTTACAGAAAGAGACAAAATAAATCTAAAAAATCTATTTTTTAAAATCAGAAGTTCTCTCAAATAAGTAGCTAAAAAACCCCTCATTTCTTTTTCTCCATATAAGTTAAAAATACATCCTCTAAATTTACTCTTCTTAAGCTAACAAAATATTTTTTGCTATATCTTAGTAGTTCTTGTTCTGCCTCATCTTTAGATTTAAAGTAAAAAGTTTTTGTTTTATTTTGTAAATACACATCAAGAGCATAATTTCCTAAACGATTTACAAAATTTTTGGGAGTATCTATATCTATAATTTTTCCTGAAAAAATAAAAGCTACTCTATCTGCTAAGATTTCTGCTTCTTCCATATAATGAGTAGTAAGTAAAATAGTAGTTCCATTGGATTGAATATTTTTGATAAAACTCCATATTTTTCTTCTTATATGAGGATCAAGTCCTACAGTTGGTTCATCAAGAAGTAAAATTTTAGGATTGTGCATAAGAGCTCTTATAATAAGAACACGACGTCTCATACCTCCAGAAAGTTCTTTTATTTTTGACTTTCTTCGGAAAGTGAGATCAGCAAGTTCTAAAAGTTCTTCAATTCTTTTTTTTATTTGATCTAAAGACATTCTGTAAAGAAATCCATGAATTAGAAGATTTTCTTCTACAGAAAGTTCTAAATCCAAATTAATAGTTTGAGGAACAATACCTATTTGATTTTTTGCCCAAATGGGATTATTGAAAATACTTTTATTAAAAATATAAATATTACCAGAAGTAGGTTGAGTTAATCCTGAAATTATTCTGATAATAGTTGTTTTCCCGGCTCCATTAGGACCTAAAAGAGCAAAGAGTTCCTTCTCTTTTATTTCAAAAGAGATACCTTTTAAAGCTAAAACTGAAGGATATCTTTTTACAAGGTTTTCTATTTTAAGAGCTATGTTAGACATTAAGAAATAAAATTTTAAAATTATTTTAAAAGATTAGATTTAAGTTTAACAATTTTAAATTTTTAATTGTAACAATGATTTTAATTTTAACAATATACCAATTTAAAACCAAAATTCCCTGATAAAATAGGTTGGAAGGGCACCAAACAAACACCTTTCACCCAGGAGGTGCCCCTATGAATATTATACCACTTCTCACTATCTCCTCTCTCTTATCTACTCTATAGCCCTCGGTGAAGGAAATCTCTGCGATGTGGACTTACTTAAAGAAGACCTCCCACAAAAACAAAAAACTTTGGCAGGATTTAAAAAAGTCCCTGATAGCAGAAGAATCTCCGAATATCTCTGTCGCTTTGACAAAAACTCCCTTTCTTCTCTCTCAAATATAGCCGAATTTTTAGCATCTAAGCTTATTAAACCCGTTATAGAACATGAACTCTCCCAGCGTGGTTGGCTACCTATTTTCATAGATGGAACAGCCATTGAAGTCTATGGAAAATATTTTGAAAAA
>NZ_JQKW01000007.1 GCF_000746255.1 Thermodesulfobacterium hydrogeniphilum
GAGATAGTGAGAATCAGAAGGACCTCTATTGCGTTGTTTGAGCTTTATGTTTTGATCGAGGAGTTTGGGGAGACCGAGATATGAAGCGAAACGAGCGAGAAAAGTAATGCCACCTTTTGAGGTAAGAAGTTCATCAGTGAAGTCAATTTCAGGTTTTGGTGGTATAATATTCATAGGGGCACCTCCTGGGTGAAAGGTGTTATTTGGCTATATAATAATTTATACCCCAGGTTTGGTGCCCTTCCAACCTATTTTATCAGGGAATTTTGGATAATATCTAACAAGACTTGAGAAAAAAGAAAAAAAGACTAAAATTTAAAGATATGAGTGAACAACCTATTGCTAAAAAACCTGTTTTATTTCAAACCCATACAGGTCTTTTTATAGGTTTGGTTTGTTTTAATCCTTTATATGAAACCTTAAAATTTGTTTTAGAAAAAAGAGAATTTTTTGAAGTGGAATGGCCTGCTTTAGTCAGTTTTGAAGAAAAAGGTTTAATTCCTATTTTACTAGGTTTACCTTATTTTACTGTTCAAAGACTACAAATTATATGGTACACTTTACAGATTCCAGAAAATTTATTAAAACATTATCAAAGCTTTATACCTCATATATTTAATAATATTCCTTTACATGATACACCTTCTCAAGGTAAAATGTCTTCTCAAAGCACTTCTAAAACTGATAAAAAAATAATACCTTTTCCCTTTAAAAGAGATGATACCCAAGGTAAATAAAGAAATTTTAATAGCTCCTTCTTTGCTTTCTGCAGATTTTTCATGTTTAGCAGAGGAGGTAAAAGCTGTAGAAAAAGCAGGAGCAGATCTTTTACATTTAGATGTAATGGATGGTATATTTGTTCCTAATATAACTTTTGGACCTTTAGTCATTTCTGCTCTGCGTCCTCATTCTAATTTAATATTTGATGTGCATTTAATGATAGAAGCTCCTGAGAGATATATTAAAGAATTTGCAGAAGCAGGAGCTGATTGGATTTCTATTCATGCTGAAGCTACCAAGCATTTACACAGAGCTGTCTGGAAAATAAAAGAATTTAATAAAAAAGCAGGTGTAGCCTTAAATCCTCATACTCCTGTAGAAATAATAGAATATATTTTAGAAGACCTTGATTTTGTGCTGATTATGACAGTTAATCCAGGTTTTGGTGGACAGAAGTTTATCAAAAATTGTCTTCCTAAAATAAAAAAACTAAAGGATATGATTGAAAATAAAGGTTTAGAAGTGTTGATTGAGGTAGATGGAGGTATAAATAAAGATACTGCACCCTTAGTTGTTTCTGAAGGAGCTCAGGTTTTGGTAGCTGGTTCTGCTGTGTTTGGTAAAGATGATTATAAAAGAGCTATTGAAATCTTAAAATTTTCCAGGCAAGCTTAAGACTTCTAATCCCGTCTGTAACAAAGCTAAAAACTAAAACACTCCACAAAGAAAAATAAAGTTTTTTAAAAAAATAAAATTCTAATATAAGCCCTAAAATAATTAATAAATGTATTAAAGATTTTTTGTGAGCCCATTTAGGAGAACTTTTAGCAAGCCCTTTTCTAAAAAAGAAAAAGCAAAGAGCTATAATATTTATCCAGAACAAATTTCCTGCTAAAGGAAAAATTAGAATTAAACTTACAGCATATCCCAAGGAATATAAAGATTCAAAAAAATAACCTAAATTGGTTTTAAATTTTTTAATAGTTTTAAATACTTTATAAAAATAATTAAAAGCGCTTAAATAAGAAAAAATAGCTACAAACCAGAGAAAATAATTTATAAAATAAAAGGTTTTCTGAAAGAAAATGTCAAAAATAATCACCAAGATTGCCAAGCTCATTTGAAGCAAAGTTTTAAGTTTGGCGATTTTTTGAACTTTTGTTTCTTCAGGGAACCAGGCTCTTAAATAGGATATTAAGATTTCTCTTAATATAATAAAAAATACAGGCCAAAAGGCAAAATATTTTAAATAAACTAAAGTTAAATATATAGACACAACGAAAATTTTATCTGCTACAGGATCTAATATAGTTCCTAAGGAAGAAACTTTTTTATACTTTCTTGCTAAGATTCCATCTAAATAGTCTGTTAAAGCTAAAGAGCTCAAGATAAATAAAGCTATAATTTTAGCAGATAAAGAATTCAAAAAAAGAAGAGCACAGGGAAAAGGTAAGAAAAGGATTCTTAAAAGTGTTAAGAAATTAGGGCTTATTTTTTCTGTCATAAAAATAAAAGGCTCTTTTTATTTAAACAAACAATATTATACTATTTTTATCCCAAAAATCCAAATAATTTGGAGGAGAAAATGAGAAAGACTTTACTTTTTGGGCCTGTAAAATCAAGAAGATTGAGAAGATCTTTGGGAATTGAAATGGTTCCCAGAAAGGTATGCACCATGGATTGTATTTATTGTGAGGTTGGAAAAACCATTTTACATACTTCAGAAAGAAAGGATTATTATACTTGGGATTTAATAGAAAAGTCCATTCTTGAAGCTAAAGAAAAAGAGGAAATTTTTGATGTATTTACTTTTACAGGAAGTGGAGAGCCTACTCTTAATATTCATTTTGAAAAAGCAGTAGAACTTTCTAAAAAGATAATTAATAAACCCATAGCAGTTTTAACTAATAGTACTTTATTATATATAGAATCTATTAGAAAAGCTTTGGCAAAGGTTGATATTGTTCTCCCTTCTCTTGATGCTGTAAAAGAAGGATCCTTTAGAAAAATAAACCGAGCCTTACCGGAATTCAAACCAGAGGAAATAGTTAAAAATCTAAAAAAACTTAGAGAGGAAATGCAAGGAGAAATGTGGTTAGAAGTTCTTATAGTAGAAGGAATAAATGATAATAAAGAGGATTTAGAAGCTTTAAAAAAGGCTATAGAAGAGATCAACCCCCACAAAGTTCAGCTTAATACTGTAGTAAGGCCTGCTGCTTATAGCATTGCTAAACCTGTATCTTTTAAAAAATTGCAAGAAATAGCTAAATTTTGGGGAAATAAAGTTGAGATTATTGTAAATAAAGAAAGACTTGATAAAATAATAGCAATAAAACAAACTCTTGAAAAAGAAAAATTAGAAGAGGAAGTTATAAATTATGTAAAAAGAAGACCAGCAACTTTAGAAGAATTATCTCAAGCTTTTGTTTTAGATGAAAAAGCCTTTCAGATGCTTTTGGATGAACTGTTATCTCAAGGTAAAATCCAAACCACTATACATGAAAATAAGGTCTATTATATAGCAAATTAAACATGCAAAAAGATGATGTATTTTATAAAAAAGTTATAGAGGCACTTTTGTTTTGTGCTGGAAAGTCTTTAAAGCCAAAAGAAATTTCCAAAATATGTGATAATATTCCCACTTTCAAAATAAAAGAAATTATAGAAGAATTAAAGAAAGAATACAAAAATAGAGGTATTAGAATAGCAGAGGTAGGAGAAGGTTATAGAATAGAGACTATACCTGAGGTAGCAGAATATTTAAAAAAATTTTTTAAACCAAGAGGATTTAGATGGACTAAAGCTCTTTTAGAGACCCTTGCTATTGTAGCTTATTTTCAACCTATTACCAGAGCGGAGATTTCTGCTAAAAGAGGAGGAATAGATGTAAGTGGAACTCTTAAAGTTCTTTTAGAAAATGGTTTTATAGAAGTAATAGGAAGAAAAGAAGTTCCAGGACGTCCTCTTTTATATGGAACTTCTCAATTTTTTTTAGAATATTTTGGATTAAAGTCCATAAAAGATTTACCCCCCTTAGATGAAATTAAAAATTTGGCAGGGAAAGTTTAATGGATGCAAAGGGTATTAAAAAGGAAGTTTTACAGGAAGTAGAGTTTATTTTATATGAAGGTGGAGAAATTCCAGAAGTTCGTTTCTGGAATAGCTATTTTTATTTAACTTCATCTCCTCCTGATGGTTTAGGATTATCTTTAACAGAAGAGGATTTAAATTCATTAAAAAAAGCAGTAATAGATAGATATCTTTTAATTATTGAAAGAGATTTAACTTCAGATTTTATAGATAAACCATTTTATAGAGGAATTTCCAGAGCTATTGTAAATGTAAAAAGATTAAATAAATTTTTAGAAAATACAGGGTTAAAAGAAAGATATGCTAATATTATAAAAAGAAAAATAAAAAGAATGTTTAAAAAATTTCAAGAGGAGCTAAAAAAGCAGGGTAGGGATATAAATGAATTAGCAAGTAAAGAGGAATTAAAAGAATTTAAAAAGACACTGGAGGAGCTATGATAGGGATTATTGATTATTTGGCTGGAAATCTTACAAGTGTAGCCAGAGCCTTGTCTTATTTTGGGTATAAATGGATTATTTCTTCTGATATCTCTGAACTAAAAAAAGCAGAAAGGATTATTTTTCCAGGAGTAGGTGCAGCTAAAAGCGCTATGGAAAGCTTAAAAAAATTCGGTTTAGATGAGTTTTTGAAAGAGTCCTTTTTAAAAGGTACCCCTATTTTAGGAATATGTCTGGGAACTCAGATTATTTTTGAAGAAAGTAAAGAAGACGGAGGCACTAAAACCTTAGGAATTTTAAAAGGTAAAGTGGTTAGATTTCCAGATCCTTTAATCTCTAATGGAGAAAAGTTAAAAGTTCCTCATATGGGATGGAATAAAGTAATATGGAAAAAAAGTCATCCTGTCTTTGCTAATCTTGATCCAGATTATGAATATTATTTTGTGCATAGTTATTATGTTTTACCTGAAGATAAAGAAATTATCTTGGGAACCACTTTTTATGGTATAGAATTTTCTTCAGTTATAGGGTATAAAAATTTAGTAGCTGTCCAATTCCATCCAGAAAAAAGCGGTAAACCAGGACTTCAGATTTTAAAACAATTTTGTGAATGGAAACCTTAAAATTATTTCTTGGTGATAGGAGCTAAAATAGTAATTAATTGTCTTCCTTCCATCTTAGGAGCTAATTCTATATGAGCTTTATCTTTTACAGCTTCAAATATGGGTTGAAGAACTCTATCTGCTAATTCAGGATGAGCAAGTTCTCTTCCTTTAAAAACAATCCTTATTTTAACCTTATTTTTATCCTCTAAAAATCTTAAAATATGTTTAATTTTTACTTCCAAATCATGTTTATCTGTTTTTGGACTTAATTTAATTTCCTTAAGTTCAACTTGAGCCTGTTTTTTCTTGGCCTCCTTAGCTTTTTTGGCTTGCTGATATAAAAATTCTCCAAAATCCATAATTTTACACACAGGAGGTTTAGCAGTAGGAGCTATTTCTACCAAATCCAAACCATAATCTTCTGCATATCTTAAAGCTTCAGACAAAGGAACTATACCTATTTGTTTTCCATCTGGACTTATTAGTCTTACTTCTTTAGCCCTAATTTGTTCATTAATTCTGTATTTTTTCTTAAAATCCTTTTGCATTGATTAGACTCCTCCTTTGTTTAAAATTATTAAAGATGAAAATAGATTCAAAAAGAAAAAATTGCAGAAAATTGCTTTGAATTTAAGATCACTCATTCAATAAAAAATCTGGTTGATTTTCTTTTTTAAGTTGATTAACAAAATCTCTTAATTTGATATTATTTAAAACTTCACCCTTTCTTGTTCTTACACTTATGACTTCTTCTTGTTCCTCTTTATCTCCAAGAATTACCATATAAGGAACTTTCTCTTGCTGAGCTATTCTTATTTTATAATTAAGCTTTTCATTTCTAAAATCAGTTTCCACTCTAAAACCTTCTTTTATAAGTGCCTGAGCAATTTTTTCTCCATAAGAAACAGTTCTATCAGTAATGGTAAGGACTTTTATCTGCACAGGAGAGATCCAGAAAGGAAAAGCTCCTGCATAGTTTTCAATAAGAACACCTAAGAACCTTTCTAAAGAGCCAAGTAAAGCTCTGTGAATCATGATAGGTCTATAAAATTTGTTATCTTCTCCTACATATACAATGTTAAATCTTTCAGGAAGATTAAAATCTACCTGAATAGTTGAACATTGCCAGAATCGCCCTAAAACATCTTTAATTTTCAAATCAATTTTAGGGCCATAAAAAACACCTTCTCCTGGATCTATTTCATATTCTAAACCTTTATTTTCCAAAGCTTTTTTAAGAGCATCTTCAGCTTTGTCCCAGATTTCAGGTGAACCTACAAATTTATCAGGCCTGGTTGAGACAAAAATTTTATATTCGTTAAATCCAAAAACTTTTAAAAAATAAATAACCAAATCTAAAACCTTAGTTAATTCATCTTCTAATTGATCTTCTCTGCAAAATATATGGGCATCATCCTGAGTAAAACCTCTCACTCTTAAAAGGCCATGTAAAACACCACTTCTTTCAAAGCGGTAAACTGTTCCAAGTTCACAATATCTTATAGGAAGTTCTCTATAACTTCTTCTTTTTTGATTGTAAACATAGATATGGAAAGGACAATTCATAGGTTTTAATTGATAAACTCTATTTTCAAGTTCCATAGGAGGAAACATATTTTCTGCATAAAAATCTAAATGACCTGAAATTCTCCAAAGATCTCTTAAGGCTATATGAGGAGTATAAACTAATTGATAACCATATTTATTATGTTGCTCTATCCAAAAATTTTCAATAATATTTCTTATTATTGCACCCTTAGGGAGCCAAATTACTAATCCTGGACCTATACCTTCCTCTATAGTAAAAAGTTCTAATTCTTTACCTAATTTTCTATGATCTCTTTTTTTAATTTCTTCCAGTCTATCCAGATATGCCTTAAGTTCCTCCTTAGAGAAAAAGGCAGTACCATATATACGCCATAGCATAGGATTTTTTTCATTACCCTTCCAATAGGCACCAGAAATAGAAAGAAGTTTAATAGCCTTTATATCACCAGTAGAAAGAACATGAGGACCTTTACAGAGATCTATGAAATTTCCCTGTTTATAAATGGAAACTTTTTCATCTGGTATTTCATTTAGAAGTTCTAATTTAAAATCCTCTTTTAATTCTTGAAAAAGCTTTTTAGCTTCTTCTTTAGAAAGTTTTTCTCTTTCTAAGGGAAGTTTCTTTTTTATGATTTCTTTAATTTTCTTTTCAATTTTTTGTAGATCTTCCTCAGTAAAAGGGTGTTTATAATAGATATCATAATAAAAACCTTCTTCAGTAGCAGGACCTATTCCTAATTTTGCTTCAGGAAAAAGCTCTTTTACTGCCTGAGCTAAAACATGGGCAGCAGTATGACGTAAAAAATAAAGAGCTTCTTTGTTCTTTTTAAAAATAGGTTCTAATTCTATACTTTCAGAATTCAAATTACTAAAGCTGTGATGCCAGTCTATTAATTCGTTATTGTATTTAAAACCTATAGGAATTTCCTTAAAGCTTTTTTTGATTTCTGGAATAAGAGATTTTAAAGATAAAGAAGGATCTAATTCAAACTCTCCAATATTTTTGATTTTTATTTTCAAAATTTAACCCTATATCTCCTGATAAAATAAAAATGGTAGGCGCGGGCGGGATCGAACCGCCGACCTCTTGCGCGTCAAGCAAGCGCTCTCCCACTGAGCTACGCGCCTATATTCCTATTTATCATTAAAATAACAAAATTTTTAGTTATGTCAAGGGATAATCTTGAAGAAATGCTCCTTGATTTTTTTAAGTTTTGTTTTAAAAAAGAGATATGCTCAAAAAACTTATAGATAAAAACTGGATATTTCTTATTGATGGATCTTCTTTTGTTTATAGAGCCTATTTTGCTATTCCTGGATATTTAGCTACTACTAAGGGATTTCCTACTAAAGCTATTTTTGGTGTTACTCAAATGATCCTAAAAATTCTAAAAGAATGGGATCCAGAATATATTATCTGGTTTATGGATGAAAAAGAACCTACTTTTAGACATATAGCCTATGAAAATTATAAAGCTACCCGTCCAGGAATGCCAGAGGATCTGAAAATCCAGATTCCTTATATTAAAAAAATTATACCAGCCCTCGGAATACCTGTTATTTCCTGCCCCGGATATGAGGCAGATGATCTTATTGCAACTTTTGTCCATAAAATAATTAAAAAATTAGATAAATCGGCTATTATTGTGGCAGGAGATAAAGATCTTTATTCTCTTGTTTCAGAAAAGGTTTGTATTTATGATCCTGTTAGAGAGAAACTTTTAGATAAAGAAGCTTTTTTTAAAAAATATGGTTTTGATCCTACTATTTTTCCAGAATTCCGTGCTTTGACCGGAGATAAAAGTGATAATATTCCTGGTGTCCCGGGAGTGGGAGAAAAAACCGCTAAAAATCTTATTGGAAAATTTAAGAATCTGAATAATCTTTATGCTAATATTTCAAAACTAACCCCTTTAAAACTTAGAGAAAACCTTTTAAAATACAAAGAACAGGTTTTAAATAATGTAGCTCTCCTTACTCTTAATTTTAATGCTCCCCTCCCTTCAGAAAGTCTTGAATACTACGAAAGAAAAGATCCGGATTACAATTTTCTAAAAAAACTTTTTAAAGAATTGGAATTTAGAAAATTTTTAACAGAATTAAAAATTCCTTCTGCAGAACTTAAAGCAAGATTAGTTGAAGAAAAAATAGATCTTGAAAAGCTTAAAAAAGCAGAAATTTTAAGTATTTTACCTTTTAAAATTCAGGGAAACCTCTTTTCCTTAACCAATCCTGAAGAATTAACAGTTGCCTCTGATGAAAAAGAGGCTTATAAACTTTCTGTTGAAGTTTTTAAAAATCTAAAGAAAAATACTAAGTCTGAATTTATTCTTCATGATTATAAAAGTTTTCTAAAAAATTACGAAATTTTTTTAGATTTTCTTTTTGATACCAAATTAGCAGCTTATCTTCTTAATCCATCTCTTAAGAATTATGATTTAGATTTTCTTTTGCAGGAGCATTTAGATATTAATTTAAACTCTTTAAAAGCCTCTAAAAATGAATTGCAGGCTATAAAAACATGCGGGCTTTATTTGTTAGGAAAGGATTTAAAGAAAAAAGTGGAAGAAGAGAATTTAACCACTTGGCTTAAAAAAGTAGAGATTCCTTTGAGTGAAGTCCTTTTTGAGATGGAAAAAAAGGGTTTTAAAATTGACATAGAATATGTAAGAGAACTTAACCAGAGATATCAGAAAAGACTAAAAGAAATAGAAGAAAAGCTTTTTGAAATAGCAGGTTTTAGATTTAATCCTCGTTCCAGTAGAGAGGTAGGAGTTATTCTTTTTGAAAAACTTAAACTCCCTATGATAAAAAAAACACCCAAAAGTTCTTTACCCTCTACAGATGCAGAAGTTTTGGAAGAACTTGCTCCTCTTCATCCCTTTGTAAAGCTCCTTCTTCAATATAGGACTTTATATAAAATAAAAAGCACTTATTTAGAAGCTTTTTTAAAATATGTTTCTTCTTCTGATTGGCGTTTACATACTGAATTCAATCAAACTGGAACAGCCACAGGGAGGCTTAGTTCTCAAAATCCTAATTTACAAAATATTCCTATAAAAGGTGATGAAGGATTAGCTATAAGAAGGGTTTTTATCTCAGAAGAAGGGTATTTACTGTGTAGTTTGGATTATTCACAAATAGAATTAAGAATTCTTGCTCATTTCTCAGAAGATGAGAATCTTATTAGAGCTTTTGAAAGAGGGGAGGATATTCATACTTTTACTGCTTGTGAGGTTTTTGGTGTGCCCCTTGAAAAGGTTACTCCAGAAATGAGAAGAATGAGTAAGGCTATTAATTTTGGCATAGCCTATGGAATGAGTGCTTATGGTTTAAGTAAAGAATTAAGAATAAGTGTAAAAGAAGCAGAGGCTATAATTAACAGATATTTTAGCAGATATCCTAAAATTAAAGAGTATATAGAGAAAACTATAGAATTTGCCAGAGAAAATGGTTATGTGAAAACTCTGGCAGGAAGAAAGCGTTATATTCCTGAAATATTTAGTCCTAATAAAACTGTAAAGGAGCTGGGGCAGAGAATAGCAGTAAATACACCTATTCAGGGCTCAGCCTCTGATCTTATAAAGTGTGCTATGGTGGCTCTTTATAAAGAACTTAAAAAACAAAATCTAAAAACCTCTATTATATTACAAATTCATGATGAACTTATTCTGGAGGTTCCTAAGGAGGAAGTTGAAATTGTAAAAGAAGTTGCACCTAAAATAATGGAAAGTCCCTTTAAATATTTAGGGTTTGATTATAAACTCAAAGTTCCTATTAAAGTTAATATGACCTTTGGTAAAAACTGGGCAGAATGCAAGTAAATTTTTATGAGATTAGACAAATTTTTAAGTCAAGCAGGATTAGGATCTCGTAGACAAACATGGAAACTTGTTAGAAAGGGAAAGGTAAAAGTTAATTCTCGGATAATAAAAGACCCTGCTTTTAAAATAGATCCTGAAAAAGATTTGATAGAAATAAATAATCAAATTTTATATTTAACATCTCAGTTTTATTATTATAAATTTTACAAACCCAAGGGTTATATAACTTCAACTAAGGATTTACAGCCTACTGTTATGGATCTAATTCCCAAAGAGTTACCAGGTTTTTCAAAAATTTTTCCTGTAGGAAGACTTGATAAAGATGCAGAGGGTCTTTTAATTTTAACCAATGATGGAAGTTTAGCCCACAGATTGCTTCATCCTAAATGGAAATTATCCAAAACTTATGAGTTAAAAATAACTCCAAGACTTAAGGAAGAGGATAAAGAGTTTTTGGAAAAGGGGATAGAACTTTCAGAAGGGAAAACCAAACCCTGCCAAATTGAATTTCTAAACAAAGATAAAGATTTTTTAAAAATCACGGTTTTTGAAGGAAGATATCATCTTTTAAAAAGAATGTTTGGTAAATTAGGATACAAGGTTTTACATATCAGAAGAATTGCCATCGGTCCAGTAAAATTAGAAAACTTAAAACCTGGAGAAATTAGAAAGCTTTCTCACAGCGAAATAGAGGCTATAAAAAGCCTTTTAAAATGCCTTTAATTTCCAAAATTAAACTTTATTAGGTTTGCAGGGTAAAGTGATAATAAAATGAGTTCCCTTAGGATGGTTTTTTTTCACTTGAAATGTTCCATGATGAAGCTTAATAATAGAATAAACCATAATAAGACCTGTGCCAAGTTCTTTTAATTTTATTATATCTCCTTTGGCTATTTTTTCCTGAATTTCTTCAGAAATTCCTTCTCCTGTATCTTTAATTTCAATTATAACCTCATTATTTTTCCTGTTTATTAAAATATCTATAATTCCTTCTCCATTCATGGCTTTTATGCAATTATCAATCAAGTTTATCCAGATTCTTTTGAATTGAAATTTATCAAAAAAACACTCTGCATCATCTTCTGCTCTTATATTAAAATTAACCTTTGGATAAGCAAATTCATAGAGATCTATCACTTCAATGAGGCTTTCAAGCAAATTCCATTTTTCTAAATTAAGAGGAGGTGTTTTAGAAAAATAATAAAAATCTGTGGCAAGCTTTTTCAATTCTTCTATATATTTTTCTATAGTATAAGTAGTTTTCAAAAGTATTTCTTTTTTTTCTCCTTCAAGATTTTTTTCTAATTGTTTTTTTAATCTTTCTACAGAAAGTTTAATAGGTGTTAAAGGATTTTTTATCTCATGAGCAATTCTTAGTGCTACTTCTTTCCACAGAGAAAGCTTTTTAAGATTTTCTTTTTCCTCAAGATTTTCTATAATAAACATAAACTCCAATTCCTTAGATTCCAGTTTTATAACAGTTATCCCTAAGAAGATTTCTTTATCATTTTTAGTTAATTCAAAACTTTTATAAAAGGGTATTGTCAAATCAACAGAACTGATTAATTCTCTAAGATTTAAAAGTTCTAAAAAATGATCTATATCTTCAAAATCATAGGTTTTTAATAAATTTTTTAAACTTTCATTAAAATATTTTATTTGAAGATTTTTATTAAAAATAAGAATTCCTATAGGGAGATGATTTAGTATAGTAATGAGATAATCATTATACCTTTTTAATTCATCTTCATACTCTTTTATTTTTTTGGCCATATCTTTAAAAGATTTTATGAGCATTCCTATTTCATCTTCAGAAATTTCACCCAAAGGCAGGTTTTCCAATTGATAATCCTTTTGAGATATTTTTTGAGTGGCCAATAATAAATTCTGCAAAGGTTCAGTAAGATTTCTACCAATTTTACTCCCAACCCAAATACCTATAAAAATTATGAGAAGAAGAACAGAGAAGCCTGCTAACATTAAAAATTTCTTAAAAATTTTTAGATATTTCTTTTCTGGGATTCCTTGATTATTAGAAAATTTGCTTAAATCTAAGATTTTTCCTGTAGCTAATATGAAATTTTTACCATTTTTATCTTTACAGGGTATAAAAACTCTAATTAAAATTTTGGAATCTATAGTGGATATTTGAGTTTGAGGTATCTGTTCATTTTTAATTTTATCTAAAATGGAAGGAGGTATACCAAGTTTTTCTTTTATATCTGAAGAATAAGTTTTTTTGTAGAGATCTCCTGAATATGTATAAACTTCTATAGAATCAAGATCAGAAAAATAACGATACCTTTCCCTGAGAACTTTACTTTTTACTCTTTTGGTTTTAGAAATATAATTTTTTATTATATTTTGCCCTTTTATTAAAAGTTCTCTTTCAGTATCTTTATAATAGTCTTCAGCTTTCATAAATTGTGTTATAAACTTTTCTTCAATGTATTCTTTTATCCAATAATCAAGCGTCTTTTTAAAAAAGAAAAAGCTTCCAAGAACAAGTATGATAGATGGAAATATAATAGAAAGGAAATAAGTGGTAAAAAGTTTTATTTTTATGCTTTTGGATATTTTTTTAACCTTTATTTCCCAGAAAATTTTAAGCAAATATCTAAAAATAAAATAAAGTAAAACCAGGATAAAAATAAGATTTAGTTGAAATAACAGGAAAAGAAGAACATTTTTTTGAGATACACTTAAAAAGGAAAGGTCAAATACATTAAATTCTAACCAGACAAAGAAAATTATTAAAGGAAAAAATATAAAAAAGAGTTTATATTTTTTTAAAAGTTGTTTAAGGTTTTGCCAGAATTTCATCTAATTCAAAGGTTTTAGAAATTTTTAAAACTTTAGTGTGTATTTTTTTTGTATATCTAAGATCATTTGATAAATGGGTTTTGTAATTAATGTCAACTTTTACTTTTAAATAAAGTGAATTATTCTCAGGAGGAAGTTTAAATTTTAAAGGATAAGATTCTAATTTAACCGTTTTAAGAACGGCTTTTTCTGCCTTATCAAAAGAGATAAGATTTGAATTATCTTCCAAAAAATAAAGATTTTTTTCTGGATCATAGAAAAGTTTCTGAGAATAAAGTTCTTTGTATAAAAGGACATCTTTCAAAATAAAGAAACGTCTTTTATAAATTTCAAAATCATAATTAATAAAAATAGGATATTTTTGTTCTTTTAAGGCTAAAATCAACTTTTGCAAAGGGAATTCTTTATAAAAGATATTAATTAATAAATAAGTTTTATAAGGATAAATAATAGTTTTTTTTATTTCCCAAGCTCTTGCAAAAGATATTAAAAACAAAACAGCAGATAAAAAAGCTATAAAGATTTTTAAGAATTTCATAAATTTATAATAACAACTCTTGGTTTTAAAAACAAGATTATAATAAATATTGAGCATGCTTTCTTACTATTTCTTTTTTAGTAAATAATACTTCATATTCAAATAATTTAAACTTTTCAGAAATGTTTTGAATCAATTTAAATAGCTCTTCCTTATTCTTGGCATGTAACATAGTATAAAGATTATAAGGCCAATCTTCATAGGTTTTTCTCAAATAACAATGAGACACAAAAGGAAGAGAAGCTAAGGCATTTCCTACTTCTTCTACTTTTTCTTCGGGAACTTTCCAGGCAACCATAGCATTCCCTTCTATTCCTGCAAGGTTGTGTCTTAAAGTTATCCCTAATCTTCTTATAATTTTTTTTTCTATAAGGGATTTTATAATATTTAAAACTTCTTCTTCAGAAAGATCCAGATTTTGAGCTATTTTATAATAAGGCCTTTCACAAATAGGAAGACCATTTATTAAAATTTTTAAAACTTTTTTTTCTTTTTCTGTTAAATCTAACATAGATTAAACTCCTGCTATTTTTTTACTAATTTGAAGAATTATATCTGTGGTTCCCTCTATGATCATCTGAACAGCAACTACAGCAAGAATAAGCCCCATAAGACGGGTCATTACTCCAATAGCTGAGGGACGAAGTTTTTTAGTTAAAAGATCTCCATAAATAAAGCAAAAATAAGTGATCAAACATACAATACCAAAAATGAAAATTACCATTAAAATAGTAAAAGGATCGCTTTTTCTTCCTACTAAGGAAAGAGCGGTTGTGATAGTTCCTGGTCCTGCGAGGATAGGTGTAGCTAAAGGGGTAATAGCAATATTTTCAATGTCTTCTTCAATTTCTTCTTCAGTAGGGTGATGTTGGTAAGATTTTTTAGCTCTGAGCAAATTACGAGCTATCATAAAAACCAAAATCCCGCCTGCAATTCTAAAAGCAGGTAAAGTGATACCAAAAAGCCTAAAAATAAGGTTTCCTCCTAAGGTGAAAAGTAGAACTATTAAAAAAGCTGTTAGAACTCCTATCAATGCTACTTTACGGTGATCTGCTTCAGGAAGATTACTAACTAAGGAAAGAAAAATAGGAGTGTTTCCTATAGGATTCATAATAGCTAAAAAGGAAAAAAAAGTTTGTAAGATAAAACCTATATTTAGAAATTCCATAATCATAAATATAAAAAATTTTTAAAATAAATCAATTTTACTATATTAGAAGCAGAAAAATCTTCTTGACAAATTTAGAAAAAACGTTAGACTTAACCAAAAATCTAAAAAGGAGGGATTTTCTTTTGGCTGGAATTATAGTAAGAGAAGGAGAATCTTTGGAACAGGCTTTAAAAAGATTTAAAAGACTGGTTGAAAAAACAAAAATACTTTCTGAAGTTAAAAAAAGAGAGTTTTATGAAAAACCCGGAGTGAGACGCAGAAAAAAAATGCAAGCTGCTCGTAAGAAACTTCTTAAGAAGTTGAAAAAACTCCAGCAAAAAATGAAAGAAAGATAAGATTCAGTTAAGATAGTTTTTTGAAATAGTGCTTAAATCTTTATCAAAATTAGATTGGGATAAGTTATTAGTCTATTTAGAATTATCTTTATCTTCAGATTTTTCTAAAAAGGTTTGTAAAGATTTAATACCTAATTTTAATTTTGAAAAAGCTAAATTATTACAAGAAAGATCCAAATATCTTTGGAATCTCTTTGAAAAAGGTAAAAATATAGATCTCCCTGTCCTTAAATCTTTGAAAGAACTTTTTAATAAAGCTTATAAAAGAGGTTTATTTTTACCTGTAGATCTTGTTGAAATAAAAAAGTGGTTTTTAACTCTTAAAAAAATATGTCCTCTTCTTGAGGATTCTATTTTTTCATCCTTAATAAATCTTTATAAAGAACTGAAGGATTTAGAGCTCCAACTTGATAGAATTTTAGATTATGAAAGAGGAGAAGTAAAAGATAATGCATCCTATCAACTTTATATTATTAGAAAAAGAATCAGAGAAGCTCAAGAACTTCTACTTTCTAAATTAGAAAAAATAAAAGAACATTTTTATAAAAAAGGATATCTTCAGGATAATCTCTTTACTCAGAGAGAAGGAAGGTATGTTTTACCTGTTAAAGCAGAGTATAAAAATAAAGTAAGAGGAATTTTGCATGAAGTTTCTCAAAGTGGTGCTACAGCTTTTATAGAACCTGTAGGAATTGTAGCTCTAAGTAATGAAATAGAAGATCTTAAATATAAAGAACAGAGAGAAATTATTAAAATTTTAAAAGAAATCTCGGAAGAACTTTTTCATAGGGCTTATGAATTTTGTCAATTAGAAGAGGAATATATTGATTTTGAAATAACCGTAGCTAAGGTTAAATTAGGCAGATCCTATAGAGGAATTTTTCCTGAGCTAAAAGAAAAGGGAATTTTTAAAATAATTTCGGGAGTGCATCCTCTTTTGGTTTTAAAAAAGGAAAAAAATAAAAATTCCCAACCGGTATATAATGATTTTCTTATAGAACAAGGGCTTCTTATTTCAGGACCTAATCTTGGTGGTAAAACAGTTTCTTTAAAAACTATAGGTTTACTTGCTCTCATGGCTCAAACAGGATTCCTTATACCAGCTAAATCTGCTGAACTCCCTGTTTTTTCTCAAATTTTTGTAGATATGGGAGATGATCAGGATATCCTGCAAGGGGAATCTTCTTTTTCCTCTCATCTTAAAAATTTAAAAGAGATTCTTGACAAAGCTGACCATAAATCATTGGTTTTATTGGATGAACCTGGTAAAGGTACCAATCCTGAAGAAGGAATGGCTTTGATCTCTGCTGTGGTGGAAGAACTTCTGAATAGAAATACCAAAGTGGTTTTAACAACACATTCTCAATTTCTTAAAACTGTGGCTTTAAAAATAGGTAAATTAAAAATAGCTACTATGGAATATAATTTTCAAACTAAAGAGCCTATATATCGTTTAATTTATGGAATTTGGGGTGAATCCTTAGCTTTTGATTTGGCTAAAAAAGTAGGATTTCCAGATGAAATTCTTGTTAGAGCCTCGGTTTATTTAGAAAATAAAGAATACTGGGAATGGTATAAAGTTTTAGAAAAAGAAATAAAAAAGGTTGAAAAATTAAAAGAAGAGTTAGATAACAATTTGAAAGAATTACAGAAAGAAAAAGAGATTTTAGAAAAGGAGAGAGAAAAAATAAAAGAACTTTATCAAAAAAGACTGGAAGAAAGGATAAATCTATGGAACAAGGAATTTAAAGAACTTATAAAAGAAATTAAGAGTAAAAAAATCAGTTCTAAAAAGGTTTTAGAAGAATTTGATAAATTTGTTAAAAAAGTTTTAGAAGAATCAGTAGTAGAAGAAGATATTAAAGAAATAAAAGAGGGAGATAGAGTTCAGGTTTTACCTTTTAAAAAAGAAGGGGAAGTTTTGAAAGTTAAGGAAAAGACCATAGAAGTAAAAATGGGCTCTCTAAAAATAGAAGTTTCCAAAGAAAATGTGATAAAAATTATTCCTGAAAGAATTTCTCAGGTTGTTTCTGCTCAAATAAAATCAGATCTTGATAAACATAAAGAGAAATTGAAGAGATCTTTTAAAAAAGAAAGAATAAAATTATTAGGTCTTACTGTAGATGAAGCTTTAATAGAAGTAGAGAAAAAATTAAACAAAGCTTTTTTAGAAGGGATTGAAAAAGTTTATTTAATTCATGGTCATGGTTCTGGAAAATTAAGAGAAGCTGTAAGAAATTATCTCCAAAAACATCCTTTGGTAAAAAATTTTGAATTTGCTGAGCCTTGGGAAGGTGGAACAGGTGTTACAATAGTTTATTTAGAAGAAAAAAATTAAATTTTATATACTCTTGAATAATTTAAAAAGTGAGTTATAAAATAAAAGAATTCGGATATTTAAATCGCTAAGGTTTTTCTTATGGAATTTTTAAAGAGATTTATTTCTCGGGTAAAGCTCTCTCAGCTCTTCTGAAGTTTAAAAATTGTTTTATTAAAAATTTATATTAAAGGTATGCCTTTGAATGATCTTTTTGAACAAGTAAAAAATAGTTATGATATCGTAGAGGTAGTTTCAAATTATGTTAAGCTTAAAAGGGTTGGTAGAAATTTTGTAGGTCTTTGTCCTTTTCATTCTGAAAAAACTCCCTCCTTTGTAGTAAGTCCTGAAAAACAGATTTTCAAATGTTTTGGTTGTGGTATTGCTGGAGATGTAGTAACCTTTTATATGAAAATAAAAGGTATAAGTTTTAAAGAGGCACTTTTAAATCTTGCTGAAAAAGCTGGTATACATGTAGATAATAGGGTTTTTATTGAAAAAAAGAGGCAAAGCGAATTAGTAGAAATAAATTATAAAATAGCTAAATTTTATCACCATCTTTTATATTTTCATGAATCTTCAGAAAAAGCAAGGGAGTATCTAAAAGAAAGAGGAATAAGCGAAGAAACTATAAAAATTTTTCTTTTAGGTTTTGCACCTTATGAAGGAAGAGTTTTATCAGGATATCTTCGTTCTTTTAAAGAAGAATTAAAAAAAGGGGAAGAGCTTGGAGTTATAAAAAAGGGTGCTGATGGATCCTATATAGATCTGTTTAGAGGTAGAATTGTTTTCCCTATATTTAATACCAAGGGAGAATGTGTAGGGTTTGGAGGAAGAGCTTTAGAAAAGGATGAAGAGCCTAAGTATCTAAATACCCCGGAATCCAAAATTTATAAAAAATCAGAGGTTTTATATGGACTTTATCAGGCTAAAGAATTTATAAAAAAGGAAAACATAGGTTTTTTAGTAGAAGGATATTTTGATTTTCTTAGTCTATGGGAAAAAGGAATAAGGAATGTAGTAGCTACCTGTGGAACAGCTTTAACAGAAAGGCATGTAAAGATTCTTAAAAAACTTAGTGAAAACTGGATTATATTTTATGATGGAGATTTAGCAGGAAAAAAAGCCACTTTAAGAGCAATCTCTTTGTTTTTAAAAGAGTCCATTTTTCCAAGGTGTGTAGTCCTTTCTGAAGAAGATGATCCTGATTCTTGGGTAAGAAAAAAGGGTCTTAAAGAAAAGGAACTCTTAAATGAGCTTCAAAACATGAGCACAGATGCCATTTCTTTTGTTCTTTCTTTTTATAAAAAAGATTATCAAATAAACCCATCCAAAACTTTTAAAGAAATGATAGAAATTTTTAAACCTGTAGAAGATCCTATTTTGAAAAACCAGATAGTAAAAGAATTAAGTTTTCAATTAGGCCTTCCAGAGAATGAAATTTTTAAGTGTTTTTCTCAAAAAACACCTGTTTTAAAAGAACAGTCCTTGGAAGAAAATTCAGAAATATCAGAAAGTAAAGAAGATATTTGTTTTAAAATCATAGCTCAATATCTTGTAAATTATCCTGAAGATTTTCCGATTTTAGAAGAAGTAGGATTGACAAAGTTGCTTGAGTATAATAATTTTTCTAAATATACTAAATTTTTAAAATATTTAATAGAAGAGTTAAAGAAAAAGGAGCCGAAAATAGATTATGTTCCTGATTTAGAGTTTCAGGAGATTTTAAGTGATATTCTTTTAAATCCACCTTTTGAAGAAAAGGAGGAAGTTTTAGAACAAATTAAAAGATTTATTTCCAGAGAACTTGCTAAAAAAGAGCTTAAAAAAATAGCTGAAAATTTAAAAATTTTCCAATCTCAAGGAGCTAAAGAGGAAATAGAGAAATATCTCTGGCTTTTAAAAAATTCTTTAGCAAATAAAAGAAATAGCCATATAAATAGCTAAAAGGAGGAAATAATGAGCCTCCAAAGCAAAAAAAATTTTTGTTTATTTGATGAAGAAGAAATGGTTTTAGAGGAGGTTTCAGAAAATGACGATTGGGTTGAAGAAGATGTAGGAAGTCTTAAGAAAAAGAAATCAGCAGATCCCATAAAAATTTATTTTAAAGAAGTTTTTTCTCATAAACTTTTAACTAAAGAGGATGAAGTTAGAATTGGACAAACTATAGAAAAAAATGAGAAAATAATTTTAAATGAAATCTTAAATTTCTATTCTTCTACAGCTAAATTTTATCATCTACTAATTCAATCTGAAAGACGTAAGAAATTAGCTTTGCTTTTTAAAGATTGGGAAGAATTGGAAAAAGACGAAAATAAATCTAAGGAATGGTTAGAAAAACTAAAACAAATTTTAGCAGAAAGTTTGGATAATTCCAATAATAAATATAATTTGAAATTAAAGGCCAAAGCTATAGATTTGATTTATGAAGTACGACCTACCAAGATTCTTTTAGATGAATTAGCCTGTGAAATTTTGGAAACATATGAAAAAATAAAAAATTTTAATAATTTAAAACTAAAAATTCAGAAAAAATATCTTCTTGATGAAAAGGATTTGGATAATATATTTTCTCTAAATGGAAGTTTTTCCAAAATAGAAAAGTATGCTCAAAATTTTTCCATAACAAAAAGTGATTTAGAGAAAATTAAAAGAAGTTTATTTGAATATAAAAAATTTTTAAAGCGTTTTAATGAGTTTTTTGGAGAGCCTTTAGAAGAAGTTTATAATAGTGGAGAAAAGATTTATCAGGCTTTTCAAGAGATCAAGAAGTGTAAAGAAGAGCTTGTTAAATCCAATCTTAGATTAATAATATCATTGGCAAGAAAATATTCTCCTAAGGGAATGTTTTTAGCTGATCTTATCCAAGAAGGAAATATAGGTCTTCTGAAAGCTATAGAAAAATTTGATTATAGGAAAGGATTTAAATTTAGCACTTATGCTACTTGGTGGATAAGACAAAGTATCACCAGATATTTAGCTGAAAATACTCGGACTATAAGAATTCCTTTGCATATAATTGAAACCATTTATAAAATTAGCAAAGTTATTTCTACAAAGTTTTATCAGGAATATGGAAGAGATCCTACCTTAGATGAACTCGCTAAGGAGACAGGGCTTTCTATAGAAAAGTTAAATTATGTTTTTAAAGTTATGAAACAACCTGTTTCATTAGAAACCACAGTAGGAGATGAAGAGGATACAACTTTAAGAGATTTCATAGAGGATCAAAATGCTGTAAAACCTGATGAAGCAGCTTTTAATATGGCTCTTTCTGAAAAAATAAGAGAATTATTAAAAACCCTTTCTCCTCGTGAAGAAAAAATTATTAGACTAAGGTTTGGTATAGGGGAGAAGGAATCTTGCACCTTGGAAGAGGTGTGTAATAAATTTGGAGTAACCAAAGAAAGAATTAGACAAATAGAAAGTATAGCTTTGAGAAAATTAAAACATCCTAATAGAATAAAATTATTAAAGAATTTTTTAATATATGGATCATAATAAAATACTTACTGCTAAATTAAAAAAGAAGTTTCTAAATTTCATACAAAAAGATTTTCCTCTTGATAAGCGTCCCTTTTTAAAAATAGCTAAAAAATTTGATTTAGAAGAAAAGGATGTAATAAAAATAATTAAAGAACTTCAGGAAAAAAAAATTATAAGACAAATTTCAGCTATATTTAATCCTCAATTTTTTGGACATAAATCTGGTTTGTTTGCCTTTAAAGTTCCAGAAGAAAGGCTTTCAGAAATTATAGAGATTATAAACAGCCATCCAGGTGTAAGTCATAATTATTTAAGAAATCACCTTTATAACCTTTGGTTTATTTTGGTTGCTCTTCCTGAAAAAAATTTATTAGAAGAAGCCCAAGCCTTAGCAGAAAAATGCGGTATAAAAGAATATTTATATCTCCCAGCTTTAAGGATATTTAAAATTTCTACAATATTAAATCTTGGGGATGCCAAGAGTTTTAGTAATGAACAAGGAGAATTCGTAAATTCGCAAGATTGTAATTTAATATTCACCGAATTTGATAAAAAACTTGTTAAGGCTTTACAAGAGCCTCTTAAATTAGAAAAAACCCCTTTTAAAGATATAGCAGAATCTTTAAAGATTTCAGAGGAAGAGCTTTTTGATTGGATAAAAAAAATGAAGAAAAAAGGAGCTTTAAGAAGATTTGGAGCTTTGATTAAGCATGATAAAGTAGGATATAAGATAAATGTAATGGTTGCTTGGGAGGTAAATAAGGATAGGCTGGAGTCTATAGCTAAAGAATTAATTAAAAAACCTTTTATTACCCATTGTTATGAAAGAAAAACTTATCCTAATTGGCAATACAATCTTTATACTATGTGTCATTTCAAAGAGGAAAGAGAAAAAGAAATAATTCCTGCTTTAGCTAAAAAATATGAGATTGAGAATTATCTTATGTTAGAAACTTTAAAAGAATTTAAAAAGGTTAGACTAAAACTATTTTACGATTTAAAAAAGGATGTTACATAGTTATAACCTATAAAAAGAACACCAGCTGTAATTATAATTCTTATTAATTTTTGAGGCATGTATTTTTGAAGTCTTGCACCAAAAAAAAGACCCAAAGCACCACCTATTCCAAAAAGTAGTCCCAATAACCAATCTGGCTGATGTCCACCTAAGGTAAAAATGATTACTCCCACTATAGAGGTTATGCATGTTCCTGCCAGTGTTGCCCCTGCAAAAACATAGGCTGGAATTCTAAAGAAGGCAAGTAAAATGGGAGCCATTAATGCTCCTCCACCAATTCCATAAATTCCTCCAATTATTCCAATAAAAAAAGCAATAAATGTAATAAGAAAAGAGTTGAGTTTAAATATTTCTTGAGAATATACAAATTTTAAAGTCTTCCAGTTAAAAATTAATGTTTTCGGAGGTTCTGAAGAAAACCTGATCTCTTTTTTAACCGCAAAAATTTCGTATATTAATCTCATAGCTATACTTAGAAGAACCAATCCTACTAATAATTTAAATCTTTTCAATTCTTCAAAAAAGGAAATCCTTAAGAAATAACCTACGATTACTCCAGGAAGGGTTCCCAGAATAATTATTAAAGTGAGGGGCAGGAAAAATCTTTTTTCTTTCCAGTATCTGTAAACTCCAAAAGGTATGGAAAAGACATTATAGAGATGATTGGTAGCACTTACAGAAGGTGTAGTAAATCCAAAAATACTTACTTGAAAGGGAAGAAGTAAAAAGGCACCACTTACCCCTCCAGAAGCACACAAAAAGGCTATTAAAAAGGTAACAAGAGGAGGTATTAAGATAGAGGTGGTAACCTTAGAGATAGGAAATGTATAGAGCAAAGGCAGATTCATTACTACCCTCCTCCTGCAATTTTTTATGTTACTCCTCCTTAAGTTTGTTATATCTATAATAACAATCTCTATACCATGATGCATTTTTAGGTCCTATTTCCAGAGCTTTTTTGTAATTTTTCAAAGCTAATTGATATTTTTCTTCTTTTTCATAAATTCTGCCTATGTAATAATAAGAGATTCCATTAAAAGGCACCAATTCTTTGGCTTTTTCAAAAAATTTTAGAGAATCATCAAATTTTTTGAGTTTAAAATAAGTAATTCCTGCTAAAATATTAGCAGAAAAGAAATTTGGATCATAAATGAGTGCTTTATTAATATATTTTTGAGCATCTTTAAATTTTTTTTCTTTTAATTTAATAGAGGTTAAATAAACATAAGCAACAGTATTTTTAGAATAAAGTTCTGTAGCTTTTTTAAAATAGAATTCAGCTTTTTTATAATCTAAATTTTTATAGGCTTTTTTTCCTTTTTCTACATAATCGTAAGAACTTTTTGTTTGGAGTAAAAGTTTTTTAATTTTGTGGAACTCAGCAGTGTCTTTTATAAGAACACCTGAGGGTTTTAAAAGGGCAATATATTTTTTGGCTTCTTTTATTCTTGTTTCTGGAAGAGGATGGGTGGATAACCATTCTGGTGGTCTGTATTTTTCCAATTTTTTAAATTTTTTAAAAATTTTTATTATTCCTTCAGGGGAATAGCCAGCTTTATAAGCAAAAAAGATTCCATATCTATCTGCTTCTCTTTCTTGATTTCTGCTAAACTTGAGAGTTAAAAGAGTAGCTGAAATTTGCCCTAATTTAAATAAGGCCTCACCAGATAAATCCTTAGGAAGGAAAATACTTCCAATTTGCAATATTAAACTTAGGGCTAATTCTTTTTCTAAAAATTTTACGTGGTGTCTTGCATTTATATGAGCAAGTTCATGTCCTAATACACAAGCTAATTGACTTTCATTGTCAAGTTGCAATAAAAGTCCTCTGGTGATAATTACAGGTCCTCCTGGTAAAGCAAAACTGTTAATGACTCCAGAATTCACTACATAAAATCTATAAGGTAGATTTTTTCTAAAAACAACTTTTGTCAGTTTATAGCCTATAAAAGATACATAATTTTGAACTTCTTTTTCAGGATAAAGTCCTTCGTATTCATCTATAGAAGAATAAGTATAGAGCTTTCCTAATTGAATTTCTTTTTCTTCAGGAATAAGATCAAATAAAGTTCCTTTTGAACCAGTATAAGGAGTACAGGAGGATAATAAAAGAGAAAAGAAAACTAACAAAAAAACTTTTATAAAAAATCTATTCATTTTGTAAAAAACTTTATTATATTTTATAAAAAAAAAGAAGACAAGTTTTATTTTGTATAAAAAAATAAGAAAAAACTTTATAAAAATAAAAATTTTGCAAATTTTAACTAAAAGATTTTGGTTAATTTAAAAATTTTTTAAAATTTTAAGGAAAAAACTTGACAAAAAATTTTTCTGATATATTTTAAAACCCGTTCCTAAAATCTTCTATAAGGGGGGATAAAAATGAAAAATACAGAAAAGTTTGAGTATGGTTTTGGTCAGCATTTGATTATTGATGGTTATGGAGCTAACCGTGAGAAATTAATGGATTTAGATTTTATATATAACTTCTTAAGCAAATATCCAGAAGAGATAGAGATGACAAAAATTATGCCCCCTTATGTATTTAAATATTATGCTCCTGTACCAGAAGATTGGGGAATTTCTGGATTTGTAATAATAGCTGAAAGCCATATTAGTATTCATACTTTTCCTGAAAAACTTTATTTAAGTGTAGATGTATTTTCCTGCAAGCCTTTTAATGCTGACAAGGCTATTGCTGATATTACTCGTATTTTTGAAATTAAGAAAAGTGAAATTAAATTCTTTGATAGAGGTTTAGAATTTCCCCGTTCTATCAGAGCAGTAGAAAATTTTGTTCGTATGGAAAGAAAAAACTTAATTTTGTAAAGAAGAGATGAAGCTCACATTTTTAGGGCTACCTGATCATCCTCAAGCACGGGTAGCCCTTATTCCAGCTCCTTTAGAGCTTACTACCTCTTGGAAAAAAGGAACTAAAGAAGCACCTATAGAAATTCTTAAAGTAAGTCCTAATATGGAATTTTTTGATGAAGAGGTTTTTTTAAATCCCTATGAAAAATTAGGTTTTTTTACTTATCCTGTTCCTGAACTTTCCTTTGAAATAGAAATGGCTTTAAAAAAAATTTCTCAATATGTAAGAGACACTCTTAATTTAAAAAGGTTTCCTATAATCATAGGAGGAGAACATACCGTTACTTTAAGTAGCATCAAGGTTATTAAAGAATTTTATCCTGATTTAAAAATTTTGCATTTAGATGCTCATTTAGATCTTAGAGATGAATATAATGGCACTAAAATTAATCATGCTACAGTAATGAGAAGAATTTATGAAATGGGAATTCCTATTTTAAGTGTAGGCATAAGAACTTTATCCGAGGAAGAATATGAATTTATCAGAAAAGAAAATTATCCTTTAATTTGGTCTAAAGATTTTAAAGAAAATCCTTCTCAAAGCTTAAAAGTTATAGAAAATTTTATAAAAGAGGGAAATATATATTTATCTCTGGACATAGATGTTTTGGATCCCTCTCTTGCACCAGGGGTAGGTACTCCTGAACCTGGAGGATTGAACTGGTTTGAAATTTTGCAAATACTTAAATCAGTGGTTAAATATAATCTGATTGGTATGGATTTAGTAGAGGTGAAACCCGATCATATTAATCCTATTACAGAATATATAGCAAGTAAGATAATTTTTAAAGTTTTGGCTTATTTAGCAAAGAAATATGAAACAGCTTAATAAATATGCAGATCTTCTTTTTGAAGTGGCATTTCTTAAAAGAATAGAAAGGACTGGTTATCCCTATTTAGGAACAGGAAAAGAAAATATAGCATCTCATTCCTTTGGAGTGGCTTTTTGTGCTTGGATTTTAGCAGAGCTTTCTGGAGAAAAGGTAAATAAAGAGAAACTTCTTAAAATGGCTTTAATTCATGATCTTCATGAGACACGCACAGGGGATTTTAATGCAGTAAATAAACTTTATAACAAAGCTGATGAAAAAAGAGCATTTGAAGATGCTTTTGAAGGTATTCATCTAAAAGAGGAAGTTTTAACTCTGTGGAAAGAATATAGAGATATGGAAACCCTTGAAGCAAAATTAGTGCATGATGCAGATGTAATAGATTTAATTATACAGTTAAAAGAACAAAAAGATTTAAATAACCCCTATGCAGAAAAATGGATAGAATATGCCAAACCAAGGCTTGTTACTCCAATTGCCAAAAAGCTGTTAGAGGCTATTTTAAATACAGAATGGTGTGCTTGGTGGTATAATTTTTTAATAAAGAAGAATGCCAATAAAAACTATAAAAGAATTTCTTAAATTCTGCACTCGTTGTGGCAAATGTGTTCCTCTATGTCCTTCTTATCAGGTTTTTAAAGAAGAAATTTTTTCTCCAAGAGGAAGAATTTTTTATCTTTTGCAAGATACTTTTCATAAAAGTTTTGATTTTTGTCTTATGTGCGGAATATGCGAAAGAAATTGCCCTAATGAAGTAAGTTTTCCTGAAGCTTATTTAGAAATTTTAAAGGAAAAAAAAGAAAATTCTATTTCTAAAGAATTTTTAAAAAAATTTGCTTCAGATCCTTTAAAAATATTTTTAGAAATTAACAATTGGTTACATTTAATTTCCGTAGAAAATAGAAAAATAAATTCCAAACTTAAGGAAAGATTTTCTAAGCAAGGAGATATAGTTATTTATTATTCATGTGATTTAAAATATTTTTATCCCCAAGTTTTAAGAAATTTTGGTTCAATTTTGGAAAAATATAACTTAAATGCTTACATGCCTTTGGAAGTAGAGTGTTGTGGCGCTCCTTTTTTAAATTTGGGTTACATATCTTTACTAAAAGAAAAGGCACTTAAGAACTTAGAGGTTCTGGAAAAAACGAAAGGTTTTTTAATCATGTTTTGTGCTACTTGTTTATGGATTTTTAAAAAAATTTATCCTCAAATTTTCAAAGGGAGTGTTTACGAAGATAGATTTAAAAGACTTGCTGAGAGAGTTATATCTGGTTATAGATTTTTATCAGATTTTGCAGAAGAAGAAATAGAAAAATTAAAAAATCAAAAAAAAGATGTGATTTTTCATCTTCCTTGCCACTTGACAGAAGATTTTAATCTGGTAAAAAATAAATTAGATATAAAAGATTTTTGCTGTGGTTCTCCAAAAGCTTCTCTTTGGTTGGAAGGTTTTCAAAGAAGGTTTAAAAAGAATTGGGTAAAAAATTTAGAAAATATTGATATTTTAGCTACTTTTTGTGCAGGTTGTTATTTAAATTTTAATTTACTATTGAAAAGACCTCCTCAAATAAAACACTGGTTTGAGCTTTTATGAATAAATATCCTTCTTATTTAGACCTTTTAGAAACAGGAGAGCTTGACAAAAGAATAGAAATTTTGTATGAAAAATTTAGGTCTTGTGATCTTTGTCCTAATAACTGTAAGGTAAACCGTTTAGAAGGAGAAAAAGGTTTTTGTAGAGTGACTAATAAACCGATAATAGCAAGCTATGGTCCTCATTTTGGAGAGGAAAGGCCTTTAGTGGGACAAAATGGTTCTGGAGCTATATTTTTTACTTATTGCAATATGGCTTGTGTTTATTGTCAAAACTGGGAAATTAGCCATTTAGGAGAAGGAGATATTATAGAAGTTGAAGATCTTGCTAAGATCATGATAATTTTACAAGTCTGGGGCTGTCATAATATTAATTTAGTTACTCCTACTCATCAAATTCCTTTTATTGTAAAAGCAATAAAAATAGCTGCGGAAATGGGTTTAAATCTCCCTATTGTTTACAATTGTGGTGGCTATGAATCCTTAGAGACTTTAAAACTTCTTGATGGAATAATAGATATCTATATGCCTGATATTAAGTATATGGATGATAAGGTAGCTTTAAAGCTTTCTAAAGTTAAAAATTATTCCAAAGTAGTAAAAGAGGCAGTTAAAGAAATGCATAGACAGGTAGGAGATCTAATTATAGAAAATGGTATAGCTAAAAGAGGATTGATTATCAGGCATTTAGTTTTACCAGGAGACCTTTCCCAAACAGAAGAAGTGATTAAATTTATATCAGAAGAAATTTCTAAGGATACATATTTAAATCTCATGGATCAATATAGGCCCTGTGGAGATGCTTGGAAATATCCACCTCTTGATAGAATGATTACTAAAGATGAATGGGAAAAAGCACTGAATTTAGCTTATAAATATGGTATTAAAAGGCTTGATGATAGAAGAGCCCGTTTCTTATAATAAAATTTTTGCAATTGGAGATATTCACGGTTGTTTAGATAGCTTGGAAGCACTTTTGGATATTCTTCCTGTGAATTGGGGAAGAGATTTAGTAATTTTTTTAGGAGATTATATTGATAGAGGGCCATCTCCCAGAGGTGTGATAGAAAAAATCATAAAACTAAAGAAAAATTATCCTCAGCATATTATTACTCTTAAAGGAAATCATGAATGGCTTTTTGAAAGATTTTTAAAAGGAAAAGATGTGGATATCTTTTTGTATAATGGAGGAAATGTAACTTTAAGAGATTATTATAAAAATGGATATTTAGAAATCCCTGAGGAACACCTTAAATTTTTAAAAGAACTTAAACTATTTTATGAAGTTGAAAATTATCTTTTTGTGCATGCTGGAATAAACCCTCAAAAAGATTTGAAAAACCAGACAGAAGAAGATTTACTTTGGATAAGAGGAAGTTTTTATTATGCTAATGTTAGATTTTCCAAAATTGTTGTTTTTGGACATACTCCATTTAGTGAACCTTTTGTAAAAGAAGATAGAATAGGTATTGATACAGGATGTGTTTATGGAGGAAAACTTACTGCAGTTATGTTGCCAGATAAAAAATTTTACCAAGTAAAATGTAGGAGGAGGTTTTAATGCCAAGAGATGATGAAAGAAAAAGATTATCTTGGAGAGAAATTGATAAACTGAAGGATCAAAGTGGTTTTAGTAAAATTAGAAAAAAACTTGAACGTTCAGAAAGATCAGGTCATAAAGAGGACTTTAAAGCAAAGGAAAAATACTTGAAAGAACTGGAAAAGCTTTTTATAGATAAAACTGAATTAGAAAAACAAGAGTTTTTAGAAAATTTGCATAAAAGTTATGGCACAAGAAATTTTAAGAAACTTGCTAAAGAATTTGTAGAAAAATATGGTATGCCACAGGATTGGAGAACTTTGATTTTGTTTTTAGATCTTGATGATAAAAAACTTGTTTTAGCCGCTTTAGAAAAATTAAAAGAAGATTTTCCTAATAGGAATATTTCTGAAAAACAAGGTATAATTTCTAAATTAAAAACTTTAGCCCTTACTTCTAAGGATGAAACCATAGGATTTAAAGTAGAAAAGACTTTAAAAGAACTGACTTTATAGATCGGAAAAAAAATTAAAAAGGAGGTTTATCGTGTTTACAGAGGTTTTAGAAAAAGCTTTTAATGAACAGTTAAAATGGGAAATTTATTCAGCTTATCTTTATATTGGTATGGCAGCTTATTTTGAAGAAAAAAGTTTAGATGGTTTTGCTCATTGGTTTAAAGCTCAGGCTGCTGAAGAGCTAATGCATGCCTCTAAATTTTATAAATTTATATTAGAAAGAGGAGGAAAAGTAATTTTAGAAGAAATCCCCAAACCTCCCTTTGGTTTTTCCACACCTTTTGAAGTTTTTGAATATGCCTTAAATCATGAAAAGGAAGTAACCAAACGAATTAATGATCTTATGGAATTGGCTAAAGAAGAAAAGGACAATGCTAGTCAAATCTTTTTACAATGGTTTATAACAGAACAAGTTGAAGAAGAAGCTTCTTTTAATAATATAGTAGAAAAGCTTAAAATAGCTGGGGATAATCTTCAAAGTCTGGTATTTTTAGATAAAGAACTATCTCAAAGACCCTTAGATTTAAATCAGATTTTTCTTTTAACAAAAGCATAAATTTATTAAAATTTGTTAAAAATGGATAATTTGATAGATGAATTTTTAGGTTATTTGATTTCTGTTAAAAATTATTCTTATAACACACTTTTATCTTATAGTTTTGATCTAAAAGATTTTGGGGATTTTTGTGAAAAAAGAGGACATAAAAAATTAGAAGACGTTATTGTAGTAAAAGAATATCTGGAAGAATTAAAAAAAAGAGGTTACAATCCTTTTACTATAGCGAGAAAACTTTCAAGTTTAAAAAGTTTTTTTAAGTTTCTTGAGTTGGAAAAGGGTATAAATACCCAAATTTTTTTATTTTTAGAATCTCCCAAATTACCTATAAGACTGCCCAAAGTTTTGAGTCTGGAAGAAATAGAAAAGCTTTTATCTGTTCCTGATCTTAATACTCCATTAGGATATAGAGATAGAACCATGCTTGAGGTTTTATATGCTACAGGGCTAAGAGTTTCTGAACTGGTAAATTTAAAATTAGAAAATTTTAATTTAGAGCTTGGTTTAGTAAAGGTTTTAGGAAAAGGATCTAAGGAAAGACTTATACCCTTAGGTGATTATGCTTTAAATTTTTTAAAAAACTATTTAGAAAATATTAGGCCTAAATTTTTAAGTTCTAAAAGTAAAAATTTTGTTTTTCTTAACATAAGAGGAGGAGCTTTAACCAGACAGAGATTTTGGCAGATTATAAAAGGGTATGCTAAAAAATGTGGTCTTGAGGATAAAGTTACACCTCATGTAATAAGACATTCCTTTGCCACTCATCTTTTACAGGGTGGAGCAGATTTAAGAGCCCTTCAAATGATGCTTGGTCATAGCAGTTTAGCTACTACACAAATTTATACCCATCTGGATTATAAAAAATTAAAGGAAATCTATGATAAATTCCATCCCAGAGCTTAGGATTTTAAAAATAGATCTAAATGATTTTTTAAATTTTGTAGCTCCTCAAAAAGAGCTTAAAGAGATTCTTTTGAGATCAGCAGAGCTTGCTAAAAAAAGAGGAGAGTTTTTATATTTTGCTGGAGGAGTGGTAAGAGATTATTTTTATTTCCAAAAAATTACCAGTTTTAAAAAAGAAACTATTAAAGATCTGGATATAGTTTTGCAAGGAAATTTGGAAGAGTTTTTAAAAGAGTTTTTGCAAGGAATAAAAGGAAAAATCATTTTTAAATCTCAATTTTTGACTTATAAAGTAAAAATTGCTCTGGATTCTCAAGAGGTTTTTATTGATTTTATTACTGCAAGAAAAGAAACTTACGAAGGCATAGCTCAGTTACCTAAGGTAACCCCTTCTAATTTTAAAGATGATATTTTAAGAAGAGACTTTACTATAAATACTCTTATAATAGGACTTTCTCCACCTTATGAGGGATATTTGATAGACTTGTTAAAAGGATTAAGAGATTTAGAAAAAGGCATAATAAGACCTTTATATTTAGATTCCTTTGTTGATGATCCTACCAGAATATTTAGAGGAATAAGATATAAGGTAAGATTTGATTTTGGGTTCTCTAAGGAATTTAAAGAGGCATTAAAAAGATGTTTTGAAAAAGAGGCTTTAAAAAAACTTACTCCTGCAAGACTTTCTAATGAATTAAAACTTTTTTTAAATAAAGAACCAAGAGAAAAATTAAAAGAACTTTTACAGGTTACTCAAGATTTAAAAATTTTAGAAAAAGCTGGTATTAAGGTTAATGAAAATATAGATTTAATGATAGAAATTTTAAAAAAAATGGAAAAAAGGCTGAATTCAAAGGAAAAAGAGAAATTTTTTCTTTTAGGTTTGATTGATTTTCGTGATTTAGAATCTGTTGAGCTTTTAGGTTTTGCTAAAAGTGAAATAGAAGATTTGAAAAAATATTTTAAAAGATTTGAAGAATATTATAAAAATTGGGAAAACTTAACTTTGGAAGAAAAAATAGAATTTTTAGAAAAACTACCTGTTTATTTTATGCTGAGTTTAGCTGTTAATTTTTCAAAAATCAAAGATGATGTCTTAAAATATTTAAAGGTGTATTCCAGAATCAAGCCAGAGCTTGGAGGAAAGGATTTAAAAAAATTGGGTATAAAAGAAGGAAAAAGGATAGGAGAGATTTTAAGGCTCTTGAGATTTAAAAAAATAAAAGGAGATCTTAAAAACAAAGAGGATGAAATAGAATTTGTTAAAGAATTTCTCTTGAAGAAATGAGAAATTTAATTTAAAATGTTTAAAATTCTTTAAAAAGGAGTTTTATTTTATGGAAAATTGGGTTCAAGAATTAGAAAATTATCTCAATAAATTTTCTGCTGATATTTCCATAGGGAGTGTTGTTTCTGGAAAGGTAGTAAAAATTTCAGAAGATTATGTTTTTATAGATATTGGTTTAAAAGGAGAAGCCCTTCTTCCTGTTTCTGATGTTAAAACAGAGGAAGGAAATTTATTAATAAAAGAAGATGACCATATTCAAGCTTTAGTAGTAGGGAGATCACAAAGTGATGGATCTTTTATTTTATCCTTTAAAAGATTAAAAGAAAAGGAGCTATGGGAAGAAATAAAGAATTTTTTTAAAGAAAAAAAGTCTATTATGGTAAAAGTAATTTCTGAAATTAAAGGAGGCTATCAAGTAAAGTATAAAGAATTAATAACAGGTTTTTTACCTTATTCTCAATCTTATTTTAGAAAAAAAACTGAAACTTCACAGGAGCTTGTGGGTAAAGTTTTAGAAGTGGATATTCTTAAAATAGAAAACAGAAGTTTTATAGTATCAAGAAGAAAACTTTTGGAAAGGGAATATAAAAAGAAAAAAGAGAATTTAATAGAGAAGATAAAAAAAGAAAGTGTTTTAGAGGGATCAGTTAAAGATGTTATAAAAGGAGGATTTTTGGTTGATTTAGAAGGGGTTTTAACAGGCTATTTACCTTTTAAAGAGCTTTCTTGGCAAAAACTTGATGATCCCAAAAATTATTTAAAAAAAGGAGATAAGATAAGAGTAAAAGTTATTTCCTTTGATCCTGTTAAAGAAAGAATAAAACTTAGTATAAAAGCCTTAATTCCTGATCCTTGGGAAAAAGTGGGAGAAAAATATCAAGAAGGTCAAAAGGTAAGAGGTAAGATCACCAAGATATTCAATTTTGGTGCTTTTTTAGAGGTTGAGCCTGGTGTAGAAGGTTTAATTCCTAAAAGCGAAATCACATGGAATAAAAAAGTTAAAATAGAAGAGGTTTTAAAAGAAGGGGATTTAGTTGAGGCCTTAATTTTTGATTTAAGACCTTCTGAAAGAAAAATGCTTCTTAGTTTAAGGAAGCTTGAGCCAAGTCCCTGGGAAAAACTTGCTTCTGAAGTAAAAGTAGGAGATATAATCTCGGGAAAAATAAAAAATATAATAGATTTTGGTATATTTGTAGAAATAAAAGAAGGAATAGATGGTTTTATCCATATCTCTAATATCTCCTGGAATAGAATAGAAGACCTTTCAAAAGTTTTCAATGAGGGAGAGGAAATACAGGCTAAGGTGTTAGAAATTGATCCAGAAAAAAGGAGGTTACAGTTAAGTCTTAAACATTTAAAACCTGATCCTATGGAAGAAGTTTTAAAAAAATACAAAGTAGGAGATGTGTTAGAGGGTGTTATTAAAAAAGTTCTTTCCACAGGATTAATAGTAGAGATTTTACCTGAAGTTCAGGCTTTTATCCCTTTAAAAGAATTAATAGAAGATTCTACAAAATTTAAAAAGTCTGATAAGTTGTTAGAAAATTATAAAGAAGGAGAAAAGATAAAAGGTAAAATAATCCTTTTAGATCAAGAAAAAAGACGCATCCATTTGTCATATCAAAGGTATTTAAAAGATTTGGAAAACAAGGAAATAGAAGCTTACAAGGTTTATTTTCAGAAGACTACAGGTATAACCTTGGGAGAGCTTCTTTCTAAAAAATTAAAAATAAATTAAGGTGCTAATATGAAAAGACCATGGCTGGTGTATGGATTAGCTTTTATAGGAGGTTTGGTAGTATTTTTTATTACAATTAGTTTTTTGGTATCTTTATTAGTTATTTTTAAAAATAAAGATTTAGGAAAACCCAAGATAGGTGTTTTAAAAATTAAAGGAATTATAACAGACTCAGAAGAGTATCTTCAGAACATTAGAGAATTTGAAAAGAGAGGCGATATAAAGGCAGTAGTAGCAAGAATAGATTCTCCGGGAGGTTCAGTAGGAGCTTCTCAGGAAATCTTTGAGGAATTGCAAAAACTCAGAAAGATCAAACCAGTAATAGTTTCTATGGGGAATATAGCTACTTCAGGAGGTTTTTATATTGCTTTAGGAGGTAATAAAATTTTTGCTTCTCCAGGAACTATAACAGGAAGTATAGGGGTGGTGTTACAGATTCCCAATTTACAAAAACTTTTGAAAAAGCTTGGTATAGAAGCAGAAACCATAAAAAGCGGGGCTTTTAAAGATACAGGATCTATTTACAGACCCCTTACTCCTGAAGAAAGAAAATATTTAAGCAAAAAGATAAAAATAGTACATGAACAATTTATAAGAGCTGTTTCTAAAGAGAGGAAAATTCCTATAGAAAAAGTAAAAGAAATTGCTGATGGAAGGATCTTTACAGGAGAAGAAGCTTTTAAATTGGGATTAATAGATAAAATAGGAAACTTTTGGGATGCTGTAGAAGAAGCTAAAAAAATAACTAAAATTAAAAAAGCTATATTAGTTTATTTACCTGAAAAAAAAGGATTTTTATCCAGACTTTTAGAGGAAAAAGTCTCATCTATTACTGAAAATTTATCTTACAAACCTTGGTATATTGTTAATTAAAAAAATATGAATCGTAAAAGTTTAGTAGAAAGATTAAGTTACAAATTTCCAGATTTAGAGAAAGAGGATCTGGATTATATTGTAACCTTATTTTTTGAGCTTCTTAAAGATGAGTTGATAAAAGGTAATAGGATAGAATTTAGAGATTTTGGTGTTTTCTATACTAAAAAAAATAAAGGGGTTATTTTTAAAAATCCCAAGAATAATCAGAGCTATTATATAAAAGAAAAAATCAGAGTTTTATTTAAATTGGGTAAGGAATTTAAAGAACGTTTAAATACTCCTTTTATTGCTTCTCTGGATTTGGGTACTCAGAGTTTTAGACTTTGCTTAGGGAAATTTTTTAATAAAAGAGTTTATTTTTTAATTAGAGAAAAAGAAAATGTTAGATTAGGAGAAGGATTAAGTATAAATGGGAAGATTTCTCCACAAGCTTTTGAAAAAGGGTTAAAGAGTTTAAAGAAGTTTAAAGAAGTTTTAGATAAATACGAGGTTAAAACTTATAAAGCTATAGGAACAGCTATTTTTAGAAAGGCGGAGAATAAAGAGGAATTTATTAAAAAAGTTAAAAAAGAAATAGGAATTGATATAAAAATAATATCTCCTGAAAAAGAAGCAGAGATTTCTTTTAAGGGTATAAAATATGGTTTAGAAGGGTTAAGATTAAATATAAAAAATTTTCTTACTATTGATGTAGGAGGAGGATCCTCAGAGTTTAGTTATATAAAAAACGGAGAAAAGGTGAGTGTGAAAAGTTTAGATTTAGGGGTAGTAACTTTAAAAGATATTTTTAATTTAAGGTACCCAGTTAATCACAGAGCTGTCAAATCTATAAAAGAGTATATAAAAGAAAAGCTTTCAGAGCTTCCTAAAACAGAATTAGAAGAAATAATTATTACAGGAGGTTCTGCCAGTTTATTAGGTAGTCTTGATTTAAAGCTTAAATCTTATGTATTGGAAAGGTTGCATGGGCATAGAGTTACTAAGGAACGTTTAGAAGCTTTGATAAAAAAACTTAGTAGTTCTGATTTAGAAAGGCTTAAAAGGATTAAGGGTATGGAAAAAGGTAGGGAAGATATAGCTCTTCCTGGTCTTTTAATATACTCTTGTATTTTAGATCATTTTCAGAAAGATTCTTTGGTATTAAGCGAGTATGGAATCTTGGAAGGAGCTTTACTTTCTTTAATTGAGGAGTATAATTACTGAAAAATTACCAATTTTTAATAGAAAGGAGTTTCTACATGTTAGAAATCCTTTACGAAGCTTATACTTTTGATGATTTATTACTTGTTCCTTCTTATTCTGAAGTTTTACCAAAAGAAGTAGATGTAACAACTTATGTCACTCCTAAAATCAAACTTAATATACCTTTAATTTCTGCTGCTATGGATACAGTTACTGAAAGTCGCATGGCTATCAGTATGGCAAGAGAGGGTGGTTTAGGGGTTATTCATAGAAATATGAGTTTAGAGGAGCAGGTTAAAGAGGTGGAAAAGGTTAAGAAATCCGAAAGTGGTATGATTTATGATCCTGTTACTGTAACTCCTGATACCCCTATTAAAGAGGTTTTAAATTTAATGGCAGAATACAAAATTTCTGGAATTCCTGTAGTAGAGGGCTCAAATAAGAAATTAGTAGGAATTATTACTAATAGAGATTTGAGATTTGAGACCAATTTTGATAAACCTGTTAAAGAAGTAATGACCAAAGAAAATTTAATAACAGCTAAACCTGGTATAAGTTTAGAAGAAGCTATAAAAATTTTACATGCTCAAAGGATTGAAAAGCTTTTAATAGTAGATGATGATTATTGTTTAAAAGGATTAATTACTATTAAAGATATAGAAAAAATAAAAAAATATCCCAATGCTTGTAAGGATGAGCTTGGAAGGCTTAGAGTTGGAGCAGCTATAGGAGTGAGTAAGAACAGGTTAGAGCAGGCAGAAAAACTTCTTAAAGCAGGGGCAGATGTTCTTTTTATAGATTCTGCACATGGACACTCTAAAAATGTTATAGAAACTATTATAGAGATAAAATATCATTTTCCTGATTGTCAGTTAGTAGCAGGTAATGTAGCAACTCCTGAAGGAGCAGAGGCTTTAATAAAAGCTGGAGCAGATGGGATAAAAGTAGGAATAGGTCCTGGTTCTATTTGCACTACAAGAGTTGTAGCAGGAGCAGGTGTTCCTCAACTAACAGCTATTCACAATTGCACTGTAATAGCTGAAAAGTATGGAGTTCCTGTCATTGCTGATGGAGGTATTAGATTTTCAGGAGATGTAGTAAAAGCTATAGCTGCTGGAGCTCATGTTGTTATGATAGGAAATCTTTTTGCTGGAACAGAGGAAGCTCCAGGAGAAACTATTCTTTATGAAGGAAGAACCTATAAAATTTATAGAGGTATGGGTTCTTTATCTGCTATGCAAAAAAGAGGAGGAAGAGAAAGGTACGGTCAAGAAGCTGAGGATTTATCCAAATTTGTTCCAGAAGGTATAGAAGGTAAAGTCCCTTATAGAGGACCTGTTTCAAATATGATTTATCAATTAATAGGTGGCTTAAGATCAGGAATGGGATATTGTGGTTGCAAAAATATAGAAGAGCTCAGGAAAAAAGCTAAATTTGTAAAAATTACACCTGCTGGGTATAGAGAAAGCCATGTTCATGATGTTATTATTATAAGAGAAGCACCTAATTATTGGATAGGAAAATAATATGCCTTTGTATGAATGGCGTGGAAAATCCGCCACAGGTGAAATAAGAAAAGGGGTTTTAGAAGCACCTAATCCACAGCTTGTAGAAGTCTATTTAAGACGCCTTAATATTACTCCTATAAAAATTAATATTAAAAAAGAATCCTTTTTTCGTGCTTTATTTAGAAGAAAAAGGGTCTCTGATAGAGACTTAACTGTTTTTACACGCCAGTTTTCTGTTATTCTTGAAGCAGGATTACCTATTGTAAAAAGTTTAGAGGTTTTGGTAGAACAGCAAAAGAATCCTTATTTTAAAGAAGTTTTAAAGGATATAAAAACAAAAGTTGAAACAGGTAGTAGTTTAAGTGATGCTTTAGCAGAATATCCTAAAGTTTTTGATAAGCTTTATATACAGATGGTTAAATCAGGAGAATCAAGTGGTAATTTAGATGAGGTTCTTAAAAGATTGGCGCTTCATTTAGAAAAAATTATGGCTATAAAAAGTAAAGTTAAACATGCTATGGTTTATCCTTCTGTAATTATGGCAGTTACTATAACAGTTATTTCTATCATTATGATCTTTGTTATTCCTAAATTTGCAGAAATATATGAATCTGCAGGACATGCTTTACCCTTACCTACCCAGATTTTAATTAATATTAGCAGGAATTTTGGTAAAATTTTGATGTTTTTTATCATTTTGGCTATAGGTTCATTTTTAGGAATAAGGTATTATCGTAATACTGAGAAAGGAAGATATAATACTGATAAAATTTTGCTACATTTACCTTTGATAGGAGAATTATTTCATAAATCAGCAGTAGCAAGAGTTGCCAGAACCTTAGCTAATTTGGTAGGAGGAGGGGTTCCTTTATTACAGGCTATTAATATTGCTGGAGAAACCTCAGGAAACATGGTTATAGCAAAAGCTATGGAAGAGATCAGAATAAATGTTTCAGCTGGTCAGTCTATAGCTGATCCTATGTTTTATACAGGGGTTTTCCCTTATTTGATGGTAGAAATGGTAAGAGTAGGAGAACTTTCAGGTAAATTGGAAGATATGTTAAATAAAGTTGCAGACTTTTTTGAAGATGAAGTGGATAGAATGGTAAATACTTTATCTACTTTGATAGAGCCTATTTTAATTGTGGTTCTTGGAGTGGTGGTAGGTGGAATATTGATAGCTCTTTATTTACCTATTTTCAAACTTGGAGAAGTAATCGGAGGAATGTAATAATTTTCCAGAGGTTTTTATGTTCAGAATTTATAAATCTGAAAACGGAATTTTACTTCCCGCTGAAAAGTTCATGCCTTATACCTGGATATGTTTATTCAACCCTTCAGAGGAAGAGTTATCTTATATAGAAAGAAAATTTCAAATTTTTCCTGAATTTTTAAGATATCCTTTGGATGAAGAAGAAAGATCACGAATAGAAAAAGAGGAACAGCAAATTTTAATAATTTTAAGAGTTCCTGAGGTAATTTCTAAGGGTCTGTTTGTTAAATATGAGACTATTCCTATTGGTATTATTTTAACAGAAGAAAATATTATAACAGTATGCTTAAAGGATCATCCTATTTTTGATGAGGTTATTGCTTTGGCTAATAAAAGCAAAATTTTTGATTTAAAAAATCCTGTTCATTTTCTTTTAAATTTTATGTTAGCAGTGAGTTCCCTTTATATTAAATTTTTAAGACAGATTGACAAGGTTTTAGAAGAGTATGAAGAAGAAATTTTTAAATCCATAGAAAATGAAGAAATTTTAAAAATGCTTAGTATTGAAAAAACACTTACTTATTTTAACACTTCTTTGCAGGGAAATGACACAGTTCTCACTAAAATTCAGAGTGGAAGATACATTCGTTTAACAGAAGATGATATGGAGTTATTAGAGGATGTTCAAATAGAAACCAAACAGGCTATAGAAATGACTAAAATATTTTTAAATATTGTTTCAGGAACAATGGATGCCTATGCCTCAGTTATTAATAATAATCTCAATGTTGTTATGAAATTTTTAACAAGTATAGCTATATTGTTCTCTATTCCTAATATTATTTATGGCATGTATGGAATGAATATACCTCTCCCGTTTCAAGACTTGCCCCCTTTAAAAGGAACTCCTTATGCTTTTTATATAATCAATATTTTTCTTTTAGTATTAATTATAGGTTTATTTATTATATTTAGAAAAAAGAAATATATTTAAGGATTATATGAATGACTTTCTTAGGTATTTTTATTTTGGGATTAATTCAAGGTTTAACTGAATTCCTTCCGATTTCAAGCACTGGACATTTAATTTTAGCAGAAAAGTTTTTTCATATCAGTTCTAATCTATCTGTAGATGCTTTTATGCATCTTGGCTCTTTTTTAGCAATTCTGGTTTATTTTTGGAGGGATTTAAAAGAAATATGGGATTATAAATGGTTTATTTTATTAGCAGCTATTCCCGGTGGTATTGCAGGTTTAGCTTTGGAACACTTTGTTGAAACCTATTTGAGAATACCTATAATAGTAGCTTTTAGTTTGATTATTATGAGTATTCCTATGATTTTAGGAGAAATTTTAGGAAAAAAACAAGAAGATATAAAAGACTTAAATTATAAAAAAGCTTTATTTATAGGATGTGCGCAGGCTTTAGCTTTGATTCCTGGAACTTCAAGAAGTGGTATTACTATTTCAGCAGGTCTTTTAACTGGATTGAGAAGAGATATAGCAGCTAAATTCTCATTTTTAGCGGGTGCTCCTCTTATTTTAGGAGCAGGTTTATATGAAGGCCTGAAACTGCTTAAAACTAACACTATTTCTTTAGATTTAGCTCTAACTGGCTTTATTTCTTCAACTATCTGGAGTTTCTTAGCTATAGCCTTTTTAATTCCCTTTTTAAAACGTTATTCTCTTTATTCTTTTGTAATTTACAGAATAATCTTAGGAACTATAATATTGGTATTATTAATTTAAAAAAATTTTAGGAGGAAAAATGGTTGATATTAGCAAAATTACCTTAGAAAAAGAAAAAGTTACTATAAGAGGAAAAACTTTTGAGATTGTGCGACCTTCTAAACTTGAAGATATATTTCAGGGAGATCCATTTTTAGAAGTAGAAAAATTTCCTTTTTGGTTTAAGGTTTGGGAGGCAAGCCTTGTTTTAGCAGATTATATAGCTACCTTAGAGCCTTCAAAAAAAATTTTAGAACTGGGAGCTGGTCTTGGAATCCCCAGTATTGTAGGTGCAGGTTTTGGACATAAAGTATTAGCTACAGACTATGAAGAAATGCCTTTAAAATTTATAGAATTATCAGCTAAGGAAAACAATTTAGAAATTGAAACCGAAATCTTAGACTGGAGAAATCCTAAACTTTCAGGAAAATATGATATTATTATAGGAGCAGAAGTAGTATTTAAAAAAAGCTTATTCCAACCTTTAATAAATCTTTTTAAAACATATCTTTCTGATCAGGGAGAGGTTATTTTATCTCATTCTTCTGATAGGAAAAGAGTGCTTGTTCCTTTTTTATATTATGCTCAGCAGGATTTTGAAATTTTGACCAGTATAAGAAAAATTAAAGGAGAAGATGGCACTACAGAAATAATTCTTAACAAGCTTATTTTTAAAAAGAATTAATGAAAGTTTCTTCAGCTCTTAGGCATGCTCAAGAAATTCTTTCTAAAATAGAAGATGAAGATTATGCTAAATGGGAAGCTCTTTTAATTTTAGCTTATATTTTAAAAGTAGCTCCTTTACAGGTTTATCTTTATTTAGATAAAGAGATATCTGAAGAAAAGTTTTTTAAAATTCTTAAAGAAAGACAAAATAAAAAACCCTTACCTTATATTTTAAAAGAAGTCTATTTCTGGGGAAGAAAATTTCATATAGAGGAAGGAGTTCTTATTCCAAGACAGGATACAGAGATATTAATTCAGGCGTTTTTAGATTTAAATATAAAAAAAGGTAGAATCTTGGAGCTTGGTATAGGTTCAGGTATAATCTCTATCACCTTGCTTCTGGAAAGACCTGAAATCCAAGCTTTTGGGATAGATATAAATTTTAAGGCTTTAAAATTAAGCAGAAAAAATGCCTTAGAATATAAAGTAGAAAAGAGATTGTCTTTAATAAAAGGAAACTGGTTTAATCCTATAGGAGAAAGATGTAAATTCAAGGTTATAATATCAAATCCACCTTATCTTTCTGAAAAAGAATGGAAGGATTTAGAAAAGGAGGTTAAATTTTTTGAGCCAAAAGAAGCCCTGATTGCAGGTGAAAAAGGAACAGAATATCAAGAAATGCTTTTAAAAAAATCTCATGACTATTTAGAAAATAACGGTTTTTTAATTTTTGAAATGGGATATAATCAATCAGAAGAGATACAGGGGCTTTTAAAAAAGTATAATTGGAAATATAAATTTCATAGAGATTTAAGAAATTACAAGAGGGTGGTTGTGGCATGGAAAGAAAGTATATAGTAAAAGGGCAAAAACCTTTAAAAGGAGAAATAGAAGTAAGTGGAGCTAAAAACGCTGTATTACCAGCTATTTCTGCTACACTTTTAGCTCCTGGTATTTATAAATTAAAAAAGGTTCCTAAGGTAAGAGATGTATTTTGTATGTTAAAAATTTTAAAACACTTAGGAGCTGATTTTAATTTTGAAAAGGATGAATTAAAAATTAATACTCAAAATATAAATAATGTTTCTGTACCTTATGAACTTGCCAGTCAGATAAGAGCTTCTGTTTTATTTTTGGGTTCCTTAGTAAGTGCTTTTGGAGAAGCTGAAGTTCCTCTTCCAGGAGGTTGTAAAATAGGAAAAAGACCTATAGATTTCCATGAAAAGGGTCTTACTCTTATGGGAGCAGATATAAAATTAAAACATGGAAATTTGATTGTTAAATCAAATAAATTAAAAGGTTGTGAGATAGTTTTAGATTTTCCTTCTGTAACAGCTACTGAAAATCTTATGATGGCAGCAACCTTAGCTGAAGGAGAAACTGTTATAAAAAACGCTGCAAAAGAACCTGAAGTGGTATTTTTAGGGAAAATGTTAAAAAAAATGGGAGCTGATATAAAAGGCTGTGGAGAGGATACAATATATATTAGAGGAAAAAAGAAATTAAAACCAGTTAATATAGAAATTATTCCGGATAGAATAGAAGCAGGAACTTATTTGGTATTAGGAGCACTTTTAGAAGAAAATGAAGTGGTAGTTAAGAATGTCAAAAAAGAATACTTAGAGACTCCACTTTTGAAATTGCAAGAAATAGGGATAACTATAAAAGAAATAGATAAAAGATCCATTTTAGTAAAAAGAAAGGGAATTTTAAATCCTTGTAAGATAATTACTGCACCTTATCCGGGTTTTCCTACAGATTTGCAGCCTATTTTTGCAGTCCTTTTGACCCAAGCTCAAGGACTCTCTTTTATTACAGAGAATCTTTTTGAAAATAGATTTCTTTATGTATATGAACTTAATCGTATGGGAGCTAATATTAAGGTTGAGGATAGAACTGCTATTATTACAGGCCCTACACCTTTAGCAGGCTCTCCTGTAAAAGCTACAGATTTAAGAGCAGGAGCTGCTTTATTTTTAGCAGGTCTTTGTGCAGATAATACAACTACTATCTATAATGTAGAACTTATAGAAAGAGGTTATGAAAATATAATAGAAAAACTTTCTAAATTAGGAGCAGATATAAAAATTGAAGTGATATGAAGGTAAAAAATTTAAAAGACATTTTTAATCAAGGTCCAGCTGTTAATCTTTTATCTTTAGCTTTAAAAAAGGGTCGTCTTTCTCATGCCTATCTTTTTACAGGTCCTAAAGGAGTAGGAAAAGAAACAACTGCTTGGGCTTTTTTATTTCATCTTTTTTGCAAAGAAAATAAGGAGAATCCTTGTGGGACTTGCTTGAGTTGTAAAAAAATAGATAAAGAAATACATCCTGATATTTTGAAAATTTTTCCTGAAAAAAGAGAAATAACTATTAAACAGATAAGAGAAATAATCAATTTTATTAAATATAGACCTTTAGAAGCAGAATATAAAGTAATATTTATAAAAGAAGCAGAAAAAATGAATTTAGAAGCAGCTAATGCTTTATTAAAGTCCTTGGAAGAACCTCCTTCTTATGTGATTTTTATTTTATTGTCAGAAAATTTTACTCAGCTTTTACCTACTATAGTTTCTCGTTCCCAAATAGTAAAATTTAGAAGTTTACCAAAAACAACAATTGCTAAGGTTCTAAAAAAGAGGTTTTTTTTTGAAGAAAAAGTAGCTGAAACATTAGCAGATATTTCTCAGGGTAGCTTAGGTAGAGCCATAGAAATTGCAGAGAAAGGTGTTTTAGAGGAATTAAATAGTTTTGTTAAAGCTGGTTTTTCAGAAAATGCCATATTAAAATTTAGAGTAGCAGAAAGATTAGCAAGTTATAATCTGCAAGATTTGGAGGCTTTTTTTTATGTAATTTCTGTATGGATTTGGAGATCCTATTTAAAAGAAAAAATAAACTATCCCTATCCTCAAGCTTTTCCTGAAGAAATTTATACAAAAAACCCCTATAATGCTTTACAAATAATTTACGAAACTAAAAAAGCTTTAGAAAAATACGCTAAGCCTGAATTAACCTTTTACAATCTTATTCTTCAGTTATTTTAAATCTCCAAATATAGAAGCAGGTGCATAAGGATGGGATCCTTCTATTACCTCAACCCCTGCTTTTTCTTTTATAGCTGCAATTAAGTCATCTTTTCTTTTACAGAACTTCATAATACATGTTCCAATATGCACAGCATCAACTTTTTCTCCTAAAGCAGCTAACTGTAGTTTTACAAGAGCTAAACTACAAATTACTCTATTTTTGTTCCCCTCACATCCTCCACAATCTACAATTCCTACTATTTCAGCTCCTTCATCCTTATATCTCGCAAATTCTCCTTCTTTACGACTCAAAGCTACAAAACATTTTGCATCTCCTGGACATAAATTTTGGTCAGAAATCATTTTGCATTTGACAAGAACTATCTTTTTCATCTCTATACCTCCTTTACAAATTTAATTTAAAATAGTTCTAATAATCAATTTTAATAGACTTGTATAAAAAATCAAGCAAAATTTAGAAAAATTTTTAATGAAATAAAATTAAATAACAAAAAACTTTAAAAAATATTCCTAAAATAATAAAAAATTTGCACAATTAAAAAATAATATGATAAAATTTTTAGAAAATTATTGATAAAAACAAAACTTATGTTACAAACATAAAATTATATCAGATACAAAAAGGAGTAAGAGGATGGAGTATTTAAAGCTTTTAGTTGATTATGGAGTTATCGGAGTTTTAATTTTGATGAGTATAATTTCTGTAGCTATAGGTATAGAAAGAATAGGATATTACAAAAAGATAGATATTAAAAATTTTACCTCAGTTAAAGAGTTAGAAATTGATCTTACTAAAGGTCTTTATATTATAGCTACTATAGGAGCCAATGCTCCTTATATAGGACTTCTTGGAACAGTTCTCGGTATAATGCTTACCTTTTATACTATAGGACAGCAAGGTCTTGTTGACAGTAAAAAAATTATGGTGGGTTTAGCTTTGGCTTTAAAAGCTACTGCTGTAGGATTATTGGTAGCAATCCCATCTACAGCTTTGTATAATTATCTTTTAAGAAAAGTAAAAGAAAAAATAGCTCTCTGGGAGATAGAAAATGGAAGAAAAAGAGTTTGATTATATAAATGTTATTCCTTTAGTAGATATAATGTTAGTTCTTTTAACTATTGTTTTAGTTACAGCAACTTTTATTGTGCAAGGAAGTATTCCTGTTAGTTTACCCCAATCTAAATATGCAGAAACTAAAAATGTCAAAGCTTATCAAATAACTTTAACCAAAACAGGAGAGATTTATTTTGAAAAGAGAAAACTTGACTTAAATGGATTAGATCAGGTGATAGCAAGTTTGGATAAAGAATCTCAAATCTCTATCTTTGCTGATAAATCAGCCAAAATTCAGAAATTAGTGGAAATTTTGGATATTTTAAAAAAACACGAATTAAAGAGAGTTCTTATAAAAACAGAATTAACGAAATGATAAAGTTAAAATATTTAAGTTTTTCCATATTTATTCATTTTTCTTTAATCTTTTTATTTATTCTTTTAGTTAAAGCACAAGTTAATAATGTTTCTTCTAAATATATTGAGCTAAATCTGGAATTGTTTTCTGTTTTAAAAGATAAGTCTCAGGGATCAGGAAGAGGGAAAAGACAGTTTAAAAGAAAAAAAATTGTAAAAAAAGAAAAGCTTAAAAAAGTATCTAAAAAAAACACCTTTATGAAACAGGCTTTTTTAAAACCCAGGCCTATAGCAAAGAAGCAAATTGTAATTAAAGAAAAACCTAAAGTTGGATATATAAAAAAGAGTCTCACTTCTAATTCTATATCTAAGGGAGTAGAAGCAAATCCCCATTCGGATAAAAGCGTGACAGATTTAAAAGAAAATTCAGGAGTTTCAGAAACAGGAAATGAAACTGGTTCAGAAAAAAATATAGGAGGGGGTAAAGGTAAAAAGAGTAGAGCAAAAGGAATAGGTGATAGATTTTTATTGGAAAAATTTCATATCATTTCTAAAATTGTTCAAAAAAATATAAAATATCCTTTTGTTGCTCGCAGAATGGGCTGGGAAGGAAAGGTGTTAATCTCTTTTTTGTTAACAAGAAATGGTGAAATAAAATATTTAAAAGTGGAAAAATCTTCAGGTTATAAAATACTGGATGAGAATGCTTTAAAAACTATTAAAAGATGTTCCAAATATTTTCCTGTTCCACCTGTAGATGTAAAAATAAAATTACCAATAATTTATAAATTAGAATAGAGATTTTACTGATTCATTTTGCTTAAGAATTCTTCATTATTTTTGGTATCTTTCATTTTTTCAATTAAAAATTCCATACACTCTACAGGACTTAAAGGTGAAAGGACTTTTCTTAACAACCATACTTTATGAAGTATATCAGAAGGTAAAAGAAGTTCTTCCTTTCTGGTTCCACTTAGATGGATATCAATAGCAGGCCATATTCTTCTATCTGCAAGTCTTCTGTCTAATACTATTTCCATATTTCCTGTTCCTTTAAACTCTTCAAAAATCACCTCATCCATTCTGCTACCAGTATCAATCAAACAGGTAGCTATGATGGTTAAGCTACCGCCTTCTTCTATATTACGAGCTGCTCCAAAAAATCTTTTAGGTTTGTGTAATGCATTGGCATCAATTCCACCAGAAAGGAGTTTTCCACTGGAAGGAACAACTACATTGTAAGCCCTTGTAAGACGGGTCAAACTATCAAGAAGTATTACCACATCATATTTGCATTCTACTAATCTTTTAGCTTTTTCAATAACAATTTCAGCCACCTGAGTATGTTTTTGAGGTGGTTCATCAAAAGTAGAACTTATAATTTCAGCTCTTGGAACAATTCTTTGCATTTCTGTAACTTCTTCAGGTCTTTCATCAATAAGAAGAATGATAAGATGAATATCAGGATAATTATTGACAATACCATTAGCTATATTTTGTAGAAGAACAGTTTTACCTGTTCTTGGAGGGGCTACAATTAAACCTCTTTGACCTTTACCAATAGGAACAAAAAGGTCTATTATTCTTGTAGAATAATTATCAGGCGCGGTTTCAAGGCGTAACCATTCATTAGGATGTACAGGAGTTAAATGATCAAAGGGGGTTCTTGTTCTAACAATCTCCGGAGGAAAATAATTAACCTTTTCTATCTTTGCTAATGCAAAGTATTTTTCTCCTTCTTTGGGTTGACGAATATAACCAAAAATAGTATCCCCTGTTTTCAAACCAAATTTTCTTATTTGAGGAGGGGAAACATAGATATCTTCAGAGCTTGGAAGATAATTATAATCATTAAATCTGAGAAATCCAAAGCCTTCAGGAAGAACTTCCAAAACACCTTCTACTATAACCTCCACTCCTTTATTAAGTAAAGTACTTATAATTTGATAAATAACATCTGATTTTTTGTAAAAATTGTAAATATTTTCTATGCCTAATTTTTCTCCTAATTTGTATAACTCTGTTAAAGTTTTTCTTCTTAATTCAGAAAGATATACAGGGGTTCCAAGTTCTTCTAAAACCTCTTCAGTCAAAATTTCAATATTTAATTTATCTTTTTCATTTTGAACTTCAGTCATACTTAGCTCCTTTTGTGATTTATTTGCTTTATATTAAAAATTTAGAAAGCTTTTTAGACATTTGAGAACCTTAAAGTAAGGATTATCTGTTCAAGATAAAATTTCTTAATAAGATTTTTAAAAGCTCCCCGGGCAGGACTCGAACCTGCAACCTATGGGTTAACAGCCCACCGCTCTGCCGATTGAGCTACCGGGGAATTTTAGCTACATTAAAATAATAAAATGTTTTCTTTTTTTGTCAAGAGGTCGCAGAATTACAATTTTAATTTTAAAAATTTGAAAATTAAACCTCTTGCTAAAATCCAAATTAATATTATACTTTAGTCCATTTTAGAAAATAAAAAATTAAAAAATTTTCAAAATATCTTGATATATTTTAAATTTATATTAAAATAAGATAAGTATATAAAATAAGAAAAAAACTAAAAAAGGGGAGGGTTATGTTTAAACTTTCAACAAAAGGTAGATATGCAGTTAGAGCTATGTATGAAATTGCCAAAGCATACCCTAATGGAGTTACCTTAGAGGAAATTTCAGTAAATCAAAACATTTCTCGTGTTTATTTAGCACAAATTTTAAACCGTTTAAGGCAAGCAAGGCTTATTAAATCTTCTCGTGGTCCTGGTGGGGGGTATGTTTTAAGAAAAGATCCTTCAGAGATTTCTCTTTATGACATTTTGGAGCCTCTTGAAGGTCCTGTTTGTATTGCCTCCTGTATTGACCCAGGCGAAGGATGTGATGAAGTAGAGGAATGTGTAGCTTATCCTATCTGGAAAAAGATAGCTCAGTATATTGAATGTTTATTAAAACAGGTTAGATTAGGGGATCTTTTAAAAGTAGAAACTGAAAAAGATAAAAAGAAACTTATAGAAACTATTACTGCAGGTTGTTGTTAATGTCTCTAAGCTCTTATAAAGAGCTATTTGACAAAGCCTACAAACTAAAATTTCCTTTAGAAGATAAGAATGTTTTGCAGGATCTCCGGGCAGGAGATCCTGTTCTTATTTCAGGTTGGGTCCTTTGTGGAAGAGATGCTACCCATCGCAAACTTATACAGGCTATAAAGAATGGTTCTTTTTCTTTTGATTTTGTAAATCAAGCTATTTATTATGTAGGTCCAACTCCTCCTCCACCTGGAAAAATCATCGGTTCTGCAGGCCCTACCACTTCAGGTAGAATGGATGCTTATATGGAGTTTTTTTTAAAACTTGGTTTGGCAGCAACTATTGGAAAAGGTAAAAGATCACCTCAGGTAATAGAACTTCTGAAGAAATATAAAGCTGTTTATTTTGCCACTTTTGGAGGAGCAGGTGCTTTTCTCTCTCAATTTATTGAAAAAATAGAACCTCTTGCTTGGTCTGATCTCGGTCCTGAAGCCTTTTTTCGCATAAAAGTGGAAAGATTTCCTGCTATAGTAATCAATTCTGTTTATGGTGATGATTTCTATTCTGTATAATTTTCTATGAATAAATATTCAGCTATTCCTTTTTATCGCACCTTAGTTTCTACACCTCTCAAAAAGTTCCGTGTAGTTTATAAAGAAACAGATCTGCAGATTTTAGCAGAAAAAGAACTCGTTTCTGAAGCCCTTTCTATAATAAAAGAAATCCGTTTCCCTCTTGAAGCCTATATAATTAAAAATCCTGAATTTTTAAAATCTCTAATCCCTTTGCCTTTTGATCCTAAAGCCCCTGAAATTGTTAAGATCATGCTTAAAGCTGGGAAAATTGCAAAGGTTGGCCCTATGGCTTCTGTAGCAGGAGCGATCGCAGAGAGAGTGGGAAAAATGTTATTAGAAAATAGACTTACTTCTCAGGTAGCAGTAGAAAATGGCGGTGATATTTTTTTATCACTTAAAAAGGACGCAAAGGTTGCTTTGTTTGCAGGGGATTCTCCCTTTTCTGGGAAAATTGCTCTGTTGATTAAAAAAGAGCTTATGCCCTGTGGAGTTTGCACTTCCTCAGCTAAAATAGGGCATAGTCTCAGTTTGGGTAAAGCAGATGCTTTAACAGTTGTTCATAAAGATACTGCTATAGCAGATGCCCTTGCCACTTCTTTTGGAAATGTTTTTAAAAGAGCTGAGGATTTTAAAAAAATTTTGACAAGAGCTGAGAAAATAGGAGATTTGCTGGGAATAGTGGGTATTTTAAATGATAAGGTTTTTATCTGGGGAAAGCATATTCGTTTAGAATCTTTAATCTAAAAGTATTTATAAAAATTTTTTTACATTTCTAAATTATAGTAATTTTTAGATAAAAAACAAAAAAATTCAATTTTTAAGAATAAAAAAGAAGAAAAAGTCCAAAATAAGCTAATTTTTGTAAAATTTAGATTTTATCGGTCTTGACAAAATTAAATAAATAAAGATAATCAATTTTTAAATTAAAAAGTTTTGTTTAAATTGTAAGATTTTAAGGAGATTTTACAAAAATTAGTCTTGACAAAAAAAAAGAGATGATTAAAATCTCTTTGTTAGAAGTAAATTTAAAAAGAAAAAAATAAAGGAGGTGTGGTATGAAGGTAGCTAAATGGAAGGTTTTAACAGTTGCAGGAGCTTTGGTTCTTGGTTATGCTGTTTCTTCACAGGCAGTTCAATTAAAGGTTGATGATGACACCTTTGCAAACTTCGGCTTTTGGACAAAGGTCAGGTATAACAACTTTGATGACAGAGCAAAAGATGATCAATATGGAATTGATTACAACAGAAATGTATTTGATGTTGTTGATGCAAGATTTAACATTGAGGGTCAGATTAACAACATTGTTCAGTTCTACGGTGAAATTGTAACAAGTGGTTCTTATGATAAAGAGGTATACGAGAATGTAGGGCTTTCTCGTGACAGTAAGGCAAAGTTTTCTGAGGGTGGTATCAATTTAGTGTTTTTACCTGAGCTTCAGTTAAGACTTGGAAAGATTCGTATCCCATTCACCAGAGACCAGCAGGAAGCCCGTTATTCCTACATTGTCCAGACAGACTGGCTCTATGACCCACAAGGTCTCTTTAAATACTGGAAAAAAGGACTCTTAAGACTTGCTGAAGGTGGAGCGGTTCTTCATGGAGAAATTGCAAAGGGAATGTTTAGATACGATGCTGGTGTGTTCAATCAGGCTTCAGATGACGAGCCATTAAAAAACGTTGCCTGGGCAGCAAGAGTAGAGTTCACACCAACCATGCTTGGCTTTAACGCCGAAACCAAGACATCGGCAAGAGGATGGTTGCATGACACCTATCTTGGTAAAAAAGGAGACATTTTAAGCATTGGTGTAGGATATTTTACTCAGGATGTGTCAGTTAGTGGCCCACAATCTATTACTTTCTCAACAGGTAAGTCAGGAATCATAGGTTCAACAGGAGATGTTTTGGGAGGAGCTTTACTTCCTGGTGGAGATTATGAAGAACTTGATGTTGATGCTTGGACTGTTGATGCTTACTTGGAGAAGAGATTTGGCTGTGCAGTTATTAACCTTGAAGGAGCCTATGTAAACTGGAATGACAGCCATATAGGTTCTAATAGTAAAAAAGAAGATTCCTACTACTGGTATGCTAAGGGACAGATCCTTTACGACCAGGTTATAGGAATTGGAAAACCCGCTCTCTATGTAAAGTATGACTACATTGAAGCAGATAAGATGTATAACAACGACGATTTTGAAGCGACCCGCTGGGGAGTTGGAGTAAACTACTACATTGTAGGAAATGCCGCTCGCTTGACTGTCGGAATGGATAATGTTAACTATGATGATGGTGCTTCAGATTATTTAGATGATAATGGTCTGGAAGATAATATTACTGACTGGTTTGTCCAGGCTCAGATAATGTTCTAAACTTTCAAGAAAAAAAAGGGGGCTCAAGAGAGCCCCTTTTTCTTACCTACAAATTACCACTTCGTAAGTGGAACTTTAGAGGTCTTCTAAAATCAAATGTTTGATAATTTCTAAAGATCTCTGATAATCAATCCTATCCTCTACAAATTTTTTATATTCTTTTTTTGAAAAATCAAAAAATTTATTTATTATACATATTCTTTTATCTTCAAGTCCTATGTATTCTCTATAAGAAGAATATTTCCAGTCTTCAGGTTTTTCCACCAGACCTGCACTAGTAGGATTTAAATGTACATATCTTGTTAAATGTAAGAGCTGTTCATCAGATAACACCGGTACTTTTTTAATCCTTCCTTCCCAAAGTGGTCCTTTTCTTTTAATTTTTTTATTAAAATACCTGGTATAGCTATCTAAAACCTTTCTCATATATTCAGAGATTCCCATTTCTGAAAGTTCTTCTAATACTAAATGAATATGTGTAGGCATAATACAATAGGCAATAATATTAACTAAAGGATTTTTACTTTTTGATTGGTTATAATAATTTTTAATTTTATTTTTAAGACGTTCATAATAGGAAAATTTAATTTTGGGATTGAATTGATAAAACCTTAGGAGTTTTAATATTCTTCTATAATCAGCATCATTTAGAAAAATTTTAAATCCAGCAATACTTTTGGTATAAACATGATATATTTTCCCTTCTTCCATATTTACCTCCTTTAAATCTTTAATTTATCTTACCTACAAATTACCACTTCGCAAGTGGTAATTTATGGTAATTTGTAATTTTTTTAAAAAAGGTTAAAATGTAAAAACTATGGATGAAAAAAAGCCTTGGGGCGGACGATTTCAGGAAGAAACAGATAAGTTTTTTGAAGATTTCAGCGAATCTGTATCTTTTGATTATAAGTTAGCTCTTTATGAAGTAAAAGCAAGCCTTGCTTATGCCCAAGCATTAACAGAAATCAAAATTCTCTCAGACTCAGAATATAAACTCATTTATAAAGGACTTAAAGAAATAGAAGATGAAATAAAAAAAGGAGTCTTTATTTTTCGTAAGGAATATGAAGATGTTCATATGAATATAGAAAAAGCTCTTTTTGAAAAGATCGGAGAGGTGGCTTATAAGCTTCATACAGGAAGAAGTAGAAATGAACAAGTAGTCACAGACTTAAGGCTTTTTTTAATAGATAAAGCTGAAGAATTAAAGTGGTCTCTTAAAAACTTAATGAAAACTATAATAGATAAAGCAGAAGAATATTATGGAATTATAATACCTGGTTTTACCCATCTTCAACATGCTCAACCTGTTCTTTTTTCACACTGGATTATGGCTTATTATGAAATGATGAGGCTTCATTTACAAAGACTTGAAGATTATGAGAAAAGGCTAAAACTTTGTCCTCTTGGAAGTTCGGCTTTTGCAGGTTGTGGTTTTAATTTGAATAGAAAAAAAATTGCTAAAAATCTTGGTTTTAATGAACCTACCAGAAATAGTGTTTTTGCAGTAAGTTCCAGAGATTTTATTTTGGAATTGGCTTTTATTTTGAGTCTTATTATGCTTGATCTGTCAAGATGGTGTGAAGAGCTTATTATATGGATGAGTCAAGAATTTGATTTTATAGATCTTCCTGATAGGTATTGTACAGGTAGTTCTCTTATGCCTCAAAAGAAAAATCCTGATGGAGCAGAATTGATAAGAGGAAAAAGCTCTATAGCTGTGGGTGATCTTATTAAACTTATGGTTTTAATTAAAGGTCTTCCTTTAAGCTATAATAGAGATTTACAGGAGGATAAACCTCCTATTTTTGAATCCTTAGATACAGTTATAAATTCTATAAAAATGATGGCTTTAATGATACAAGGTTTAAAAATTAAAAAAGAAAATATAGAAAAATATCTTAATAAAGGTTATCTCCTTGCTACAGAACTTGCAGATTATTTAGTAACTAAGGGAATTCCTTTTAGAAAAGCACATTATATTACTGGGCAGATTGTTCTTTATGCTGAAAAAAGAGGTAAAAAACTTGAAAAATTAACCTTAGAGGAGTTTCAAAGGTTTTCAAATGTTATTGAAGAGGATGTTTACAAGTGGTTAACCATAGAAAATGCAATTAAAAGAAGAGAAATTTTTGGTGGAACAGGATTTAAAAGTGTAAAAAAAGAAATAGACAAGGCTAAAAAAGAAATAGGTTATGAAAATTGATTCCAAAATAAATCCTCATTTTCTTTTATGTTATGACAATAGTGCCTCGAGTGCCAAGGCTTTATTTTATTTAAAATCTGTTTTTGAGAATACCTATGTAGATGTAACCTTATTAAAAATAATTGAACATCCAGAGATTCATGTTTTACAGGAAAGCAAACTTATTAAGAAATTAATACATGAGGAAGAAATAGAGAAAAGAGCTAAAGAAGATTATTTAAGAACAGAAGCAGAACTTAAAGAGGTTGCAGAGAGTTTGAAAGCTAAAATAAAAGGAAATTGCTATATCAAAGTTATTTTTAAATACTCAGATGTTGTTCAAGATATACTTAGAATAGCCTGTGATAATTTATATGATGCTATAATTGTTGGAAAAAGAGGACTTTCTAAAATCAGCACATACATTTTAGGAGGGGTTACTCATAAACTTATCAATATAAGCTGTGTTCCTGTATGGTTGATAAGAGGAGAAAAATGGAATAAAAAGTTTTTGGTAGCTTTAGATTTAGGAGAAACAGGATTAAAAGTAGCAGATTATGTGAGCTTTATTTTATCATTTCATAAAGATGCTACTATTACATTTTTTCATAATTTTTATCCTTTTTCAAATATAAAAGAATTTGAAGGTAATATAGAAGAACTTTTAAAAATTACTAAAAATCCAGAGTATAAAGAGTATTTTTTAAAATTAAAAAATGTTTTGAAAGAGAATAAAATATTCTGTGAAAGAATTCAATTAGTTTTAAAAAGAGGGATATTTGGTCCTGCTGGAGAGATTATAAGATTTGCTAAAAAAAATGATTATTCTAATATAATAATTGGAAGAAGAGGTAGAAGCGGTTTAAAAGAATTATTGTTGGGTTCAGTGAGTCAAAAAATAATTTCTTATTTTGAAGATAGGGCAATATGGGTAATAAGTTAATAAAAATTAAATGTCCTGTTTGTGGGAAAAGGACTCAGTGGGAAAACAATCCTTATAGACCTTTTTGTTCTAAAAAATGTAAACTTGCAGATCTTTATGGCTGGTTAAGTGAAGAATATAGGATAAAGATAAATCCTGATGAGATAGAAGATGAATATATAGAGGAGGTAGAAAGATGAGCTGGGATTATGAGATAGCTATTTTAGGTATGGGACCAGCTGGAATTCAGGCAGGTATCCATGCAGGAAGAAGAAAACATAAAGTTATAATATTTGGAAAACCTTATAAAAGTGCTTTAGCTCAGGCTTATATTGAAAATTATTTTGGTTTTAAAGAAAAAATAAAAGGAAAAGCTCTTTTAGAAATAGGTATGGAACAACTTAAAAGATTTGAAGTAAGAATTTTAGAAGAGGATATCGTAAAAATAGAACCATTAGAATCAGGTTATAAACTTATTACAGAAAAAGAAAAAGAAATAACAGCTTTATCTCTTATACTTGCTTTGGGAGTTAAAAGACCAAAAAAAATCTTTAAAGATGAAGATAAATTTATAGGAAAAGGACTATCTTATTGTATAGATTGCGATGCCTGGTTTTATAAAGAAAAAAAAGTAGCAGTTATAGGAGATGGTAGTGCTGCTATTCATGGTGCTAAATTATTAACCAATTTTGCCAAAGAGGTCTATTTTTATCCTTTAAAAGATTTAACAGAAGATGACAAAAATAGTCTTATTAATAAAAACATTAGTATTCTTGAGAAAAAGCCTATTGATATAATAGGAAAAGAAGAAGTAAAAGGATTAAAATTAGAAGATGAAACTATATTGGAGCTGGATGGTATATTTATAGAAATAGGAGCTAAAGGTCCTTTGGAGCTTCTTGCTCCTATTGGAATAGAACTTGACCCTGAAACTTTTAGCTATGTAAAAGTTAATAGAAATATGGAAACAAATATGGAGGGTATTTTTGCTTGTGGAGATTTAACAGGACCTCCTTTACAACTAGCTAAAGCTGTAGGAGAAGGTTGTATAGCTGGACTTTCTGCTTCAGATTATATAAAAAGAATTTTAAAAGATTAAAAGGAGAGGATAAAGATTATTTGGTTTAAAAAATTAGAAATAAATCTTAATAACTTAAAAAAAAATTTAAGAGCTTTAAAAAAATTTTTACCAGAAGAAACTAAAATTTTGCCAGTTATCAAAAATGATGCTTATGGTCATGGTCTTTTAGAAGTAGCTAAAGCTCTTTCTACTGAAGGTATTTGGGGATGGGGGCTTTCTGAGCCAGAAGAAGCTCAAATTTTAAGAAAACAAGGATTTAAAGAACCCATTCTTCTTTTGTCAGGTTTTGAAAAAGATTGGATAGAAGAATTAATCAGGCTTGATATAACACCTGTAATAGTTAGTATAGAATCCTTAGAATGTTTAGAGAATTTTGCCAATAAAAAAAATATCAGACTTGAGTTTCATTTGAAAATTGATACAGGGATGCACAGGTTTGGTATTTCTTTAGAGGAACTTGATTTATTTATAGAAAAATATAAACAGATTTCAAGTTTAAAATTAATAGGAGTTATGACTCACTTTTCCTGCTCTGAAAAACCAGAACATGAATTAACTCAGCTTCAACTGAAAAAATTTAAGGATGCAATTTATATGTTAAACAAGCATAATATTAAACCTAAATATATTCATTTTGCTAATTCAGGTGGTATAATATTTTTATCAGAGAAAGGAAACTTGGTAAGACCAGGGATTAGTCTTTTTGGAGGGTATCCTAATAAAAAAGCTAAGGAAATTATAAAACTTTATCCAGTTATGACTTTCAAGTCCCGCATAATAGAGATAAAAAAAATAAAAAAAGGAGAATACGCAGGATATGGCCCCAATTTTTTGGCTAAGAGAGACACTATTTTAGGATTAATTCCAGTAGGATATGGAGATGGATATTTAAGAAGTTTAAGTAATAAAGGTTTTGCTTTTTATAAAGATAAAAGGGTTCCTATTGTTGGAAATATTTCTATGAAGGCTTTGTATTTAGATCTAACAGATGTAGAAAATCCTCAAATAGGAGATGAGGTTATCCTTCTTGGAGGAAAAAATGAAGAGGTTCCAGCTGATGAACTCGCAGATTTAGCTGGAACCATCAGTTATGAACTTTTTTGTAGCTTAGGCAAAAACATACCCAGAGAGTATTTAAATGTTTAATATTGGATTTTCTGAAGCTGTTATAATTTTTTTAGTTGCTCTTATTGTTCTTGGTCCTGAAAGACTTCCTGAAGTAGGGAAATATTTAGCCAGATTATCTATTGAATTAAGAAAAAGTATAGAAGAAATAAAAAGAGAACTTGAAATTGATGAAATAGGAAAAGACTTAAAAGAGGCAAAAAAGGAAATAGAAGAAATAAAAGAAGATACAACCAAATTGGCAGAAGAAGCTTTAAAAACTGAAGAGTCCTTGAAATCTGATGAGCAAACTAAACATTCCTAAAATATTCGCAGTAGATGTTCTTGGTAGAATAAGAAAAGAAATTATTATTTATTCTTTCCTTTTCCTTTTTTTGTGGTTTTTTATTTTTTTTACACTTCCTTATGTTTTCCCTTATCTGATGCTTCCTTATTTTAAATTCCTTAAAGGAGAACCTTTAGTTTTTACTTCTTTAGAAGAAGCTTTATTCGTTTTGTTAAGAGCATCTTTTTATATGGCTTTAATTATAACTTTTCCTTTTTTACTGATACGTTTATGGAAAGCTGTTTCTTCAGAATTTTATGAACCTGAAAAAAAACTTTTAAAAAAAATATTTACTTTATCCATTTTTCTTGGAATTTTAGGAATAATTGTGGGGTATTTTTTGTTTGTTCCTATTTTACTGAAAATTTTTTTGTATTTTGGTAAAAATTTTGAGGCTAATTTAAAGATTAATTATTTTTTATTTTTTATTTTAAGGGTTATTCTTTTTTCTGTTATTATATTTCAGATGCCTTTATTTTTAGCTCTTTTAATAAAAGAAGAATTTATTACTGAAGAAGTTTACAAAAAAAGAAGATTTTACTTTTTAGGTTTTTTTTATGCTATGTCAGTGCTTTTAGTTCCAACAGATTTTTTTTCTCAGATCTTGTTAACTTTGTTTTTTTTCTTATTTTTTAAATTAGCCTTTTTTTTAGCAAAGATCTTAAAATAAAAAGGAGGTCTTATGGGTAGAAGAAAGAAAAAAGAAACTATTTCTCAAATTATAGATGAACAAATACCATTTCAAAAAGAATCTTTTGTTCCTGAAGAAGGGATGAAGTATATTATGCTTATAGGAGATGGAATGGGAGATTTTCCTATGAAAGAACTTGAGGGAAAAACACCTTTAGAAGTGGCTATTACACCTGGTATGGATTTTATAGCTTCTTATGGAGAGATAGGAACTTGTCAGACAGTTCCACCTGGTATGCATCCTGGATCAGATGTAGCAATTATGGGACTTTTGGGATATTCTCCTGAAGAAAAATATACTGGAAGAGGTCCTATTGAAGCAGCGAGTCGTGGAATAATTTTAAGACCAGAAGATGTTGCTTATAGATGTAATTTAGTAACCTTAAAATTTGAGGGAAATGATCTAATAATGGAAGATTATTCTGCAGGGCATATTTCTACAGAAGAAGCTATACAATTAATAGAGGCAATAAATAGGTATGCAGCTACAGATAAAATAGAAATAATTCCTGGAGTAAGTTACAGACATATTTTGATATGGAGGGGAGGATCAGGAGGTCTTCATACTTATCCTCCTCATGATCTTTTAGGAAAAAGTGTCTGGTTTGCTTTTCAAGCTTATGATGAAGAACCTTATTTAAAAGAGTTTATTATTAAAGCTATAGAAATTCTGGAAAAACATCCCATTAATCAAAGGAGAAAAATAGAAAATAAACCCCCTGCGAATGCTATATGGCCTTGGGGACAGGGAAGAACCCCGGAGTTTGAACCATTTGAAGAAAGATGGGGACTTAAAGGAGCTGTTATTTCTGCAGTAGATTTAATAAAAGGTTTAGCTGTACTTGCTAATATGACAGTTATAGATGTTCCAGGAGCAACTGGATATTTAGATACTAATTACGAAGGTAAAGTTGATTATGCTATAGAAGCTTTAAAAGATCACGATTTTGTCTTAATTCATGTAGAAGCTCCAGATGAAGTTTCTCATGAAGGCTCTTTAGAACTTAAAATAAAAGCTATAAATGAATTTGATAGAAGAATAATTAGATATTTACTGGAAAAAATTATTGAAATTACTGATAAATATAGAATTTTGGTATGTTGTGATCATTTGACTCCTATTTCTATAAGAACTCATTCAGCCAAACCTGTTCCTGTAGCTATTTTTGATTCAGTAAAAGATAAAGATAAAAAGAGAGATATAAAATTCTGTGAAAGAGAAGCTTATCGTTCTTCTTTATTTTTTAAAAGTGGTCCAGAGCTTTTGCAATACTTTCTTCAAAGAAGACCAAAAATATTACAGCAATATTAAGTATTAAGGAGATTTTAAAATGGAAATCTCTAAAACAGATATTTTGATAATAGGTTCAGGTATAGCAGGATTAAGCTTAGCTTTGAAATTAAAAGACCTCGGAGATATTACCATTCTTGCTAAAAAACGCATGTTTGAAACTGCTACTACTTTAGCTCAAGGAGGAATTGCCTGTGTAATGGGAGAGGACGATAGTTTTGATTTTCATATTCAAGATACTCTTATAGCTGGAGATGGTCTTTGCAAAAGAGAAACTGTAAAGTTGGTTGTGAAAACAGCTCCTGAAAGAATAAAAGATTTAATAAACTGGGGAGTAAGTTTTGATAAAGACCCTGATAATCCTCAAAAGTTTCATTTAACTTTAGAAGGTGGTCATTCTAAAAAAAGAATCCTTCATGTAGGAGATTATACAGGAAGGGTTATTGAAAACACTCTTATAGAAAGAGTTTTGGAAACAAAAAATATAAAAATTCTGGAAAATCACTTTGTGGTTAAACTTATAGGGGACAAGAATAATTCAGAAAAGCCTTCTCAAGTGTTGGGAGCTCTTGCTCTTGATCTCACTCATGTTAAACCAATTATGTTTTTAGCCAAAGTAGTGGTTCTATGCACAGGTGGAGCAGGTAAGGTATATCTTTATACCAGTAATCCTGACACTTCTACAGGAGATGGTATAGCTTTGGCTTATAATTTAGGTTGTAGAATTGCTAATATGGAATTTATTCAATTTCATCCTACCTGTCTTTATCATCCCAAAGCTAAAAATTTTTTAATTTCTGAAGCTCTGAGAGGAGAAGGTGCTATATTGCTTAATGCTGAAGGAAGAAGATTTATGCATAAATATGATCCTGTAAGAAAAGAGCTTGCTCCAAGAGATATTGTTACCAGAGCTATTGATATGGAACTTAAAAAAACAGGTGCTGACTGTGTTTATTTAGATATTACCCATTTACCATCTGATTATATAAAAAAACGTTTCCCTTATATTTATGAAACATGCTTAAAATATGGAATAGATATAACATCTCAACCTATTCCAGTAGTTCCTGCTGCTCATTATCTTTGTGGAGGAATTTATACAAATCTATGGGGACAAACAGATATTTCAAACTTATTCGCTATAGGAGAATGTGCTTGCACAGGCTTACATGGTGCTAACAGATTAGCTTCTAATTCTTTATTAGAAGGTATATGCTTTGCTCATCAAGCCAGTTTAAAAATCAAGGAAATGTGGAAAAAATTAAAAGATCAACCCTTTAAGGAACCTAAAATAAAAGATCCTGTAATTAAAGAAATAAAAGATGAAAAAGTATTTATATCCCATAATTGGGATATTATAAGAAAAATTATGTGGGATTTTGTTGGAATAGTTAGAAGTTTAAAAATGCTTGAATTTGCTAAAAAAAGATTAGATTTTTTAAAAAAAGAAATAGAAGAAAACTGGAAAGGGATATACTTAGATTTAGATGTTATGGAACTTAAAAAAATAGCTTTGGTAGCAGAATTAATTATAGAATCTGCTCAAAAACGTTTAGAATCCAGAGGAACTCATTATTTGGTTGATTATCCTGAAAAAAAAGAAGAATTTTTAAAAGATACTGTAATTATCAAAAAGGTTTGAAAAATTTTTAAAAAATTTAAAAAAATTACTTTACAAAATAAGAATTTTTGATAAGATTAATATAAATTTGGTTTTTAGGAGGAAAGTGTGAAAGTTATTTTTGATCCAGATATACCTGAGGATCTTAGGGAAGATATTTTAGAAGCTATAAATGAAGAAAATATAGGAAATGCCTGTAAAATCTGTGGCTGTGACACTTTATATGTAGCTCTTTTAGAAAATATTTTAGATGTTAAATGTTATGAATGTGGGCATTCTTATTTAGAAATAGAAATAGCTGAAGAGGAATAATAAAATTATAAAAAAGATTCTAAAATTTCTTTAAAAGATATTGCTCCAATTCGTATTAAAGAGATATTATTATCCACTACAGAAATAATAGTAGAGGGAGCTGAGGTTTCAAGATGCCCCCCATTTAAAATAAAATCTAAGTCTTTTAATTGTTCTAAAATTTCCTGAGCACTTTTACAGGGTGGTTTGTTACTTATATTAGCACTTGTTCCTGTGACAGGATTGCCAAATATCTCTATGATTTTTTTTACAATAGGAGAAGAAGAAAGCCTTATTCCTATAGTATTAGTCCCAGATGTTAATAAAGAAGATAGATTTTCTTTAGCAGGAAAAACTATAGTTAAAGGTCCTGGCCAAAATTTTTCTATAAGTTTTTCTGCTACAGGAGGTATTTCTTTTACCAAAGAATAAAGTTGTTCTATATCAGAAATAAGTAAAAGAATAGGTTTATTTTTAGGGCGTTTTTTAAAAGAAATAAGCTTTTTTAAAGCCCTTTCTGAAAAGGGATTAGCTGCTAATCCATAAAAGGTTTCTGTAGGTATAGCTCCTACTTTATCTTTTTTTAAATAAAAAGCTATTTTTTCAGAAATTTCTTCTAAATTAGAAAGATCGGGTTTTAGCTTTAAATAATCCATTTTTTAAAAATTTTTTAACTAAGCAGCAGAGGCTTTTTCTTCAGAGATAGCTTTTTCTTCTGAAATTGCCTCCTCTTTTGGTTCTTCTTCAGATATGTAAATTTTTTTATAAAAAATGAGTCTTTTACAATGAGGGCACTCATAATACCGATTATCCTTCTGAATTTCATTGTAAAGTTGAGGAGGTATAGCCATGTGACAACCTTCACACACATAATTATCTACAGGAGCAATTCCAACTCCACCCTTTTTTTGTTTAAGAATTTCATATTTTTTTAATAAGTTAGAAGGAATTTCTTGAGCTATATTTTCTCTTTTTTTGAGAAGTTCAGCTTTATTATTAGAAAGTTCAGCACAAAAGGCTTCAAATTTTTGTTTTTCTTCATTAAAAATAGCTTCAATTTTATTTAATTCTTCTAACAACTTAGTTTTTTCTTGTTCCAGATTTTCTATTTCTTCCATTAATTTTAAAATTTCATCCTCCTTTTGTTTATTAGCTTTTTTAATTTCTTCAATTTCTCTTAAAAGAAGTTGATATTCTCTTGTTCCTCTAATTTGGATTAGACGAGCCTGAGTGCTTTTTAATCTTTGATATTCTTGCTTTAATTCTTCTTCAAAAAGATCTTTTTGCTTTTTCTTTTCTTCCAGAAGAGAAGAAAGTTCTTCTAACTTTTTTTGAATTTGATCTTTATCTTTCTGAGCCTTTTGAAGAGATTGAGGAATATCATTCATGGCTTTTTCAATTTTTAAAATTTCTAAATCAATTCTTTGTAATTCAATAAGTTTTAATATTTCTTCTTGCATCTAATCCCTCCTCTTATTTTTAAAAATTTTATATGGACTTGGTTCTTTATATATTTCTATAGGAAGAACTACATTTTTTTCAGAAAAAAATTTTTGTAATTTATCTTTAAGAACTGGTAAAATAAAACTTTCTGATAAGCCATGATCTATAATTATAAAATTGAAACCCTCTTCTAAGGAATCTTTTGCAGTATGATATTTCACATCAGAAGTAATTAAAGTATAAACTCCGATCTTTTTTAATTCATCTTTTAGAAAAGAACCTGAACCTCCGCAAAAACCAAAAGAGTTTATTGATGAATCTAAATCACCCACTACCATTATCCAACTGTCAATAATATGACTAATTTTTTCTGCTAAATCTTGCAGTTTAATAGATTTTTTTAAATATACAACCCTTCCAAGACCAAATTTTTGATTAAATTTTTCTTCTTTTATAATAAAATCTGAACTCTCAAAATTTAGAGCTTTTAAAAAAGCCTCTGATACCCCTTCAGAAATTTTATCTAAGGGTGTATGCCATGAAATTAGATTTAAATCGTGTTTTATAAGAAGATAAATAAGCTCTCCCTTAAGTTCATCTTTAAGGATGCAAGAAAGGGGATTAAATATCAAAGGATGATGGCTTATTATAAGATTTAAATTTTTTTCTAATGCATAAAAAATAGCATTTTTAGTTACATCTACTGTTAAAAGAATTCCAGAAACAGAACTATTATAAGAACCTATTTGTAATCCATTATTATCTCTGGGTTCAGCAATCTGAAGAGGAGCTAAATTTTCTAAAAATTTATATAAATCTTTTACTAATAAAGACATAAATAAACTAATGGGCCCGCCAGGATTCGAACCTGGGACCTTCCGGTTATGAGCCGGTGGCTCTAACCAACTGAGCTACGGGCCCCTCTTCACCTCTGCAAATATAAAAAATAATATACTTTAAAATTTTGTCAAGCCAATAAAAACTTTACTTAGACTCAGATTTGCACTCTGAACATAATCCATAAAAAATAATTTGAATATCTTCTATATCAAAACCTTTTAATTGCTCAGGCACAGAAATATTAATTTGATTATCTACATCTATAACCTTTTTGCATCTTTTGCAAAAGAAATGATGAGGATGTGTTGAAGGATCAAATCTTTTTCTTGTACTTTCTACATTTAATTCTTTAATTAATCCCTTTTTTACTAAAATCTCCAAAGTGTTATAAACAGTAGCAAAAGACATACTCGGAAATTTGGGTTTTAAAGCATTGTAAATATCCTCAGCCGAGGGATGCTCTTTGTTTCCCTCTAAATATTCTATAATGGCTAATCTTTGAGGTGTTAATTTTAATCCTAAACTTTTATAAAATTCCAACTTTTGTTTCTTCATTAGTTCCCCTCTTTATTTATTTTATATACGTTTTTATTTTAAAACATTTTTTTCTTTATTCAAGTTTTTACATAAAAGTTTTAAATCTTCCCAAGAAAAATTTTTTAGTCCTTGGCAAAATTGTCTAATAATGTAGAAATTTTCAGGATATTTAAAAATAGCAGAAACAAAAGGCCATTCTTTACATTTAGCAGGTTTTACAGGATGAATTTTACATAGTTTAGTTTCTTTATCAAAAAAAACACAATACCCATTTACAGTTTTCATTTCAATTCTGTATTTTCCTTTTTTAACAGTATAAAGTTTAAGAAATTTTTCTTCTGAAAGACCGAGAAATTTAGAAATATTTTTTATTTCTTCAATAGAGAGGCTAACTGTGCTTTCACCTTTACAACAAAATCCACATTTTTTGCACTCAAAAGTTTTCATAAGGTATAGGATCAGGAATGCCCGCCTCTTTAAAAGCTTTTAATCTTAATTTACAAGAGGCACATCTTCCGCAAGCTTTTTCTCCTTCTCTATAACAAGACCAGGTTAAATGAAAAGGTGTTCCAAGCTTGATACCTAATTCAACAATCTCTTTTTTAGAGAGTTTAATAAGAGGGGTCTCTATTTCTATTTGGGTCTCAGGTCTTGTGCCAAGGTTAATAGCTTGATTAAAAGTTTTAATAAAAGCTTCTCTGCAATCAGGGTAACCAGAGAAATCCACCTCATTGACTCCTATGAAGATTTTTTTTGCTCCTATAACTTCAGCCCAGGCAGTAGCTAAACTTAAAAATATACCATTTCTAAAGGGAACATAAGTAGATGGAATAGGAGCATTATCATCTTCAGGAATTTCAACATTTTCAGAAGTAAGACTTGAACCTCCGATCTCTTTAAGAAATGGAATATCAAGAATGTAATATTTTTCAGGTTTAAAATATTCTACTAATTTTTTAAAACACTCCAATTCTTTTTTATAAGACTTTTGTCCATATTGAAAATGTAAGAAAGCTAAACGATGATTTTGAGAAGCTATACTAGCACAGACTGCACTATCCATTCCAGAACTTAAAAGAACTATAGCTAAATTCTTGGACATTTTAAAAAATTTATAAAATTGAAAAAATATCATTCAAAAGCGCCCCCAAGGGGATTTGAACCCCTGTCGCCGGCGTGAAAGGCCGGTGTCCTGGACCTGGCTAGACGATGGGGGCATAAATAAAAAATGGGCCGGGCAGGACTCGAACCTGCGACTCTCGGCTTAAAAGGCCGATACTCTACCGACTGAGTTACCGGCCCATCCTTCTTATCAGTGATTTTAAATATAAACTATTTAACTTTTTTGTCAAGTATATTTGAAACATTAATTTTTATTTCTATATCAAAAATCTCTTCTGGTATACCTTTTAATGCTTTGATAAAACCTATCACAGGTAAAGCTAAAATATCTTCTACAAAATCTTTTAAAGGAATTTTATTTCCGTTTACTTTTAAGAGAACCCTTTTTTTATTTCTATTTATAAATTCTATAATAAAATTTAAAATTTCCTCCTTTTCATCCCAATCCCAAAATTTTTCGTCAGGATATCTTTTTTGCCATATTTTTTTATTTTTCACAACAAAACCTAATAAATTCCTTAGACAACTTTTTATTTCTTTTATATCCTCTGTCTCATCTCTGATAATCCAAATTTTAGGTAAAATGTCAAAATTTTTAAATCCTTCAAAAATAACAAGATCATAAACCCAAAAAAGTGATAGAAAATAACTATACCAATCTTTGTAGGAAAAAAAATTTAGTTTTTCTGGTTGAAGATAAAGAGTAAAAAACTTTTTTTGAAAAAGAGCCACTGCTGATGCTCCAGACTCTCTATAGTTCCAAGTATCTTTCTGAGGAATATCTGTTAAAATTTTCTCTTCATGACAGGATTTTACTACCCCTACTTTATAGCCAAGTTCTGTGAGCTTATTAACAAGATAAGTTCCTAAGATAGTTTTGCCAGCTTTACGGTATCCTGAAATAGCTAAAAAATAAGACATTTAACAATATTTATTTAAAAAATTCCTCTCCTGGATTTAAAGCAACAATAGTTAAAGGAAAATTGTATTTTTTTAATTCCTTTTCAAACTCTTCTACAGTTCCGCTAAGGATAGGAAAAGTTCCATAATGCATAGGAATAACAATTTCTGGTCTCAAAAGATCACAGGCCTTGGCTGCTTCTTTTGGACCCATAACATAATGATCTCCTATAGGTAAAATAGCAATCTTGGGAGAATATAGCTCTGCAATAAGCTTCATATCATAAAATAGACCCGTATCTCCAGTATGATAAATACTTATTCCATTCTCTAAGGTAATTACAAAGCCACAAGGATCACCACCATAACTTCCATCAGGAAAAGAAGAGCTATGGAAAGCAGGAACCATAGTGAATTTTAAATTTCCAACTCTGTAAGTTCCTCCTATATTCATTCCTGTAACTTTTGGGACACCATTTTTTAACAAAAATTGCTGAATTTCATGAATTGCAATAACTTCTGTTACTGAGGTTCTGGCAAGTTTAAGAACATCTCCTAAATGATCTCCATGAGCATGAGTAATCAAAATAAAATCATAAGGACCTAAATCCACATCTTTTGGGGTAGCAGGATTACTAATCCAAGGATCTATAAGAATCTTTTTGCCTTCTTCAGAAACAATTTTAAAACAGGAATGACCGTAAAAAACTATCTCCATTTTTGAACACCCTGTGATAAAATTAAGAGCGGGCGACGGGATTCGAACCCGCGACCTGCTGCATGGCAAGCAGCCGCTCTACCAGGCTGAGCCACGCCCGCTTTTTTACATTTATAAATAATATAACTTAAATTTTTTTACTGTCAAGAAATCCAAAATAATACATTAATCCTCAGGAGCAAAACACTCCGCAAGTTTTATCAATTTTTCATATTCTTCATCTACTCTTTTTTGAATATACTCTATTTGTTCAGATGTTAAATGTCTGAATCTTCTTTGAAGTTTTAAATATTCCTCTACAGGTTTAGGTTTTGTTATCCTTTTCACTATATATTTTCCATCTATTACTTCATAAAGAGGAAAAACTTTTGTTTCTACAGCTAATTTAGCTAATAAAATACTATCTTCTCCTTTACAACCCCAACCTGTAGGGCAAGGAGAAAAGACATGAATAAAAGCAGGACCATTGACCAAAGCTGCTTTTTTAACTTTATTCATAAGATCTGTAGGATAAGCAGGACTTGCTGTAGCAGCATAAGGAATGTTATGAGCAACTACAATTCCCATAAGATTTTTCTTCCAGGTAGTCTGTCCCTTTATAAGTGTTCCAGCAGGACTTGTTGTAGTATGAGCTCCATAAGGTGTAGCAGCAGATCTTTGAACACCTGTGTTCATATAAGCCTCATTATCTAAACATATATAGATAAAATCATGTCCTCTTTCCAAAGCTCCAGAAAGAAATTGCAAACCTATATCAAAAGTAGCTCCATCTCCTGCAAAAACCACTATGTTTATTTTCTGTTTACATCTTATTTTCCTTTTTCTTCTCAAAACTTTAATAGCAGCCTCAATTCCAGAAGCAACAGAAGCTGCATTTTCAAAAGCTACATGTATCCATGGTATTTTCCAAGAAGTATAAGGAAATGGCGAAGATATAATTTCCATACAGCCAGTAGCTGAAACTGCAATAGTATTAGGTCCTAAAGCTTTTAAAGCTAATCTAAGTGGTAAAACAGTTCCACATCCCTGACAGGCTCTATGTCCTGGAGCAAAACCTTCATATTCTGGTAATTTTTTCAAAGTAAAACCTTTAAACTTTTTTAACTCTGGTCTCATAGCTCTACTCCTTTACTCCATAAATTTCATAAGAAACCTTTAGTCTTTTACTTAAAGCTTCATAGGTTTTTTCAAAAAGCTCTATAAAATCTTCCTTTGTGACATCTCTTCCGCTGAGTCCTGCTATAAAATTGACCACTTTTGGTCTTTTATTAGATTGATATAAAGCTGAACGAACCTCTATACCTACAGGGCCACCTGTAGAACAATGACTTACAGCTCTATCAACCACTCCGAGAGCTTTAACCTTACCTATAGACTTAATGAAATCTCTTAAAGGAAAAGGTCTCCAGAGTCTAAATCTTACTAATCCTACCTTTTTACCTTTTCTTCTTAAATAATCTACTGCATTCATAGCAGTTTCAGCTAAACTTCCCATAATAATAAGTGCTACCTCAGCATCTTCCATCTCGTAAGTTTCTACAGACTGATACTTTCTTCCTGAAATTTTCTCAAATTGTCTCCAAGCATTGATTATGATCTTATAAGATGCCTTCAATGCTTCATCTTGAGCTTTTTTGGCTTCTGTATATATCTCAGGAATCCCGATAGCTCCAATACTAACAGGTTTTTTAGGATCTAATTTATATTTCATTCTCAGAGGTGGTATGTATTTATCAACCAAATCTTGGTCAAGCAGTTCTATAGGTTCTATAACATGAGAAAGAGTGAATCCATCTATATTTACAGCTACAGGTAAAAGGGTTTTCTCTGCGACTTTATAAGCATGATAGATCAAATCCACAGCTTCCTGGCCATTTTCAGCAAAAGTCTGAATCCATCCAGAATCTCTTATAGTCATTACATCAGAATGGTCATTCCAGATACTAATAGGTGCAGAAATAGATCTGTTAGCAATAACCATAACTATAGGAAGTCTAAGAGCAGAGGCTATAAAGAGGTTTTCATACATAAGAAGAAGACCCTGAGAAGCTGTAGAAGTGAAAGTTCTTGCACCTGCAGCAGAGGCACCTATGCAGGCACTCATAGCTGCATGTTCAGATTCAACCGGTATATACTCTGCATCAAGTTCTCCATTATTTACAAGCTCTGCTAAATGCTCTACTATATGAGTCTGCGGTGTAATAGGATAAGCTGAAATAACATCTACTTTACATTGAGCTACTGCATCAGCAATAGCAATGGAAACTTCTTTAGCAATCTTTTTCCCCATTTTAAGCCTCCTCTAAAACCATAGTAATAGCACCCTTAGGGCAATTAGCAGCGCAAATTCCGCAACCTTTACAGTAATAAAGATCTACTATAAAATAACCCTCTTCATCCTTTTTATAACATAAATCAGGACAAAAAATGTAACACATACCACATTTTATGCATTTTTCTTTATCAAGCACAGGTCTATAAGCCCTCCAGTCTCCTGTTTTGAATTTTACAGAATTGCCTGGTTCTAAAATATACATACCAGGAGCTAAATCTTTCCAGCTCACTAAACCTTGATCTTTTGGCATAGCTTTACTCCTTATTTATAGATTTTAATTTCTTTCATAGCTCTTTGTAAGGCTTTTATATTCTTTTCTGCTAATTTACCAAAACGGGCTTTCAAAGCCTCCTCCATATAAGAAGGTTCTATTAACCCTGTTACTTTTAAAAAAGCACCTAACATAGTGGTATTGGTGATAGGGAGACCAATTTCTTCTATAGCAATTTTTGTTGCATCAACCAAAGCTAAATTCCCTTTATAGTCTCCTAAGATTTCTCTAACTTCTTTTTCGCTATAATGAGAATTTAAAATAGCTATTCCATTTTCTTTTAGACCTGAGGTTACTTTAACTATCTTAGGTAAAGAGGGATCTAAAACTAAAATTATATCTGGATTATAGACTTTTTCTCTGGTGCGAACAGGAATATCGTCAATTCGTGCAAATGCTTGAACAGGAGCACCTCTTCTCTCAGGACCAAAGCTTGGAAAGGCTTGAGCAAATTTCCCTTGATTTATAGCTGCTATTGCTATAAGTTCAGCTGAAGTAACTGCTCCTTGCCCCCCTCGTCCATGCAATCTTATTTCTATCATAGATCACTCCTTTTTAACAAAATTTGTTTACTTTACTTAATTTTTGTGTATCATATATTAAGAAAAAAGTCAAGAGAATTGTTAATTTTTTCTTAAAGTTTTTACTTTTAAAATTATAATTTAAAAGGGGGGAAAAATGGCAGAATTAGAAGGAAAGCTTGCTTTAGTTACAGGAGCTTCCAGAGGAATTGGAAGGGCTATTGCTTATGAATTTGCTAAGGAAGGGGCTGATGTAATAATTAATTTTCGCGGTTCAGAGGATAAAGCTAAAGAATTGGCTCAGGAAATTGAAAAACTTGGCAAAAAAGCCTATCTTGCTAAATTTGATGTTTCTGATTTTGAAGAAGTGAAAAAAAATATAAAAAAAATAGAAGATAATATAGGAAATATTAATATTTTGGTTAATAATGCAGGAATTACCAGAGATACTTTATTTTTGAGAATGAAAGAAGATGACTGGGATAAAGTTTTAAAAACCAATTTATATTCTGTGTTTTATGTAACTCAGGCAGTTCTTCCTATGATGATGAAAGAGAGATGGGGAAGAATTATTAATATTTCTTCTGTAGTTGCTTTTACAGGAAATCCTGGACAGACAAATTATGCTGCAGCTAAAGCAGGTATTATAGGTTTTACCAAGGCTTTAGCTCTGGAAGTAGCTGGAAGAAATATAACTGTAAATGTGGTAGCTCCAGGTTATATAGAAACTGATATGACTGCTAACCTTCCGGATAAAGTAAAAAATGCCTTTATAGAAGGAATACCTTTAAAAAGACCAGGAACTCCTGAGGAAGTAGCTTACTTAGTTTCCTTCTTAGCAAGCCAAAAAGCAAATTATATTACTGGTTGCGTTTTTCATATAAACGGAGGTCTTTACAGAACCTAAAAATAAAATTAATAAAGGGGCTAAAAAAGCCCCTTTATTAATTTAAAATTTCACTTCTATATTAATCCCTATCCATTGTGGAATAGCTTTTACACCTTTAAATTCTTCATAATCTTCATCAAGTAAATTTTTTCCCCATAGACAAAGAGTGGTATGTTTGTAAAAAGTTTTTTGAATTTTGAAGTTTATTAGATATACTTCTTCACTTCTATAGTATTTTCTATAATTTAACTCTCCAGCCAGTTCCATATTGTATGGAAGATGAGCTAATACACCTAAAATAAAATTATGAGTTAAATATCTACCTGTATATCTGGCACTTGATAAATTTTCTGCAATCTGATTTAAGTATGTATAACTTATGAAAGGTTTTACCTTTGTAAAATTTATTTTTCCATCAATTGTAAATCCCAAAGTTTTTAGAGTTTCTATATTTTGTGCTTGTATTATATTGTCTGTTTTTATCCAATCTATAATATCTTTTCCGTATCGGTAAAATATAGTTCCAGAAAAAGTTAAAATATCTTTGCTATAATCAAAGCCAGCTTCTAAATTATAAGCCTTTTCAGGAGTTAAAGAAGAATTACCTTTAACAGTTGGAGAATCATAATAAAGCTCAGTAAAGCTCGGAATTCTGTAAGAAAAACCAAAAGAGCTTCTCAATTTTAAGGTAGAATTTAAAAGATATGCTAAACCCAAGTTGTAAGAAAAAATATCTTTATTTTTGGATATAGTATCATATCTAACCCCTACACTTGGAAAAACTTTATGATTTATTTTAGGATAAATCCATAAGTAGAAACCTACTTCTTGTCTTAAATGGTCTCCAAGCCTTGAGCTATCAAGCGTTTCATAAGAAAGTTCAGTTCCCAAAAGATAATCTGCAGGAGCTGTTTCGTATCTTAAAGGAAAATTCAAACGAAATACCTGGGATTTATGTTTATTTTTGTAAAAATCTGGATTATTTCTATCTAATACATAAGTATCGTAATTTACTCTATAAAGAAAAGCTGGCTCTACAAACCAGACATTTCCATAAAAATTCTTTTTAGCAAGAAAAATATGAGTTTTTGTACTTTCCCATTCTGGATATTTTCCTGTATAAAAATTTCTTGCTCCAAAATCTTTCTCTTGAAATCCGTAAAAAATGGTTTTTCTTTTATCTTTAGTATATAGATTGAAAGTTCTTATATCAAAATCTCTATCCCATATAAAACCATCAGCTTTTTGTTGGGAAAAGATGATGTTAATAGGAGAAAAAGGGCTGGAAAAACCCAGTTTTCCAAAAAAATCTTTATAATTATAACTTCCATATCCAATAGAAAATTTATATCCAGGAGAAGAAGGTTTGAGATTAAAGTTAACTTCTCCTCCAAATCCTCCTGGTCCATAAATAGCACTTGCTCCTCCTGGTAAAATTTCAACACTTTCTAAAATATCTTTTTCTAAAGGAAGATTCATTAAATGATGAGCTGTTTGAGGAGAAGAGACTCTTATTCCTTCAATGGTCACCAAATTTTCTTCAAAACTGCTTCCTCTAATAGAAAGATCCTGTTGAACCCCAAAAGCTCCTCTTTCATTTAACTTGAATGCTGAGAAGAGTTCAGGTCCAAAATACGAGAGAGTTTTCCCTTTTATTATTTTTACTTCTTGACTTATTTTTTCTAAATTTTGTGTTTTTGCTGGTGCAGTAACTTTAACTTCCTCTAAAAGATAAGAATTATTCATTGCCGCTAATGCATTTATGTTTACCATACTTGTAAATAAGGTTAACCCAAAAAACAAAATCCTGCTATTTTTATTCATAGCTTTCCCTCCTGTAATTGAAGCCTTCCTCCAGCTACTTTTATGTCTTTTTCAGGAAGTATTAATCTGAAAAGGTTAAAAATTTTTGTTCACTTTGTTAACCTATTCTACAAAAATAGGTTAACAGTTAATTTAAATATAAAAATTTAAAAAATCAAGCTTTTAATTTTAAAAATTTTTACCAAGAAAAAACAAAAATTAGCAAAAAACCAATTGTTCAGATTTAGAAAACCTATATTTTTAAATGGATTTTAAAAATAGTTGACAATTTAAAAGGCAGGAATATTATAATTTTTAATATGAAGCCTGAAGTTTGGATTTTGGATGATGAAAAGGGTATTTTAGATGTTTTAGAAGATATTTTAAGAGATGAAGGATATGCTGTAAAAACTTTTTTCTTAGCTAAAAATTTTCTTGAAGAGCTTCAGATAAAATCTCCTAAGATAATTCTTTTAGATCTTTGGTTAAAGGATAGAGATGGTCTTGAAGTATTGCAGGAAATAAAAAATTTATATCCTGAAATTCCAGTTATTATTATTTCAGGTCATGGAACTATTGAAACCGCAGTAAAAGCTATAAAAATGGGAGCATTTGATTTTATAGAAAAACCATTATCTTATGAAAGAGTAATCGTAACTATTGAAAATGCTCTTAAACTGATATCCTTAGAAGAAGAGAATAAAAGACTCAAAGAAAAAATTTTTGGTAGGATTCACCTTACAGGAGTATCTTCTGCAATTAAGCAGATAAGAGAATTGATTTTAAAAGTTGCTCCTACTGATACAACAGTTTTAATTCAGGGAGAATCAGGAGTAGGAAAGGAGCTTGTAGCCAAGCTTATACATTTACATTCAAAAAGAGTTAATGAACCTTTTGTAGAGGTAAATTGTGCTGCTATACCAGACACTCTTATAGAGGCAGAGCTTTTTGGATATGAAAAAGGGGCTTTTACAGGTGCTCAAACCTCTAAAAAAGGTAAATTTGAGATTGCTCATAAAGGAACTCTATTTTTAGATGAAATAGGTGATATGAGTCTTAGTGCTCAAGCTAAGGTCTTAAGAATTTTACAAGAAAAGAAAATTGAAAAACTGGGTAGCACCAAATCTATAGAGGTTGATGTAAGAATTATAGCAGCAACCAATAAAAATCTTCAAGAAGAGATTAGAAAAGGGAATTTTAGAGAAGATCTCTATTACAGATTAAATGTTTTTCCTATATATATACCTCCTTTAAGAGAAAGAAAAGAGGATATTCCTATTTTAGTAGAGGAATTTTTAGAAGAAATAGCTTTAAAAACAGGATTAGGAAGAAAGATTTTTAAAAAAGAAGCTTTAGAAGCTTTGATGAAATATAACTGGCCTGGAAATGTAAGAGAATTGAAAAATTTTATAGAAAGAGTAGTCATAATAAGCCCTGTGATAGAAATAAGCTATAAAGATCTTCCTTCTGATTTTAGAAATTTGATAGAAAACTATAAGGAATATTTTGTAGATTCTCAACCTTGGTTCAAAGAAAAGGATTATAAAACAGCTAAGATCCTTTTTGAAAAGGAGTTTTTAAAAAGAAAGCTTCTGGAATATAAGGGCAATATTTCTCAAACTGCTAGAGAGATAGGTTTGGAAAGGGCTTATTTGCAAAAGAAGATTAAAGAACTTGGTATAAAAGAAGATTTAAAAAATTAATTCTTACTATATCTTTTAAAAATAACCCTGGCATAGGGCTCGGTTTCTAAGTTAGCAAAGTCTTTTTTTTGCCATTTGTAATATCCTATTACTCCTACCATAGCAGCATTATCAGTGCAGTATTCAGGAGATGGAAAAAGGACTATTAACCCTTCTTTTTGAGCTTTTTTATAAAAAAGTTCTCTTAATCTTTTATTAGAAGCTACTCCTCCAGCTACTACTATACGATCAATTTGATACTGGTGAGAAGCTTTTATAGTCTTTTCAATAAGAACATCACAAATTGCATCTTCAAAGCTGGCACAAACATCTTCTATTTTGAAAGAAGGATTATTTTTTAAAAAATTTAAAACTGCAGTTTTTAAACCTGAAAAACTAAAATCTAAGGTTTCCTCTTCTAATAAGGGTCTGGGGAAAGGTATAGCTTTTCTATTACCAGTTTCAGCTAATTTACTTATAATGGGTCCTCCTGGATAACTAAGATTAAGAAGTTTAGCAACTTTGTCAAAGGCTTCTCCTGCTGCATCATCTCTGGTATGTCCTAAAAGCTTGAAATCTTCAAAGGAGTTTACTAAAAATAAAGCTGTATGTCCTCCTGAAACAAGAAGCCCTATAAAAGGAAACTTTACAGATCTTTCTAAAAAAATAGCAGAAAGATGAGCCTGCAAATGATCTACTGCTATAAGAGGAATTTTTAAAGCAAAACTTAAAGCTTTAGCAAAAGAAACTCCTACTAATAAAGAACCTATAAGACCAGGTCCAAAAGTAACTGCTACTGCTTTAATATCATGAGGGAAACACTGACATTCTTCTAAAAGTTTATGAATTAAAGGGGGTAAGACCTCTAATTGTTTCCGTGAAGCAATTTCAGGAACAATTCCTCCAAAAGGAGAATGGAGAGCAACTTGAGAATAAAGAAGGTGTTTAATTAAATCTCCATTTTTAGAAAATAAAGCTACTCCTGTTTCATCACAAGAAGTTTCTATAGCAAGAAGCATAATTAACCTGGAAATATCAAATCTTCTAAAAGTTCTGAGAATATATGTAAAAATAAAAGATGTCCTTCTTGAATTCTGGGAGTTTCTTTGCTTGGAACGAGTATCAAATAATCACAAAGATCTTTCATCAATCCACCATCTCCACCACTTAATCCTACAGTATAAAGACCTAATTCCTTAGAGACCTTGAGAGCATTTATTACATTAGGAGATTTTCCACTTGTGCTTATTCCTAAAGCTATATCTCCTCTTTTTCCAAGAGCTAAAATTTGTTTAGAAAAAATTTCTGAGAAATCATAATCATTGGCAATAGCTGTAAGAACAGAGGTGTCTGTAGTTAAGGCTATAGCTGGAAGTGGCTTTCTTTCTTTTTTAAAACGATTTACGAGCTCCCCTGCAAGATGCTGTGAATCAGCAGCACTTCCTCCATTTCCAAAAATAAGAATTTTTCCTCCACTTAAAATCACATCCTTAGCAAGTTGAGCTACTTTTACAATCTTTTCACTTTCAGATTTAATAAATTCTTCCTGAATTTTTCTTGAATTTTCAGCTATTTTTAAAATTTTATTTTGTAAAAACTCCATAAGAGCTCCTTTATTTTGCAATTGTGAATTTAATTTTATAAAAAATTAGACCTAAATATTCATGAAAAGCCATATTTGTGAAAGTAAGATAAAGGTCATTTGGTAAAAATTCTAAAATTGTAAAATTTGGTTTGCAGAGTTTATAATTATAATTGGTGGGATAAGGGATAGGATTGAGCCCTTGTTTTTTAAATAGATAAATAGCCCTGGGAAGATGATAAGCAGATGTCAAAAGTAAAAAAGGCTCTTTGAAATTACCTGTGGAATTAGAAAGATAATTTTTTAAGACCTTTGTACTGGTTATAGTATCTAAAGGAGTATCAAGTGCTTTAACTTTATAACCAAGTTTTTCTGCCAATTTTTTTAAATAAGAAGCACCTTTAAAATTTTCATCTTCATAGGAACCGCCTAAAACTATAATCTCTTTTTTAGGATATTGACGTTTTAGATCAAGAGCTTTTAAAAATCTAATTAAGGTTTCTCTGCTGAACCTTTCCTCTAAGCTCAAATTTTTTTCTCCGTAAATTCTACCTGTAAGAACAATAATTTTTTTGCATTTTTGAATTTCAGAAGGAGAGGGAATGGTATATTTCTTTTCAAGATGTTTAAGCATTAAATAAGGCAAAAAAGGAGTTGTAGATAAATAATATAAAAAGATAGCTAAAAACAAAAGCAGTCGTCTTCTGCCTCTTCTTTTATCAAGGACTACATATATAGAAACTAAAAAAAGGAAAATAAAAATTAAACTTGAAGGATAACAAAGAAATAAAATCAATTTTTTTAAGGAAAATAGAATATTTGGCATAAAGAAATATTAAGTGGCGGGGCTGACGGGACTTGAACCCGCGGCCTCCTGCGTGACAGGCAGGCGCTCTAACCGTGCTGAGCTACAGCCCCAAAAGTTTCATTTCTAAATATAACCTATTTTTTCTAATTTTCAATATCAGAAAATTTACACTAAAATTTTAAACCGTCAAGAGAATAAGGCATGAAATTTTTACAATTTTATACTAAAAAGGCAGTTTATAACATTTTTAATATTGACTTTTGGATATAAATATCTAAAATAAATTTTAGAAAAAGTTTGAATAAATTTTTATGTGTAAAAAAATTTTTTTATTTTTTTGTTTTTTCTATTTGTCTTTTTTTGTTAAAGGTATTTGTTCTCAACATAAGTCTAAAGATTCAAAAATACTTAAATTTGGAATGTCCACAGTGCTAACAGGTCCTAATGCCTCTATTGGAAAAGAGTTTTCTTTTGGAGTTAAAGCTCTTTTTGCAAAAATAAATAAAAAAGGAGGTATTCAAGGGAAAAAACTTAAGTTGATAGTACTTGATGATGGATATGATCCCAAGAGAACAATAAAAAATATGTATAAATTAATAAGAAAAGAAAAAGTCTTGGGAATTATAGGGAATGTAGGAACCCCTACAGGAGTAGTTGCAATGCCTATTGCTATACAAAATAAAATACTCTTTTTTGCTCCTTTTACAGGAGCTCAAGCTCTAAGACCAAATCCTCCTAATCGTTATGTTTTCCACTATCGGGCGAGTTATTATGAAGAAATAAAATGTTTACTTGATGGAATTTTTAAATATACCAATATAAAACCAGATGAAGTAGCTTTTTTTACACAAAAAGATGCCTATGGAGATGAAATCTTTAAAGCAGGAATAAAGGTCCTTAAAAAATATGGGTTTAAAAAAGAAGTAATACATGTTAGATATCTTAGAAATACCCTTTATGTAAAAGAAGCTGCAGCTATGTTATTAAGAATTAATCCGCCTCCCAAGGTAATTGTACTTGGGGGTACTTATAGCGCTTGTTCAAAGTTTATAAAAATTTTAAGAAAATATGGATTTAAAGGGATATTCGTTTCGGTTTCTTTTATAGGAAGTGAAGCTTTAGCTTCTATTGCAAAAAAGGATCCTTTAGCTGGAGAAGGAGTGATAATTTCTCAGGTAGTGCCTTTTTTCAATGAAAACTTGCCTCTTATTAAGCAATATTTAAAAGATATTTCATCTTTCAGGCCAGGAAAAAAACCAACTTTAATTTCTTTAGAAGGATATATAGCTGCTGATATTTTGGTGAAAGCCCTAAGAAAAATAAAAGGGGAAATCACTCGGGAAAGTATAATAGATGCCTTAGAAGGATTAGGAAGATTTGATATAGGAATTGGTGTTCCTCTTAAACTTTCTCCTAAGGATCATCAGGCTTCACATTATGTATGGATAACTATAATAAAAAATGGAAAACTAATGCCTTTTGATTTTAAGGAATTTTCTTATGAAATGGTTAACTAAAAATATAAATTTAATTTCCCAAAACTTTTTAAAAGAAAAAATAATTCTGTTAATATTAATTTTAAGTCTAATAGGTCTTTTTAGTGGTATATGTATAATAAGTATTACAGGAATAAATATTTTTAATTTAAAAAGAAAAATAAGAAATCTTAAAATTCAAAGAAATATTTTAGAAAGTAATAACTTTCTTTTTAAAAAGGTTATTGAAGAAATAAAAAGAGATATTTATGGAATTTTTAATCTGGAAAGTAGTGAATTAGAAACTTTAAATAAAGAACCAACCTGGGAAAAAGATGCTGAGATATTGGAAAAAGCTTTTTTAAAAAATAAAATTTTAGAAAAAATCGGGGAAATTTTTCAGAAAAAGAAAAACAAAACAATGGATCTAAGAAATAGAGTTTTAAATTGGAGAAAAAAATTTTTAAAAACTCTTCAAGAAGAAGATAGACTTTTGGAAAAAGGAAAAGTAAGCTTTTTAGATTTAGCTTATTTAATTTCTGATATAGAAGGAGATCTTGAATTAAAGAAGATTGCCTATCTTAAAAAGAGTAAAGAAAGTTTTATTAGATTTTATCAAAATAGAGATGTGGTTAGGTTAGAAATTTCTCTTAAAATATTAGAACGCCAATTAAGTATTCTTTATCCTGTAATTTATAAAATTTCCTATATAAAAGATGAAGCTTATTTAGATAATATAGAAAAAAATGAAATAGATCCCTGTTTACTTCAAGCAAGGTCTGCTGTCAAGCTTGTTGCTAAATTATGTAAGAATATCAATTTAGAAGGTGGAGATAAATTAGAACAAAAGTTTTTAAATTTTGAAAAATTAATTTTACAAATTTTAGAAATAGCTAAAAATAGAATTCTATTGAAAAATGAAGGAAAATTTTTAAAGCAAGAAACTGACAATTTAATAAAAGATCTCATAAAAACAGAGCAAGAGATAAACAAAATAATTCACAAAGAACTTCTCAATATTTCAAATGAATCAAAATTACTTTTTGAAAAAAACTTTAAGATTATAGTAGCAGTTGCTTTAATTACAGGAATGATATTTATAATTATTACTTTTAAGATTGCAAAGGCTGTTCAAAAAGAAATTCATAGACGTATTGAAGCTGAGACAAAAGTAGAAACTATAAAAAATATTATAGAAAACTTACCAGTAGGGGTTGTATTGGTTAATAAACAGCGAAAAATAATAGATATTAATACAGCAGCAGAGAAGTTATTGGGATATAGTAAAAAAGAAGCAATAGGTAACACTTGTGATTTGCTCTGTTCAAAAAAAGAAGAAAAATGTCCTATATTAGATTTAGGTAAAAAAGTATACAGAGGAGAAATGAAAATAATCAAGAAAGACGGAAAAGAGATTCCAGTATTAAAAAGTGTAATACCACTTAATTTATGGGGAGAAATTATTTTATTAGAAGCATTTACAGATATTTCTGAACAAGTTCGTGCAAGAGAAGAAGCAGAAAAATATGTTAAGGCTAAAAGCAATTTTCTTGCTAATATGAGTCATGAAATAAGAACACCTCTTAATGGAATAATAGGAATGCTTGAAATCTTGCTTGGAACTGATTTGGATCCTCAACAAAAGGAATATGTAGAGGTAGCAATGCGAGCAGGCAATCATTTGATAGAAATTATTAATAATATTTTAGATCTTTCTAAACTTGAAACAGGAAAAGTAGAGCTTGAAAAGATACCTTTTAATGTTCGTCAGATGGTAGAAGATGTGATGGAAATGTTTGTAGAAAAAGCAGATAAAAAAAGAATAGAACTTGGTTGTCTAATAGAAGCAGGGGTTCCTGAAATAGTGATAGGAGATCCTGGTAAAATTCGTCAGGTTTTAATTAATTTGGTAGGAAATGCAGTTAAATTTACAGAAAAGGGAGGAGTATATACTTATGTAAGATTAAAAGAAGAACTCAATGGAGATGTTAAACTTCTTTTTGAGGTTGAGGATACAGGCATAGGGATTAGTGAAGAAGCAAAAGATAAGATTTTTCAACCTTTTGAACAGATAGATGCTTCTACCACAAGACGTTTCGGTGGAACAGGTCTTGGACTTGCAATATGTAAACAATTAGTGGAAATTATGGGAGGAGAAATCGATTTTGAAAGTAAAGTAGGGAAGGGAACCAAATTTTTCTTCACTATTCCTTTACGCAAGGGTAAACCTGAAAAAATTACTCCTCGTTATAATTTAGAAGGTTTAAAAGTTCTCATAGTTGATGATAATGAAGTAAATCTTAAAATTTTAGAGTATTATGTAAAAAGTTGGGGTATGATAGCTGAGACAGCTTCAGATGCCAAGGAAGCTTTAGAAAAAGCGGTTCTTGCATCTGCTTCAGGAAAGCCTTTTGATGTAGCTATTATAGATTATATGATGCCTGTAGAAGATGGTTTTTCTTTAGCTAAAAAACTTAAAGCACAAGAAGCAACAGCTTCTATAAGACTTATTTTACTTACTTCTTTAACCAGAGTAGGTATTACAAATCATATTAAAGAAATAGGATTTGAGGCATTTATTACTAAACCTGTAAGACAATCTCAACTTTATGATTGTTTAGCTGTAGTAATGGGTTTGAAAAAAGAAAAGAAGGTAAAAGAAGAAGAAATACTTATTACTCAACAAGTAATCAAAGAGGTAAAAAGAGAAAAAAAGAGAGAAAAAAAGAAAAAAATTTTATTGGTAGAGGATAATCCAGTAAATCAAAAAGTAGCAGCTGTTATACTTGAAAAATTGGGATATAGTGTAGATATAGCAAGTAATGGAAAAGAAGCAATAGAAGCGGTAAAGAATAATACCTATGATCTAATCCTTATGGATTGTCAACTGCCGGAAATGGATGGTTATGAAGCTACTAAAGAAATTAGAAAACTTGAAGGAAATAAAAGACATACACCTATTATTGCTATGACAGCACACGCTTTAGAAGGAGATAAAGAGAAATGTTTGATGGCTGGAATGGATGATTATATTTCCAAACCTGTTCGTAAAGAGAAATTAGAAGAGGTACTTAAAAAATGGCTTAAAGAAGAAAAAAAACAGAAATAGAAAAATAGGAGAGAAGTATGAAGGGAATTATAAAAAAAGTTGAACAAGTTCTTTCTAAGGAATTAGACTTGGAAGAGGATGAATTAAAAGAATTTATTCAGCTTGCAAAGGATAGTTTAAAAAGCAATTTTTCTGAATTAGATATGGCTTTAAATAAAGATGATAAAGAAATGATTGCAAAAAAGGCTCATACTATAAAAGGAGTTTTATTGAATTTAGGTTTGGAAGAAGAAGCAAATTTAGCAAAAAAGATAGAACTTGAAGCTAAAAGCAATGTAAATAAAGAGAAAATTGAAAAAATGATAGAAAAATTAAAAGAAGCATTAAAAGAGTTGATAAATTAAAAAAACAGAAGCTATAAATACGGGCTTTATTATAGTGTGAATTATTTAAAGATTGAAGAGCTAATAAAAAAAATCTCAAAAGAGATAATAATTTTGGTAGCAGAAGATGATAATTTTATTAGGAGAATAATAGCAAAAATTTTAAAAAAATGGAACTTAAAAGTAATTGAAGCTAAGGATGGAAAAGAAGCATGGGAGAAATTTAAAGAGAATTATAAAAATATAGGGATAGTGCTTTTAGACTGGATTATGCCTGAAATGGATGGCTTAAAGGTATGTCAGTTAATAAGAAAATTTAATATGGAACATTATGTATATGTTATTTTTTTATCTTCTATTGAAGAAAAAGAAAAAATTGCAGAATGTTTAGAAGTAGGAGCAGATGATTATATAATTAAACCTATTCATGAAAAAGAATTTTTAGCAAGAATAAAATCAGCTTTAAGGATTATTGCTTTAGAAAGGGAGTTAACAGAAGCAAATCAAAAACTTGAAAAACTTGCTACTTTTGACGAATTAACAGGAGCTTTAAACAGACGGGCTTTATATGAGGAATTGAAGAAAAATGCCTATAGAGCTTTGAGAGAAGGAAAAAATCTTTATATTTTAATGGTTGATATAGATCATTTTAAAAAAGTAAATGATACTTATGGGCATCAAATAGGAGATGAGGTTTTAAAAGAAGTGGTAAAAAGATTTAAACTTCTACTTCGTCCTTATGATATAATAGGACGTTACGGAGGAGAAGAATTTTTAATAGCTTTTATAAATGAAAAAGAAACTAATGCTGTGGAAGTAGCAGAAAGATTAAGAAAAGTTATAGCTAAAACTCCATTTCAAATTTCTAAGGATATATGCTTATTTATTACTATTAGCTTGGGAGTATCAGTTTTTAAGCCAACTGAAGTAAATTCTAATGAAAAAGAAATAATGAGCCAGTTAGAAGAAGCTATAAAATTGGCGGACAAGGCTCTTTATGAAGCTAAAAATCAAGGGAGAAATAAAGTAATAGCCTATTTTTAAAATGACAAATGGGCGGAAGAGGATTTGAACCTCTGACCCCCGGCTTGTAAGGCCGATGCTCTCCCCCTGAGCTATCCGCCCATTCAAAATCAGTTATTTAAAATAATATATTTTTTTCTTTTGTCAAGCTTTTTATAAAATTATCTTTTCCTTTAATGTTTTGGATTATAAGGAAAAGAAGAATGATGAAGAATAATTACTAATCTTCCATCCTTAGCACGCTTATAACCAAATGAATACTCAGCTTTTACTTCTTTACCAGTATTTGCATCTGTAAAATAATAATTACCCATAGTTACTGCTAAATCTTTTCCTATAACAAACCCAGCAGGTTCAAAACGAACTTTTGACCAAGGCTGCAAAGCAAAGCCATGATCTTCAGGAACTACACCACCTACAAAATAAGATATAGCTTCTTCTTTAGTTAAACGAAATTGTTTTACAGAGGCTTTGGTTGGTTTGAAAAGCACTACACCTTCATCATACCCATAAAGTTCACTTACACATTTTTCAGCTATTGCTTTGTAATCTTTTCCTTCGGTATAAGCTTTTCCTATTTTAATAATACAATCTCCCCATTTTTTTGAGCAAGCTCAATTTCTTTAATAGTAATCTTTTTAGAAGCACAGGCATTTAAAGCAAAAGTAAATAAAGAAATTAAAAAACATAAAAAACCAACACCAGACTTAAATCTCATACTTCCCCTCCTTTTTTATTATTTTTTAAAAATAAAAATTTATAATTAAAAAATAAATTAAAAAAATAATTTATGAAAAAAATATACGATTTCTGTAAAAGTCTATTTTAAAAAATAATTTAAAATAAAAAAACAAATCTTGAAAAAATTTAAAAAAATTTTAAATTGAAATCAAAAAAGGTGATGAAAATGGAAATTGTAATTTTAGGACATCCAGCACTTAGAGAAAAAGCAGAACCTGTTAAAGATATTAATGGTGAGCTAAAAGAATTTATAGATAAAATGGCTGAAACTATGTATAAAGCCAAAGGTTTAGGGCTTGCTGCTAATCAAGTAGGCGTTTTAAGAAGAGTTTTTATCATTGATATTTCTCAAAAAGAAGGTAAACCCAAATTAGAAGTATATATTAATCCTGAAATTCTATCTGCTGAAGGGCATACAACTCATGAAGAAGGTTGTTTAAGTATACCTGGATATTATAGTAAAGTGGATAGGTATGCTAAGCTTTATATAAAAGCTTATGATATTAATGGAAATCCTTTTGAAAGAGAATTAACAGGTCTTCATGCTATAGCTTTTCAACATGAATATGATCATTTAAATGGAATTTTGTTCATAGATAGATTATCACCTTTAAAAAAACAATTGTTTAAAAAGTGGTGGAAAAAACATCAGAGAGAACTACAGAAGAAATAAAATTAAGAGGAGATCAATCTAAAACTTTCTATAACCTCCGCTTTACCTTTGGAATTCAACTCCAAGAAGACCCCTTCTAATTTTAATTTGCCAGATTTTTCTACTTCTAATTTTCTTGGAACCATGGATATATACATTTCCAAAGCCTGATCCACTTTCATTCCTATAACGCTTTCTAAAGCTCCGCACATTCCTACATCAGTAATATAACCTGTTCCATTAGCAAGAATTCTAGCATCTGAGGTTTGCACATGCGTATGAGTTCCTATTACTGCTGAAACCAAGCCATCTAAAAAATATCCTAATCCTATTTTTTCAGAAGTAGCCTCTGCATGAAAATCTACTATAATAAAGGGAGTTTCTTTTTTGAGTTCCTCTGCCAAAGATTTACCCACTAAAAAAGGATTTTCCAGAGGACGCATAAAAATACGTCCTTCTAAATTTATAATACCTATTTTGATATTATTCTTAGTGTAAATAGTCCAGCCTTTTCCTGGAGCTCCTGGACCATAATTGGCAGGTCTTATAACCCTTTCAGTTTTTTGTAAATAAGGATAAAATTCTCTTTTCCAGATATGATTTCCAGAGGTAATAACATCAACTCCATAAGAAAAAAGCTCTTCTGCAATTTTTTCTGTAAGTCCATAACCACCTGCTGCATTTTCTCCATTTGCTATAATAAAATCACTTTTATATTTTTTATTAAGTTCTGGAAGCAGCATTTTTACTGCTTTTCTTCCAGATTTTCCCACAATATCACCTAAAAAAATTATTTTTATTTTTTCAACCACTGCTTTACTCCTTATTTAGCATATTCAATAACTCTTGTTTCTCTAATAACTGTTACTCTTATTATTCCAGGATAGGTAAGCTCTTTTTCAATTTTTTGAGCAATTTCTCTTGCTAAAACATAAGCCTGTTCATCACTAATTTTTTTATCATCTACAATAACTCTTACTTCTCTTCCTGCTTGAATAGCAAAAGCTTTTTCTACCCCCTCAAAAGAATAAGCTATTGCTTCAAGTTCTTTAATCCTTTTAATATAAGCTTCAAGTAATTCTCTTCTGGCTCCCGGTCTTGCTCCAGAAATAGCATCTGCAATTTGCAAGATAATACCCAACATACTAGTAACAGGAATATCCTCATGGTGAGAAGCAATGGCATTTACAATTTCTTCATCTTCTCCGTATTTTCTTGCTATTTCAGCACCAATAAGTGCATGAGGTCCTTCCAATTCATAAGAGGCTGCTTTTCCTATATCATGAAGAAGAGCTGCTCTTTTAGCTTTTTTAACATCTATGCCAAGTTCTCCAGCTAAAGCGCCACATATAATAGCTGTTTCTATAGAATGCTGTAAAACATTTTGACTATAACTGGTTCTATACTTTAATTTACCAAGCATTTTAACAAGCTCTGGGTGAAGTCCATAAATTCCCAATTCAAAACAAGCTTTTTCCCCTACTTCAATTAAATGATGTTCCATTTCCTCCTCAACCTGTTTAACCACTTCTTCTATTCTGGTGGGATGAATTCTTCCATCAGCAATTAATCTTTCTAAAGCAATACGAGCTATTTCTCTTCTCAAAGGATCTACGCAGGATAAGACTACTACTTCTGGAGTATCATCAATTAAAAGATCTACACCTGTTAAAGTTTCAAAAGTTCTTATATTTCTGCCTTCTCTTCCTATAATTCTTCCTTTCATTTCTTCATTAGGAAGTTGAACTACTGAAACTGTTTTTTCTGTAATAAAAGGAATAGCTGCTTTAGCAATAGAATGCCCTAAAATTTCCTGTGCCTTTCTTTTAGCCTCTTCTTTAATTTCATTTTCTATTTTCATAATAGCTTTAGCTTTTTCTTCTATTAATTCTTCATCTAATTTTTTAAGAAGAAGTTCTTTAGCTTCTTTTTCAGAAAGGCCTGCTATCTTTTCCAGTTCTTCTTTAGCTTGTTTTAAAGTTTCTTCAATTTGTTTTTTTTCGGCTTCCATTAAAGCTTTTGTTTCTTCGATTTCCTGAAGTTTTCTTTCTAAATTTTCCTCTTTTTTAGAAAGAGCTTCTTCTTTTTTAGAAATATCAGCTTCTTTTTTAGAAAGATATTCTTCTTTATTGGAAAGTCTTTCTTCTTTTAAAGTTATTTCTTGAAGTTTTTTATTAAATTCTTGTTCTAACTTTTGTTTATGAGCAAGAATTTCTTCTTTAATTTGAATTTCAGCCTGTTGGATTTTAAACTTAGCTTCGTTTTCAGCTTTTTCTACAATCTCCTTAGCTTTTCTTTCTGCTTCTTTAATAATTTCTTCAGCGGTTTTTTTTATTTCTAATTCTTTCTTTTTTTGAAGAAAAAGATATCCTCCAAACACTATTAAAGCAACGATAAACCCTATAATCAACCCCAAAAGAAAATTCATGGAAAATCCCTCCTTTATATAAATTTTTGGAGGGAGAAGGAAAGAAGATATAAAGGGACTTTTTAAATTAAAGAAATATACAAACCCCAGGGTGCCGTGGGAGTTGCCTGCTCAAAGCTCTACATAAAAAACTTTCGGGGTGGGGTCTGGCTAACCCTCTACGCTCGTTGCCGAGCAAAAAGGCCCCAGATCCACCTTGCCCCAACTTTCCAATGGTGTTAGCTTGGCAGGCCATTACTCTTTCCACGAACACCCCAGGGTAATATTTTCTTTTTCTAAAAACTCTCCCAGCTTTGAAAGCTGACTTTTTAAATAGTTTTCTAAAACTTCCTTTTCTTTTTTTAATTTTATATAATCATGTGCTACTTGTAAAAGAAGCCAAATCGCTAATTTAAAGGTAGGCACCTTTTTAATTTTTTCTACTTCTTTTTTCTTTTCTTCTAAATAATTTAAAACCTCTTTTACTTCCTCTTCCGGTATATAAGCCCGGAAGATAAAAGTTTGACCTAAAAATTCAAAACTAACTTCCTTAGCAATTTGCATTTAAAAAAACCCTTACTTTATATTTGGGAGAGTTTCTCTATTAAACTACCTATTTTTTCTTTTAAAAGTCTTCTTTCCTCCTCCCTCCTGTTTATTTCTTCTTTTAATCTATCATTTTCTTCCTCTTTTTCTTTTAATTTATTAATCAATTCCTCTTTTTCATTTCTTAATTGAATCACCAAAGAAATAAGAGCATCTATCTTTTGCTCTAAGCTTGTAATCTCCTCAAAAGCCATTTTTATTTATCCTCCCTTTAAAATAATAAAAAATCTATTTATATAAAGTAAACTCTATTTTTGGGTTTTTGTCAAGATTGTAATTTTCAAATCTTTGAAAGTCCAAAATTTAGACAATTTCAAGCATTCTTTTTACTGCATTATAAGCTTTTTTAATAATTTCTTCCTCTAAAACCACTTCATATTCTAAATTTTCTAAGGCTCTAACTACATCTACTAAGGATATCTTTTTCATGGATTTACACAGCATTTTTTCTGGAGCAGGATGATAAAATTTTTTATCAGGGTTTTCTTTACTTAAAGGATAAAGAAGTCCTACTTCTGTTCCTATGATAAACTCTTTATTAGGTAATTTTTTTGCTAATTTAAGCATTCCGCTTGTTGAAGCAGCATATTCTGCAAGATCAATCACATCTGGTCTGCATTCAGGATGAGCTATAAAGATAGCTTCTGGGTGTTCTTGTTTACACTTAATAACCTCCTCAGGAGTTAAAAGATGATGAAAAGGGCAAAAACCTTCAAAATAAATAATTTCTTTATCTGGATAAAAACGCTGGGTATAGCGGGCTAAATTCATATCTGGAATCATAATAACTCTTTTTTCTTTTAAAGTCCCTACAACTTTTACTGAGTTAGCTGAAGTGCAACAAATATCACTCACAGCCTTTATTTCAGCATAAGAGTTTACATAAGTTACCACTGGGGCATCAGGATATTTTTCTTTTAAAGCCAGAACATCTTCTATTTTTATCATATCTGCCATATCACATGGAACTCCCTTTACAGGAAGAAGAACTTTCTTTTCCGGAGACACTATTTTAGCAGTTTCTGCCATAAAAATTACACCACAAAATACTATTACCTCTGCATCGGTTTTACTGGCTTTTAAACTTAATTCTAAAGAGTCACCTCTTAAATCTGCTATATCTTGAATTTCAGGAGGTTGATAATTGTGAGCCAGAATTATGGCCTTCCTTTTCCTTTTTAAATCTAAAATTTTTTCAATTAGCTTTTCTTTTTTCATAAATTACCTCGTCTCTCAAAATTATTGCATTTTTTCAAGAGTTTTTTTAAGTTTTTCATAACATTCAAAAGGAATGTTTAAATTACCAAAACCTTTTCCTAATTTAATATCAGGTTTATTAGCACCATGAAAATCACTCCCACCTGTAACTAAAAATTCAAACTCTTTAGCATATTCAAGTAAAATTTCTGTAAATTCTTTAGTATGTTCTGTATAATAAGCTTCTACCCCCATCAATCCAAATTTTTTTAATTCTTTTAAATAGTTTTTCAAATCAAAATAGCTTAATTTTAAGCTAACAGGATGGGCAAGAACAGGCACACCTTTAGCTTTAAGGACCAGATTTATAGCTTCTTCTGGAGATAAAAGCGCTTTTGGAACATAGGCTGGGGCTCCTTTTTTTAAATATTTATCAAAGGCTTCATTAAAATTTTTTACTACTCCCTTTTTTACTAATAAATTAGCTATATGAGGCCTTCCTATCTCTCCTTTAGCAATTTCTTTTAATTCTTCCATAGTAATAGGAATTCCTAAAGCTTGAAGTTTTTCTATCATTTTTTCATTTCTTTTATTCCTTGCCTCTTGAAGAAGTTTAAGAGTTGATTGTAATTCTGGAATTTCTGGTTTCAAAAAATATCCCAAAAGATGAAAATGGCCTGGGTTTTCATATTTTACACTAATCTCTATACCACATAAAAAAGGCAGATCTATTTTCAAGGCTGTTTCATAAGCCAGTTTTAATCCCTCTGTAGTATCATGATCAGTAAGTGCTAAAGCTTCTAAACCTTCTTTTTTAGCTAAAAGAACCAATTCCTCAGGAGTTAAAGTTCCATCTGAAGCTGTGGAGTGAGTATGTAAATCTATCAAATTTATCCTCCCTGTTTTTTATGCTCATAAGATGCTTTAATAAAAGCTTTAAATAAAGGATGAGGATTAATAGGTTTTGATTTAAATTCTGGATGAAACTGAACCCCTATAAACCAAGGATGATTCTCCAGTTCTACAATCTCTACTAACTGGTCATCTGGAGAAGTTCCTACTACTTTAAGACCGGCTTTTTCTATATCTTTTCTATAGGCATTATTGAACTCATAGCGATGACGATGTCTTTCAAAAATTTCATCCTTTTGATAAGCTTCCCAGACTTTAGAATTCTGTAAAAGTTTACAAGGATAAGCTCCTAAACGCATTGTTCCACCAAGATTACATTGTTCATCTCTTTTTTCTATGCAACCTTTGCGGTAATCATACCATTCTTTCATTAAATAAATCACAGGGTAGGGTGTATTTTTGTCAAATTCTGTAGAATTAGCTTCCTTCCAACCAAGCACATTTCTGGCAAATTCTATTACCGCAAGCTGCATCCCCAAGCATATTCCAAAAAAGGGTATCTTTTTTGTTCTTGCATAATTTATAGCAAGCAATTTCCCTTCCATCCCTCTTATTCCAAATCCCCCTGGTACAAGAATTCCATCAACATCTTTTAATTGCTTTTCTATGTTTTCTGGTGTTAATTCATCAGCATTGATAAATTTTAAATTTACTTTTAAATTATTAGCAAGTCCCCCATGCACCAAAGCTTCATTTAAAGATTTATATGAGTCTTTTAAATTTACATACTTACCCACTATAGCAATAGTAACCTCATCTTTTGGGTTTTTAAAAGTTTTTACTATATTTTCCCAGATGGATAAATCAGGTTCTCTTGCCCACATATTTAGATATTCCATAATTTTAGAATCAAGACCTTCTTGATGAAAAACTAAGGGAATTTCATAAATACATTCTACATCTTTTGCAGTAATAACTGCCTCCTCTTCTACATTGCAGAAAAGAGCAATTTTTTTCTTTATTTCAGGTGGTAAAAATCTATCAGTTCTGCAAAGAAGAATATCAGGCTGGATACCTATAGCTCTCAATTCTTTAACACTATGCTGAGTAGGTTTGGTTTTTAATTCTCCTGCAGTTTTAATATAAGGAACATAGGTAAGATGTATATAAAGAGCATTATCTTTACCAAGCTCATAGCCTAATTGTCTGATGGCTTCAAGAAAAGGAAGACTTTCTATATCTCCTACAGTTCCTCCTATTTCAATAATAGCAACGTCTATCTGAGAGCTGGCAAGATCTAAAATAGCTGCTTTAATTTCATCTGTAACATGGGGAATTATTTGTACAGTACCTCCTAAATAAACCCCTTTTCTTTCTTTGGTAATTACAGAATAATAGATTTTACCAGAAGTATAATTATTTTTAGCACTCATTTGAGCAGAGGTGAAACGTTCATAATGACCCAAATCAAGATCTGTTTCTGTTCCATCTTCAGTTACATAAACCTCTCCATGCTGGAAAGGATTCATAGTTCCTGGATCTACATTTATATAAGGATCTAATTTCTGAAGTGTTACTCTAAGTCCACGCGCTTCTAATAAAGCTCCTATAGAAGCAGCAGCAAGCCCTTTTCCTAAGGAGGATAGCACTCCTCCTGTAATAAAAATAAATTTGGTATGTAATTTTTTTTGATTTTTTGGAACTCGCATTTTTAAAAAACCCCTTTTATCTGATTTCAAGCCATTTTCTTGGAGTGGTATTTATTCTTTTTAAACCCTTAGATGTTATTACAAAAGTATCTTCTATTCCAATAACTCCTAAATTTGGTACATGGAATTTTGGTTCTAAAGCTATAACCATGTTCTCTTTAAGAATCTCTTTTTTATTTAAAGCTAAGGTTGGAGGTTCATCAATTTGTAATCCTACTCCATGCCCTACAAATTTAACATTTTCTCCATGATTCATAAAGTATTCTTGAAAACCTGCTTTTTGAGTAATAAAAAAAGCTTTTTCATAAACTTCACCACTAATTATACCAGGTTTAATTTCTTTTTCCAATGTTTTAATGATCTCTAAGGATATTTTAAAAAACTCCTTTGCCTCTTTAACAGGTTTAAAACTTGCCATTCTGGTTTGATCTATGTAATAACCTTCATAATATCCTGAAAAATCTATTAAAATAGGCTCAGAGACTTTTAATCTTTTAAAACTTGCTCCTCCTGGGAACCCTGGAACTCCAATTCCCCCTTGTCCAGTAATAAAATGGGTTGGCACAATAGCCTCTTTACCGGAGATTAAATATCCAAAGCTTAGCTCAAAACCAAATAAAGAGCGGGTAAAACCTGGATGCCCTCTTTGACGTAATTCCTTTTCCAAAATAGCACTTGCTTCTATTTCTTTCATACCAGGCTTCATTTGAGATAAAACTTTTTTGAAGGCTTTATCAAGATTTTTCCCTGCTTTAATAATACAGTCTATTTCATAGGCACTTTTGATTTTGCGAATATCAAAAATAAAAGAATCTATCTTTTTCAGATGATAATCTGAAAGAATCTCTTTAAACTTTTGAAAGAAATCATGATTAAGATGATGGGTTTCTATTCCAATCTTTTTAAAATTTCCAAGCTTCTTTATATATTGAGGTAATTTTTTTAAACTTGTTAAAGGTTCACAGGGTACAAAACTTTCTTTTTTAGCTCTTTCTAAAGGTCTATTTACTAAAAGTTTAACTTCAGAAAGGGAAATTACCAGAATACCTTTAACAAAAGTTCCAGTAAAGTAAAATATGTGTAAGGGATAGCTGATAATAGCAATCTCTAAATCATTAAGTTTTAACAGATTTCTAAAATTCTGAATACGAAAGTTTACTTCATCTTTATTTAATGCCATTTTTGATTAATATAGGTTAATTATTTTCAATATTTTGATTCCTTACTAAAACACTTTCTTGATTTTTTAATTTTTCTGCTATAGCAAGAACTGTATTAGCATAAGGTTCACTGATATTATATTTCATGATAACTTTTTTCTTTGTATTTTTATCTGCATCCATTTTATAGCCTTCGGTTTTAAGATAATTTGCTATACTTGCTAAGGCATCTGGGATACTATATAGATCTACTACTCCATCCCTATCCCAATCATATCCATAGATTAAGTAACTTTTAGGAACAAATTGAGGATAACCAAAAGCTCCAAAGATGGAACCTTTTATAGAAAAAGGATCCCACTTATTTTTATAAGCTATCTGAATAAGATATAAAAGTTCATTATATGCCCATTTACTTCTTTTTTCTATAACTTTATTAATTTTTTCATCTTTTAAAGATATATTTGGATCATTTATAAAATTTTTTAAAAGTTTTTTATTTCCAGAGAGAGCTAAACTAAAAAAGACATTAAAAACCGGAAATTTTCCTGTATTTTTCCCTAAATTAGTTTCTACTAAAAAAATAGCAGTAATTACCTCTTTATCTACACCAAAAACTTTTTCTATGTCTTCTAAAAGTTCTTTATGGTCGTTCATAAATTTCTTGGCTCTAAATATTCTGCTTTTTTCCAAAAATTGATCATAAGGAAGTTCAGCTTCTTTCCAGGTAAGCCTTTTTATCATTATATTAGGAAAATAGGCAAGCTCTGAAGAAGAAAAGATCTTATCTATATATTCTTCTGGAATTGTACCATTGAGATCCTTTTTAATAGAATTTTTAAGTTTCTCTACATAAGGTTTTATTAAAGGATCATCTGCATAGAGCTTAGAAGGTTTAAAAATAGAATGAAATAAGAAAAAAATTAATATGCCTAAAAATCCCAGTATGATTAATAAGCCTAAAATTAGTTTTCTTTGGCTAAGTTTAAAAGAGAACCTGCTAAAATGCAATTTCTCTCCCTCTCTGTAAATTCTGCAATTGCAAAAATTTCCCCTTTACCTTCAATTTCTATTTTTATTCTTCTTTCTCCATTGACTAAGGCTGATTTAATATTTTTAATAACAAATTTATCTCCACTTTCTATCTTATTATAATCTTCGGGATTTTCAAAAACCAGAGGTAAAATGCCAAAATTAATTAAATTACTTCTATGAATTCTGGCAAAGCTTTTAGCAATTTTTACTCTTACTCCCAAGTATCTTGGAGCTAAAGCTGCATGTTCTCTTGAAGACCCTTGACCGTAGTTTTCTCCTCCTACTATTCCTACTGCTAACCCCTGTTCTTTTAATTCTAAAGCCTTTTTAGCAAAATCAGGATCTACATTTTTATAAACATGTTGACTAATTGCAGGAAGATTACTTCTTAAAGGTAAAATTTGAGCTCCTGCAGGCATAATATGATCTGTAGTAATATTATCTTCAACTTTCAAAATAAATATACCTTTCAGATCTTCTGGTAAAGGATCAAAAGCTGGAAGAGGAACAATATTAGGTCCTCTTATAATTTTTACTTTTTTAGCCTCTTCTTCTGGCAAAGGAGGAAGAAGCAAAGTGTCATTTATAATAAATTTTTCAGGAAGTTCTATTTTAGGATATTCTCCAAGCTCTCTTGGATCTGTAATTACACCTTTTACAGCAGAAGCAACTGCTGTTTCAGGAGATACCAAATAAACAAAGTCAGGGATGGTTCCTGATCTTCCTGGAAAATTTCTGGTAAAGGTTCTTAAAGAAATAGCATTTGTTGGAGGAGCCTGCCCCATACCTATACATCCTAAGCATCCACTTTGATGAACTCTTGATCCTCCTTCCAAAATGGACTTAAAGGCTGATAAAGCTACTAAATTTTCAAGCACTTGAAGGGAGCCAGGATTAATCTCAAAACACACATCAGGATGAACTTTATATTTCTCAAGCACCTTAGCAACAATTAAAAGGTCTTTTAAAGAAGAATTAGCACAGGATCCTACAATTATCTGAGCTACAGGTTTACCAGCTTCTTCTTTTACTTTTTTAACATTATCCGGAGATGAGGGACAGGCACAAAGAGGTTCAAGTTTTGAAAGATCTATTTCAATAATTTCATCATATTTTGCATCTTCATCTGCAGATAAAGCTACGAAATCTTTTTCTCTGCCTTGAGCTTTAAGCCAGCTATAAGTAATTTCATCAGAAGGGAAAATACTGGTGGTAGCTCCCATTTCAGTTCCAAGATTACAAATTGTAGCTCTTTCAGGAACAGTTAAAGTTTTAACTCCTGGTCCAAAATATTCCAAAATTTTACCAAGGGCACCTTTTACTGTAAGCTTGGAGAGCAAATAAAGAGCTATATCCCTTGCTGAAACCCAGGGTTGAAGCTTTCCATAGAGATAAACTCCTAAAATCTTCGGCATTCTTAAATAAAAAGGTTGTCCTGCCATAGCCATAGCCACATCAAGTCCACCAGCACCTATAGCAATCATTCCACATCCACCAGCAGTAGGAGTATGACTATCAGAACCAAGAAGAGTTTTTCCAGGTTTAGCAAATCTTTCCAAATGAACCTGATGACAGATACCATTGCCAGGTTTGGAAAACCATATTCCATATCTTTTAGCTACACTCTGTAAAAATCTATGGTCATCTGCATTTTTAAAATCAGTCTGAAGTATATTATGATCTACATAAGATACAGAAAGCTCAGTTTTTACTCTGTTAAGCCCTATAGTTTCAAACTCTAAATAAGCCATAGTTCCTGTTGCATCCTGAGTAAGGGTTTGGTCAATCTTAATGGCAATTTCTTCTCCAGGGACAAGTTTTCCAGAAACTAAATGAGATTCAAGAATTTTATAAGCTAAGGTTAATCCCATCTATTAACCTCCTGCATAATTTTAAATTTCTCCAAAACAATCAGGAAATAAAACTTTAATACTCTCTAAAATACTATCCAACTCTTCTTTTAAAATATCTTTTTTTCTCAAATTTAAAGAAAATAAAACAAATTCAGAAATAGAAAGAGGTATAAAAACTTCATATTTATCATCTTTTTTCTTTAAAACATAGGGATTAGTAAGATAGGGAACTATAGAGATTATCTCTTCACAGGTTCCTTTTATTTCAAAGCTTAAAATAACATGTTTTGCTTTAAGAAAAGCAGGTAACTTTGCTTTCTCTTCTTCTGTGAGAAGATCAGCTAAAATGTCCTGAGAAGCTAAAATAGAATGCTTGGGTGTAGCCCCTTTTAAAAAATCCTTAGGAAGTTCCTTAGATAAAAGCAAGTAAAGATTTTTAACTAATCTTAAATCAAGATGTTCTTTTAAAAGCTCTCTCAGAGTGTAAACAGAAAGGGTTAATAAGTATTCTCTTTTATTTATTTCGTCAAATTTAATTCCATAAGGAATCCTTTCTAAAAATTTATAAATTGGACTATCACTCATAGCTTTCAATTTTAAAGTTATATAGTAAAGTTTTAAAGAATCTTCTAAAGGGTGATTTAAAATTTTTTTTGAGAAATGAAGAAAATCCTGAGGAGTAGAAGGTAAATTATTTAGCCATTTTATATACATATTTAATGACCTTTCAATTTTCTAATAATGTCTCTATTTTACAATCAATTAACTTTTCTGCAAGGAGCAGATCTTCAAAATAAGTAATTTTAAAATTTATGAAGGCACCATTCACTAAATGGACTTTATATCCGTAATATAGAAGAAGAGAGCTTTCATCAGAAAATACCAATTTTTGTTCTTGGGCTTTTTTCAAGCATTCTTTTAAGATTTCAGCTCTGACACCTTGAGGGGTTTGGATTTGAAAAAGCCCGGTTCTATCTATGTTTTGAAGGATTTTCCCTTTTGATGCCTTATTTAATGTATCTCTTACTGGAATGCCAGGCACCGCTGCTCCATATTTTATAGAAGCTTGGATTACGTCATTTATAATTTTAAAAGACACGAAAGGTCTTACAGCATCGTGTACTAAAATTATTTGGGCTTCTTCAGGACATGCTTTTACTCCATTATAAACAGATTCCTGTCTGGTTTTACCTCCTTCTACAATTTTTAAAACTTTTTTAAAATTGTATTTATTTATTAATTTTTCTATCAATTGAAAATAGTTGTAAGAAGTTGAGATAATAATTCCATCTATCTGTGGATGTTTTTCAAATTTAAAGAGAGTGTGAATGATAATGGGAATACCTTTTAGTTCTAAAAACTGTTTGGGTTTTTCTCCTCCAAGTCTTTTCCCTTTCCCAGCAGCAGGAATAATAGCTATAACCATTTTTAAAACTCCAACTTTTAAATGTATATCAGCTCATAACATAGTGTCAAGAAGTATTATAGCCTACTTTTTTATAAAAAAAATTAGGTTAATATAATACATAATGAGAGGTTATAACTGGAACGATATAGAAGTAAGCTTAAAGGAGCGGGCTTATGAGTGGAAATACTATTGGTCATCTTTTTAGAGTTACTACTTTTGGTGAATCCCATGGAAAAGCACTTGGGGCTATAGTTGATGGTTGTCCTCCAGGGCTTACCCTAAATGAGGAATATATTCAGAAAGAACTTGACAAAAGAAAACCAGGGCAATTTTTGGGACAAACTCCCAGAAAAGAAACAGATAAAGTAGAAATCCTTTCAGGGGTTTTTAATGGCTATACCATAGGAACTCCTATAGCTCTTTTAATCTACAATGTAGATGTCAAATCTTCTGCTTATGAGCCAATAAAAGATGTTTTCAGACCTGGGCATGCAGATTTTACTTATTTTATAAAATATGGAGGTTTTAGAGACTACAGAGGAGGAGGAAGAAGCAGTGGAAGAGAAACTGTTGCAAGAGTAGCTGCTGGAGCTATAGCTAAAAAAATTCTGGAAGAATATAATATTGATATAATAGCTTATACTATTGCTCTTGGGGGGATAGAAGCAAAAGAGAGGAATTTAGAAGTAATCTATCAAAATCGTTTATATTGTCCTGATATGGAGGCTTATCAAAAGATGTGTGAAAGAATAGAAGAAGTTAAAAAAGAAGGAGATTCCTTAGGGGGAGTAATTGAAGTTTTAATAAAAGGTGTTCCTGCAGGATTGGGAGAGCCTGTTTTTGATAAACTTGAAGCAGATTTGGCTAAAGCCCTTTTAAGCATAGGAGCAGTAAAAGCTATGGAAATAGGCTCAGGTTTTAAAGCGGCTTATATGAAAGGTTCTGAAAATAATGATCCCATAAGCTCTCAGGGCTTTTTAAAAAATGATGCAGGAGGAATCTTAGGGGGTATTTCTTCAGGTCAGGATATAATTATAAGAGTTGCAGTTAAACCTATTCCAAGTATAAGAAAAAACCAAAAAACTATTAGAGAAAATAAAGAAGAAGTAGAGATCTCCATAGGTGGAAGACATGATATTTCTGCTATTCCAAGAATTGTTCCAGTAGTAGAAGCTATGGTGAGAATAGTTTTAGCAGATCACCTTTTAAGACAACTTGCTAATTTAGCTTTTCAAAAGAGACTTAAATTTCCTGAATTTTTTGATTTATCCTAAAAATTTTCTTAAATAAGCAGCTTCTATCAAGAGATCTCCTAAATTAGAAGTTTTTCCTTTTTTTAACTTTTTAAGTAAATTATTGGTTACTTCTTTATGATTTAAATTAGATTCATATTTCAGGTTTAAATTGTTTAGTAATTCTAAAGATTTTATGATTTTATTTTTGATTTCTTCAGATAATAGTTCTAAACATTTGGGATTGAAATACTGTAAGGCTATGGATAAATTGTAATCCAAATTTTTGTAGATATTTTTAATTTCTACAAGGTCTTCCTTGGTTAAACAGCTCAAGCCCAGTATTTCAGGCGGTAGTCCTATAGAATAACATGCTGCACAAAAACTTATAACTCTTGGAAGAGTAATTCCTTTCACACTTCTTGCATATCCAAAAAGTCCTATATGAAGCTTTCTCATTCTTCTTCTGGGAACATATTTGGCGATTTCATTTATAGCAGGAGCAATAGAAACTATCACAGTGTGATAATCCTTTGAAACTTTTTCAATAATTTTTTTGCAAAAATTTTCATCAACTTCTCCCAAAGGATGGCGGATAAAAGTTTTAAGTTTTTTAATAGCGTTTATTACGTCTTCAATAGGAAAATCATATTTAAAAGCAGACTGAACAGTAAAAGTTTCTACAGATGGATATTCTGTAATTACTTTGTTTACTGTATATGGAGAAAGATTTCCTCTGAAAGGAGGGGTTCCTACTCCTAAAATAGGGTATATTTCTATTTCCAGATCATTAGAAAGTTTTTCTAATTTTTTTAAAGCTACTTTTATACCCAAAACAGCACTTATCATTCCATAATTCATAGCTGGATCTGAACGTGCTAAAAAACTCTTAGATATTTAAAATGTTTATCTTTTAAGTATTCCTTTAAAATTTTGTCTATATTAAAAAGGGAATTAAGATCTTCAAAAAGAGGAATTACATTTATAGTTTCTGGTAAAAATTCTCCTACCCATTCAGCAACTGTAATATCATTCTCGTAGATCTTATGATGTTGAATCCCGGAGATAAAATTTTTATAAAAATAATAAATGCGGTTCAATTCCTTAGCAGAAGTGGTCATAGGGAGTATAACTTCAAAAATAGGAGCTATAGAATCTCCATAAAAAATTTTAGCTACATCTAAAGAACGGGGAATGCTTTCTAAAGCCTCAACTAATATTTTAGCTTCTTCTTTTTCTACAGTTGGATTAGGAACTCTTAAGGTTAAAAATACATCTCTACCAAGTATTTTATTTTTAAAAAAGTGAGGATATTTTGTAAGTAGCTTTTTTACTACAAAATCATCTACTTCCTTTCCTTCACTATCCCACATTTGTTCATCACATCCCAGATGGGAAAAAGCATAATAAGCCTCTTGAATTTCATCTTCTCCTGACATATCACTATGCTCTGCAAAAAAGGGCACAGATACATTATCAGGATGTTGAGTTGACATAACCCTTGGGATCTTCATGCACTATTCCTAAAAGGAATATAAAATTTATAAAAATTAATAAATATTTTAAACTAATAGATCCAGAATTTCAATAGAACACTTTATTTTTAAATTATTTTGAAGTAGTTCTCTTAGGAATATGTAATTTTTAGGATGAAAATGGAGTTTGGCTAAACCAGTTTTACCATCTATTATAGTTAGAACAGCTAAATGATCATACCCTTCCAAAATGAATTTTAAAAAAGCAAGTTTAGAAGGATCAATTTTGATAATCAAAATTGAACTTTTCATAAAGGAAAGATATGAGAAAGGGAGGGAAAAATCCCTCCCAAATAGACTTAGTTAAAGAATTTAATCTTGCTCTTTTTTAGGTGATCTTCTGGGGTTACCACCACCAAGAACTTTAACCTTAGATGCCTGTTCACCCTTAGGACCCTGAACTACTTCAAATTCTACAGTTTGTCCTTCCTTAAGGGTTTTAAAACCAGGCATGTCAATGGCAGAGTAGTGCACAAACACATCTCCGCCATCATCCTTGGAAATAAAACCATACCCCTTCTTCTCATCAAACCACTTAACCTTACCTTTAAACATGTTACACAAACCTCCTTAAAATTTTTCTATTAAAATTAAACCTACCTCTAAAAATTTTTTTGTAAAGAGGTAATTTTAAAAATTTTTCAAAAAATTAAATTTTTAAAATTTTCATCTTAAATAATAGTTTTTAATTATTTGGTTTGAGATTTGAGAATTGATCAATTTGTTAGTAATTTAAAAAAAACAGTTTTTTAGAATTGTAACTTTCAAAAATAATATTATTTTACTAAAGGAAATGAAAATAAAAGAATATATTTCATTTAAAGATAATCCTTTAAAAATAAAAAACTTTCGTTTTTTTATTTTGGGACATTTTATTTCTTTCACAGGAACATGGATTCAAAATACAGCTCAAACCTGGTTAGTATATGAGTTAACCAAGTCTTCTTATTATTTAGGCTTATTTAATTTGATTAGCTCTTCTCCTATTATTTTTTTTAGCTTTTTATCTGGCTTGATTATAGATTTTTTTGATAGAAAAAAATTGCTTATCACCATCGTTTCATTAGCTATTTTTCCTTCCCTTATTTTGGGAATTTTGACTCAAACTGGAAAAATAACCTTCTGGATAATTACTTTTTTAAGCTTGTTTTCCACCTGTTTATCTGGTATAGATGTTCCTTTAAGACAGGTGTTTATTAGTGAAATAGTTCCTATGGAATATATTGTGAAAGCTATTTCTTTTCAGTCGTTATCTTTTAATACAGCACGCATGATAGGACCTTTTGTTGCTGGTTTAATAATTTCTTATATGAATTTATACGAATGTTTTTATATAAATGCCTTGAGTTTTGTCCCCTTTTTAATTTTTTTAATTTTTTGGATAAGACCTTTATCTAATCGTTCTTCAATTTCTAAGAAAAAGATGGAAATAAAAAAATCTTATAAAGAGCTTTTTCATTTTTTAAGGAAGAAAAAAAATATTTTGTCAGTTATTTTAACAGTATGTATTTTTACTTTTTTTGGAGCTTCAGTATTGGTTATACTTCCTGTAATAGTTTATAAATTCTATGAAGGTGGAGGAAAAGAATTTGGATTTTTATCTTCTATGATAGGGATAGGAGCTATTCTTGGTGCTACCTCTGTAATATTTAGAAAGGCTGTGGAAGATAAACTCTTTAATATTCTATTAGCCACCATTTTGCTTAGCATAAGCATTTTGGGGTTAAGTTGGATTACCAAATGGGTATTTACTACTATTTTCTGTATTTTTATAGGTTTTTCTTTTACTAATTTTTTCCCTGTGGCTAATAGCTATATTCAAGAAAATACACCTTCTGAATTGAGGGGAAGAGTTATAAGCCTTTTCACTTTATCCTTTTTAGGTATCTACCCTATAGGCAATTTTTTTATGGGTTTATTAGCCGAAAAATTTGATTTGCCTCTTCTTTTAACAATTTATGCAATTCTATTAATAAGTTTAAATTTCCCTTTGATAAAATTTGCTAAAAATAAAAGTTTAAAAATAAAAAGTTAACATTGATTAAATAAAAAAGCAAAGTAAAATAACATTTATATGGATCCTGTTGAGAAAAAAATTTTAGATAATTTAAATATAGGTATTTTATTAATTGATAATAATTTTGAAGTTCAATATACAAATAAAAAAGCTAAAGAGATTTTTAAAAAAGACTTTTTGGTAAGGCAGACCTGTTATTCTTTAATTTTTGATAGTGATCAACCCTGTGCTAATTGTTTGAAAAAGTATCTTTCTGGAGAAAAACCTAAAATTGTTTCTAATCTAAGTATATTAGGGAATTTATATATTGTAGAGTATAACTATTTAAATAAGAATGAGTTTCTGATTTTATTTAAAGAAATAGAAGATCATGAATATTATAAAAAAAGTTTTTTTGAATTATTAGATAAACTTCCTGTTCTGATAATTTTTTTAAAAAAAGGGAAAATTAAAAATGTTAACAAAGCTACCAAAGAGCTTTTAAATTATAAAAAAGATGAATTATTAGGTAAAAATTTTATAGATCTTTTAGCTTCTTCTGAAGAGAAGATGAAATTTGAAAAATGGTTTCATGATATATTAATTAAAGAAAATGAAACATGTAATTTTTTAATTTTAACCAAGGAAAATGAGACCAAATCTATTTTAGGAAGAGCTTTTTTATTGGAGGATATAGATAAAGAAAAAATTTTCGTAATAACAGGCATAGATGTTTCAGATATTATAGAATTAAAGAAAAAGGCTGAGGAACTTTATAAAAATCAAACTTTTTCAGATTTTTTAAAAAGTTTGATTCACGATTTTAACAATATTTTACAAATAACGAATAAATATATAAAAAATATAGAAAATAATCTGGAAAATCCAGAAGAAATAAAAAAATATGTTCTTTTAGCAGAAAAAACACTTGATTCATGGATAGATTTAAACAAGTTACTGTTGGATTATACCAAAGAAGTAAAAGACACTATATCTTCTAAAATAGAAATTATTTCATTTTTAAAGAATAATTTAGAATTATTTCAAATAATAGCAGGACCTAAAATTAATATTCTATTGGATTTTGATTATTTAATATCTGTATGGATCTCTGGAGATGAATCTTTTTGGCGTTATATATTTTTAAATTTTATAAACAATGCTAAGGATGCTATGGAAGGAGAAGGAGAGATTGAAATCAAATTGAGATCTCAAATAGAATCTGATAAAACTCAATATTTAGTAATCTGTATAAGAGATACAGGATGCGGTATACCAGAAGAGAATTTAGAAAAAATTTTTCAGCCCTATTTTACTACCAAAGAAAAAAGTAGTGGGTTAGGTTTATTTTTAATAAAAAATCATATAGAAAACATGGGAGGTAAAATAGAAGTTGAAAGCCAGGTAGGAAAAGGGACTGTTTTTAAAGTTTATATTCCGATTTTGAAAATAAAAAAGATAGGAAATAAAAAAATACGCAAACCAGAAGAAATTTCAATTATTTTAATAGAAGATGAAGAGGCTATTAGGAATAGCTTGGAAGAATTTTTGAAATTAGAGGGATATAAAGTGTATTCTTTTTCAAATTTCAAGGAATTCAAAGATAAGATGAAAAAAATTAAAAAAGTTGATTTGTTAATAAGTGATTTTCATTTACCTGATATAGAAGGACCAAGTTTTTACAGATTTTTAAAAGAAAAGTTTCCCGATGTAGAAGTAATTTTCCTTACAGGAGATATTTTGACTCTTGCAGAACTCCCAAGTTATAGAATGCTTTTAAAGCCTTTTAAATTAGAAGAAATAATTTTAAAAATAAAAGAAGTTCTCCAGTGATTCAAAGATTAAAGGCTTTTTTGAAATTTTTATCCACAGAAAGACAATATTCTTCTAATACTGTTAAAAGCTATGAAAGAGATTTAAAGAATTTTTTAAATTTTCTGAAAGATTTAAAGATTGAAAATTTAGAAGAGATACAAGTTATACATTTAAGGTATTATCAGCTTTATTTAAAAAAGAATAATTGCGAGCCAACTACTATAGCAAGAAAACTGAGTAGTTTAAGAAGTTTTTTTAAATTTCTTTATAAAAATCAACTAATAAAACAAAATTTAGCCAATTATTTAACTAATCCCAAGATACCTAAAAAGATACCTTCTATCCCTACTGAAGAAGAAATAAATAATTTTATTGAGGAAATAAAAGAAGAAGATTTTTTAAGTTTAAGAGACAGGGCTTTATTAGAATTAATTTATGGTTCAGGCCTTAGAGTAGGTGAAGTCTCAAATCTTACTATTGATCAAATAAATATAAAATTAAAGATAATAAGAGTTTTGGGAAAAGGTAAAAAAGAAAGGATTGTCCCTTTTGGTAAAAAAGCTTATGAAGCTTTAGAAAAATATTTGGTAGTTCGTCAAAGATTATTATCAAATTTAAAAAAGGATAATCCTTTTGTATTCTTAAATTTTAGAGGAGAAAAGCTTACAGATAGAGGAATTAGATATATTATTAAAAAATGGGGACAAAAAAAGGGAATATCATATTTACATCCTCACACCTTGAGGCATGCTTTTGCTACTCATCTTTTAAATGCAGGAGCAGATTTGAGAAGTATTCAGAAAATGCTTGGGCATTCTTCTTTAGTCACTACAGAGATTTATACCAAGGTCAATTATGAACATCTTCTTAAGATTTACATGAAAGCTCATCCAAGGGCTAAGGAAAAATAAAAATTCTCTTGGAAAAAGAAATTTTCGTAATAAAATAGGAGAGAAATTTTATTTAGGTGGGGGAACTTTATGATAGAGGAGTCTCAAGTCATAAAGGTTAGGCATGAAAAATTGCAAAAATTGAAAGAGATGGGATTAAAGCTTTATCCAAATGATTTTCGTCCCAAGGACAAAGCTAAGTATATAAAAGATATTTATAAAAATTTTACTCAGGAAGAGCTTGAGAAAAAAGAATATGAATTTTCCTTAGCTGGAAGATTAATGGCTAAAAGAGAAATGGGAAAGCTTATTTTTGCCCATATTCAGGATGAAACAGATAGAATTCAAATTTTGGTAGCAAAATCTGAAATTTCAGCAGAGGATTTCAAGTTTTTTAAAAAATTTGTAGATATAGGAGATATTATAGGAGTTAAAGGAAGATTAATAAAAACTAAAACAGGCGAGATAACTATTTTAGTAAAAGATCTAAAACTTCTTACCAAAGCTCTTAGACCTCTTCCTGAAAAATATCATGGTCTTAAAGACACAGAATTGAGATATAGAATGCGTTATGTGGATTTGATAATGAATCCAGAGGTTAGAGAGCTTTTTAAAACCAGAACCAGAATAATTCAATACATTAGAGATTATTTTATTTCTGAGGGTTTTTTAGAAGTAGAAACACCTATGATGCATCCTATTGCAGGTGGTGCTGCAGCCAGACCTTTTATCACTTATCATAATGCCTTAGATATGAATTTATATTTAAGAATAGCTCCAGAACTTTATTTAAAAAGGCTTATTGTAGGCGGGTTTGAGAAAGTTTTTGAATTGAATAGAAATTTCAGAAACGAAGGAGTTTCAAGCAGACATAATCCCGAATTTACTATGCTGGAATTTTACGAAGCTTATGCTACTTATGAAGATCTTATGAAAAGAACAGAAGAGCTTTTTTATAGTCTTGCTTTAGAAATTAAAGGAAGCGCTAAAATTACTTATCAAGATTATGAAATAGATTTTACTCCTCCTTGGCAGAGAGTAGAGTTTTTAAAAGCAATTACTGAACTTGGTGGAGTTCCTGAGGAAGTTTTATATAATAAAGAAAAACTGATAAATTTTGCTAAGGAAAAAGGGATAGAACTTAATCTAAAAGATCCAAGAATTGGAAAATGGTGGACCAAACTGTTTGAGGAACTGGTTGAACCAAAGCTTATTCAGCCGACTTTTGTGATAAAATTTCCTATAGAGGTTTCACCTCTTGCCAGAAGAAATGATGAAAATCCAGATTTTGCAGATAGATTTGAATTATATATTGCAGGGAAAGAAGTAGCAAATGCCTTTTCAGAGTTAAATGATCCTAAGGATCAAAGAATAAGATTTGAAGAACAATTAAAATTAAGAGAAGTAGATGAAGAAATTCCTCCTGAAATTGATGAAGATTTTATCCGAGCTTTAGAATATGGTATGCCTCCTTGTGCAGGAGAAGGTATAGGAATTGACAGGGTGGTAATGATTTTTACTGACAGCCCATCTATCAGAGAGGTAATATTATTTCCTCATTTAAGACGAAAAGAAGACTTATAAATGTTTTTTATAAAGCCCGATTTATATTGGGAATTTTGGATAGCTTTGAAATATGTTTTTTCTCCAAAGAGAGAAAAATTTACAGGTATAATTTCATTAATTGCTATTATAGGTGTTACTTTAAGTGTAGGTGCTTTAACTGTAGTAAATGCAGTAATTACAGGATTTAAAGAAGCTGTAACAGAAAAAATTTTAAGTCTAAATCCACATTTAAGTATCAGTTTTAGAGATAAAGATCTTAAACCAAAGATTTTGAAGATAATAAAAAAAGAAATACCTAAGAAAGAAATAGTAAGTATTCAGGAAACTTCAGCTCTTCAGGGTCTACTTCTTCCTTATGGACAACCTGTAGGAATAATTTTAAAAGCTGTATCTATTGAGGATTTAAAAAAAGAAAAAGGGTTTAAAGAATTAAAAATAAATGAAGAGGCTCTAAAAAATCAATCTGATAATTCCCTGCCTGTAATAATTGGAAAAAAATTGAAGGATAGATTAGGACTATTTTGGGGAGAAAAAATAACTTTTATGAGTGCTGAAGGAATTCATACTCCTTTTGGATTTTTTCCTAAAATAACTACTTTTAAAATTGTAGGATTTTTTGAAACAGGAGTATATGATTATGATTTGAACCTTGTTTTTACACCTTTATCTTCTTTTTTTAAAAAATTTAATCCTCAAAATTATTCTATAGAGATTAAACTGAAAGATCCTTTTAAATCAGAGATTTATAAAAAACGTATTGTGTCACATTTAGGTTTAGAAATCAATATATTTGATTGGCAGGAATGGAATAGAAATCTTTTTGCAGCTTTAAAAATGGAAAAAATGGGTTTATTTGTTGTATTGACTCTTATGATAATAGTTTCTCTTTTTAATATTATTGCTGCTATGACAATGCTTGTTTCAGAAAAGAAAATGGACATAGCTATTTTAAGATCCTTAGGGGTTTCTTCCCGAAGTATTTTAAAAATTTTTTTCTTTTGTGGAGTTATTTTGTCTTCTATAGGAGTAGGAATGGGGTTAATTTTGGGAAGTTCTTTATGTGTTTTCCTTTCTCATTATCCTATTATAAAATTACCCAGTGAGGTTTATCCTGTGGAATATATGCCAGTATTTTTAAGGTTTTTAGATATTGTAATAATAAGCATGGTTGCTGTAATTATAAGCATTTTAGCATGCTTGTATCCAGCTAAAAAAGCTTCAGAAATAATGCCTGCTGAAATTTTAAAACATGGATAAAGAAATTATTGTAGAGCTTAAAAACATTGCAAAAAGGTATTATAATCCTCAGGGTGAATTAGAAATTTTGAAAAAAATAGATTTACAGATTTTAAAAGGAGATAGAATTGCTATTTTGGGTCCTTCTGGAGTAGGGAAAACAACTTTACTTAATATTATAGGAACCCTGGATAAACCTACCTCTGGAGAGATTTATTATTTTGGTAAAGAACTTAATTGGGATAGAGAAGAAGATGTGTTGAAATTGAGAAGAGAAAAGATAGGATTTATTTTTCAGCTTCATTATTTAATTCCAGAATTTACAGTTATAGAGAATCTGATTTTACCAGGATTGATTTCTAAATGGAAAATAAAAGATTGTTTAAAAAGAGCTGAAGAAATACTGAACATCTTAAATTTATCTCAAAGAGCCCAACATAAACCCTATGCTCTTTCAGGAGGAGAAAGACAGAAAGTTGCTATTGGAAGAGCTATATTTTTAAATCCAGTTTTGTTATTGGCAGATGAACCTACAGGTAATTTAGATCCAGAAAGTGCAGAAGAAGTTGTAAATATATTTTTAAAAATAAACCAAACTTTTGGCACAACTATAGTAATGGTAACTCATAATTGGGAACTTGCTAAGAAAATGAAAAGGAATTATTTGCTAAAAAATGGATTTTTGGTAAAATTGGAGAAAATATAAATTTTATGGAGTTTTATAACTTTGAAAAAGTCCTTGTTTTATCTTTTAATAGTCTGGGCTTTCGTTAATTTAAATTTTTCTTTTGTTTTTGGAAAAGAGATAAAATTTCTTATTTACTCAACTCAGATTTTGGGGAATTCTTTTCAAAAAGATATACTTAATTTTTATTTAGAAAATTTGAGAAAATCAATTATTGAAGAGGGGATCTCCTTTGAAACCAAGTTTTTCTCTCCTACGGAAGCACGAGCTTTGCTTAAAGCAGGAGCTTATGAAGCTATTGCAGAATTAAAAACAATAAATATAGATGATAAAATAAGTTTGGAATGGAAATTAATTTTACCAGAAAGAGAAAATCCCTATTATTTTAGTGTTTATGGAGATAAAGATAAAATAGATCAGCTTGTAAAAGAAACTGTCAATATTTTAAAAAGCCTTTTAGAAAAAAAAGAATTAGTAGAAAAAATTAGGATAAAAGGGAATCTTAGAATAGGAGAAGATCTCATTTTATCACATATAAGCACCAAACCAGGAGATATTCTGGATTATAAAAAACTTGATCAAGATCTAAGGTCAATTTATAAAATGGGATATTTTGAAAATATTGAGATAAAGATAGATAAAGGTACCAAAGGTGCTATTGTAACTTTTGAGGTTAAGGAAAATTCTTCAGTAAAAGAGGTTGTTTTTAAAGGAAATAAAGAAGTTAAAACAGAAGATTTAAAAAAGATTGTTAATATAGAGGAAGGGAAAATAGTTACTTCTAAAGATTTAGATAAGGCTCTTGAAAATATCAAGGCTTATTATGAGCAATTGGGTTATTCTGGAACAAAGGTTGTTATTACTTCTGAAAAGGTTTCTTCTGCTCAAATAAGATTAATATTTAATATAAAAGAAGGCAAAAAGAAGTATATAAAAAGAATAGAATTTGTAGGAAATAAAGCTTTTTCTGACAAAGAATTAAAAAGTCTTTTATCTATTTCAGAAAAAAGTATCTTTTCTCCAGTAAAAAAAATAGTTAAATATTTAAGGGCAATTGTTAATCCTGAACCTATTGCTGAACCAGGGGTTTATAATGTGGCTTTTCTTTACAGAGATCTGGGTAAAATAGAGACTTTTTATAAAAATCATGGCTATATAGATGTTAAAATAGGTGATCCTATTATTAAAGAAGAGCCTGATGGAGTTATTATAAAGATTCCTATAGATGAGGGCCCTCAATATAAAGTTGGAGAGATAAAAATTGAACAAGATTTATTCCCAGAGGACAAGCTTTATAACAAAATAAGAACCTCTTCTGGAAAGGTTTTTAGTCTTAAGACTTTATTAGAGGATAAAAATATTCTTAATCATCTTTTTGCAGATTATGGATATGCCTATGTTAAAATAGATACAGATATTCAAAAAGATGTAGAACATAAATTGGTTAATGTTACTTTTAAAATAGATAAAGGTCCGGTTGTTTATATAAATAGAATTGAGATAGAGGGAAATACCAAAACTCGCGATAAAGTAATTAGACGCCAAATTAGATTAGCAGAAGGATGGCCATATAGTGCCAGTAGATTAGAGGATAGCGAAATTAGATTAAGGCGACTTGGATTTTTTAAAGATTTAAAAATTGAGAAGGAAAAAGGTGCTAAAGAAAATGAATTAAATCTTAAAGTAAAAGTAAAAGAAATGCTTACAGGGACTTTCGGAATAGGAGGTGGTTATAGTTCTTATGATAAATTTATCATTATGTTTGATATAACAGAAAGAAATTTTCTTGGAAAAGGGCAAAGGGTTAATTTATCTGGTAGACTTGGAACAAGATCAAGTAGATATTCAATAAATTTTTATGATCCCTATTTTAGAGATACACGTTATTCCTTGGGTTGGTCTTTATATAATTTTGAACTTGAGTATGATGATTTTACTAAGGATACCAAAGGTGGTTCTATAAGAATAGGATATGATTTTACATCTTTACTTTCTGGTTATATAGGCTTTAGATACGATGATACTAAATTAAAAGATTTAAGTGATAATGTAGCGGAGATCATTTTAAAATCTAAAGATATAAATATAACTACTGCTTTTCAAAGTGGAATAGCCTATGATTCAAGAAATAGGTATTTTATGCCGACCAAAGGATGGTATCATAGATTGGATTTGGAATATGCAGGAAAAATTTTGGGAGGAGAAAGCAATTATTTAAAAATTGAAGGAGAGCATAGTGTTTACATGCCTATTTATAAAAAATTAATAGGGCATATAAGATTGGGATATGGGTATCTTACTGAGGGAGGAGCTCATAAAATACCTGTTTTTGAGAGGTTTTATTTAGGGGGTATAAATTCTGTAAGAGGCTATCAATATGGGGATATTTCTCCAAAAGATCCTGTTACAGATGATAAAATTGGTGGAACAAGAAAATTTTTTGTTCAAACAGAAGCTATTTTCCCTTTAATTGGAAGTATTAATTTAAATGGTGTGATTTTTTTTGACATGGGAAATGTATGGGATAAGAAGACAGGTTTTAAAAGTGCTGATTTAAGAAAAAGTATAGGAATAGGACTGAGGTGGCTTTCTCCTTTTGGTCCTTTAAGAATAGAATGGGGATATAACATAGATAAAAAGCCAGGAGATGATTTAAGTAACTTTAATTTCCAAATAGGTGGCCAGTTTTAATTTTTAATATCTAAAATTTAACACTGTCATAATTTTGACAAGGAAAAAATTTCCTTTATTTTAAATTCAAAATTTTTTCCATAAGCCAATATTTCTAAAATCCTTATCATTACTAACCTTAATATTACCACTTACGAAGTGGTAATATTAAGGTTAGGTATAATTTTTGATACTTAATAAATAGGAGGAAAAATGAATGGAATAAAAATAAATCCCCAATTAGGTTTGCTTGAAGCTTTGGAAGCTGCCCAATTACTTGATAGAAAACTTACTGTTACTACCAATAATTTAGCTAATGTAGATACTCCGGGGTATAAAGAAGATAGGCTTGAGTTTAAAGAAGTTTTGATGAAAAAAATAGGACCTAAGTATAGAAGAATTTTTAAAGAAACTACCCCCTATATAAATTTTGAACAGGGGGAACTGGAACCTACTGGAAATCCATTACATTTTGCTATTGTAGGAGAAGGTTTTTTTAAAGTACAAACACCCAATGGAGTTGCCTATACCCGGGCAGGAAACTTTACTTTGGATAATCGCAGAAGATTAGTAACTCCTCGAGGTTATCCTGTACTTGCTAATGGTGCTCCTATTATTATAGATCCTGGTATGGCTAAAGGCGGTCTTATTACTATGGAAAACTTAAGACTTCAGGTTTCTCCTGATGGAATCTTATCCATAGATGGAACAGAAATAGGAAAAATTGATGTGGTTATCTTTGATAATTTAAATAAAATCAAAAAATTAGGAGAAAATCTTTATATTTCTAACGGAGCACATGAAGTACCTGCTACTAATTATGAAATAAAACAGGGGTTTATTGAAAAATCTAATGTTAATCCTATTAAAGAGATGGTTAATTTAATAGAAATTCACAGAACATTTCAATCTATTCAAAAGTTTATTCAAGGTTGGGATGAAGCAACAGAGAGATTATTAAACACTGCTAATAGATAAGGAGGTTAAACATGATAAGAGCCTTATGGAGTGCAGCAACAGGAATGCAAGGGCAGCAACTTCAATTGGATGTAATAGCTAATAACCTTGCTAATGTGAATACCCCGGGCTTTAAGAAAAGTAGAATAGATTTTGAAGATTTATTTTATCAGAACTTAAAATTAGCAGGAGCTTTAACTGCTGATGGAACCCAAGTTCCTGTAGGTATGCAAATAGGATTAGGAGTTAGACCTGTAGCAGTATCAAAAATATTTACTCAAGGAGAATATCAACAAACTAATCAGGAACTTGATTGGGCTATAGAAGGAAGAGGGTTTTTTAAAGTTATAATGGGAGGAGAAGAATATTATACAAGAGCCGGTAATTTTAAAATTGACAGGGATGGATATATTGTTACTCCCGATGGAGCGAGGCTCCAACCAGAATTTGCAGTTCCTCAAGGTACTGTAAGAATTGAAGTCACTCCAGATGGGATTATTACAGCTCTTGGTCCTAATGGAGAAACTTTGGCTCAGGCTCAGCTCACTTTATATGATTTTCCAAATCCTGCAGGACTTTATGCTGTGGGAAGAAATTTATTTAGAGCAACTGATGCTGCTGGCGATGTTATTGAAGGTAATCCAGGACAAAATGGCTTTGGAACCATTGCTCAAGGGTATTTAGAAATGTCCAATGTAGATATAGTAGAAGAAATGGTAAAAATGATTATTACTCAAAGGGCTTATGAATCTAATTCTAAAGGCGTTCTTACAGCAGATCAACTTTTGGAAATGGCAAATAATCTAAAAAGATAGGAGTTTTAAGAAATGCTCAGGCTATTAGTTTTAATTTTTATAACTTTCCTTTTTATTCCGAGCTATTCAAAGGCAGAAAAATTTTACACTTATAAAGATTTTAAAAATATATTTTTAACAAAAATAAAAAAAGAACTTAATTGGGTAAAAGGAGGTAAAATAATTCTTCAACAGTTTAGAATAGAACCAGAGAATATACAAATTCCTAAAAGTGCAATCTATAAGATTAAATTTTTTTCTTCTCCTCATATAGGTTCTAATTTTATGGTGATAGCTTTTTATAAAAATAGCAAAAAAATTGGTATTGTTAGACTTTGGGGGTATGTAGAGGCTGAAGTTCCAGTGGTTGTGATAACAAAACCTTTAAATAACAAAGATATTATTACAAAAGAAGATGTAGTTTTAAAACTTAAGCCCCTTTCAAGATTGCCTCAGGATGTAATTACAGATAAAACAGAAGCTATAGGTAAACAGACTAAAATGAGTTTAAAACCAGGAACAATTTTAAGAAAATCTTATATAGACCTTCCTATTTTAGTAAAAATAAATCAGGAAATAGATATTATAGCAAGAGGTAAATACTTTGTGGTTAAAGCTAAAGGAAAAGCCTTGCAAAACGGAAGAAAAGGAGATGTTATAAAGGTAAAAAATTTAAGCAGTAGAAAAATTATATGGGCTAAAGTAATTTCTCCAGAAGAAGTGGAGGTAAATTTTTAATGAAGGGAAAATTTTTCCTATTGACTTTAGTATTTTTAATTCTTTGTGGATGTTGGGAATTTAATCCTAAAACACCTCCTTCACCTCCGCCTCCACCCAAGGTCTCTATTCCTGTAGAGGAAAGTCATTATTTAACAAAGGGCTCCCTTTATAAAGAAAATAAATTTTTATATGCTTATACTGATAAAAGAGCAAGATATGTAGGGGATATTCTTACTGTAAAAATTGTAGAAAATTATCAGAGTTCTACTACTGTTAGTCAAAAGAGTAGTAAAAGCAGTTCTTCTTCAGCAGGAATTGGAGCCTTCTTAGGATATGAAAATAAAATTAATAAAATTTTCCCTAATGCTAATTCTTCTAAACTTTTTGAGGGTTCTATGAGTTCTTCTACCTCTGGTCAGGGACAAATTTCTATGCAAAGCAAAATTATAGCTACTATAAGTGCCAGAGTAATAAAAGTATTACCAAATGGAAATTTAGTTATTCAAGGAGTAAGAACTATAAAGAGAAATAGAGATTTGGAATATATAACTATTACAGGAATTGTAAGACCAGAAGATATTGCTCCTGATAATTCTATTCTTTCAACACAAATTTCAGATGCCTATATAGAGTATAGTGGAAAGGGGCCGAATAGTGAGGCTACCAGTGGAGCAGGTGTTATTACAAGACTTTTACAACTATTTTGGCTGTTTTAGAGGGGTAATTATGAAAAGGGCTATATTAATGATGATAATATTTTTAATAATAACAAACCAGGCTTTTGCTGTGAGACTTAAAGATATCATGGATATAGAGGGAGTAAGAGGAAATTATTTAGTAGGCTATGGTTTGGTAGTAGGGCTTAAACAAACAGGAGATGGTGATCAGACCAAATTTACAGTTCAATCCATAGTGAATATGCTGGAAAGATTTGGAATAGTAGTTCCCAAGGCACAGGTAAAGCTTAAAAACGTAGCAGCAGTAATGGTAACAGCCTATTTGCCACCTTATGTTAAACCTGGTCAAAAAATTGATGTAGAGGTTTCAACTATAGGAGATGCCAAAAGTCTTCAAGGAGGAACTTTACTTATGACACCTTTGAGAGGTCCTGATGGAAAGGTTTATGCTATAGCTCAAGGACCGGTTTCTATAGGTGGTTTTGGAGCACGGGGTGCAGGTGCTCAAGCTCAAGTTAATCACCTTACCGCTGGTAAAATTCCTAATGGAGCTATTGTAGAAAGAGAAGTTCCAATGGAAAATTTAAATAATTTAAATGTTATTAATATTTCTTTAAGAACAGATGATTTCACTACAACTTCTCAAATTGTAGATACCATTAATTCATATCTTAGAGGTAATTATGCCAAAGCTTTGGATCTTAGAAATATAGCATTAAGAGTACCGCCGGCTTATAAAAATAAAGTGGTTCAACTTCTTGGAGAAATCGGAGATCTGGAAGTAATACCAGATAGTCCTGCTAAGGTAGTGATAGATGAGAAGACTGGAACAGTAATAATAGGAGAAAATGTGAGAATTTCTAAGGTTGCTGTAGCTCATGGAAATCTCAGTGTAGAAATAAAAGAAACGCCAGAGGTATACCAACCTTATCCTTTATCTCCTGGTCAAACTGCGATAGTACCCAGAACACAGATTAAAGCCAAAGAACAAAAGGCTAAACTCGTTATTTTAGAAGAAGGAGCCACTTTGGGAGAACTGGTAAGAGCTTTAAATGCTGTTGGAGCTACAGCAAGAGATCTTATTGCAATACTCCAAGCTCTAAAAGCAGCTGGTGCTTTACATGCAGAATTAATAATTATTTAAGGTGAGATAAAATGAAAGATTATGTGATTTATTATACAAATTTAAATCAACTTATAACTTTAAGTAAAAAAAATCCCAAAAAAGCTTTAAAAGAAGTTTGTGATGAGTTTGAATCTTTAATATGGTATGAAATTCTAAAAAAAATGGAGAATTCGGTTTTAAAAAGTGATTTGTTTCCTGAGACTTTGGAAAAGAAATTTTATCAAGATTATCTTTATCAGGAAATTGCTCGCTCTATATCCGGCCATCCAGGAAGTTTAGGAGACTACTTGTATAAAAGTTTTTTAAAAAGCAATTATTTTAAAAATTTTAAGAAAGTTATTAATTCATCCGATAAATAATATAAGGAGGGTAATTTTTTATGGTTAGAAGAGAACTTTTAGAACTTAGAGAGGTTTTAGAAGCAGAAAAAAAAGCTCTTATGAAAGGTGCTGTGGAAGAAATTCTTAAATGGGCTTCTTATAAAGCTCGCTTAGCTAATTTTTTAAAGGATAAAAATCTTACTCCTGAAGAGGAGGAGATACTAAAAGAAATTGCTGAAATAAATGAAAGAAATAAATTGATAATAGAAGCTGGATTAACTTTTGTAGAAGAGGCTTATAAATTTTTAACTCAGCTTTTATATAATAAAGAAAACTATGGGAATAATTTAGAAAATAGTCCAAGAGTTCTTTCTAAATCAGCTTAAGAGAGAAAGTATATGGCAGGATTGACAGGTGCATTAAATATTGCAAAAAATTCTTTACTTACTTTTCAGACTGCTTTGCAGACTATAAGCCATAATATTGCAAATGTTAATAATGAAAATTATAGTAGACAAAAAGTAGTGGAAACTACTTATCCTCCAAGTCCTTCTCCTGTAGGCCCTATCGGGTCTGGAGTGAAAATAGAAACTATAAAGCGTTATTTTGATTCTTTTTTAGAAAGAAATATTAACTTAAAGTTTACAGATTTTGGTCTGTATTCAGCTGAGGAGTCTGGGTTAACCATTTTGGAAAGTATTTTTAATGAGATAAAAGATGAATCAGGTCTTAGCAAGCTTTTGCAAAATTTTTGGAATTCTTGGCAGGCTCTTGCTGATAATCCAGAAAATCTGGCAGCACGCACACAAGTTGTAGAAAATGGAAAACTTATTACTGAAATTTTTAAAACCAAATTTCAAAGTTTAAAAGATCTGGAAAATCAAATTGGTCTGAAACTTAAAACTTTAGTAGATAGAATTAATAATATTGCTTCTGAGATTTCTAAACTTAATATTCAAATAACAGCCATGGAATCAGGTGGAAAATCAGCCAATGATTTGAGAGATCAAAGAGATGCTTTAATAAAGGAACTTTCTCAGCTTGCCTCTATTCAATACTTTGAAACTAAAGAAGGAGCTTTTAATGTAATTATTGGAAAGGGCTTCAATTTGGTAAACATAGATAGAACTTGGAAACTTGAGATTTCTGGAACAGATCTTTACTGGGTTTCTACTAATGGAGCTGAAATACCTTTAACAAGTAAAGAAATAAGCTCAGGAGAATTAGGAGGATGGTTAAGACTTTTGGAACAACTTTCAGATGAGTATAATTATGAATATGTATCTGGAAATAAAGTAGTGGTTAATTCAACCACAGGTAATTTAATCAGTGAGGATGATAAGTTGTCTGAATTTGGATTGAGTGGAACAGTTTCTTTTACAATTAATGGAACAGACCATTTTGGAAATAATATAAATCAAACTATTAGTTTTGATTTAACTACTAATCCAGATACTACTGTTAGAGATTTGTTAGATAAAATAGAAGAAGCCTATAATTTTACAGTCAAAGCTTATATAAAAAATGGTAGACTATTTATAGAGGATCAATTTAGAGGGCCTGGAAAACTAAGTTTTTCAATTAGTGGGTCCTCTCAGCTTGATTTCGGTTCTTTTGATGATCCCGCTTTTCAAAGAAGGGTTACAGAGCTTAATTTAGCAGGAAAACTTAAGCTTTTCGGAGAAGAATTAATTAAAGCCGTAAATGAGCTCCATACACAAGGTGTTGGATTAACTTTTTATGAAAAAGAATTGGAAGGAGCTTATTCAGCTAATCAGTATATTAAAGAACTTCCATATTTCTTGGATCTTAAAAAGGATTCCACTGGAAATAATTTAGCAGGATTTTTTTATATATGGATTAAAGATCCTGCTGGTAAAATAACACCTGTAAAAGTAGATTTGGATGGCTTAAGTATAAATTCTACCTTAGATGATTTGGCAAATCAAATAAATTCAGCTTTAAATGAAGCAGGATTTTATACAAATTCTACTACTTGGGATATAAGAGCTTATATAAGGAACGGAAAACTTGTTTTTCAAGTCCAAGATGGTTATGCTTTTGGTTTTTCAAATGACACCTCAGGTATACTTCTCTCTACAGGAATAAATCTTTTTTTCAATGGTGATGATCCAGCATCTGTTGAGGTAAATCCTTTTTTAATTCAAAAGCCTGAATTAATCGCTACAGGAAAAATGGATATTACAGCTTTCAGAAGCGAAAGACCTTTATTTGGAATCTTTAAAAGTAACAATACAGTAAATGCTTCTCAAACTTTTGCTATAGATCGTATTTACTTAAAATATTATAATAATAAAGGAGAAAATATTCCTATTTTTACAGAAAATCCTAATCAAGAAAAGTTCTTCTTTGTTCTAAAAAATAATATAACAGAAAATACTAAATTAACAGACTTAGGATTTAGAGAAGGGGATACTATAACTTTTTCCGGTGGTCTTCATGATGGAACTTTGGTTAGTAGCACATCTTTCACTATAGATTCTTTTAGCACTGTTCAAGATTTGATAAACCAAATAAAAACAGCTTTTAATAATAAAATAAATATAAATATTAAAAATGGATTGCTTGTTTTTGAAGATGAAACTACAGGAAGTAATAACTTTACTTTAACTATTTCTTCTAACAATACTTCAGCTTTTGAAACAAATTTTGGACCAGAATATAGATGGGATATAGATAGTAATATAGGTTATTATGTAGAGATTCCTATTAATTCTTCCTTATCAGCAACTCCGGATACCCTTGCAGACATTTCAAGTAAAATAGATAGACTTCCTTATATAAGATCTTATATAGATACTACTGGTTATTTAGTTATGACTCTTGAACATGATCAAACTACAGCATATGGATTTGAAATAGGAGAAAACTATATAGGAAGTGATACAATTAATTATTCTGATAGTTTTGTTCAATTATTAAACAATCAACAAATGTATATTCCAGCTTTTAGATGGGATGGAACTTCCAATCCTACAAGAGTTATTACAGGTTTTGAAGGAATTCCTTTAGATGTGAATAATAATGATTATATCCATTTTTACCTTTTTGATAAAAATGGAGAACCAATAGAAGATATAGATATAGATGGAGATGGTAATCCAGATCCATTCAGAATAAATCTTGATAATTTGGATAATATATTTTCGCTTTTAAAGGAGATAAATAATCCAAAAAATGTACAATATGGACTTTCAGCTTGTTTAGACAGAGAGGGAAGATTCATTGTAGAAACTACAGGACTTTATGATACCAAAACTTTCATTGTGCAGGATGAAATAGAAACAGCATCAAATACCTATGTTCAGGCTCCAAATAATCTGGGTTTGATAAATTATCTTAAAGGCTATGAATTTAAACGTGGAGATAACAGAACTGCACAAAGCATTGCTGATTTAAGCTCTACTACAAGAGAAAAATTGAATTATTCGTCCTTAGAGGATTATTATGCCAGCATGGTGGGGGAAATTGGTGCTGTGACAAAATCTGTTAAAGAAAATAAAAATTTTTTAGATACTTTGATTTCACAACTTAAAGCTATAAAAGATAGCATTTCAGGAGTTTCCTTAGATGAAGAGATGTCTAATTTGATAAAATATCAGCAAGCTTTTATGGCCTCTGCAAAAATTTTATCAACTGTAGAGGACATGTTTGAAGCCCTTATTAATGCTAAAAGATGATAAAAGAGGTATTTAAATGAGAATAGGGTTTAATACCAAGTTTAACAGCATTTTAGCAGATTTAAATCGTCTTTCTTCAGATATAAATCTGACTCAATTAAAAATTTCTTCTGGAAAGAATTTCCTTAACCCTTCTGATAATCCTTCTGATGTAGTTATAAGCCTTAATTATAAAAAAAGTATCGGAAAAATTAATAAATATCAACAAGCTATAAATGATGGACTTGCTTTTTTAAAATCTCAGGAATCTACATTAGGAAATGTACAGGATTTAATTGCGAGAGCTAAAGTTCTTGCTATTCAGGCAGCCAATGCTACTCAAGATAAAAATGCTCGTAAAGCTATAGCTAATGAGATAGATGGTATTTTAAAAAGTATTTTAGGTCTTGCTAATTCACAGCTTGGTGAAAAGTATTTATTTGCGGGTCAAAAAACAAGTGGTTATGCCTCTGGAGAAACACCTTTTGAATTAATTAAAGAAAGTCTTCCTGATGGACAGGTTATAGAAAAAGTTATTTACAATGGTTCAGTAGAAAATTTTGAGATAAGTTATGATAAAGATATGAAAATGGAACTTGGAGAAAATGGACAAAAGATTTTTATGGATTCAGGAATTTTTGAAACTCTTATAGGTTTAAAAAGAACATTAGAAGCTGATAATCAGGTAGATTATAATAAAGAACAATATGATATTCAAAAATTTATTGGAAAATTAGACAATATATATAGTTATATTTCTACTAAAAGAGACAAAATAGGTGCACAGATTTCACATTTAGAAACCAAGAAAAATCTCTATGAGGACTTTAAACAGACTTTGCAAAGTAATCTTGGAAATATAGAAAGTGCGGATCTTGCAGAACTTGCTACTAAAATGCAACAACTAACCATAGCTTATGATGCTGCACTTAGAGCAACTGCCATGGTTAGTGGTCTAAGCTTGGTTAGATATCTATAATCTACTCCAATCAGGGTAAAGAAAGTTTTTTCCTTTTATATATAAATAGCTTAAATTAGAATCAAGATGAATTAAATATAATCCTGTGCCTTTGGGACCCTTTCCATAGGCTATAATATAATCACCTGTAGGTGAAAAAGCAGGATCCTCAAGACTTCCAGGAAAAACTATCTCTTTTTTATTATGGCTATGTAAATTATATAAAACTATGAAAGTATATCCTCCACTTTTTGCCAGATAAAGTAAATAGTCTCCTTTTGGAGAAAATCTTGGAGAAGTATTATATCTCACAGCTTTTGAGATTCTATAACTTTTTAGTGTATTTAAATCTAAAAGATAAATTTTAGGTTTCCCTGTTCTTCTGTCATATACATACGCTAAAAATCTACCATCTTTTGAAACAGAACCTACTTGATAAACACCTTCGCCTCTTAGTAAAACTTTTAGGATTCCGGTTTTAATATTAAATTCATTTATACCAATTTTACTCTTATTTTCGATAGTTAAAAATATTTTTTCTCCATCAGAAGACCAAACAGGAGTGGAACAAAGACCTTTTATGAAAAAACTTTTTTTAATATGTGTTTTTAAGTCATAAATCTCTAAAAAATACCTTCTTTTTTTATAAATTAAATAAGCTAATTTATCTCCTTGTGGAGAAAATTTGGGAAATAAAATAAGAGGAGCAGTTGTTATAAGATGAGGATTTACCTTTGAAAAATCACTAATATAAAGCTTATCTCCATAAGAAGTTCTTTTTACAAAAACAATTTTAGAAAAAGCTAAACCTTTGTAATTACTTAATTTTTCTATTACTTTATTGCAAAGAGAATAAACAACCAAATAGGGATAACTAAGAGGTCCTTCTATTTTATAAGATTCTAAGACTTTATTTTCCAATTTATCCCATAATTCCGCCACCAAACAGACTTTATTTCCCTTTTTTTGAACAACGCCCTTTATTAAATACTCTTTATGAAAGGTTTTAATAAGCGGTGAATTGGAAGAAGCCAAAATGAAAATATGATAGTTTAAAAGTCTGATTAAAATAGGTGTAAGTTTATAAGAAAGTTTTTTATCTCCTTCAAAATAAGAAACTTTTACGACAATTTTGCTAAAAGAATAAGGTTCTACTGTAATTTTAGGAATTTCTTCAGAAAAAAGAAACTTGTTAAAAAATAGAAATAATACTATTACTAAGAAAAAAGACTTAAATTTCATAGGAACCGTTTTCCATTTTCACCACATCTTCAAATTTGATGTCCATTCCCAGAATACCTGTAATTTCTTCATATTTATCTCTTATAGGTGTAGAGATAGTTATACATAGGTTTGAAGTAATTTTTGATGTGTAAAATTTAGAGGTATAAGTTTTACCTGTTTTCATAGGTCTTATAAACCACTCTCTGTCTTCAAAAGTTTCTTTGCCAAAGAATTCTGCGAATTTTTTAGCATATTGAAAATCATTAGTTAATCCTATGATAGGTTTTCCTTCAGCATCTACTACATAAATAAATTGCACATAAGGATGATCCTCCAAAAATTTTTTCAAAACTTTTCTGATTTTAGCTGGATCTAAGGATCTCACATCTGGATCTTGAGCAAGATCTTCAATATATTTTGTCATTAGATTTATTACAAAATCTCTCAAATGATCTAATTCAGAGATAAATAATTCAGGTATATATTTTTTAGTATAATTGAGCATTTCTTCATTAGATATAGGAGTGATTCTTCCTTTTTCATACTCTTCCAGTATCTTTTTATAGATTTTAGCTACACCAGGATGCCTTTTATCAATCCTTTTATCTCCTTCCAAACCAAAGTGGGTATTAATCCAATAAGCAATACCTGCAGTTCCGCTTTTATCAGTAATAATAATTTGAATAGGTCTTTTAAGTAATTTCCAAGTATCAAAGGAATTATAAATTTCTTCATTTTTAATAATTCCATCAATATGAATACCTGCTTTAGTAGCATTAAACTCTTCTCCTACAAATGGTTGTCTGGTAGGTATTTTCTCATGAAGAATGTTTTTATAATAATTGGTAATATCTGTAATTACAGTAGTATCCATACCATCGGAAGTTCCTCTCAAAGAGATATATTCAAAAACCATAGCTTCTAAAGGTGTATTTCCGGTCCTTTCTCCTATACCAAGAAGAGACGTATTTACATAAGTACAACCATATAACCAGGCTACAGAGGCATTGATTACAGCTCTATAAAAATCGTTATGTCCATGCCATTCAAGAAGTTCTTCAGGAACTCCGGCTTCCTCTATAAAAGCTCTGATTAACTTAGGTACACTAATTGGAAGACAGGCTTCAGGATAAGGAACTCCTACTCCCAATGTATCACAAAGCCTTATTTTTATATCTATTCCACTTTCTTCTCTTAATTTCATAAGTTCTATAGCAAAGGGAATTACAAAGCCATATATATCAGCTCTTGTAACATCTTCAAAATGGCATCTCGGTCTTATTCCAAGAGATAAAGCTTCTTTAACAATAGCTAAATAATCTTCCATTGCCTGTTTTCTATTCTTTTTAAGCTTTAAAAAAATATGATAATCAGAACATGAAGTGAGAATTCCAGTTTCTTTAAGACCGGCTTCTTTGACCAATTTTAGATCTTCCTTTTTTGCTCTGATCCAACCTGTAATTTCAGGATATTTATACCCTAAGGCTAAACATCTTTCTAAAGCTTCTTTGTCCTTGGCAGTATATAAAAAGAATTCGGTTTTTCTAATTATTCCCTTAGGTCCACTTAATTTGCTTAAAAATTTATAAAGAGTTTCTATCTGTTCAGGAGTATAAGGAACTCTGGCTTGTTGACCATCTCTGAAGGTAGTATCTGTAATATAAAATTTTTCAGCAGGTTGAGGAGGAATGTATTTTCCATCAAAAAAGATTTTAGGAGGTTCTGAATAAGGAAAAAAGTCCTTGAAAAGATTTGGTGTATCTACATCTTTCAAAGGATAATTCTCTTTTTTAGGTTTGTATTTTAACATTCAGTCTCCTCCGTATTTAAAATATATTTTCCAAATATTAAAATTAAATAAGAAAAAATCAAGTTTTTAAAATTGAAAAAAAATTTTTTTATATTACCCCAAAAAGGGATTGACAAATATTTTTTTGGTAGAATTATATAATTTTTAATAAAACTCTAATTTATAATAAGAGGCAATTTATAAATGAATAACCCATTTAAAGTGAATCCAGCTTTTAGAACTTACCATGTAGAGTATGCTATAAGAGATATAGTAGAGGCTTCTAAAGAAGCAAAAAAGCAGGGAAAAGAGCTTATCTATTTAAATATTGGCGATCCTGTTCAATATGGATTTAAAACACCTGAGTCCATTTTAAAAGCGGTTTGCGAAGCTCTTTATAAGAACTACAACTCCTATTCTGATTCTGTAGGCGTTCCTGAGGCAGTTGATGCTATTAAAAGTTATGCTTTAAAAAAAGGAATTAAACCTCTAGATATATATGTCACTCAAGGCGCTTCAGAGGCTATAGAATTTGCAATAGCAGCTTTAATAAATCCTGGAGAGAATATTTTATTGCCTTGTCCGTGTTATCCTTTGTATCAGGCTATTGTGGCTAAATTTGAGATAGAGCCAAGATTTTACTTTTTAGATGAAGAAAACAATTGGGAACCAGATTTAGATAATATAGAAGCTTTAATAGATAAAAAAACTAAAGCCATAGCTATTATCAATCCTAATAATCCTACAGGAGCTATATATTCAAAAGAAACACTTGAAAAAATATTAGAAATAGCTAAAAAATATCAATTAGTTATTCTTTCTGATGAAATTTATGATCAGTTTATTTTAGAAGAAAATTTAGAGCATATTTCTATAGCTTCTTTAACTGATGAAATACCTGTAATTACTTTTAATGGTTTGTCTAAGAATTATTTTGCTCCTGGTTTTAGAATAGGCTGGGGTATTATTTCAGGTCCTAAAGAAATGCTAATAGATTATATAGAAGCTATCCATAAATTGTCCAGGACTCGACTCTGTGCCCCTCATCCCTTACAATTTGCTATCCCAGAGGCTTTAAATAATGAAAATGGATATATTAAACAGGTCATTAAAGACTTGCGTAAAAGAAGAGATTTGCTCGTTGATGGTTTAAACCAAATTTCACATATTTCCTGTGTTAAACCTTTGGGAGCTTTTTATGCTTTTCCAAGAATTGATATTTCAGATATAAGTGATTTAGAGTTCACAAAAAGGCTTATTCTTGAAGAAGGAGTCGTAGTGGTACATGGTAGTGGTTTTGGACAAAAACCAGGAACTAAACATTTTCGGATTATTTTTCTTCCTGAAGAAGAGAAATTAATCAAAGCTTTAGAAAAGATTGAAAAATTTGTGAAAAAAATTACTTCCTGATGAGAATTCCTTCAGTAAACGAATTAAAAGAAAAATATTCTCAGATTTATTCCAATTATCCAATTTCCTATTTCTTAGAACCAGCTCGCAGAGTAACTCAAATTATTAGAGAAAAATGGCAAAAAGGAGAATTAAAGAAATTGCACGATGTTTATTTAGAAAATTTAATGAAAAAAGTCTTTGAGGAATACGAAACTCCTTCTTTAAAAAGAGTTATTAATGCTACAGGAGTTGTTATACACACCAATTTAGGAAGATCACCTCTTTCAGAAGAAGCTATAAAAGAAATTGTTAAAATAGCTAAGTTTTACTCTAATTTAGAATTTGATTTAGAAAATGGAAAAAGAGGAAGTAGGTATGTTCATGTAGAGGAAATTTTAAAAGAAATTACAGGAGTAGAAGGTGCATTGGTAGTTAATAACAATGCTGCTGCAGTTTTAATTTCTCTTAATACCTTGGCATGTGGTAAAGAGGTTATTGTTTCTCGTGGAGAGCTTGTAGAAATTGGAGGTTCATTTAGAATACCAGAAGTTATGAAATGGGCAGGGTGTATCCTTAAAGAAGTAGGAACTACTAATAAGACCCATCTTTTTGATTATGAAAATGCTATTACAGAAAATACAGCTTTACTTTTAAAGGTCCATAAAAGTAATTTTGCTATAGTAGGTTTCTCTAAAGAGGTTTCCACTCAAGAGTTGGTCACTCTTGGTAAAAAATACGGATTACCTGTTATGGAAGATCTAGGAAGCGGATGTTTTGTAGACTTTTCTAAATATGGATATAAAAAGGAACCCACTGTTCAAGAAGTTTTAAAAGCAGGAATAGATATTGTTACTTTTTCTGGAGATAAACTTCTTGGAGCAACACAAGCAGGAATTATTCTTGGTAAAAAGGAGCTTATAGAAAAAATAAGAAGAAATCCTTTAAATCGTGCTTTAAGAATTGATAAACTTACTTTGGCAGGTCTTGAGGCTACTTTGCGTCTTTATAGAGATGAAAATCTGGCAGTAAAACATATTCCTGTTTTAAAAATGATTTTAACTCCTAAGGATGAATTAAAGAGAAAGGCATATAATCTCTGTAAGAAATTAAAAAAACTTAATATTCCAGAATTTGAATTTAAAATTGTAGAAACCGCTTCCAAAACAGGAGGTGGGGCTTTACCTACATTGGACTTACCTTCCTATGCTGTGGGAATATATTCTTCTAAATTTTCACCTCAAAGATTACAGAAAATTTTAAGAGATAATAAACCATCTATTATTGTAAGGATAGATGAGGATATTTTGTTAATTGATGTGAGATGTTTGTTTAAAGAAGATTATTTAGAAATAATTAAAGCTTTTGAAAGGATTAAAAATGAAATTGAAACAACCTCCTAATTTAGATTGGTTTCTTCCATCCTTAGGCAAGCTGGAATTTTTTAAGGGTTTAAATTGGAAGGAACTTTTTCAATATTCTACAGAGGAAATTTTAAAAAAATATGAGAGGGAGTCTAAGGATGGCTTGATTAATTTAGTTTTAGCTGAAAGATTTATTATTGAAAATATAGAAAATAATATTTATTCTAAAAAATTTTTGGAATTTGTTTTAGAAGATCACGAAGTTCGGGGAAATCTTATAGAATTGCCAGAAGAAGTTATTTATAAAGATTTAGAAAATTTTAATTTTATTAGATTGGAGGAAGATAAATTTTTTTATCCTTTAGAATGGGGTAATATTGGAAAATTATTAATAACTTTATGGAAAAAAGGGAAGTCTTTTTGGACGATAGAGGTAGTTTTAAAAAATAAGCAAGATTTAGAAAAAATAGAGAACTGGTTGAAGCTATCTAAAATTCTGAATTTTTCTTATCTTTCTCAAAAAACTTTGAAAATTTTACAGAAGTACTTACCAACTTTGGATCTAAAAATTTTAGAAGATTTAAATAGCAAATTTTTAACAGGATCCTTAGAGGTTTTAGCTTTAGTAGATTTTAATCATGAAATTCCTAAAGATGCAGAGAATTTTATAGATAATTCACAAAGATTTATCAAATCAAAAGATAAAATTTTATTTTTGGGAAAAACTTATCAAGAGATAGAAGTGATAGAAAAATTTTCCAAATTACCAGCTAAAATAGGGGTTTTGACTAAGGATTTATGGGAAAAATATAAAGCTGAAGAAGCCACACCTTTAAATTATTTAATAGGGGCTTTAGAACATGCTAAACGCCTTAATAATGAAAATATAATAATGTTTGAGGGTTTTACCTATCATGTGATAGGAGACCTTTATTATGAATGGGGAGATCTTTATAAAGCCCTTAAATATTATTCCTTAGCTAAGGAATATACCAAGCAACCTGTGGAACTTGCATTGAGTGAATCAGCAATTTATTATACTTTGGGAGATCTGGATGAAGCAGAAAAGATTTTGAAAGCTCAACTTTGTGGATGTTTAAAAGAGGATCCAATGGTGCATCATAATATAGGTTTAATTTATTTTAAAAAGGGAGAAACAGAAAAAGCTAAATTTCATTTTTATAAAGCCTATCTTTTGGAGCCGGAAAATCATGTATTTAGAGAATCTTTAATGAAATTTCTCTGGGATATAGAAGCTTATGAGGAGTTAGAAGAACTTTTAAATTCAGTTAAGAATCTTACAGATAAAGAAGAAATATTTCTTGGGAAACTTGCATTTTATAAAAAAGATTATAAAAAAGCTTTTGAATATCTTAAAAAAGTTTTTACTTATCCAGATAAAGATGGAGAAACTTTATTATTTTTGGCGTGGTTATACCTTTATTTTAATAAAGAAAAAGAAGTTTCCGAAATCTTATTAAAAGAGGCTAAAGGGGTTTTAAATAAAAAAGAGTTTGATAAAATTGCTAAAGAACTGGGGTTAAATTTAAAATGAAGTTAACAATTCTTGGTTCTGGAACAGGTTGGATACGGTTAGATAGAAATGCACCAGGGCATTTATTAGAAGCTGAAGATTTTTGTCTATTGCTTGATTGCGGTGCAGGTGTAATAAAACAAATTTTAAAATTGGGCAAAAAATTGGAAGACATTTCTGCTATATTTATTTCTCATTTTCATCCAGATCACGTTTCAGATTTGATTCCTTTCTTTTTTGCTACAAGATACAATTTGGGTTATAAAAGGATCTTACCTATCAATTTATATTCAGCTGAAGATTTTTCTATATTTTTTGAATTGTTAAAAAGAGCTTTTAATAACTGGGTAGAACCTCCAGAGGGATTATTAATAATTAATACCCTTCCTAAAAAGAAAAGTCATTCTTTTTTTATAGGTCCTTTTAGAGCATTTACTTCTCCTGTAAAGCATAATCCAGAAAGTTTGGCTATAAGGCTTGAATATAAAAATAAAAGTTTAGTTTATTCAGGAGATACAGGTTATTGTGAAGAGCTGATAGAACTTTCAAAATGTGCAGATTTATTACTTATAGAGTGTTCCAATTCCGAAGAAGTATATGTGGAACATCATTTATCTCCTCAAGATATTGCAGATATTGCAAAAAAGGCTAAAGTAAAAAGGGTGGTGTTGACCCATTTTTATCCTCATAGTGAGAAGGTAAATTTAGAGAGTTTTAAAAAGAAAGGTTTTTTAGGGGAAATAATTTTAGCAAAAGATTTAATGGAAATAAATTTGTAATTTTAAAGGGGGTAGACAGAATGGAGATAATTAAAATTACTTGGCAGAGATTTGTGAATGGAGATGGAGAAGTTATAGATAGATGTAACAAGACTTACTTAAATTTAGAAAAAGCTATTTTTAAATTAGAACCAGTGCTTTTAAATTTTGGAGTAAAACTTTGTTTTGAGAAAAAAAAGTTTACCTTATGAACTTATAAATGAATATCCAGATTTAAACAATACCATTTTAATAGATGACCAACCTATAGAAAAATTTGTAGAGATTAAAAAAGACAAATGTTTAAATATCTGTGGAAAATTTTGCCAAGAGGATTGCGAAGAAATAGATGAAGAGGTAATACCAGAACATTTAATTGTGACAGCTATTTTAAGTAGGGTAAAGGAAAGAGCTTTAAAATTACTTTATTAGGAGGAACTTTTAATTATGGATGGTTTAGATCCCAAGGTTTTGGCTAAGTTAAAAGAAAAAGTTCAGAAGGAACTTGCTCAAAGAGAAAGGGAAACTATAGAGTATTGGTTAAATGAACTTTTAAAAGTGTATCAAAAAAATCATCAGAGTTTATCAGAATTTAAAGCTGATATTCGTCAATTTATAGATAAAATGAGGAATAGATTAGAGATTTTAAAAACCAAAGGATATTAGGTGATAAATAATGGAATATATAAGCACTCGTGGTGAAATGTCAAAAATAAAATTTAAGGATACTGTCTTTGAAGGTCTTGCTCCTGATGGTGGATTAATTTTACCCGAAAAAATCCCTCAACTTTCAGAAAGAGAGATTGAAAAATTAAAGAAATTAAATTATCAAGAATTAGCTTTAGAAATTTTCAAGTATTATGTATCTGATATACCTGAAAATGAGCTAATAGAAATTATTCAAAGAGCTTATGCTAATTTTAGAGCAAGAGATATTACCCCAATAATTAAGATAGGAGATATTTATATTTTGGAGCTTTTTCATGGTCCCACTTGGGCTTTTAAGGATATAGCTTTGCAATTTTTAGGAGTTCTTTTTGAAAAACTACTTTTAGAAACAGGTAAAAAAATAAATATTTTAGGAGCTACCTCAGGAGATACAGGTTCAGCAGCTATTTATGGAGTAAAAGGTAAAAAAAATATTGCGATTTTTATTTTACATCCCTATAAAAGGGTTTCACAAGTTCAAGCTTTAATGATGACAACTGTAGCAGATCCTAATGTTTTTAATTTAGCTATTAAAGGGACTTTTGATGATTGCCAAGCTATAGTTAAGACCATTTTTATGGATTTGAATTTTAAAAGAAAGTATAATCTTACTGCTATTAATTCTATCAACTGGGCAAGAGTAATGGCTCAAATAGTTTATTACTTCTGGGCTTATTTTAGAGTAACAGAAATAGAAAAAGTGGAACAGGTAAGAATTGCTGTTCCTACAGGGAATTTCGGAGATATTTTTGCAGGGTATTTAGCAAAAAGAATGCTTGGGGATAAAAGAATTGAAAAATTGATTTTAGCTACAAATGAAAATGATATTCTTTATAGATTTGTTAATTACGGAGATTATTCTGTAACAACAGTTAAACCTACTATCAGCCCTTCTATGGATATTCAGATTGCCAGCAATTTTGAAAGATATCTTTATTATTTTTATAATGAAGACTCAAATAAAGTTAAAGAGGCTATGGAAAAATTTGTTAAAGAAAAAGCTTTGAAATTTTCTGAAGAAGAAATAAAGCGTGTGCAGGAGGATTTTTTTTCTGAAAGGGTTACAGAAAAAGAAACTTATAAAATGATCAAAGATTTTTATGAAAAAACTGGTTATATTTTAGATCCTCATACAGCAGTGGGAGTAAGAGCAGGTTTTAGATTTAAAGAGAATTATCCTATGATTTGTTTAGCTACTGCGCATCCAGCAAAATTTCCAGATACAGTGAGTAAAGCTTTGGGTTTTGAAATTGATCTTCCAGAAGAGATTGAGAAATTCTTTAGTCTTCCTCAGAGATATGAAGTATTACCAGCTGATATAGAAAAGGTAAAAGAGTTTATTAATCAAAAGGCTATTCAATAAATAAAATTATTTTTTGAAAGTTCTTATGAAATTTAATAGATTGTGGATAGGAATAATATTATTATTTTTAATAAGTGGCTTATGGTATATTGTAAATAGATCCAATTTTATAAATGAGATTTTAGGTTTTGGTTTAAAACCTATATGGAAAGGAATTTCCTTTTCAGGGAGTGAAAGCCGCAGTTTTTTTGAACATTATCTTTTTTTAATTAATTTAAAAAAGGATAATGAAAGGTTAAAACAGGAAGTTTTAATATTAAAATCTCAACTTGCTCAATATAAAGAAAGAGAAAGAATTTATAAGAAATTAGAAAATTTTTACAAAATTTCATTTAATCTTAAATACCCTAAAGTTGCAGCTCAAGTTATTTATAAACCATTAGATCCCTTTTCTGGAATAATTTTTATAGATAAAGGTAGTAAAAATGGTATTATGCCTCAAATGCCAGTTTTAGCTGCTGCAGGTGGTGAAGCTGTAGCATTAATAGGGCAAGTAGTAGAGGTTTATAAAAGTTGGAGTAAAGTGATACTTTTAACCCATCCTTCTTTTGCTGCAGATGTAAAGATTATAAGAACAGGAGATAGAGGAATTTTAAAAGGAAAAGCCGAGAAGTATTGTGATTTACAATATTTACCATCTACAGCGGATGTAAAACCAGGAGATGAAGTAATAACCTCAGGACAAGATGCTTTATTTCCTAAGGGTTTGTTAGTAGGTAAAGTAATTAGAGTTGGAAGGGATCCATCACAAGCCGTTTTTAAATTGGCAGAAGTAGCACCCTTAGTAGATTTTCATAATTTAGATTTGGTTTTTGTACTTTTAAAAATTCCTGAAATACCATTATAATAATGAATTTTAAAGATTTTGTTTTTATATTTTTACCTTTATTTTTTCTGTCTTTGTTTGCTAAAATTTTTTTTACTAATTTTTTTTTAGTTTATCCTGGAAATATTCTTTTTTCCTTAGCTATAGCTACTTTAACTTTTGTAGATTCAGGTTTATGTTTATATTTTTTTCTTTTTATATTAGGCTATATAACTGGATTAGATAATAATTTAGAATTCTTAACAAGTTTATATTTTTTATCAATTTTATTGATATGGAAAAAACTAAAAACAATTTTACAATTAGAGATTTCTAAAACTAGATTATATTGGTGGTTAGTTAATATACTTTTATTTTTAACATTTCAAAATTTAATATATTTTTATCGGTTAGATGCACCTATAGATTGGGAAATAATTGAAAATATTATAATAAAAAATATTTATTATTTAACAATAACCTTATTATGGATTTTAATTTTTTATCGCATTTTGAAGAGCCTGTTGAATAAAGAAGATGAAAAAAGATAAGGACATAGAAAAATTTTTAATAAGAGATTTTAAAGAAGCTAAGCAAAAGATTTTAAAAGCTTATTTTTGGGAAAATAGAATAGCTTGGGCTAAAGCTTTGATATTAGTTATTTTTCTAATTCTTTGGGGTAGAATTTTTTATCTTCAGATTATAAGACATGGATATTATTATAAAAAAGCTAAGGAAAGATCTATAGTAACTTATGTAGTAAAAGCCCCCAGGGGTCAGATTATTACTTCAGATGGTGTAATAGTTGCTACTAATAAAGCAGTATTTCAGCTTTATGTAGATGTGAATGTTATCAAAAATAAAGAAGATGAAATTTTGTATAAACTTAGCAAACTTTTGGGAGAAGACTTAGGAAATTTAAAAGAGAAATATTATTTAGAAAAAAAGAAATGTTGGGGTAGGGTTTTATTGAAAAAAGATTTAAGATGGGATGAAATAGCTAAAATAATGGTAAGGCTTTATTACTTACCTGGAGTTATAGTAGAGGTTGAATCAGAAAGATATTATCCTTATAAAGATATTTATTTTCATTTAATTGGATATGTTTCAAGGATTACCAAAAAAGAATATCTTAGATTAAAAGATAAAGGATATTCTATAGAAGATTTTATAGGTAAAAGAGGTATAGAAAAAGCTTATGAAAGTTATTTAAAAGGAAAGAACGGGTTTATAGAGATTGAAAGAGATGCTTATGGACGTTTAGGTAGGATAGTAGCAAGGCACAAACCTATACCTGGAAAAGATTTAATTCTGACTATAAATCATAAGTTACAAATGGAGGCTTATAAGCTTTTAAAAGGAAAAAGAGGTGCTATAGTAGCTTTATCTCCTGAAAATGGAGCAATTTTGGCTATGGTAAGCAGTCCTTCTCTTAATCCTCAAAAATTTGTAGAGGGATTTAACCCCAAGGAATGGAAAAGGGTGATTTTATCCAAGAAAAAACCTTTCTTAAACAGGGCTTTGAGTGCTTATCCGCCTGGTTCTACTTATAAGGTTGTTACAGCTTTGGCTGCTCTACAAAACGGTATTATAAAAGATATTAGTCAAACTTACTTTTGCCCTGGGTTTTTTAAATATGGAAAAAGAATATTTAGATGTTGGAAATTTAAAGGACATGGTAATGTTAATTTAATAAAAGCTATTTCAGAATCCTGCGATGTATATTTTTATAATATAGCTACTAAGTTGGATATAGATTATTTAGCAAAATTTAGCAGGAAATTGGGGTTAGGTGAAAAAGTTTTAAATTGGCCTGAAGAAAAAGAAGGTCTGGTTCCTGATAGAGAATGGAAGATAAAGAACAAAAAAGAGCCTTGGTATCCAGGGGATACAATAAATACAAGTATAGGCCAAGGAGATTTACTTGTTACACCTATACAATTAGTCAGATTATATATGGTTATAGCTAACGGAGGATATCTTTATAAGGCTTATTTGGTTAAAGCAATAAAAGATTTAAGAGGTAAAACCATAAAATTTAATCCTGTGATTGAGAGAAAGATAAATATTAATCCACGATATTTATCTTGGATAAGAAGAGGGCTTATAGAAGCTGTTAAATCAGGAACTGGAAAGGAAGCTTTTATTCCGGAATTGTTAGTAGCTGGAAAAACAGGTACAGCACAGGTAACTTCCAAGAATTCTCGTTTGGAATACCATGCTTGGTTTGTTAGTTATGCAGGGAGAGACAAACCCGAAATTGTGACTGTTGTATTTATAGAACATGGAGGGCATGGAGGTTCTTCTGCAGCTCCTATTGCTCGTGAAATTTACAAAGCTTATTTCAATATAAATGAATTTTCTGATTCTATAAATGGATTTCAAAAGAAAGATCAATAGAGCTAAAAATGAGATGGAGAAAAAATAAAAGTTTTCTAAACGCTTTAAAAGAAAATTGGAGTGGATTTTTATTTTTATTTCTTTTAATAAGTTGTGGACTTTTAAATCAGTTAGGTATGGGAGATGGATTAACCTTCTTTTTTAAAACTTTAACTTGGCATGTATTAGGATTAACAATTTTTGTAATTTTGACTTTTTTTATAGATTATAGAACCCTTTCTTTTAGATTGGTATGGTATATCTATTTATTTTTAAATTTTATTTTACTTGTTATGTTTTTTTTGAAAAAACGCTGGTTAAATTTGGGTTTTTTTAATTTTCAGCCTTCAGAATTTTTAAAACCTCTTTTGGTTTTTATTATAGGGTATATAGCTTCTTTGGAAGCTTCTCCATATCTTAGCAAAAGAGTTCTTATAAAACTTTTAATAATTTTAGGTGTGCCGCTTATTTTGGTTATGAGAAACCATTTGGAATATAGTTTGGTAATGGGTTTTATGTTTTTTACTTATTTAATATTCATAGGAATTGAGCGCAAAGTGCTTATTACTATTTTTTTAAGTGTAGTAATAATAGGAGCTGTAGTTATTCCAATAGGTTGGAAGCATTTAAAACCTTATCAAAAAGGTAGAATTTATGGCTACTTATATCCTGAAAAATATGCTAAAACTTGGGGTTATCAGTTAAACCAATCTCTTATAGCCATAGGTTCAGGAGGTTTATTTGGTCATGGATTTAAGAAAGGATGGTCTACAAGATTAAATTACATTCCAGCTAAACATACTGATTTAGCTTTTGCGGTTTGGTGTGAAACTTGGGGTTTTTTAGGAGCAAGTATTTTTTTCTTTTTATATGGCTCTTTTTTATTTTTTGCTTTAAAGGTATCTCAAACAGCAAAAGATTGGTTAGGAAAATATATAAGCCTTGGTGTGGTTTTGATTTTAAGTTGGCAGATATTTTTTAATGTAGGTGGGATTACAGGGATTTTACCTATGACAGGGATTCCATTTCCTTTTCTTAGTTATGGTGGATCTTACCTCATTTCTCTTTATATTTTGCTATCTTTGCTTTTTAATATTGCTTTAAGGCGTTATTTCTTTAAATAGTTTAGTTTTTTATATATTTTTAAAACTTGACTTTTTATGAATTTATAATACAAATGTAGCTTTAAGAAATAAATAAGGGATAAATTTTAAAATAAAGGAGTGGGGTTAGCGATGATAAATCTTGATATAACTCTTATTATCCAAATAATAGAGGCTTTGCTTTTGACTTTTATTTTGTATCAAATTTTGATTAAACCTGTTATGTCTTATATAAAAGAAAGAGAGGCTCATTTTCAATCTTTAGAAAGAGAAACTCAGGAATTATTAGCTTCAGCAGAAGAGACTGTTAGAAAATATGAAGAGGCTTTAGCTAAGGCTCGAGAAGAGGGGGTTCGCAAAAGGGAGCTTTTAAAAGAAGAAGCTCGTAAAGTAGAAAAGGAGCTTTTGGCTAAGGTTATGAAGGAGGTAGAAGAATATAAAGCAAAATGGGCTCAAGAATTTGCAAAACAGTTGGAGGGAGTAAGAAAACAGATTCAGAGTAATATAGAGATGTTTGCTTCACTTATTGTTGAAAGAGTATTAGGGAGGAAGGTATGAGAAGGTCAAAAGATCTTTTTATTTTTGTTTTATTTTTAATAATTTTAGGGGTTGCTAAGGTTTGGGGAGCTGAGACAGGAGAAGAGCATCATGGAGGAGTAACGCCTGAACAGATTAGGAATTTTATTTGGTTTACACTGAATTTTATAGCGTTAGTATTAATTCTTTATAAGTATGCGAGAAAGCCTGTTGCTGATATGTTTAGAAATCGTCGTGAAAATTTATTAAAGCAATATAATGAACTTTTAGAAAAGAAAAAAGAGGCGGAGGCTAAATATATAGAACTTCAAGAAAAGGTTAAAAATTTAGAAAAAGAAGCAGAAGCCATCTATCAAAACTATGTAGAGCAGGGTATAAAAGAGAAAGAGAGGATTATAGCTGAGGCAGAGGCTCAAGCAGAAAGAATTAAGCAACAAGCTGAATTATATATTCAGCAGGAGATTGAGAAAGCCAAAAAAGTTTTAGCAGAGGAAGCTGCTGAAGCTTCAGTAAAATTAGCAGAGGAAATTCTTAGAAAAAATATTAATGAAGAAGACCAAAAAAGAATTTTTAAAGAATTTATAAATGAAATTAAAGGGAGGGTACTCCATTGAGAGGACTGGTGATAGCACTCAAGTATGCTAAGGGTCTTTTTAATGCAGCTAAGGAATTAGGTAAAACTAAAGAGTTTGGGGAACAATTAAAGCAGATAAAAGATTTATTAAATGAAATGCCAGAAGTATTAGCAGCTTTACAGAATCCTATTTATCCTCCAGATTTAAAGATGGAGATTATAAATGAGGTTTTAAAAGCTGTAGAGGTGGCCCCAGAAGTTGAGAGATTTTTAAAACTTCTGATAGAAAGAAGGAGAATACAATTTATTGAAGAAATTGTAGAGATGTATCAGAGATTACTTGATGAAGAATTGAATATTGCTCGTGGAATAGTTATTACTGCTTTTCCTTTAAGTGAAGAAGAAAAGAAGGAACTTGAAGAGGCTTTAAAAGCTTATTTTAAAAAGGAAGTGATTTTGGAATCCAAAGTTGATGATAGTATTATAGGTGGGGTAAAAATTGAGATAGGGGATTTTGTATTTGATGGAACCATTAAGACCCAATTGGCGAAATTTAAAGAAATCATAAAAGGGGAGGTGCTATAAATGCAGGCAATAAAGGCACAAGAACTTAGCGATTTAATTAAAAAAAGGATTGAGGAATTTGAGAAAAAAATAGATTTGGATGAGATGGGAGTAGTTATATCTGTTGGAGACGGTATTGCTCGTGTTTTTGGATTAAGGAATTGTGAATATATGGAGCTTATTGAATTTCCAGAAAGTGGAGAAGTAGGAATTGCTTTGAATTTAGAATTTGATAATGTTGGTATTCCTATTATGGGAGATTATACAAAAATTCAGGAAGGAGATACTGCTAAAAGAACTGGAAGAGTTGCGTCTATTCCTGTAGGAGAAGCAGTTATAGGAAGAGTTATAGATCCTGTAGGAAGACCTTTGGATGGAAAAGGACCTATTCAGGCTAAGGAGTATAGGAGAATTGAGATTAAAGCTCCTGGTATTATTCAAAGAAAGCCTGTTAATGAACCTATGTATACTGGTATAAAGGCTATTGATGCTATGACTCCTATTGGAAGAGGTCAGAGAGAGTTAATTCTCGGTGACAGACAGACTGGTAAAACTGCTATAGGAATTGATGCTATTTTAGCGCAAAAAGATTCAGATGTTTATTGTATTTATGTAGCTATAGGTCAAAAAAGATCTACAGTGGCTCAGATTGTTGAGACTTTGCGTAGATATGGAGCTATGGAATATACTACAGTAGTTGCAGCTTGTGCTTCTGACTCTGCAGCACTTCAGTGGATTGCTCCTTATTCTGGATGTGCTATTGGTGAGTATTTTAGAGATACAGGTAGACATGCTTTGATTATTTACGATGATTTATCTAAACAGGCTGCAGAATACCGTGAAATTTCACTTCTTTTAAGAAGGCCTCCAGGACGTGAAGCTTATCCTGGAGATATTTTTTATAATCACTCCAGACTTTTGGAAAGAGCTGCTAAATTAGATGATAAATATGGTGGTGGATCTTTAACAGCTTTGCCTATTGTTGAAACTTTGCAGGGTGACGTATCTGCATATATTCCTACTAATGTTATTTCTATTACTGATGGACAGATTTATTTAGAGCCTGGTTTATTCTTTGCTGGTATTCGTCCTGCTATTAATGTTGGTCTTTCGGTTTCTCGAGTTGGTGGTGCTGCTCAGATTAAAGCTATGAAACAGGTTGCAGGTAGATTAAGACTTGAATTAGCCCAGTACAGAGAATTAGCAGCTTTTGCTCAGTTTGGATCTGAACTTGATAAAGCTACACAAAGAGTTTTACATAGAGGAGCTCGTTTAGTAGAAATTCTTAAACAACCTCAATATCAACCATTACCTGTAGAAAAAGAAATTTGTATTCTTTTTGCAGGAACCAGAGGATTTTTAGATGAGATGCCTTTAGAAGTTTTAGGACAATATGAGAGAGAACTTTATGAATTTATTGAAAGTAAATATCCTGAAATTTATAAAGAGATTAAAGAAAAGAAAGAGATTAGTCCTGAATTAGAAGAAAAGATGAAAAAGGCGTTAACAGAATTTAATGAGCAGTTTAAGAAAAATAACAATATAGAACCAGTGCCTGTTCCATAAATGGATGAATAGATTATAGATTTGGTTTTAAATAGAGGGGGATAGGATGCCAAGTTTAAGAGATATTAGGAAGAAGATAGAGGCAGTTAAGAAAATTGGTCAGATTACTAAAGCCATGAATATGGTGGCTTCTGCTAAATTACGTTCTATCCAAGGGAGATTAGAGGGTTTCCGTCCGTACAGAAATAAATTTGAAGAGGTTATTGCAGATTTATTAAGTTCCGGAGGAATTAATGCTCAAAGAATAGAGCTTTTACAAGTGAGAGAAGTTAAAAAAGTAGGGATTATTTTAATAACGGCTGACAGAGGGTTATGTGGAGCTTTTAATGCTATGTTAATAAAAGAAGCTGAAAAAGCTATAGCTAAATTTAAAAAAGAAGGAAAAGAGGTAGAATTAATTTGTGTAGGTAAAAAAGGAGTTCAATATTTTTCAAAGAGAGCTACAGTAAAAGAGGTGTATACTGATGTTATGGGTAAGGTTTTAATGCAGGATGCTCGTAAGATTGCTCGTTCGGCTATGATGGCTTTTCTTTCTCAGGAATGGGATGAAGTTTATATAATTTATGGATATTTTATTAATATAGTAAAACAAATTCCAAAGATGGAAAAATTGTTACCTTTAAGTTTTGAAAAAGCTACTGAAGAAGTTGCTGAACAAAAGAAAACAGCATATTCTTATATTTATGAACCTGAAGAAGAGTTACTTTTACCTGAGCTTTTACCACTTTATATAAATACTATAGTTTTTGCTGCTATGCTTGAAACAGCAGTAAGTGAGCAGGCAGCTCGTATGACAGCTATGGATAATGCTAATAGAGCTTGTGGAGATATGGTAAAACAGTTAACTTTATTCTATAATAAAGTAAGGCAAGCAACAATTACAAAAGAGTTAATGGATATTGTAGGTGGAGCTGAGGCAATAAGTAAAGGATAAAAAATATAGAACAAAAAAGAGTTTAAGTAAGGGAGGTTAAAATATGGCTGAAGAGAAAGTATTAGGGAAAATAGTTCAGATAATGGGATGTGTTGTAGACGTAGAGTTTCCTCCTGGAAAAGTTCCTAAGGTTTTAGACTGTTTAAAAGTTACCAATCCGATGATAGACGATAGGGAATGGAATTTAGTTTTAGAAGTTGCTCAGCAGTTAGGAGATAATGTAGTTCGTTGTATTGCTATGGATTATACAGATGGATTAAAGAGAGGACAAGAGGTTTTGGCCACAGGTGCTCCTATTATGGTTCCTGTAGGAAGGGGGACCTTAGGAAGAATTATAAATGCTGTGGGTGATCCTGTTGATGAAGCCGGTCCTATCCAGACTGATAAATATTATCCTATTTTCAGACCAGCTCCAGCTCTTACAGAACAAGATGTTACTATTAAAGTATTAGAAACAGGAATTAAAGTATTTGACCTTTTGGTTCCCTTCCCTCGTGGTGGTAAGATGGGAACCTTTGGTGGTGCAGGAGTTGGTAAGACAGTTGTTATGATGGAAATGATTCATAACATTGCTATGGAGCACGGAGGTATTTCAGTTTTCTGCGGAGCTGGAGAGAGAACCCGTGAAGGAAATGAATTGTATTTAGAGATGAAGTCATCTGGAGTTATTGATAAAGCAGCACTTGTTTATGGACAGATGAATGAAACTCCTGGGCATCGTGCAAGAGTTGCTCATACAGCAGTATCCTTAGCAGAATATTTTAGAGATGAAGAAGGTCAAGACGTGCTTCTCTTTATTGATAACATTTATCGTTTTACTCAGGCTAACCAGGAAGTTTCAGCGCTTTTAGGAAGAATGCCTTCTGCAGTTGGATATCAGCCTACACTTGCTACAGACATTGGTGCTTTACAGGAAAGAATTACATCTACCACTAAAGGATCTATTACCTCCGTTCAGTGTGTTTATGTTCCTGCAGACGACTTAACAGACCCAGCACCAGCTACTACATTTGCTCACCTTGATGGAACAGTCGTTTTATCAAGACAGATTGCAGAGCTTGGTCTTTATCCAGCAGTTGACCCATTAGATTCTCAGTCTCGTATTTTAGATCCTAATGTTATTGGGTGGGAGCATTATAGTGTAGCTCGTCAGGTTCAGCAGGTATTACAGAGGTATAAAGATCTTCAAGATATTATTGCAATTCTTGGTGTAGAAGAACTTTCTGAGGAAGATAAACTTATTGTTGCCCGTGCAAGAAAAGTTCAGAGATATCTCTCACAGCCCTTCCATGTAGCTGAACAGTTCACAGGGCTTCCTGGAAAGTATGTAAAACTTGAAGATACTATTAGAGGATTTAAAGAAATTTTAGAAGGTAAATATGATGACTTGCCTGAACAGGCTTTCTATATGGTTGGAACTATAGAAGAAGCTGTAGAAAAAGCTAAGAAGTTAATGGAGGGCTAACGGAGGGTTAAATGGCTAAGATTTTACTTGAAATAATAACCCCAGATAGGGTAGTAGTTAGTGAGGAAGTTGATATAGTAACTGCTCCTGGTGTAGCTGGTGAATTTGGTGTGCTTGCTAATCATGCACCTATGGTAGCTGCAGTTAAGATAGGCCCTTTGCATTATAAAGTAGATGGTAAGGAAGAATGGGTAGCTATAAGCGGTGGTTTTTGCGAAGTTTCAAATAATAAAATAACTTTTCTGGTAGAAGCTGCAGAGCGGGCTTGGGAAATAGATGTAGAAAGAGCATTGAAAGCAAAAGAAAGGGCTGAGAAAAGACTTCAACAATATGCAGCTCAGGCTGAAAAGATTGATTATGCCAGAGCAAGAGCTGCTCTTCAGAGAGCTTTAACCAGATTATTGGTTGCCGAAAAAGGAAAGGCAGGAACTCCAAGATAAAAAGATTTTTCATTTTTTTAAAGTGAAGAATTTTGAGCCCCCATTTTGGGGGGCGTTTTATCTTTTTAAGATTTTTGATAATTGTAATTCTATGCGAAATTTTGAAACATTTTTAGTATAATTGCAAATTCCAATATGATTACCAGCTTTATACTTATCTCATTCTAACATTAAAAACTTGAGAGTAAGCAATATTATTCAATTTTTATTAAAAATGAGTATATCATATTTTTTTAATTAAACTTTAAAAGTTCTAAATGAATGAGTAAATAAATTTTTCAAATTCACCATCACTGTTGTCTTGCTTAGAATTAAGATTAAAATTTAAAAATTGATATCAGAAATTTTAAAAAATCAAAAATGAAAAAAAATTTTTCTAAAAAAGAAATAAGAAAGTTGATTTATGCTTTACGAAAAAAACATTCTTTGGAATTACTAAATAAATGGAGTAAGGAAATCTGCAGAAAAATTGCGGAACTTTCTGTTTATAAAAAAAGTACTTATATTGCTTTTTATTTTGCAAAAGCAGGAGAGGTAGATTTAAAAATCTTAATAGGAAGAGCTTTTTTAGAAGGAAAAAAGATTTTTTTACCAAAAACTCATCTGCAGGAAAGGATTCTTACATTTCATCAAATTTTTTCTTTTTCAGACCTTATACCTGGGTCGTTTAATATATTAGAACCTCCTTATCAAAATCCAGAGATTGATATAAAAAAACTTGAGCTTATTTTTGTGCCAGGAGTTGCCTTTGATATGAAAAAAGGTAGAATAGGTTATGGAGGAGGATTTTATGATAAAGTGCTTGCCAAGACCAAAGCTTTTAAAATTGGAGTTGCTTTTTCTTTCCAAATTTTTGATACCCTTCCTTTGGAACCACATGATCAAAAATTAGATTTAATAATTACTGAAAAGGAGATTATAAATGGAAGATATTAAGAAATTTATTAAAGAAAATTTTTATAGAATAAAAGAAAACATAGAAAAAGCCTGTCAAAAAGCAGGAATAGATTCAGGAAAAATAAAAATACTTGGAGCTTCTAAAAAGCAGTCTGTAGAAAAAATTAAGATAGTTTATGAATTGGGAATAAAACTCTTTGGAGAAAATTATGTGCAAGAAGCTGAAAAAAAGATAAAAGAATTAAAAGACTTTTCTATAGAATGGCATTTTATTGGAAGACTCCAAACAAATAAAGTAAAAAAAGCTCTTAAACTTTTTAGTCTTATTGAAACACTTGATAGAATTGAGCTTGCTAAGACTATACAAAAATACGCTAAAAAACTGGATCTTGTGGTTCCAGTTTTTATAGAAGTAAATATTGGAGAAGAGCTCACCAAAGCCGGAATTTTACCAGATAAGCTTGAAGAATTTATTCAGGAAGTAAAAAATTTTGATAGAATTAAAATAAAAGGACTTATGTGTTTGCCTCCTTATAAAGAAAATCCTGAAGAAGCTCGCCCTTATTTTATAAAAATGAGAAATCTGTTTGAGAAGCTTAAGCCTTACATGAATGAAGATTTTACAGAGCTTTCCATGGGCACAACTAACGACTATGTAGTAGCTATAGAAGAGGGAGCTACGATTATAAGGATTGGAGAAGCCCTTTTTGGAAAAAGGGAATAATATATTAAATAGTATATTCTATGAAAAAAATAGTTTAATTTTTATTTTTCTTTCTGCTTTTATCTTGGGTTGGTTCTTGTCTTTTTATAAATTCCCTTGGTATTTTCTAATAATATTTTTTATTGCTTTAAGAAGATCTAAAATTTGCATTATTTGGATTGTTTTCTTGATTTCCTCATATTTTTTCGGATTGTTTTATTGGAATAAATTGTTTGATAAAAACAAGCCAAAATTAAAACAGGAAACAGAGTTGTTAACCCAGATTAAAAGAGTTGATCCCTATTATAAAGGCTATCTTGTTTTAGCCTATAGTCCTTCTATAGGAGACTTTATTTTTAAAACAGATAAAAAGCTTTTTATTCCTGGAGAAAAATGTTTAATTAATTTTAAATTCAAAAAGTATAAAGAATATTTAAACCCTTTTTATACAGAAAAATATAAAAGACTTTTGGTAAAAGGAATAGAACAGGAACTTGTTCTGGTAAACGATGAAGATTTTATATGCAATTTTGAAAACAAATTTAGTTTAGAATATTTAAGATACAAATTATTGAATTTTTCTGAAAAATTATCAAAAACCAGCAAAGGGCTTTTTCAGGCTCTTGTTTTAGGAGTAGAATATAATTTGCCTGAGGAATATTTAGAAAAGCTTAAAAATCAAGGTCTTTATCATCAATTAGCTATTTCTGGATTTAACTTAGCTATTTTATTTGGTCTATTTTATAGTGTTAGCTATTTTATTCTTAAATATACATCAGTTATTAGAATTGGTTATCCGTTACAAAATATTTCTTATCTCTTAGCTTTGCCAGGAGCTTTTCTTATTTTAGCTTTTTCAGGATTTTGTCCTTCAGCTCTGAGAGCTTTTGTTTTTTTAAGTCTTTTTGTTTTAAACAAATTGATTTTTAGATCTACTTCGTCTTTAATTATACTATTTCTTACAGCTTTTTTTATTCTATTATTTCAGCCCTATTTGATTGGAAATTTATCCTTCCAGCTTTCTTTTATAGCAACCTTAGGTTTAATTATAGGAAACAGATTATTTGATATTTATTTTAAAGATAGGTTTAATTGTGATATTGTATATTATAGATTTTTAAAATTTATTGCTTACTCAATTTTTATTTCTTTAATTGTTAGCTTTTTTATAGCCCCTTTTATTTTTTATATAAACGGCAAATTTCCAATTGCTATTATTTTAAATAATCTATTAGCTACAATATTTTGGAGTTTTATTTTTATTCCATTCTCTATTTTTATAGCTTTATTATCATTCATAAATGAAAATATTGCTATTAAACTAAGCAATGTTTTAGGCTCTTTATTTAATTTTTATATAAAAATTCCATTTTTTGAAATAATTTATAAACCAAGTGTTCCTATTAATATATTTTTACTTTTCTGGTGTTTTGGAATAATTTTGCTTTTTATTTTAAGCAAATATTATAAAAATATATACAAAAGATATGGAATATTTTTACTTGTTATGGCTATTAGTTATACGCTTATGAATTATTTTTATACAAAAATATTTTATATTACTATATTTGATGTTGGAAGAGCAAATGCTATTTTGATTAAAAATCAAAAAGATTATATTATGATTGATACAGGTCCTAATTATCTATATAATAAGTTTAACTGGACTAAGATTTATTTAGAGCCAGTTTTAAATAAATTAGGCATAGATACAATGAATTTAATAGTTATTTCCCATCCTGATATGGATCATTGCGGAGGCTTAAATATTTTAACACAGGATTTTTATGTAAAAAGAATAATTTCAGGAGATTTCAAAAGTGAAGACTGGCAAAAGGTTAATCCTTTATATTTTCCTGAAACAATTAAAACTTCACAGGCTATTAAAATCAATGAAAGTGAGTTTTTTCTTTTTCCTGGTAAAAGACCATATAAAATTCTTAATAGAGAGAGTTTAGTAGTTTATTTGGAATATAAAGGATTAACAGTTCTTTTTCCAGGAGATATTGATAAAGAGCGATTTTACAGAATGAAAAAAAGAGGAGAAATATTACCAGTAGAAATTTTAATTTCTCCTCACCATGGTTCTAAATGGGGTCTGGATAAGAGAATTTTAAATTGGCTAAAACCTGAGGTAATTCTAACTTCTGGAAGAGGAAAATATCATCCTCATAAAGAGTTTTTAAAATTGTTAAGGAAAATGAAACTTGAGCATTACACAACTTTTGAAAAAGGAGCTATTTATATTTTTCCAAAAGATGATTATTTTTTAATATGTTTTGAAAAAGAAAAAAGAAAAAATTTTTTGGCTTCTGTTTTATTTCCTTTTATACCTGTTTATTTAGAAAGTGATAATTTTTGCAAAAGATTTACCTATAATAAAGAATTAGATTAAATTTAAAATTTTGGAGAGAGGAAATGAGAAAATTCGAAATTTTTGAACATGGAGCAGATATTGGTATAAGAGGTTATGGAAAAACCTTAGAAGAGGCTTTTTCCAATGCTTTAAAAGCGCTTTCTAATCTTATTATAGAAGATGTAAACTTGGAAGATCTTAAACCAGATGTTTCCTATTCAATAGAATTGAAATCTGAATTTTTAGATGAGTTGTTTGTTATATTTATTAATAAAGTTTTGACCTTATTTTATTTAGAAAAGGTCTTATTTTTAGAATTTAAAGGAGAGATTAAAGAAAAAGAGAGGGAGTATGTATTAAAAGGAGAACTTTCAGGAATTTTTTATGATCCTGAAAAATTTGGTTATGGTGTTGAGGTAAAAGGAGCTACTTTTACTTTGGCAGAGGTAAAAAAAGGAAATAATTTATGGATAGCACAATGTGTAGTGGATGTTTAAAAGACAAAGATTTAAAAGAAGCTATTCAGGTAATATTTTTAGATGTGCCTAAACCCATTTTAGGTCAATGGAATTTTGATTCTCAAATTTTGCTTAAAGCTTTAAATAAGCATATAAAGGATCCTATAAAGATACCTCTTTATATTTTAAAAAAACTTCCTTATGTTTTGAGAGAAAAAGATTTCAAAGTCTGGGTAGTTTTAGGGAAAAAAGAAAGAGAATACGAAATTCTGGAAATATTTTCAGAAAAACCCTCAGAGATTTTAGGAGTAGCTATAGATTTAGGAAGCACAACTATAGCTTTTTATTTTTATGATTTTATAAAAAAAGAAGTTTTAAAAAAGTTCTCTATAACAAATCCCCAGATTGAAATAGGAGAAGATATTCTTACAAGGTTACACTTTGCCAGAAAAAAAGAAAAATTAGAATATGTGAACAGAATAACTATTGATGCTATTAATAAAGAATTAAGATCTGTTAAGGATAAAATTTATTATATTACTGTTTGTGGAAATACAGTTATGAGTCATTTTTTAACAGGTTTACCTGTAAATTATATCTTTTTAGAGCCTTATGTTCCTTGCACCAATTGGTATGATCTTTTAGAAGCTAAGGAGCTTGGTTTAGAAGCTCATCTTTTGGCTAAGGTTTTTATTTTCCCTTCAGCAGGAACTTATTTTGGAGGAGATATTATAGCAGGTCTTTATTTTTCTGAAATTTATAAAAAAGAGGATGGTTTTTATTTTTTTATAGATGTAGGAACAAATGCAGAGGTAGTTTTAGGAAATAAAGATTTTTTGTTAGTCTGTTCAGGTGCAGCTGGTCCAGCTTTAGAGGGAGGAATATTAGAGTGTGGTTGTCAGGCTAAAGAAGGAGCTATAGAAAGGGTTGAAATAGATATTTTAACTAAAAAAATAGAATATAAAACCATAGGAAATAAAACTCCTATTGGAATTTGTGGTTCAGGCATAATTCAACTTATAGCACAGATGTTTATTAATGGACTTTTATCTTTTGAAGGAAAATTCCAAAAAGAATCTTTCCCAGAGAGGTTTAAAAAAATAAATGATGAATTAGCTTTTATAGTGGCTTTTCCTGAAGAAACAGCTATGGGGAATTATATTTATATTAAAGAAAGAGAGGTTAAAAATTTTTTAAGGTCTAAAGGTGCTATGTTTACTATTTTAACTTTACTCTGTGAAAAAATAGGGATTACTTTTAAGGATATAAATACTTTTTATTTAGCAGGAAGTTTTGGAAATAAAATAGATGTGGATTCAGCAGTGACCTTAGGAATGTTGCCTGAAGAGGCATTAAGCAAAACTATAGGAGTAGGTAATGCAGCAGGAGAAGGGGCCTTAAAATTTCTTAAAAAGGCTGATTTTGAAGAGATAAGATCTATTCTGGGAAACATAACTTATATAGAACTCAATAGAGAACCTAAATTTATGGAAATATTTACTGGAGCTCAGTTTGTTCCAAATGTTAATTTGGAATTATTTCCAAAAGTAAGAAAAAAATTAGAAGGTAAGGTATGTTTAAAGTAGTAATTGTTGGAAGACCAAATGTAGGTAAATCAACCTTATTTAACACCTTAATAGGAGAAAAAAAGGCTATTGTAGAAAGAACTCCTGGAATAACCAGAGATATGATAGAAGGCTATTTAGAATTGGAAGAAAATAAAGGAGTTTATGTGCTTGATACAGGTGGTATTGATTGGGGTGGAGAAGGGTTTTTTAATAAAACTATTATAAAGATTGTAGAAGATGCTTTAAAAGATGCGGATCTTATTCTGTTTGTAGTGGATGCTAAACAAGGCTTAACAGCTGAGGATATAAATGTAGCAGAATTTTTGAGAAAAAAAGGTAAAAAGGTTATTTTAGTAATTAATAAAGTTGAAAGTAAAAAGGATAAAGATAATGCTTTGGATTTTTATTCCTTAGGATTTGAGGATATTGTTTTTATCTCTGCTAAAAATAATAAGAATGTAGATCAGTTAAAAAAATTAATTAAAAATTTAGCTAAGAATGCTTTAGAAGAAATTCCAGAAGAGGAACCTGTTAAAATCGCTATTTTAGGAAGACCAAATGTAGGGAAGAGCACTTTAATAAACAGGCTTTTGGGATACGAAAGAATGATTGTTTCAGAAATTCCTGGAACTACCAGAGATTGTGTGGATGTTCTTTTAACTTTACCTGATGGTAGGAAATATCTTTTAATAGATACACCTGGTATAAGAAGAAGAACTAAAATAGATGAAAGAGCTGAAAAATTTAGTGTTGATAAAGCTTTAGATACTATAAAAAAAGTGGAGGTAGTTCTTTTTATAGTTACTGCAGAGGAAGGGATTACTAATCAGGATCAGAGATTATTAAGACAGGTTCAAAAGCACTGTAAAGCTTGCATTTTTTTAATTAATAAATGGGATTTATTTGACAATAAAAGAGAAGCAGGAAATTTGTTATTAGAAAATATTAAATATGGAATTAGATTTATGTCTTGGATGCCAATTTTAACTATCTCTGCTAAAACTGGTAGAAGGATTAAAGAGATTTTACCATTGGTAGATAAAATCTATCAGCAATATAGCTTAAGAGTAAATACAGCTTTAGTAAATAAAGTTTTGGAAGATTTAAAAGAAAATTATAGTTTTAATGTAAAGGGTAAAAAAGTTAAATTTTATTATGCTACTCAAGTAGATATAAAACCTCCTACATTTGTAGTTTTTACCAACATAGATCCAGAAGAACTTCCTAAGAATATAGAAAAATTTATAAAAAATAAATTTCAAAAAAATTTAGGTTTTGATAAGGTTCCTGTAAAAGTGATTTTTAGGTTAAGGGGTTCAGATTAAGGAGCAGTTTCATTTTGAGTTTTTGAAATAAGCTTATTTTCAAAATTAAAATGAATTACCAAAGATATTCTTCTATTTCTTGGATCTCTGGGATTTTTAAAAAGAGGAAAGTTATCAGCATATCCTACTACTTCTTTTATTTTTTTAGCAGGAACTCCACTTTTTTCCAGTTCTAACATAGCAGAGAGAGCACGGGCTGTAGAAAGCTCCCAGTTTCCGATTTTACCTCTTTTGGAAGGCAAAGCATCAGTATGTCCTTCTACAGAAATACTAACAGGTAAATCCTTTAGCTCTTGAGCAAAGATATCCAGAATTTTTTTTGCCTCCGGAGTAAGTTCAGCGCTTCCACTTAAAAACATGGGTTTATTAAGTAAATCTATAATTTCAATCCTTATAGTATTTCTTTGTCTTTTTATAAGAACATTTTCTTTTAAAGATTTGAGACGAGTTTCTACTATCTTTTTTAATTTTTCTGCTTCTTTTTTAATAGTCATCTCTTTTTCAGGTAATAATCCTGTATAAGATGAAGTTATAGTTCCTTTTCTATAATATTCCATAAGCATACTGATACCAGCTTTTTTAAATATGTTAAATTTTCTAAAATAAGCTGCAATACTGGCTTTTTGTTTAGGAGACATCATACTAATTAACCACATAAGAAGAAAAAAGGTCATCATTCCAGCTAAAAAATCTGCATAGGCAATTTTCCAAGAACCTCCATGATGTCCACCTACAACTTTTTTAACTTTTTTAATAATAATAGGAGGAGTAGACACTATTTCCTACCTTTCATTAGATTTTCAAGTTCTTCAAAACTTGGTCTTATATGAGGAGGGATGATTCTTCTGGCAAATTCTACTGCTATTTGAGGAGCACCACCTCCGATGAAATATACTATAGCTGTTTTAATAACATTTAAATATTCTTTCTGTTGCCCGCAAAAAAATTCTAATTTTTGGACTAAGGGAACCATAAATCCGTAGCAGGTTAATATACCAAAGAATGTTCCTGCAAGAGCTATGGATAAATGATGACCTAAAACCTCAGGAGGCTGATCAATCATTCCCATAGTTAAAATAATACCTAAAACCGCAGCAACTAAACCAAAACCAGGCATAGAATCGGCTATCTTTTCTATTTTGTGAACAGGGCTCAGTAATTCTTCATATATTATTTCAATCTCATTTTCTAATAATGATTCCAGTTCAAAATGTGTAATATTCGTAGTAAGAATAGAACGAAAAGTATTTCTAATGAAATCCAGTGCTAAGTGATTATTGATAATATTAGGATAAGCAGAGAATATTTTACTGGATTCAGGATTTTCAATATCCTGTTCTATAGAGATAAGTCCTTCTTTTTTAATTTTTCTAAATATATCATTCAATAGAAGGAGCAGATCTACAAAATCTTGTTTTCCATAAATATGCGGTTTGGTAAGAGCTTTGATAGATCCTTGAACAACCCCTTTTAAAGCTTCTGAAGTTGAAGCTGCAACCAAAGCACCTCCTGCTGCTCCAAAAATAATCAAAAATTCAATAGGTTGAATAATAACAGAAAAGTTACCATGTTCTAAAGCATATCCTCCAAACACGCAGACTATAACAATTATAAAACCAACTATAGAGGGCATTATTTAGACCTCATTTCTCTAATTAGTTCTCTTTCTTTAAGAAGAATAAAAAAGCTTAATTTCTCTTGAATATCCTTAGGCATATTGATGAATTTTACAGCTACTTCATATTTATTGTCTTTTTTTTCATATCGCACTACCTCTCCATAGAGATAAAAACCTAGGGGTTGATATACATCTAAAACAACTTTAATTTCAACATATTCTCCGGGTTTAAGTGGTTCATTAAAAGGAAATCTTATTCCTTTTTCACTAATATTAACTTTTTGATAAGGTAACGCATTAAAGCCTTCTTTTTCTCTTGTAAAAAGATTTATTAAATAATCCAATTTAGCATTTATTAGTTTAAGCCAGGAATTTAAAGCTTCATCCATGGTATCTTTTAAAGGAATGTAAGAGAATAGAGGAACATCTCCTACTATACGAGCTATTTTATTTTTAATCTCCTTAGCTGAAATTTTTTGAACTTCTAAAGGTATAACTACATCTATTCTAACTGCCTCTCTTTCCATTATTTACCTCAATTTTAAAATAAAATCGGAAATATAAAAAAAATCTTTAATTAAAACTTTTTAGTTTTATAATTTTAAGTTTTTTCATTCTTTTTAAAATTATATAGTTAATTTTAGAGGTTGACAAGAGAAAAAAATAAGTATAATAGTTTATTTAAATTTAAAAAAAATTTAGGAGGTGATAGCATGATTTATGTAGTGGGGCACAAGAAACCGGATACTGATTCTGTATGTTCTGCTATAGTCTTTGCTTATCTTTTAAATGAATGGAAAAAGGCTGGTTGTAAAATTATGAAGGTTGATGAAGAAGCAGTTCCTGTTATACAAGGAGAACCCAATGCAGAGTCTAAGTTTGTATTGGAAAAGTTTGGTATTTCTGTACCTGAAATAATGACTGATGGAGAAGGGAAAAAAGTAGCTTTGGTTGACCACTCTGATAAAGTTCAGAGCCTTGATAATATTGATAAAGCTGAAATAATAGCAGTGGTTGACCATCATAAAATCGGGGATGTTACAACTCCTAATCCTATTTTGTTTGTAAACTTTCCTGTAGGTTGTACTGCTACTGTTTTGAAATTCCTTTTTGATAAAACAGGAGTTGCTATTCCTAAAGATATGGCTGGATTACTTTTAGCTGCAATTTTAAGTGATACAGTTGTATTTAAATCTGCTACTACTACTGATATGGATAAAGAGGCAGCAGAAGAACTTGCTAAGATTGCTGGTATTGATGACATTGTGAATTTTGGAGTAGAAGTAAAATCCAAGCTTTCTGATGTATCTGGTATGTCTGCTAAGGATATTATTATGAGAGATTTTAAAGATTATAATATGAGTGGTAAAAAAGTAGGAGTAGGTCAGGTTGAGTTAATTGATCTAAAAGCTGTAGAAAATAGAATGGAAGAAATTTACAATGAATTAGCAAAGATTAAACAAGAAAGCGGTTATCATACTATAGTTTTAATGCTTACTGATATTATGAAAGAAGGCACAGAATTGATGGTAGTTACTGATGAACCTAAAATTGTAGAAATTACTTTTGGTAAAAAATTAGAAGGTAAAAGTGTATGGTTACCTGGTGTAATGAGTAGAAAGAAACAGGTTGTTCCACCTCTTGAAAAGACTTTTGCTAATCTTTAAATAAACAAGGGGGGTATTACCCCCTTATTTATTCTAATTTTAAACTAATATCTACAGCTTTTACAGAATGAGTTAAAGCTCCAGAAGAAATATAGTCTATTCCTAATTTAGCATAATTTTCCACATTCTCTAAGGTTATTCCTCCTGAAACCTCGGTTTTTATATTCGATTTGTATTTCTTAATAAGAGATATAGCTTTTTTAATATCCTCTAAGGAGAAATTATCAAGAAGAACTATATCTATTGGGGCTTTAGATTTTAAAATAATTTCTAATTCTTCTAAGGATTTAACTTCTATTTCAACTTTAAGATAATGAGGAAGTTTTTTTAATCTGTTAAGAACTTCTTTAATCCCACCAAGAGCTTTAATATGATTGTCTTTTATTAAGATACCATCTGAAAGAGAGAATCTGTGATTTTGCCCTCCTCCTACTTTTACAGCATATTTTTGAAGCATTTTCCAACCTGGTAAAGTTTTTCTGGTATCAAGAAGAGTGGTATGATAGGGTTCTATTTTTTTTACAATTACTCTTGTATAAGTAGCTATACCTGAAAGATGTTGAAAAAAATTCAAAGCAATTCTTTCTGCTTTTAAAATACTTTTAATCAAGCCTTCTACAAAACCTAACTTAGTATAAGCTTTTACTTCTTCTCCTTCTTTTACCTGCCAATCAATTTTTATTTCAGGATCTATAAAATTAAAAACTTCCTCTACTACAGGTTTACCACAAACTATTAAATCTTTTTTAGCTAAAAAATAAGCTCTGCCTACTGCATTGTCAGATATTAGGAATTCACTGGTTATGTCACAAAAAGGAATATCTTCATAAAAAGCAGCTTCTATAAGCTTTCTTATTTGCCATTTTTCTAACATTTTTTTCTTTTTTACCTCTGGAAAATTTTAATATAAGTCTTATTTTTAATCATAACTTGAAATGCTTAAAAGTAAAGAAGAAAGTTTTTGTAGGAGGGATAATAAATGGAGGAAGTTTTAAAGGAAAAAGAAGAACAGGAAATTAAAGAAAAACAGGAAATACAGGAAGAAAAAGAATCTAAAGAATCCTTGAATGAACAGCTTAAACAAGAAGAAGAGATAAAATATTGGAAAGAAATGGCTTTAAGATATGCTGCAGAGATTGAAAATTTAAAAAAGTCTTTTAAAAGAGAAAAAGAAGAATATTATAAATTTGCATTAGAAACAGTATTTAAGGAATTGCTTCCTTCCATAGATAATTTGGAACGTGCTTTAGAAGCTTTTTCTCAATCCAAGAATATAGAAGCTTTAAAAGAAGGAGTAGAACTTACTTTGAAATCTATCATACAAGCTTTGGAAAAATTTGGTTTATCTCAATTTGAACCTGCTATAGGAGAACCCTTTCATCCTCATTTTCATGAAGCTTTATCCACAGAGATGCATCCTGAAATACCTAATGGAGGGATAACCAAGGTTTATCAAAAAGGATACAAATTACATGATAGAGTTATTAGACCTGCTTTGGTTTCTGTTTGTATGGGTAAAAAAGAAGAAGTTTCTGAAGCTGAAAATAAAGAAAATAAAGAAAATAAAGAAAATATAGTTGAAAACAAATAATTTAAAAAATTAATAAAGGAGGGATAGAGAAATGGCTGAAAAAACACCTATTGTAGGGATTGACCTTGGAACAACTAATTCCTGTGTGGCAATTTTTGAGGGAGGAGAAGCTAAGGTTATTCCTAATCGCGAAGGAACTCGTACCACTCCTTCTGTAGTTGCTTTTCAAGAGAGTGGTGAAATTTTAGTAGGTCTTCCTGCTAAAAGACAAGCTATTATAAATGCTGAGAATACTATTTTTGGTATTAAAAGATTAATGGGAAGGAAATTTAATGACTCAGTAGTTCAGGAATGGAAAAAAAGAGTCCCTTATAAAATTGTAGAAGCTCCCAATGGAGATGCTCATGTAGAGGTTAGAGGAAAAAGATATAGCCCTCCAGAAATTTCAGCTATGGTTTTGAGGAAAATTAAGCAGGATGTGGAGGAATATCTTGGTCAAGAGGTGAAAGATGTAGTTATTACTGTTCCAGCTTATTTTGATGATACCCAAAGACAGGCCACTAAGGATGCTGGTAGAATAGCAGGACTTAATGTAATAAGAATTATTAATGAGCCTACAGCTGCATGTTTAGCTTATGGACTTGAAAAGAAAAAAGAAGGATTGGTAGCTGTTTTTGATCTTGGAGGAGGAACTTTTGATATTTCAATTTTAGAGATTGGAGAGGGTGTTTTTGAAGTTAAAGCTACTTCCGGAGATACCTTTCTTGGTGGAGAAGATTTTGATATGAGAATAGTAGATTATATAGCTGAGGAGTTTAAGAAAGAACATGGTATAGATTTAAGGCAAGATAAAATGGCACTTCAAAGATTAAAAGAAGCTGCTGAAAAGGCCAAAATAGAATTATCAAGCACTTTAGAAACAGAAATAAATTTACCTTTTATAACTGCTGATGCCTCTGGACCTAAACATTTGGTAATGAAGCTTACCCGTGCAAAACTTGAAAGCCTGGTAGAAGATCTTATAGAGAAATTGGAAGAACCTTGTAGAATTGCTATGAAGGACGCTGGAATTACTCCCAAGGACATAAGTGAGGTTATTTTAGTAGGTGGAATGACTCGTATGCCTAAGGTTCAACAGAAAGTGAAAGAAATTTTTGGTAAAGAGCCTGTTAAAGGTGTTAATCCAGATGAAGTCGTTGCTATGGGTGCTGCTATTCAGGCTGGAGTATTAAAAGGAGAAGTTAAAGATGTGCTGTTATTAGATGTAACACCTCTTTCTCTTGGAATTGAAACATTGGGAGGAGTATTTACTGTGATAATTCCAAGAGGGACTACTATTCCTACAAGAAAAAGTCAGATTTTTACTACTGCTGCGGATAATCAAACTGCAGTAACTATCCATGTATTGCAAGGTGAAAGACCACTTGCTAAGGATAATAAAAGTATTGCCAGGTTTGATCTTGTAGGAATTCCTCCTGCTCCAAGAGGAGTTCCTCAAATTGAAGTTACTTTTGATATAGATGCTGATGGTATTTTACATGTTACTGCTAAGGATCTTGGAACTGGTAAAGAACAGTCTATTGTAGTAAGACCATCTTCTGGATTGAGTGAAGAGGAAATTCAGAAAATTATTAAAGAAGCTGAACAATATGCTGAAGAAGATAGAAGAAAGAAAGAACTTGCAGAAGCTCGTAACCAGGCAGATAGCTTGATTTATTCTGTAGAGAAGAGTTTAAGAGAACTTGGAGATAAAGTTCCTGAAAGTTTGAAAAAAGAAGTAGAAGAAAAAATAACAGAATTAAGAAAGGTAATGGAAGGAGAAGATATTAATGCTATTCGTAAAGCAAGCGATGAATTAACACAAGCATCTTATAAATTGGCTGAAATGCTTTACAGAGAAAAGACTTCTCAATCTACTTCTGCAGGAGAAACAACCAGTTCTGAAGACACCTCTAAGAAAAAAGGCGGAGATGATGTAATAGATGCAGATTTTGAAGAGATGAAATAAATCATTTAGAGGAGGCTTTCCCTCCTCCGCTTTTTTATCTTTATTAAGGAGACACTAATTTGAATTCTAAAAAATTTAAATTAGCCATTTCAATGGGATGTCCTGCAGGGATAGGTCCTGAAATTATAATAAAATCTCTAAACTATTTTAAAGAACAACCTCACCTTTTAGAACAAATTTTAATTATTGGAGACAAAAAGGTTCTTTCTAAAACTGCTCAAAGATTAAATTTAGAAATTCCAAAAGTTGAAATTTTATCTATTTCTGAGCTTGAAGTGGATCCTGGAAAACCCACTATAGAGACTTCTAAAGCCATGGCTCAATATGTTAAAACAGCTATAGATCTTGCTAAAAAGGGAGAAATTCAGGCTATTGTCACAGGTCCTATCACGAAGGAAGGTTTGATTAAAGCTGGAATTCCTTACGCAGGTCATACAGATTGGTTAGCAAAAGAATTAGGTGTAGATGAGTATGTTATGGCTTTTTATGGAGATAAAATGATAGTATCCTTAGTAACCACTCATATACCCTTAAAAGAAGTTCCTGAGAGTATAAATTCTGAAAGAATATTTAAAGTAGCTAAACTTTCCTATGAATTTTTAAATAAATTAGATAAAAAGGATGCTAAAATAGCTCTTTGTGGTTTAAATCCTCATGCAGGAGAAGCAGGACTTTTAGGAGATGAAGAGCAAATGATTATAAAAGAAGCTGTGGATAAATGTAAAAAAGAAAAAATCCCTATTTATGGTCCCTTTCCTTCTGATAGTTTGTTTTATTGGGCTTATAAAGGTAGATACGACTTAGTAATAGCTCTTTATCATGATCAAGGTTTAATTCCTTTCAAACTCATTCATTTTGAAGATGGAGTTAATATAACCTTGGGACTTCCTATTATAAGAACATCTCCTTGCCATGGCACAGCTTATGATATAGCTGGTAAGGGTATAGCCAATCCCACAAGTTTTGTTTCAGCTCTAAAATTAGCTTATAAGTTGCTCCATAATTAATTAGCTTGATTTTTTCTTTAACCAATTTAAAATTTTAAACCTAATATGAAAAAAAAATTAACTTTTATTTTTTTTGGATTTTTTCTTTTTTTTGTTTTATTTTTTATTTTAATAATCTCAAATTTAAACAATATTTTAAATCATCCTAAATTTCATCAAAAATTGGAAAAATTTTTTAGAAATAATTATCATATAGATTTAAAATATGATCAAATAAATGTAAATCTATCAAAAGGTGAAGTTAGTCTGAAAAATTTTTATTTTAAATCTAAAATTTATAAACTTTCTGTACCTCAAGGTTATTTAAACTTTTCTTTCTCAAAAATTTTAAAACTTAATTTTTATCCTGAAGAAATTCGGGTTTCAAATATACATTTTGAAAAACATTTTGTAAAAAAAATTTTTAACCTGAGAAAATTGATTCAAACTTTGCATAAGTTATCTCCTTTATATTTAACAGTTACAAATGCAACTATAAATTATGAAATAAAATCTGGATGGTTTAATTTTAAAGATGCAGATTTGAAATTAAGAATAGGGAAAAAACAGGTTTTATATGAGGCTAAGGCTAAATCAAATATTTTTAAAGATGGTAATATAAAAGGAAGATTTGATTATAAAAATATATTTTTAGAGAGTTTGGTAGATTTTAAAAATTTAGATCTTGCTAAGTTTAAAAAAATCTTAGATTTGGGTATATCTAAAACAGAAATTAAAAGGTTGAAAAGTGAGATAGTTTTGGAAAAAAAGACTTTAAATATAGCTTTTGTTGCTTTAGATCCTTATATAATTTTTAAAAAGATTCCCTTTCAAAAACTATTAGGAGGATATATAGAAGGTATAGTAGTTGCTGATAAGAAAGGTGTAGATATTAATTTAAATTTAATTAAATCAAAATTTCCGAAAATAAAAGGATCACTTCATATTAAAAAGAAAGATAATTATAAATTGATAGCTAATGCTGAAGAAGTAGATCTTTCCAGTATAAAAGATCTTGCTTTAAAATTGTTTCCAAAAAATAAAAGTATTAAAAAAATATTTAATATTGTCCAGAAAGGAATTTTATACGATTTAAAAATAGAAAATTCTGGAGATAACCTGAGAGCTCTTTTTAATGTCAAAAATTTAAGTTTAAAATCCTCTGTTAGCGGAGGTAATATTAGCTTAACTTTTTTGCCTTTTCCTATTAATGATATAAAAGGAAAATTGGCCTTTAAAGATCATTCCCTGTTTTTTAGTGGAAAAACACTTATAGATAAAAATATTGTGGGAAAAGTGGATAATTTAGAACTGAAATTTTTAAAAAAGAAAAAACCTTATTTAAAATTAAAAGGCACTTTTATAGGAGAGGCGGAGTCATTAAAAACTATTTTAATGAAGTTAAGTAAAAAATTAACAACATTAAAAGAATATAATTTTAAAGGATTGGTGAAAGGGAGAATAGAATTAAAAGGTCATACTTCTAAATCTGAGCTTAAAGGTGAAATAAAGGCTTATTTAAACAACTTTATGGCTAAAATACCTTATTATAAAGATCTTATTTATATTAAAAAAGGAAGTATTTTTTATGATTTTGATACAGTAAAATTTAAAAATTTAAAAACATTTACTAAAAATATTTTTGTTGACAATTTAAATTTAGTTTTTTATTTAAAAAATTCAGATTTTAATCTTTTGGCTGAAAATGCTACAATTTCTAAAGAAATTATCAGTAAAATAAAGAAAAGATATTCGGAAATAAAAAATATCTTTTCAAGATATAAGATAGATTTTCAAAAGATAAAAATAAATTCTTTAAGTTGGAATAGCAATTTGGATCTTATTTTAAAAGAAAGAGCTGATTTTAAAAATAATTTAAAGAAAAATCTTGTTTTAAGTGGAGTGATTTCAGGAGTAAAGGTAGAATATCCTTATAGAGGAGAAATCTTTGAATTAACAAGTCCTGAATTATCTTTTGAGTTTAATAAAGGTGTTATAAATATAAAAGAAAGCTTAATAAATTTAGAGGATTCTCCTTTTAAGATCAATGGAACTATTAAAGATAATAAAATTGAAATAAAAGGAACAGGACAAATAAATAAAATATTAAAAAATAAAATAGAAAATCTAATAAAATTACCTAAGAAGTATGATTTAAAAGATCCTATTAAGGTTTCTTTTTTAGATTTTGTTTATGATAACGGAACCTTTTCTCACTCCGGAGAATATATCATATCTAAAAATTATTTAAAACTTGATTTTAAAAAAGATAAAAAGATAAATTGTAAATTAAAATGGATAAGCAATGGTACAGATTTTAAAATAAATTTAACTCAAAAATTTAAAAATATCATAGTTAAAACTAAAGGCAATCTTGATCTGAGTGATATTAATCATGTGTTTAAAAATTTAGGTTATAAGTTAAAAGGCAAATTAGAAAGCTCAATTTATTTAACTTTACCTGTAAATATTAAGATTAAAAATTTGAAAGAATTAAGCAATTTCTATCTAAACAACTTAATATTTGGAGATAAAAGTTACTTAAAAATTAAAAATGCTATAATAAAGTTTCCTGATAATAAAATTTTGAGTCTTAATTTAACAAGCAGTTTTTATAAAAAGGTGCTAAAAATTTCCAATTTTTCAATAAAATGGAATGGGTCCTTAGTTAAAGGCGACTTTAAGATTAATAAAAAACCTGATTATTTTTATTTAACAGGGAATTTAAAAGGAAAGGAGGTAAATTTAAAGAAATTATTAACGAAAAAAGAAAAGAAAAATAAATCTAATAGTTTTTTGGGCTTCTTGGATGGTATTCCTTTAATAGCTGATTTGAATGTAGAAGTAGGAAAATTAATTTTTCCTACTTCTCATTATATTGAAGATTTACGAACCGATGTATTTTTAGATAATACAAATAAAATTTTAATAATCAATCTACCTGAAGCAAATTTCTGTGGACTTAAATTACAGGCTATTTATGAAAAAGAATTAAATAAACAGGATTTATATATAAAAATTTTACCATCTCAGGGTGATTTTTTGGACCTTTTTTCTTGTTTATATCCAGAAGAAATGCCAAAAGTAATTTTAGAAGGTCCTTATAAAATAAGAGGATATATCTATGCAGAAGGAGATCAGAAGGATTTGCTTAAAAAAAGCACAGGTGAAATAGAGGTTAGAGGTAAAAAGGGATATATTTATAGAGCACCTTTATTAGCCAGACTTTTTGGTTTTTTAAGTCCAATTGATCTTTTCCAAGGAAAGATACCTAATTTAGAAAACAATCTTTTAGCTTATGAAGAGTTAGACATAAAAGGTGTATTAAAAGATTTAACTTTAAGATTAAAAAATGCTTTTCTTTCTGCTACAGGATTCAGACTTTTTGGAAAAGGGACTATAAATTTTATTAATAAAAAGTTAAATTTAACTTTTTATGTTTCACCTTTTAAAACTTTGGATATAATTTTAGAAAATATCCCATTTTTAGGAAAAAGGATTTTAGGAAAACAAAGAATGTTGATTTATTTGCCTTTAGAAGTGGTTGGAACCTATGATAATTATCAAATAATCCCATTGCATCCAAGTAGCATAGGTAAAGGATTTTTTGATTTTATTTTTAGAATCTTTGGTATTCCCGAAGAATTTTATAAAAACAAATCAATTATAAACAAGTTTGAAAGAAAAGAATGGTTAAAGGAAAAGAATGAGAGAAAACTTCAAAATCCCTGAGATTTTATATGAGGATAAATATATATTAATTGTAAATAAACCTGCGGGTTTAATAGTCCAGGGTGCTTATAAAAAAGAGGAATCCTTTTTAGATTTAATTAAAAGTTTTATTAAGGAAAGAGATAAAAAACCTGGAAATGTATTTTTAGGGGTGGTTCACAGGCTTGATAAATTAGTTTCTGGAGCTTTGATTTGGGCCAAAAGAAGTAAAATAGCTAAAAGGTTATTTGAAAGCTTTCAAAAAAAAGAAGTTTTTAAAATTTATTTAGCTGAGGTTGAGGGTTGTTTAGAAGGAGAAGGATTATGGGAAAATTATCTTTTATGGGATGAAAGAAAAAGAAAAACTTTAGTTTTTAATAATGAAAAGAGACAGACTAAAAAAGCCATTACTTATTATTTTAGCCTTGAAGTTTCTAAAAAAAGTAATATTTTACTTATACCTTTAACAGGAAGAAAACATCAATTAAGAGCTGTTTTAAGTAAAAAGGGATTTCCTATTGTAGGAGATTTGAAATATGGTTCAAAAATAAAAATAAAAAATGGTAAAGCCATTTTGTTACATGCTTTATTTTTGAAATTTCCTCACCCTATGACAAAAGAAAATCTTGAAATAATAGCTCCTCTTCCTGAATATTTTTCTGCAAAAGGTCTTGACAAAAAACTAAATTTGGAGTTTCTTAATAAAATATTAAATAGATTTGAAGAGGTTTGTTGTGTGTCAGGCTAAAATTTTTATAAAGGTAGGAGATGAGGAAAGAGAATATTGTAAAGATATAGATGAAATGGAACTTAAAGAGGATAAGATAATTTTAAAAAGTCTTTTTGAAGAACCTAAGATAGTTAAAGGAAAAATAAAGTATATTAATTTTTTAAAAGCAAAGGTGGTGATAGAATCCGATGAGTTCCCAAAATAACAGAAAAGATCAAAAAGAATCAGAAATTCCTGTTCTTTGTGCAACTTGTGCCTGGAGAGAATTCTGCTCTAAAAAGTTCAGTATGGATAATACCAAACCCTTTAAATGTCCTGATTATTCCCCTGACTATACCCTTTTAAAAAAGAAAAAGGAGTCAGAAGTTGATAAGAAGGAAGATTAGGGAATTAATAGAAAATAAAATTAACGAATTATTTGGAAGTATTTCAGATTTGATTTTTGAGGTAGAAAAACCGAAAAGAGAAATTTATGGAGATTATGCTACTAATGTAGCTTTAGTTTTAAAAAACAGATTAAACAAATCACCTTTAGAAATTGCTCAAAAGTTAGCTCAAGAGTTTGAAAAAGAAACTAAAATTTTTTCCAAAATAGAGGTAGTGAAACCGGGTTTTATAAATTTCTGGATTTCTCAAAATTATTATATAGAAAATTTAAAGAAAATTTTAGAAAAAAAAGAAGAATATGGCAAAATTGATCTTGGTCATGGTAAGAAAGTTTTAATAGAGTTTGTTTCAGCTAATCCTACAGGACCTCTTCATATAGGGCATGGGAGAGGAGCAGCTTATGGAGATTCTTTAGCAAGAATTTTAGATTTTACAGGGTATAATGTAACAAAAGAATATTATATAAATAATAAAGGAACTCAAATGATTATTTTAGGAGCGTCAGTTTATTTAAGAGCAAAAGAGTTATCAGGAGAAAAGATAGAATTTCCAGAAAACTATTATAAAGGCGCTTATATATATGATATAGCTAAGGAAGCTTTGAAGCTTTATCCTGATTTACTTTCTATGGAAGAAGAAAAGGCTATAGAACTTTGTAAAGAACTTGCCATTAAAATTATTCTGGAAGATATAAAAAATGACTTAGAAAGATTTAGAGTGATTTATGATAATTGGTATTCAGAAACTGGATTATATGAAAAAAATAAGGTAGAGGAGGTTATAAATTATTTAAAAGAAAAGGGTTTAATCTATGAAAAAGAGGGAGCTATTTGGTTTAAGTCGTCTTTATTTGGAGATGAAAAAGATAGGGTAATAATTCGTTCTAATAAAGAATATACTTATTTTGCTGGAGATATTGCTTATCATTATGAAAAATTTAAAGAAAGAGGTTTTGATTTATGTATAAATATATGGGGAGCAGATCATCATGGTTATGTAAAAAGACTAAAGGCAGCTTTAAAAGCTTTTGATATTGATCCTGAAAAATTACAGATAATACTTATCCAAATGGTAAATTTAATTGAAGGAGGAGAAATAAAGAGTATGTCAACTCGCCAGGGGGAATTTGTAGAATTAAAAGAACTATTAAATGAAGTTGGAGCAGATGCTACTAGATTTATTTTTCTTTCTCGCTCAGCAGATTCTCCTTTAGATTTTGATATAGACCTTGCTAAAAAACAATCTCAAGAAAATCCTGTTTATTATGTTCAGTATGCTCATGCCCGTATTTGTAGTATCTTTGAAAAAGCCAAAGAAAATGGCTGGGATGAATTTAATTGGGGAAGGGCCAATTGGGAGTTTTTATCTAATAAAGAAGAATTAGATCTTTTGAAAAAATTAGATGAATTTCAGGATGTGGTGGAAAGTGCTAGCAGTTTGTATGCACCTTATAAACTTACTTATTATTTACTTGAGCTTGCCAAGGAGTTTCATGAATATTATTCTAAATATAGAGTATTATCCGAAGATAAAGAATTAACTTTAGCCCGTTTAGGTTTGTGTATGGGTTGTAAAATTGTGCTTAAAAATGCCTTAAATTTATTAGGAGTTTCAGCTCCTAAAAAAATGTAAAGGAGGAGGGACAATTATGGGAGAAAACAAAGTGAAAATAGAAGTGAGCAAATTAACATTGGTTTTTATTATTTTATTCGGTTTATGTATTATTATTTGGAGCTTTATTATAGGAATTTGGGTAGGAACTAAAATTGGTGTTAAAGAAGAGAATATAGCTTTGGAAGAAAAGGGTAAAAGTTTAGAGATTCCTTCTCCGGTTGCTCCTGTAGCACCATCTTCTAATAAAACTGAGGTTGGTAAAGCTCCTATCTTTTTACCTTCTCAACCCTCTGCAAAAATATCAAAAAGCTCTACACATGCTCATAAAATGGTAACCTCTAAAAAAGTTAAAAAGAAAATTTCTGTAAGTTCAAGAAAAGAGGTAAAAGAAACAGAACAACCTTCATCTAAATATACTAAAAAAGAAGTAGCGTATATAGCTTCTCAGATAAAAAATAAGAGTTTTTGTTATGCTATTCAAATAGGTGCATTTTCAAATAAAAAATCTGCAGAAAAGATGAAGAAGTTAGCAGAAAACAAAGGATATAAAACTGTTATAAAATCTGCTAAGATTAATGGGAAAGTTTTTTATAAAGTTTTTGTAGGAGAATACCTTTCCAAAAATGAGGCTAAAAAGTATATTTCTGAGGTTTCAAAAGATTTAGGAGTTAATAAACCTTTTGTAGTTAAAATAGAAAAATGGTAAGAAAGGCTAAATTATCAGATGTTAAATATATTTACAAATTAATTTCGCATTTTTCCAAGAGAGGAGATGTGATTCCCAGGCCTTTAATAGAACTGTATGAACATGTAAGAGATTTTTTTGTATACGAAGAGAGAGATTTGATTGTAGGGGCTTGTAGTTTACATATATGTTGGGAGGATTTAGCAGAGATAAGATCTTTGGTAGTAAGTGAGGAATATCAAAAAAAAGGTATAGGAGCTAAATTAGTAAAGGCTTGTGTAGAAGAGGCAAAAATTCTTGAGATACCTAAGGTTTTTGCTTTAACAAGGGTACCTGAATTTTTTGAGAGGATGGGGTTTGAGAAGATTGATAAAAAGGAATTACCTCATAAGGTATGGGCTGATTGTGTGAGATGTCCCAAATTTCCTGAGTGCGATGAGGTACCTGTAATGAAAGAAATTTTTAAAGGAACAACCCCTTGACTTTTTTAAAAAATTATATAAAAATAAATTTTAAGTAATTGGATAAAATAATTTTAAAGATATTTAAAGACTTTACTAAAAAAATTAAAAGGAGGTGTGAAGTATGCCAACAGTTGAGTACAAAGGTAAAGTATTTGAAGTTGATGAAGACGGATTTTTACAGGCTGGTCTTGATGCTTGGTGTCAAGAATGGGTTGAATATGTAAAAGAACAAGAAGGAATTCAGGAACTTACTGAAGAGCACTGGAAAGTAATTAATATTCTTCAGGACTATTACAAAAAGAATGGTGTTGCTCCTATGGTAAGAATTCTTTCTAAACTCACAGGATTTCCTTTAAAGAAAATTTATGAACTTTTTCCTTCTGGTCCTGGAAAAGGTGCTTGTAAGATGGCTGGTTTACCTAAACCTACTGGTTGCGTATAAAGGGCAGGTAAATTTTCAAATAGATTTTCAGAGGAGCAGAATTGTATTCTGCTCCTCTAATCTTATTATAAGAATTTTTGTTGTTTTATTTTTATTTGTATTTCAAAATTTTTCTTTTGGTTTTAATAAAATAGATATTAATAAAGCTTCAATAAAAGAATTAGAAGAAATTCCTGGAATAGGTAAAATTGTTGCTCAAAGAATTGTTAAGTATAGAGAGAAATATGGATCATTTAAGTCTATTGAAGAATTAAAAAATATAAAAGGCATAGGTTCTAAAAAATTTGAATTATTAAAAAAATATATAAAAGTGGAAAAGATTTCATCACTTAGTATAGATCAAAATTCTAATAAAAAATCTGAGAATAAAAATTTTAAATTAATTATTTATTATTATAAAGATAATAGAGGTATAATTCATTATACTCAATTTCCTGAAAATGTACCTTTAAAATACAAAGGATCTTTAAAAGTTTTAAATCATTAAAAAACTCTCTTGCTTAAACAAAAAATCTGTTTAAAATTAAAGAACTTAAAAAAATTAGAGGAGTTTTTTTATGTTAATATATCCTTTAACTGATGACCAAAAACTTCTTTTGGATTTAATTAAACAAATAGGGGAAGAATATATTAAACCTTATGCTTTGGAATGGGATGAAAAGGAAATTTATGATGAGAAACCTATTAAGGCTTTAGCTCATGCAGATCTTTTTGGAATAATTATTCCTGAGGAGTATGGTGGCTTGGGTTGGGGAAGTTTTGAGATGTGTTTAGCAGTGGAATATTTATCTTATTATTGTGCTGGAGTTTCTACTACTTATGCAGCTTCTTTTTTGGGATGTTATCCTATTCTTCTTTTTGGTAATAAAGAGCAAAAAGCTAAATATTTACCATTTATTGCCACAGGGAAAAAACTTTGTGCTTTTGCTCTTACAGAACCTCAAGCAGGAAGTGATGCTTTTGCTATAAAGACCACAGCTAAAAAAGAGGGAGATTATTATATTTTAAATGGAATGAAACAATGGATTACTAATGGAGGTATTGCAGATATTTATATTGTAATTGCTATGACAGATCCTGCTAAAGGTGCAAGAGGAGCCAGTGCTTTTATTGTAGAAAAAGATGACCCTGGGTTTTCTATAGGGAAAAAAGAAAAAAAGCTTGGTTTAAGAGCTTCTGTTACTACAGAACTTTTTTTTAATGACTGTAAAATTCCAAGAGATAGGCTTCTTGCAAGAGAAGGTATGGGATTTATAGTAGCTTTAAAGACCTTAGATTATGCCAGATGTGGAGCAGGAGCTCAGGCTCTTGGTATTGCTCAGGCTGCTATGGAAGTAGCTTTAAAACATGCTACTTCCCGTGTTCAATTTGGTCAGCCTATTTACAATTTTCAGGCTGTAAGTCATACTTTTGCAGAAATGGCTATGAAAATAGAAGCAGCCAGAGCTTTGGTTTATAATGTAGCTAAATATATAGATAGTGGAGCTAAAGATTTTTCAGGCGCTTCTTCTATGGCTAAATGCTTAGCCACTGATACTGCTATGTGGGTCACAGAAAGAGCTATTCAAATGATGGGTGGTTATGGATATATGAGAGATTATCCTGTGCAAAAATATTTTAGAGATGCCAAATGTCTTCAAATTTATGAAGGAACTAATGAAATTCAAAAAAATGTTATAGCAAGAGAACTTTTAAAATATTATAAATAAAAAAGAGGGAAAAAATGGAAAAAATTATAGTTTGTATAAAAGGAGTTCCCAAGCCAGGAACAGTTAAAGTTGATCCTGAGACACACACTTTAAAAAGAGAGAGTATGGAGCTTATTTTAAACCCTAATGATAGACCGGCTTTAGAAATGGCTATAAGACTTAAAGAAAAATATGGAGCAGAAATAACTGTTATCTCTATGGGACCTTCTAATATAATTCCTCTTTTAAAACAGGCTTATGCCTTAGGTATAGATCAAATGATTTTACTTTCAGATAGAGCTTTTGCAGGTGCTGATACCTTAGCTACAAGTTATGTTCTTGCCAGAGCTATAGAAAAGTTGTCTCCTTTTTCTATAGTTTTGATGGGTCTAAAATCTATAGATGGAGAAACAGCCCAGGTTCCCTCTGAAACTGCAGGTTTATTAGGACTTCCCTCTCTGATAAATATAAAAGAACTAAAAAAAGAAGATGATAAATGGATAGCTATAAGGGAAAATGAATATGGAGAAGAAGAGATAGAGGTGGAAAGTTCTTTATTAGCTTCGGTTTCACCACAAGCTTTTGATTATCTTAGACCTCCTTCTTTAAAGCGTCTTATAGAAGTTAAAGAAAAAGAACCTTTAATCTGGACTGCTTCAGATATTCAGGCTGAACCTGAGAAGTTAGGTCTTAAAGGATCTCCTACTCAGGTAGTAGATGTGTTTGAAAAGAAACTGGAGATGAAAGGGACTATTTTAGAAGGAGAGCCTCAAGAACTGGTAGAAAAATTTATAGAGGTTTTAAAAGAAAAAGAAATAATTAAAATATAGAGGGAAAAAATGATTGAAAAAATCAAATTAGAAGACCTTAAAAAAGAAAACATTTTAGCTTTTGGAGAAATTTATCAGGGAAAACTTCATCCTTCAAGTTTGGAGATTTTAACTCCTTTAAAAGAAATTGCTGAAAAACTTGATAAAAGTTTAATCTTAGTTTGTTTAGCAGATTCCTTAGAAAGTATTCATGATTTAGAAAGTCTAAAAAAAAGTTTGGCAGATGAAGTTTGGTTTATTTTTCATTCCAAATTAAGAGATTTTAAAGATGACCTTTATGCAAGGGTTTTTATAGAAATAATTAAATCTACTAATCCTTATGGAGTTTTTTTTCCAGCCACTCTCATAGGAGTTTCTATAGCACCAAGAATTGCAGGAGTTTTAAATTTAGGACTTTGTGCTCATGTTAATGCTTTGGAAATTGAGAATAATCAGATTATTATGGCAAGACCAACTTATGGAGAAAATATTATTGCTAAACTTACTTCTAAAACTATACCTGTTATGGCAACTATATCTATAGGAGCTTTTAGTCCAAAGACTTCTGAAAAAACACCAGTTTTTAAAGAGGTAATTTTTCCAGAAAATTTTTCTTGGGAAAGCGCTTTGAAAGTTAGAAGTTTTAGATCCTCTAAAAAGAAACCTTCTCGTCTATCCACTGCTAAGGTAGTAGTAGCAGGGGGAAGAGGGCTTAAAAATAAAGAAAATTTTCAGAAACTTTTTGAATTAGCGGAGATTTTAAAAGCAGAGGTAGGAGCTACCCGTCCTGTTTGTTACGAAGGCTGGGTAGAAGAAGAAAGAATGATAGGAGTAAGTGGTGTAACAGTAAAACCTAAGGTTTATATAGGATTTGGTATTTCTGGAGCTTTGCAACATACCGCAGGAATGGAAAATTCTGAATTTATTATAGCTATAAATACAGACAAAGAAGCACCTTTAGTAAAAATGGCTCATCTTTCTTTGATAGGAGATGCTAAAAAAATTTTAGATCTTTTATTAAAGAAATTGAAGAGATAAATTTTTTATAATTTATTTCAATTTATTTCTAATTTTTTTAAAATCTTTTTCTAAAATTTCTTTAATTTTTGGAAATCTTAATCTAGCAGCAGGATGATAAGTAACAAAAAATTCTTTATCTTCTTTTTTAATCCATTTCCCTCTAAAATCTTTTAGTTTTTTATCTGTGAAGAATACTGAAAAAGCAACTTCCCCTAATAAAATAAATTTTTGAGGATTAATAATTTTAATTTGTTTTTTTAACCAAGGAAGGCAGGCTTTAATTTCTTCTTTTTTTGGTTTTCTATTTATTGGAGGTTGAGGTAGGCATTTTAAAGGAGATGTAATAAAAATTTCTTCTCTTTTAATACCAGCTAAGTTAAGTAGATCATTTTTTATTTCTTCGTTTAATTTTTTCTGTTAACATTTTTTAAAGTTTAATTTTAAAAAATTCTGTAATATTTAAAAGACAAAAATAAAAAATTTAAACAAGTTTAAATTGCTTTACAGTAGAAGATTTGTATTATATAATCTTTTTATAAAATAGCAAAGGAAGGCGAAATTTTCTCTGTGAAAATTGGGTTTGGAGGAATTGATAAAGAAAGTAAAAACCATTTCTGGAAAAAGATGGAATTCAAAGGAAAAATACTGGGAAGTATTTATGTAAGCAAAGCAAACATCGCAAGCATAAAAAGCCCTCTTGATACAATTTTGAAGGAGGAAGAAACGTGATTACATCCAGCGGGGAGCATATACTCAATATTGCGTATATTTTCCAAAATTGGAACAATATCTGCAATACGGATATGAACGAGTTATGTACAATTTGCCCGAAAATTGCCCGAAGCCCTTTTGTAAAAAATATTAATATCAGCAAATTGTAAGGTGAAGTGATGAAAATTCAAGCAAAAATAATAATCGGTGATAGCCGTAAAATGATAGAAGTCGAGGACAATAGCATAGATTTGGTTGTTACTTCTCCTCCTTACTGGCATATTAAAGATTACGGAGCTCCCGGACAGATTGGTTATGGGCAAAGTTTACATGAATATTTGAAAGATTTATACAGAGTATGGAAAGAATGTTATCGTGTTCTTAAACCGGGACGAAGGTTATGTATAAACATAGGCGATCAATTCGCCAGATCTATAATTTATGGCAGATATAAAGTTATACCACTACATGCCGAGTTTATAGCTCAGTGCGAGGATATAGGTTTTGATTATATGGGCTCAATAATCTGGCAGAAAAAAACCACAATGAACACTACTGGCGGAGCAAATGTGATGGGTTCTTATCCGTATCCATCTAATGGAATGATTGAAATTGACTATGAATTTATACTTATTTTTAAAAAATTCGGAAAAAGCGAAAAAATTCCAAAGGAAATCAAAGAAAAATCTAAGCTAACTAAAGAAGAATGGAAAGAGTATTTTTGTGGGCACTGGTATTTTGGTGGAGCGAGACAGATAGAACATGAGGCCATGTTTCCCGAAGAATTACCAAAAAGACTGATAAAAATGTATACATTTGTTGGTGATACTGTTCTTGATCCTTTTCTTGGAAGTGGAACTACCGTAAAAGCGGCTTTAAACCTAAATAGAAATGCAATAGGTTATGAAATAAATGGAAAGTTTTTGGATGTAATAAAAGAAAAACTTGGACTAAAACAAAGTTTGCTACAATTCAGCGAAAACATTCAGATAATAAGGCGCGAGTCTTCAATAGATATTGATGAAATTGACTATGTTCCAAGAATTAAAAACGCTAAGCCCAAAATAGATCCTAAGAAATTCAATTTTAGAAACGATAGACTTTACAGAGTTGTTGATATTATAGACGAGCAAACTATTAAATTAAATACCGGTCTACTTGTTAAGTTTTTGGGCGTTAAAATAATTAATAAAGAAAAAGCACTAGAATATTTGCAAAGCCGTATTTTGAAAAAAGAGGTTTATCTTAAATTTGACAATAACACTATCGTGGATGAAAATACAGTCAGCGCCTATGTTTATTTAAAAAATAGGATATTTGTTAATGCCTTTTTAATAAAATCTGGAATAGCTGAGGCAGAGAAGACAAAGGATTATAAGTATAAAACAAAGTTTCTTGAATTAGAAAAAGAGGTGAAATGATGGCAAAAGAATGGATATTAAATATGGCAACAAACAGATGGGGACTGAATAAGAAAAACAGCGTTGGACCAGTGTCTCAATGGATCCGTGAATGTAGCCCCAAAACAATCAAAGATTGGAAAGATTTTTATTACAAAAAACTTGCTGATTTCCTTAAAAGAAAAGGTAATTCTTTATCTCCTGAGGAGTATATTGAAGATCTGGGGAGAAAATTGTATGTGAAAATTACAGAAGTTATCCAGGCGGAAATTGAGGAAGTAACAGAGGAAGATTGTATTCAGTATATTTACAATCTTGTGATTAATAGGACATACGATGGTTATCTAACGGAAATAAAAACGATATATGGGAAATTACAGAGAGATTTGGGTGTTGAAATAAAACCCGCACCTGATGAGTGGGATAGACTTTACAATGTGGATTTTTATATTCAGGTTGGGAATAAGTATATTGGTTTACAAATAAAACCCATAACATATGAACAAACACCAGAGATTTACAGATGGAAAGAATGGCTTGGTAAGACACATAAAAAGTTTGAAGAAAATTTTGGTGGAAAAGTGTTTATTGTATTTTCAATTAAAAAAGACAACAAAAAGGAAATTTATAATCTGGAAGTTGTTGAAGAAATAAAGAAGGAAATTGAAAGGCTTAAAGGAGGCAAGTAAATGACGCCGTCTAGCCGGACTCTCTGCTTCGCTTAGGTACTATCGCCCACGCTTAACAGGTGGATATGTGGCTCATTATCGCTTGTCCAATTTCGGCATAGCTGAATTTTGCATACTTACCAAACGTTATATTATACTAAAAACACGGAAAAGTCTGTTTTTCATAAATACCAAAATTTCTTAATCTTCAAACTTTTGGCTAAGCAAGAATTTTAATTTTTTTTCTAATCTTTTTATGTGATCACCTTGCCAGTAAATTTTTTCACATTTTGGGCAATAATTAAATTCATTATAATAAGCATAAACTTTTGGAGGAATTAAGTCTTTAAAATTTTCTTTTTTAACAGGAATTAATTCTTCTCCACAAACTGTGCAAATATTGAGTTTTAATTCAGTTTTTAGATCCAACTTGTTAATTAATAAACAAAGCTGTGCTTTAAGACTTTCTCTTGGTAAAAGCAAATATCTTACTCCTGCTTTTTCAAGCATTTCTGCTGTTTCAGGACTTGTAATAAGAAAAAATTTATCTTTATATTTAAAAATGTCTTCTTTGGTTATTTTACTTTCGCAGATCTTGGTTTTGTGTCCTAAAAATCTAAGCCATTTACTCAAACCTTTTAGAGAGGCTTCAAGAAAAAATTCCATTTTTTAAGATTTTTCTTTTTTCTTTTCCCAGCCTGGTAATAGATGTAATTCTAAAATTTGTTCTATTTTGACTTCTGCAGGAGCTCCAGTAAGAAGACACTGAGCTCTCTGGGTTTTTGGAAAGGCTATAACTTCTCTTATACTCTTTTTACCAAGCATGAGCATTATTAAACGGTCAAGTCCAAAGGCTATTCCACCATGAGGAGGAGCTCCATATTCTAAAGCTGTGAGTAAAAAACCAAACTTCTCTTCTGCTTCTTCTGGAGTTATTTTTAATAACTTAAAAATTCTTTCCTGGAGCTCTCTTCTGTGAATACGAATGCTTCCTCCACCAATTTCAATTCCATTTAAAACTAAATCATAGGCTTTAGATTTAACCTTAGCAGGATCAGTTTCTAAAAACTCTATATCTTCTTCCTTAGGATGAGTAAAAGGATGATGCATAGAAATCCAGCGATCTTCTTCATCATCCCATTCAAAAAGCGGAAAATCAACTATCCAGACAAAACTATATGTTTTTTCAGAGATAAGTCCTAAATTTTGTGCAAGATGCTTTCTCAATTCAGAAAGAACTAAATTAGCAATATCCTCTTTATCAGCTACAAAAAAGAATGTTGCTTTTTCATCAGAAGTATCAAAAATTTCTTCTAATTTTTCTAAAGCTGATTTTTCAAAAAACTTTACAATAGGAGAACTCCATTTTTCTTCAAAAGAAGCAGCAGTTTTAGTATATTTTATCCAAGCAAGACCTTTGGCTCCAAGTTCCTGAGCAAATTTAGTGAGATCATCAAGTTCTTTTCTTGAAAAATGAGAAGGTGCTTTAAGTCCTTTTACAATTCCTCCCGAATCTAAAGCACTTCTAAAAACCTTGAAAGAGGTTTCTTTAGCAATAGATGAAATATCTTTTAATTTCATATCAAATCTAATATCAGGTCTATCTGTGCCATAATCTCTTAAAGCTGTTTCATAAGAAAAAACAGGAAAAGGAGTTCTTAGAGTAATTCCTAAAGTTTTTTCAAAAAGATAAGCTATTAATTCCTCCACCATTTGCATTACATCTTTTTCTTCTACAAAAGACATCTCCATATCAAGCTGAGTAAATTCAGGCTGACGATCTGCTCTTAAATCTTCATCTCTAAAACATCTTACAATCTGATAATATTTATCTACACCTGCAACCATAAGAATTTGTTTAAATAATTGAGGAGACTGGGGTAGGGCATAAAATTTCCCAGGATAAAGTCTGCTTGGAACTAAATAATCTCTTGCTCCTTCAGGAGTGCTTTTGGTAAGATAAGGAGTTTCTATTTCTAAAAATCCCTGGCTGTTTAAAAATTCTCTGATGGTCTGATTTACTTTATGTCTGAAAACAAAAGGTTTAAGTCCGTCCAAGGTTCTCATTTCTAAATAACGATATTTTAATCTTATAGCTTCTGAAACTTCAGAAATATCTTCATCTAAAGGAAAAGGAGGTGTTTTGGAGGTGTTTAAAATTTCCACATCACTTGCTACAAGTTCTATATCACCAGTAGGAATTTTGGGGTTTTCCATACCAGGTGGTCTTTTTCTAATTTTTCCTTTTACACTTATTACATACTCAATTCTTATAGAATCCGCTAAATCATGAATTTGAGGGTCTATACCTTCTTCAAAAACAACTTGTAAAAGACCTGTTTTATCTCTAAGATCTATAAAGATAACTCCTCCATGATCCCTTCGTCTTAAAACCCACCCAGAAACAATAACTTCTCTATCTATAAAATTTTTGTTTAATTCACCTATGTAAAGACTTCTTTTAAGACGCATGAAAAACCTCCACTCTTGTAAGATTTTAGGAATGATGGTTTTAAATTATAACATTTTATCCTTTTCTTGCATTATGAATTCAAAATTATTTTAAGTCCAAAAAATTCTACAGTGTTTTTGCTTGTTTTTTCTGCAAGAGTTTCCAGGTCTAAATTTTTTATTTCTGCAATTTTTTTGGCAGTATAAATCAAAAAGGCAGGTTCATTCCTTTTTCCTCTCATAGGGATAGGAGCTAAAAAAGGACAATCTGTCTCTAAAAGAATTCTGTCAATAGGGATATATTTTACTGATTCTCTCAAAATATCAGCATTTTGGAAAGTTACTATTCCTGGTATAGAAATAAAACCGCTTAAATCAAGTATTTTTTTTGCAGTATCTTTATCTAAAGTAAAACAATGAGCCACAAATTTAAGAGGTAAAAATTTTTTGATTATAGTAAAAGCTGTATCCCAGAGATCCTTTTCTCCTCTTAAATGTAAAACTACAGGTTTGTTATATTTTTTGGCAAGTTCTAATTGTTTTTCAAAATGCTCTATTTGTATCTCCTTAGGAGAATACTCTTTAACCCAATCAAGTCCTATCTCTCCTATTGCATAAACTTTATTTAAACTCTCCTCTAAAACCAAATAATCTTCTTCTTTAATCTTATTTACTTCATGAGGATGAAATCCTATTACAGGAGAGATAAAATCAGGATATTTTTTTGCAAGTTCTAAGGCTTTTTTATTGGTAGAAGGGTTTATTCCTATTACTACAGTATGAATCACATAATTTTCTTTTGCTCTTTTTATAACTTCTTCCAAATCCTTCTTAAACTCTGGAAGATTTAAATGGGCATGACTATCTATAAGTTTCATCATATTCTCCTATTGTTATTTAAAAATTTACTAACAACAAAAAAGAGAAAATAAAAGCTCATAAAAACTACTACTGATCCTGAAAAAGGTAAATCCCAAAAAACTGAAATAAGAGTTCCTCCTAAAATTCCTAAAATATTTAAAAAAGCTGTGTAAATAATAGCCAGTTTAAAATTAGAAGCAAGTTTTAAAGCACAGCTTCCTGAGAATACAAAAAAAGCCGAAATTAAAAGAATTCCCATCAATTTTATACCTATAATAATTTGTAAAGTTATAATAACCAAATAAAAGGAATTGGCCCATTTAAAATTTATACCAGGAATTTCTTTATCTGTTATTTGAGCAGTCCATAGGGGATAAAATTTGTAAAAAAAAGCAAAGCTCAATAATAATACGATTATACTTTCATAAAAATCTTTCTGAGAAACTGTTACCAAACTGCCAAAAAGGTAAGAAAGAAGACGAGCATCATATAAATTAGTCTTGGCAGCTACAATTAAAGCTAAACCCAAGGCTAAATGAGTTATTATAGAAGTTGCGGTATCTTCGTAAAGTTTAAAGTATTTGTTCAAAATTAAAATTCCTAAAACTGAAAAAAGAGTTAAACATATAATAACAGGGTATTCCAAATAAGAAGAAATATAATTAGAAAAAGCAGTAGTAAAGATTATAGCAAAAAATAAAACATGAGTTAAAGCATGGGGAAATAAAGCATTTTTCTTTAAAATCAAAAAAGGAGATGTTAAAGAAAGAGATATTCCTAAAAGAATTCCTGCTAAAACTCCAAATTTTACTAATTGTAAAGAGAATAAAAGTTCTTCCACGGCTTTTACCAGTGTAAATGTTCAATTTTATGGTAATCAGAAAAAAATTCAGGTTTACTACTTAAAACACAAAAGCTTTCATGATCTCCATGGAAAAAGAGAGTCTGATTTATACAGGCAACTTTGTTAACCCATTTAGTTAAAAGCCAGGTTTCATGGGTTATAAGAACAATAGTAAGACCTTTTTGATGAAATTCTCCTAAGGTTTTATAAAAGGCATCTTGAGAAAAGAAATCTAAGCCTACAGAGGGTTCGTCTAAAATCAAAAGCTCTGGTTCTAAAATAAGGGCTCTTATAATATAAGCTCTTTGAAGCTGTCCATAAGAAAGTGCTCCTAATTTTTTATTTAAAAGATCTTTGATCCCGAATTTTTCTATTAAAAGATCCTTTATTGCAGGATGAATAGTTTTTTTATACCATTTAGAAGGCATAGAAAGGAATTCTTTTACAGTAAGAGGAGTAAGAGATTCTACTAAATCTCCAGCTCTCTGAGGAACATATCCAATTTTATACCAGTCTTTAAAGTCTTTTAATCTCCTTCCCCATAAATATATTTCTCCTTTTAAAGGTTTTAAAAATCCCAAGATACATTTTATAAGGGTGCTTTTACCCCCTCCATTAGGTCCAATAATAGCTAAAAAGTCCCCCTTTTTTACCTCTAAATTGATATTTTTAAGAACTAAATGTCTTTCATAAGCAAAGGAAAGATCTTTAACCTGAATTATGGTTTGATTCATTTTTTAATTTTGATTTCTTCCCAAATTTTATCCAGATCTTTTATAGTTAATTCATTCCAAGAAAGATCTCTGTTTTTTATTTCCTTTTCAAGTAGCTTGAAACGGTTTTCAAATTTATCTAAGGCTAAACGCAAAGCTTCTTCTGGATTAATATCTAATTTTCGAGAAAAATTAGCTACAGTAAAAAGTAGATCCCCTATTTCTTCTTTAAGCTTATCTTCAGAAGAGGTTTTAATGGCAGATTTTATTTCTTCTATTTCTTCCTGAACTTTTTCAAGCACATCTTCAGCTTTTTCCCAATCAAAACCAACTCTACCAGCTCTTTCTCCCAATCTAAAAGCTCTTTGTAAAGCAGGAAGACTTTTAGGAATGTTTCCAAGAACAGAAGAACTTTTGCCTTCTTCTTTTTTAATTTTCTGCCATTTTATCAAAACTTCTTCTGCGGTTTTGGCTACTTCGTTTCCAAATACATGGGGATGACGTCTTATCATTTTTTGAGCAGTAAAATAAAAAAGATCTTTTAAAGTGAAAAGCCCTGCTTCTTCATAAAGATAGATAATAAAAACAAGCAAAAATAGCAAATCACCCAGCTCTTCTCTTATTTCTGATATATCATTTTTATCTATAGCCTCCAAAACTTCGTAAGTTTCTTCTAAAAGGTATTTTTTTAAGCTTTGAGGGGTTTGCTGTTTATCCCATGGACAGCCATTAACCCCTCTTAAAGTTTTTACAATCTCCCATAAAGTTTCTAAACTGGCTTTCTCTCTGTCTACTTTCATATTTTTACCTGAATTTTTTCATAATATGGGGAATTAAACCACCATCTTCTAAGATTTCTTTCATAAAAGAAGGCAATGGTTTGGTATGATATATTTTATTCTTAGTAAGATTTATAATTTTCCCTTCTTCAGGATAGATTTCCAGTTCATCACCTGTTTCAATTTCACTTGCAGCTTCGGGACATTCCAAGATTAAAAGCCCTGTGTTAAAGGCATTTCTATAAAATATTCTTGCAAATGATTCAGCGATTACACAAGAAATTCCACAGGCTTTTATAGCGATAGGAGCATGTTCACGAGAAGACCCACATCCAAAGTTTCTGCCAGCTACAATTATGTCTCCTTTATTAACTTTAGAAGCAAAGGCAGGGTCTGCATCTTCCATACAATGTTTGGCAAGTTCTTCTGGATCAGTAGTATTTAAGTATCTTGCGGGAATAATAACATCTGTATCTATATTATCTCCAAACTTCCAGGCTTTCCCTTTTATTTTTTTCATTTTTAATCCTCCTCTTTTAATCCTAATTCTTCAGGAATAGCAATATAACCAAGAACTGCACTTGCAGCAGCAACCGCTGGTCCTGCAAGATAGACCTCACTTTCAGGATGTCCCATTCTTCCAATAAAATTTCTATTGGTAGTAGCAACAGCTCTTTCTCCTTTTGCAAGGATTCCCATGTGTCCACCAAGACAAGGTCCACAGGTAGGAGGAGAAACTATAGCACCAGCTTCTATAAAAATTCTGAGATAATCCTTTTTAATAGCTTCATAGTAAACATTTGGAGTAGCAGGAATAATGATACATCTTACATTAGGATTAACTTTGCGACCTTTTAAAATTTTAGCAGCTATAGCAAGATCTTCCAATCTTCCATTAGTGCAGGACCCTATAACAACCTGATCAATATAAATTTTTTGCGGAAGCTCTTTTACAAATCTTACATTAGAAGGAAGATGTGGCAGGGCTACTACCAGATCTAATTTAGAAACATCGTATTCTTTAATATCAGCATATTTAGCTTTTTTATCAGCCTTTAAAATTAAAGCTTCCCTTTTTAAGCGATTTTTGATATAAGACAGGTTTTTTTTATCAGGCTCTATAAGACCTACTTTACCCCCAGCTTCAATAGCCATATTAGACATAGTGAATCTTTCAGCCATAGAAAGATTTTTAATAGCCTCACCTGTAAATTCCATAGCCTTATATAAAGCTCCATCTACTCCAATATCTCCTATAGTGTAAAGAATAAGGTCTTTTCCTGTTATCCAGGGTTTAGGTTTGCCATAATAAATGAATTTAATAGTTTCAGGGACCTTAAACCAAGTTTTACCTGTAATCCAGGCTCCTGCAAGATCAGTTGAGCCTACACCTGTAGCAAAAGCTCCTAAAGCTCCATAGGTGCAGGTATGACTGTCTGCGCCTATAACAATATCTCCTGGTCCAACCAAACCAATCTCTGGAAGAAGGGCATGCTCTATGCCGCATCTACCACCTTCATAATAATGAAGAATACCATATTTTCTGGCAAACTCTCTACAAACACGAACTTGTTCAGCACTCTTTATGTCTTTATTAGGAGTAAAATGATCCATTACCAAAACAATTTTTTTTGGATCAAAAACCTTATTTATCCCTGTTTTTTCAAAAACTTTTATAGCTAAAGGACCTGTAATGTCATTAGCCAAAGTTAAATCAACAGAAATTTCTACCAGTTCTCCAGGTTCTACATAAGGACGATTAAGTTTTGTTGCTAAAATTTTTTCTGCTAATGTCATTGGACGTTTTTTCATGATTAAACCCCTTAAAAAAATTTACAGATTTTTAATTTTACTTTTTTTCTTTATTTTTGCAAGGTAAATATTTTATTTAAAAAACTTTTAAATTTGAAACCACATTAATTTTGGTAAACTTGAAAAAGTGGTAAAATCTAATTTAGTGCTTATATTTTTTTAAATAATCATAAGGAGGGGGGACAAAAATGGATTTAATTAAAAAGGCTATGTTAATGGGGTTGGGAATGATAAATCTTACTAAAGAAAAAGCCGAAGAAATGGTTGATGAATTAATTAAAAAAGGAGAGATTGCTAAGGAAGAGAAATTTAAAATAGTTGATAGACTTCTTAAACAGGCTCAGGAGCAAGAAAAAGAATTGATGCAAAAAATTTCAGAAATGGTTAAAAAAACAGTAACTGAAATGGGAATGCCTACTAAAGAAGATTTGGAAAAAATACTAAAAAAGCTTGATGAAATAGAGAAAAAAATTTCTCAAGGTTCATAAAAAGATAGATCAAAAATTAAATAAAAGTGTTTATTCTTAAAATTCGTCAAAATTATAAAGAACTTAAACGTTATCTTAAAATTTTTGCAGTTTTAATACGTTATGGATTTGGAGATATTATTGATAAAATTAGTGATAGATTAAAATTTAAATATTTTATCATTTGGCGAAGATTTATAAAAAAAGAAACAGAAGAAGTAAAACGACTTTCTACTGCTGAGAGAGTTAGATTGGTTTTAGAAGATCTTGGTCCTACTTTTATAAAATTTGGTCAGATATTAAGTTGCAGGCCAGATCTTCTTCCTCCAGAATTTATAAAAGAACTAAGCAAACTTCAGGATGAGGTTCCTCCTTTTCCTTTTGAAAAAGTTAAAGAAATTGTGGAAACTCAATTGAAAAGACCTTTAAATGAGCTTTTTAGTTTCTTTGAAGAAAAACCTTTAGCAGCGGGTTCCTTAGCTCAGGTTCATAGAGCAAAAACTAAAAATGGAGAGGAAGTAGTTGTTAAAGTTCAAAGACCTGGAATAAAAAAAATTATAGAAACAGATATTCATATTTTATATGATCTTGCTTCTCTTTTAGAAAGACGTTTTCCTGAGTTAAAGTATTATGAACCTACCAAAATTATAGAGGAATTTGCCAAAACTATTCGTAAAGAATTGGATTTTGTTAGAGAAGGAAGGAATATAGAACGTTTCAGAAATTGTTTTAAAAATGACAAAACTGTTTATTTTCCTAAGGTTTATTGGGATTTAACAGCTCCTAAGGTTTTGACTATGGAATATATAAAAGGGTTTAAACTTTCCGAAATTGATAAACAAAATAATTTAAACGTAGATAAAAAAATTATAGCCCTTAATGGAGCTGATTTTATTCTTAAGGAAATTTTTGAATGTCATTTTTTTCATGCTGATCCTCATCCTGGAAATATTTTTATTCTGAATAACAATATGATAGCCCTTATAGATTTCGGAATGGTTGGAATTCTTGATGATGTAATGGTGGAGTGGATTATTAAAATTTTAAAAGCTATTTTAGATAAAAATGTAGATCTATTAATAAAAGCTATTTTAAGTCTTAATATTGCCCCGCCTCCTTCAGATATAATAAGTTTTAGATTGGAATTATTTGATTTTCTTGAGCGTTATTATGGAGTTCCTTTAAAAGACCTTGATATAGGAATTTTGATAAATGAATTTTTAGATATTATGAGAAAATATCGTGTGCGTTTCACTCCTTCGTTAGTATTAATGCTTAGAGCTTTAGTAATACATGAAGGAATCGGAAGAACTCTTTATCCAGAGTTTAATATGATAGAGCATGTAAGACCTTATGTTAGAAGATTTATGCTGAAAAAATTTGATTTTTCTAAACAATGCAAGGAAATTAATTTGTTTTTGGAAGATTCTGCTTTACTTCTTAAAGAACTTCCTTCAAATTTAAGAGAAATTCTTTTAAAGCTAAAAAAAGATGAGCTTGCTATAAAGTTTGAACATAGAGGTTTGGAAAGGCTTATATATCAACTTGATAAGTCCAGCAATCGTCTTAGCTTTGCTATGGTAATTGCTGCTTTAGTAATAGGCTCTTCTATTATTTTTCAAACTCAGGCAGGACCTAAGTTATTTGGATATCCACTATTAGGATTTTTAGGTTTTATTCTGGCAAGTTTATTTGGTATAAAACTGCTTATTGAAATTTTGCGATCAGGGAAATTATAAAAAAGCTTGTTTTTTATAGATAGTTTTTTAAAATAAAAATTTATGAGTTGGAAAAAACTAACTTTTGATAAACTCAAAATTGACATTTCTTATTCTTCAGGTACTGAAGCCTTTCAGGAAGAAGAAATTTTTTTACAGCAGGACAGAGTAGAAAAAGCTTTTGATCTTGCTTTGAAATTGGAGAAAGATGGCTATAATGTTTATGTTTGCGGACCCAATGGGATTGGTAGAACTACTTATACACTTAATAGATTAAAAAAAATTGCTCAAACTAAAGAAACACCTTCTGATATATGTTATGTAACTAATTTTAAAGATTCATATAAACCAAAAGCCCTTATTTTACCTGCTGGTTATGGTAAAAAACTGGCAGAACATATTGAGAATATTTTAGAATTTTTAAAAAGAGAGACTCATAAAGCTTTTGAAGGAAAAGAGTATGAAGATGAATTAAGCACCCTTGGGAAAGAAATAGATTCTCAGAAAGAAAAAATAATTAATGAAATGACTGAAGAAGCTAAAAAATATAATTTAATGGTTCTTTTTGGCCCTGAAGGGGTAAGACTTCTTCCTATGTTTAAAATAGAAACATCTGTTCCTCAAGAAGAACTTTTGGCCAATCCTCAAATTCGTGAAGAATATCAGAAAAATCTTCAAGCTTTTGAGCCTAAATTTAGAGAATACATGAGAAAATTAAGAGAACTTGATAGCTCTTTTGGAGAAAATCTTATTAAGCTTAGAAAAAGAATAGCTGAAAAGCTGGTAAATAAAGCTTTTCAATCCTTAGAAGAGGATTTCAAAAATGTTATGGAAAATTTGAAGGATTATATAAGTAGTCTAAAAAAAGAACTTATTAAAAATATAAATATATTTATAGATTGGGAAAAAGCTAAAGGCAATATAATGCTTCAAACGAGTATTAATAAAGCTTTAAATGTTTTTAGAGTAAATGTATTGGTGGATAATTCTGAAATCCAAGGGGCACCTGTAATATATGAGAAAAGTCCAACTTTAAAAGGACTTTTTGGACAAATTAATTATAAGGCAGAGATGGGAATTTTATATGCAGATCATCTTAGTCTTACTCCTGGAATTCTTCACAAAGCAAATGGTGGTTATTTAGTCCTGGATTTATGGGAGATTCTTAAAAATCCTTATATATGGATTTTGTTGAAGAGGACTCTTCTAACTAAAAAACTCTACATAATGGGAGGTATGGTGGAAGAAATACCAGTGCCTCATGTAGGGATTCTTCCTGAATCTATACCTTTTTCTGCTAAAGTCTTTTTAATAGGAGATACCTATTTATATCACCTTCTTACTACTTATGATCATGAATTTAAGGAACTTTTTAAAATTAAAGCTGAATTTAATCCTGTTGTAGATCTAAATGACGAAATTATTCAAGCTTTCCCTAAGATTATTAAAAATATAATCAAAAAAGAAAATTTAAAAGAACTTGATGCCTCAGGATTATCAGAACTTCTTAAATATGCGATTTATCAGGCAGAAAATAAAAAGAAAATTGCTCTTATTTTACAGGATATTATAGATCTTTTAAGAGAGGCTAATACTATTTCACAAAATGAACAAATTACAGAAAAAGATATAAAACAGGCTCAAAAAGAAAAAATTTTAAGAGTTAATCTTATTGAAGAGAAAATAAGAGAACTTATTAAAGAAGGTAAAATTATAATAGATGTAGAAGGTAAAAAGGTAGGACAGATAAATGGTCTAAGTGTATATATCCTTGGAGATTATAACTTTGGAAAGCCTTCCAGAATTACTGCCAATGTTTTTCCTGGAAGTAGAGGAGTGGTTAATATTGAAAGAGAAATAGATATGAGCGGTCCTATACATTCCAAAGGGGTTCTTATATTTTCTTCTTATTTTTATAATAAATACAGTTCAACTTTTCCTATACAATTCTCATGCACTCTTACTTTTGAACAGGCTTATGAACCAGTAGAAGGAGATAGTGCCTCTGCTGCAGAACTTATGGTTATACTTTCTGCTGTATCTAAAATTCCTATTAGACAAGATATAGCTATTACTGGTTCTATTGATCAATTTGGTAATATTCAGCCTGTAGGTGGTATAAAAGAAAAAATAGAAGGTTTTTACCGATCTTGTAAGATGACAAAATTTACAGGAAATCAAGGTGTTATAGTTCCTGCTAAAAATTTTGATAATATTCTTCTTGAAGATGATGTGTTAGAAGATATAAAGGCTGGAAATTTTCACATCTATACTGTAGAAACCATAGATGATGTTATAGAAATTTTGACAGGTTATAAACCAGAAAAGTTTCATAAAGAAGTAAGTAAAGGACTTAAAAAGCTTTACGAATTGAGTAAAGAAAAGGGAAAAAAAGAAGAAACTAAAAGAAAAAAGAAAACTTCTAAAAAGAAAAGTTAACCCCTTTTTCTTAAAATTCTTTTATCTCCGACTCTTAAAGTAATTTTTTTCTTATCTAAATATTCTACCAAAGGGATTAAATATTTTCTACTTATTTGAATATTTAAAAGTTTTCTAAAATCAGCAAGACTCATTTCTTTATTTTTTTGTAAAAAATCCACTACCTTTTTTTCCACTTCTTCCAAAATATTTTTATGATATACTAATTTTTCAGAAACTTTTACTAAAACACCATCCCTTAATAAACTTTGAGAAAGTTCTTTTACTGCTTTGTAATTTTCTTTAAAATCTAAAAGAATATCTTCAAAATTCTTAGGAGTAAGCCCTTCTTTTAAAAATTTTTCCTCTATTTCTTTTTTAAGCTTTTCTTTTTCTTTAGAATCTATTTGTTTAAATTCTGTTAAGGATAGAATTTCTTTTTCTTTAATAATTAAGCCTTTTTGAATTAATTTTTCTAAAACATAATTAAAAAACACCTCAGGGATAAAAGAAGAGATTCTACTTTTCAAAAGTTCCTTAGTTAAACCCGGACTAAAAGGATTATTCTGATGAAATTTTTTGAGAACTTCTATAATTTCTTTTTTTAGATCTTCTTCAGCTTTTTTACTGAAATATAAAATATTTTCTCCATCTTTTAATTTTATTATTTTTGAAGAAAGCTTATTAACAAGTTCTTGAAACTTTTTGTCAAATATTGAAAGCAAAAGCTGTAAATCTTTTCCATTTATACCTAAATATTCCTTTTTTTCTACATAATGTTTTAATAATTCTTCAGAAGAAGCTTTAGCTATAAACTCCAGCTCTTTTCTTTCCCATGGTTTGGTTCTTTTTCTTCTATAAGAAATAGGATTTAAGATTTCTCCACCTGCTACTGTAGTATTAGTAGAAGGACGTCTTAAAATAAATCTATCTCCTTTCCAAGCTACTATTGGTTTTTGTAAGAATATTTGAGCTATATCAGTTTCTCCTGGTTTCAAATAATCTTTATTAAAAAGAATGATTTTACCAAGAACCTCAGAAGTTCCTATATAAAAAAGAAGATTTTCATAATTTTTAATGGGTTTATCTATATCTTTTAAAGAAGTAATTTTAAGATCCAACCATTGAGAAGGTTTTAAAATTCCTGGATCTGCCACTACATCTCCTCTTTCAATTTCTTCTTTCTCAACACCCTGAAGATTTAAGGCGGTGCGCATACCTGCATAAGCAGTTTCTACATTTTTTCCATGCACCTGAATATTTCTCACCTTGGTTTGAATTCCTTTAGGATAGATTTCTACAGCTTGATTTATATTTACTTTTCCTGAAATAGTAGTTCCTCTTACTACTGTTCCAAAACCTTTTACAATGAATACTCCATCTACAGGAAGTCTAAAGGGCTGATCTTCGGGTTTCATAAGAATTTGAGAGGCTTTTTCATCAAGGATCTTTAAAATTTCTTCTTTTCCTTCCTCTGTTATCGCAGAAAAAGTAAGAATAGGGGCATTTTCCAAAAAAGTTCCCTTTAAAAAATTTTGGACATCCTCTTTAACCAGTTCTAACCATTCTTTATCTACTAAATCTATTTTAGTTAAAACAACTATACCATCTTTTATTCCTAAAAGTTCACAAATTTCCAAGTGTTCTTTGGTTTGAGGCATAACTCCTTCATCTGCTGCAATTACAAGAATTACAAAATCAATTCCTGTTGCACCTGCTACCATATTTCTAATAAATTTTTCATGTCCAGGAACATCCACAATTCCTGCTAAGGTTCCAGAAGGTAACACTAAGTTAGCAAAACCTATATCTATAGTAATTCCTCTTGCCTTTTCTTCTTTTAAACGATCTGTATCAATGCCAGTAAGAGCTTTTACCAGAGTAGTTTTACCATGGTCTATATGACCAGCTGTTCCTATGATTACTCTACGACTTATATTCATACCTAAATAAGAGCTGTAAAATCTCCAAAATTATTAAAAAGTTCTGCTGTTTTAGCTAAAAGCTTTAATCTATTGGATCTTAGTTTTTCCTCCTCAACCATTACAAAAACTTTATCAAAAAAAGCATCAATGGTTTCTTTTAAAGAAAGCAATTTTTCTAAATAATTTGTATAATCTTTTTTTCCCAGAAGTTCTTTTAAATGGGGTCGTAAATCATTAATTTTATTAAATAATTCTTTTTCTTCTTTTTGTTCAAAAAGAGAAGGATTAATTTCTGGTAGTTCCTTAAGGTTTATATTTTTAAGAATTTGGGCTACTCGTTTAAACCCTATAATTAGATCTATAAAATCCTGTCTTTCCTGAAAATCTTTTAAAGCTTTTATTCTTAGATAAGAATCAAAAGGATTTAAAGGCAAATCTATAATTACTGAAACAAGATTTTTATTAAATCCCTGAGATAGAAATTCTCCTTCTAAGCGTTTTTTAATGAAATTTATAATTTCAGGTAAAATCTCTTTTTCTCTTAAAAAGTTTTGCTTTGTAAGGAGTTCTAAGTTGTAATTTAAAGGATCTTCCAGATCCAAGGATATTTCTTTTCCTATCAAAATTTTAATAATTCCATAGGCTGCTCTTCTTAGTCCATAAGGATCAGCTTCTCCTGTGGGTTTTTCTCCTGCTCCAAAAAGAGCACAGAGATGATCTATTTTATCTGCCAAAGAAAGAACAATCCCTTCCTTAGTTTCAGGAAGTTTTTCATACTGAGGAGAGGGTAAATACTGCTCACAAATAGCTAAAGCTATTTCTTTTTTGCCAAAATATTCAGCATAAATACTTCCCATAATACCCTGAAGAGAAGTAAACTCTTTAACAACCTCAGAAGCAAGATCAGCTTTAGCATAAAAACAGGCTTCTTCAATTTTTGAAGAAATATAGTTTAATTTTTGAGCTAAATATTTTCCCAGTTCTACAAGTCTCTGGGTTTTATCCCATAGGGTTCCACATCTTATATGATAAACTATACCTTTTAGCTTTTCCACTTTATTTTCCAAAGGTTCTTGCAAGTCCTTTTCAAAATAAAATTTAGCATCTTCTAATCTGGCTTTAGTAACTTTTTCATGTCCTTTTTTTACAATTTCAGGATTCTTGGGTAAATTGTTATTTACAGCTATGAAATAATTGATAAGCTTTCCTTCAGAATTTCTTAAACAAAAATATCTCTGATGCTCTTTAAGAGCTGTAATAATTAATGGTTCAGGCAAAGATAAAAATTCTTCTGGGAAATGCCCCACTATAGGAAAAGGATATTCTACTAAATTAGCATTTTCTTCTAAAAGATCAGACTCTATTTCAGGAATACCTACTTTTTTTCCAGCTTTTAAAATTTCTTCTTTTGTTTTTAAAAGCCTTTTTTGAGGATCAACAATTACGTAGTTTTCTTCTAAAAGCCTTTCATATTCTGTCCAGGAAGCTTGAGAAAGAAAAAGACTCTTTTCAGAAAGAAAACGATGTCCTTTAAATTTATTAGAAGACTTTATATTAGCAACTTCTAAAGGAATAATCTCCTCTCCATAAAGACAGAGCATCCATCTTATAGGTCTTGCAAATCTAAATTTATAATTTCCCCAACGCATGGTTTTAGGAAAATAAATATTTTTTAAAATATCTAAAAGGAGATTAGGTAATATTTCTACAGTTCTTTGTCCTTTTAAAATTCTTTTTAAACAAAAATACTCACCCTTGGGAGTTTTTTTAATAATAAGATCTTCTGGTTTAACTCCATATTTTTTAGCAAAACCAACAACAGCTTTGGTGAAATTTCCATTTTTATCCAATCCTACTTTAATAGAAGGACCAAGTATTTCTTCTTCTTTATCTTTCTGTTTTTCAGCTAAATTTTTGACAAACAGAGTGAGTCTTCTAAAGGTTCCAGCGGTTTTAATTTCATCAAAAGATAATCCTATATCTTTCAATCTTTTTTCAGCTAAATTTTTCAAGCTTTCTAAAGCTGGATTTATAAACCTTGCAGGAAGTTCCTCTGTTCCGATTTCCCAAAGTAAATTTTTACTCATTTTTTCTCCTCACTTAACCATGTTTCTGCTGCTTTTTTAGCAAGACCTCTTACTCTTCCTATATAATTAGCTCTTTCTATAGGAGAAAGAATTCCTCTGGCATCAAGAAGATTAAAGGTGTGAGAACATTTTATTACAAAATCATAACCTGGAAGAGCTAATCCCAAATCCAAAAGCCTATATCCTTCTTTTTCAAATTCATCAAATAGAGTTTTAAGAAGATTTACACCAGCTTCTTCAAAATTATAAATGGAATATTCCACTTCTCCTCTAAAATGAATATCTCTATAAGTATATCTTTCATTCCATTTAATATCAAAAACATTTTCCACTTCTTGAAGATACATGGTTATTCTTTCAAGCCCATAGGTAATTTCTACAGTTACAGGGAAACAATCAAAACTCCCTATTTGTTGAAAATAGGTAAACTGTGTAATTTCCATACCGTCTAACCAAACTTCCCATCCTAATCCCCAAGCACCAAGAGTAGGTGATTCCCAGTCATCTTCTACAAATCTTATATCATGTTCTTTTGGATCTATACCAAGAGCTTTAAGACTATCCAAATAAATATCCTGAATATCATCTGGAGAAGGTTTTATTATAACCTGATATTGATAATAATGTTGAAGTCTGTTTGGATTTTCTCCATAGCGTCCGTCTGTAGGGCGTCTGCAAGGCTGAACATAAGCAGTAGCAAAAGGTTCAGGACCTAAGGATCTTAAAAAAGTAGCAGGATGAAAAGTTCCTGCCCCCACCTCCATATCATAAGGCTGAAGAATAACGCATCCCTGTTTAGCCCAAAATTTATTTAAGGTAGCAATAACATCCTGGAAATACATTGCAAAACCCCTTTAAACTAAAATTACCTGTTTCTCTTCATCTTTTCTTTTTTCAATATGTCCTATAGTGTAACAATTTTCTCCTAAGGCTGAAATAAGACTTTGCATCTCCTCCAAAGTATCTTCATTAACTATCAAAATTAAACCTATTCCACAGTTAAAAACTCTATACATTTCTTCTTCAGAAATATTTCCCAATTTTTGAAGAAAAGTAAATATAGCAGGTTTTTCCCATGCATTTTTTTCAATAACTGCTTTACAATTTTTGGGCAAAATTCTGGGAAGATTATCTATAAAACCACCTCCTGTAATATGAGCACAGCCTTTAATTTCTAAATCACGATTTAATAAAGTTTTTATTATAGGAACATAAATTTTTGTAGGAGTTAAAAGAACTTCTCCTAAGGGTTGGCCCAGTTCTTCTGGAATATAATCCAATTTTAATTTTTGTTCTTCAAAGATGATTTTCCTTACCAAAGAAAATCCATTGCTATGAAGTCCAGAGGAGGGTATGCCTATTATTATATCTCCTATAGAGATACTTGAACCATCAATTATTTCATTTCCTTCCACTATTCCTACTACAAAACCTGAACAATCATAATCTGAAGGGGCATACATTCCTGGCATTTCTGCAGTTTCTCCACCTAAAAGAGTGCATTGGGAAATTTGACATCCTTCAGCAATACCTTCTATTAATTCTGTAAAAATTTTTTCGTTAAATTTTCCAAAAGCTAAATAATCTAAGAAAAACAAAGGTTTAGCTCCGCAGGTAATAATATCATTCACACACATAGCTACTAAATCTATACCAATTCCTTTATGTTCATTAGCCATAATAGCAATTTTAATTTTTGTTCCTACTCCATCTGTAGAAGAAACAAGAATAGGATTTTTATAAGATGAAACATCTAAGGAAAAAAGACCTGCATAACCTCCTATTCCTGAAACCACACCTCTTTGGGGAAGTTTCTCTGTTATTTTTTTAACAATATCAACCAAACGGTTAGCTTTTTCTAAATCTACACCAGCAGCCTTGTATTTTTCTGCAGCTCCCATATTTAACCTCTCCGACAAATTAGTTTTGAACTTCCTAAATTTTATATTATATTTTGCTAAAAACAAGATTTTGAGGTAAAATTGAAATTCTATGGAAAATAGATTTCCTCATATAGTTTCAGAAGAAGAAAGGCAAGAAGTTTTAAAATATCTGGAAGATCGTTTTGGTATTTCAATTAATATTTTTGATAAATATGAAATCTTAAGAGGTGTGTCCAATTTCTGGCTATTTCCTAAAAATCAATATTTAGAAATATTGGAAAGTCTTCAGGTCCAAACAGTGGGACTTTTATTTTTAAGAAAGGTTTCTCGTTATTTAAAGCCAACCTCTGCTTTTTTACAAAGATTTGGTTATCTTGCTACCAAAAATATCGTTACTCTCTCAGAAGATATTATAGAGGTTTTAAAAGAAAGAAACAAAGTAGAAATAAATCTTAATTTAGAACCAGGTTATGTAATTTTGAGAAATAAATACTGGATCCTTGGATGCGGTTTGTATTTACCTGGTAAATTGTTTTCTTACTTAGAATCTAAGGTTATTAAAAATTTATGATCAATTTTTACAATTTATAGAAATTTTAAATTTTTTAGGCTTATTTATACTACCTATGATTTCATTTGTGTTTACATAATCTCCTACATTCACTTTTATATCATCTAAATTTTTAAGATAAACTGTACAATTTTCATTTTCTATAATTATTGATATATTATTTTCTTTATAGCCTATAACTTTTACTATACCTGAAATAGGACATTTTATTTTGGTAGGTTTAGTTATTTTAAAAACATAAGATCCGGATTTTATTTTTCCATTTTTTATAGGATAAGCTATGTCTTCCTGTTGTAATTTCTGTTTTAAGCTCTTAGCTTGAAGAATTTTAAGCTTCTTTATTTCTTTACTAACTATTTTATAACGGCTTTTCAAAAATTTTTCTTTTTGTTTTATAGCTATAATTTTTTTTAATAAAATATTCTCTATTATTTCAAAATCTTCTGTTTCTAAAAAACTGGATTTGTTAATGTTTAACAAAAGTTCTTTTTCATTAAAAAGATTTTTGATATGTATATTAATGTAAAGCTTTAAAAGATCTTTTTCCAGTAATTTAAGAGATTTCAAAACTTTCTGTATATATTTAAGTTCTTTGAATTTTTTAGATAAAAGGAGATTATAATTTACAGTTTGACAAAAACCCGATGATATAAAAAAAATGAAGAAAAAAATAAAACAAAATTTTTTAATTTTCATATTTTTTATAACTAAACCAAATAATAATAGCAGGAAAAACTAAAATTGTTAAAATATAATAAATAAAAATATTAAATAAATTGTTTGAAAACAGAAAATATGAAGAACTTTGGGTAAGCTTGGTTATATTAAAAATATTAGATAAGTTGTTTGCAATATACAAAAATAAAATAGTAGAAGTAATAAAAGCTATAGATGAAAAAGCAGAAATAAAAAAAAGTCTTATAATTTTAAAATTATTTAAAGAACCACCCAATAAAATGAAAATCTGTATTTGCTTATCTAAGAAGGAATTTAAAAAATAATTAAAAAATAATAAAAATAAAATATAAAAAACTATCCATATAATAAAAAAGCAAAAAAAGCCTGGTTTTAACACAAAAGCAAAATTAACCATTTTTGAAATTTTGGCTTCATATATATCTATTTTATTGTTAGAGGATTTTAACAATTGAAGTTGATTCTTTAATAAGCTATAAGACTTAAAAGAAGTTGGATAAATTTTAACTACATAAGGAAAATAATTTATGATTTCGTTTTTTTTGTAATTTTTAAAAATTTCTGAAGGGAGAGAATTTTTTATTTTTTGGAATATTTTTTCAGGGGGAAAAACTTCAACTTTTTTAACATGTAGCAATTGTTTTAAATTATTAACCAGATTAGTAACTGTGGTATTATCAGATTTTTGAGAATAAATTATAAGATTTAAATAAACACGGTTTTTATAAATATCAGCTATTTTTTGAAAATTGGTATATAAATATATCGTGAATAAAGAAAAAAAATTCCAAAAGAAGAAAAAAATAAGCAAGAATAAATAATAAATAAGGCTATTTTTAAGTTCTAACCTACTCAAATAACTCCACATTATTTATCAATTCTCCTTGTTTAAGCCTGATTAATTTCCCCAATTTTTGATTTATAATGATCGGATCATGAGTAGCTAAAATAATAGTTTTTCCTTTATTATGAAATTCTTTTAAAATTTGCAGAATTTCCTTAATACTATCAGGATCAAGATTTCCTGTGGGTTCATCTGCAATAAGTACCTCGGGATCTCTTATAAGAGCTCTTATAACCCCTACTTTTTGTTGTTCTCCACCTGACAATTCTTTTATTTTCTTTTGAGCTTTATGAGCTAAAAGAAATCTTTCTAAGTATTCATAAATAAAAATTTTCATATTTTTAAATTTCTTTCCTGATAGAATCAGAGAAATTTTTATATTTTCATATACTGAGAGATCTGGAAAAAGTTTATAGTCTTGAAAAATTATTCCCCATTTTTGTCTTAACTGATTAAATTGTCTGGTTTTAAGTTCAGAGTAGGATATATTTTTATAAAAAATTTCTCCTGAGGTTGGTTTTTCTTCTCTGTAAAGTAATTTTAAAAGGGTTGTTTTCCCAGCTCCTGTAGAACCTGTTAAAATAATAAAATCACCTTCTTTAATTTCCAAATTTATATTTATAAGAGCTTTAAAATAAGGTGGATAAATCTTATTTACATTTTGAAAAGAAAACAAATTCATTTTTTTATTAATTTAAGAAATTTTTTAGCTATAAGATTTTCTGGATCAAGAATTAAAATATTTGAAAAAATTGACAGAGCTTGGTTTTTCTTATTTTGGTAATATAAAGAAATGGCAAGCTCTGTTAAAAAATTAACATCTGTAGGATAAATAGCAAGCATTTTTCTTGCTACAGCTTCAGCAGTAGAAAATTTTTTTTGATTCCTGAGAGCAATAGAAAGCCTTAGATTTCCATAATAATTATAGTAGTCTATTTTTAAAATCTTGTACATCAGTTTTTCAACATCTTTCCACTTTCCCTCTGCCATATAAGGAAGAGAAAGACCAAGCATTGCTTCAATTGATGAAGGAACAACTTTAAGAGCTTTTTCATAATGAAATTTAGAATTAGCGTAATTTTTATTTAAATAATAAAGCCATCCTAACCTCAAATTTACAGTATAACTCTTAGGATAAGCTTGATATACAGGCATTAAAGCCCGAATTGCATTCTTGTAATCTCTGCGTTTTTCATAAGTATAAGATTTATAATAGTCTGACTTTATTTCTTTATAATTTAAAGCATAAACAAAATTTGCAGATAATAAAGTAAAAATTAAGAAAAGGGGCAGAGCCCCTAAGAATTTTCTAAAATTTATAACTAATGGAAAATGTTCCAACAGTCTGAATAGCACTATCACCATTTTCTTCATAATTATTTACCCCCAAATTAAAAGATAATCTTAATCCGTTCTCAAAAGTATATCCCATTTCTCCATAAATTCCACCTTTATATTCTTCTTTTAAATTATAAACTACAAAACCGTTATTTTTAACTGCAAAAACTTGCTGACCAATCCAACCTCCTATTTTAAAATCGTATTTTCCGTAATAATATCTTAAATCTCCCTCTAAGGAATAATAATTAGACTCGTCAATTCCTATTTTATTAGATCTATCAACATAAATATAATATCCTAAAGCATCAAGGTATAAACCTCCTTTCTGATAATCTGAAAAGATTTTGAAAGTTGCATGAGGAGTAAGTTGTAATACATCAAAGCTTATAAGTTCATCATAGTTAGAATAATAAATTCCCAATCCTCCACTCCATTTAAACTCATTATTTTTATAATTTAAATAAGTTCCATCAAAAAAAAGAGTACATCCATGATCTGTAAGATCATCATCACTTTCTATGTAATGAATTCCTAAGGTAAAAGAATGGTTTTTCAAAATTTGGTTAGTATTTGAATAAGCAAAGGTAAAATCTTGCTGATCCAGATCTGAATAATTGTTTTTATAATTAATATGAGTAGAAGCAATTCCAATTTGGATATTATGATTTATACCATCTCCTATACTTAAATAACCTGTAACTGCATAACCATTATCTTTTAATTTAGAACCACTGTAATCAAGATAGGTTCCATAAAGAGCTCCATAGGTATTTAATTTTGTTTCTCCTGCCCAGGCTTTAAAACAGCCAAGGCACATAATAAGAATAAATAAAATCAACTTTTTCATTGGATCCTCCTCCTTCTTTGAATTTTTATTTTTTTATCAAAAATCACTTCCTCAATCCCCCTATCCTTAGAAATTCTAATCAAAGCCTCTTTATTCTCCTTGGGTAAATGAATTTTAGATTTTATAGTATCTGGAGATTGCCACATACTTTCCACTTTTATATTAAATAAATCATGTTTAAAAGAAGACAAAAATAAATATAATTCTCTTTTTATTTTAGAAGAAATTGTTAGTAAAGGCAAGTAGTCTTTCCAGTAAATATTTTTTTGATAGAACAATGGAATTTTAGGAGATGAAAAAAAGAAATATTTAAGAGGAGAATTAATATCTCCATCAAGATGATAAAAATAAAAAGTGGAGTTCAAAATTCCAAAATAGAGTTTAGCCTTTCCATCAGTTAAATAAAAACTACCATCTGGAGCCATTTTAATAATGGCTTTGAAATTATAAGATTTTTCTCCATCCTCAAAATAAAAATCCATTTCCTGATCAATTAAAAAGTTTAATTTATTATAAAGGGATTTGTCAGAAATCACCGGTTGAACTATCTCTCCTTCTTTTGGAATGCCAATATCTTTAAAAATATTTTCTGAAATATAAGAGGTAAAATTAAAAGGAACTGTAGGAGAACCTAAACGAGGTAAAAGCTGAACCTGAATATGAATATGCGGTTGAGGTGAATACCCTGAATTACCACAAAGTCCTAAAAAAGCACCTTTCGAAACATAATCTCCTGTTTTAACTTTTATAGATTTTTGTTTAAAATGGCAGATAAGGACATAAAAACCTCTATTATCGTAAATAATTACATAATTTCCCCAATTGTTTTCTTTATCTGCCATTCCTGGAGGATTATCTGGAAGAGAATCAAGAACTGCTACAATATGCCCATCTACAGGAGAAAGTACAGGTTTCCCAAAGGCATAATAATCTGATAACTCTTCACCATTATTTTTATAGGTTTTTCCTTTTTCATCTGTAATAACAAAATCTACAGCATATTTCCAGATACCTTTATGAGTCCATTCACCATCAAAGGATTGCCATACTGTCCAGCTTCCAGAAAAAGGAAGCCCTATTTCTCTTCCAGTAAAAGGAAATCTTCTGGTATAAGTAATATAATAGTCTAAGGTTCTTTCTGGTGTGCCTTTATAAAGCTTGGTTATATAATAAAAACTAACAGAAAATAGAACATAAAGACAAAGATGAGTAGTAAGATTAAAAGGAAGAGCAAAAACAGGTAATCCATAACTTTCCCAGAGAATTTTTGAACCCCCAATTATAGGAACAGAAATCAAAGTAGAAAGAATTGCAAATTTATAACTTTTTAAAGAGGGTATAAGAAAAACTCCACCTATTGCCATAGCTGTGAGAATATAATTAAAAGAAGAAGTATCTGTAAAAGCCTGGTAAAAAGAACCAGATAAAAAACCATGAATAAAAACTCCTACATAGTAACCGATTATAGATAAAAATGATAAAATTCTTGAAACCAAAAGAAGCATAAGAAAGATGATGAAACCGCTTAATACATCTGGAAGAAAAAAAATTGCTCCTAAGGATTTAAAATATCCTGTTATTGCTATAGGTAGATTTGAAAATGGGTTTGTTTGAAAATGGGGATATAAATCACTTACAAAAAGATTGGAAAATTTGAAAGAGGCAAGATAAAAAAGTGAACTTACCAGAACAAAAGGAGCACTTAATACAGGCAATCTAAGATAATTATAAAAAATATTAACCATAGTGTAGGTTAATAAAAAAGTTAATATACCTGCTGTAAAAAAAATAATAAAACTAACAAGATTGATTTTAAAAAGATAACCTAAGGAAAGACCAACTAAAAGAGGATTGAAAATATAATAGTCAAATCTTAAAAATTCAGATTTAAAACCTATTAATCTGGCAAAGACATAGGCTGAAATAACAGAAATAAAACCACCTATTCCAATATTAGGATTCAAAAAGGTCAGCCCTAGAAGAACCAAACCACCCCAGACACTAGAATTAAATAAAACAGCTGAATAACTTTTTAATATAGGTAAAATATAATCTTTTAAACGTTTCATTTTAATTTTAATCTCTCAGGAAGATGTTCTCTTCTGGTAATATCAGTTAAATCTTCAGCCTCTCTTATTAAATCCACCTCTTTATTTTCTCCTATTAATACTACTGCGGGTCTATAACGAATAAATTGCATCCATTGAGTTATATTATAGGCACCTACAGGTGAGATAATAAGCTTTGTTCCTCTGGGAATAGGAGGTAAATAAGCTGTATCTTCCACTACATCTATATTCATACAAAGAGGGCCGTAGAGAACACAGGGTTCACAAGGGCCATTTACTTCTCTGTCTATTTCTATATTAAAATGATACCAAAAAGCTGTAAAAAGAATATTTACCCCTGCATCTAAGATATAAGCTTTTTTACCATCAGGTAATCTTTTTATAGCATTTACAGTAGTTATAAGGTATCCTGCTTCATCTACAATAGCTCTTCCACTTTCAATTATTAATTTAGGATAATCTCCGGATCTTAAATTAGAAAGTAAAGTATCACAGATTTTTTCTGCAAACTCATCTATAGAGGGGATAATTACATCAGGAGGCAAATATATTCCTCTAAGTCTATTTCTTGAAGGAAATCCTCCTCCAATATCTAAATATTCTATTTTAAAATTAAATTCATCTTCAATTTTATAGGCAAAATCAATTAGTTTTTTCATTTCAATTTCATAAGCTTTAGATTCTAAAATAAAAGTTCCGATATGACAATGAAGCCCGTTTATTTCAATTTTTCCTCTGGAAACAATTCTTTTTACAGCTCGCCAAGCCTGACCATTTTCAAGATTAAAGCCAAATCTTCCCCATTGCGGATATATACCTGTATCCATATTCAATCTTATTCCAGCTTTTATTTTTATTCCAAGCTCATCAGCGATCTTCTCTAAATCATTTATTTCATCAAAATGATCTATATTTATTTTAGCTCCCTCTTGTATTGCTGTTTTTAAAAATTCAATAGGCTTATAAGGTCCGTTATATATAATTTGATTACCTTCTATGCCTAATCTTTTAGCCTTTTCATATTCAAACTCAGAAACTACTTCTGCAGTTTCTCCCTCACTATGCAGAATGGCACAAATGGCATCAAGATAATTTGTTTTATAAGACCAGCTGAATTCAACATTAGGATATCTCAAAGTAAAGGCATTTTTAATTTCTCTAAATTTTTGTCTTAGTTTTCTTTCAGAGAAAACAAAAAGAGGAGAACCAAATTTTTCAATAAGACTACTTATAGGAACTCCATCTATTTCTTTTCTGACTTTTTTACCATAAGGAGAAAAAATATTAGCAAATTTGTTAATGTAACCTGTTATTAATTTTTGAATTACAGGTTTTTCATAAGGTTTTTTCATTTTAACACTCTCCTTTTAAAGTAATTTTTTGAAATTCAGAAATATCTGTAACAAAGTCATCAGTAAATCTTATATAAAATTTCCCTGGTTCGTAATTCCAATCTCTCTCAACTTCCAATCCTAAAGCAGCTTTTAATAATCTTGCAGGAAGATTTATTCCTACTCCGGTTGCAAAATATACCCAGGCAGGAAATCTGGGATTTATTTCTATAAGATAAATTTCATTGTCTTTGGTAATACACTCAAATTCAAAAGCTCCTTTCCAATGAAATTCTGAGATAAATTTTTCTGTAGCAGATAGAAGTTTTTCATTTTTTATAGTTACTCCAGTCCATATTTTCCCAAGACTTGTAATCCAAAGCTTTTTTATTCCAAGCAATCCAAAATGTCCACCTTTTCCATCTCCAACTCCTACAACATTTATTTCCTCTCCTGAAATAACTTCCTGCACAATAACAGGATATCCCCATTCCTCAACAATGGAGTTAAAATAGGAAGTAGCTTGGCTAATGTTATAAGCTTTATAAGCTTTGTAAAAAAGCCCTTTTATCATTACTGGAAAACCTAATTTTTCTGTAGCTTCTATAAGTTCTTCATAAGAAGTAATGACCTTTGTTTTGGGTATTTTTACACCAATTTTATCTGCAACTTCAGGTAATTTATCTTTTCCTCTTAATTTAAACTGGTCATTTGTGGGTAGAAATGTTTTTATTTCATAATTTTCAAGAAGGCTTGCATTTTTTATAAAAAGAGGAAGTTCTGCATCCAAAGCAGGAATAACTGCATCAAGCCCGAAATTATTCTTGATATACAATAATCTTTCAATAAGAAGATTTTCTCCTTTAGAAGGGTAGGGCATAATATAACTTTTATCTATCAACCATTTCATATATATTCCAGGTTCCATAGCATCATAAGCAAGTCCTAAAACCATTACTTCTAAATCACTTTCCTTAAGACTCTTAGCAATACCAATTCCAGGTCCAGGATTATCTACTGCATTTATGCCTGAAACAGCAACTTTATACATTTTTATCCTACAGCAATCCGTAAAGCTTTAATTGCTCCATAAAATCTATCAAATCTCTTTGAGCTTCTTTTTCCTCCACTTCAAATTCCTCTTTTAAAAGTTCCAAGATCTCTTTTTCGGTTTTATTTTCTTTTAAGGCTTTAATAATAAGTAGTCCAGTTTGGTTAACTGTAAAACTATTCCCAGTATCAGGATCAAAAATAAATCCTTCTTCATTAATGGCAAGTCTATTTAATTTACTCATTTATTCTTCCTCCTTGTTTTATTTTCAAACTATAAAATTGTAAAATTTTAGCTAATATTATACTATAAAAAATATTATTTTGAATTTAGAAATTTCAATTAATCAGTAAACAATTGATTTTAACTGTTTAAGTTTTTATATTATATTAATATATTTAAAAATTGCCTATAATTAAAATTGTTATATACTATACCAAATTTTTAATATAAGGAGGAAAGCAATGTATAAAAAAAAGGGTATTGATTTGGCAAGATTTATTTTGGAAGAAGAAAGGCGTTATCCCCATGCTACAGGGACTTTATCTCATGCACTTTTAGCTATTGAAAATGCAGGAAAGGTTATATCTGCGCATATTAATAAAGCTGGATTGGTTGATATTCTTGGAAGAGCAGAAAAAATTAATATTTATGGAGAGGATGTTAAAAAATTGGATGAATTAGCCAACAAATGGTTAATTGAGCATTTAAGTGCTAGTGGAGATTTTTTTGCTATAGCTTCTGAAGAGCTTGAAGAACCTGTTTTCCCTGAAGTAGGAAAAGATGGAAAATATGTAATCCTTTTAGATCCTTTAGATGGTTCTTCTAATATAGATGTAAATATTAGTGTGGGGACAATTTTTTCTATATTTAAAAAGATTTCTGATGATGTGACTACCTTTTTTCAAGAAGGATATAAGCAAGTTGCTGCAGGATATATAATTTATGGATCTTCTACCATGATGGTCTATACTACAGGAAATGGAGTGCATGGGTTTACTCTTGATCCTATGATAGGGACTTTCATTCTTTCACATCCAGATATTAAAATTCCTTCTAAAGGAAAAATTTATTCAATAAATGAGGCATATTATTTGCGTTGGGATGGAAGAATTAGAAATTGGTTAGATACCATTAAACAAAATAGATATAGTCTTAGATATGTAGGAAGTATGGTAGCTGATGTTCATAGAACTCTTTTAAAAGGTGGAGTGTTTGCTTATCCTGCAGATAGCAAAAACAAGAATGGAAAATTGAGACTCCTTTATGAAGCTTTTCCCATGAGTTTTATAATAGAACAAGCTGGGGGAATGAGCACCAATGGTGAGAAAAGTATTTTGCAGATAAAACCCACTGAACTTCATCAAAGGACACCTGTATTTTTGGGGAGTCCTGAAGACATAAAAGAACTGTTAAACTTTTTGAATTAATTATTAATAAAAATTTTTTGACAATTTAAAAGTTTTTGGTATATTAAAGAAAATCTGAGAGTGAAAAAATGTTTAAATTTTTAAGAAAGGGTGCTACTTCTCTTTTAGCCAAGGTCTTTTTAGGTGTAATTGCTATAGTTTTTGTTTTTTGGGGTATAGGGGTCTTTACTTATGGAAGAAAAGAGCTTATAGGTAAAGTTAATGGGAATCCTATTTCTATTAAAGATTTTCAAGAATATTACAATTTCCAGATTTTCAGGTTAAAACAAACTTTTGGTGAGCTTTCCCCTGAAGATCTTAAAAAATTGAAAATAAAACAGCAGGTTTTAGAAAATTTAATAAAAATAAAAATTATTGAAAATGAAGCGAAAAATTTAGGCATAAATATATCTCCTGTAGAAATTAATTATGCTATTTCTCAAATTCCATCTTTTCAAGAAAATGGAGTTTTCAGTCCTCGCAAATATAAATATATTCTTGAACAATTAGGCATTTCTTCTAACTTTTTTGAATTTATTATTAAATCTGATCTGATTCAACAACGTTTGAAATTGCTTCTTACAGCTCCTATAATAGTTTCCGATGAAGAAGTAAGGGATTATATAAAATATAATAAACAAACTTTAACGCTTCTGGAAGGCATCCTACCTATAAATTACTGTGAATCTAAGGTAAGTTTTACAGAGAAAGATCTTGAAAATTATTATCTTGCTCACAGGGATATTTATAAGGAAAATGAAAAAGTGAAACTTTATTATTTATTTATTCCTTATAAAGGAAAAGTAGATGTTAGTTCTAAAGAGATTAAGGAATTTTATGAAGAGAATCTAAGCAGGTTTAAACAACCCTTCCGAGTGAAATTAAGGACCATTTATATTGCTGGAAAGGATAGTAAGGCTTTTCAAAAAGCCCAGAAAATAAAATCCAAACTTAAAAAATTGAAAGATTTTGATAAATATGGAGCACAACCAAGTCAATGGTTTGAAGAAACAGCTTTACCAGAAGATTTAAAAAATACCATTAAACAGTCTAAACCAAGTCAGATAATAGGTCCAATAAAAATTTCTACAGGATATTTGATTTTGGGAATAGAAAAGATTCAACCAGAGAGGTTACTTAAATTAGAAGAAGTGAAAAGTGAAATAAAAGGATTTCTTAAAGATAAAAAAATAAGAGAACTTACCAAAAGAAAGGTTGACAAAATTTATAGTGAAATTGTTAAAGAAAATGGTTTAAAATTCTGGGCTAAGAAAAACAATATCAAGCTTTCTGAAACAGGCTGGCTAACTCAAAGACAGGCTATAGAATTGTTAAAAGATTTTAGATTGGTAAGAAAAATTTTTCAATCGCCTAAAGGGGAGTATTTTGCTCCTATAGAAACATCTAAAGGTATTATGATAATTGAAATAAAAGATAAGAAACCTCCCAGAATTTTATCTTTTAAAGAGGTCAAAGAAAAAGTCAAAAAAGATTACTTAAATGCTAAAGGTAAAGAGTTTTGTGAAGAAAAAGCTCAGAGTTTTTTTGATAAAATAAAGGATAAGACACTTTTAAGTGCCAAAGATTTTTCTAAAAAAGGATTTAGACTTAAAAAGATAAAATGTAAAAGATATGAATTAAACAAATATTTTGATCCTGAAATTGCTCAGGAATTAGGGAAAATAGGCAAACCCAAATTATTAAACAAATATTTTTGGGATAAAGAGGGATTGAAAATTTTTTATGTTGAAGAAATAAGGCCTTTTAATGGAACAATTACAGATCAGGAAATTTTGCAGGTTTCTTCAATTCTTCTTCAGAATAAAAGAGAAGTTTGGTTTAATAGATGGTATCAAACTCTTAGAAAAAAAGCCAAAATTAAACTTTATCAAAATTTAGAAAGATTTTAATATCTAATGAAAATCCTTTAAAAGTTTGAGAATAAAAAATTTTAGAGGGGTGGTATGCCTAAAAGGACTGATATAAAAAAGATTCTTATTATAGGATCAGGTCCTATTGTAATAGGACAAGCCTGTGAATTTGATTATTCAGGAAGTCAAGCTTGTAAGGCTTTGAAAGAAGAGGGTTATGAAATAATTCTTGTTAATTCTAATCCTGCTACTATTATGACTGATCCAGAAATGGCTCATAGAACTTATATAGAACCACTTACTCCTGAAGTTTTAGAATATATTATAAAAGAAGAAAGACCTGATGCCTTACTTCCTACTTTGGGAGGACAAACTGGTTTAAATATAGCCTTTGCTTTGGCAAGAAAAGGGGTTTTAGAAAAATATAAAGTGGAATTAATTGGTGCTAATGAAAAAGCTATAGAAAAAGCTGAGAGTAGGGAACATTTTAGAAAAGCAATGGAAAATATAGGTTTAAAGATACCGAAAAGTGTTATTGTGCATTCTTTTGAAGAGGCTGAAAAAGCTATAAAAGATATAGGTTTTCCAGTAATAGTAAGGCCAAGCTTTACCTTAGGAGGAACGGGTGGAGGAGTAGCCTACAATATTGAAGAACTGAGAGAAATTGTAGAAAAAGGACTTGAGATGTCCCTTATTCATCAGGTAATGCTGGAAGAGTCTGTCATAGGATGGAAAGAATTTGAACTTGAGGTAATGAGAGATTTTAAAGATAATGTAGTTATTATATGCTCTATAGAAAATTTTGATCCTATGGGAGTTCATACTGGGGATTCTATCACCGTTGCACCTGCTCAAACCTTAACTGATAAAGAATATCAAAAAATGAGAACTGCTGCTCAGGCTATTATCAGAGAAATTGGAGTTGAAACAGGAGGTTCTAATATTCAATTTGCTATTAATCCAAAAAATGGAGATATGGTAGTTATCGAAATGAATCCCAGAGTTTCTCGTTCTTCAGCTTTAGCAAGTAAAGCCACGGGTTATCCTATTGCTAAAATTGCTGCTAAGCTGGCGATTGGTTATACCTTGGATGAATTACCCAATGATATTACTAAGGAAACCAAAGCTGCTTTTGAGCCAACCATAGATTATGTAGTGGTAAAAATTCCCCGTTTTACCTTTGAAAAATTTCCGGAATGTCCTGATGAAATAACCACTTCTATGAGATCAGTTGGTGAAACCATGGCTATTGGTAGAACCTTTAAAGAAGCTTTACAGAAAGCTATTATAGGATTAGAAATAGGTCGTTTTGGATTTGGTGCTGATGGTAAATCCCCTTCTGATCAGGATATTATCCTTTCTAAGGAATTAATTAAAGAAAAATTGGTGCGTCCAAATAGCCAGAGATTATTCTATATTAGAGAGGCTTTTAAAGCTGGTTTTAGCATAGAAGAAATTTATAATTTAACCTATATAGATCCCTGGTTTCTTTATCATCTTAAGGAAATTTTTGATAAAAGTGAAGATATAAAAGGAAAAAATTTAAAAGAGCTTTCAGCAGAAGAAATAAAAGAATTAAAACAAATGGGTTTTTCTGATTATCAGATTGCCTATTTAACCAATTCTAATGAAATTCAGGTAAGGGAATATAGAAAATCTCTTGGTATAAAAACTACTTTTAAACTCATTGATACCTGTGCTGCGGAATTTGAGGCTTATACACCTTATTTTTATTCCACTTACGAAGTGGAAAACGAGTCCAGAGCCTCTAAAAATAGAAAAATTTTAATTATTGGGGGAGGTCCTAATAGAATAGGACAGGGAATAGAATTTGATTATTGCTGTGTTCATGCCTCTTTAGCTTTAAAAGAAAGAGGAATAGAATCTATTATGGTGAATTCTAATCCTGAGACAGTATCTACAGACTATGATATTTCTACCAGACTTTATTTTGAACCTCTTACTTTTGAACATATTTTAAATATCTATGAAGAAGAAAAACCAGAAGGTGTAATAGTTCAATTTGGAGGTCAGACTCCTATTAATTTAGCAGTTCCTCTTTATAAAGCAGGAGTAAAAATTCTCGGTACCTCTCCTAAAAATATTGATAAAGCTGAAGATAGAGAAAAATTTGACCAATTATTAGGCAAATTGGGTTTAAAAAGACCTAAGGCAGGTATAGCTTATAGCGCAGAAGAGGCTATTAAAGTAGCTTCTTATATTGGTTATCCTGTTTTAGTGCGTCCTTCTTATGTGCTTGGTGGAAGAGCTATGAGAATAATTTATACTGAAAAAGAACTTAGAAATTTTATTGAAACCGCTGTAAAAGTTAATCCAGAACATCCTATTTTAATTGATAAATTTTTGGAAGATGCTTTAGAAATAGATGTAGATGCTATTTCTGATGGAGAGACTGTGGTAGTAGCAGGTATAATGGAACATATTGAAGAAGCAGGTATTCATTCTGGAGATTCAGCCTGTATTTTACCTCCGCTTCATATACCTTCTAAACTTTTAGAAGAGATAAAAGAAGCCACTAAACTTTTAGCTAAAGAATTGGAAGTAAGAGGCCTTATAAACATTCAGTATGCTATTAAAGATAATGAACTTTACGTATTAGAAGTAAATCCCAGAGCTTCAAGAACAATCCCTTTTGTTTCTAAATCCATAGGTGTACCTTTAGCAAAACTTGCTACCTGGATTATGCTTGGAGAAACTTTAAAGGAAATAGGTTTTACCAAAGAGATAAAGCCTCCTTATTATTGTGTTAAAGAAGTGGTTTTTCCTTTTAAAAGATTTCCTAAAGTAGATGTTATGCTTGGACCTGAGATGAAATCTACTGGAGAAGTAATGGGAATAGATTGGGATCCTGCCTTAGCCTATGCCAAAGCTCAGTTAGCAGCAGGAATGAATCTTCCTACTAAAGGAACAGTTTTTATTTCTGTAAAAGATGAGGATAAGCCTTTAGTTGTTCCTATAGCTAAAGTTTTAGCAGAACTTGGTTTTAGATTGATAGGAACCAAAGGAACTGCAGAATATTTAAGATCTTATGGAATTAGTATAAAAGAGGTTCCTAAAATCTCAGATCTTAAAAGGCCTAATATTTTAGACTTAATCAAAAATAAAGAAATAGATCTTGCTATTAACACAGCTAAAGGTAAAGAAAGTAAAGAAGATGCTTATTTAATCAGAAGATATACTATGGAACTTGATATTCCTTATGCCACCACTCTCTCTTGTGCCAGATCTATGGTAGAAAGTATTAAAAAATTGAAATCCAAATCTTTTTCATTTGCACCTTTGCAAAAATATTATAGCTATTTAGATTATAAATTTTATAAAATGTAGATTACCAAAGATAAATTATTTCTCCTGAAGAGACCTCAACTATTTCTGAATTTTCTAAATTTATTAAAAGAGAACCTTTATTAGTAATATCTATGACTTCTCCTATTAAAACTTCTTCTGCTTTATCTAAATTATAAGAAAAAGCTATACATCTTTTTAAGGTATCTGAAAATTTTTTATAATTTTCTATAATAATATTTTTTACTTCTTTCTCATCCAATATATTTCTTTCATAAAATCTTAAAAAACCAAAATAATATCTTAACCAAAAAATTAAGACTTTTAAGACTGTTAACAAAGAAATCTCTTTTTTTAAAATTTTTTTAAAACTTATAGCAGGGATTTTTTCAGGAGGGTTATTATTAACATTTATTCCTATGCCAATGATATACCAACTTTCAAATTTTTCTATTAAAACACCAGCTATTTTTTTTCCTTTATAGTGTAAATCATTGATCCATTTTATTTTAGCTTCTTTTATTCCAAAATGATAAGCAGATCTTACTAAGGCTAAACCTAAGATAAGAGGGATTAAGCAGGAATTTTCCGGAAGAAATTCATCATATATACTTAAGGCTACCCAGAGTCCTCCTTTTTCTGCAAACCATTTTCTATTAAATCTACCTTTAGATTCTAAAAGAATATCTGCTTTTATAATTCTTCCATTAGCCGTTTTGGGAAAGAGTCTTATAAATTCTTTTAATAAAGCCATAGCTCTTGATAGAGAAGGAAAATGCCAGACTTCTTGACCAATTTCTGGAAAAAATTTAGAATAATCTAAAGAGGCCATTCGTCTTTTATTCTTTCTATAATTTTTTTTAAATAAGGTAGATTTTCTTCTGGACACAGACCTATTAAAGGACTATCTCTTTCTATTAATTGAAAAGGTGAAAAATAAATATTATAGATAACATAAGTTCCTTTTTCTGTTAGATAAATAGGGGTTTCTCTTTTCATAAAGGTCATAATTAAAAGTTCATCGCCTTTTTTAACTTTAACTTTTCCAAGTCCTTCTTTTTCAATTTTATTTGCTATAGCAGGGCTTAAAATATATCTTGCAGTCTCAGGAGCTCTGATGATATAAAGAGCGGAGAGAAGTATTTCTGAGATAATCTCTTTTTGAGAAAGAGGATGTTTAATTTCTAAAATAACTTCTTCAGCCTCTACAAATCTATTTAAAAAATCAGTTCTTAAATTTTGCACTATACCACTTATTTTTGCTCTAATAATTTTAGGATTTCTTTCTCTTTCTAAAATAAAAAGAGGGGTTCCTGGTTTTTCCAGCCATTTACCACTTGGACCAACTACTTGATCTCCTTCTTTTACTTTAAACTCTTTAATGTATCCTGTATGGGGTGTAACCACCTTAAAAGTTTTATAAGGATTGGCTTTAAATTTCTGCAAAATTTTGTTTAAATTTTGATATTCAATTTTCATAGTTAATAACCTATATTATCTGTAATATAGATTTTTACCTCCCATAGTAAGAAGAGCTGTAAAAAGTTTTTTTCTTAATTCTCTTCTATCCCAGATTCCCTGAATATGTCCTCTTTTTAAAGCATTTTCAGCACTATGATAATCCGGAGGAATATCCTGTCCTGTAGTTTCTCTTATCACTCTTGGACCCGCAAATCCGAGTCTTGTAGATTTAAGAGCAAATTGATAGGGTGCAGAACCTAAAAAACTTGCTACAGGTCCTGCATAAGAATTATTATCATACACAACAATATATAACCCCCCAGCATCAACATAATCTCTAACAGCCATGGTGCATCTTGGCATTTGAACCACTCCCAGTGTTCCTTCATGGATTCTTATTCCACCTGTAGTATGAACCAAAGCTAAAAATGGACGGCGTGTAATTTTAGCAAGTTCTATAGCTCTTATAAATTTTTCTCCTTCTGCCACTCCAACTGTTCCTTGTCTGAATTCTGCTAACAGCATTACTGCTATTAAAGATATACCTCCTATCTTAACTTCAAAAGACAAAAGAGCAGATTTAAGACCTGTTTTTTTTCTGGCTATTTTTAATTTTTCAGCATAACCTTCGTATTCTAAAGGGTTACCTGAAGCAATATCATCATTAAAAAATTTTACACTACCTTTATCAAAGATATTATTTAAATACCATTTATATTCCAAAGGAAAATGATAACCACAATTAGGACAAACTCCACAAAATTCTCCGTAAAGATCAGGAACCCAAATATCAGGGCATCCATATTTTTCAGCCTGAGGACATGTTACAGTTTTATCCTCTAAAGCTAAAGGACTTACATAAGTAAATATTTCTTCCTCCAAAATTTGTGTAGGAACTTTGGGAATTTTTTTACCTACTATTAAATTATAAACACTTTTTACAGGATCTGAAACAGGTTTTAAAAGTAAAGAAGATTCGCTTGTTAATTCATCTAAAAATTTCTTAAAACTTTTATGTCCTTGTTTTAAAATTTTATATTTAAATTCATTTTTAATTTTAAGCCCTATATTATGCCCGAAACTAAAAACCTGTTTAAATATACTCTTGGGTTCAGTTATAGCCCATTGGGTCATTTTTCTATATTTTTTATATCTATTTTCTATCAAAATTTCAATTTCATCCTCATCCAAATCCCAGTTTACAAAGTACTTAAAATCTTCAGTATCTTGTTTTGCCATAGCGTATTTTCTTAAAAACTTCATACTTCTTGTTTGTAAAACCACTTCATCAGTAGCTCTGATCAACTCAATTTTTAACCTTTTAAAAAACTCATAATCTTTTTTTCTTGCTCCTAAAGGAGGTTCAGGGATAATTTTATCTATAGTACCAAATTTTAAATTATCCCTGGCTGTAAGTTTTAAAGCTTTGGCACATTTTTCAACTAATTCACGAGGAGGTCTACCTTCTTTTAATTTAGCTTCTATAGCAGCAGCTCCCTCAGGGCTGATAACAGAATAATAACCTTTTTCAGCCATTAATCTTATATCTGTGAGTCCTATAGCTTCTGCTCCACCTGAGCCACCTTCAGAAATAAAAGCTACAGTTGGAACTTTTAATTTAGCCATATAATAAAGATTTCTTGCTATTTGTTGAGCAGCACCAGGATAATCTTCTATAGGATAGGCTCCAGGGGTAAAAATAAAAAAATGTATCGGAATTCCTTCAGTTTCAGCCATTTTCATATAACGAAGAGCCTTCTCATTACCCCAGGGTTTTGCACTTCCACCCTGACGAAATTCCTCTCCATGCCCTTTTTCATGCCCTATAACCATTACCTGATGAAAATAAAGATCATGTCCTACTTTTCTCACAATCATTGCTTTGGCGCATACTATAGCAGGATCTATGTTTAGCTCTCCCTCTCCTCCTAATTCCATATAACTATCATAGACATTTTCTAAAATATCTTGCAAAGTAAATCTCTGAGGATGTCTAGCTATTTTTACTATTTCATAAGGAGTAAGAGTTTTTTCTGCCTCATCTATGATATAGTTTAAATGAGCACTTGTTTCTTTAACAAATTTTTCTATATAACTTTCTTCATAATTATAAAAGTTTTCATAAATTTCTGAAATACGCTCAATTAAAGAATCAATATTTAAAAAATTTTCCCCCTTTATGTCTTTTATATAAATTGCTGTATCCAGAAGATTTTTTAAATTTTTATGTAAAGCTATCTTCATAAAAATCCTTTAGCCCTCTACGAATTTATAAAGATTATAAGTTTGTTCTTTTAAAAACTCTATATTAGTCTTTAATTTCTCACCTTGAAGATTTTCTCCTTCTATAATAATATCATTTAAAAATTCTAAACCTCTTTTTTTTGCTTCATTAAAAGTCTTTCCATAAACTATAGCTAAGGCTAAATTAGGATCAAACTGGGTAGGAATATTATAAGGTTTATCCTGAGGAACATGGGTTCTCATTGTTAACCATGGTTTAGGAGTCCATTTAAATTTATTAATAGTTCCGCTTAAAGGAATAAATCCTCTTTTAGTATCTTCTGCTATAAGACGATATTCTATACTTGTTCCCTTGAAAGTAATATTTTCTTGAGAATAACCTAATTTATCCCCAAAGGCAATTCTTATTTGTTCTTTTATCAGATTAACCTGTTTATCCTTAATAAAAGATATTTTGGCAGAAATTTCGTTTTCAACCTGAATACGTGTATTAATTTCCATGAGATAAAATTTCCCTTCTGGTGTAACCAGCCATTCCCAAGTTCCTACACTATCATAATTAAAGTGTTTAGCCAATTTTAATGAATATTCAATAATAGCTTTTTCTATTTCTTCAGGATTAAAATTACATTTTTCTTCATAATTAAATCCTGGTGCTACTTCTATTCTTTTTTGTTTAAAAGGGCTTTGAATTGTGCAATTTCTTGTTCCAAAATGGACAAATTCTCCATGTTTGCTTCCCAATATTTGAACTTCTATATGTTGGAAAACAGGTATTTTAGCTTCAATAATAATTCCTTCATCTCCAAAAAGTCTTTTAGCATAAGCTCTGACTTTTCTAAAAATAGGGCGAAGTTCTTCTAAGTTTTTAACTTCTTCAATTCCCATTCCACCACCACCAGCTACTGCTTTTACAAGAAGTGAAGGGTTATTAAAACCTTCAGAAGAAAGAAAATCTAAGAGTTCCTCAGCTCTAAACTCTGCCTCTATTTCATTATAAATAGGCTCGGTTGTTCCGGGGATAACAGGAATATTAAGTTCTTTAGCAAGTTTTTTCATAAAAAGTTTATTTCCTAAATCTCTTATAGCCTCCCAGGAAGGCCCTATAAAAATAAGAGGTCTTTGTCTTTTTACTACTCTTCTGGCAAACCTGAAATTTTCTGCTAAAAATCCATAGCCTGGATGAATAGCAGTGCATTTAGTTTCATCAGCTACTGCTAAAATATCATTCATATCTCTATAATCACAGATTCTATATTTCTTATCTGCCAGTCTTACATGAAGGGATTCTTCATCTTCTTTGGTATAAAGAGCTACATAATCTATCCCTAATTCTTTACATGCTTCCATTATTCTTAAAGCAATTTCCCCCCGATTAGCTATAAGAACTTTTTCTTTCATAAAAAAATTAGTTTTGAAAAGGATTTTTTATAATAAGACAATTATCCCTCTCAGGTCCTGTAGAGATGAGATAAAGAGGAACTTTCAAATAATCTTCTATAGTTTTTAAATAAATCTTGGTAGTCTCAGGAAGTTTGTCAAAATTTTTAATCTGACTTATATCTTCTTTCCATCCAGAAAGTTCTTTATAAATTGGTTTTAATTTAGATATTTCAATAAGAGTAGAAGGTAAATAATCTATGGTTTTACCTTCATATTCATACCCTATACATACTTTGATTTTATCCAGACCTGAAAGAACATCAAGTTTGGTTAAAGCTAAAGCGTTTATTCCGTTTAATCTTATAGCGGTTTTGACCAAAACTAAATCCAACCATCCACATCTCCTTGGTCTTCCAGTGGTTGAGCCATATTCAAAACCTCTATCCCTTAAAAAATTCCCTGTTTCATCTTCTAATTCTGTAGGAAAAGGTCCTTCTCCTACTCTAGTGGTATAAGCTTTTACTATGCCTAAAACCAAATCTATTTCAGAAGGACCTATTCCTGTTCCACAACAGGCATTTCCTGCTATAGTATTAGAGGAAGTTACATAAGGATAAGTTCCATGATCTATATCTAAAAATGTTCCCTGAGCCCCTTCAAAAAGAACATTTTTATTATTCTTTTTAGCTTGCCATATAACCTGGGAAACATCAGTTAAATAAGGTTTAAGATATTTTCCATATTCTATATATTTTTCATAGATATCTTCAAATTTTAAAGGCTCAGTTTCTAAATATTTTAGAATGACATTTTTTTCTTCTAAAACGTTTTTAAGTCTTTCTTTAAAAATATCTGGATAGGTCAGGTCTATTAATCTAAAACCTTTTCTTGCAGCTTTATCTTCATAGCAAGGTCCTATTCCTCTACAGGTAGTGCCAATTTTATTTTTATGAGCTTTATTTTCTCTTGCCATGTCAAGAGCTTTATGATAAGGCATAATAGTATGAGCTTTTTCACTGATCATAAGCTTGTTGGAATCTATATTTAATCCTTCTTTTTTTAACTTTTCTATTTCATTTATTAATACCTCTGGATCCACTACCACACCATTCCCTATTACACAGGTTGTTTGAGGTCTGAATATTCCTGAAGGAATAAGATGGAGAATATATTTTTTTTGATTGATTACCAAAGTATGTCCAGCATTATTTCCGCCCTGAAAACGCACTACATAATCAGCCTTTTCTGTAAGAACATCTACAATTTTGCCTTTTCCTTCATCTCCCCATTGTGTTCCTACCACTACTACAGCAGGCATGGTATCCTCCTTAGGTATATTCCAAATAGGATATTATAGCATAATATTACGAATTGACAAAATATTTTAACGTAGTATTTTCAAATGATTATGAATAAAAATAAAACTGTCCCTCAATCTTGGTTGATTTTATTTTTTCTTACTGCTTTTTTACTTGTTTTTATTAACTTAGGTATAAGACCTTTCTTTGGTGTAGAAGGACGCTGGGCTGAAGCAGTAAGAGAAATGATATTAAGAAAGGATTGGTTTGTGCCTACCATCAATTTTGAACCACATCTTACCAAACCTCTTGTTCCTTTCTGGCTAATTAAACTTTCAGCTTTAATATTCCAAAAAATTAATGAAGGAATAGTAAGATTTCCAGGTGCTTTATGTGGTTTTTTTTCTGTATTTCTTTTTTATTTTCTCAGTAAAAGATTTTTTAAATATCCCTATGACTTGATCTCTACAGGTTTGTTTTTTACTTCTTGGGGATTTTTAGAATTTTCCAGATTAGCTCAATCAGAAATTTTTCAATTATTTGGTATTATCTGGGCTTTAACAGCTTATATCTATTACAGAGAAAAAATAAGTTTTACAGGGTATTTTCTTTTTTGGCTTGGTATAGTATGGGGAGCTTTATCTAAAGGGCATACTGCCTTTGCGGTAATGCTTCCTGCTTTTTTTATAGAAATTGTTTTAAATAAAAGATTTTATCATTTAAACTGGAAAAATCTTTTAGCTTTTTTAATAGCTTTTACCTTATACATTTTTCCTTTTTTAAAAACTGTTTCAGAAATACATAGCGACTTACCTTTTTACCTTTTATTTAAAGAAAATTTAAAACAAGCTATTAACCCTTATGATAATCTTAGACCTTTTTATATCTATTTATACTATTGGCCTATCTGGATAGCTCCTTGGAGTTTATTTTTAATCGGAGCAATTTATTATAGTCTGCGTTATTTTAAAAATTTAAACACCGATGAGAAATTTATTTTTCTATCTAATTTAGCTATTTTTATTATTTTTACTTTAGCAAAAGCAAGAAGAGGTTATTATATCTTACCGATTTTACCTTATACTATTTTGTTAGTGGTTTATTATTTACAAAATCTTTCTTCTCAGATTTTAAAAAAATTATATTTCAAATTAAGTTATATTTTCCCAATTATTTTAATTTTATGTCCTTTGATACTTTTAAAATTAAAACTTGCTTCCTCTTTACCAGGTATTTTAATTTATCTTCCTCCTTTTTTAGGAGTTTTTAGCTTTTTATTAATTCTTTTATTAAAAAATGAAAAAGTTTTTTTTAGATTGATTTTACAGGTGGCCTTAATAGAACTTATCTTTTTTGGTTTTGTTCAACCCTATTTTTCTTCTGCTTCTGAAAAAGAAACAGGAAATTTTATAGCAAAAATTAAAAAACAAAATCCTGATTATAAAATATGCTCCTATTCTCCCTTTGGTAAACCGGTAGCTAATGTTTATTTTTATGCAGGACTAAATAAAAGGATTCCAGATTATAAAATTTTAGAAGAAGCTTTAAGTAATTGTGGGGTTCTCATAGTAAGAAAAAAATTGGATTCAAAATTAAAAAGTATTGTTTCTAAACAGAATTTGAAGGTGTATTCTTTTAAAGCCAAAAAGGATAAATCTAAAAGTTATTATATAATTCTTTTAAGCAAGTCTTTTTAATTTAGCTACAAAAAAGCCTACTGCTTGAATTTCGTGGGTATAAAATCTTTTTGTAAATTTTAAAGAAGGATGATAAGGCTTTTCTTCCCATTCAGTAAGCCCTTCATGATAGGGAAGCGGGGATTCCCAATCCAAAATTTCAGCCTGTCTTTTTCTTAAAAGATAATCTACTACTTCTTCATTTTCCTTAGGATTTATAGTACAGGTGCTATAGACGATAATTCCTCCGGGTTGCACTAAATCAAAAGCTCTTACTAATAACCCTTTTTGAATAGAAGGAAGATTAGCTCTTCCTGTGCCTTTTTGATAAAGAATTTCACCCTCTAAACCTATCCTATATCTTCCTTCTCCAGAACAAGGAGCATCTACTAAAATTTTATTAAAAGGGATACCAAAGGGAAATTGTTCTCCTCTATAACGTGTGGTAATAGCACAGGTTATTCCAAGTCTTTTTATATTAGAAACTAAGGCAGTAAGACGGTCTATTCTTTTATCATTAGAAACAATAACAGCTTGATCATTGGTAACCATTGCCATAAGACCTGTTTTTCCACCAGGAGCAGCACACATATCTAAAATCAAATCTCCTGGTTGAGGATCTAAAGCAATTACTGGGAGACTGCTTGCTAATGTCATGGAATGAATTAAACCCAAACTATACTCCTCTAAATTTCCTAAGGAGATTTCTTCATTATTTAAAACTCTGTAAAAATAAGGAACTTCTTTTACTTCTTCAAAATTAGCTCCTTTAGCTTTTAAAATGTTTAAAAGATTTTTTATTTCTTCAGGATGAGAAATTTTTAAAGTGTTAATTCTAAAATATTGAGGCATGGGAGTTTTTAAATATTCTAAAAAAGTCTCATAATTTGGAATTAATTGAGAGTATCTACCAAAGTATTCTTTATAATGAAAAACAGGATATTTTTCTCTTTTACGTTTTGCCATTTACCAAAATATCCTTTAATTCCTGATGATTTTTGACTATGAGATCAGCTAAGGATAGGTGTTTTTCTGGTAAAGTTGTGGTAATACCTATGCAAAAAAGTTTAGCATTTTTAGCAGAGATAATTCCAGCAGGAGAATTTTCTACTACCGCAGAGAGATCCTTAGAAGCTTTTAAAGCTTTCAAAGCCTTTAAATAAGGATCTGGATGAGGTTTGCGTTTTTCTATTTGATCTCCTGTGATTATAATAGAAAAATAAGATTTTAAACTTTTAGGAAAAACCTCTTCAAAAATTTCGCTATGAGAGCTTGTAACCAAAGCAAGCTTTTTATCAGCTTTTTTAAGGTTTTCTAATAAATCCGGAACCTCTGGAAAAGGTTTAACTAATTTAGCATATTTAGTTTTAAAAATAGTCTTTTGAAGTTTAAATAAATTTTCAAAAAATTCACGAGTAGGGTTAATTCCTTTTTGTAAAAAAAGATTCTTGGCAGAATCAAGTTCTATAGCTCCTTCATGTAAATATATATCTTCCTCATTGAATTCAAGACCATACTGAGAAAAAGCCTCTAACCAGGCTTTGGCATGATAGGGCATACTGTCCAATAAAGTTCCATCAAGATCAAAGAAGATATATCTTCTCATTTTTCTCCTTTTAAGAAAGTTTTTATCTTTTCAGAAAAATTTTTTTCCGAAAGTTCTTCAATCTTAAGAATTTTATTTTTAGATGTCTTTCCTCTAACAATTTTAATTTCATTTTTAGAAACTTTTAAGATTTTACTTAGAAATTTACATAAACTTTCATTGGCCTTATTATTTTCAGGTTTGGCTTTTAAAGAAACTTCTAAGAAATTAGGTTCTTTAAAAACAATAATCTTATCTTTTCGAGCTCCAGGCTTGACCTTTATTTCTAAAATCATTTTTTAAAGTGGAAAGGCATATTTATAGATAAATAATTTAATAAGAAAATAGTGTATCATGTTTTTAATAAAATAAATTGCAAAGATTACCAAAATTGGACTTAAATCTAAACCATAAATAGGAGGAATTATCTTTCTTGCAGGAGCTAAAACAGGTTCAGTAATTCTGTATAAAAACCTAACAGCTGGGTGAAAAGGATAGGGCATTATCCAAGAGATTATACATCTTGCAATAATAACCCATATATAAAGGGTTAAAAGTAAGTCTATCACCTGGAGTAAACTTCCTATAAATACATCTAACAAAGTTTAATCCTCCTCCTTTTTGTTTTGTTTTTCTTTTCTTTCATAAGCCTCTATTATTTTTTGAACAATAGGATGTCTTACCACATCTTTTTTTGTAAAATATACAAAGCTGATTCCATTTATACCTTCTAATATCTCTATTGCTTCTACTAATCCAGATTTTTTAACATCAGGAAGATCTATCTGGGTAATATCTCCAGTTATTACAGCTTTGGAATTTTGTCCTAAACGTGTAAGGAACATTTTCATCTGCTCAGAGGTGGTGTTTTGAGCTTCATCTAAAATAATAAAGGCTTCGTTAAGAGTTCTTCCTCTCATAAAAGCAAGAGGAGCTATTTCTATAACACCCTTTTGAAAAAGTCTTACCACTTTATCAAAAGAAAGCATGTCATAAAGAGCATCATACAGGGGTCTTAAATAGGGATTGACTTTTTCTGTAATATCCCCAGGTAAAAAACCAAGCTTTTCGCCAGCTTCTACTGCAGGTCTTACCAAGATAATTCTATTTACTTCCCCTTTCATAAGATAAGAAACAGCCATAGCGACTGCAAGATAGGTTTTTCCTGTTCCAGCAGGGCCTATTCCAAAAACTACTTCAGATCTTCTTATAGCTTCAATATACTTTTTCTGTGTTACACCCTTAGGGCTGATAATTTTTCTACCAGAAGTTACAAAAATGGTATCCAAAAAAATATCTTTTAAATTAGCCTTGGGATTTTCCAAAATTATACGAGAAGCATATTCTACATCCGCAGGATAAATATTATAACCGGATTTTATAAGTCCGTATAATTCTTCTATAGCTTTTTCTGCCAGCTCTGAATCAAGAGGTTCTCCTGTAATAAAAACATGATTTCCCTTTAAAGTTAGATGGACCCTGAAAAAGTTTTCCAAAATTTTAAAATGATGCCCTCTTTCTCCATAAAGGGTACGCAGAACAGGATATTCTTCAAAAACCAATTCTTTTGTAATTACCTCATCTTTTAAATTTTGTACCTGCATACTGGTTATACTATCACCCCTTTTTAAATTTTTTAGTTACTTAAATAATAGATAAACTTAAAAGATTTTCAAGAGTAAATCTTTTAGCCATTTAAAATATTTTTAATATTTTCAATTAAAATCTCATTTTCCTCTGGAAGCCCTATAGAAATTCTTAAACATGTGGAAAAACCATAAGCTTTTAAAGGACGAATTAAAATTCCTTTTTTTAATAATTTTTGATATAGTTTATCAGCTTTTTCTCCAAAATCAACCATTATAAAATTAGCCTGAGAAGGAAAAACTTTAAAACCAAGTTTAGTAAGTTCATTGGTCAAGTATTTTCTGCCTTCTTTAACAATTTTTATGCTTTTTTCAAAATATTCTTTATCTTCCAAAACAGCTAATCCAGCTTTATATGCAAAAAGGTTTATATTAAAAGGCTGTCTTACAGAATCAAGCACCTTAGCAAGTTCTAAAAAGGTTATACCGTAACCTAATCTTAATCCCGCTAAACCATAGGCTTTAGAAAAAGTTCTAAGTATGATAACTTTATAACCCTTTTTTAAAAACTCTATCCCCAAAGGGATAAAATCTTTATCTATAAATTCTCCATAAGCTTCATCTATAATTAATAAAATTTCCTCTGGTAAACTATTAATAAAACTTTCCCATTCTTTCCTGTTTAAGACACTTCCTGTAGGATTATGGGGGTGATCTAAAAAAATCAATTTTGTTTTTTCTGTAATATTTTCAAGAAATCCTGGAAGGTTATGTTTTAAATCTGAATTTAAAGAAATCTTCTTTACCCTTGCTCCATAGATTTCTGCAAATTTTTCATACATAAGAAAACTTGGATTACTTATGAGAATTTCATCTCCTGGTTCTATTAAAGCTTTAAAAATAAATTCCATTACCTCATCAGATCCATTTCCTAAAACAACCTGTTCAGGGGAAACTTCCCATTTTTTAGCCAAAGCTTTTTTCAATTCTATATAACTTGCCTCAGGATAATGATTAACCTCAGAAAGATAGGTTTTTAAAACCTCTATCACCTTAGGAGAAGGACCTAAAGGATTTTCATTGGAATTAAATTTATAAATAGCACCTGCAATTCCCAGCTCTCTCCTAATCTCATCTATGGTTTTCCCAGGAGGATAAGGAGTAAGATTTTTCAAATAAGATTTTATTTTCATTTAAACTCCTTTTTTAAAATCCCAGACTTGCTAATTCTAAGGTTTTATCAATTTGTTTTTGTAATGCAGGAGGAATTCCTTCTATTTTAATAGTTAAAAAGCCTTTTACAATAAGAGAGGTTGCTTCATCTTCGCTTAATCCTCTTGCCATTAGGTATTCAACTTCCTCTTTGGCAATTTTACCTACTGCAGCTTCATGAGTTAGTTCTACATCAGAAAAATAACTATCAAGCTCTGGAATAGCTTTCATAATCCCCTTATGTGAAAGCATAAGCCCCTGACATTCTAAATGTCCTTTAACCTTAGGTGATTTGGCTACAATTTTTCCTTTTGCTATATTTTCTCCTCCGTAAACTACAGTGCGTGAAATTATCTCGGTTCTGGTATTTGGAGCTTCTAAATAAACTTCTCCTCCAATATCTATATAAGAATCAGGATGATTTACTACAATAGTAGCAAAAGAAGCCCTGGCTCCTTTACCTAAAAGTCTACACACAGGAGAAGTTTGAATGCTTTTTACAGGGAAAAGGTTTACATAAGTGGAAATATAAGTTCCTCCTTCTTCTACTATAATACCTGTTCTTGGTCTTACTATAGTTTCTTCTCCCCACATATGTATCATACTAAAAGTTAATTTCCCCCCTTTTTTTATATAATACTCTGAGACACCTATATGTAAGGCAGAAGTGATATGGGGATGAACTGCACAGGAGGTAATAAGATTTAACTCTGCTCCTTCTTCTACAATTACTATATTATGAACTTTTTGAGATATATTTTCTGTTCTTATATACAAACAAGCTTGGACAGGATAAATAAGTTTGTAATTAGGCAAAACCCTAACAAAATAGCCATTATCTAAATCTTCAGCTGCTGCTTTAGTAAATTCATCTTTTTCAGGAGAAAGAGCTTTCCAATAGTAATCTTTAAGCCATTTATATTTTTCTAAAGCCTCTGTAATAGGTAATATTTCAAGCCCTTCAACTTCTTTTTTACACAAAAGAGGTTTTGCATCTACTTGAACAAATTCTCCTTCCCTTTTTAAAGACTCATCCAAGCCCAAAACTTTTAAACGCTCTCTTTCTTCCTCACTTAACTCTGATAAATCCTTAGGAATATCACTTTTTTTAGCAGATTTGAATTTCTTAGGATCTATTTTAGACATATTTTTATCCTCCTGTCTCAGATAAAAAATTGAATCTTTTTAAACATTTTTTGCATCCTTCATAACCATATTTTTGAATTCCTTCAAATATTTCTATAGGATTACCTTTGCAATAAATTTCCCCATCAATAATTACATATCCCAGATCTGCAGCTATATATTTAAGAATAAAACCAGTATGGGTAATAATTAAACCACTTTTTGTTCTTGGTTTATGATGAATGTCTTTTTGTAAAAGCTTTTTTATCATTTCTCCTATAAGTTGCATGTTTTCTACATCTACTCCAGATTCTGGTTCATCAAGTAAAACCAGATCAGGATTTTGAATTAAAAGCTGAAGAAGTTCACTTTTTTTAATTTCACCTCCTGAAAAACCTTTATTAACTTCTCTATCTAAAAATTCTTCAAAACCAAATGACTGAGCCAGTTCTTCTATTTTTAGATTATTTTCTTTAGCACACAATTTTAAAATATCCCTTAGTTTTACACCTTTAATTGTAGGAGGTCTTTGGAACATTATACCTATTCCTTTTTTTGCTCTTTCATAAGGGGGAAGATCTGTTATATCTTCACCTTTAAAAATAATTTTTCCATGTTTTACTCTGTAAGCAGGAAATCCCATTATAGTCATAAGTAAAGAAGTTTTCCCTGATCCATTTTTACCAAATATTACATGAGTTTCTCCTACAGGAATAGATAAATTTATTCCTTTTAAAATTTCCTTACCCTCTATTTCAACCCAAAGATCTTTAATTTCCAAAAGTATTTTCATAATAAACTCCTTCTTAAATTTTGAAAAAATAAGCTTTTACCATATACTAATAAAAAAGGAAAAAATTGCAAGTAAGAACCCCCAAGGGGGGTTAAAAATTTGATTAGAATTTCTAAAAAAAGCCTAAAACAACTCTTATTGAGTGGGTACTTTGAAATGTAAAATTTTATAAGCCCAAATAGTATAGGCTAAAATAATAGGGACAAAAATAAAAGCAACTATGGTCATAATTTTAAGAGTTAATACACTGGAAGAACTATTAAAGCATGTTAGACTCCATGAAGAATTGAGAGAAGATGGAAACATATTCGGGAACAGCCCAATAAAAGCCCAGGCTGAAAAACCGAAAATTCCTAAACCAGATGCTATCCAGGCTTTTAAATATTTTTCTTTAGAAAGCATAGGAGGAACCAAGAAAAAAGCTGTTAAAGATAAAACAGGGAATATGCAAAGAATTGGGTGATTAAAATAGTTTTTCCATAGATCGGTGGAAAGATAAGAACCGGAGAAGAAAAGAGCAGCTAAAATAATAGCTACAATCCAGAGTTTTTTGCCTAAACTGGCAGCTCTTTCTGCTAATCTTCCTTCAGTTTTAAAAGCAAGCCAGTTTGCTCCATGCACAGCAAAACAAAATACAAAAAGAAATCCTCCCAGGATACCATAAGGATTTAGCAAAGTGAACAGATTTCCGTGATAATTACCTTTTTCATCTATAGGAAGCCCCTGAAAAATATTAGCAAAGGCAACCCCTAAAAGAAAAGTAGCTAAAATACTTCCTAAGAAAAAAGCCAGATCCCATAGATTTTTCCATATAAAATTTTCATATTTATTTCTATATTCTACTGCTATACCTCTTATAATTAAACAGAAAAGTAATAAGAGGAGCGGAGAGTAAAGAGAACTAAACATTACAGCATAAGTTTTGGGAAAAGCTGCAAAGGTAGCTCCTCCAGCAGTTATTAACCAGACTTCATTTCCATCCCAAAAGGGTCCAATAGCTTGATAAACTACTGTTCTTTCTTTTTGATTTTTTCCGATAAAATAAAGTATACTTCCTGCCCCCAAATCAAATCCATCTAAAACAAAATATACTGTCCATAGCACTGCCCAGAGAATATACCAGATAACTTGATAAATATTTCCTTCCATAATATCACCTCCTTTTCTAAAATTTTTAATAATCAATAGAGGTTTTTATTTTTGAGTTTTCTACTTCTGGTCCTTTTCTGGCATATTTTATTATAAGCCAGAAGCAGATAATTCCTAAAATACTATACACTACAATAAAAGCTGGAAAACTGATACCAACCTGAGATGCAGAAATAGGAGAAACTGCATCGTTTGTTTTTAAAAGACCATAAATAATCCATGGTTGTCTTCCTACATCTGTAACTATCCACCCAGCTTCACAGGCAATATAAGGAAGAGGAATATTTATCAAAAGAAGTCTCAAAAGAAGTGGATAATTTTCAGGATTTTTTCTTTTTATTACAGCCCATATACTGAGAAGGATGAATAAAAGTCCTAACCCTACCATTATTCTAAAACTCCAAAAAGTTAAAACTACAGGTGGTCTTTCTTCTTTGGGCCATTCTTTGAGACCTTTTATTTCAGCACTAAAGTCATTATAAGAAAGAAAACTTACGAGTCCGGGTATTTTAAGAACTTCTACTACATTTTTTTCTTTTTTTTCATCAGGGAAAGCTATAAGTGGGAAGTCTGCTCCTTTTTTAGTTTCCCATATAGCTTCCATAGCAGCAAGTTTAGTAGGTTGTTTTTTAGCTACTTCCTCTCCATGAAAATGACCAGTTATCAATAAAGATATAGACCATATTAAAGTCCAAATAGCACCAACCTTAAAGGATTTTTTAAAGAAAGTTAATTCATTTTTCTTTAAAAGATGATAAGCTGAGATTCCAAGCACAAAAAATCCTCCTAATACATAACCAGCAGGAACAGTATGTAAAAATTCTAACCATCCAAAGGAATTAGTAAAAACATCCCAGAAACTGGCAAGTTCAGCTCTACCATTTTTGATAACATATCCTACAGGGTTTTGCATCCATCCATTAGCAAGTAAAATCCATAGAGCTGAAATATTAGAACCTATTGTAGTAAGCCAAATAGCAAGAGTAGTAATTTTAGGACTTAATCTATTCCACCCAAACCACCATATTGCTATAAAAACAGATTCTAAAAAGAAAGCCATAGTGGCTTCAATAGCTAAAAGTGGTCCGAAAACATCTCCTACAAATTCAGAATAATGACGCCAGTTAGTTCCAAACTGAAATTCTAAAGTAATACCGGTTACTACTCCTAATCCAAAATTGATAATAAAAAGTTTCCCCCAAAATCTGGCTGCTCTTTTGTAATCCTCATCCCCTGTTTTTAACCATAGAGTCTGATAAATAGCAGTTAAAAAAGAAAGACCAAGTGTTAAAGGCACAAATAAAAAATGAAACATTGCTGTTGTAGCAAATTGCAATCTTGATAACCAGACTATAATTTCCATAATTATCACCTCCTTTTAATGTAATAAATTAATATTTTTAATCCAAAGAAATATAAAGGAAACAGGGTCCTTTTTCTGCGAGATCTTTAAAATGGGATTGTGAAAGAATTATTCTGAAAAAATTCTTAATTTCTTTCCAAACTTTATGGACAGAACAATAAGAACTGCGATGACAGGCTTTGGAATTAAAAAGGCATTTATTTAAAAAAATTTCACCTTTAATTTCCTCTATAACCTTAAGAAGAGTAACTTTTTCAGGTTCCTTAGTTAATTTGTAACCTCCTTTTCGTCCTTTGTAAATTTTTATAATTTTAGCTTTTTCAAGTTTTTGAGCGATTTTAGCTAAAAAATTCTTAGAGATTTGCATTATTTTAGATATCTCGCGTCTCGGAATAATCCTTTCAGGATATTTAGCTAAATAAGTTACTGTTCTTATAGCATAATCTTCTTCAATGGTAATTTCCATTTTTATTCCCAAAAAATATATTAATTTTATCTACTTAAAATAATTTTAGAGTAATTACAAAAGTCGTCAAGAATAAATTCTTAAATAATAAAGACTCCTTCCTTTAAAAAAGCTTTTATTATCTAAGAAATAAATTCAAAAATTTATTAAGATTTTTAATGTTTTTAATAATTTCTCTTGAAAAATTAAAGATATACTCTAAACTTTAAACTGGTTTAAAAATATTTTAATCTTTATAAGGGGTTATGGTTATGGAAAAGGTGGAAGCTGAAATTGGTGCAGAAGTTCCTATTATTATTGAAACTGGAGAATATGCTAAATTAGCAGATGCTTCTGTAATTGTTAAACAAGGAGATACTGCAGTTTTAGTTACAGTTGTGATGGGAGAAAATATAGTAGAGGGAATAGATTTTGTTCCTTTATCTGTTGATTATAGAGAACAATCTTCAGCCTGGGGTAAAATCCCAGGAGGGTTTATAAAAAGAGAAGGGAAACCTACAGATAGAGAAATTTTGGTTTCTCGTTTGATAGATCGTTCTATTAGACCTCTTTTTCCTGAGGGTTTTTTTTATGATGTAGTTGTAACAGCTCTTACCCTTTCTGCAGATGAAAAATATGATCCGGATGTTCTTGCTATGGTGGGAGCTTCAGCAGCTTTACATCTTTCCAAAGTTCCCTTTGAAGGACCCATTGCTGGTATAAGAATAGCAAGAGTTGAAGGTGAATTTGTAGCTAATCCAACCTATGAACAAAGACAAAAAGCAGATTTAGATATAGTAGTTGCTTGTTCAAAAGATGCTATTGTTATGGTTGAAGGAGGAGCTAAAGAAATAGATGAAAAGGTTATTACAGAAGCTCTTTATTTAGCTTTAGAAAAATGTCAGCCTTTGATAAAAGCTCAGGAAGAATTAAAGACCAAGGCAGGGGTTCCTAAATTAGAGGTAGAATCTTTAAAACTTTCTGAAGAAATCCAGAAAAATCTGGAAGAATTCTGCTCTCCTCGCATAAAAGAAGCTTTAAATATTTCTGATAAAAGACAGAGAAAAAGTACTTTAAATAAAATTTTAGAAGAATTTTTATCAACCTTGGATACTCAAGAAATAAATAAAGTAGCTTTAGGGTACGCCTACAAAAAATTAATAAGTAAAATTTTAAGAGAAAAACTTTTTAGTGAGGGTAGAAGAATAGATGGACGCACTCCTGATGAAATAAGACCTATAAGTATTAAAGTTCATCCTTTTGAAAGACCCCATGGAAGTGCTATTTTTACACGTGGACAAACTCAGGTTTTTGCTACAGTAACACTTGGATCTCATGAAGAGGCTCAATTGGTAGAAAGTATTTATGAAGGAGAAACCTTTAAAAGATTTATGCTTCATTACAACTTTCCTCCATTTTGTACAGGTGATGCAAGACCTTGGGGACCACCTCGTAGAAGGGAAATAGGACATGGCGCATTGGCAGAAAGAGCTTTAGAGCCTTTTATACCTCCTGAAGAAGAATTTCCTTATATTATTCGTATAGTCTCAGATGTTTTGGAATCTAATGGTTCATCTTCTATGGCTACAGTTTGTGCAGGTTCTTTAGCTCTTTTTGATGCAGGAGTACCTCTACCAAAACATGTAGCAGGAATAGCTATGGGACTTGCTGTTGAGGGAGATAAATATGTAATTTTGACAGATATTCTTGGTGAAGAGGATCAACTGGGTGATATGGATTTTAAAGTGGCGGGGACAAGAGAAGGGGTAACCAGTATCCAGATGGATATCAAAATAAAAGGACTAAAAAAAGAAATTATGGAAGAAGCACTCTTAAAAGCCAAAAAAGCTCGTTTATTTATTTTAGATAAAATGTATGAAGCTATTCCTGAGCCAAGAAAAGAATTATCTCCTTATGCTCCTAAAATTGAGATAATTACTGTCCCTGAAGATAAAGCTTTTCTCATTATAGGACCTGGAGGAAAAACTGTTAAAGAGATTAGAGAAAAAACTAATACAGTTATCTGGGTTCTTGAAGGTGGTAAAGTTTCTATTACAGGACAAACTAAGGAAGATATAGAAGCAGCTAAAAAAGCAATAGAGAAGTTGGTATGTGAAGTAGAAATTGGTAAAATTTACGAAGGCAGAATTACAAGAATAGAACCTTATGGTCTTTTTGTAGAGATTTGTCCAGGGAAAATAGGACTACTTCATATTTCTAAAATGGAAAATCCACCTAAGGATTTAAAATCAGTTTATCGTATAGGTGACACTATTAAAGTAAAAATCTTAGAAATAGATGAACTTGGAAGACCGAAATTTACAACCAAATTTATAGAAGAGACCAGTAATGGAGAGGGATCTCAATTTTAAAAAAGTTAAAGAAACTTACGAATATTTAGAGAAAATAATACCCTTTAAACCTGATATTATAATAACTCTTGGCACAGGGCTTTCTTCCTTAGGAGACAGGGTTAATAAAATTGCTGTATTTCCATATAAAGAAATTCCCAATTTTCCTGTTTCTACAGTAGAAACCCATAAAGGACAGCTTGTTTTTGGTATTTTAGAAGGAAAAAAAATAGCTGTTTTACAAGGAAGATTCCATTATTATGAAGGTTATTCTGCTAAGGAGCTCACTTTTCCTTTAAGAGTGCTTGCTCTTTTTAAGCCAAAAATTTATATTGTTTCTAATGCCTCAGGTGGTTTAAACTTGTCTTTTAAATCAGGTGATATAATGCTTATAAAGGATCATATTAATTTAATTCCTGATAATCCTTTAAGAGGTCCAAATTATGAAGATTGGGGACCAAGGTTTCCTGATATGTCTCAAGCCTATGATCCAGAATTAAGAGAATTATTTAAAAAAGTAGCAAGAGATTTAGAAGAGGAAATAAAAGAAGGAGTTTATGTAGCAGTGCCAGGTCCAAGTCTGGAAACTCCTGCAGAAACCAGATTTTTAAAAATAATAGGAGCAGATGCTGTAGGTATGTCCACTGTTCCAGAAGTGATAGTAGCAGTCCATGCAGGACTTAAGGTCTTAGGACTTTCTGTTATTTCTAATGTAAATGATCCAGATAATTTCAAGCCTATTTTATTTTCTGAAGTGGTAGAACAATCTAAAAAAGTAGAAAAACGTTTAGAAAAATTGGTAAAAGCATTTATAAAAGAATTAAAATTTTAAACTATGGCAAAACTTCTCATTAATTATGCACCTTTTGAGATAAGAGTAGGTCTTATAGAAAATGGACAATTAGTAGAATTTTATGTAGAAAGACCCTCAGATAAAGGCTTAGTTGGGAATATTTATAAAGGAAAGGTGGTAAGAGTTGTTCCAGGAATAAATTCTGCATTTTTAGATCTTGGTCTTTCAAGAACAGCTTTTCTCTTTGGTGATGATATAATGCCTTCTTCAGAGATAGATTGGGGTAAAGAAAGTGTAATGATAAGTAATTTACATGAAGTTCTTAAAGAAGGTCAGGAAATTTTGGTTCAGGTTATAAAAGAACCTATTGGTAATAAAGGAGCCAGAGTCTCAACAAATCTTACTCTTCCAGGCCATTATTTAGTATATCTTCCTTATATGAATCGTATAGGGGTGTCAAGAAAAATTAAAGATGAAAAAGAAAGAACCAGATTAAAAAAAATAGTAGAAAAAATAAGACCAGAAAATACAGGCTGGATTATCAGAACCGCAGCTGTAGATGCCATAGAGGAAGAATTAAAATCAGAAATGGAATTTCTTTTATGTTTATGGAATGAAATTAAAGAAAAAGCTGAAAAATTTAAAGCACCGGCTTTGATTTATGAAGAACTTAATATAGCTTTAAGAGCAATTAGAGACCTTTTTAATAAAGAAATTTCTGCTATAGTGGTTGATGATAAAAAATTTTATGAAGAAATAAAAAATTTTTTAGAAAGATACTTTCCCAATTTAGCACCTTATGTAGAACTTTATCAGGGAAGAGAAGACATTTTTGCAGTTCATGGAATTCAAATAGATGTTAAAAAGATATTATCTCGTAAAGTCTGGCTTAAATCTGGAGGTTTTATTGTTATAGAACCCTGTGAAGCTTTTACAGCTATAGATGTTAATACAGGAAGATACACAGGAACAAAAGAACTTGAAGAGACGGTTTTTAAAATAAATTTAGAGGCAGCTGAAGAAATAGCTTATCAATTAAGATTAAGAAATATAGGTGGATTGGTTATAATAGATTTTATAGATATGGAAGACCCTGAACATCAGGAACTGGTATTACAGACCTTGAAAGAGGCCATGAAAAAAGATAAAGCTAAAAATAGCTTTCTTCCTATCTCACCTTTAGGAATTTTACAGATGACGAGAGAAAGAAAAAGAGACTCCCTTTATCAGATTTTTTATGAAACCTGTCCTTATTGTCATGGAGAAGGTAAAATAAAAAATAAAAAGACGATTTATTATGAAATCCTTAGAAGACTAATAAAAATGGGACCTCATGTAAAAAATAAAAAGGTTCAAATAGAAATTAATCCAGAATTATCAGAGGTTATAGGAGAGGAAATACAATACTTGGAAGATTTAGAAAAACAATATGGTTTTACTACGGTTTTAAAACCTAATAAAGAATTTTTAATATACGAATATAAGTTTCATATTTTAAATGAATAACATATGAAGTATCCTGCAGTATTTTTAGATAGAGATGGAACTATTAACGAAGAGGTTGGATATTTAAATGATCCCTCTCGTTTGAAATTATTACCTGGGGTAGCAGAGGCTTTAAAAATTTTAAAAAATGCAGGGTTTAAGCTTATTGTAATCACCAATCAAAGTGGTCCTGCGAGAGGCTATTTTCCAAAGGAACTTGTTTTTGAAATAAATGAGCTTATTCAAAAAAGGCTCTCTAAAAAAGGTGTGATATTAGATGATTTTTTTATCTGCTTTCATCATCCAGATGAAAGATGCAATTGTAGAAAACCTAAACCAGGATTAATTTTGCAGGCTTTAGAAAAATATCCTATAGATTTGAAAAAATCTTATTTAATCGGTGATAAAATTATAGATATAGAAACTGCTAAAAGTTTAGGAATTAAAAATATTTTAGTCCTTACTGGATATGGTAAGGGTGAATTGAAATACATTGCTCCAAAAAAAAAGATTTATCCTGATTTTATAGCCAAAAATTTAAAAGAAGCAGCTGAAATTATTCTTAAAGATTTCAGGAATTCAGGTGAGGATTTTAATAGTTAAACTTTCAGCCTTAGGAGATGTGGTTCAAACTCTACCAGTCCTTACTCTTCTTAAAAAAACTTTACCTTCTGTTCAAATTGATTGGGTAATAGATAGAAGAAATGCAGAGATTTTGGTAGATCATCCTTATTTAAATAAACTTATTGTTTTTTCCAAAGATTTTCTTAAATCTCCTTTAAAATTATTAAAATTTTTTTTAGATTTAAGAAAAGAAAAGTATGATATAGCTATAGATTATCAAGGTCTTTTTAAAAGCGGTATTATTATAGGATTTTGTAAAGCTAAATATAAAGTGGGATTTAGTAATCACAGAGAAGGTAGTCCTTTATTTTATAATATTAAACTTCCTCCTTATGATAAAAATTTACATGCTGTAAGAAGATATTTAAATTTAACTAAGGAAGTTTTTAAAATTTTAGAAGTTCCTGATAATTGGGGAGAAAAAATACCTGAAGTTCACTGGTCTGAAGATATTTTTTTAAATAAGTTAAATTTTATTGACAAACCTTATATAATTTTTGTTCCTTCAGCTCGCTGGAAGACCAAGTTATGGCCTTTTTCTCATTGGGAGGATCTAATTAAAAAATGTAAGCACTTGGGAAAGGATTATGATATTTTTATTACAGGTTCTCCTTCAGATTCAGAGCTTAAAGCCTGGGCTGAGGTTATAGAAAAAAGATATTTTTATGTGAAATCTTTGGCAGGTAAGTTAAAACTAAAAGAGCTTGTTAGTCTAATTAAAGAAGCCAAAGTAGTGGTAACTGTAGATACAGGACCCATGCATATAGCTTCAGCTTTGAAAGTTCCTACTATAGCTCTTTTCGGACCTACCTCTCCAGAAAGAACAGGTCCTTGGGGAGAAAGGGATGTTATTTTGAAAAGTTCTTTGCCTTGCAGTCCTTGTTTTAAAAAGGAATGTAAAAATTTTAAGTGTATGGAAAGTATTAATACAGAAGAAGTTAAAATGGCTTTAGAAAAACTTCTTATTTTTTAAGTTTTTTGAAAAGTTAAATATAAATTTTTATAAAGAGAACACCTTTCCAGAAGTTCCTGATGAGTGCCTTCTGCTACAATTTGTCCTTTATCAAGCACAAAGATTCTATCAGCTTTGTTAACAGTTGAAAGTCTATGAGCTATGATAATTATAGTGTAAGAGCCTTTAAAATTATCTAAAGCTTCTTGAATAGCTTGTTCTGTAATAGTATCAAGCTGACTTGTAGCCTCATCCAGAATAATAACAGGAGGTTTTTTTAGAAAAACTCTTGCTAAAGCAAGTCTTTGCTTTTGGCCTCCGGATAAAGAAAGGCCTTCTTCTCCCAGAACAGTATCATAACCCTTGGGAAGTTTTTCTATAAATTCATGAGCTTTAGCCAGTTTACAGGCTTTTATAATTTCTTCTTCTGTAGCTTCAGGTTTAGCCATAATTAAATTTTCTTTAATAGAAAGGTTAAAAAGGAAAGGCTCTTGTAAAACCATTCCAAAAAGAGATCTTAAACTTAAAATATCAAAATCTTTAAGAAGTGTATTATCCAGATAAATTTTACCTTGTTGAGGATCATAGAATCTTGGAAGTAAAGAAACCAGAGTGGTTTTACCTGACCCACTTGGTCCTACAAGAGCTATAACTTTATTAGCAGGGATAAATAAATTAATATCTTTTAAAACCCATGATAATTCTTCTGAATATTTGAAATAGACATTTTTAAATAAAAAACCCTTTTTAGGTGGAAAAGCTTTTAAATTTCCTCCTTTTTCTTCTTCTAATTGTAAAACCTCTTGAATTCTTGTCCAGGCTCCTTGGGCTTCTTTTAATCCTGTATAAGCTTTAGCTAATTTTCTCATTGGATTAAAAATAAGAAGAATGGCAGTTAGGATAGATAAAAAGGCTCCTGGGCTTAAAGCTTCCCTTATAATTAAATATCCTCCATATCCTATTACTAAAGCTCCTCCTAAGCCCGTTACTGCATCAACTAAGCTTTTGGATCCTTCACGATACTTGGTTATTTTTAAACTCCATTTATAAAATTTATCAAGTTCTTTAGAAAAAAGTTCTATAATTTTTTCATAAGACCCACTTAATTTTATTTCTTTTATTCCTCCTAAGATTTCATGCATTTTATGGGTTAATTCTCCAGTAGCATTTTGAGCTAATTTACGAGCTCTTCTGGTTTTAAAACCTAAAATTTTTGCTCCAAAGATGATTATGGGAACAGTAGAAAAAGCTATTAAAGTTAAATCCCATTTTTGTAAAAAAGCAACTATTAATAAAGAAAGAACAGTAAGGCTCTCTTTAAAAATGGTTTGAAAGGTATTTCCTAAAATTGGTTCTATTTGAGCAGTATCGTTAATAACTCTTGAAACTGTTTGCCCTGTAGTTTGTTTGCTTAATTTTAAAACAGGCAGAAATAAACATTTTTTAAAAAGCTCTAACCTTACAAGATTTACTACTCCTGTAGAAACAGCTTTCATAAAATAAGCCTGAAGTAAAGAAAAAAAGCCCAATAAAGTAAAAATTATGATTAAAAAAGGAGGGACAAACTTGAAATATTCATAATGCTTTTCCACAAAAACAAAATTAAAAACAGGTTTTATAGCCCAGGTACTAAAACCTGTAATAAGAGAAGTTAAAACTGCACAAGTTAGACCTATGAAAAATTTTTTCCAAAAAGGTCTAATAAAAGAAAAAATGGTTTTTATAAAAGAAAAAAGATCACTTTTCAAGAAAACCTCTTATTTAATTTCTTTAGCAAGTTTTACAAGTTTTTCAATTCTTTCCTCAACAGGAGGATGTGTAGAAAGTAGTTTTAAAAGGGTTCCTCCTGAAAGAGGGTTTACTATATACATTTGAGCATGAGCAGGATTTATATCCATAGGATAGGCTCTATTCCATTCTTCAAGTTTTTTTAAAGCACTGGCTAAAGCTAAAGGATTTTTAATAATTTTAGCCCCAGTTTCATCAGCAAGAAATTCTCTACTTCTACTTATAGCAAGTTGAATAAGGGTAGCAGCAATAGGAACTACAATTATAGCAATAAGGGTTGCAATAAAAGCTAAAGGATTTCCACTATCCTCATCATCTCTATGAAAGCCCCCAAATATAAGAGCCCATTGAGCTATCTGAGCTAAATAAGTAATAGCTCCTACAAGAACTGCAGCAATAGTAGAAATCAAAATGTCTCTATTTTTTATATGAGAAATTTCATGAGCTATTACTCCTTTTAATTCATCCCGTGTCAGAAGCTTTCTTATACCAGAAGTTACAGCTACTACACCATTTTTAGGATTTCTTCCTGTAGCAAATGCGTTGGGGGTTTCAACAGGTATAATATAAACCTTAGGTTTAGGAATACCAGCTTTTCTTGCAACTTCTTCTACTATAGCATGAAGCTCTGGATCCTGATGAGGTTCTACAGGTACAGCCCCGCTTGTTGCTAAAACAATTTTATCAGAAAAGAAATAAGCAATAAAATTCATTAATCCTGCCATAATTAAAGCTATAGTAGCTCCTGTTTTTCCTCCAATAAGATTACCTGCTACAATAAAAAGAACTGTTAATATAGCCAAAAAGAAAAAAGTTTTAAATACATTATACATATACTAACCCCTTTTTATATTTTTGAATTTATAAAATAAGAAAAATTAAAAAGTTGTCAAGATTTATAGAAATGAAGAACTTTATAATTTGTAATAAAAATTTGCTACTATTGACATCCTTAATATTTAGGAAATACTTTAATTCTTAAGAAGTATTTTTTTGAGGAGGTAAAGAATGTTTAAGATAAAATTTTTACCTTATAATATAGAGGCTGAAGTTTTTCCTGAGGAGACTATCTTAGAAATAGCTATGAGATATGGTATTCATATCAACGCTTCTTGCGGAGGAGTAGGAAGTTGTAATAAGTGTAAAATTATAATTGAAGAAGGGAAAGTAAAAGGAGAACTAATAGAAGGAAAATATTATAAAGCCTGTGCCACAATTCCTCTTTCTGATTTAGTTGTAAGAATCCCTGTAGAAAGCGAAGTAGATAGGAGAGCTTTATTAAGAAAACCAAAGAAAAGAGCTCAAGCTTTAGTTTTAGAGAAAAAAGAACCGGTTGAATCTCCTTATCAAAAATTATATTTTCAATTAAATCCTCCTACTATTGAAGAAAATTTAGCAGATTGGATAAGACTTAAAAGGGCTTTAAATAAACAAAATATTTCTAATCCTGAAATAAATTTAAATTTTTTACAGAAACTTCCTTATACTTTAAGAGAACAGGATTTTCAAATTACTTTAAATGTATATCATGATCCCCGCAAAGACAGATTTTATCTTTTAGATATAGAATCAGGAGATAAAAGAAATATTAATCTTGGAGTTGCTATAGATATTGGAACAACCACTTTACAACTTGAATTGGTAGATCTAAACACAGGTGAGGTTTTAGCTTTTACCTCTGATTATAATCCTCAAATTAGTTATGGAGAAGATGTGATCAGTAGAATTGAATTTGCGAGAAAAAAAGATGGATTAAAACTTCTGGCAGAAAAAGTTAGAGAAAAGTTGAAAGAGTTAATAAAAGAACTGTTAAGGATTGCTAAGAGAGATTTAGATGAGATCAATTTAATTTCTGTAGCAGGAAACTCAGTTATGAGTCATTTATTTTTAGAGCTTGAGCCAAGATATTTAAGAGAATATCCCTATGTCCCAGCAACTACAGAATTTCCAATTATTTCTGCTAAGGATTTGGGATTGTCTTCAAAAGAAAGTACTTTGGTTCAATTAGCTCCTTGTAGAGCAAGTTATGTAGGAGGAGATATTACAGCTGGCGTTATAGCCTCATTGATAGCTGAGGAGGATCCACTTACTTTGTTTATAGATCTTGGAACCAACGGAGAAATTGTGATAGGAAATAAAGATTTTTTAATATGTGCAGCCTGTTCTGCTGGTCCTGCTTTTGAAGGAGGAGGTATAAAACATGGAATGAGAGCTACCAGCGGAGCTATAGAAGCAGTGAGTATAGATCCTATTAGTTTTGAACCTATGATTATAACCATAGGTAAAAAAAAGCCTCGTGGAATCTGCGGTTCAGGGATAATTTCTCTTTTAGCCAATTTATTCAGGGTGGGGCTTGTGGATAAAGCTGGTAAATATAGAAAAGACATAAAACATTCAAGATTAAGAGAAGGAGAAAATGGCTGGGAATATGTTTTGGTATGGAAAGAAGAAAGTGCTACAGGAGAGGATATAGTTTTTACAGAAAATGATATTGAAAATTTAATCAGAGCCAAAGGTGCTATGTTTGCAGGTTATCAGATTTTATTAGAATCTATAGGTTTATCTGTAAATGATTTGGAAAGGGTCTATTTAGCAGGAACATTTGGAACTTATATTGATCTTGAAGAAGCTATAACCATAGGGCTTCTTCCTGATTTATCCCGGGAAAAATTTTATTTTTTAGGAAACACCAGTCTTAAAGGAGCAAAATTTGCTCTTTTATATAAAGATACCCTTTTAAAAATGGAAAAAGTTGTTAATATGATGACTCATATAGAACTTTCTAATTATCCAAATTATATGGATTATTATATGGCTGCTTTATTTTTACCTCATACAGATGAAAATCTCTTTCCATCAGTTAAAATATAAAAGAGGGTAAAGTTATGATTCATAAAGAAGGTTATCCATGGGTTTTATATCCTTTGGTTTTTTCAGCAGGTTCTGCGATTTTGAAAAAGAAAAAAATAGCTCTGTTAGGATTAGCCATAAGCTCTTTAAATGCCTATTTTTTTAGAAATCCAAAAAGAGAGCCTATTTTTAATCCAGAGTTGATAATTTCTCCTGCTGATGGAAAAGTGGTTGTCTGTCAGATAGAAGAAAATTTAGAGTGGTATCCTGAACCTCTTTGGAGAATAGGTATATTTATGCGTATGTGGGATGTTCATATAAATAGAAGTCCTATTACAGGAAAAATATTGAAGATGAGTTATCTACAAGGAGAAAAAAATCCTGTTTTTAAAGATTCTGCTTTTCAAAAGAATGAAAAACAAATTTATTTAATAGAAAGAGAAGATAATATGCCTTTTTGGGTAATTCAAATAGCAGGGATAGTTGCAAGAAGAATAAAAAGTTTTGTTCTTCCAGGAGATGATTTAGTGGCAGGAGATCCTATAGGAATTATAAAATTCAGCTCAAGAGTAGAATTATTCTTCCCTGTAAAAGGTGCAGAAATTTATGTTAAAGAAGGGCACAAAGTTTTTGCAGGAGAAACTGTTTTAGGAAGATTACCTTTAAAGAAAAATCCATGATTTATCTTTTACCTAATATTTTTACTACTCTAAACATATTCTGTGGATATTTTTCTATTATTTCTACAATTAATGGAGATTTAGAAAAAGCAAGCTGGGCTATATTTTTGGCTATGGTTTTTGATATTTTTGATGGTCGTATTGCAAGATTTATTAAAAGAACTTCCAATTTTGGTTTGGAATATGATTCTCTATGTGATCTTGTATCTTTTGGGATAGCTCCATCTTTACTTATTTATCAATTTATTTTAAAGGATTTTGGGAAAGCAGGATGGTTAGCCTGCTTTCTTTATACAACCTGTGTAGCCTTAAGGTTAGCAAGATTTAATGTGAGGGCTTCCTCAGGATTAAGTTATTTTGAAGGGCTTCCTTCTCCAGCTGGTGCAGCTATTTTAGCTTCAGTAGTATTATTTTTTACTAAAACTTTTACAACCTTTTCTTATATTAATTGGATTGTTTTAATTTTAGTATATGTAGTTTCATATTTATTGGTTTCTCCGATACAGTATCCCAGTTTTAAAGAAATAAAAATAAAAAAGGCTCAAACTTTTTATTTTTTGGTGTTTTTTGTTATAGGATTTACTATAGTGGCTTCCCATCCTTCCACTACATTGTTAGTGATAATAACTTTTTATATTTTGTTAGGACCTTTTCTTTTTTTTAAAAATACAGGACTTAAGATTATTAAAAAGTTTAATAGAAAAAGTTAGAATTTTTGAGAAAAATTGACAAAATAAAAAATTGCTTTAAAATATTTATATTAAATTGGTTATAATTTGTTAAATTTCTTTAAAGGAGGAATAAAATGTCTTGCAGTTGTAAATTATTAAATATTGGTTTTGGTAATTTTGTAGTAGCAGACAGAATTATAGCTATTGTAAACCCCAATTCAGCTCCTATGAAGAGGCTTAAAGAAGAAGCTAAAGAAACAAAAAGATTAATTGATGCCACTCAAGGGCGTAAAACCAGATCTATTATAATAACAGATAGTAATCATGTTATTCTTTCTGCTATCCAGGCTGAAACTGTAGCTCAGAGATTAATGAGTGATACTTTAGAAAAGTTTGAAAAAGGTGATGAAGAATAATAATTTAATTATAATTGTTACAGGGCCTTCTGGAGTCGGTAAAAGCACACTTTTAAAAAATTTACCATCAGATAGGTTTTATTTTTCTGTTTCTCATACTACTCGTCCTCCAAGACCGGGGGAGGAACATGGGAAGCATTATTATTTTATAAGTAGAAAGGAATTTTTAGAAATGATAGAAAGAGATGAATTTTTAGAATGGGTAGAAGTTTTTGGCACATTTTATGGTACAGCCAAAAGTGAAATAGAAAGAGCTTTTTCTCAAAATAAACATTTAGTTTTAGATATAGAAGTCATAGGTGCTACAAGGCTTCGTTCTTATTTTGGTTCTCAAGCTATATTTATTTTTATTGCTCCTCCAGACTTAGAAGAACTTAAAGAACGTCTTATTAAAAGAGGAACAGAAACAGAAGAAACTCTTAAAGAACGTATAAAAAGAGCTAAAGAAGAACTTAAATTTGCCACTTGGTTTGATTATGTAATTATAAATGACGATTTAGAAAAAACTAAAAGGCAGTTTTTTTCTATTGTGGATTCAGAGCTTTGCAAACCATTTAGAAATGCTCAATGGAAAAATCTTTTAAATTCTTTTAACTTTATATAAATGGCTCGAATTATTTATGGTATAAATCCTGTCTTAGAAGCACTTAAATCACATCCTGAACTTATTGAAGAAATTTGGCTGGATAAAAAAACTTTATTAGGTAAAAAATATCAGATTTTAGAAAAGGCTAAAAAATTGGGTATTTCTGTAAAAATTATCTCCAAATCAGAATTTCGTCCTCCTAAATTAGGTCCTCATATCAATACCCAAGGGGTGGTAGCTTATTTGACTCATTTTAAATATGTAGATTTAGAGGATATTGTAAGAAATTGGGAAAAAAAGAAAGAAATACCTTTAATTTTGATTTTAGATGAGATAGAAGATCCTCAAAATGTAGGTTCTATTATAAGAAGTGCAGATGCCGGAGGAGTTCATGGTATTGTTATACCCAAAATAAGGAGTTGTGAAATAAATGAAACAGTTATAAAAGTTTCTTCAGGTTCTGCATTTAATATTCCTATAGCAAAGGTTACCAATCTTAAACATGCTATTTCATTTTTTAAAGAAAAAAATTTATGGATTTTAGGTCTCACTCATAAAACAGATCAAGTTTTATATCAATTAGATTTAAAAATTCCTTTAGCTTTAATTGTAGGCAATGAAAACAGGGGAATAAGAAAGACCATCTTAGAAAGCTGTGATTTTTTAGCAAAAATTCCTATGAAAGGGAAAATAGAAAGTCTAAATGTATCTATAGCTACTGCTGTTGCTATTTTTGAAGTTATTAGACAAAGAGAATTTTTTTAGCAGATTTACAATCTGCAGGTTTTTCCTTTTCAGCCCCCACTTAAATAAATAACAAGAATCTTTTTTTCTAAATCAGGTTTAAATTCTTTAGAAAATCCTGGACTGTAAGAAAGTATAACATCGTAAGTTGGTATAATGTCTTTTTCACCTTTTGTAATGTTAAAATTATAGAGATCTATAAGAGCAAAGGTTTTAAGGTTGGTTACAAGACCAAAATAAGGTAAAGGTTTAAAAAAGAGTCTTGCTAAAGCCAAGACACCTCTTTCAAAAAAACTTAATTTTTCCATAGGTTTGTAATCTACTAAAAAATAAACTTGATTGTTTTCTTTTATAATTAAAGAAATTTCTATAGTAAAATGCAAGTTATTATAAGAAAAAGAAATAATCTGATTTTCTAAGAAAGAATTTTCAGGATAACCTTTGGCTTTGAAGATTTCTTTTAAAAAAGAAACAGCTTTTTCTATAGAAAGCGTTTCTTTGCAATTTCCCATATTTTTTTTACTTCCTCTGATGTTAAGCCAGCACCTAAAGCAATTTTAAAAGCAAGATCCTTGGTAAGAAGATCAGAAGGACTATGAGCGTCTGAATTAATTACCAAGTTAGCTCCATATTTTTTGGCAAGATTTACCACATGTCCATTAGTAAAACTGTGTCCTTTTCTTCCTGAAATTTCCAAAAAGACACCTTTTTCTGCAGCTAATTTTACTTCTTCTTCTTTTATAAGACCAGGATGAGCTAAAATATCCGCTCCTCCCAAGATAGCAGAGAGATTGGTTCCTTCAGCTACAGGTTCTACTATAGTTTCACCATGAACCACTACAATTTCAGCCCCAGCTTTTCTACTTTCCTTAATAAGTTCTGGAATAAATTCTGGAGGAACATGAGTTAATTCTACTCCTGCTATAAGACGTGGGGTAAGTCCTTCAAAAGCTTTTTTTATTTTAAGAAGATTACCGATAATAAACTCAAAATTAGAATGATCAGCATGGTCTGTAATAGCAATAGCTGTGTAACCTAAAACCTTAACTCTTCTCCAAATTTCTGCTGGAATAAGTTCTCCATCGCTAAAAACTGAATGACAATGAAAATCAAACATTTATAAAATCCTTACATTTTGTATTTAAAATATTTAGGATCTAAATTTTCTAAAAGTTCTTTAAGTTTTTCTTTTTCCTGTTCAGTAGCTCCTACAATTTCTTTTTCTTTTTCAGCAGGTGTTTCTGAATAGAGTTGACTCTTCTTTAGAACTTCTTCATTAACAAAAATTTCTGCCCCTGTTCTTAAGGCTAAAGCCACTGCATCACTTGGTCTGGCGTCAATATCAATGGTTTTTCCTTCTATATTAATAGTAATAACAGCATAATAAGTATTATCTTTAAGATCCACGATTTCAATCTTAGGAATTTTTACTCCCAAAAAGTCAAAAATATTTTTCATTAAATCATGAGTAAGGGGTCTTGGAAACTGGATATTTTCTAATTTAGCAGCTATAGAAGTTGCTTCAAGAACACCTATCCAGATAGGAAGAATTCTATCCCCTTCAGCCTCCTTTAAAAGCATCACAGGGCTATTGGACATTGGATCCATAGCTATTCCATGTATAACCATTCTTATTTTCATCTAAAATCCCTCCTTTAATTTCCCTCCTTTTTATTTTAATTTTCTTATTTTAAATATGTTAAGTCCTAATCTAAAAATGTCAACATTAGAAAAAATAAGGATTTAAAAACTGCAAAGCTTTACACCTGAGATTTTTTTTGTTATAATTTTCTTATCTTGAAATTCATATAAAAATTAAAACTTAACATTTTATAAAAATGAATTTCCGAAATTATTCAAAAACAAATTATGTCAATATGAAAAAATTTTTTCAAGTTGATAAGGGTTTTGAGATTAAAGGATGTTTTGGTTTAAAAGGTTGTCCTAATGCAATTACTAAGTCAGAAAACTTAATAAAAAAATTCGAAGATATATTAATGAAAGAAAATATAACAGAGTTTTTAAAAACAAAAGTAAAAGGTCCGCTTAAAGTGCATCATAAGTTTAAAGTTGCTTTATCTGAGTGTCCTAACGGGTGTTCTCAGATCTATATTGCTGATTTTGCTTTACATGGTTTTTTGAAATTTGATGTAAAGGAAGAAATTTGTAACTTATGTGGAGCATGTATAGAGGTTTGTGAAGAAGAAGCTATAAAAATTGAAGAAAATAGATTAATTGTAGAAAATGAAAAATGTGTAGGTTGTGGAGCATGTGTAAGGGTTTGCCCTACAGGAGCTTTAAAGGAAAATTTCAAAGGATATAAAATTTATGTAGGAGGAAAGCTGGGAAGACATCCAAGATTAGCTACATTTTTAACAGTATTAGATAAAGAAGAAGATATTTTGAATATATTTAAAAAAGTTTTAAGGTTTTATAAAGATAAAAATATAAAAGGAGAGAGATTAGGGACTATAATAGAAAAAATGGGGTGGGAATCCTTTGTTAAGATTTTAGAAAACTATTAAAAGAGTTAGAAACATGAAAGAGTATTTATGGGATAAACTTATAAATTTGAATTCTTTTCCTTTTAAAATTGAAGATTTTAAAGTGGTGCAAACTCACATTTCATATGTATTTATTACAGATTTCTATGTTTATAAAATCAAAAAGCCTGTTAATTTTGGCTTTCTTGATTTTACAACCTTAGAGAAAAGAAAATATTTTTGTGAAAGAGAAGTAGAACTTAACAGAAGACTTTGTCCAGATCTTTATTTAGGAGTAGTTCCTGTTACTAAAAGTGATGGAATATATAAATTTGAAGGAGATGGAGAAATTGTAGAATATGCTGTAAAAATGAAAAAGCTTCCTGAAAACGGAATGATGTCTCCACTTTTAGAAGAGGGAAAGATTACAGAAAAACATATAGATTTAATAAATAATGTTTTAGTCCCTTTTTATAAAAAAGCAGAAACAGGAGAAAGAGTTAACATTTACGGAAGTATTGAAACTGTCAGTTATAATACTAATGAAAATTTTGAACAAACTAAAGATTTTGTTGGAATAGCTATTTCAGAAGATAAATATGAGTATATAGTTAATTACACTAAGCAATTTATTCAGAATAATAAAGAACTTTTTGAAAAAAGAATAAAAGAAGGGTATATAAGAGATGGGCATGGTGATCTTTATTCAGCTAACATTTGTTTTGATGATTTAAAAAGAGTTTATATTTTTGATTGCATAGAATTTAATGAAAGGTTTAGATGTGGAGATGTTTGTTCTGATATTGCTTTTCTTGCTATGGATTTAGATTATCATAGATTCAGAGATTTATCTAATTATTTTATAACAAACTATGTTGAACAAAGCGGAGACAGAGATTTATCAAAACTATTAAATTTTTATAAATGTTATAGAGCTTATGTAATAGGGAAAATTGGTTGTTTTACCTACGCTTCTTCTGAAGTTCCTGAAGAAAAAAGGAGAGAAGCTTTAGAATCTGCTAAGAGATATTTTGATTTGGCTTACTTATATGCTGGTGGTATTCCTAAAATAATTATATTTATTGGACTTTCAGGGACAGGAAAAAGTTATTTAGCTCAAAAACTCTTGCAAGAAAGACCAGCAGTTTATATAGCTTCTGATATTATTCGTAAAAAACTTGCTAATTTGGATCTTGATAAACATTATTATGCAGATTTTGAAAAAGGGATTTATACTCCTGAAATGACAGAAAAGACTTATAAAAAGATGATTGAAATTGCTAAAGAAGAAATATCTTATGGAAGAGATGTTATTTTAGATGCTACTTTTAGAAATAAAAAATATAGAAATTTAATCAAAAAAGAATTTAAAAATACAAGAACTAAATTATACTGGATATGGTGTCAGGCTGATGATGAGGTAATAAAGGAAAGAATATTTAAAAGAAAAGAAGAAAAGAGCTATTCAGATGCCCTTTGGGAGATCTATTTATCTCAAAAGAAGAAATTCAAAGAGCCTTTAGAGTGTGAAAATCTTTTAATTCTCAATACTTCAGAATCAGCAGAAATTCTTATAAATCAGATTTTAAAATTTTTAAAAAATTAAATCATTAACTCCTTGTCTTTTTAAAAGTAATGATTATTTTTTTTCCTAACTTAATTCAAGCAAATTAAATATAAATTAAATCAAAGGAGGGAGGTGGAGGTATGAAGATCAGACCTTTATATGATCGTATTTTAGTTCAGCGTATTGAAGAGGAACAGAGAACTGAGTCAGGAATTATTATCCCTGATACAGCTAAGGAAAAGCCCATTATGGGTAAAGTTGTAGCTGTAGGAGAGGGTAGGTTATTAGAAAATGGACAAAAACAGCCTTTAACTGTTAAAGAAGGAGATAAAATCCTTTTTAGCAAATATGCTGGTACTGAAATAAAAATTAAAGGGGAAGAATATCTTATTATGAGAGAAGATGATGTATTGGCTATTATTGAAGACTAATTTTTAGAAAATTTTAAAAAATAAAAAATAATTTTAAAAGGAGGTGGAAGGATATGGCTGCGAAGGAAATTATTTATGGGGCTAATACCAGAGAGAAGATTTTGAGCGGAGTTAATAAGTTGGCTGATGCTGTAAAAGTAACTCTGGGGCCTAAAGGAAGAAATGTAATTTTAGAAAGATCTTTTGGTTCTCCTTTAATTACAAAAGACGGTGTTACAGTTGCTAAGGAAATAGAATTAGAAGATAAATTTGAAAATATGGGTGCTCAGATGGTAAAAGAAGTTGCTTCTAAGACCAGTGATGTTGCTGGAGATGGAACAACTACAGCTACAGTGCTTGCTCAGGCTATTTTTCAGGAGGGAATTAAATTAGTAGCTGCTGGAATTAATCCCATGGCTATTAAACGTGGAATTGATAAAGCTGTAGACGCTGTTGTAAAAGAGCTTGAGAAAATTGCTCAGCCCTGCAAGTCTCGTCAGGAAATAGCTCAGGTAGCTACTATTTCTGCTAACAACGATGCCACTATTGGTAATCTTATTGCTGATGCTATGGATAAAGTAGGGAAAGAAGGTGTTATTACAGTTGAAGAATCTAAAGGTTTAGAAACATATTTAGAAGTAGTAGAAGGAATGCAGTTTGATCGTGGATATATTTCTCCTTATTTTGTAACTGATGCTGAAAAAATGGAATGTATTTTAGAAGATCCTTATATTTTAGTTTATGACAAAAAGATTAGTGCTATGAAAGATTTATTGCCACTTCTTGAGCAAATAGCTCGTGCTGGAAAACCACTTTTGATTATTGCTGAGGATGTAGAAGGAGAAGCTTTAGCTACTTTAGTAGTAAACAAACTTAGAGGCGTTTTAAATTGCTGCGCTGTAAAAGCTCCTGGTTTTGGTGAAAGAAGAAAAGCCATGCTCCAGGATATAGCAATACTTACTGGTGGAAGTTTTGTATCTGAAGAGCTTGGAATGAAGCTTGAGAATGTTCAGTTAAAAGATCTTGGAAAAGCAAGAAGAGTAGTAGTTACCAAGGAAACCACCACTATAATTGATGGTGCTGGTAAAAAAGAAGATATTGAAGCTCGTATTAAACAGATCCGTGCTCAGATTGAAGAAACAACTTCTGATTATGACAGAGAAAAACTTCAGGAAAGACTTGCTAAATTAGTAGGTGGAGTAGCTGTTATATATGTAGGAGCTGCTACTGAAACAGAAATGAAAGAAAAGAAAGCCAGAGTGGAAGATGCTCTTAATGCTACCAAAGCTGCTGTAGAAGAAGGAATTGTTCCTGGAGGTGGAACAGCTTATATTAGATGTTTACCAGTACTTGATGATCTAAAACTTGAAGAAGATGAAAAATATGGAGTAGAAATTATTAAAAAGGCTTTAGAAGCTCCTCTCCGTCAGATTGCTGCTAATGCCGGATATGAAGGATCTATCATTGTTGAAAAAGTAAAAAACGAAAAAGAAAATATAGGTTTTAATGCAGCTACAGGAGAATTTGAAGACTTGGTAAAAGCTGGAGTAATTGATCCTAAGAAAGTGAGCCGTTGTGCTTTACAAAATGCAGCTTCAGTAGCTGGATTACTCTTAACCACTGAAGCTATGGTAGCTGAAAAACCCAAAAAAGAAGAAAAAACACCTCCTATGCCAGGAGGAGAATTCTAAAATAAAAAAAGGGGGCTTTAAGCCCCCTTTTTTATTTTTCAAATTTAATTTATATTCGTAAAATCTCAAAAGAATTTTCAAATTTTTCTGTTTTTAATTATAATCTATCACTTGCAGTAAAAGCAATTCTTTGATAAGATTTAAAGCCTTGTTTAAATAATAAAGATGGTTTATATTTTTGATATATAACATTTTTAAAAACCAAAGGTTTAAAAGATGAAAAGAGCAGTTTTAACTTTTTTGATTATAATTATTTTTAACATTACTTTGGCTTTGGCTGCTTCAGAAATTAATATCACCTCTAATAAAATGGAGGTTTTTGAAAGCGAAGGATTAGCAGTTTTTACAGGAAAAGTTTTCGCTATTAAAAAAGACTTAAAAGTCTGGTGCGATAAAATGTATGTTTATTATGAGAATCAGAAAGGTAAAAAGGTAGTTAATAAGATAATAGCCTTAGGTAGAGTTGTTATAGAAAAGGGTAAGTGGAAAGCTTATGCAGATAAAGCGGTTTATTTCAAAAAACAGGAAAAACTGGTTTTAGAAGATAATCCTAAGGTATGGCGTGATAAAAATTTAATAGAAGGTGATATAGTAATAATTTATTTCAACGAAGATAAAAGTGAGGTTTTAGCAAAGGAACAGGGCAGAGTTAGAACAATGATTTATCTTAAATAGCCATGTTAAAAGCTGAAAATTTAAAAAAAATTTTTAAAAACAGAGAAATTGTTAAAGGTATTACTATAGAAGTAAATAAAGGAGAGATTATAGGACTTTTAGGCCCCAACGGAGCAGGGAAGACTACTTCCTTTTACATGATTGCTGGATTTTTAAAGCCTGATAATGGAAAAATCTGGTTTGGAAAAGAAGAAATTACAAATTTAGATGTTTCAGAAAGAGCACAAAAAGGTATTATCTATTTACCTCAAGAAACTTCTGTATTCAGGAAACTTACAGTTTTAGAAAATTTTAAAATAGTTATAGAAAAAATAGAAAAAAAGACCAAAGAACTGGAAGAAAAATTAGAATATTACATAGAACTATTCAATTTAAAGGAAATTTTAGATCAAAAAGCTTACACTTTATCAGGTGGACAGAAAAGAAAAGTGGAGATAGTAAGAGCTCTTCTGATAGAACCTCAGTTTATTCTTTTAGATGAACCTTTTGCAGGTATAGATCCTATTGGTATTTCTCAACTGAAAGAAATTTTTCAAACTCTTAAAAATAAAGGTATAGGACTTTTGATTTCTGATCATAATGTAAGAGATACTTTAAAAATATGTGATAGAGGTTATGTTATTGCCGAGGGTGAAATTATTGGAGAGGGAACCCCCCAACATATTTTAGAAAATACATTGGTCCAAGAAAAATACTTGGGTGAAAAGTTTGTAATATAGAGATATAAAAATATGATAGAACTAAAAAATCAATTAAAAATAACTCCTCAACTGATTTTAACCCCTCAATTAAAGCTTATTTTAAAAGTATTGCAATTAAATACCTTAGAATTAGAGGAATTTTTACAAGAGGAAGCTCAAATTAATCCTTTTTTAGAATTGGAATATAAAGATTTGCCAGAGAATATATTTTCAAAAAAATTAGATTTTAAGGAAGAGATTAGATTAAATGATGAAATAGATTTGAATAATGAAGAGTTTATAGAAAGATCTTTACATTTTTTTGAACCTCCTTCAGAAGAACCTCCTATTTGGGAGAAAACCTTAAAGGTAGAGGAAAAGCTCACAGATTATTTATTATGGCAAATTCGTCTTAAAGAGCTTTCCTCTAAGGATTATGAAATAGCTCAGCATATTATAGGCAATCTTGATGAAAAAGGATATTTAACTCTTACTTCTAAAGAAATAGCTCAGGAATTACATGTTTCGGAAGAAAAAGTAGAAAAGATTAGAAATATTGTAAAATTTTTGGACCCTGTGGGTGTAGCATCTTATAATCTAAAAGAATGTTTGCTTACTCAATTAGAGTTTCTTGGTTATTTTTCTGATTCACTGCCTTATATTTTGGTGAAACAACATTTAGAAGAAATTCCAAAAGGTGTAGAATATCTGAGTCAAAATTATGGATTTAGTCCAGAGGAGATAGAAAATGCTTTAGAGATTATTAGACAATTAGAGCCTTATCCAGCGCGCAATTATTTTTTAGAACCTACACTTTATATAGAACCTGATCTTATCTTTTATAAACAAGATAATAAATGGAAAGTAGAAGTGATTAAAGAGAAGAATTTTTCAATAAAATTGAATAGTTATTATAAAGATTATTTAAAAATAAAAAAGAAATCTGAAGAAACAAAGAAACTGAAACAATTTTTAAGGAAAAAATTAAGAGATGCAGAGAATTTACTAAAGGCTCTGGATAGCAGATATTCCAGTCTTTATAAAGTTGGAGAGGCTATTTTAAAACATCAATGTGAATTTTTAGAAAAAGGTATAAAACATCTTAAGCCTTTAACTTTGAAAATAATAGCAGAAGAAACAGGTTTACATGAATCAACTGTAAGCAGAATCATAGCTCATAAATATGTTCAAACACCTAATGGTGTTTATTCTTTGAAGTTTTTCTTTTCAACAGGTTATGAATCCTCTCAAGGTAATGTTTTATCTTCTAAGGCTGTAAAAGATTATATTAAAGAGATAATAGATAAAGAGGATCCTAAGAAACCTTTAAGTGATAATACCATAGCCAAAATTTTAAAAGAAAAATATGGAATAAAAATAGCTCGTAGAACAGTTACTAAATATAGAGAAGAAATGCAGATCCCTTCTATTAGAGAGAGAAAACTAAAAATCAAATAAGGAGTTTTTATGCCTTTTTTAGCCTTTGATTGTGAAGGACCTTTAACTCTTAATGATAATGCTTTTGAATATTGTAAAGCTATTATACCCAAAGGTGATTATTTTTTTAAACAAATTTCCCGTTTTGATGACTATTTAGCTGATATTAAGAAAAAAGAGGGATATAAAGCAGGAGATACTTTAAAACTTATTTTACCTTTTTTGAAACTATTTGGAGCTAATAATAAAAGTTTAAGAGAATTCTCTAAAAAAACTTTGATATTTCTACCTAAAATTCCTGAAAATTTACCCAAGCTTAATAAAATTTTGCCTACCTTTATAATTAGCACAAGCTATAAACCTTATTTGGAAGCTTTAGCAGAGGTTACAAATTTTCCCATGGATCATATTTTTTGTACTGAAATAGATTTTGATAAAGTTAAACTTTCTTCTGAAGAAGCTAAAATTTTAAAAAAGCTTTATGAGGAAATTATAAGTTTACCAGAGATAGATTTTCCAAAAGATGCCACTTTACCTTCTGATTTACCTTTAGATTTATTAAGTATTTTAGACCGTTTAGAGGAGATATTTTTTAATATAATATGGAATTTAGATATAGGAATTTTTTTAAGGGAGGTAAATCCTATAGGAGGCTCAGAAAAAGCAAAAGCCTGTGAGATGATCTCAAAAGAACTTTCTATTCCTTTTTCTGAAGGGTTTTATACAGGAGATAGTATTACAGATATGCAAGCTTTGAATTTAATTAAGGAAAATAAAGGAGTGGCATTGTCTTTTAATGGAAATAGATATGCTCTAAGAAGCGCAGAATTTTATGCTCTTTCAAGAGAAGGATCTTTATTTTTGGATCTGGCAAAGATATTTTTAGAGAAAGGAAAAGAGGGATTAGAAAAATATGAAAATTTTGAGGAATACGAATTTGGTAAAATTCCAGAGGATCTAAAAGTATTTGAAAAATTGGTGGAAAAGAGTGAAAATTTCAGAAAGAAAGTAAGAGGAGAAATAATAGGAGGCCTTGGATGATACCACTACAGGATATTTTACCTCGTAGAAATCCTCCTATAATGACTTGGTTGTTAATTTTTGCTAATATAATAGTTTTTTTTTATGAACTTTCTCTTTCTTCTTTAGAAAGAGAATTTTTTTTTAGAACATGGGGTTTCATTCCAGCCAGATTTTTTAATCATTATTTTTCAGCTTTATTAGGAGATCCCTTTTATCAAAAATATCTTACTCTTTTTACTCATCTTTTTATTCATGGAGGTTGGCTTCATCTTATAGGAAATATGTGGACTTTATGGATTTTTGGAGATAATGTAGAGGATCGTTTGGGACCTTTTAGATTTCTCATATTTTATCTTTTTTGTGGAATTTTTGCTACTTTATTTCATGCTTTTATTTACAAAAACTCTGTTACACCTTTAATAGGTGCTTCTGGAGCTATTTCTGGTGTAATGGGTGCCTATTTTATTATGTATCCCTTGGCAAGAATTGTAATTTTGGTGCCTATTTTCTTTTTTCCTTTATTTTTTGAGATCCCAGCATTTTTATACTTGGGATACTGGCTTTTAATACAGTTATATAGTGGACTTTTTGCTTTAGCTTTACCTGACAGTTTTGGAGGTATAGCTTGGTTTGCTCATTTGGGAGGTTTTATTTTCGGAGCTTTGGGATATAAATTTTTCTGCAAAAAAAAATGTAGATTTTACCAAGATGAATATGGTATTTTTGGTTCTTTCTTTGGAATAGATAGATGGAATAGATAAAAAGACTAAAAGGGGGAAAATAAAGTATGATAGGATGGGGAGATTTATTTTGGATTTTATTTTTAGCTATGGCAATGCAACCTTTTTTAAGACAGAAATTTTTAGAATTAGCCCGTCAAAAGGCTATAGAACAAATAGAAAAGAAAAGAGGCTCAAGGGTTATTTTATTGATTCATCGTCAGGAAACTATGAGTTTATTGGGTTTCCCAATTATGAAATTTATAGATATTAATGACTCTGAAGAGGTAATAAGAGCTATACATCTTACGGATAAAGATGTACCTATTGATATAATTTTACATACTCCAGGTGGATTAGTGTTAGCAGCTTTACAGATAGCCTTAGCCATAAAAAAACATCCTGCCAAAGTAACAGCTTTTATCCCTCATTATGCTATGAGCGGAGGGACTCTTATTGCTCTTGCCTGTGATGAGATTATCATGGATGAACATGCAGTTCTTGGACCTGTAGATCCTCAATTAGGACAATATCCTGCGGCTTCAATCTTAAGAGCTGTTAAAAGAAAATCTATAGAACATGTGGAGGATCAAACTTTAATATTAGCAGATGTAGCTGAAATGGCTTTAAAACAAATGAAAGAAAATCTTAAACTTATTCTGGATAATAAATATTCTCCAGAAAAAATTGAAGAATTGGCAGACATTTTATCTCAGGGACATTTTACACATGATTATCCTATTACTTATGAAGAAGCCAAAAAACTTGGTTTGCCTGTAAGTAAAGATATGCCTATAGAAATTTATCAATTAATGAAACTTTTTCCTCAGCCATTAAGACAAACTCCTTCTGTAGAATATATTCCTTTACCTAAGAAAGGAACAAATAAATAAATTACCTCTTTACACCTCGGAGGTGTAAAAGGTGTAATGGTAGTGTATACTTGACAGAATTTGAAAGTTTGAGTATATAATATTAAATTGTTTATATTTGATTTAGAAAATAAAATGCTTTGGAAAGGGGAGTAATTATGCCTATTTATGAATTTAAATGTCAGGATTGCGGAAAAGAATTTGAGGTTTATCTTAAAAATAAAGATGAAATATCCCAAGTAACCTGTCCTGATTGTAAAAGTAAAAATATAAATCGTCTTATGAGTGTGGTAAATGCTATTGTTAGTGATTCAGGAGGTTCTTCTGATAAGCCTAATTTAGTAGAAAGTCACAAATGTGAAACTGGCACTTGCGCGATAGGTGAACTTCCAGGTTATAGTAGATAAAATTAAATTTTTTCTTGCATTTCTTTTTCTAATTCTTTTAAGCCTTTTTTAACAATTTCAGATAATTCTCCTGCTCCCATACCTTTATATATTTTATAAGCTATTTCTAAAGCTTCTTTTGCTGTTTGATAATCTTTTTTATATCTTGATACTTCTCCTATTCCTACAAGGGCTCTGGCAGCTCTATGTGCATCATTATATTTTTCCCCTATCTCTAAAAGTCTATACAAATAAGGAAGCATTTTGTCATATTCTTTTTTTTCTTTGTATACAAATACTATCTTTTCAGCTATAATAGCAGTGCTAATTTCATCATCAAAATTTTCGCAAATATCCAAACAGGCTTTATAAACTTTCAAAGCTTTTTCTATATTACCTCTTGAGTGATATAAATCTCCTAAAAAGTCTAAAATATTGGCTATTTCTTTATAAGCAAGGTCTTTATAATTTTCAACTTTTTGGAAAAGGGCTAAAGCTTCTTCTAATAAGGTTATTGTGTCTACTATTTTTCCTTCTCTCCAGAATTTATAAGCCTTTAGACAAATTTCATAAGCTGGTTTTAACTCTTCTGGAATGTCAGGTTTTAGTGTAAAAAAATCCTTTTTATCTTCCAGAAGTTTTTTTTCCATTTTAGGTCTCCTAAATTAGAATTTTTTAAGTAGATCTTTTAAAAATACAGTTTCAAAATTATAAGTTTTGTAATTAAAAAGCTTGAAGCTCTTTTCTGGATCAATCTTATCAAAATAAGATTTTATCTCAGGGCTTTTAAGATTGTAGAATATTAGCAGAATAAGACCTTGAATTTCTGATGATGCACCTTCTAAGTAATTTAATAGTTTTAGATAGCTATGTTGTTTTAAAAGATGAGGACTTTTTTCAGAGATTCTATAAAGTGCATACAATACATAAGGTCTATATTCTGGAAATTCTATAAAAGCGAGCAGATTTTTTATAAAGAAAGAATATCTATCTTTGGTGTTTCTTATAATTTCTCCAGCAGCTTCTAAAGCTCCCCAGGCAGAAGAAGCAGAATCTGCTGCTGAATAAATAAGTCTTTTTAAAAGTTCTAAAACTTTTTCAGGACGAATTTTTACAAGTTTTTCAGAAACTAATCCTATAATAACTGAAACTTTTTTTCTAAAAACTGGGTCAGGATGATATAAAAATTTTTGTAGAACATTTAAATTAAGAGGTTCGGCTAAGATATAACTGAATAAAAGATTTAAATTATTCTGATTAATAAGCTCTTCTAATTCTTTTTTGCTGAGCTTTCTTTTTTCAACTTTAGGTAAATCTGGCTCTTCTTTTTGAAGAAGTTTTTTTATTTTAGGTTCTCGAGTTTCTCTTAGATCATCAGAAAGTTTAATAAAACAAAGAGCACTTCTGAAAAGTCTTTTACCGTAAGAAGATTCTGGTAAAATGGTATGAGTTTTTAAATCATAGTTTTCTATCCAGATTTCTTTATAATCTTCATCAGGTATTAAATCCCAAGCAAGTTCCCAATCACCTGCACAAGCAATCAAAAGGGCTTCTACAAAAGCAGCGCCGCGATTATGTCCTGTAACATCGCACACATAAACACTACCACATTCACATATACCAGCTTCCAAATCTGAAAATCCTATAGCTAAAAAGGTTGGTTTAGCTATAGGTTTTCCGCAAAAAGGACAGGTTGGTATCTTAGGAATCCTCATTTACCAACCTTTCAAACTCAGGATTTACAGAGTATCCTAAGGATTTAGCTTGAGCAATATTCTTTTTAGCCTCTTCTATATTTCCCAGATGATAATAAGCTACTGCTAAATTATTATAAATAGTTCCCATTTGAGGAGCAAGGCTTTTAGCTTTTTCTAAGGCTGAAATAGCTTCTTTATATTGTCCTTTTTCTATCAGAATTGTAGAAAGATTTACCCAAGCAGCAGGATCATCTTTTTTTAATTCTATAGCTTTTTTATAACACTTTTCTGCTTCTTCTAAATTACCTAATTGAAATTCAACAAGTCCAAGATTTATCCAGGCTTCTACAGATTTAGGATAAAATTTAAGGGTAAAAGTAAAAGCCTTTTTAGCTTCTTCAATTTCTCCTTCCTGAGCCAAGATAATTCCTAAGTTTATCATAGCTTCAAAATGGTAAGGATCAATCTTAAGCACGCGTTTGAAAGCCTCTTTAGCCTCTTGAAATTTTCCCAAATTAAAGTAAGCTATAGCTAACTTGTGTTGTGCAAATGGAGAATGGGGGTGTTCTTTGGCTTCTTTTTCTAAAGTTTTTAAAATTTCTTCTGTTATCATAAAAACCTCCTGTTAGATATTAATAAAAGATACCATTAAAAATGAAGTTCTCAAGTGCTGAAATTCAGAAAAAAAGACCAATAATTTTTTTATTGGTTCTTTTTTTTATTTTATGGATAATAGGTTTATATTTTGATGGATTGGGTCCTGTTTCTGAATTTAAAACTAATGAATTCAGAATTGTTGAAATAAAAAAAGGAGAGGGAGTTTGGAGTATAGCTAAAAAACTTAAAGAAAAAGGTGTAATTAAAAGTAGATGGGTATTTATTATAGAAGCTTTGAGAACAGGTTTTTATAATAAAATAAAGCCCGGAGAATATGCTTTTTATACTCACCAGAGCTTAGGAGAAATTTTGAGAATTCTTGTAGAAGGAAGGGTTTTGTCCCATAAAATAACTATTCCAGAAGGGCTTACTCTTTGGCAAATTGCAGAAATTTTGGATAGAAACAATATCTGTAAAAAAGAGGAATTTCTAAAATTGGCTCAAGATCCTCAGGTAGCTAAAAAATTTGGGTTACCTGGGCCGACTCTGGAAGGTTATTTGTATCCAGATACTTATTATTTTCATAAATATACACATCCTGGAGTAATTATTAAAACTATGGTAGATAATTTTTGGAAACACTGGGATAAGTATAAAGATATAGCAAATAAAAAAGGCATGTCTTTAAAAGAAGTGATAACTTTAGCCTCTATAGTAGAAAAAGAAGCAATATATTCTAAAGAAAAACCATTAATTGCAGCAGTTTATTTAAATAGACTCAAAAGAGGCATGCCTTTACAAGCAGATCCTACTATAAATTATGCTTTAAGAAATTTCAGAAGGCTTTATTACAAAGATTATTACAGTGTAAAAAGTCCTTATAACACCTATTTAAACTATGGTCTCCCTCCTACACCTATTTGCAGTCCTGGAGAGGATAGTATTAAGGCTGTATTATTTCCGGCTAAGGTTTCCTACCTTTATTTTGTAGCTAAAGGAGATGGGACCCATTATTTTTCAAGAACATACAGAGAGCATTTAAGAGCCATAAGACTGGTTAGAAGAATTCGCAAAAAACATAGAAGAGTTTATAAAAAATTTTCTGGCAATAATTCAAAAATTCTTAAAACTAAATCTTCTTTACTTTTTCAATCTCAGAATAAAGTGAGAGAAAATTTTTAAAATTCAACTCTTCAACCCTTTTATTGGGAGAGATTTCTAAATTCAATAATAATTTTTCATCAATTTTATGTTTAAGCATTTTTCTTTTCTGAGAAAAAAGACGAATTAGAAATTTTTTATAATTTTTTAAATCTGAAATTTCTTTAAAATCCTTTCTTGTCAATTTTATATAAGCAGAAACCACCTTGGGAGGAGGGACAAAGAATCTGGCAGGTATACTCATAAGATAATTTATTTCATAGAAAGTTTTTACAAAAATGGAAAGCCAGGATTTTTCCTTTATTAATCTTTCAGCAACTTCTTTTTGCACCATATAAAAAGCCTGTGGTATATACTCTTTATACATTACTGTATTTTCAATAATTAAACTGGCTACATTATAGGGGAGATTGCCAATTAATTTCAATTCCTTTTCTTTTAAGCTTGAAAAATCAAATTTAGTAGCATCAGCCTGAATTATAGTAACTCTTTCGTCTTTTATATTTTTTTTAAGTTTTTCTATCATTTCTTGATCTATTTCTATAAGATAAAGATTTTTTAAAGGAGTTTTTAATAATTCTTTAGTAAGATTCCCTGTACCAGGACCAATTTCAACTACTGTTTCTTCTGATTTTATTTCAGAAAATTCTACAAGTTTTTGTAGAATACCTGAAGCAATAAGCAAATGTTGACCAAATTTTTTCTTAAGCATGTGCTTATTTTATCTTTAATCCTCAAAATTGCTACTTACAATTGTAAAACCTGTTCCTTGCTAATATTTAATTTTTTGGTATGTTTAAGGGGAAAATTTTTTGAAGGAGTGAGATATGCCCAGAAGCCTTCCTTTTTGTGCCTGGAGATACAATACTATCAAAGTTAATATAGAAGATGTAATTGCTCCTCAGTACGATGTGGTTTCACAAGAAGAAGTTAATCATTTTAAAAACAAAAGTCCTTACAATATTTTTCATTTAGAATTACCAGAGAGTTATCAAAGAGCTAAGGAACTTCTTAATTCCTGGATAAAAGAGCAAATCCTTATAAAAAATCAAACCCCTGGGATTTATTTATATGAGTTAGAATTTACCTATCATGGAAAAAAATTTAATAGAAAAGGATTTATAAATCTAATAGAATTGAGTCCTTTTGAAGAAGGTAAAATTCTTCCTCATGAAAAGGTTTATAATAAAGTTACAGATGAGCGTTTGGAGTTGTTTAAAAATACTGGTTTTCAGTTTAGTCAGGTTTTTGGTCTTTATGAAGATCCAGAGCTTTTTACTTTAAAAAATTTAAAAAATAAGAAAAAATTAATATATAGCATAAATTATAAAGGAGAAAAACACAAGCTTTATAAAATCACTGATAAAGAGTTTGTAAAAAATTTAATAAAATTTTTAGAAGACAAAAGAATTTATATTGCTGATGGACATCACAGATATACTACAGCTTTGAGATATAAAGAATATATGGAAAATCTTTATGGTAAAAAGAATTATAAGGATTATAATTATATAGCAATGTATATTTGTCCTTTAGAAGATAAAAATTTGCTTATGCTTCCCACTCACAGAACTTATTTTCTTGAAGATCCAGAAGGATTTTTAAAAAAATTGAAAAATTTTGCCGAAGTTTTCAAAGAAATAAATTTTAAGCCTGAAAATTTTGATAATTATTTTAATAAAAAGGCGCAGGAATGGCTTATTTTTTTAAATAATAAAGCTTATTTTTTTTGTATAAAAAAAGAATTTTTAGAAAAAATAAAGACTGAAGACCCGATTTTATCAGAGGTTACTCTTTATAATTTTTTGAAAATTTTAGAATTAAGTACAGGTTTAAAGGAAGAACAATTAAAAGAAAAGGGTAGGGCTAAATTTGTTTGTGATATAAATGAGGTAATAAAAGAGGTGCAAAGAGGAGCTATTGGAATTATTTTTCCTGTAATCTCTCCTTTAGTGCTTAAAAAGGTAGCTCAGGCTAAAAAAAGAATGCCTCATAAATGTACCTACTTTTATCCTAAAATTTTAACAGGTATATTATTAAATGAAATAAGTGGAAAAGACTTAAAAATAGAACTTTAAATGGATAGTTTAACTTATTTTAAAAGCTGGCAAAATTTTTATAAACAGGAATTAAAAGAAAAGCTCTGGAAAGATAAATACATTATAGATAAATTAGAACCTCTTAAAAAAGCTATAGAAAAAAGCAGGCAGGCTTTTATAGAAAATGAGTCTTTTGCTTTTTGTGCTAAATGTGCCCAATCAGGAGAAAAATGCTGTCAAACAGGTTTAGAATGGAAATTAAGACCTTCAGAATTTTTGATAAATCTTATGTTAGCAGATTATCTTCAAACAGAAATAAAGTTTAATTTAGAAAGACCAGAGGATTGTTTATTTTTAGGAGAGAAGGGCTGTAATCTTATCCTTGCTCCTATCTTTTGTAGAAATTTCTTTTGTGATAAACTCTCCAATTTTTTAGGACATGAAAGACTTACTAAAATTCAACAGGCTATGGAAGATGAAGCAATTTTGAGTTTTGAACTTGCAGAATATATAAATAAGAAGTATGTTTTACCCTATGCAGAAAAAATAAGAAAGGAGAAAAGTAGATGAAATATTATTTAGTTACAGGAGCAGCAGGCTTTATAGGATGGAGAGTTAGTGAATTCCTTCTTAAAGAAGGGAAATCTGTTCTTGGTGTAGATAATTTAAATAACGCCTATGATGTTAAATTGAAAGAATGGAGACTTTCTCAATTAAAAAATTATGAAAATTTTAAATTTTATAAATTAGATCTTTCTAATTTTGAAGCAATAAGAATTCTTTTTGAAATTTATCCTATAAAAGCCATTATTCATCTTGCAGCCAGAGCTGGAGTTAGAGCAAGTTTAGAAAACCCCTGGGTTTATGTAGATAGTAATGTAACAGCTACTCTCAATCTTCTGGAACTTATGAAAGATTCTGGCGTAAAAAAGATGGTTCTTGCATCCACTTCTTCTGTTTATGCAGGGCATAAGCCTCCTTTTCACGAAGAATTAAAAGTAGATACTCCTTTATCTCCTTATGCTGCCACTAAAAAAAGCTCAGAACTTCTGGCTTATACTTATCACCATCTTTATGGACTTGATATTTCGGTTGTTAGATATTTCACAGTCTATGGACCAGCAGGACGTCCTGATATGAGCCCTTTTAGATTTATAAAATGGATTTATGAAGGGACTCCTATTAAAATTTATGGAGATGGCACTCAGGCAAGGGATTTCACCTATATAGATGATATTGCCAGAGGAACAATCCTTGCTTTAAAACCTCTGGGATATGAGATTATTAATCTCGGAGGAGGAAGAAATCCCATTTCTATAAATCAGATGATAGAAATTTTAGAAAAACTTCTCGGAAAAAAGGCTAAGAAAGAATTTTATCCTTTTCACAAAGCTGATGTTATGCTTACTTGGGCAGAGATTGAAAAGGCTAAAAAACTTCTTGGCTGGCAGCCAGAGATAGATCTGGAGGAAGGCTTAAGAAGAACTGTTGAATGGACTTTAGAAAATATAGATCTGGTAAGAGCTATAAAAGTTTAAATGGAAAAGAAAAAAGAACTTAGTTTTTATACTAAATATTTAGCAGAAAAAGGTCTTATAACGGGTTCAGAGGGGAATCTTTCTGTAAGAGATAAAGAAGGCTTCTGGATCACCCCTTCTGGGAAAATAAAAGAAATTTTGGAGCCAAAGGATCTTTGTTTTATCAATTGGCAAGGCGAATTTTTAAAGGGTAAACCCTCTTCAGAATGGGGCATGCATTATAAAATCTATTTAAAAAATCCTCAAGCAAAAGCTATTGTGCATGCTCATCCTGCCTATGTTTTGGCTTTAGATCTTTGTGGATTTGATTTCAGAGAATTTGATTTACCAGAGGCTAAAATTTTTCTAAAAGAGATAAAAGTTGTGCCTTTTTTTCTTCCAGGTTCTGAAGAACTCTGGGAAAAAGCTTCAGAATCAGCTTTGATTTCCAAAGTAATAGTTTTAAGCCAGCATGGGGCTTTAACCTGGGGGAGAAATTTAGAAGAAGCTGTAAATCTGCTTTTAATTTTAGAAAAACTGTGTAAAATAGAATATTTAAGAAGATTAGGAGGGCAGAGATGAGAATAAGATCTAAGGCTTTTTATGAAAAAGCTATAAAGGCTATCCCTGGAGGAGTAAATAGCCCTGTTAGAGCTTGTAAAGCTGTAAAATCTGATCCTGTTTTTTTTGAAAAGGGAGAAGGTGCTTATTTAATAGATGTAGATGGGAATAGGTATATAGATTATGTTTGTTCTTGGGGACCTCTTATTCTTGGACATGCTCATCCAGAGATTATTGCAAATGTTTATTTTGCCTCTAAAAAAGGAACCAGCTTTGGTGCTCCAACTTGGCAGGAAGTAGAGCTGGCAGAGTTTATAAAATCCTGTGTTCCTTCTATAGAAAAAGTTCGTCTTGTCAACTCTGGAACAGAAGCAACTATGAGCGCTATTCGTCTTGCAAGAGCTTACACTAAAAGAAAAAAAATCGTAAAATTTGAGGGATGTTATCATGGGCATGTAGATTCTCTTCTTGTAAAAGCAGGTTCAGGTCTTGCTACTTTTGGAATTCCTGCCAGCCCTGGTGTTCCTGAGGAACTTACAGCTCATACTTTAAATTTGCCTTATAATGATTTTGAAAAAGTGGAAGAAGCTTTTAAACAATATGGAGAAGAAATAGCTGCAGTTATAGTTGAGCCTGTGCCTGCTAATATGGGAGTCATTCCTCCTAAGGAAGGTTTTTTACAGTTTTTAAGAGAAATTACTCAAAAATATGGAGCTCTTCTTATTTTTGATGAGGTGATTACAGGTTTTAGACTTGGCTTATCAGGAGCTCAAGGGTTCTATGGAATAACACCTGATTTAACCTGTCTTGGTAAAATTATAGGAGGAGGGCTTCCTGTAGGAGCTTATGGAGGGAAGGCTGAAATTATGGATATGGTTGCACCAGAGGGTCCTGTTTATCAGGCAGGCACATTATCAGGAAATCCCATTGCAGTAGCAGCAGGACTTGCTACTTTAAAAGAACTTGCCAAACCCGGTACTTATGAAAAACTTGAAGCCTTAGCTTCAAAACTTGAAGAGGGTATAAAGGAAGCTTTAAAAGATCTGGATCTACCCTATAGAGTTCACAGAATTGCTTCTATGCTTACCTTATTCTTTACAGATAAAGAAGTTATTAATTTTGAAACTGCTTTAAGTTCTGATACAGAAAAATTTGCTATTTTCTGGCAAAAAATGCTTGAAAAAGGAATTTATTTACCTCCTTCTCAGTTTGAAGCCTGGTTTGTATCCTTGGCTCATGGAGAAGAAGAAATAGAGAATACTGTGGAAGCTGTTTACAAAGTTTTAAAGAAAATGCATAAAGATTAAATTATAAAAGTAGCATCTCCATAAGAATAAAAACGATAGTTCTTTTTTATGGCTTCTTGATAAGCTTTTAATATAAGAGATCTTCCAGCAAAGGCACAAACTAAGAGAAGTAACGAAGATTTTGGAAGATGGAAGTTGGTAACCATAGCAGAGACTATCTGAAATTTAAAACCAGGATAAATATAAAGATCACAAAGGCCTTTATAAGGAGTTAAGCCTTTTTTAGCTATAAATTCTAAGGTTCTTACTACAGTGGTTCCAACTGCAATAATCCTACGTTTTTCTGAAAGAGCTTTTTTAATTTCTTCTATTACATCTTCTTCTATTTCAATATATTCTGATTCAATTTGATGTTTTCTTATATCTTTTACTTTTATAGGAGCAAAAGTTCCATATCCTACATGTAAAGTAATGAATTTAATAACAATACCTTTTTCCTGTAAAGTTTTAAGTAAGTTTTCATCAAAATGAAACCCTGCAGTAGGAGCAGCAATAGAACCTTCTTTTTGAGCAAAAACTGTTTGATATCTTTCCAAATCTGTAATTTCTGGTTCTCTTTTTATATAAGGGGGAAGGGGAGCTTTTCCATATTTATAAATAAGATTTTCTAAAGGTTCTATCTGACTTTCAAGCTCTACAAAAAACCTTCCTCCCTCCAGTTTATCTAAAACTTTAATTTTTATATAATTTTCTATTAAAATTTCTGTTCCTTTTTTAATACGTTTTCCTTTGATCAAAGCAAAGGTTTGGAATTTAAATCCAGTGGGTTTTTTAAAAAGCAGAAGTTCAGCTTCCCCTCCTGTAGTTTTTCGTCCTTTAAGTCTTGCGGGGAAAACTTTGGTATTATTGAGAATTAATAAATCTCCTTTTTGAAAATATTTTTCTATTTCTGAAAATTTTTCATGGAAATACAATTTTCCTGGTTTTTTTTCTATTACCAAAAGTTTAGATTCTGTACGTTTTTTAGCAGGATAATAAGCAATAAGATGCTCTGGAAGCTGGTAATTATAGTATTCTATATCAAATTTTTCAGGAATGGTAGACATAGATTAAAGATATGGAGCTGGAATACTTTCCAAAGCAATGAGATCTTCTATAGTTTCTCTTCTTCGTACTACAAAATATTTATTTCCATCTACCAGAATTTCTGGACATCTTGGTCTGGAGTTATAATTAGAGCTCATTACAAAACCATAAGCACCTGCACTCATAACAGCGAGAAGATCTCCTCTTTTAACTCTGGGAAGTTTTCTTTCTTTTGCCAAGAAATCACTGCTCTCACAAATAGGACCTACTACATCTACAACTTCTTCTTCAGCAAAGGTTTCTTCCACAGGAATTATTTTATGATAAGCTTGATAAAAAGCGGGCCTTATAAGATCATTCATTCCAGCATCTACAATAACAAATTTTTTAGATATGTTTTCTTTAGTATAAAGGACCTTAGTAACTAAAATTCCTGCATTTCCTACAATTACTCTACCAGGTTCCAAAATTATAGTAGCTTTAAGATCCTTAGCTTCCTGAATAATGGCTTCAGCATATTCCTGAGGCAAAGGAGGTTCCTCTTCGTTATAAATTATACCTAATCCTCCACCAAGATCCAGGTATTTGGGTTCAAGCCCGAGATTTATTAATTCTTCCCAGATTTTTTTCAGTCTATATAAAGCATCTTTAAAAGGAGCAATAGAGGTTATTTGAGATCCGATATGAGCATCTAAACCTACAGGTTTTAAATAGGGATTTTCTTTAGCTTTTTTATAGATGGGTATTACTAATTCTTCTGGAATGCCAAATTTGTTCTTTTTTAGACCTGTAGAAATATAAGGATGAGTTTGGGGATCTACATCAGGATTTACTCTTAACGCAAAAGGAGCAGGTTTATTAAGTTTTTTAGCAACTTCTGCAAGGGCTTCAAGCTCTTCCAGACTTTCCACATTAAACATTAGTATTCCAGCAGATAGAGCCATTTCCATTTCTTCAAGAGTTTTTCCTACTCCAGAAAAAGCTATCTTTTCAGGAGGGATACCTGCTTTTAAAGCCCTTTTTAACTCCCCTCCTGAAACTATATCAGCTCCAGCTCCAAGGTGTTTTAGTACAGAAAGTACGGCTATATTAGAGTTTGCTTTCACAGAATAGCAAATAATATGATCTATTGATTTAAAGGAGCTATCAAATACTTTAAAATGTCTGCGAATGGTTTTGGCAGAATAGATATAAGCGGGGGTACCAACTTCTTTTACAATTTTTTTTATAGGAACTTCTTCACAATAGAGCTCTCCATTCTTGTATCCAAAATAATGCATTTTCAACCTCTAAAAAATTTTTTTAATAATACCACACCTTTTTCCCTTTTGTCAACCTAAAAATTACCACTTCGTAAGTGGTAATTTTTAAAATGGTTCTAAATTAGAAAATAGTTTGGGGTTATTGTAATTTGTGCTATAATTTAAAATATGGACAGATTAGTCACTGTGGCTTTTTCTCCTCATAGAGTAGAAACTCTTCCTTTTGCTGAAAAACTTATGTCTCAACACGATATTATTATTCTGGAAGAACCACCAAATAAACTTTTTCAAAATTTTTTAAAAGAAGAAATTAGCATAGAAGAATACCTTAAAAATACTGATTTCTGGTTTCCCACCTTTATAAAGGAAAGCCTTAAAATTCTTCGTGGTTTATATAAAAAAGGTAAAAAAATCTTTCAGGTAGAACCATATTTAGAAAAAGTAGCTTTTATTCAAAAAGAATTAGAAAATGGTAATAATATAGAAAAAATAATAAATACTCCAGAGTTAAAAGAAATTTATCAGGTAGAAAATAAAGCTATAGGAAAACTTCTGGAATATTACAAAGTTTCGTTAAAAGATAGCTTTGAGAATATTATAGAAGCAGTTAAAACTTTTTCCAAAGCTGATGCTGAAAGATTTCGTTTAAGAGATTATTTAAGAGCTCAGGCTATTATTAAACTTCTTCCTGAAAAAGGAAAAGTTTACATAGAAGCAGGTACTATCCATGTTTATTTTAAAAAGCTTCTTCATATCCATTTAGGAAAAACCTGGAGAATTTCTCATAAATATCTTTTAGAGAAAGTTTTAAAATCTCTTATAGGAAAAGCCTGGGTTTTTCCTCCAGGAGAGCTTTTAACACTCAGATATATCTTAAAAAGAAAGGAAAATAAAGAAAAAGAAAATCTTCTTGCTGCAAGATCTTTAATATATATAAAAATAATACCCAAGGAAGAACTTCTTCCCACTCCTGAAGAACCTTTTCCTCATCTTAAAAAAGAATTAAAAGCTATTCAAATGGTAGATAAGCTTTCTTTTCAAGATTGTGCTAAACTTTACAAAGAATTGTTTTTTATAAAAAATAATGAAGAATCAGAAAAAATTGTAGAAAAATATTTAAAAAGCAATATAATTAAATAAATTTACTTAAAAATTCCTTATAGGAGGTTAGTGATGAAGGTTTACAGAGATGCTGATGCAGATTTATCTGTTTTAAAAGATAAGGTGGTTGCAGTTTTAGGTTATGGAAGTCAGGGACATGCTCATGCTTTAAATCTTAGAGATTCTGGTTTAAATGTAATTGTTGGCGTTAGAGAAGGAGGAAGAGGCTGGGAAAAAGCTAAAGAACATGGTTTTGAGCCCCTTACTGTAAAAGAAGCCTGTGAAAAAGCAGATATTATAATGATTCTCCTTCCAGATCAAACCCAACCAGAGGTTTACAAAACTGAAATAGCTCCTGCTCTTAAACCTGGGAAAATGCTTCTTTTTGCTCATGGGTTTAATATTCATTTTAATCAGATTGTTCCTCCTAAGGATGTAGATGTTGCTATGGTTGCTCCTAAAGGACCTGGACATCTTGTAAGAAGAGAGTTTGAAAGAGGTGCAGGCGTGCCTTGTTTAGTAGCTATTCATCAGGATGCTACAGGAGAAGCCTTTGCTAAAGCACTTGCTTATGCCAAAGGAATAGGAGGAACCAGAGCAGGAGTAATAGAAACTACTTTTAAAGAAGAAACTGAAACAGACCTTTTTGGAGAACAGGTAGTTCTTTGTGGAGGTGTTTCTGCACTTATTAAAGCTGGATTTGAAACTTTAGTAGAAGCAGGTTATCAGCCAGAAATAGCCTATTTTGAATGCTTACACGAGTTAAAGCTTATAGTTGATCTTATTTATGAAGGTGGGCTTGCTTTTATGAGATATTCTATAAGCGATACCGCAGAATATGGAGATTTAACCAGAGGTCTCAGAATTATTAATGACCAGGTAAGAGCAGAAATGAAAAAGATTTTAAAAGAAATTCAAACCGGTGAATTTGCCAGAGAATGGATTTTAGAAAATCAAGCAGGAAGACCTGTTTTAAACGCTTTAAGAAGAAAAGAGAGAGAGCATCTTATTGAAGAAGTTGGTAAAAAATTAAGAGCTATGATGCCCTGGATTAAAAAACCCGAAGAATAAACCTCAAAAGATATGGCTCTGGAAGTTTTTCCCAGAGCCATATCTTTTATATTAAATTTCTTTTTTAAATTACTTAAAAGCCGATAATTACCATTTATTGCTTGAAGTTTAAATCCATAACTTCTTGCATTTTCAGAGATATAATTTAGGATTATTATAAGATAGAATAATAAACGGAAGTTGGGTTATGAAAGCCGTAATACTTGCAGGTGGTAGTGGAACAAGACTTTATCCAGTTACAGTGGCAATAAACAAGCATTTTTTGCCAATTTATAACAAACCTATGATTTATTATCCTCTCTCTCTGATAATGCTTCTTGGGATAAGAGATATTCTCTTAATTATAAATCCTGAAGACTTGGTAATTTTCCAAAAACTTTTTAAAGATGGTTCACATCTTGGAATAAATATTAAGTATAAAATTCAGGAAAGACCAAATGGATTAGCTGAGGGATTAATTCTGGCTGAAGATTTTATTGGTAATGATAATATCTGCTATATGCTGGGGGATAACATCTTTTTTGGTCATGATCTGGTGAAGATAATGAATGAAGCAAGGTATGAGATTGAGAAAAGTGGTGGTGCCTATGTTTTTGGTTACTATGTAAAAGACCCTGAGAGATTTGGAGTTGTGGAGTTTGATGATAAGGGAAATGTTATTTCTCTTGAAGAGAAGCCTAAAAAGCCAAAGTCAAACTATGCTGTAGTAGGGATGTATTTTTACGACAATGAGGCAGTTCAGATTGCTAAAAATGTAAAGCCATCAGAGAGAGGGGAGCTTGAGATCACTTCTGTTAATGAGGAATATTTACGCCGCGGTAGGCTTAAGGTAAAGCTTCTTGGTAGAGGCTTTGCCTGGTTTGATGCTGGAACGCATGATAGTTTTCTTGAAGCAGGGGAGTTTGTGGCAACGATTGAGAAAAAGACTGGACTTATGATAGGGTGTATAGAGGAGATAGCCTATAGAAATGGCTGGATAGATAAAGAAAAGCTCCTTGAGCTTGCAAAGCCTCTTGCTAAAACAGAATATGGGAAGTATTTGATAGAACTTGCAAAATGAAAGAAAAAGAGTTTGATTTTGTAATTATTGGAGCAGGTATCATAGGATTAACCTTAGCTAAAAATTTAAAAAAAAAGTATCCTGATGCAAAAATAGCAATAATAGAGAAAGAAATTGGGATAGGAGCTCACACAAGTGGCAGGAATAGCGGAGTTTTACATGCAGGTTTTTATTATACAGCAGATTCTTTAAAAGCCAGATTTACCAAAAATGGATGTTTATTTTGGAGAGAATATTGTGAAAGGTATGGCTTAAAAATTAATAAGTGTGGGAAGGTAGTAGTATGTAAAAATGAAAATGAGCTTGAAACGCTTTTTGAACTTAAGAGAAGAGGAGATAGAAATGGTGTCCCTCTTGAAGTAATAGAGGAAAAAGAGCTTGAGAAGTTTGAACCAAATGCCAGGACGTATAAAAAAGCCCTTTGGTCTCCACTTACAGCAACAGTAGATCCTGTGGAAATTCTTTCGCATTTAAAATTTAATCTTGAAAAAGCAGGAATTAAATTTTTTTTAAACACTCCTTATCAAAGAAGAATTGATGAGAAAAAAATTGGAGCAGGAGAGTTTGTTTTTCAGTATGAAAAGCTAATAAATACTGCTGGACTTTACGCAGATAAGATAGCAAAAGAGTTTGGTTTTTCAAAAGATTATGTAATAATTCCTTTTAAAGGAATATATCTGGAATATACTGGAAGTGATAAACCTATAAAAAGAAATATCTATCCAGTGCCAAATATAAAAAATCCTTTTTTAGGTGTGCATTATACTATAAAAGTTGATGGAAAGATTAAAATTGGCCCCACAGCAACACCAGCTTTTTGGAGGGAGAATTATAAAGGATTTGATAAATTTAATATTAAAGAGCTTCTGGAAATAATTAAATGGGAAGCCATTCTTTTTATTACTAATTCTTTTGGATTTAGAAACCTGGCATTTGAAGAAATTAAGAAGTATAGAAAAAGCTATTTGATAAATGAAGCCATCAAATTAGTGAAAAAAATAGATAAGAGGAAATTTACAAAGTGGGGAATACCAGGGATCAGGGCTCAGCTTTTGAATGTAAAGACAAAAGAGCTTGTGCAGGATTTTATAGTGGAAAAAGATAAAAATTCTGTGCATATTTTAAATGCAGTTTCGCCTGCTTTTACAGCGGCTTATCCTTTTACAAAATGGATAGTAGAGAATTTTATTGAATGAAAAGGGAGGTATAGAGATGGGAAAATTTAGGAAAATTGAGACCGAGCTTGAAGGGGTTTACATTTTAGAACCAACTGTGTTTGAAGACCATAGGGGATTTTTTATGGAGAGCTATAACAAGCGGGATTTTGAGGAGATTGGGCTTTTTTTTGATTTTGTGCAGGATAATCATTCTTTGAGTGTGCAGGCAGGAGTTTTGAGAGGGCTTCATTTTCAATTGAATCCAAAAGCTCAAACTAAGGTGGTAAGGTGTTTAAAAGGAGTGATTTATGATGTGGTAGTGGATATAAGAAAGGGGAGTCCTACTTTTGGGAAGTGGATAGGTGTGATTTTAAGCGAGTATAATAAGAGGCAGATAGTTGTGCCAAAAGGATTTGCCCATGGGATATTAACCCTTGTTCCAAATACCGAAATTTTATACAAAGTGGATGAATATTATTCTCCAGAACATGACAGGGCTATTAGGTGGAATGACCCGGAATTAAAGATTAACTGGCCTATAAAGGAGCCAATTCTTTCAGAAAAAGATAAAAACGCACCGTTTTTAAGGGAGATAATAGATGAGATTAATTTTGTGTATGAAGGGGGTAAATAATGGAGAAAGTGTTAGTAACAGGAGCAGGAGGGTACATAGGTTCTGTTTTAGTGCCAAAGCTTTTGGAAAGAGGCTATAAGGTAAAAGCAGTGGATAGATTTTTCTTTGGGATGGAAAAATTAAAGCCTCATCCCAATTTAGAACTAATAAAAGAAGACACAAGAGTTATGCCAGAAGAAATTTTTAAAGGGATAGATTACATAGTTGATTTAGTGGCTATTTCTAATGATCCCACGGGGGAGAGATTTAATGAGGCAACTTGGCAAATTAATCATTATTCAAGAGTAAGAACTGCAAAACTTGGGAAGAAGTTTGGTGTAAAAAAGTATATTTTTCCATCAAGCTGCAGTATATATGGCTTTCAGGAAGATATAGTGGATGAGAATTCTCCTGTAAATCCTTTAACAACTTATGCAAAAGCAAACTTTCAAGCAGAAAAAGATATTATTCCTTTAGCTGATAAAAATTTTACTGTGGTTGTTCTTAGATTTTCTACTGTGTTTGGATATAGTCCAAGGATGAGATTTGACCTTGCTATAAATGGAATGACTTACGGAGCATGGAAAACAGGAAGGCTTCCATTGATGCGAGATGGAAGTCAATACAGACCATTTGTACATATAGAAGATGTGTCAGAGGCAGTTATAAAATTTTTAGAATTTTCAGATGAAACAAAAATAAATGGAGAAATTTTTAATGTAGGTGGAGATGAATTAAACTATCAAATAGGCGAGCTCGGGAAAATAGTTGCTGAGTTGGTGGAAAAAGAGACAGGTAAAAGCGTAGATATAGAGTGGTACGGAGACCCCGATAAAAGGAGTTATAGAGTATCTTTTAAAAAGATAAAAAATGTAATTAACTGGACACCAAAAAGAAAAGCAGAAGATGGAGTAAAAGAGATTATTCAAAAACTTGAATCTGGCGAAATTGATAAAACAATTCAAACTATAACACTTGATTGGTATACGGAACTTGAAAAATGGTATAACCTGATAAAAGAGCTTGAAATGTATGGGGGGATATTAAATATAAAGTTTGAAAAGGGAGATCTTTAAGATGAAAATAATAATTACAGGAGCGAAAGGTCAACTTGCAAAAGAATTTTTAAGAAAACTGGAAGAGATGGAAAAAGATTTTGTAGCTTTTTCAAAACAAGAATTGGATATATCCAACTTTGAGAAAGTTATTGAAGCTTTCAAGGAAATAAAACCTTCTATTGTTATAAATTGTGCAGCTTATAATCTGGTTGACAGGGCAGAAAGCTTTCCTTTTGAGGCTATAAAAGTTAATTCTTTAGGAGTAGCTAATTTAATTTTTGCATGTAACAATTATAAAGCTAAGCTTGTTCACTTTTCAACAGATTATGTGTTTGATGGTTCAAAAGAAGGACTTTACACCGAAGAAGATAAGCCTAACCCTTTAAACGAATATGGTAAAAGTAAACTTTTTGGGGAACATTTTATTCAGGAGCAAATGGAAGAGTATCTTATATTCCGTTTAAGCTGGGTTTACGGTGAAGGCAAACAGAACTTCCTTTACAAGCTAACAGAGTGGGCAAAATCTCAGAACTACCTTAGAATTGCCTGCGATGAGTTTTCAGTTCCCACATCTACGAGAACAATAGTTGAAGTGACTTTAAAGGCTCTTGAAGCTGAGTTAACTGGGCTTTATCACCTTGTAAACTCTGGATATTGCTCTCGTTATGAGTGGGCAAAGGAATTTTTCAGGATTAAAAGAATAAAGAAGTTTATTTATCCTGCTTATCAGGCGGATTTTAATCTTCCTGCGAGAAGGCCGAAATTTTCCGCAATGAGCAATGCAAAGATATGTAAAGAGCTTGGTATAGAAATAAAAGAATGGAAAGAAGAACTTGAGGATGTAATAAAAAAGGGCTTCTTGAGATTACAATAGGCTCAGGTTGTAAAAGGTGTAATCTAAAAAGGATGCTAAAGCACTTTCTCATAAGGATCAATGGAATTGTTCAGGGAGTTGGTTTTCGTCCTTTTATCTATCGGTTAGCCTTTGAACACAACATAAAAGGATATGTACTAAATGATACAGAAGGAGTTACCATAGAAGCAGAGGCTGAAGAGGAAAATTTAAACAAATTTGTAAAGGCAATAAAAGAAGAGTTTCCTCCTCTTGCTATTATTCAGGAGATAAAGATTGAAGAAAGACCCTTACAGGGTTATACCAGATTTTGGATAGAAAAAAGTAGGAAAACTGACAAAAAAACAACCTTCCTTCCTCCTGACACAAACCTTTGCAAAGAGTGTCTAAAAGAGCTTTTTGATCCAAATGACAGGCGATATCATTATCCTTTTATAGTCTGCACTCATTGCGGACCACGATTCAGTATTGTTAAAGATATTCCCTATGATAGGGAAAACACTTCTATGGCTCCTTTTCCCATGTGTTCAGAGTGTAAGAAAGAGTATGAAGATCCTTTTAATCGTCGTTTTCACACTCAGCCCACAGCCTGTCCAGCTTGTGGTCCCCATCTTTTTTTATATAAAAATGATAAAACATTAATTTCTGAAGATACTGATGAAATCGTGCAAAAGACTTATGAACTTCTTAAAGCAGGTTGTATTGTAGCTATAAAAGGTGTGGGAGGTTTTCATTTAGCCTGTGATGCTACAAATGACGAAGCTGTTTTTAGACTCAGGGAGAGAAAAAGAAGACCTTTTAAACCCTTTGCTTTAATGACAGGAAGTATTGAAAAAATAGAAGAATTTTTATATGTTTCACCTAAGGAAAAGGAACTTCTTCTTTCAAAAGAGAGACCTATTGTTATTTTAAAAGAGAAAAAAAAGCTTGTAAGCCGTTATATAGCTCCTTACCTTACCTATATCGGTATTATGCTTCCTTATACTCCTTTCCAGTATATGCTTTTTTCTCTGGATAAAGATTTGATTCTGGTTATGACAAGTGGAAATCTCTCTGATGAGCCTATATGTTTTAAAGATGAGGAGGCTTTTGAGAGACTTAAAGATATTGCTGATTATTTTGTAACCTATAATAGGGAAATTGTAGCTCATAGTGATGATAGTGTAATGTTTGTTTTAGATGAAACACCTTTTTTTATTCGTCGTTCTAAGGGTTTTGTTCCTGCTCCTTTTTTAATGAAAAAAAAGACCCCTGTGCATTTATTTGCTTCTGGTGCAGATCTTAAAAATTCCTTTGCTATTGCTAAGGATAACATTGTTATTTTGAGCCAGTATCTTGGGGATTTAGAATCCTTTATTACTCAAAAAGTTTATAAAGAGGCGGTAGCACATTTTTTAAAGGTTTTTGATGTTCATCCAGAGGTTTTTATTTCGGATATGCATCCTAATTATTTCACTACTTATCTTGCTGATGAGCTTGCAGAAGATAAAAGACGCTTAAAGGTTCAACACCACCATGCTCATATAGTTTCGGTTATGGCTGAGCACAATTTAAAAGAGCCTGTAATTGGCATTGCTTTTGATGGAACAGGTTTTGGGATAGATCGCAAAATTTGGGGAAGTGAGTTTTTAATTGCTGATAGAAAAGGATTTAAAAGGGTTGCGCATTTTTCCTATTTTATGCTTCCTGGTGGAGAAAAGGCTATAAAAGAAGTATGGCGTATAGGCCTTTCTCTTCTTTATCAGGCAGGAATTTCTCTGGATTATTTATTACTTAAGGAAAAATACCCTGTAGATATAATTTTACAAATGCTACAGAAGAGATTAAACTCTCCTGAAGCTTGTAGTATTGGAAGGATTTTTGATGGAGTATCTGCTATTCTTGGAATTGCCGAGGTTATTAGCACAGAGGCAGAAGCAGCTCAAAAACTTGAAGAGGAATCCCTAAAAACACAAAAATTTCAGAAAATAGAAGTGCCCTTTGAAGAAAAAGGGGAAGAGATAATAATTTCTACAGAGGAGCTTATAAAGAAATTAATAGAACTAAAAGATAAAGATGTTCCCACTTCTGAAATTGCTCTTTCCTTTCATCAGGCTTTAATAGAAGTTAGTTTCAAAGTGGTGGAAAGACTAAAAGAAATCTACGGAATTAAAAAAGTAATATTAAGTGGAGGGGCTTTTCAAAATAGAGTGCTTTTAAAAGGGTTGTGGGAGAAGTTTAAAAAAGCTGGTTTTGAGGTCTTTTTACCTCAGAAAGTGCCTTTAAATGATGGAGGTATAGCCTTAGGGCAAATTATTGTTGGACAGGAGAAAATTTCAAATGAATAAGATATTTATATTATGAAAATTTGTGGCGTATTTACAGGTTTTTCCCCAATCCTCCGCCTCCAGGAGTTAATATGAGAAGCTTATCCCCTAAGGAAACCTTGAGATTTACTTTTCCAGCTAATTGCATCTTTTCACCGCTTTTTTTTATAAACCAGTTTTCACCTTTACTTCCTGCTTCACCTTCTTGCAATCCATAAGGAGCATATTTTCTTCTTTCTGTTAAAAGGGTAACAGTTACATCGCAAAGGAATTTATATTCCCTTATCAAGCCCTCTCCCCCTTTATATTTCCCTTTTCCTCCTGAGCCTTTCCGTAGCGAATATCTTTCTATTAGCATAGGATATTCATGTTCCAGAGCTTCAATTGGAGTATTTAAAGTGTTGGTCATGTGGGTATGTACTCCGCTAAGACCATCTTTTCCTGGTCTTGCTCCCATACCTCCGCCAATAGTTTCATAATAAGCAAAATTGTCATTTCCTATAGCTATATTATTCATAGAACCACAGCTTGCAGCAGGAATTAATTCTGGTAAAGCTTGCGAAAGAGCACCTAAAAGAGTATCTACTATTCTTTGAGAAGTTTCTACATTTCCAGCAGCAACAGCAGCAGGATAAACTGCATCTACAATGGTTCCTTTTTCTGTTAAAATTTCTATAGGTCTAAAACACCCTTGATTAAAAGGATATTCTCCAAGAGTGTTTAAAAGGCATAAAAAAACATAATAAACTGCAGCCTGTGTAACAGCTCTTGGTGCATTTACACAACCTTTAACCTGAGAAGCACTTTTCCTAAAATCAACTACAACTTTTTTATTTCTAAAACTCACTTTTACATGAATAGGAATATCTTCTATTCCGCATCCATCATCATCCAGGTAATCTGTAAACTCATAAGAACCCTTTGGAACTTTTTCAAGAAGGTTTTCCATAGCTTTTTGAGAATAATTTTTAAGAGCTTCAGCCATATTAAAAAGCTTTTCTAAACCATATTTTTGATGCATTTCCTGAAGTCTTTTTTCTCCTCTTATTAAAGAAGCTATTTGAGCTTTAAAATCTCCCTGTCTTTCCTGAGGATTGCGAAGTTTTTTAAGTAAATTATTAAAAAAACTCTCCTCCAAGTTTTCTTCTTTAAAAAGATAGGTTGGTTCAATTCTTATTCCTTCTTCATCAATATGAGTTGATACAGCCATTGATCCTGCAAATTTTCCACCTATATCAGCATGATGGGCTCTGGTGATAAGAAAAAAAGCAAGCTTGTTTTCCAGAAAAACAGGTTTAATAAGGGTAATATCAGGAAGATGCGTCCCTCCACAAAAAGGATCATTGGTAATAATAATATCTCCAGGCTTCCAGTCGAATCTGGGAAGAACCTCTTTCATAGTTTCAGGCATAGCTCCAAGATGCACAGGAATATGAGAAGCCTGAGCCACAAGTTCTCCTTTGAAATCAAAAATGGCACAGGAAAAATCGCATCTTTCTCTGATATTAGGAGAAAAAGAGGAACGCCTCAAGACAATTCCCATTTCTTCTGCTACTGCTGAAAAAAGCTTGTTAAAAATTTCAAGTTCAATAGCCCTCATAATATTTCCAGCACCAAAGTATAATTTTCTTTTACCTTTACTATAAATTCAGGTTCAACCCAAACTGTAGTAAAATTTTCTAAAATTATAGCAGGTCCTTTAAAGCTATCTCCTATTTTTAAGCTATTCCAGTCTATCACTGGCACTTCTATAAAACCTTTTTCAGTAAATACCTTAGTCTGCTTGAGATGATATTTTTCTTCTCCTTTTTCTATCTTCCAAGAATTTTCAGCATATTTTCCTCTGATTCTCACTCTTAGAGTAATAACTTCAACGGGAAAATCCTTAGAAAGATAACCAAACTGCTTAAGATGCTCTTTTTCAAAAAGGTCTATATAGTTTTCAGTAAAAGGTATAGTTAATTCAAAGCCCTGTCCTTTATATCTCATATCAAGAAAAATTTCCGTATCAAAATCCTGCGGATCAAAACCAATATTTTTAATATAACTTTGTGCTTCTGCAGTTAAAATTTTTATAAAATCATGGAGTTTTTTCTTTTTTTCTGCTTTAATCCAGATAGTGCGGGAGAAATCTTTTATAGGAGGAGAAACAAGTAGTCCAAAAGCTGAAAAACTTCCTGCAAGCTTGGGTATGATTACTTTTTTAATACCCAGTTCCTTAGCTAATGTGCTGGCATGAAGTCCTCCTGCTCCTCCAAAACAAAATAAAGCAAATTCCTGAGGATCATATCCTCTTTCTAAGGAAACTTTTCTTAAAGCTCTACACATATTGATATTAGCTACCTGAATAATTCCAAGAGCAGTTTCTTCAAGTCCAAGATTTAGTTTTTTAGCTAATTCAAAAATAGCTTTTTCAGATCTTTCTTTTTGAAGAGAAAAACGTCCACCCAGGAAAGCTTCAGGAAGTATTCTTCCAAGAATTAAATTAGCATCTGTAACAGTAGGTTTATTTCCCTTTCCATAGCAGGCTGGACCTGGATCTGCTCCTGCACTTTCAGGACCTACTTTTAAAGCACCACCTGTATCAATATAAGCAATAGAGCCTCCTCCAGCTCCAACAGTGTGTATATCAATAACAGGAATACTTAAAGGATATCCATCTATCATATATTCTTTGGTAAAAGGGATTTTATCATCCACCAGACAAACATCAGTGGAAGTGCCTCCCATATCAAAAGTAATAATTTTATTTTCTTCCAGATTTTTAGCCCAGATATAAGCTCCTGCTACTCCTCCAGCAGGTCCTGAAAGGATAGTATGACAGGCAAATCTGGAAGCTTCTTCTGCTGTAAGCCATCCTCCATTAGATTGCTGAATATAAATTTTTATATTTGAAAGTTTCTTCTTTAGCCTATTTAAATATCTTCCCATCACAGGGCTTAAATAGGCATTTATAGCGGTGGTAGAGGCTCTTTCATATTCCCTGAATTCAGGCAAAATTTCTGAAGAAATGCTAATAGGTAAATTAAGAGACAAAAAAGCCTTTTTTAAACGAATTTCATGCTCTGGATAAAGGTAAGAATGCAAGAGACATACAGCTACGGATTTTATATCCTTTTCTTTCAGCCAGTTTAAACATCTTTGTATTTCAGAATCTTTAAGAGGTTTTAAAATTTCTCCTTTAGCATTAATTCTTTCTTCTATTCCAAAACAATTTTCCTGAGAAACTATAGGAGCGGGTTTTTCTACAAAAAAGTCGTAAAGAGAAGGACGATTCTGTCTTCCTATAAAAATTATATCTTCAAAACCAGAAGTAGTTATAAAGGCAATTTTAGCTCCTTTTCTTTCTAAAAAGGCATTGGTTCCTACAGTGCTTCCGTGAATAAGAGTCTCTATTTTTAAAGATGGGTCTATTCTGGAAATACCTTCCAAGATAGCTAAGGATGGATCAGAAGGAGTAGAAAAGACTTTATCACTTTTAAGGATGTTATTTTCTAAATAAACTATATCTGTAAAAGTTCCACCTGTATCAATAGCAACTCGCATAGATTTTTACTCTTAGATTTCCAATTTTTATCTTTTTCAATTATATGTAAAACTTCTATTCCTTTTTCTTCTAAAATTTTTGCAATAAATCTTCTATGGCATTTCCAGGGAAATTTTTCTGCACATATAATACAGGTAAGTTTAATTTTGGCAAGATCTATCAGCTCCTGCAAAGCATTTTTAAATTCTTCTGTTTCCATATATTTTTCATATCCCTCTTTTCTATATCCTCCAAGTTTTTCAAAATGGAAATATTCTATCCCTTTTGTTTCTAAGAATTTTTTAAGGTTTTCTTTTTTTAAATGAGGAAATCTTTGAGATCCTGGCCATCTTCTTACATCTGCTACAGCTTCAATTTGATAAGATTTTAAAATTTCCAGAAATTCCTCTATACTCCGATTAGAAGTTCCCAGGGTATAAATCCGCATTTATATTATTTGAGAAACCGCAGTTTTTTAGAAGGAAAGGCAAAGGCTTTTCCACTTTTATGAAGAGGAACTTTCCAGAATTCTTTATATCCGTATTCATCAAAATTTTGGGCTTTCCAATGTTTTACCTCTCCTATGTAAAACATAACTTCTCCAATTTCTACATCTTTTATAACTTTACATTCTAAATTGGCTAAGGCTCCCTCTATAAGAGGAACACTTAAAGCTTTTCCAGATTTAAACTTTATATTAAAAGTTTCAGCTTTGTTAATTTCCTTTCCACTTGAGGTGCCAACTTTCCATATTAAATCTAAATCCTCAACTATGTTAACAGAAAATTGTTTGTATTTCTGAATCAACTCATAAGTATAATGCCCTTTATCACAGGCAAATCCAAGAGCAGAAATATCCTCAGCAATAGGGGTGATCCATGAACAAGCCATAAAATTGATTTCTTTATTAGTATCTCCACTTCCTATAATTGCAACAGGTCTGGGATGTAAGGTTCTATAAAATTTCATAAAAAACCTCCTCTATTAAGGATTTCATATAAAATATTTTAATAACTAATTTTAAAATTACTACCAAAAATTAATTGATAAATTTAATATAAAATAAACCTTGCCAAATTTTTTAATATTTAAAGGTCTAAACCCAAAGGTTGATAATTAAAGATTAATATTTAAAATTTTTTTAAATTAAACATAACTAAATAAGTTTGTATTTTTAAATTACAATATTTATAGGTTGTAATGAGAATACTCGAGAAATTTATCCTCAGCAAGCAGTATCTAAAGTTTTTAAAAATTTTATTAAGCTTAAGATAATTAAATTGAAAGGAAAAATTTTTAAAAAATTAATTCTTTTGATATTTCTTTTTCTTCTTTTAGGGTGTCAAGGTAAAAAGAAAAATGAAATAACTTTTATGGTAGGTGGAGCTCCTAATGAGGTTGCTTTCTGGAATAAACTTGCTAAAGAGTTTGAAAAAGAAACAGGTATTAAAGTTGAAATTTTAAAACAACCTGCAGATACAGAACAAAGAAGACAAGGTTTAGTAATAGCTTTAACTTCTAAAAATAAAGATCCAGATGTCTTTTTAATGGATGTGGTCTGGATTCCTCAATTTGCAGCTTCCCATTGGTTAGAACCTTTAAATTCTTATTTAAAAAGAGACTCCCAGATTTTAAAAGGATTTTTTAAAAATGTAATTAAAACTGTAGATGTATATCACCAAAATATTATAGCTCTTCCTGTTTACATAGACGGTGGGATTTTATATTATAGGAAAGATCTTCTTCAAAAAGCTGGATTTAAAAATCCCCCTCAAACCTGGGAAGATTTAGTTGATTACTCTTTGAAAATTCAAAGAATTATTAAAAAAGAAAATCCAGATTTTTATGGTTTTGTGTGGCAGGGAGCTCAGTATGAGGGCTTGGTTTGTAATTTTTTAGAAATAGCCACTTCTAATAAGGGAGGAATTTTTTTTAAAAATGGTAGAATTATTTTAAATATTCCTCAAAATATAAAAGCTCTGGAATTTATGAAAGATCTTATTCATAAGTATAAAATTTCTCCCCCTAATACTTTTACTGAGATGAAAGAAGAGGAAACAAGAATATTTTTTCAAAAAGGAAATGCTTTGTTTGAAAGAAACTGGCCTTATGCCTGGATGCTCCACCAAGCCCAAAATTCTCCTGTTAAAAATAAAATAGATATTACGGAACTACCTCATTTTAAAGGTGGTAAAAGTACCTCAGCACTTGGAGGCTGGCATATAGGAATTTCAAAATATTCTGATAATAAAAAAGCAAGTTGGAAATTTGTAAAATTTGTTACTTCTTATAAAGTTCAAAAAGAATTAGCCTTAAATTTAGGCTGGAATCCTGCCAGAACTGATGTTTATAAGGATAAAGAGATTTTAAAAACTTTACCACATTTTAAAAAACTTAGGGTTATTTTTAATAATCTTGTACCAAGACCAAAAGTCCCTTATTATCCTTTAATTTCAGAGACTTTACAAAGATATATAAATGGAGCACTGGCAGGTAAAATAGAACCTGCTAAAGCCTTGGCTCAGGCAGAAAAAGAAATTAATCTTATAGTAAACAGATATGAAAAATGAAAACATATTATAAAAGCGAAATTAAAACAGCTTTAATATTTTTAACTCCTCTTGCAATTTTTATTCTACTTTTTGTTTTTATTCCTATAATAGCAACTTTTATAAATAGCTTTTTTAAAGATATTACTTTTTTAAATAAAAAATTTATCTTTCTTCAAAACTACTTTTATCTTTTTAAAGACGCTGGTTTCTGGCAATCTTTAAGATTTACATTGCTTTTTATTATAGTATCAGTACCAGCTGAAATTATTTTAGGACTTATTTTTGCTTTAATTTTAAATTATAATATTCCTTATAGAGGTTTTATAAGAGTTTGTGTGCTTTTACCTTGGGTAATTCCTGCGGTAGTTTCTGCCAGATTGTGGGAGTTAATCTATAATTACAGCTATGGATTAGCCAATTTTTTGTTTTTAAAAACTGGATTAATAAACGAGCCTGTTAACTGGCTTGAAACTGGTTTTTCTGCTTTTTTTGCTCTTATAGTTGCTGATGTATGGAAGACCACCCCTTTTGTAGCTATCATCTTACTTGCAGGGCTTCAAGCTATACCACAAGAAATCTATTTTCAGGCTATGATAGACCGAGCTAATGTCTGGCAAAGATTTTCAAAAATAACTCTACCGCTTTTAAAACCTATTCTTATTATTGCTTTGCTTTTTAGAACCATTGATGCTATACGTATTTTTGATCTGGTTTATGTGCTTACCAAAGGAGGACCTGGAGGATCCACTACTTCCCTTTCTCTTTATGCTTATAAATACTTTCTATCTGGAGACTTTGGATACGCTTCTTCTATCTCTATTATTCTTTTTCTTATTTCCTTTATTATATCCTTACTTTACATAAAATTTGGGAAATTTGAACAGGAAATTTTATGAGAGAAGAAAAATTTGTTAAATTTTTATTTGTTATTACTGCTGTTTCAATTCTATCTTTTTGTCTTATGCCTTTTTTCTATATGCTTGTGATAAGTTTTAGCACCAGCTGGGATATTACTTCTTTAGATAAAATTAGATTTTCTTTTTCAAATTATATAGAAATTTTAAAAGATCCATCGTTACATTGTTTAGATTACATTAAAAATAGCTTAATAATTTCAGCAGTAAGTTCTTTCATATCTGTTTTTATTGCTTCTCTTGGAGCTTATGCCATTTCAAGATTGGATTTTCCTTTTAAATTTTTTCTTCTGCTTTTTATTCTTGCTTCTTCTATGTTCCCTCAAATAACCATTGTAGGATATCTCTTTAAATTTATGAATAAACTGCACCTTATAAACACTTATTTAGCTTTGATTTTTCCTTATATAGCCTGGACTTTGCCTTTGTCTCTTTGGATTATGGTAAGCTATTTTTCAAAAATTCCAAAGGAACTTGATAAAGCTGCTCTAATAGACGGATGTAATTGGTTTCAGATTTTTATAAAAATTATTTTACCTTTATCCAAGCCAGGTTTTATATCTGCAGGTTTACTTTCTTTTTTATTTGCTTTTAATGAATTTTTATTTGCTTTAATGCTTACTATTGATTATCACGCCAGAACTGTTCCTGTAGGAGTAGCCTTATTTCAAGGGCTTCATGGAGAATTACCTTGGGGAAGTATAATGGCTTTTTCTATACTATCTTTAATTCCTGTGATTTTAATTACGCTTATTTTCCAGAGATATATTATTCAGGGGCTAACCAGAGGAGGACTTAAAGAATGAAAATAAAATTAATAAATCTCTCCAAAACTTTTATCTCTCCTCGCAGAAGAGTTAAAGCTGTGAATAACATAAATCTTGAGATTGGGAAAGGAGAGTTCTTTGTAATTTTGGGTCCAAGTGGATGTGGAAAATCCACTCTTTTAAATCTTATAGCAGGATTGGAAAAACCAAGCTCAGGAGAAATATATTTTGGAGAAAAACTGGTAGCTTCTAAAGAAAAAAAGATTTTTATCCCTCCTAAGGATAGGAATGTAGCTATGGTTTTTCAGAGTTACGCACTTTATCCTCATTTAAATGTTTTTGAAAATATAGCCTTTCCTCTGAGGATTCAAAAATTGGACAAACATAGTATAAAAAAGGAAGTGGAAAAAATTGCAGAAATGCTTGAGATAAAAGACCTTTTATTTGCCAGACCTTCAGAACTTAGCGGAGGTCAGAAGCAAAGGGTTGCTATTGCCAGAGCTCTGGTAAGAAAACCTTCTGTTTTGCTTTTGGATGAGCCTCTTTCAAATCTTGATGCTCAACTAAGAATAAACGCCAGAGCTGAAATAAAATTCCTTCAAAAAGAGCTTAAAATAACCACTATTTATGTAACTCATGATCAAATAGAGGCTATGAGTTTGGGAGATAGAATTGCTGTAATGAATAAAGGGAAAATAGAACAAATTGGTTCTCCAGAGGATTTATATAAAAATCCTAAAAATTTATTTGTAGCAAAATTCATAGGGACTATTCCTATAAATTTGATAGAAACAGAAATTTTAGAAGAAGATAAAAAATTATATAGTTTGCTTGGAGATTTAAAAATAAAAATTCCTGATGATAAAAAGGAATTTATAAAAGAAGGTAAAATTATTATTGGAATAAGATCAGAACATCTAAAAATAAATCCAAAATCTGCAGATTACAACATTTTAGCCAGAGTGAAAGTAATTGAACCTCTGGGAAGAGAATATTTAATTCATATAGAATATAAAAATTATACTTTTAAAGTGTTATCATTAGAGAAAATTTCAGAAAAAGAAATAATAGTAGGGTTTAATCAACAGGATCTGTATTTTTTCTAAACTTTTACTGAAAGAAGAGGTTTTTCCTGTCCTTGAGATTTTTCTTGTTCTTTAAGTTTAGCCAGCTCCTGGCGAGCTTTCATTTCTTTGATAGTAGCTATTTGAGCTACTCGTATATCCTGAGGAGAGGGGTCTGCAGGTGCTAAAGCTGCTGCTCTTACTATTTCCATTTTTCTAATAGTATCTTCAGGATCAGGTTCTTCTGATGTATCTATACTTACTTCTCCTCCTGTAATATAAAATTTACCGTCAGGACCGCGAGTATAGGTATAATGGACAGCTCCAGTATATCTACCTCCTACTGCTTTGTGTGCCATTTCATGAGCAATAACCTGTTTCTCTTTAAGCCTTAATTTTTGTATAATAAGACGAATTTTTTGCTCTTCTAATTTTTGCGTAATATCCTGAAAATTTTTTTGAAAATTATTTATTATATTTGATCCAACTCCACCTATTTTTATCATTTCATTATATAATTATAATAAAATAACTAAAAATTGAATAGTTTAATAGTTTAATTTTTAATTTAAAGAAAAAACTTTAACAAAATTATTTAAAAAATTTTACAAAAATGGTTTATTATAAAAAAGATACGACTGTTATAGCTGTTTATGGAACTCTTAGGAAAGGAGCTTATAATTATAAATTTTTGAAAAAAGTTAATCCCAGATTTATAGGCAAAGGAAAAGACAAAATAAATATCCTAAATTTGACAAAAATGGCTTAATTGTTCAGAGCGGAGACTATTTAGAAATTGAAAAAAAATTATTAGATAAATAGTTATACTGAATAGAAATAGAAAAATTAAACAATTGAGTGGGCCCTCTCTTTATTTAGCCAATGGTCTATAATTTTGGCTCCTACTAAATCTCCCCAGACATTTATACTGGTTCGCAGCATATCCAAAAATCTATCCACTGCTAAAATCAATCCTAAACCCTCAAGAGGAAGTCCTACTGATTGAAAAACTAAGGTCAGGGTGACCAGTCCTGCACTTGGGATACCTGCTGCTCCTACTGAGGCTAAAACCGCAGTTATAAAAATCAAAAACTGCTGAAAAAAGGTAAGTTTTAATCCATAAGAATAAGCAATAAACATAGCAGCTACAGCTTCATAAAGAGCTGTTCCATCCATATTAATAGTGGATCCAAGAGGTAAAACAAAACCAGCTATCTCTGATCTTATTTTTGCTTTTTCTTCAGCCACTTCAATAGTTACAGGAAGAGTAGCTGAACTTGAGGCTGTAGAAAAAGCTAATAGAGGTGCTTCTCGGATACAAAGAAAGTATTGCCAGGGATTGGTTTGAGTAAATAGGTAAAGAATAAATGGTAAGATTATCAAACCATGGATAGCTAACCCTAAGATCACGGTTCCAGCATATTTCCAGAGAGAAAGAAGAAGAGCAAAGCCTTCTTTAGCCACTAAAGAGCCTACCAAGAAAAAGACCCCTACTGGTGTTAATTGAATAATACCACGAGTAAGAATAAGAAGAGATTCATTTAAAGCTTCAAAAAATGAATTTAGTGGTTGAGCTTTTTTTCCTATTTTTAAAGCTGCTAAGCCTAAAACTATAGCAAAGAAAATAATAGGAATAACTTCGTTAGAGGCAAAACTTTTTACAATATTTTCTGGAAATAATCCAAGCACAAGATCTTCAAGAGAAATGGTTTTTAATTTAGGTATTTCATGAATTTTTATTTCAGCTGAAGGTTTAATAATGTTTACTATGAAAAGCCCAAGCAAAACAGAAAGAGAAGTGGTGCTTAAGTAATATATAACAGTTCTTATACCTACCCGTTCCAGAGTTTTAAAGCTCTTTAAGTTTAAAAGACTTGTAAATACTGAAGTAAATATCAAAGGGGTTACTACCATTTTTAATAATTTTAAAAAAACTTTTCCAATAACTGAAAACTTTAAAATTATAGAAGGAAAAGATATTCCTATCAGAACAGCTAAAAAGATAGCTATTAAAGTTTGATTCTCAATGCGTTTTAAAAAATTCACCTTTTAAATAAAACTTTTTATTAATATAATATTTATTATATCAATGTTTATATCAATGTTGTATTTAATCTTTCTATTTTATCCATTTCTATTTATTTTACCAATCTTTTGTTAATTTTTTCTGTTTTCAAAAATATATTTATTATTAGAAATTTGAAAGCTATATTGCTTAATAAAAAATTAGAAATATATTATTTTTTTAAATTAAATTATAACAGAAACAATCCTTAACAGGAGGTTTAATGTGCCGATAAGTATTGTGGTTATTGCTGGTCTCCTACTTTATACATTTTTCTATTTGATTTGTGGAAGGTATCTTGCTAAGAATATTGTAAAAGTAAGTGACAAGCCTACACCAGCTTATAGACTTTATGATGGTATTGATTATGTTCCTGCTAATAAATATGTGCTTTTTGGTCACCATTTTGCTTCAATTGCAGGTGCAGCTCCTATTGTTGGCCCAGCAATAGGAATAGCCTGGGGATGGGGAGCAGCTCTTTTATGGATCTGGTTAGGTAATATTTTTATTGGTGCTGTGCATGACTATTTATCTTTGATGAGTTCAGTTCGTTATGATGGTCACTCTGTCCATTGGATCGCTGGAAAAGTAATAAAACAAAGGACCCGTTATGTATTTGCAATATTTATACTTTTTGCTCTTATATTGGTTGTAGCTGCTTTTGGAGCAGTATTAGGTAAACTTTTTGTTCATCAACCCGCAATTCCTACAGCCTGCCTTATTCAAACTATAGGTGCTGTTGTTTTAGGAATTATGTTGTATAAATTAAGAATCCCCCTTTCTGTTGGGACAATCTTTGCAATAATTTGTTTGATACTTTCTGTTATTATAGGTAAATACTATCCTATAAAAGCTCCCTATAGTGTATGGATGATAATTTTTCTTTTATACATTGTTATTGCAGCTTCTTTACCTGTGCAGTTCCTTCTTCAACCAAGAGATTATATGAATGCCTGGCTTCTTGTAGCTGGTCTTGTTTTGGGAGGAATATCTCTAATATTTACTACAGCTAAAATTTCTTTTCCTGCTTTTACAAGTTTCAGCCCGATTATTGTAGCAGGGCAACCCACTCCTTTTTGGCCTGTTATTGTGCTTATTATAGCATGTGGATCACTTTCTGGTTTTCATTCCCTTGTAGCCTCAGGAACAACCTCAAAACAACTTTCTAAAGAAATAGAAGGACTTTTTATTGGCTATGGTGGGATGCTTGCTGAGGGTTTAGTTTCTACAATTGTTGTAACTTCTATAGCAACTTATGGATTTTCTGTGCTTAGTCCGGAACAAGTAGCACTTTTAAAAACAGATTTTGCTACAAATATAATAAAAATTGAAAAAAATATAGGAGGCCCTATTGCCTTTTTTTCTAAATCTTATGGAACAGCTGTTAATGCAGTATTTGGACTTTCTAAGGAACTTATAATCATTCTTGCTTCCATGTGGGTAGCAGCTTTTGCCTTAACCACTCTTGATACCACCAATAGACTTGCAAGATACACCCTTACAGAACTGGCTGAACCATTAGAAAAGGTTTCTTTTTCTATTTCTCAAATTTTAACAAATAGATGGATTGCTTCTCTTATTCCTGCCATTATAGGAATTTGGTTTGCCTGGAGTGGTGCTTGGACTGTTATATGGCCTGCTTTTGGAGGAGCAAATCAAATGCTTGCTTCTATTGCTCTTCTTACAGCAGCTGCCTGGGTGGTAAAAATTCAAAAGACAAAAGGAACTATGGTGATAATACCTGCTATGTTCCTTTGGATAACTGTAACATGTGCCCTTATATGGTTTCTTATAAAAGCAGTACCTACCTATATGCACAAAAGCCATGTTATGGCTTATATTCTTGGAATAGTGATGGTTATTATGTTAATTCTTAATTTTATTTTAATATTTGATTATCTTACAACCAAAGAAAAGAAAGTAGAATCACATGAATTTTGACGAAGTTATAAAAATTCTTAAACAAATTTTTAGTGGAATAAAAGAAGGAGTAAAAGAAAAAAGTATAGATCATATAGAGACAGAGCTAAAAGACCTTGAGGGAGCTTTTGGAATGATACTTTTTGCCTCTCTTATGGGATTTCCTTCTTTTTCACCTTTTATAAGTATTTCTCTTTTACCTTATTCAGAAAAAGAAATAATTACTATGTTATCAAGATCAAAATTTTTTGATGATTTTGCAGCTTTCTGGTTTGATCTGGCAGATATATAATGAAGAAAATTTTCATATTCTTAGGTAAAGGCGGAGTTGGTAAAACTACAATTTCTGCATCTTTAGCCTTCTGGTTGGCTGAAGAAGGAAAGGATGTTTTCTGGTTTTCTGTTGATCCTGCCCATAATATTGGTGATATAGTCAAAAAAGAAAAGCTCTCCAAAAAAACAAAAATTTATAAAAATTTATGGGTTCAGGAAATAGATATTGAGAATTTTCTTAAAAAGTATTTAGAAAAAAATGCTAAAAAAATGAAACAGCTTTATAAACAGCTTCAAGTTACTCAAATGGAAAAGATCTTTGATATAATGAAACTTTCTCCTGGAATAGAAGAAAGTGCTATACTTTATGCTATTCATGAGATAATAGAAAAACAGGAGCATGATTATATCATCATTGATACTCCTCCTACAGGTTTTACATTAAGAATTCTTGCACTTCCTCAAGTAAATTTGAAATGGCTTACAGCTTTAAAAGAGTGGAGATTAAAAATACTGGATAAAAGAAAAATCATAGCTGATATTAGAAAAGAAAAAATACCTGAAATTAAAGAAGACAAAATTTTAAAAGAACTGGAAATGCATCTCAAACTTATGCAGGATATGAATGAACTATTTAAGGATAAAAATACCAAATTTATTCTTATTTTAAATCAGGATAAACTTTCATTAAAAGAAAGCGAAAGAATAAAATCAAAATTGAAATTACTGAAATTTAATTTAGAGCTGGTTCTGATAAATAAAGCAGGAATAGCAGAGGTTGAGGAGAAATTGTTTAAGGAATCTTTTTCTGAATCTAAAATTGTCTTTTTGCCTTTTATTAAAAATCGGTTCCAACTGGAAAAGGAAGATTTTTTAGAACTTGCAAGATATTGGGTAAAAGAGGTAATATAAGTGAATTTATTCTGGATACTTCTAATAATAACTATTTTTCTCATTAGTAGTTTTTACTGGGGCGTAAGAAAAAACACTAAATTAGCTAAATTAGTAGCTGAGAAACTTGAAAAAACATTAAAACCATTAGATCAAACATATACCTGGTTAGGAGGTTCTATAGGGTTTGCTGGAGAATATAAAGTAGAAAATTTTAAAAAAGTTTATGTAAACTTAAGGCTCATTCCAAGGCAATCAGCCCTGTGGCTTCCAATTTCTTTGATTTTGGGGAGAAGGGATTCTCTTCAGCTTCTTTTTTATCTTAACTTCCCGGTAAAGCAGGAGTTTCATATAATTAAAAAAGCTCTTTTTATGCCTAAAATATATAACATAAAAAAGCTTAAAAAAATAGAAGAAGGCGATTTTGTATATTTTTATGAAAAAGATCCAGAGCAGAGGAAAATATTTGAGCATATATGTAAGGAATTAAAACCAATTTTTAGACATATAGCTTTAACTTGTGAAAATCATATTTTTTATATTGAATTTACAGGTAATTTACAGAATGAAAAAATATGGAAAGGTTTAGAAAGATTAATTAAAGAAATTCCTTTACTTCTATGCGTTATTCCTTTTATTTTTGTTTTTTCATTTTGTATTATTTAGACTTTAGTTTTATAAAAAATTTTTGTGATAATTTTTAAAGTAAAAAGTTTTTTATTATTTTTGATATGTTTTTGAGAACTGAAAAAAATTAAATTTTAAAATTAAAAGGATAAACATTTTGGCTTAAAGATTGTAGAGTTTAAAGATAAAGAAGCATTTGTAAAAACTGCTACTTAGGAAATATATTGAAGCGGATTTAATAAGTCTATAAAGAGGAAAGCTTTGGGAATTTTTATTACTAATAGCCCGGAAGAGAATTTAAAAAAACGTTTAAAAACTCTTATTAGCCAGAGCGGAGAGCTGAAGTTTCTAGTACGGAATTTATAATTTTTGAGCTTAGCAATAAAAAGTAACTTAAGTTATTATTTTTATAAAAAATGAATAAAATTTTATAGATAAAAAAGAAGAAATAACTCAAATGATAATATGTCAAGAAGAGTATAGGAAAGCAAGAGAATTTTTAATAAAAAATTCGACATCTCTAATAAATATTAAACTTTATTTTGAAAGTATCGAAAAATGCTTGCCACAAATCATTACTTATCCTAAATCGTATTTAGGATCTCTTTTTAAAGAAGCAATTAATGAAATAAAAAACTTAGATCCTGAAAAGGTATATTTATTTGTTTTTGAAAAGTTGGAACATATATCTAAATATTTTGAATCCCGCCAAACAGTTGAAATTTGCTCTTATTTATTTCGAATAAGAAATTTTAATAATTTTTTAAAATTTTATGAGTACCAGTCCAATTCTTTAAAAGAAAAACAAAAAGAAATTTTTCTAAAAAATTTTTTTGTATTAAAGTTTTATTTTTTTATATTAAATTTACTTTGCGAACATGTAAGTCGGTCTTTCATCAGAAACCAATTTAAAAAGTTAGTTAAATATTCATATTCACAAGGTTCATTTTTAGAAAATTTTTTTTCTAAATTTTTACCAATTAGCTTTATAATAAAAAGATGGGAGAATACAAGAGATCTTTTTTGGAAGTGGAAAAATAATCCTTATTTTAGTTTGTTTAAAAAAATTGAAGTTTTTAAAAGTATTGAACTATGTGGAATTTCTATTGATAGAATTTCAACTAAAGATGAGGAACTATTAGTAAAAATGTTGATAGAATTTCTTAAAGAAAATTCTAGTAAATTTACCGAAGAAGATAAAAAAGAATTTAGGGAGAAAATTTTTAAAGAACCTATTGAAGAGGTAAAGAAACTTTACAAAAAATCATACAAAAACTTCTGGGAAGATTCAGAAGAAGCAAATAATCTTGAACAACTTGCTTTTTTATTAAATGAAGTAGAGTATATAAATAAAATAGTAAAAAATCTTATTTCTTTTGAAATTCCTGAAAAGCAATGGAAAAAAATTAAAGAAGGGCAGTTGTCAAGAGAATTGTGTTTGGAATTTTAAATGAAACATTTGTTTCAATTCATAAGAACAATGTCTTACCCCTGGTAAAGGTTTTCTCCA
>NZ_JQKW01000008.1 GCF_000746255.1 Thermodesulfobacterium hydrogeniphilum
ACATTAACCTGTCTTGCTAACAACACATGCTCCCTTGTCTGTGGCATAGGCCCATCTGTCGCTGCCACAACAAGAATAGCTCCATCCATCTGCGCCGCACCTGTTATCATGTTCTTTATATAATCCGCATGCCCTGGACAATCTATATGCGCATAGTGCCTCTTCTCCGTCTCATACTCAACATGCGCAAGCTGTATAGTTATACCTCTTGCCTTCTCCTCAGGTGCCTTATCTATATTCTCAAATGGTATCCACTCTGCCCACCCCTTCGTAGATAATACCCTTGTCATTGCACTTGTTAATGTGGTCTTACCATGATCAATATGCCCTATCGTCCCTACATTTAAATGCGGCTTCCTCCTCTCAAATTTCTGCTTAGCCATTTCCCCTTCCTCCTAATAGCAATTTTTTAATTTTCAAATTTTTTATAAATCCAAAATGGAGCCCACGACCGGACTCGAACCGGTGACCACTTCCTTACCAAGGAAGTGCTCTACCTCCTGAGCTACGTGGGCTTCTTAAAAACAAAAGCGGGCGACGGGACTCGAACCCGCAACCCTCAGCTTGGAAGGCTGATGCTCTACCACTTGAGCTACGCCCGCTTCTTTGTCTAAAATTTAAAAATGGAGGGGGGAGGATTTGAACCTCCGAAGGCAAAAGCCACCGGGTTTACAGCCCGGCCCCTTTGGCCGCTCGGGTACCCCTCCAGTTTTCTTATAAAATTAACTTAAATTTAATTTTTGTCAAGAGACCTTAAATTATTTTGACATCTTTTGAACAACATCCTTAAAGTATAAATCAAACACTACAGCTGTAGTTCTAAATGCTAAATGAGCAAATTTGGAATAAACAACTCCTAAAAATAACATAAAAACTATAACTAAATGTGCAAGATAAACCAAAGAAGTTATATTTTTCAAACCAGGAATAGAACGGATAATTTCTATACCAAAACCTGTTAAACCTAAAAACAAAATCAAATAAATTAAAAAGCTATCAGGATAGCTTGTTCTTAAACTCTTTTCTGCCTCAGCCTGACTCCTACCAACCATTATATCAATAATTCCATAAAGAAGTAAAATACCTCCAATATTACCCAACCATTTTACAGGATGAGTTAAAGGATTCCAAGGAGTATGAAATCCTAAAATATCAGCCATTACAAATACTATAGCTGTAGTTAAAGCTAATATAATAAAAGAATAAAGCAAAAATTTATGAGGATTTGCTCTCCAATTATTAGCATTACATTTCACAAATCTACTGTGAGATAAAATTTCACTAATAGCTGGAATAAAATAAGTTTTTAATATAGTCCACATTCCATATCTGTAAGCCTGAGGAATTTTATAAGTTTCTACATAAGCATTCCACATTCTGTTAATAGCTGAAAATAAAATAATAACTACAAAAGCTGCTAAAGGCAAAAATACCACATCTATCATTAATACTCTGGCAGGCAAGTGGAAAATCCATATATCATAGTGAGGTCCACCATAAGGAAAAGAGTTAGCATCAAAAAGATTGGGCATTCCTTGAAAAGTAGCTATCATACCAAGAAAAATGAAAAATAAAGCTATAAGTGGCAAAACAATCAATCCTAAGGGTCTGTTATAAAAAGTATGCAAGAACTTAAAAGGCACAGCTTCTTTTATAACTAAAAGCCTTAAAGCTGCCATAACATCACCAGGATTAGCTCCTCTTGGACAATACTTACTACAATCTCCACACTGATGACATAACCATACCGCAGGATCATTTAGTAATTTGTCCTTAAAACCCCATTGTGCTAAAATCATCTGTTTTCTGGGAAAAGGAGCTTCATCAGAAGATAAAGGACAAACTGTAGCACAAGTAGCACACTGATAACATTTCTTTAAAGTGTCACCACCTACTTCTTGTATCTCTTTAATAACATTTAAATTAGGATCTACCTTTATAGCCATAGTTCTCCTCCCTTTACCATCCTTTAAATGGATTTTCTTCAAACCCTTTTATTTCTTCATTAAATTCTTTCATTTTATTAACAGCTTCGTCAACTTCATCTATAGCTACTGTATGTAATGTAACTCTTTCTGACTCTAATGCAAGTTGTTGTAATGTCTCAGCTACATTTTCCATACGTCTGTTAGCCAATTCACTACCTTTTATAAAATGACACTGATAATTTTCTCCAAATTTACAACCCAATAAAAGAATACCATCATACCCTTTACTCATAGCATCTTTTACAAAAGAAACATTAACTGATCCTAAACATCTTACAGGTATAATTCTAAAACTAACAGGAAGGCTCTTCTTTTGATAAGCAGCCATATCTAATGCTGGTAAAGCATCATTTTCACATACAAAAGCCATCAGTCTATATAATCCATAGCCTTGTTCAGGCATCTCAGTAGCTTTTATCATATTGGTTATCATATCTATAGAGTAGTCTTTAAAACTAATAATTCTCTGAGGACAAGCACCAAAACAAGTTCCACATCTTCTACATCTGGTTACAAATTGAATTGGAAAGCCCTTTTCATCTTCATTTAAAGCACCAAAAGGACATTCTTCTGTACATCTCTTACACTGAGTACACATTTTTAAATCAAATTCTGGATAAGCATAATCCCAGGTTCTTGGATGTACAGCATGTCCTTCTTCAATAGCAACCAAGCATTGTATAGCCTTAAGAGTAGCACCACGAGCATCTTCTATGGCCTGCTGTATAGTCATAGGCTGATGAATAGCTCCCGCTGCATAGATTCCTGTTCTTCTTGTTTCATAAGGAAAACATATAAAATTAGAATCTGCATACCCGTAAAAGAGATTTAATTCCTCTTCTGGAAGACCTGGTCCCTGTCTGTATTCTAAATTAAGAACAGGTTCTTCTGCAGTAACAGGCACCATTCCTGTAGCAAGAACAACCACATCAACTTCAATTTCTAATCTCTCTCCTAATAAAGTCTCATCTACTACAACTTTTACTTTGCCATTTTCTCCTTCAGAAACACTTACCACCTTGCCTTTAGTTAAAAATATTCCTGGATCATCCTGTAAAGTTTTATAGAAGTTCTCAAAAATTCCCATGGTTCTCATATGATCATAAATTATAAAAGCCTTTGCTTCAGGATCAGCTTCCCTAATATATTTTGCCTGTTTTAAAGATGCTAAACAACAAAAACCAGAACAATAAGGCAAATGATTCTCATCACGCTGACCTGCACATTGAATAAAAAGAACACTCTTAATAGGTGCCCCATCAGAAGGTCTTACTAATTTATCCTCTTTTGCCATCTGTTCAAATTGAACATTAGTAACCACATTCTTAATTGTTCCATATCCTAAATCAGAAAGCTTACTTGCATCATAAGGCTTAAAACCAGCAGCTAAAACTATAGCTCCTATTTTCTCTTCTATCTCTTTACCACCCTGTTTAATTTTCACATTAAATAAACCTGGAGCTCCAGAAATTTGAGCTACTGTAGCTCCTTTATATACCTTTATTTTGTCATTGCTTTCTACTTGAGAAATTAGATCATTTACAATAGGGGGAACTATGTTTTTATAAGGAGGTTTTATTTCACAATGAGCTTTCATTTTAGCCACAAAACCACCGAGTTCTTTTTCTTTTTCAACCAAAACCACATCATGTCCAGCTTTAGCAGCTTCTAAAGCTGCAGTAAGACCTGCTACACCTCCACCAATTACTAATATGGTCTTAGAAATCTCCTCTTCAGGTTTATAAGGTTGTGGAAAATTATAGCTCTGAAGTTTAGCTACACCCATTCTAACATAATCCTTAGCTAAAGCCATAAGCTCATCTTTAAAAGTTACACCTTCTACATATTCAGCAGAATCATCTAAAACTTCTCCTTCTTCTCCTAAAGGAAATCTACTCCAAACAACTCCCTCTCTTAAACTTGTTCTATCTACAGCAACATTATCAAAATTAAAAACATCATAATTCACTCTTTGTGAACAGGCACAAATTGAAACAGCTTCCAAACCATCTTCTTTAATTTTCTGTTCTATAAATGCTCTTCCCTCTTTAGAACATAAAGCCTCTCTACTATATACTACCGCAGCTCCCTGCTCCTTAGCTGCATTTTCCAATTCTGCTATATCTAAACGCTCTCCTATATTACATGAGGTACATATAAATACACCTATTTTCTGCATTTTTTACCCCCTTTTTATAATTTGAATAGCTTTCAAAGCTGCCCCTGTTGCTGTCTCATTAGAAGTCATAACATCTAAAGGCATTTTAGCACATCCACATCCAATAATTCCTTCTTCATAGAAAACAAATCCGTTCTCATCCACTTTCAGACCAGGTATTTCCATTCCGGCAATACTTGGTTGCATACCAAGAGCTAATACTACCATATTAACTCTTTCATTTATTTTTTTACCAGAAAGAGTATCTTCTGCTGTAACTATTAAATCCTTAGTCTCTGGATCTTCTTCAATTTTAGCAACTTTTCCTTTTATAAAAGTGATTCTTGCTTCTTCTTGAGCTCTTCTCAAAAATTTTTCATATCTTCCAGGTGTTCTAATATCAATATAAAAAATCAAAGCTTCAGCTTCAGGATCTTGTTCTGCTAAATAAAGACTATGCTTTAAAGATGCCAAACAGCAAATATAAGAACAATAAGGTAAATGATTCTCATCACGAGATCCTGCACACTGAACAAAAGCAACCTTTTTAGGAGGTGTATTATCAGATGGTCTTAAAATTTTTCCTCCTGTAGGCCCCCAAGGAGAAGCTAACCTTTCCATCTGCATATTAGTAATTACATTAGTAAACTTTCCATAACCTAAATTATCAAGTTTGGTTGCATCATAAGGTTTCCATCCTGTTGCCCAGATAATAGCTCCAACCTCAAATTCTTTTATTTCTTCTTTCATGTCGGGATCTATAGCATTATATTTACAAGCTGCCATTATTCTTTCCAAATCTCCGGGAGCTAATGCATCCTTGTCAAGAACATATTTCATTGGAAATGCCATAGGATAAGGTAAATAAATAGCTTTGGTTTTTCTTAATCCAAAATCAAAATCACTCACCCTTTCTCCTTCACAAACTTTTTCACATTCTCCACAAGCAGTACAATTATCATTTACATAACGAGGTCTGATCTTGACTTTAACTTTATAATTTCCAGGCTCTCCAGAAATTTCCATTACCTCAGCCATAGTATAAACTTTGATACGAGGATTGGATTTAATTCTTCTAAAATTTATCTCCAAACCACATGTAGGAGGACATAACTTAGGAAAATAATAACGAAGCTGAGCAACTCTACCTCCTAAACTCGGCTCTTTCTCTATCAAAATAACTTCTGCCCCTACTTCAGCAGCCTCAACAGCTGCTGTAATCCCACTAATGCCTCCACCTACTACTAATATAGGTAATTGTCCCATAATCCCCTCCCTAAGACACTTTTTCAGAATAAATCTCCTTTTCCATAAGGAGATTTATTCTGAAAAAAATAAAAAAGAGGGGGCTATTAGCCCCCTCTTAAATATTATTATTTAAATTTACGGTCCAAGTGGATCAGGAATGATCTGAACATAAGGATATGTTTCTAAAGTCCACTCCTTGGTCTCAGGATCACAATGGGAAAGAGTAAAACATTTCCATTCATCATCTTTAAGTTCAGGAAAGTCTGTTCTATAGAAGTATCCAGGATAACGGGTTTCTTCACGGAAGAGAATATGCAAGAGATGAGCTTCAGCAGTCCATACACGATGAATATTTTCCCAAGCTCTCATAAGTTCATGAAGATCTCTGGCTGCAGCCATCTGCATATCTTCTTTCAACATTCTAAGAAGTTCCAATCCTCTTTCAAGCATTACCTTGTTGGTTTTATAGAAAGTAGAAGTTCCAGCTACATATTCATCCATAAGTTTCATAAGTCTTGCCTGAATATGACGAGGAATTAGATAATTGGGGTTGATTTCATAATGTGTAGAAGCATTCTTGAATTGTTCAAATCTATACCAAGGTGCATAAATTTCCTTCTTTAAATCTTCAGCATTTTCCTTAGGAGTAGGAGTATAATCTTTGTTATCAAGACAGAATTTAACCATAGCTTTTGCAGCAATTCTTCCTTCTACGTGAGAACCAGAAGAGAATTTATGTCCAGAAGCTCCTACAGTATCACCAGCGCAGAAAAGACCTTTTACTGTTGTCATTCTGTTATAAAGACCTATCTCTTTCCAAGGAGCTTTATATTCTTCAGGTACCCAATCTTCATCAGGGCCACATACCCAAGCTCCAGCACATCCAGCATGAGATCCAAGGAGATAAGGTTCAGTAGGCATAATTTCAGAAGGAACTTTTTCAGGTTCAATATTTAAACAAGCCCAAAGTCCAGCCTGAGTTACACACATATCTAAGAAGTCTTCCCAAGCTTCAGCAATAAGATGCTTGAACTCTTTTTTATCCATATTCTTTGCTGCTTCCTGAAGTGCCCATTCAGTATGGATATAAATAGGACCACGACCAGCTTCCATTTCAATAAGCATAGCGTGGTTTCTTAAACAGGTTCCAATAACAGAAGCTTCACTATAAGGAGCAAATTTCTTAAGTTCATCTTTATGTTTAGCAATATAATCTTCACCAAAAGCATTGCTTGCTCTGGCTTTAAAGAGCAAGAACCAAGCACCAACTGGACCATAACCATCTTTAAAACGTGCAGGGATAAATCTGTTTTCCATAAGAACAAGTTTAGCACCAGTCATAGCACACATAGCATAACCGGTTCCAGGATTCCATACAGGATACCAAGCACGTCCTTTACCTTCATCAATGGATCTTGGACGGAAAATATTAACAGCACCACCTGTAGAAAGTAAAGTAGCTTTAGCTTTTATAATGAAAATCTTATTCTCTCTAACAGAAAATCCTACTGCTCCAGCACAACGATTGGGCTCATTAGCATCAAGTAAAGGCCTCACAATAAAACATCTTTCAATGTATTCAGCATTTTCATAGGATTCAATAGCATTCTTAGCAGCTTCAGCTACAATTACCTTATAAGATTCTCCATTGATCATGATCTGCCAGCGTCCAGAACGAACAGGTTGAGCACCTCCCTTCAAAGTCAAACCTTTAGCCTTAGCCTCAGCTCCATCCAAGGTTTTTCCTGTATTAGGATCTTTTTTCCAGATAGGAAGACCCCATTCTTCAAAACAATGCACTGTATCATCAACATGACGACCAACATCAAATACAAGATCTTCACGAACAATTCCCATTAAGTCGCAACGAACCATTCTTACATAGTCATCAGGCTTATTTTCTCCAATATAAGTGTTAATAGCAGAAAGACCCATAGCAACAGCACCAGATCTTTCCATAGCAGCTTTATCACAAAGCAAAATTCTTAAACCATGAGGCTTAGCCCAACGAACAGCTTCTACCGCTGCTCCACAAGCAGCCATTCCACCACCAACAATTAAAATATCTGTTTCTTTTTCTACAATTTCAGGCTCTGCACATGGCAAACCAGAATTATAAAACCAAATCTTAGGCATAACTGCCACCTCCTTTTAAAATTTTAAAATTTTTTTCATTATTACACCAACCATTTAATTACACTATTTAAAACTTAGCAGTTTTACCAAGAGCAGCAACTTCAAACTTCTTGTTCAATACTGCTTCAGGTTTAGCAGGTTCTACACCATCTGCAGCCTCAGTAAAAAGCTGGTTGTTATTAATTAAAGATGGATCAGGATCAGGTTTCCCAACTGTAGGATCAGCAGAACCCTCAGGTGTAGTTCTAATCGGGAACTTAAATCTTACAACAACACCATTTCTAAACTTGATAGTCCACATAATGTCTGTGGTTCCACGCATAGGCTGGCAAGTTCCATTCAAAGGAGCAAAATCAGCATAATGTCTAACTGAAATAGCCCCCTGAGGACAACTCTTTACACAGCTATAACACTCCCAGCACTGATCAGGTTCCTGGTTATAAGCCTTCATAGCTTCAGGATCAAGAATCATAAGGTCATTAGGACAAATGTACATACATACAGTTCTGTCACCACCCTTACAACCATCACACTTTTCAGGGTTTACATAACTTGGCATAGCCAACCTCCTTTTTTGATTTTTATTCTACTATTTAAAAAATTTTTAAGATATTTATATAATTTTCAACCAATAAGTCAATTTCTATTTTAACTTATTTATCTTTAAATTATCCGAAATTATCAAATTTTTTCTCATTTTTTCTTTCATTTTTACATTTTTAAATTCTTAAAGGGGGAAACACCCCCTTTAAGAATTAATCAATATCACTAATATCAATATCAGGAGCAGGTAAAAATTCTGCTTCTTTAGCTGCAGCTTCTTTAATTTCGTCAATTCTACTAAGAACTCCTTTTACAACCTCCTCTCCTAATGTTTTCTGCTTAGCGATTTCCTCAAAAAGAGCTCTTTTAAAAGCTACAGGAGTATCTGTAATACAGGCACGTGAATCAATACGAGCAGTTTCAAAAGCTTTTAAAATTTCATCTTTCAACTCCTCACCAATCTTTACTCTTAAAACCTTTAACTCTCCACCAAACACAGCTTCAATTTGAGATTCAACCGGACTCCCTTTTATTTTGTTCAATCTATTTTCGTCTAAAAATACTTCTAAAATGTATTCCATGTTATCACCTCCTATATTTTTAAAAATTTGTTAGTCTAAATCAGGTAAATCAACTTCTAATTCTTGTTCTTTATAAAGGACGTATTTTTCATTTACAAATGGATAGTTAAATTTTCTCCACCATTTTACAATCACTTTAAATATCTCAGGTCTCATAATAATTGCTGGGGGCTGAACTCCTTCAGCTACCAATCCTCTAATTAAACTACCACTGAGTTTCTGCTTTTCTTTGTCATGACCACAGCTTTCACTATAAGCCATTTCCTTACAATGTGGACAATACCAAAATTCTCTCATATTTTGTGGTCTGATCTGCAATCCTCCTTCTACTTCATTGATAGGTTTGTCAAAACCATAGCTGGGAATACCTTTTAACCAAAGAATCTGTGTAGCAAATTTATCATAATATTCTCCTACTGCAGCGTGATCACGGCCAAACATATGATGAGTACAACCCATATTCTGTCTAATAATTCCATGAAGAATACTTTCTAAAGGATTACCATATCTCATATCCCAAAGAGTAAAGCTAACCAAATGACGAGTAGGCTTAATATATCCAGCTTTATTCACCATTTCATGAGCTTCTAAGATTGCTTCATCAGGATAATCTCCTCTTCTTTTAACACCAATAATAGCATTAACTAAAATTCCATGACAAGGCTCTACATCACCAGTAAAAGCTGCAGCTTTCATAAGCATCTCATGTCCAACATGAGGGACATTTCTGGTCTGGTGAGCAATAACTGTTCTCCAATTTCTTTCTTCAAAAATTTCCCTTGCTTTTCTTGGAGGAATCCAGAATCTATCAAATGGTGGCTTAAATACAGGTTCATTAATAATAGTATATTTACCAGCCAAAATGATAGGTTGATAACTTCTATAAATAACCCAACCAGGATGTTTATCATCAAATTTTTCTCTTACTACTTCAGGATTAGTTTCAGGAGTTCCAAAAGTTCTATTAGCTAATTCTTCAGGATCAATCTCATAAATTTCTTCTATATCTAACATGGCAAAAGGCTTTCCTTTAAGTCTAAGAATAAGTCTATCCCCCTCAGAAACTCCAAGCTGCTGAAAATCTTCTTTGGAAATATCAAATAAAATAGGATAAGGGAATACCCAGCCGCTTAATAATCTCCTCTTGGAAAGCACAGACTCTAACTCTGCAGAAGTCATGGAACCTTCTACAGGACTAAAAAATCCATAACATACAGACATAATCTCACGGTAAACATTTCTTACAGGAACTCCTCTTTTGTAATGAAGAGTGGGTTTGATGTCATAAAATTTACAATACTTTGTACAAGCTTTCAAATACTTCTTAGCAACCTTCCTATCCTTGATAACTCTTTCTACTAACTTCCCGCCATGAGGCATAGGTCTTTTAAAATACAACTCAGACATAGGGAACCTCCTTTAACATAATTTGTTTTACCTATTATTTATTTATTTTCAAATTATTAAACAATTAACCTCTAAAGTCAAAACCTATTAAAAAGTTTTATTTATAATTAAAAGCAAATAATGAGGGAAAAATAAGTTTTATACCTATTTTTTGTAAAAATTTTTTTAATTTTTTTATTTTTTATTGATTTATCTCTCTATAATTTTTATACTTTTCAAAATAAAAATTTTATTTTATAATGCAAAAAGAGGATTTTAAAAAATGAAAGTAATAACACCCTTAGAGTATTTAAAAACTGAACTTGAAAATATTGAAAAATATTTACAAACTTACTTAGACGCTCAGCATCCCTTTATTAACCAAGTTAGTGAGTATATAATTTTTTCTGGTGGAAAAAGAATTAGACCTTTATTAACTGTTCTTTCTGCTAAACTATTCAATGATAATTCTGATCTTACAAGTGTTTATAAAATTTCTATTCTTTTTGAGTATTTACACGCTGCTACTCTGCTTCATGATGATGTAGTAGATGAAGCCCAATTTAGAAGAGGAAGAAAAGCAGCAAGAAATCTCTGGGGTAATCAAGCTACTATTTTGGTAGGAGATTATCTTTATGCAAAGTCTCTTAAAATTGCAAGTTCTTTAAGAAATCCTGAAATTATGGAAGTTATTACTAACACCACTCTTCTTATGAGTGAAGGAGAAGTTTTGCAGCTTTTAAATCTGGATAACACCGAGCTTACAGAAAAAGACTATGAAGATGTCATTTTTAGAAAAACAGCTGTATTAATCTCTGCCTGCTGTGAAACCGGGGCAATTTTGGGAGGAGCAAATTCTGAACAAAGACTTTCTCTTAAAAACTTCGGCAAATATTTAGGTTTAGCCTTTCAAATTGTGGATGATCTCCTTGATTATCTTAGCACTGAAACAGGTAAAGATTTAGGAAAAGATTTTCAAGAAGGGAAAATAACTTTACCTGTTATTTATGCCCTTGAAAATGCTCCACCTTCTGAAAAAGAAAGACTTTTATATCTTCTTAAAACTCCTGAAACCACAAAAAAAGATTTTGAAGAAGCCAAAGCTATTATAGAAAAAAATCAGGGATTTCAAAAAGCTAAATTAAAAGCTAAAGAATATATTAATTTAGCTAAAAGTTCATTAAATAATCTACCCGCTAATTTCTATAAAGACCTTCTTTTATTTATTACAGATTATCTTTTAGAAAGAAAAAAATAATATGAGGTATAATTTAAAACTTTTGGTATTTGATTGTGATGGTGTGCTTTTTGACTCTAAATTAGCCAATACTTATTTTTACAATTATATCTTAGAAAAGATCGGAAGAAAACCCATGACTGAAGAAGAAATAGAGTTTATTCATATGCATTCTGTAAATGAATGCATAGAATTCTTGCTAAGAAATCATCCTGAAAAATTAGAATTAGCTAAAAAAATTCAAAAAGAAACTCCTTATACTCTATTTTTTAAATATATGGTTATGGAAGAAGGGTTAAAAGAATTCTTAGAATGGGCTAAAAACTATTTTTTTATTGCTCTTTGCACCAATAGAACTACCTCCACCTACCCTTTAATAAAACACTTCCAATTAGAAAAATATTTTGATTTTATAATGAGCGCAGATAAAATACCCAAAAATAATCCTTCTGCTCTTTCTACTATTTTAGAGTATTTTAAAGTTGAACCAGAAGAAGCTCTTTATATAGGAGATTCTAAAGTAGACGAAGCCTTATGTAAAAACTGTAAAGTAAAACTGGTAGCTTTTAAAAATCCTAAACTATCAGCTGATTTTTATGTAAATAGCTATAAAGAATTAAAAGAATTTATTGAAAAATCTTTCTCTTTCTCCAGAAAAGCATAAACTTTTCTAAAAATCTTAAAACCTTCCATTTTGAAATTTTTTAATTCCTCTTCTGGAAGAATTATATATAAGTTTTTTATAGCTCTTGTAAATGCTACATAAAGCAGATTAAAAATCTCAAGTTTTTGTTTAGCCTTATCTAAATACCATCCTATAATAGCCTCTTCTGGAAGTTCTTCCTTTTTGCCTTTATAGATCTTTCCATTATAAAATATCAAACCCAAATCAGCAGTATATTCCTTTTCTTCCCAGGTTAAAGGTAAAATAACATGTTTAAATTCTAATCCTTTAGCAAGATGAATGGTTAAAATTTTTATAGCCTCCTTATCTTTTGGAATTTCTAATTCATCTTCAGAATACTTTTCCCAATATTCTAAAAAGTCTTCTAAATCTCCACCCTTAGAAGATAAATCAAGTATTATACTCAAAAATTTGTATAAATAAGAAACTTCTTCTTTCTCTTTTAATCTAAAAACATTGGAAATATACTGACAAAGCTCATAAAAAGATAGAATTTTGCTTTTATTTAATAAATCCTCTATATAAACTTTCCAGAAGTCTTTAAATTCGGTTTTAACAAAATCTATCAAATTCAGATTAATTCCTCTTAATTTTGCTTCACAATAGCTCTTAAAAATATCCTCACCTTTTTGAGTAAATCCTCCATTTAAAAATCCTGCTAAAGCTATGTTATCTTCGGGATAGTTCAAAAATTTTAGCAAAGAAACAAAAGAATTTACAAGTTTAGATTCTTTCAATTTTAAAAAAGAGGTTCCTATTACTTTAAATCCTTGAGTTAATAAAAATGAGGAAAGTTCAGTAATTTCTTCATTTTTTCTGACTAAAATTGCTACATCCTCAAAATTTTCTCTATTTTTTAGTTCTTCTAATATGTTTAAAATTTCATCTTTTATCAAATCATTTAATCTGATTTTATTATACTTTTTAGAATCTGAAGAATTTATGGAATCTAATTTTATAAATCTTAAATTAACCTCTCCATCAAGATTTTGAGTTGGTTCTTGCTGAATATGTCTAAAATTTCTATCAAATTCTTCCAAAACTTTTTGTAAAACCTCTTCTTTTCTTTCAAATTTATCATTTTTACCAAAAATAATCTCAGCTAAAATTTCCTTTTTAAGTTCTTTGTTATTTTTAAGCACTGAGAAGAAAAGATTGTTGAAATTTACAAGATTGGAACAACTTCTATAATTTTTATTTAAAACTTCAACCTTCACAGAATAATTGGAAAATTTATTAAGAATTTCTTGCAAAAGAAAAGGATCACCGCCTCTCCATTGGAAAATAGATTGCTTAGGATCTCCTGCACATATTAAAAATTTATTTCTGCTTATCAGATCTTCCACAATAGGCAAAATAGCCTCCCACTGTAGTCTATCTGTATCCTGAAATTCATCTATAATTATTCCCTCTAAACTACCGAGTTTTACATAAATCCAAGGAATAAATCCATCTTGAGAAGAAATAAACTCAGATAATTTTTCCTTCCAAAGACCTATAAATAAAGTTTTTTCTTTATAAAAAATCTCTTCCAATTTATCTTTTACCAAAGAATAAAGGGTTAAATAATAGTCCTTGGAGTATTGAGATAAATCTTCCTGATTTACAAATTGGGCTATTTCTTTTAGATCTCTTTCTTTATAAATATTTATAGCTTCTATAAGTTCTTTTTTGTAAGTGATCTTATGTAAAATTGTTTCTAAGGATTTAACAAGCTTATTTTTGATATCTATTTTTAATTGCTTCTGGGTTTTTAAAAGATGCTCTACAAAACTTTCTAAAAAAAGAAACAGATTTTTATTTTGATAAGCCTCTTCAAAGACTCTTTCCAGAGCTTTTTCTATAAGGGATTCATCTATATATCTTTTTATTTGAAAATCAGAAATAAGATTCAATTCATAAGCCAATGCCTTATAAAGATTTAAAAGAAAACTATCTATGGTTTTTACCTGAAAATTATCGTAATTTAAGAAAATTTCTTCTAAAAGTGCTTCTGCTTCTTTTTCACTGAAGTTAAGCTCCTTTTTTAAGGCTTTACCTCTTTCTGTATTCTTTATAATTTCTTTTAAAAATTGAATTACTCTTTCTTTCATTTCAAAAGCAGCTTTATTAGTAAAGGTAATGGCTAAAAGATTTTTAAGATTGTTATTTGAAAGATCTTTTAAAAGTTTAAGATAATTAAGGGATAATTGATAGGTCTTACCGCTTCCAGCACTGGCATTATAAATAACTATATTGGCAGACATTAATTTTAATTGTATTATAATCCTATGGATCTTCAAGGTGGAAATAGATTCTTCTTTGATTTTGAAGGAGATGAAGGATTTCTTTCTGAAGAAGAGAGTCATCATTTATTAAAGGTCTTGAGAAAAAAGAAAAGAGATAAAATAAAATTAATAAACGGTAAAGGATTTGAATTTGAAGGAGAAATCACAGATATTTTTAAAAAAGGAAAAGTTTGGCAGGCTAAAGTAAAAATCTGCTCTGTTTTAAGAACAGAAAAACCTCATTTGAAAAAAATTTTAGCTTTTATACCTATTCTAAAAGGTGATAAAACAGAATTTTTAGTAGAAAAAGGAACTGAATTAGGAATTGGTAAATTTATACCTTTTTATAGTGACTTTTCCGTAGTAAAACCCTCAGAAAAATTGCAAGAACGTTTGAGGAAAAAAGCTATAAATGCTTTAAAACAATCTGGAAGACTTTTTTTACCTGAAATTTCTCCTGTGGTTAATCTTACAGAATTTTTATTAAAGAATGACTTTAATGATAGTTTAAAATTTTTTGGTTCTTCAGGAAAAAAAACGAGTTTAAAAGATTTAATGCAAAAATTGGAAAAAGCTCAGGAAATAATTTTAATATCAGGACCAGAAGGTGGCTTTAGTAAAAAAGAGGAAGAGCTTTTACTAAAAAAAACATTTTATCCTATTACTATTTCACCTTATATTCTAAAAGCAGAAACAGCTTCTTTAAGCCTTATGAGTATTTTTAGTTTCCTGGTTTTTGGAATTTAAAAAATTTTACTTGAAAATTTATAAAAGTATGATTTTATTATAAGAGTATAAATTTCAAAAAGAGGGGTTTTATGGGCGGACGTTCTCGTAAATCTATTTTAAAACAAAAGTTAGCTAAATATTATAGAGAAAGAGAAAATCCGTTAGCTTTATTAGCTCTTCAAGATGAGATTATAAAATTAAATCGAGAAAAATTAAATGCTTTAGAAAAAAATCTGGATTATTTAAGAAGTTTGGCAATTTCTGAAGAAGAAGAACAACCTATTAGTGTTTCTAAACTTAGTATTAGAAGATTTACAAATGAACCTGAAAAGAAGTTTGCTACCAGAGCTTTTTATGAGGCTTTATATCCTATTACTTTAGAATATAGATTTATGCCTCTTCAAGCCATTTTTATATGGTATCTTAGAGCTTTAGAAATGATTTATGGAGAAAAAATTCCCAAAATCCATTTAAATAGACTTCAGAAATGGATTAAATACTGGCTTTCAAGTCTTACTCCGGAACAGGAATTACAACTTAAAAGTGCTATTATCTCATGGATTTTAAATAGATTTACTTAAAAAATGTTTTTTATATTTTTATTCATCTTTTTTATATTAAATCCTTATTTAAGTTTTGCTTATGAAGTTTTTTCTATTTCTGTTCCTGATAATTATGGTTTGACAGGTAAAGAGAAAGTTTTTTACATAGGGGCTGGAGAACCAGCCTTTGGTCTTATTTATGACCTAAAACCCCCTGAAAAAGTTTTTCTCCTTTCTCCTAATGGAACCTTTAATAAATTAACTCTTCTTAGAGAGGAATTTATTGATAAAGCTCTGAATACTAAAAGAATAGGGTATAAAATAAAGATTATTCCTAAAATAAAAGGCGATTATTATATTTGTATTGAAAGTGATTATACCCTTACCAGAGATGGTATTTTAAATAAATTCCTGGTAAAAACCCCTTTTCATGTTGGAATTGAAAAGGGGTGGGATAATTCCTGTGGTTTTGATTTAGAAATAAAGCCTTATACCAGACCTTATGGTTTTAGAAAAAATGGAATTTTCTGGGGACAGGTATTTTATAAAAATAAACCATTAGAAAATGGAACTGTAGAAGCTGAAAGATTTAGTCCTGTCTTTTTAAGACTTGAAGATCTTCCTAAGGATTCTTATGGAGAAATAAATTATCCTTATCTTAAAAAGACTGTTAAAATTACCAAAAATGGCTTTTTTATAATGTCCTTAGAAGAACCTGGATGGTGGATCCTTACAGTAAAAGTTAAAAATGGTAAAAAATTTTATGCTAATAATATATACCCTGTAGAATTAATTCATCATTTTTGGATATATGTATTTGGCTATAAAAAAGAAATCCCTATTTATGAATACTTTCCCATCCCTAAATAATTTGCATTTTAAAAATTTTTGGTTTAAATTAAAAATCCAAATCAAAAACATGTAACTAAATTGCAAATTTCAAAGTTTAGATGACTTTTGATTTTCTTCTTCTTAATCCCTGGATTTATGATTTTGCAGCTTATGATTTCTGGCTTAAACCTTATGGACTTCTTTTTATCGGAGGCAAACTAAGAAAACTTGGATATTCTATTTATTATTTAGACCTTTTAGATCCTTTTCATCCAGAACTTCCTAAAAAACCTAAAAGAAAAAGTTTTGGGACAGGACATTTTTACAAAGAATTCTTCCCAAAGCCTGTTTATTTTCAAGATGTTCCAAGAAAGTTTTATCGCTATGGACTACCTCTTAAGATTTTAAAAAACATTCTAAAATCTATAAAATTTAAAGCTATTCTTATAACCTGCACCCTTACTTACTGGTATCCAGGACTTATAGCACTTATAAAGTTTTTAACTTCTCATTATCCTGAAACCCCTATTTATATAGGAGGCATTTATGCCAAACTCTGTTATAATCACTTAAAAAGTTTGATAGAAAATCATTACTCTGATTATCCTATCTTTATTGTAACAGAGCATCATGAGGATTTTCTAAATCAACTATTAAAATTGTATCCTCCTTCTAAAGAACCCCATAAGCATGACTATCCCATTTTTGATTTACAGAGCTGTATCCCTTATGTAATAATAATGACAAGTTTAGGATGCCCTTTTAATTGTCCCTATTGTGCTTCTAAAAGACTTTATCCTAAATTTGAACCAAGAAATCCTGAAGAAATTTTTAAGGAGATTTTATTCTGGCATAAAACTTATAAAGTAGTTGATTTCGCCTTTTATGATGATGCCCTTTTATTTAACTTTGAGAATCATCTCAGATTAATTCTTGAAAATATTATAAACCATAATTTAATCCTTCGTTTTCATACTCCTAATGCTATTCATGCCAGATTTGTTAATAAAGAGGTAGCTCATCTTTTAAAAAAGGCAGGTTTTAAAACTATTAGAATTGGGCTTGAAAGGGTGGAAAACCGTTTTGATAACAAAGTAAGCATTGAAGAATTTTTGCAAGCTGTAGCTTATTTAAAAGAAGCTGGCTTTAAAGAAAAGGAATTAGGGGCGTATTTTCTTTATGGTATTCCAGAGGAAAATTTTGAAGAGGTGAAAAAAGGACTTTTATTTTTGGCAGAAAAGAGAGTTCCTCCTTATTTAGCTGAATTTTCTCCAATTCCAGGGACTCCTTTTTTTGAAAAAGCCAAAATTACTTCCCGTTATCCTATAGATGAAGATCCTATTTTCCATAACAATACTATTTTCCCTGCTTTAAAAAGACCTGACTGGCAAAAAATACAAGAAATTAAAGCCTTGGCAAGAAAAATACGCCATTCTTTGTGTAATTAAAGCTTCATCCAGAGAAAAGCCCATTCTTTTTCGCTTTGTTTTTTTACTAATTGATATCCTAAATTTCTATAAAGTTTTTCTATTTTCTCTGCATCCTCATTTAAAATACCTGTTAAAAATACATGAGTTCTATCTTTTTTAGAATGCTTTTTTATTGAGGAAGCTAAATTTTTAAGCTCCCTATATCCTATATTTGCTAAAATAAGATCAAACTTCTCTTCAGGAATCTCTTTTTGAATGAAAAATTTTTCCTGCACCTGATTTAATTTTACATTATATTTACATGCTTTTATAGCTTCTTCATCTATATCCACAGCCCATATTTTGCAATTTGATATAAGTTTAGCACAGGCTATTCCAAGAATACCTGTTCCACATCCCAAATCCAGTATTTTTAAAAATCCTTTACCAAATTTTTCTGCATAATTTTCTATATTTTCAAGCATCATCTGGGTTGTGGGATGATGTCCGGTTCCAAAAGCTTGAGCAGGTTCTATAATTATAACTATTTCTTCAGAATAAGACTCATATTTTTCCCAAGGAGGAATAACTACCAGATTTTTCCCTAATTTAATAGGTCTAAAATTGGCTTTCCAAACCTCTGCCCAATTTTCTTCTTTAATAAGTCTATATTCTACCTCTATATCTAAATGTTTTGCTAAAAATTTTTCCAAATTATCTATTTCAGGGTCTCTTTCTTTTGCATAAATCTTAAAAATTATCATATTTTTTTCCTCTGTGATTTCCCAACCCTGAGTAAAATGTTCATATAAAAATTCTTCTATTAATTCTCCTAAATTATTTTTATTAGGTACCTTTAAAACAATTTCATAATACAATTTTCTCCTCCTGCAAAATTAGTAAACTTAAAATTATTTTTTTCAAAAAATGTATTATAATGTCTTTTTTAAATTATTTTAGCGGATTTTTAAATTAAAAAATGTCTGAAAAATTTAATAAAAAACTTTTTTATATAAGCTTTATTTATTTCTTTTCAGGGCTTCCTTTTGGTTTTTTTTATACTTTTATACCTGTCTTTTTAAGAACCAAGGGGGTATCTCTTGCCACTATAGGTTTTTTTTCTATAGCAGGACTTCCTTGGAGTTTAAGACTTCTTTTTGCTCCTCTTATAGACAGATATTTTTATAAAAATTTTTGGATGGGAATTTCTTTAATAGGAATTTCTTTAAATATTTTAGCCCTTTCTTTTTTTTCTCCTGCTGAGCATTTATTCTTCCTTTTTCTCTTGGGGTTAACCTTTTTTTCTACTTTATTTGATACCTCAGCTGATGGTTTTGTAGTAGAATGGATACCTCCCAAATTCTTTGGAAAAGCCAATGGTTTTCGTATTTCTGCCTATAGAGTATCTCTCATTATTTGTGGAGGAGGTGCTGTTGCTCTGAGTCATTATTTAGGATTTAAACCCATTTTTTATATAATCAGTATTACTGCTTTTTTAGCTGGTATTTTTTTAATTTTAAACAGTTTTTTAAAAACCCAAGCTAATAAAGGTGATCTTTCTTTAAAAGCTCAATTTATAGAACCTTTTAAAGAGATTTTAAAAAGAGAAAAGGCTTTTTACCTTCTTCTTTTTGTGTTTACTTATAAAATAGGAGATGCCCTTCTTGGAGCCATGGTTTATCCTTTTTGGGTAGATAAAGGATTTAGCAGGCTTGAAATAGGATTTATATCTGGAATGATAGGAAGTGTGTTAACAATTTTAGGTTCTCTTTTAGGAGGTTATCTTTCAAGTCTCTGGAGTATAAGGAAGTCTCTTTTTATCCTCGGATTTTTGCAATCTTTATCCAACTTAGGCTATGCTTTGGCGTCTCTGCCTCAATTTCCTAAGGAAACAGTTTATTTTGCTTCTTTTTTTGAAAGCTTTACAGGTGGACTTGGCACTGCTGCTTTTTTAACTTTTTTAACTGGTCTTTGTAAAAAAGAATTTTCCTCTACTCAATATGCGGTTTTTTCTACTCTTTTCAGCTTATCTCTTACCTTATCAAGAAGTTTAGCAGGATTAGGAGCTACTTACTTGGGATATACCTGGTTTTTTACCTTTACTTTTTTTGTTTCTTTACCAGCTTTTTTACTTATACCTATAATTACCAAGAATCAATAATTTTCATCAGTCCAGAATTCTTTTTTAAATCTTACAACCCTGTTTCTTCCAAGTTCTTTAGCTTTATAAAGGGCAACATCTGCATATTTTATTGCTTCCCATATAGCCGAGGTATCTACAGGAAATTCTGATACTCCTATAGAAATAGTCCTTTTTATTACACCTTGAGGTATTTTAAAATCGGTAGTTTCTATAATTTTTCTCAATTTTTCAGCTATTTTTACACTTTCTCCTTCTTTAACATCTACTAAAAGTATTAAAAATTCTTCTCCTCCAAATCTAACCACTATATCTGATTTTCTTACATTAGAAGCTAAAAGCCTGGCAGTTTCTTTTAAAATTATATCTCCTGCATCATGCCCATATTTATCGTTTACAGACTTAAAATAATCCAAATCACACATAAGAATACCCAAGGTTGTTCGTCTTCTTAAAACCTGAGCCACTAAATTTTCTAAAGTAGCTTCCAGAAAATGTCTGTTGTATAACCCTGTGAGTGCATCTTTGAAACTTTGTTCTTTCAAACTCTGAGCATATCTTTTAGCTTCTATTACAGGAATAGCTTCTTTTATAAATGCTTTAACCTTCCTTAGTTTTTCTTTTAACTGATTTTTCTCTTCTAAGGACTTGTTCTTGGGAATGTGAATTTCTATTATACCTATACATTGTCCTCCATACATCATGGGAATACAATAATAATCAAATTCATCTTTAAATGGAAAAATCTTGCAAATATCAGGAAATTCTAAAGAGGTTACTGTTTGTCCTGTCCTTTTGGCTCTACATCTATTAGCATTAAAAAGCTTTTCTGAGGGATAATCCAGATCTTCACGAGAAACATATACAGGTCGCATAGTATTTTGAGAATTGGAAACCTCGTAAATAATAACTGAATCAATATTTAATATATGTTGCAAATAATAACCCAATCTTTCATAAACCAGATCTGGAGTTTCATCATTTTCAATAGTATGCTTAAACAAAGCAAGTGTTCTAAAATTTTTAATAATCTCATTCACCTTGGTTATTAATTTCCCTATTTCATCTTGAGCTGGATATTCAAATATACAAGATTGAGCATCTTCTATCCAAAAATCTTCTTTTTCTTCCATCAAATTGTCCAGTCTCTCTGAAATCCTGTCTAAGGGTTTTTTCACCATATAATAAAATGCCCAAGTTCCCCATGTTAAAAATACAATCATTACAAAAAACATAATATATTTTAGATAGTTTAATATCTTTCTATACTTTTCTATACGTTTCTCAAAAGTGATTCTTCTATTGTTGAAAAATTTATTTATTTCTAAAAAATCCTTTTCTAAAGTTTTTAAATCATTTAAATCATAGGAAGATGTTTTTTGAGATAAGATGTTCCTTATTTCTCTAATATGAGATTCAAGCTGAGGATATTCATAAATAGCTTTATCCAAAACTGGTAAAAATTTTTTTAAATTCTCTTTAAGAGTAAAAAAATTACGGGAAGTTTTTTGTTGATTAATATAAATTAAAGCCTTAGTTGTTAAAAGTTCGTATTCGTAGGGAACTTGTTTTTGTAAATTTGTAGTTTTATAAAGTAAAAAATAAAAATAAAAAGCAATAAAAAGATTTATAAAAAAACAGGATCCAATAATAAACCCTACTTTCCAGTACAAAGATAAATTTAAAAACCAGCGATATATAGGATATATTTTAAATTTAAGTCTTGTCCAAGTTTTTGAAAAATCTTTAATTATATTTTTTTCCATAATTTTGGCATTTTAAAGCTATAATTTAAAAATTTCAAGAAGCATAACGTATTTTTTTTATTTTATATATTTCACCATTTTTTTAAACTCTTCTGTTCCTGCTCTTTCCAATACCTGGAAAATCAAGGTTTCTGTATCAGCTACCACTCCTCCTGCTAAAGATACAAGCATAAGCCCGGTTTCCCAATTTTGTTTTTTTCTACTACAAACAGCATCCTTGGGAAGATAAACTATATAATCTTTATTTAATAAATCTAAGGCAGTTTGATAAACGCAGATATGTGTTTCTATACCTGTTAAAATTACTTTTTTTCTGTTATTTTTCTCCAACTTTTCCATAAATTTAGGCTCTAAACAGGAATTAAAAGTTATTTTTTCTATGGGTTCATATTCGGGTAAAACTCTTTTGATTTCTTCAACAGTTTGACCTAATCCTTTGGGATACTGCTCTGTAAGCAAAATAGGAATATTGTAAATTTTGCAAAGTTCTATAAGAATAATATTGTTTTGTATTACTATTTTCGCTATATCTTCAGGCATAGCTTTTACAAGTTTTTCTTGAATATCTATTATAACCAAAATTACTTCTTCAGGTTTTAAAAAGTATTTAAATGGCTCCATAAATTCCTCCTCTTTATTTAAAAGTCTCTTCTTTTAATTTGGGTGCAAGTTCTTTTAAAGCTTTTTTAATCAATGTATCCAAAGTATCATCTTCGGTAAAGACTTTGTATAAAATTTTTTCAATCTCTCTACTATTAAAACCTAAACTAATAAGACAACCCTTAGCCTCTTCCAAAAGCATTTCTTTTTCAACAGGCAAGGTTATCCCTTTGAAAGGAGTTTTTATAAAAAGATTTTTAAGTTCTAAATAGAGTTTTTCTGCTCTTTTAGGGCCTATTCCTGGAACCTTAGCCAGTTCTTGAATATTTTTTTCCAGAATCAATCTTCTTAAAGTTTCAGGAGAAAAAACAGAAAGCATATTTAAAGCAAGCTTAGGTCCTATTTTGGAAATAGTATTTAGTTTAAGAAATAATTCTCTTTCTTCTTTTTCTAAGAAGCCATAAAGTTCTATATATTCATTTTTTCTTATTATGGGAACTATATAAAGCTCTATTTCCTTTTCTAAAAAATTATTTCTTATTAATTCTACTATATTTAAAGGAAGTAAAATTTCCCATGTTAAAAAACTCTGAGTTTGAAGAAGAAGTTTGTTAGGAGGATTTACCGCTCTAACATAGCCTTTAATAGCATAAAACATTTTAACCTCTCAACTCTAAAGCTAAAAGCAAAGCCAGGGCTAAGGCATCTATCTTATGATCATCCTCTTTTTGTAAAGTTTCCACTTCAAGGATTCCATTTTTAAAAAACAGATTAAAAACTCTGGAAATAGCATCTTTTTTAGCTTTTCCATTTTGAGTAAAAATTTTTTTAATCTCAGAAGGGTGATAAATTTTAACCGGTATTTTATATAAACCTGCAATCAGCAAAACTATAGCCTGAGCCTGTGCCAGTTTGGCTGAAGCAGTGGGATAAGTTTTAGCAAAAACCTCCTCTAAAGCTATATAATCAGGCTGATAATTTTCTATTATATTTTTTAAACCATTATACAAATAAACTAACTTATCACTTATATTTTTCAAATTTTTTGTATTAAAGGTTTGCCAATCTTTTAATTTATAAAAACTTTTTTCTACTTCTAAAAATGCATAAGCCAGATTGTTAAGACCTGGATCTATGCCTAAAATTTTCATTTATTTAAATTTTCCATTATATTTTCAGGGATATCAAAATTAGCATAAACTTGTTGCACATCATCATGTTCTTCTAAAGCTTCCATTAATTTTAAAAGTGTACCTGCTGTGGATTCATCCTGCACAGGAACGGTTGTCTTAGGAACCATGGTAACCTTAGCAGAAATTATTTTAATTCCAGCATCCTCTAAGGATTTTTTAATTTCTTCAAATTGAGAAGGTTCAGTGATTATTTCTATTTCACTTTCATATTCTTTAGTATCTTCAGCACCTTTTTCTATAGCAATTTCCAAAACTTTTTCTTCATCTTCCTTAGGAACCACTATAAGACCCTTCTGTTCAAAAATCCAGGCTACTGCACCTGGTTCAGCCAGGTTTCCACCGTGTTTACTAAAAAGGTGTCTTAATTCAGAAACTGTTCTTCTTCTGTTATCTGTAATGGCCTTAATTAAAATAGCTACTCCACCAGGACCATATCCTTCAAAAGTAGCTTCTTCATAATGAGTTCCTTCTTCTAAACCAAGAGCTTTTTTAATAGCCCTTTCTATATTTTCCTTAGGCATATTAACCGCACGAGCTGATTGAATGGCAGCTCTAAGTCTGGGGTTTAGTTCTGGATCTCCACCACCTCCTGTTCTAACAGCTACTATAATTTCTCTAATAAGCTTAGTAAAAAGCTGACCTCTTTTAGCATCTTGAGCTGCTTTTTTTCTTTTAATTTGTGCCCAATGGGAATGTCCTGCCATAAAATCACCCCTTTATAAAAATTTTTATTTTCTGAGAATTTTCTATAAGTATAATAGGTCTTGCTAAAATTTCAAATTTTATTAAAATATTAAAATGTATATTGTAAAATAGCCGAGGTGGCGGAACTGGAAGACGCGGCGGACTCAAAATCCGCTGGGGGATGACCCCGTGCGGGTTCGACTCCCGCCCTCGGCACCAGAAACAATCAGTATATTCAATCTTAAGAGTAAATTTTTATTCTCTAAATTCTATTATTTTTCTAACTTATATTATGGTACTTCCTTGCTTCTGAAAGCCATTCCATAAATAAAGCAAGAAAAACTGCCATAAAAAGAGAAGAAATAAATGTTACAGCAATTATGAGAACTCTTTTAGGCTTGTAAGGTTTATCAGGGATAATAGGATCATTCAGGGGCACAAGAACCTTCCTTACAAACTCCTTTTCCAATTTTAACCGCTCAATTCTTGCCTGTAAATCTATAATTTTCTCTTCAATTTCCACAGGATTAAAGCCAAGATACAGCTCTCTTTTATTCTCAAACTTATTATATAAAATTGTTCGTAATTTTTTTAGCTTCTCAATATTTCCTTCTATATTTTTTATACGTGTGTCTATCTCTCTCAACCGTTGATTTGTAACCATTTGAGTATATGGATTTTCCTTTATGTAAGATAGTACACTATTTATAACTTGTGGAATCAAAGTTCTATCATAGGTATATACTTCAAGAGAAAAAACATTTTTAGATTTATTTCTTCTATCAACCTTTAATTTTATCTCTTTTATCTTTTTAACATTTTCCAAAGATAGTTTCAACTCTTTACTAATTTCTTCGTATTCTTTATCTTTTAAAAGATTGTTTAAATAATTTACCATTGCCTTTATCTCTTCAAAACTAATACTTCCAGATCTTCTAAGAGCTATCTCTGATTTATATACAGGAGAAAGAAAAAAACTTATTATTCCAGCCAAAAATGTCACAATTACAACAAATCCCACTATGAATTTAAAATGTTTTTTAAGCTTTAAATATATTTCATAAAGATCTATTTCATCTTCCATGTAGGTTTCAAATTTGTTCTTCTCCTGCACCACTTATTCTCCTTAAAAAAATTAAATATTTTTTTATATTGGTTTTTTATACATCCATTCAAGAATCTTTTAAGTTAATTGTTTTTAAATATAACACATATTATTCATAAAACAAAATGCCACACCAAGATGTGCTTACAAATTTAAAATGTCACACTTGATTACTATTTTAGAATGTCACATTTGGAGTAAATTCTTCCTCCTAAAAAATGAATTAGCAGGAGGGGAAGTAAAAATGGAAATAGGACTGTCCCATTGAAACAAATGTTTCATTTAAAATTCCAGACACAATTCTCTTGACAACTGCCTTATAAGGGGGCTTGTTCCCCAGGAGGTTACTCCAATTTTTACCTTACACAAGATATTGTACACTACTTACTTAATAAGCTCCTTCTCTTTTCAAAACTACTTTGATAGTTTTAAAAAGTATAATTATATCAAGCCAGAGGGACCAATTAAGAACATACCAGGTATCAAGTTTTACACGAAAATTATAATCCGTATTACTTCTACCACTAACCTGCCACAAACCAGTAATACCAGGTTTAACCATATAATAAAATTCCGCGAATTCTTTATAATATTTATCCAGCTCTTCTTTAACCACAGGCCTTGGACCAACAAAACTCATATCTCCTATTAACACATTAATCACCTGGGGTAGCTCATCTAAGGAAGTTTTTCTTAAAAATTTTCCAACCCGAGTTACTCTCGGATCGTTTTTTAATTTAAAATAAGTTTCCCATTCTTTTTTTGCTTGTGGATCAGTTTCCAAAATTTTTTTTAATCTTTCTTCTGCATCTACATACATAGTTCTAAATTTTATTACTTTAATTTCTTTGCCACCTTTACCAATTCTTCTATGAACAAAAAACACAGGCCCTTCAGAGTCAAGTTTTATTAAAATACCTATTGCTAAACAAAAAGGAATAAAAATAGGCAAAATTAACAACCCCAAAGTTAAGTCAAAAATTCTTTTAATCATCTGATTTAATTTTGATTGTAAATTGTTATTTATTTTCAACAAAAACAATTGTTCCATAAAAAGATAGTAAATTTTGCTATTCATTAAGGCTATCCCTTTTAATTCTGGCACAACGAAAACCTCTTTTACATACCTTTGAACGAAGTTAACGAGCTTACAGAGATCTTCTTTAGAAAGCGAGGGAATGGCAATTATTACTTTTTGAACCTTGTCTTTTTCAATTATTTGCGGCAATTCTCTTATTTTTCCTAAAATTTTATAAACTTTATCGTTTACTTTTACATCTCTTTCTCCATTTTCCACTTTATCGTCAATAAAACCCACCAATTGATAGCCTAAATACCGATCTCCTTCTATCTCTCGAGCAACAGCTTTTCCAGCATTTCCAGCACCAATTATTAAAATTTCTTCTCTCCCAATTTTTAACTTACTCAACAGGATTTTTTCAATGTACCTAAAAAATGGAAATACAAATAATGCATAAAACCAAAGAAAAACTAATACCAATCTTGAAATTTTATCTGACATTTTTCCCAAAGATACTATAGCAAAGGTAACGATAGCTGCAATGGTTGTTGCCTTAACTATCTGACGCGCCTCTTCCCAAAAAGGTAATCGCTTAGTATAAAGTCCTTCATATCCTATAAAAAAAATATAAATTAATGGGATCCACCAAAGCTTTACGAAGTAAAACAGATGTAATGTAAAACTAACTTTAATATATTTTGATAAAGATAAATCTAAAACTTTCCTGGTGTAATAAGCCAAAAGAAGAGAAATATAGAAAGCCAAAGTATCAATTATTAAAAGGAGTAAACTCATTATCCCTCTCCTTTACTCACTTTCTCTAGGACTGTCCATCCATTTGTGTAAATTTTATTATAGCCTATCTTCAAATAAAATCACTATCTGGCTGTAGATATGTGGCCAATCCTTAATCTTGGTCCATTTACGTTCCAGCTCCATAGCTGCCATATATCTTCTGCTGCTTTCCTAAATTTGCTATTTACACTCTCTATAATATTTGTAGTATACATAACCCGCCTTATCTCTAACGGATATCTGAAAAATGCTGTAAGTGTATTCCAGTTTGTCTCCCAACTCTTTACCACATGTGAATAAGGAACAGGAAAAAAAATTGTGTAAAGGGGGAAGAAAGAGTAAATTGAATAAAAAAATTAAAAAAATAAAGTTTTAATAACGGGGGTTAAAAATACCTAAAAAATACTCCTATCCTTTCTCCGAAGACTGGTTAGAAGAAATTGTTAAATCTATTCAACAGCAAAAATCTCAAGGACTTAAGCCCATCCTTCTTTATCTCCTTCAGTGCCTTCTAAACTCCATCATGCTTAAAGAAAAAGAACTTTTCCTTAAATCTCACCTAGAAAACTCCTCAAATGGCTTCTACCACAGAAACCTTTACCTCTCCTTCGGTAACCTTAATCTTGAAATCTCTCGTGTCAGATTCGGCAACTCCTTCCGACCCTCTATCCTTCCCCAGGTTTTGAATTTATATTTTTTGATAATACTTTTCAACCTCTTGCCCAGAGGGTATAATTAGTGAAACACTATGCCTGAATCTCTTTTCTCATTCAAGAAACATCTTCAATAATTTATTAACTTCATTTCTCGCTTAATATCACTATCTATAAATAAACAAATCTTCTCAATCATACCAACATAAGGCAAAAATTTCGTCATATAAATACTCAGTTAATAACTTTTTCCGTCTATTTTAAGACTTCTTAGCTCCTGTCTTTTGATTATGAAAAAAAGAATATAGGTATTCATTTTCCATAATCTTATGAGGTTTAACTTAGGGCAAATATTCGCAAAGGAGCTTTATTTTTTCTTTTAAAAATCCGAAGTTTTGTTATAATATTTTACGTGTAAGAGTTTAGGCATAAGTAAAAAAGATTAGCAAGGGTTTAGACATTAAAATAACGGAGCGGAAAGAAGAATTAAGAACATTTGTTGATTTATGAGAATGTTTCAAGAGGGTATTGAAATTTTGATCAGAAATCGGGGTAGCTCTGGAACGAAAATTATAGAAAAAATAAAGACCAAATTATCTGGAGATATACATTTCAAAGAACTTGTCCAGGGTGGGTTAACTTTTCTTATTTTACGAATTCTTGGAATGGGGGTAGCTTATGCTTTTACTTTAACAGTAACAAGAAATCTTGGGGCTTCTGCCTGGGGTATATTTGCTTTAAATTTTACCGTTCTCCAGATAACATCTGTAATAGGAAGGCTTGGACTTGATACGGCACTCCTAAGATTTATAGCCGAGTATAACGCTCAAGGTAAAGGAAAAACCGCAAAATATGTATACTTTAAATCAATAAGCCTGGTTATTCCATTTTCCTTAACCCTTTCGGTAACTCTTTATTTTTTAGCACCTATATTGGCTGAAAGTGTTTTTAATAAGAAGTATTTAAATCCTTATATAAGACTGATGGCTTTTGGAGTCTTACCTTTCACATTGCTTTTTATAAACTCTGAGAGCTTGAGGGCGTTTAAGAAAATAAAAGAGTACACTACTTTTCAAAATTTATTTCCTTTCTTGGTAGCTCTATTTGTAGTTTGGACAAGTTTTACATTTCTAAACTTTAAGAAGACTGAACTTGTTCTGATTGCTTTTATACTTGGTATAGTTACATCCCTTATTTTTAGCTCAGTATTCCTCTGGAAGGAATTAAAGAAACTCAGCGGAAAGAAGGAAAATATTAACATAAGATATATACTTTCAGTTTCTTTTCCTATGCTCATGTCAAGCTCTTTAGCTTTTATAATGGCCTGGACAGATACTATAATGCTGGGTATTTTTAGAACAGAAGAGGAAGTGGGAATTTACAATGTAGCTGTTAGACTGTCCATGATTACAAGCTTTACTCTTGTAGCTATAAACTCCATTGCCGCTCCCAAATTTGCCGAGTTTTGGGGGAAGAAAGACATCAAAGGTCTTGCAAGAGTTGCCCAGCAATCAACAAAGCTGATATTTTGGACTTCTTTTCCGGTATTACTAATTTTTTTAATCTTTCCGAAACCGATACTTTACATATTTGGAGAGGAATTTAAAACTGGAGCATTAGCATTGATGATTTTAACAATTGGACAATTTGTAAATGCAGCTGCCGGGAGTGTAGGGTATATACTACAGATGACGGGTCATCAAAAATTTCATCAAAATGTTGTGCTGATAGGAACATTGTTGAATATACTACTAAATTGGATGCTTATTCCAGCATATGGAATTGTGGGTGCAGCTATTGCAAGTGCTATAAGTATGATTTTTTGGAATATAGTTTTTAGTGTAAAGGTTGCTTCTATATTGAACAAATCAATTTTTTATATCCCTTTTTATAGGGAAAAGTTCGATGACCAGTATAGTTGAAAAACAAACAAAAGCAATTCAAAATAATGGAAGGGTTAAAGTAATCTATATTGCTGGTGAAGGGAGAAGTGGAAGTACTTTACTAGAAAGAATATTAGGACAACATCCCAAAATATTTGCTGCTGGGGAACTTAAACATATATGGGAGAGAAGCTTTATAGAGAATCAACTTTGTAGTTGCGGAAAAAGCTTTTACGATTGTGATTTTTGGAAGCTTGTGAGAAAGAGATTCCATGAATATTATGGTGAAATTGATTATAAAAGCGTCATAGAAGCTTTTAAAAAGACCTGCAGAATTAGGCATTACTTGTTTAGAAAAAATCTCAACAATAAACATTCAAAATTTATAAATGGAGTTTATCTGGCATTGTATAAAGCTATATCAGATGTTTCAGGGAAGGAGTTTGTTATAGATGCTTCTAAACACCCTGTATTTGCTCATATATTGGCTCAAAATCCAGCAATAAAGTTATATGTAATCCATTTAATAAGAGATCCCCGAGCAGTAGCATATTCGTGGCAAAAGAAAAAGATTAGACCCGAAATAACAGATAGGGTTGAGTATATGCCCAGGTATTCTATAGTTAGAAGTGCGGTTTCATGGGGTATTGTTAATAAAATAAGTTATAATCTTTCAGAGTTTGATAATATCAAATATATCTTAATTAAATATAAAGATTTAATTTTTGATCCTAAAAATACATTATTGAAACTTTATAAGTTTTTAAACATTAAAGAAAATTTTGAGAGTTTATTTTTAGATGAAAAAACGATCTTTTTCTCGAAAAATCATACAGTAGCAGGGAATCCAATAAGATTTAAGGTAGGAAGAATACAATTAGAAATGGATAATGAATGGAAAGAAAAAATGCCGAGATATAAACAGCTTTTAGTATATTTATTAGTAGGGTTAATGTTTTCTCCCTGAATCAAAAAATTTTTATGAGATATTATGCAATTATTTGTAATTTTGATTAGCCTTTTTTATATTTTATATCCTTATCAAGATATATACATTTTAGCTAAACATATAAAACTATATTATTTAGTTTATGTTATATTGGGATACTTCATTTTGCTATTAACGATTTCAAATATAAAAATTTTTTTATTAGCAAAAAAATATTTTCAATTTTCAATTATTTATTTTTTGTTAATGATCTGGTTTATGCTTAGTATTACTTGGAGTGTAGATCCAAATAGGTCTATTTTTGTTTGGATAAAATATTTTATCTATTTTACAATAGGTTTTATCTTATTTATATTGTTGAGTATTAACTTTACGAAAACTATTGCTATTATTGCGAAATCAACATTTGTTTCGTCTATAATTATTTCTTTTGCTTATCTTTTAAAATTTGCTAAGTATGGAATTTTAATTTTAACTTCAGGAAAGGCTACAATGGCCAATATTGCTTCAATTGCATCTATAAATGTGGGTTTTGGTGGAGGAAGAAATCTTTTAGCATCTTGGATAACTTTTTCTCTCACATTTGCATTTCCTATATTGTACACTCAGGTATCAAAAAAAATTAAAATCGTGTTATTATTTGGAGTATTAGTCAATTTTATTGTAATTATACTTACTCTTTCTAGAACTTCTCAGTTAGCATTGTTAATATTTGCATTGTTACTAATTTTTTATAACGAAAAAAATATTTTAAAAAATTTATCTATAAAGATGCTATCTAGTTTATTTGGTTTGCTAATTATTATTATCTTCAATCCTATCAATTTAAGAAATTTTCTATTCAACAGATTTATCCTTGCTATAAAATCATTAGCAGGAGAGATAGAAGATTATGGAGTACTTGGAAGAATAGAGTTATGGACTTATGCAATTAAAAGCATAGAAGAAAAATTTTTTACAGGAACAGGAATCGGGACTTTGTATGGAGGATTGAATGAAATAGGAGGTGTTCAAAACTATCATAATGTATTTTTGCAATTTTTTGCTCAAATAGGATTTATAGGATTTATATTATTTGTAATTTGGACATTATGGCTATTTATTATGGCTTATAAACTTCATAAATTTTACTTTTTTAATTTTAGATTAAAGCTTATAGCTTACATAATATTGCTTAATTTTATTGTATATTATTTTAAATCATTGTTAATGTTTCAATATTTTGACTTAGAGATTTGGACAATTATACCAACTATTTTCGCACTTTATTATTTGAAAGAAAAAGTTCAAAATGAAAAGTATATGTGTTCTAATTCCTCATTTTAATGATATAGAAGGATTAGAAAAATCATTAGCTTCCATATCTGATTTAGAACCAGTAGATGTTGTAATTGTAGATGATGGAAGTAAGATCAAGCCTAATTTAGAGAATTTGCGAAATAAGTATAAACAAATAAATAATATCTACATATTAAACAACAAAAAAAATAGAGGGATAGAATACGTTTTAAATCAAGGTTTGCAATTTATCAAAGAAAGAAGATACAAATATGTAGCAAGGCTTGACTGTAGGGATATTTGTCATCCCGAGAGGTTTAAGATACAAAAGCAGCTTTTAGAAGAGAATCCAGATATATATCTTGTAGGAACATGGGTTGAGTTTGTTAATAAAAATGGTAAAAGAATTTTTTTCTTTACCCCCCCCACCGAACATGAGGAAATTAAAAAGAAAATGTTTATAAATAATATGTTTATCCATCCTTCAGTGATGTTTAGAACACAAGCAATTGATATTATTGGGTACTATCCAACAGATAGAAAAAATGCAGAAGATTATGCTTATTTTTTTAGATTTGTAAGGAATTTTAAAACAGCAAATATAGACAAGATTCTTTTAAAATGTGAGGTTAATCCTGCAGGACTTTCATTAAGTAAAAGGAGACTTCAGATAAAGAGTAGAATCAAAGTAATACTGGATAATTTTGATTTGTCTTTTTACGCTTTTTATGGGCTGTTTAGAAATTTGTTACTTTTGTTTATTCCGTATAAATTAGTAGAACTTTTAAAGAGGCAAAAATGAAAATCGTTCATATTGTTGAACCATTTGCTGGTGGTACTTATGATTTTTTAGTAGATTTAACTAATAATCTTTCTGAATATAGACATATAATTATTCATGGTAAACGGGAAAATACACCTGAAAATTTTGAAAAAGATTTCCCTCCGGGAACAGAATTTATATATTGGCAAAATGCTACAAGAGAAATAAACCCTAAAAAAGATTTAAATGCCTTATTTGAATTATTGAGTATTTTAAAGAAAATAAACGATATAGATATAATACATCTACATTCTTCCAAAGCAGGTTTTTTGGGGAGGCTTGTTGCAAGGATTTTGGGTTTATCAGATAAGATTATTTATACATCTCATGGAGTTTCTTTTCTTAGGAAAGATGTTTCTAAATTAAAACAGAGAATGTTTGTATATCTTGAAAAATTTGCTACAAAATTAGGTGGTAGAGTTGTTGCATGTTCAAGGTCAGAGGCAGAAGAGTTCAGAAAATACGGGATAAATGCAGAATACATTTACAATGGAGTTGATTGCGGATTTGTAAACTATAGAAGAGATCAAAATAAAAATATAATTATAATAGGAACCATCGGAAGAATAACCTATCAAAAAAATCCAATTTTATTTAATGAGATTGCTGAATATTTTTCTAATAAAAAGAATGTTAAATTTTTATGGATTGGAGACGGGGAATCAAAAGAAGAATTAAAATCCAAAAATATAGAAATAACTGGTTGGCTACCTAAAGAAAAGGTTAGCAATTATTTGAATAGCATTGATATTTATCTCTCAACATCACTATGGGAAGGATTGCCTTTATCAGTATTACAAGCAATGTGTAAAGGAAAACCTTTGGTTCTTTCTGATTGTGTTGGGAATAGAGATTTAGTTAAAAATAATGTTAACGGTTTTCTATATAAGACGAAAGAAGAAGCTATTAAAAATCTTGAAAAACTAATTTGTGATAGTACCCTTAGGTTAAAATTTGGACAGGCATCTTTAAATATTGTTAAAAAAGATTTTTCTGTTAAAAATACAGTAAGTAGGTATAAAGAGCTATATAAAAAGGTTAAAAATAGTAAAGATAGTTAACCAAAGAAAATTGAATTATCGTGATATTTCGTTAATTATGTCTTAAAAATATTTTATCATACTATCCCTTGTAACCAATAGATCAAAAAGTTTGCCGAAACAGATAAATTGAAAATTTGGATGTTGTTTGGAAGGAAGAAGTCTCTCCTATAGGACTGTACACCTATTTGTGTAAATTTTATTATAGCCTATCCTCAAATAAAATCACTATCTGGCTGTAGACATGTGGCCAATCCTTAATCTTGGTCCATTTACGTTCCAGCTCCATAGCTGCTATATATCTGCTGTTGCTTTCCTAAATTTGCTATTCACACTCTCTATTGTGTTCTTCGTATACATTGAAAGTGCTCTCTTGTTTGTGCAATTTTTTATAATCTACCTCACAAAGTAAAGCTATATGTGTATCCACAAATGCTCAACATTTAATAAGCTAACAACATTTATTCCCAAACTTCAATCCTATAATATATAGCCTTCACCTATCCTCATACTACCTCCTTTATCGCCCTCCATAAAAGCCTGCTCTGGGGTCTAACTGTCCCCTCCATCGGATTGTAAAAAAGTACATTTTCCTCTATCCAAAAAAGTAGCTTATCAAAATGTTCTTCAAACTGATTCTTTGTTGTCTCCCAATGCTCCTTAAAATTTAAAAGAAGGCTCCAGATCTCTTTGCCATCCTCTCTTTTTTTGAGTTTCTTAAGCTTAATCCACTCAAGCCTTGCCCTTTCATTCTTAAGCATCCTCTTTAAAGCCTCTTCCTCCTTATAGCTCCTTTTCTTCTCCTCAAACAAACTTACCATATCCCCTATCTTCCCACCTATATAATCCCACACAAGCTCTTTATTTCCAAAACCAAATTCTTCATACACCCTAAAAGCCTCCTCCTTCCCCAAATCATCCACAAGAATGTACTTTGCCCTACCCTCAAGCCGAGCATTACTATACACATCCTCTATAAACAAACAATCACTCGTCGCACACAAACAGTGACATAAATGCGTTTCCTTTGTCATTCCTACTAAAAAATTAAACAACTCATGAATCACAGGTTTCCCTACAGTGTTTATCACCTCCTTTATACTCTGCATCTCATCAAGCACAAACACAGGCACATCTCCACACTCTCTTATACCCTCAAATATTCCCTCTAAATACTTAAATATATTCTCCACCTTTTTCTCACCAAAAATTACATCAAATATCCTTTCAGGAATAGGTATCCCCTTAAATCTTTTCACCGCCCGTGCGCTCTCCTTAAAAAACTCCGTTATTATCTCCCGTATATCTTCCTGATACTCACCCCTCCTTATATCAAAAAGCACCTGTAATAAATTGTTAATATCTGCTACATACCTCCACCTAAAATTTATGTAAAACACCCTATAATTTTCAGGGAGTTCCTCAAATACCTTTATAAGAAGGGCTGTTTTTCCACTATTTATCGGCCCATACACAAAATAAACAAAATTCGGCTCCCCGCTCAAAACTGCTTTCATCTCCTTTATATATCTCTCTCGATTGTAAAATGGCATGACTTTACTCCTCTAAATTCTTTTTAATAAGTTACACCCTTTCAAGTAAAAGTTCTATCCCTTTTTCGTATATCCGGCTATTCCCTGTCACCCTTAGTTCAAGAGGATAGTAAAATAAAATCTCCCTCTCCGCCCACTTCTGTAGAAATTTCCTCTTATCCTCTTTTAATCCTCTAATACTATAATAGCCTTTTTCTACTATTTCTTTTACCACTTTTCTAAAAAATTCGTCTATCTCCGTATATGCAAGCCATGCTTCATGCTCTAAAAACTCTTTCAAATTCACTCCTTTTTTACACACCTCTAAAACCTTTAAAATATCCGCTATACACCCTCCATAATAATCCCATATTAATTCTATCTCCTTTTCGCTAAATCCTTCAATCTTTAACCACTCCTCTACTTTTCCTTTTGATAAATGATCAATCTTGTAAAATGAAGAAGTCTTCTTAAGCTTCGCACCATTATATATCCTCTCTATAAACACTGTGTTTAAGGTTAGGATCACTGTCTTTATCCACATCTAAAACAACTTCTTCCCTTTAAATAGTTTTTCTATTCCTTGGTAATATTATTTTAACCAGCTTCTACACTCTTTTCAACTAAAATTTTAGGACTGTCCATCCATTTGTGTAAATTTTATTATACTTTATCTTCAAATAAAATCACTATCTGGCTGTAGATATGTGGCCAATCCTTAATCTTAATCCATTTACGTTCCAGCTCCATAGCTGCCATATATCTTCTGCTGCTTTCCTAAATTTGCTATTTACACTCTCGAATTGTACTAAAATTTTAAATAAAGCATTTAGAGTGCCCAAAATTTGGGGGTATTGTACCACTATCAGCTACCAGTACAAACAGAATAAGTTTTACTTATAAATTTTAAACCTTTTTAAATTTAAAATCTTCCAGTAAAGATAAGTATATAAAACTACAAAAATAAAAGAGCATAAAATTAAAATCTTGGTATTATCCCAAAAAATAAGAGCTGGAACCACTCCAAATGCATTTAATACCCAGAGAAAAACAGAAGTAGTAGGATTCCTATATTCTGGCTTATCTACCCCAAGTAGCTTTTTTATTAAAATTTTGTAAAAAATAGTATGTAAATGAATTCCATCAGGTTCCATAGCAGATCGTTTTGCTAATATTTTTCTTCTATATATAGAAAATATAGTCTCATATACAGGATAAATATTTACTAAAAGTGCAAACCAGGCCGAAACCTCGGAATGCTTTTTTACAAGTAAAATACTGCATATTCCTATCAAAAATCCTGTAAAATAAGCTCCTCCATCTCCTAAAAATATTAATCCAAAAGGATAATTTAACAGAAAAAAACCAAGTAATGCAAAAGTTGAAACAACACAAATACTGGTTATTTCATAATCTCCTAATTTATAAGCCACATAAGCTATAGCCATAAAAATCATCATAGCTACCATACTGGCAAGTCCATTGAAACCATCTATAATATTTATAGCATTAGAAATTCCTACCAGAGCAAAAACAGTAAACAAAAAAGAAAGAGCCGAAATCTGAATAAATTTATCTATAAAAGGTATGTCAAGCCGTGTGATAGATATATTAATTACTAAATAAGCTAAAATCGCAGAAAAAGTTATTAAAAGTATCCTTATTCTGGGCTTGAGCTTTCCTGTAAGGTCTTCCAAAAATCCAGCTAAAAATGCAGGAAGAGAAATTAAAATTAAATAAGCAAAATTAGAAGAGAAATGTTCTGCCCTTAAATATGCTGCAAGTAAAGCTATAGAAACTCCTATAAAAATTGCAAAACCACCAATTCTGGGAGTTGGGACAACATGAAAAGTCTGAGGACCAATATGCAAATGATCTGTTATTAAAATCTTTATTTTTTTAGAAAAATGAATAATAAGAACATTTAGAAAAAATGACAGGAAAAAAGCTATAGCAGCGTATTTAATCATAAATTATCTCTATTTTTAATACATTCCCAATTCCAGGCTGTTTTTATTATAAACTCAAGATTATCATATTTTGGCTTCCAGCTGAATTTTTTCTTTATTTTTGAGTTATCTGCAATAAGAACCGCAGGATCTCCAGGTCTTCTCGGTGCTTCCACCACTTTAAAGTTTATTCCTGTTACTTTTTTTACAGTTTCTATAACCTCTCTAACAGAAAAGCCTCTTCCATATCCACAATTCAAAACTTCACTCTCTCCACCATCAAGAAGATATTCAAGTGCTATAAGATGAGCTTCTGCTATATCCATTACATGTATATAATCTCTTACACATGTCCCATCAGGAGTAGGATAATCAGTTCCGTATATTTCAAGTTTTTCAAATTCTCCTTTTGCTGTTTTTAATGCTCTTATTATCAGATGAGTGGGCTCTGGATAGGCAAATCCTATTTTTCCTTCAGGATCTGCCCCTGCAACATTAAAATATCTTAAAGACACATATTTAAAACCATTTCCAGAATTTGTTAAATTTCTAAGAATCCTCTCTACAGTTGCTTTTGTTTCTCCATAGGGATTTATTGGATTTAAAGGTTCTGTTTCTGGAATGGGTATTTTTTCAGGAACACCGTAAACTGCAGCAGATGAGGAAAATATAAAATTTTTAACTCCAACTTCTTCCATAACTTCAAGAAGATTTAAGGTATTTACCACATTATTTCTATAATATTTTAAAGGGTCTCTAACACTTTCAGGAACAACAATAGAAGCTGCAAAGTGCATAACTGCATCTGGCTTGAATTCTTTGAAAACTTTTCTCAGCGTTTCTTTATCTGCAAGATCAGCTTTTATTAATTTACCATAAAGTACCGCCCATTCATGCCCTGTTGAAAGATTGTCATAAGTAAGAATGTCATATCCTTTTTCTCCTAAAAGTTTAACTACATGAGAACCAATATATCCTGCTCCACCTGTAACTAAAATCTTAGCCATAGTTTTTATACCTTCTCTTTTAATTTAAAAATTATTCATGTCTCCCATAAATATCATCAATTCTTATTATATCATTTTTTTTCTAAATATTCTACGCTTTGCACCTCAATTATTTCTGAAGGAATCTTACCTGGATTCTCAAAGCGATGCGAAACTGTATAGCTCCCCCAGGGTCTAAGAAACTGTTTTATACTTAAGCACACTTGGATGTCCGTCTTTCTTAAGCAAATTCACTTGATTTTATTTAATTCTCTCTTGTTAAGTGTGCCATAATATAATTCCATTAGTGTAATAGCACTTAATGCTATATTTGTCCTTTCTAATTTATCAAAAATCTTTTTTGTAGTTTCGTTGCCCTTTAAGTATTCTATAATTACATCTGTATCACATAAAATTTTTACATTCTCCATGCTTTTTCTCTTAATCTTTCTTTAGTAATATCTCTATCTTTCCAAATACCAAAAATTTCCTCCAATTTGTGTCCTTTTTTAGATTTTTGAGATTCTCGTATTTTAACGAAAGGTAATCGTTTTAAAAAGCTTATTAAAGCTCTTCCTTCTTTATTATTTTCAACTTCTAAAATAACTCGCATAATTTTCTCCTTTTTTATCTCTTAAGTTTTAAATTTCTTGCTATCTTCATTTTAGCATATTCTTTAAACTTTTCTACCGTCAAAACTCAGCAGCAGGCGGGAAGGTCGTCTGCTGAAGGGGATTGTTAGAGGTTATTTCTATTATATATCTTTATCCCTTTAATTCGTTTAAATGTGCTTCATTCAATGTTATTATTGGGAACTTCATTTCTAAAGCTGTTGCTCCTATAAAAATATCTCTAAACTCTATTAGTTGATTATTAAGCTTCAGTTCTTTATAAATCTCAGCAGAACATTGAGCTATCTCATTTGTAAACGGTATTATTTCCAATCACTTCAGTAATTTTTCTAAATCTTCCTTGTGCCTCTTGGTGATAGCTCCGGCGTATAACTCAAACACAGTTATAGTTGAAATAAAACAATTAAAATCTAACTCTTTTAGTTTCCATAAATAACTATTTTGTTTCTTTTGTTTCCGCAAAAATTCTATTATTATGCTGGTATCAACTAGGAAGTATTATTTAAATTGTTTCTATTTTCAATTTATCTATTCTTACTTCAACCTCATTTTCTAAATGATCCCATACTGAAATACTTAAAAAATCTTTTTTCCAATCCTCAGATCTTTTTTCTTTAATTTTTTTCTTTAATATTTTCACTATCTTTTCTTCAAGCTCTAATAATTCTTCTATAGTAAGATTTGACAGTCTTTGTTCTATGTTATTTAAGGATAATCCAAGCATAATTTTTTCTCCAAAGCTTTTTGATTTTCATTTTAAGACTTTTTGATAATTTTTCAATCTAACGCCAAAACTCAGCAGCAGGCGGGAAGGTCGTCTGCTGGAGAGGGTTGTTAAAGGTTAATCTGTTTCAAATTCTTCTCTTGGTAGCCCGGACTGTCTTATAATAGACATTAACGTCCCTTTTTTAATTTCTTTATGGTCTGGGACAGGAACTGTAATAGTACTTTTTCCAATTTGTTTTTGCATTACTATATGACTTCCCTTTTTTCTTACCTCTTTAAACCCATATTTTTGAAGTATCTTACAAACTTCTCTGCCAGAAAGGACTTTCAGCTTCGACAATTGATACCTCAAAAGGAGATATATATATTTCCTCTTTTAATCTTTCTTTTATTTCTTCAGGTGATGCACACTCAAAAAAAAGAGTTACAGCTTCTTCTAAATTCTTTTTTGCTTCTTCAATTGTATAACCCTGACTTGCTATATCCAATTCAGGACATAACGCTACAAACATATCATCTTCTTTTTGAATTATAGCTGTAAGTTTATATTTCATACTTAAATAATAAACTACAAATTCCTTATTTTACAAGTATTTTTTAATGAATTTTTTTAACGCTCAAACTCAACAATGGCGTGTGACACCGTCCGCTGAAGTGGGTTGTTAGGATTATAAAAGTTGCAAAAATTCTTCCATACTTAATCCTGCCTGTTTTAGTATATGAGACAAAGTTGATCTTTTAATCGGTTTGTGGGCAGGTACTATTAATATAATTTAAACTGGGAATTTTACTCATAAAGTTAACTCAATTATTTCGGCTTTTTTTTCTGCAAAAGGAATTAAATCATCTTCTACTGGTTCAAGATATAACTCTATTGCTTCTTTGATGTTTTTAATAGCCTCTTCTACAGTATCACCTTCACTAATACATCCTGGCAAACTCGGAACATATACAGTATATCCACCATCTTCACTTGGTTCTAAAACGATTTTAAGTTTCATTTTTTTACCTCGACTGGGTTATGTGCTTATTTAAAATTCTAATCTTTTTTAAAAATTTTTCAATCTAACGCCTAAGCTCAGTAGCGGGCAATTATCCCGTCTGCTGAAGAGGGTTGTTAGAGTAAATTTTCTTTTCCTTTATCAATAATTTCAAATAATTGCTTTACAATTTTAGGATGTAATGTCTTTCCGCTATGGAAAGGTAAAACAAAGCGTTTATTTCCTTTTATATAAATTCTATGACTTCCTTTGCTTCTAATTAATTTAAAACCAGCCTGTAATAATAACTTTTCGGCTTCAACAGCAGTTAATCTTGGTAGTTTAGGCAACTTTTACCTCTAAAGAAGTGGTTAAAATCTCCTTGTTTAATAAAACTTTCTTTTCTTCTTCGTCTAAAGTTTCTAAATATAATTCTACAGCTTCTTTGATATTTTGTAGAACTTCATCTAAAGTATCTCCCTGTGTATGACAGCCTTTTAGTTCAGGACAGTAAGCATAGTATCCAAACTCATCTTTTTCTATTATTACCGTAACTTTCATTTTCTTCCCTCACAAATTTAATTTTTTCTAACGTCAAAACTCAGCGGCAACGTGTAACGCCGTCCGCTGAAGTGGGTTGTTAGGTTTTTATAATCTTTTCATATTCTGAATGTTTTCCTATCCAAAACCAAATAATACCTTCATCAATTTCTATACCGATAGCTCTATATTTTTTGCCCACTTGAACTGACCAATATCTACCGACCTTCTTTAAATGTAATGAGGGATAATATGGGTTTTCCTTTAAAAGTTCGAAGTTTTTATCTGCTAATTTTTTTATATTTTCAGGCAATTTTTCGTATTCTTCCCAAAAAGACGGACTTGCATAATGTTTTAGAGCTCCCGACATTTACCTGCTTGGAAATCTTTAATAGCTTGTTCTGCTAATTTATCCAGTTTGCCTAATCTAACATCTCTCTCAAATTCTTGATCCCAAAGTTTTTGTTCGTAATCCTCTATCCATTTTAAAAGAATTTTTAAATCTTTTTCTGGTAATTTTTTAATATTTTCAATTATTTCATAAACTTGCATAGGATACTCCTTAAAATTTTTTATTTTTTATTTTAAAACTTTTCAGAATTTTTTCAATCTAACGGCTAAGCTCAGCGGCGGACGGATACGCCGGTCCGCTGAAATGAGTTGTTAGGTTCTAAATCTTTTCTCAATTTTTTTAGGATCTTGCCTACAATCTAAAATTGCATATACTATAACTTCATCCTTTTCAAGTTTATAATATATTGCATAAGGAAACCTTTTGGATAACATTCTATAGAATCCCCAAAACTTTTGATGAACTCCTGCATATAAATGTAGAGATTCAATGTCAGAAAATAATGAATTTAAGAAATAATCACCTAATCCTTCCTTTTGTTTTTCATAAAAAGCATAACCTTCCAATAAATCCTGTTTAGCAGATTCAAGAATTTTTATTTTCATCAACAATTTTCAAAATGTCTTTTTTAGCTTCCTGCCAGCTTAAAATTTTTTCTTTATTTTCTTTTACTCTTTTTTCTCTTACTAATAATTCATCTTTATGCCAGTCTGGTGATGGAACATCTTTTTCTGTTTTTAATAAATCATTCCATATAAATTCTATTAGTTTAAGTTTGTCTTCAACTGTTAAATTGTTAAGTTGAATCTGCATTTTACCTCCTGAGTTAAATTTTGTACTTATTTATGTGCTTATTTAAAATTCTAATCTTTTTCAAAAATTTTTCAATCTAACGCCTAAGCTCAGTAGCGGGCAATTATCCCGTCTGCTGAAGAGGGTTGTTAGATATATTTCCACTCTTTAAATTTCGGCTTTAGATCTTTACGATCTTTAAAAGCTAAGAAATAAAGATATTCAGGAGCTAAATCTGCTCCATTTTCCCATACAATAGTTCCTAATTCTTCATCTACTTTAAATTTCATAAAATTTTTTTTGTCTTTTAAACTTTCAAAAATTTTGCCTTTTAAAGTGTTAAATAAATCTACAACTCCTTCACTTCCATCACTAAAAGTTACTTTTAGTTTATAATCTCCGATATATTTGGCTTTTTTTATTTTTATAAACATACTCTTACTCCAAAGGTGGTATAGGATCCGGAGGATCTCCCTTCTGCATTTTTTCCCAATTTTTTAATAACTCCTCTTTATGTAATTCATACCACTCTAAAACTAATCGTAAAGCTCTTTTGGGAAACTTTCCTTCTACAACTCCAGAGTTAATATCTACAATAATTTCGTATTCACCATATTTAGCGTGAAAGTGGGGTGGTAAGTGATCTTTGTAATACATCATAATAAGAATTCCAAGAAATCTGCTTATTATTGGTATACTTGATTTAAATTATTTTAGAATGCTTTAAAAATTTTTCAATCTAACGCTCAAGCTCAGTGACGGACAATTATCCCGTCTGCTGAAGAGGGTTGTTAGGATTAGATTATATTCTTCTTATCTCCTCTCGTAACTGTTTTAACTCTTCTAAAACTTCTATATCTAAACTGCTCTCTTCTAAAAATTTCTCTGCTAACTTAATAGCTTCTTCTATCAAAAATAGTGCCTCTTCTAATCTTCCTTTCCTCATATAAACTCTTGCTAAACCTTCATATCCATCATGATGTTCAGGTTGAGATAATATTAATTCCTTAAATTTCTTTTCAGCTTTTTCTAATTCTCCTCTTTCAAGGAATTTTATTCCTTCATTATACCAATCCCAGTCATCTTCTTCATGGGCTTTAATATATGGAATTTCTTGCCGTAACTTTTTTAAAAACTTTTCAAGAGTCATCTTTTGTAATATCTTTTTTATTTTTTTCTAACACCCAAGCTCAGCAGCGGCGTGTAATGCCGTCTGCTGAAGTGGGTTGTTAGTTTTCATGGAAAATATTTATAAATCTCTTTCCGAGGTAAAATTCGAACAAAAATTAAAATATTACCTTCAATTTCTAATCCTATCCTATAATCTCCTATCCTTATTCTCCAAAAATTCTTCCCACTTCGCAATTTCTTCAGATCTCCTCTGAACTCTTTCAATTCTTTAATTTTTTCTAACTCTTCAATTAGCTTTTTAATCTCTTCTAAAATATCTTTATCTTTTATTTTCTTTAAGTCTCTTTTAAAACTATTTTCAAACTTTAAGTCCATTTTCGATTATATCCATAATCTCATTTTTACTAACAAATTCATTTTTTCTTCCCTCTTCAATAGCTTTACTTAGGGCAATATCTTCTATAACTTCCTCTATAATCTCTTTTAGCATTTCCCGCTTTTCTGTAAAAATCTTAAAAATTATTTCTTCTAACAGTTGCTTAAGTTCCTGCTCTTTTAAAATTATTTCCATCTTGTTCCCCTATAAATTTAGTTTCAATTTTAATTTTGACACTTTTCAAAAATTTTTCAACCTAACGCCTAAACTCAGCAGCAGCGTGTAACGCCGTCCGCTGGAGGGGTTTGTTAGAAATTAGTGGCATATCCCTCCCGGTAGGGCGCTGTCAACCGTCCCAATGTAGCGATGCTTATTTGTTAGCATTAATTACAAGCTCTTTCCGTGTGTTCTTACCATAAGGCTATATACCATCGTAATTCAAAAATCAAGACCTACCCGCAACTGTTTTATTCAATTTCTTGCAAGTCCTTTACAACAATCACATCTGTAAATTTTTTAAAATCTTTTAAATTTTCTGTATAAAGAATTGATATTCCATTCTCTAACATAGTAGCTATTATTACGACATCCCAAAAATTTACACCTTTTATACCTTTCTTAGAAGAAAGGATGAGGCTTCTTCTCAAAGCAAGTTCTGTGACAGGAAGGACAATGAATATACCAGAGAATAACATTTGTTCAATTTCTTCCTTTGCTTCTTTTGGAGTTAATGGTGCTTTTATACCTCTAAAGATTCGCGTAAGAGAAACATAAAACTCACCCACAATTTGGGTTGAAATAAATCCCTGAAGTTCCTTTCTCTTGATTTTCTCTATCAACCGAAGAGCCTTTTTATGATTTGTCCTTGTTGTATCAATTGAAGAAACAAGAACATTTGTATCCAAAAATATCTTATTCATAAAGGTCTTTTCTTGTAAATTCTCTTATCCCTAAAGCCCTTGGTCTTGGCCACTGTGTAGTTTTCTTTTGAATCCCTATTGTCTCTTGGAGCGCCCTTCTAATCAATTCTGTAACCGTGATATTCTTTCTTTTTGCCTCCTCTACTAAAGCGATTTTTTCCCTTAAAGGAATTCGTATGGTAATAGTAACCTTCGGTTCTATTTCCTCGTTAATCTTTGCTCTTGTTTTCATTTTTTTTTACCTCCTAAAAATTGCACTTTTAGTATAATACAATTTTACATAAAATCAAGCTTTTAAATCTATAAAAATATAAAAAAAGAAAAATAGGGTCAGATCTTAAATTGTGAATTTTGTTCTTATCTCTTTATTTTATTTTTATTGCTTTACTTCCTTAAGAGCATAATCATGAAACCAAATACTATAAAATAAATTAAAACCTGACCTCCAACTGTTGACCCGAAACTTTTTATCTTTTTTTTCATCTATTTTTATACCAAAAATGGATTGATTATCAATTTTTGGTATTTTCATTGTTTCTTCCGTAAACATCATCAAAACGCACTATATCATCTTCTTCTAAATACTCCCCACTTTGAACTTCAATTATTTCAAGAGGAATCCTACCTGGATTTTCAATGCGATGCAGAGTAGTTGGGGGAACAAATACAGATTCATTTTCATGCACAAAAATCTCTTTATCTCCAACAGTTACTTTAGCAGTTCCTCTTACCACAATCCAGTGTTCAGAACGATGATAATGCATCTGTAAACTAAGTTTAGCACCTGGATTTACCACAACCTTTTTTATTTTATATCTTGCTCCTTCTTCTAAAACTGTATAGCTTCCCCAGGGTCTAAAAACTGTTTTATGCTCAAGCACACTTGGATGTCCGTCTTTCTTAAGCAAATTCACTATATCCTTTACCCTCTGAGACATATCCTTTTTAAGGATTAAAATAGCATCATCTGTATCAATAATTGCTAAATCTTCCACTCCGCAAGCTACAACAAGTCTTTTATTACCAAGTATAAGAGAATTTTTAGTATCTACCGAAATAACCTCTCCAGTTTTTACATTTTGAGCCTCATCTTTATCCAAAGCTTCATAAACTGCAGCCCATGAACCAATATCACTCCAGTAAATATCAAGTGGTAAAACTACAGCTTTATTTGTTTTTTCCATTACTGCATAATCTATGGAAATTTCAGGGAGTTCTGAAAATTTTTTAACTGTTTCTTCAAAACTCAGATCAAAAATTTTGGCAATTTCAAGCTCAAATTTAGCAAATTCTTCCTGCATAGTTTTTATACCAAAACAAAACATTCCTGAATTCCAAAAATAATTTCCTTCAGAAAGGTATTTTTTTGCAGTCCTTAAATCTGGTTTTTCTGTAAACTTTTCCACAGGGAAAGCATTTAATTCCTTAATTTCATCAATTTGTTCATTATTTTTAGCCTTAATATAGCCATATCCTGTCTCTGGTTTCTCGGGTTTTATTCCAAAAGTAACTATATAGCCTTTTTTAGCCAATGTTTCTGCTTTTTCAAGATATTTTAAAAATTTGTCCTCAGGTTTTATAATGTGGTCTGAAGGTGACACAAAAAGAACATCTTCTTGATTTGATTCCATTTTTTCTAAAGCAAATTTCATAGCAAGTGCAATAGCAGGAGCAGTATTTTTTATAGCAGGCTCAAGAACAATATTCTTTTCAGGGATATTAAAACCTGCGTTTTTGAGTTCTGCTAAAACCAAAAATTTGTAATCTTTATTGGTCATAATAATTATATCTTCAGAGTTAACTACTTTTAAAAATCTTTCTACTGTTTTCTGAAGAAGTGATTTATTTCCATTTAATTTTAAAAACTGTTTAGGAAAAGTTCTTCTTGAAAGAGGCCAGAGCCTTGTTCCAGAGCCACCTGCAAGGATTACTGCTTTCATTTTTTATCCTCCAAAAAGTTTATTATAAATTTCTAAAATCTTTAAAATTTCTTTTTCTATAGTAAATTTTTCTTCAAATCTTTTTAGAGCATTATTAGACATTTTAATATAAATTTCTGGATTTTCACAAATAAATCTAATTGCATCTGCCAGAGCTTTAGGATTTTTAGGTTCTACATTTAAACCGGTAACACCATCTTGATTTACCCAGCTAACTCCTGAACCTTTTATATTTGTAGCAACTACCGGTTTTCCAAAGCTCATAGCTTCAACTATTACCAATCCAAAAGCTTCTGATTTTTCAATAGACGGAAGACAAAATAGATCACATGCTTTATAATAACTTCCTAAATGACTTTGAGGAATTTTACCTACAAAAAAAACTTTGTTTAAAAGGTTATTGTTCATTATCAATTTTTCATATTTTTCTCTCAGTTCGCCATCTCCACCTATGATTATAACATAGTTATCTGGTAAATATTTAGATGATTCTATAAGATATTCAAAACCTTTATAATATATAAATCTACCAAGAGAAAAAATAATTTTTTTGTTTTTAAATTTTTTTTTAATTTCTCTTATTTTTTCTTCGTCTACTTTCAAATCCTCTTTTTTTATACCAAGAGGTATAGCTATACATTTATTTTTAAAATCTTTTAACTGTTCTGATTCTTCTATATATTTTGGGGAAGTTCCTATAATTACATCTGCTTTTTTTAACATCCAGTTAAGTAAAGGCCTGTAAAATTTCAATGCAAATTTTTGCTTAATAATATCGCTATGCCAATGTATCACTATCCTCTGCTTTTTGGGATTTACAAGAAATAGAGCCAAATTTGCCATAGGATCTGGATGATGGAGATGAATTATATCATAATTTTCAATTATTTCTTTAAGTTTAAAAATTATTTGAGGAGTTATCGAGGTTGAAACAATTTTCCCATAGCTTTTTGTTCTGTAAACTATATATTTATAACTTCCTCTGTCTATTATTTCTTTTTTATACTCGCGCTTACTGTTAGAACAAAGCACATCACATTTTATTCCTCTTTTATTTAATTCTTCTGTTATATTATAAATTGCGGTTTCTATACCACCAATATCTGGTGGATAAAATTTGCCGAATTGAAGAATTTTCATGATTTAGTTACTTCATAAAATAATTCGATATATTGAGCAATTATTTTATCTTTAGAATACAACTTTAATCTCTTTTTACCTTCTTCTAATAATGTTTTTCTTTTTTTTTCATTTACTAACACATCAACTATCTTATCTGCCATATTATCCACAGAATAAGGATTAAAACAAGCAATATTTTCTCCTAAAATTTCTTTTAATACAGGAATGTTTGAAGTAATGGCAGGGCAACCACAAGCTATAGCTTCAAGTGGTGGAAGACCAAAACCTTCATAAAAAGAAGGAAAAATAAAAAGTTTAGCATACTTATACAAATTGATAATTTCTTCATCACTAGGAGAAATAATTTCTATTATTTTTTCTTCTAAATTCAGTTTATTCTTTAATAAATCAATTTCATCTATTTTACTATCTTTTTTACCTGCTATAACAAGCTTCAAATTAGGAAAAATATTTTTAACTTGATCGAAGACAAGAATCAGGCGGAATAAATTTTTGTGTTTTTTTCTATTACCTACAAATAAAATATACTCATCTTTGATCAATCTTTCTTTATTATGATGATTTTTAATTCTTAAAAATTTTTCATCTACAAATTCATAAATTACCTTGATTTTAGCATTACAAGCAGGGCAAATATTACCAATTTCTTCCTTACTACTTTCTGAAATTGCTATTATTCTCTTTGCTTTTTTAATCGCTCTTTTAAAATACCACTCAAATACTTTTCTTTTAAAATAACTCCTATCCCAGAATTCTGTAAATGGTCTTAAATCATGAATGGTTACAACAAGGTTCTCAGGGACATAAATTGGAAGATTTATGTGCGGGAAATGGAACACAGAGATTTCTTTTTCAAGCTTTTTTAATATCTTGCCTTGCTCCCAAAAACCTTTAACCGAAAATTTCCTGTAGTTTACATAAATTGGCAGTATATTTTTGGAATATTGTTTAAAATCGTGCTCAAAATCCTTTTTGAATTCCATAGAAACACAAGTATAAATCTTCATTCCCTTTTGTGCCAATTCCTTAACCAAAGACTCGTAATACCTGCCTATCCCAGTACCTTTATAAAAAAGCCCGTCAATGTAAAGTTTATTCGGAATATAACTCATAATTTCCTCCTAAGTATCCTCTATAGGGAAGGAAGATTTTATAACCAAAGGGGGATATGTGATTTAATCCGTAAATAAATTGTAAAAAGTAAAAACAGACCATGATTAAAAATACAATATTTTTCGGTTCAATTTTCTTGATAATGGAAGGAATAGTTAAAAGTTGAAAAATTTGAAAATAAAAAACACTCCTTGTCAACAGGCTCAAGAAAGAAAATAGATTAATAAAAATTACCCCATAAACAAATAAACCAATCAAATTTTTATACTTAGTTTCTTTAATATCAACTTTTTTTAATCTAAAGATCGCTAAAATATGTAACATACTTAACATATTATAGATTATACACTTTATCCAACTGATTGGCTCTACACTTTGAAAGTATCCAGCATATTTTAGTAAAAAAGACAATCTAATTAATGAAACCAACCTTAAATATAAATCGGTAAGTATTTTTGTTACTAGTTCTTGTGTCAGCAAAATGGTTAAAGAAAATATGTATAATGCTAAAATAACATATCGACTCTTAAGGAATGTTGTTTTGTAAAACAATAGTAAAAAAAGAAAAACAAAAATTACTAAAAAATACATAAAAAAAGATATAGCAAAAAAAATTATATACATCCTTATATTACGCTCAAAAATCAATTTCAGGGCACCGTATAAAAATACCAGAAAGGCCAGAACTTATCTAAGCTCAACTCCAAAAGCATTTAAAAAAAGAAAAAGTACACATATAAATATAAACATCGAAAAGGCATAATTAACAGAATATCTTTTAATTATCAAATATAGAAAACTAGTTATTAATAAAGCATACCACAAAAAAATAATTAAACAATTTTTTTCAAAAAGGCCAAAAAATTTTGAACTTATAATAAAAAATAGTGCAATTGCAACGATATATCCATTGTTTTATATCCCGAAACATACCGCAATAATTTTTTAAATCCCAACTGAAAGGTGGTTTTAAACCTATAAATAAAGTCAATGTTACAACTATTAAAAAGCCTGATATCCATTTAATCTGACGAGTTCCTTTCTCAAACAGAATAGATTAGAGAAAGAATTGTTAATAGAAGTAAAAAATAAGGAATATATAAGCCTAACTCAAATTCTATAGATCGCATTTTTGCTTTTATTTAATAAAGATTTTATAATTTTAAGTTTTTTTAAAAAACATTATAAATTTAAGCATTTTTAACTAACAAAATTTTATAAAGTCTTATATAGGCATTTAAAATCTTTTCTTTCTTGAAATTTTCAGAATATTTTAAACAATTAGGAGACAATTTTAAAACTAATTCAGGTTCATCAATAAACATTTTTATATATTTTAACAAATCATCTTCTTTATCAGCATTGAAAATAAATCCTGTTTCTCCATGTCTAATAATCTCGGGTATTCCCCCCCGATTAGAACCAATCACTGGCAATCCATGAGAATTCGCCTCTATTACAATTCTACCAAATGGTTCATTCCATAATGAGGGAACAATAACCACATCTACTTTTGGATAAATATTTTCTGGTTTTACAAAGCCCAAAAATTTTATATTTTTACTAATACTTTCTTTATAATTTCCTCTTCCTCCCACCCATAATTCCCAATTATTATTTACTTTTTCTAATTTTGAAAACGTATTCATTAAAAAGTAAAAACCTTTATGTCTAAAAACACCACCCAAATATAGAAATCTTAAAGGCTTATTAACATATGTCTTGGGTGAAGAAAGAGGTTCAGAAAACAATGGATTGGGAATTACTACTTTTTTTGTGTCTTTAAATAAGCCATATTCTAAATGTTTTTTTAAAACATAATTACTTATCCCTACAACAACATTGATTTTCTTAGAAAGACGCTTCTTAGTTAAAGTTAATATTTTACATTCTAAACATTGTTTTTTACATAACTTATGCTTTTTAAACATTACTCCTCGAGCACATATAAGCTGATAATCACGTAAAGTGTGCACTAAAGGAATCTTTATTTTTTTTGTTTTTCCCCAAATTATTGGTGATAAACCATAGATGTTATTTGTATGTACTATATCTGGTTTTTCTGTGTTTAGTATATTATTGAAAGCTTTCCCAATCCAAGGATTATACAAATCAATCAAATGATTTAATGGTTTTAACACATTATCTAAAAAATTTCTTTTCTTAAATCTAAAGTATACATTTCTATGATAAAGATAGTAAATTTTAACACCATTATGATATTTTATAGAATCTTTATAGGAATGGATACAAACAACTACAACCTTAAATCCTCTATTAGCAAGCCCTTCAGCAAGCAACTGTGTGGATTTCTCAGCCCCACCCGTTGAATTTGGATAGTATAAACTGTTTACTAATAATATTTTCATTTTTTATTTAAATTATTTCTTCATTCTAACAGATCTATCGGCTTCTTCATTTTTTTCTTAAGTCCATCTTAACTACTTTTAAAACAAGACTTATTAGGTCTAATTTATAATAATCCCAAATTAATACTCTTAAACTTTCATTTTTTTTTTTGAAATTTTTCAAATTACTTTTCTGTTTTATCTATAAAACCATCATCAACTACAATAACCTCAAAATCTTGATATGTCTGATTTAATACACTTTGAATAACCCGCCCTATTAAATGCGCTCGGTTATAAGTTGGTATTATTACGCTAACAGTTGGATTTTTTTCTGGCATAGTCTTATTCCCTCCTTCTCAATATAAAGAATCTATGATAAGGATTTTCAAATATTCTATAAGTTTTCTCAATCTTAAATCCTGCTTTTTGAATCTCATTAATGATTTTATTTAATGGATACTCTGCTTTTCCTATTTCCCAATAATGCTCGCCATCAAATTTATGAGTCGGGGGTTTAAATCTTGGTAGCGGGATTAGTCTTTTAAATATTCCGATCTTTGGAATGTGTATATAAATGCGATAAACTCTACTTGCATCTGGCAATGACAAAATTGCATAAGACTTAGAAACTCGGAATATTTCAGAAAGAGCTTTAGAAAAATTTTCAAAAGGCAGGTGCTCTAAAACCTCATAACACGCCACAACATCAAATAATTCATCTGAGAATGGCATATTTAAAACACTACCAACTACATCAGGATTTAATTTTTTATCTATATCTAAAGTTAAAATATTTACTTTCCTTTCTTTTAAATATTTTGAGACAAATCCATTCCCAATACCTATTTCGAGCACTGTTTTAGGATTTAATTTAATGATTTCGTTAATCTGATGCCAGTAGCTAATGAAGCGTTCTTTGGAATCATAAGACTCATTGAAATAATGATTTGGTTCCACTTGTGGTTTCATTTTTTAACCACCACCCATGTAACAATCGGATATTTTTTCTCATTATAAGTAATAATTAAACGCCGTATGCTCCATTTAGTTTCGGGAATTTTCATGAATCTAAATTTATTACTTATGAAGCAGAGTAAAATCGCAATGCGATTTTCCCAACCTTCACACTGAAGTATTTCAGAAAAATCCTTACAAAGGTATCTTAAAGCATCAGGTGAAAAACGCCAATAACCTTTTGGACAATAATGGATATAATTTATAAAGCATGTGGTATGTATCGCTATCCCACCCTTTTTTAGAATCCAATATGACTCCTCTATCGTTTTTTTTGGGTTTTTAAGATGTTTAATTATTTGATCATTTATTACGAAATCAAAACTTATTATCTTCATATGGTAACTTTGTATATCTACTTCAGGATAACGAACATCTAAAACTTCAGCATTTTTACCAATTAATGAACGAAAATCCTCGATACCACTTATACCTAAAATTTTCCTATTTATTACTTCATTAAAGCATCCCTTGATTCTTTTATCCATATAATATCTTGTTAAGTGTGCCATGTTTTTTTAAGTACCTCTAAGCAAGTGTATACTTTCTTTTATAAGCGCTTGCATTCCATAGTTAAAGAACTTATCTAATAAATAGATTATAATAAGATATATTAAAATTTCCATACAACTCAATATAATAAATCCCCATATTTCACTATTTATAATATTTTTTAATCCTGATACAACTGATATTGATATAGCACTACCTAAAAAAGATGGTAACATCGCATTGACAAAATCTTTCATTTCACATTTTGTGATTTTTATAACTTTGAAACAAAACCCAATATTTGAAACAAAAATGCTTAAAAATACCACAATTGATGCTCCTAATATTCCCCATTTAATAGTAAACGGATAAATTAAAGCAGCTAACACTGATAAACGAACTATTTGCCATTGTGTATCTATTTTTGGTTTTCCAACAGCATGAAATATAGGACCTGTTGTCGCTGCTATCGATCTTACTAAACCAGCAAAGACCAATACCTGCATTGCAGGTACCATTAGCATCCATTTTTCTCCTAAGAATATTTTAGTGAAATCAGGAGCTAAAACAAAAATTAACCCAGCAATGGGAAAAGATAAAAATGCTGTAATCTGCAAAACTTTTAAATATGCTTCTCTCAACTTCGGAATGTTATCTTGAAGTTTTGAATAAGCAGGAAATGTCACCTGTGAAATTACATGGGTTATCTCCGTTGCTGGTATATTTGAAATTCTATAAGCCATTTGATAAAAACCTAATGCAGTGGCACCGAGCAGCTTCCCAACAAAAATATCGTCTCCTTGAGTAAGTAAAAAAACTAAAATACTTGAGCCCAAAACCCATTTACCAAATCTAAATAATTCTTTTGCTTTTCTTAAATCAAAAATTAAATGAGGTCTATAAGAATGTATTAAGTAGCTTACCACAAATCTTACAAAATTTCCAGCAAGTAAGCCAAATACAAGAGCCCAGACACTTTTTAGTATCAAAGCAGCCGAAATTGCTACAATAAAATCGGCTAATGTTCCGCTAATCTGATATATAAATTGTTTGTTAAATTCAAGCTCTTTCTGAAAATAAACAACTCCAATATTGGTAAATGCCTGAAAAAGCACCGCAAATCCAATAACCTGAATTATAGGTTTTGCTTCTGGTACATTAAAAAAACTTGCTACGTAAGGTGCTATAAAAAAAAGGATTGTAAATAGGATAAATCCTCGTAGAATCAGCACACTCCAAGCAGAATCAAGATAAGGTTTTATATCTTCTTTCTTTTGAATCAATGCCTGTTGAAAACCTGTTTGCGAGAAAGTATCTAAGGTTGCCATTGTCAGAAGAGCAATACCCATCAAACCAAAATCATTTGGCGAAAGAATGCGAGCTAAGATTACAAGCCTTACAAAATTAAACAGTTGCTGGGTTATCCTGAGTAAAAATACCCAAAAACCTCCTCTAACTACACGCTGTGAAAGGTTTTTACCTGAATCATTAAAATTGCCTATTAGCTTTTTTATTTTCATATTTTGGTTCTCAAGCGAAAAGATCTATGATAATCCAAAACTAATACCACCATCACTGAGCTAAAAATCTCTGAAACCTTTTCTTTATTATCCCTATAAATAGATATTTCTCTTGTAGCAGACAGGTTAAAGCCATAATCAGTCAGGATATTAAAATATTGAATAAAGCTTTGGGCAAAGGCAATCAAACCAAACTTTTCTGGTCCTAAAATCCTGACCAAATAGGGTAGGGTGATTAAAGGTAAGATATAATTTGCGCCCTGCAAAACTGACAAAGAAAGAAAATTTTCAAGCAACCGCTTTCTATCTTCTGATTGAAATTTTTGCTCGATTTTGTTTAGCACTAACATTACCCATAAGCCATCGTTTTACCATCTCTTAACAGTTATTAACAAACTCCCTTAATTCTTCTTCCCACTCCTTTATTTCAATATAAAAACATATCCTACAATCATTCCAAGAATTCGTAAAATAAAAAGGTTAAGCTACCTTGTATGAGTTCTTTGAAATGAATGTCTTCAGCTATTTTTAGCTTTATTCTGTCTATCATTAATTTAATCAAGATTAGAACCAACCTTTTATTTTAAGATAATTATAAATCTCTTGAACAGCTTTTTCTATTGAAATTTTATGACTTTCAATAATTAAGTCTGGATTTTCTGGCTCTTCATAGGGTGCAGAAATTCCTGTATATTCTTTTATCAATCCTTCACGAGCTTTTTTATACATTCCCTTTGGATCCCTCTTTTCACAAACCTCTACAGGACATTTCATATAAACTTCTATAAAGTCTTCTCTCCCTATAATTTGTTTTATAAATTCTCTATCCTTTTTATGAGGAGATACAAAAGCACAGAGAACTATCAAACCTGCATCTACAAAAAGCTTTGCTACTTCTGCAATTCTTCTCAAATTTTCTTTCCTATCTTCAGAAGAAAACCCCAGATCTGAATTTAATCCATGTCTAATATTATCTCCATCAAAAACATAAACCTTTATCCCTTTTTCAAAAAGAACTTTTTCAAGGGTATGAGCAATAGTTGATTTTCCAGAAGAAGGAAGCCCTGTAAACCAGACTACACCACTTTTATGCCCATAAACCCTATTTCTGTCCTCTCTTTTTACAAAACCATCAAACCAAACTATGTTATTATTCTTATCTTTCATTTTTTTTTAAATTCTAAAAAGTTTTATTATAAATTTACCTTATTTAAAAACTTGTGCAACTCTTAAACTCCCGTGATTTTAGAAGTTTCTCTTTTTACTCCAATAAGTAAACACAATAAGAATTCCTATTAAAGTAAAAATTGCTGAAAGAAGAGCAGTAAAAATGAATGTTTGTCTATCTATTTTCTTTTGCAAATTGTCAAATCGTTTTACAAGAACCTCTTGATTTTTCTCAATCTTGATAAGTTTTTCAGTTGTTTTATTATTTTTAAGCTCTGATGAAACGTTTACAGCATTCGTAAATTTTGGAAATAAACAAATGCTGAATATAAATACAATTAGTAAAATTAAAATATTCTTTAACCTGTTCATTTTAATCTCCTATAATTTTGAAATTGTTTTACACATAATTGTAGAATCTATTTTAACAATTTACAAGAGACTAATTGCAAAAATAAAAAGATGATTAAAAATAATCCTAAAAATTTTAAAAAATTGAAATATTTTCAAAAAATTAAAATGAAAAATAAAGAAAAACATCTTTTAAAAGTAACTGATGAAGATGCGGGAAAAAGACTTGATGTATTTATTAAAGAAAAACTTACTGAACTCAGCAGAAATAGAATCAAAAATCTTATAGAAGAAAAATTTATTCTTGTTAATCAAAAAGATTCTAAACCAAGTTATAAAGTGAAAATTGGAGATGAAATTAAAGTTGAGATTCCACCTGAAAGTGAATTAGAAATAAAACCCAAGGAGGTTCCTTTTGAAATTATATATGAAGATGATGATATTGCGGTTATAAATAAACCTGCAGGAATAGTGGTTCATCCTGCTCCCGGACATCATAATGATACTCTGGTGCATGGATTACTTTTAAAACTTAAAAATCTCTCAGGTATAGGTGGTAAAATAAGACCGGGTATAGTTCATCGTTTAGATAAAGATACCTCTGGAATTATGTTAGTTGCTAAAAATGACTTTTCTCATAAAAAGTTGGTAGAAGCTTTTAAAGAAAGAAAAATAAGTAAAACTTATCTGGCTATAGTTTATAAAAACCTGGAAAACAAAAAAGGTAAAATAGAAAGTTTTATAGGAAGACATCCTGTGCATAGAAAAAAAATGGCTGTTTTAAAGGAAGGAAGGTTAGCTATAACCCTTTATGAAGTAAAAGAATTCTTATACAAAGCTACAGTAGTTTTTGCTAAACCTGTTACAGGAAGAACTCACCAGCTTAGAGTTCATTTTTCTCATATAGGACATCCTATTCTTGGAGACCCTGTTTATGGAGGATTAAAGTATGACATTCCTAAACCTCCCAGACTTATGCTTCATGCTTATAAAATTTTCTTTAAGCATCCCCGAACCTTAGAAAATATGGAATTTATAGCACCAATCCCTAAGGAATTTGAAAAATACATAGAACTTCTTAAAAAGGGGTAAAATTGAAAAAAATTGGTATTACAGGCGGAATTGCTACAGGAAAAACTACTTTTTTAAATATAATTAAATCTCTGGATTTCCCTGTTTTTTCAAGTGATGAAATTGTAAGAGAACTTTATAAAGAGCCTGAAATCAAAGCTCAACTTTTAAAAATTTTTGGACAAGAAATCTTAAATTCTGATGGAGGTATTAATAAAAATAAAATTTTAAAAAAAATTTTAGAAAATTTAGAACTTAAAACAAAACTGGAAATGCTTTTTCATCCGATAGTAAAAAAGAAATTGTTAGAGTTTTTTAAAGATGCTGAGAAAAATCAGTATAAAATAGCATTTGCAGAAGTTCCTCTTCTTTTTGAAGCTGGCTGGCAATCTATATTTGATGAAATTTGGGTTATAACCTGTTCAAAAGAAACTCAAATTAAAAGAATAAAAGAAAAAGGTAATTATGCAGATTTATTTTTTCAGCTTTCTGAAAAGCAGATACCCCTTGAGGAAAAAGAAAAAAAAGCTCACAGAATTTTTTCTTCTGAAAAATTGCCAGATGAGTTAAAAAAAGAGCTTAAAATTCTCCTAAAGGAATATTTAAAAGGTTAAGCCCTGTTTGGGTATAAGCATGAAATAAATAGGAATTGCCAAGTTTTTTGACATGCAAATCTTTAAGAAATAAAGCTTCATTTAACCGTGTTAAAGGTTCTCTTTCAATAGCCATAATCCCTTTTTTATCTCCTATGATAACAGGGCCTACAAAATAAAAAATCTCATCAACCAAATTTTCCTCCAAAACACTTCCATGAATTTTAGCCCCTCCTTCAACCAACAAAGAGGAAATCCCTTTTTCATAACATTTTTCTAAAAGTGCTTTTAAATCTATTTTATTTCTTTTTAAAGGAAGTCTCCAAACCTCTATTCCTTTATTTTTAAAAACTTCTTCTTTTTTTAAAGATGCCTTTTCCCCGCAGGCTATAACAGTTTTTTTATCTTTATCTATTTTAAAAATTTTATAATCAGGACTCAAGCTGAGCTTGGTATCCAAAACAATTCTTACAGGATTTTTCCCTTTTACCAATCTACAAGTAAGTTCAGGATTATCTTTTATAACAGTGTTTTTACCAACTAATATAGCATCGCATATATGTCTTAATTTATGCCCATATTTTCTTGCCTCTTCTCCTGTAATCCATTTTGAGTCTCCTGTAGAGACTGCTATTTTGCCATCTAAGCTCGAAGCAACTTTCATAATAACCCAGGGCTGTTTCCTTAAAATATAACTCAAAAAAAATCTTGTTAAAATTTTAGCTTCTTTTTCCAAAACCCCTACTTTAACCTCCACACCTTTAGATTTCAAAATTTCCAAACCACCTCTGGCTACAGGATTAGGGTCTCTTATAGCGCATATTACTTTAGAAATTCCTACTTCTAAAATTTTTTCTGTGCAAGGAGGAGTTTTCCCATAATGAGAACAGGGTTCTAAAGTAACATAAAGATGAGCTCCTTTTGTTTTTCCTCCTGCTTTGCAAATTGCTTCTACTTCAGCATGAGGATAACCATATCTTTTATGATAGCCTTTAGCAATGATTTCCTTAGTTAAAGGATTTACTAAAACAGCACCAACTGCAGGATTGGGAGAAGTATAACCCAATCCCTTATATCCTTCTTTTATGGCAATTTTCATAAAATATTCATCAGAAAATTTAATAGACATTATTTTCTTCTGGGACGTAATGATGATATATAAAGAAAAGTTTGCAAACGAGACCAATTTATGTTTTTGGTTTCTTTTTTACCCTCTTTCTTAGCCAGTTTAATCTTTTCTGCAACCTTTGGAAAATATTCTTCCTGAATATTTATAGGTCCTCTGCGGATTTGATTTAAATGGAAAATTAAAGCATTTAACTTTTTAACCTTGCTATAGGCATCACCTACTTCTTCACCCAAAAGTTCTTCCAGCTTGGCAATTTCTTTTCTCAATTCTACTTCCTTTGGAACAAAACCTGCATTTTTAAGGATTCTGAAAACTATTTTTAATTCTTCCGGAACAAAGGGATCATCTTTTAAATCTAAAGACTTACCCTTACACTCAAGATTATCAAATTCTCCATTTTCTATAGCCTCTCTAATACGCTCTTCTGCAATTTTCTTAAATATAAAGAGACTCATTTTTTTACAATAAGTTGTGATAATTTATATTCTACTAAACCTGCTTCTTCTGAAGGAAACTCTTTAAGATATTTTTTATAATATTTTTTAGCAAGAGCAAAGTTTCCGATTTTTTCAGCTGCCCGTGCTATATCCAAATAAGTTAAAAAGTTCAACTCTGGTTCTTTTTTAATAACCTCTTTATAAGTTTTTAAAGACTCTTTCCATTTATTTTGATTTTCTAAAACCTTGGCCTCTCCATACAAAATGACACCTTTTATTTCTGCAGGGTATTCGCTTTTTAATTCCTTTAAAAGATCCTGCATTTTAGCATACTCTTTTTCCTGAAAATAATAATTCCATAATAGAAGAGAAGCTTGAAGTGCAGCTGAAGTGCCTTTATATTTGTCTTTAACTTCTTTTAAGGCTTTAACAATATTAGGGCTCTTAACTGCTTCCATAAGTTTAAGAGCTGCCCTTTTTTCTTTTTTAGAATTATAATAAGTTATCCCTCCCCAGATAATTCCTATTCCAATTAAAGCAAAAATTGATAACAAAATAACACGAAGATTTCTATCAAAAAAAGCAGTTAGCTTTTCATGAAAAGACAAAAGTTTATCTTCATTTTCCATTTTAATAACTCCTTTTTTAATCTTCTACCCCACTAAAGAAATCATCCCATTTAAAAATAAGAGGTTCTTCTCCTTCTTTTAATACTTGATAATCTACAATTTCTCCTACAATTATCATATGATCCCCAGCTTTAAATTCATCCATAACTCTGCACTCAAAATAAGCAATAGCATCAAGAAGAACAGGACTTCCATTAAAAGCGGTTTTATAAGAAATGTTTTCAAATTTATTTACCTTTTTTCCGCTTTTAAAACCAAAATGTTTAGCAAGTTCTATTTGATTTTTGCTCAAAACATTTATACAGAAAATACCAGATTGTTTAATTAGTTCGTAAGTATACCTTTGAGGAGCAATAGCAACAGAGAGTAATCTCGGTTTAAAGGAAACCTGAGAAACCCATGCTGCAGTCATTCCATTAATTTTATCATTCCATTTTGAAGTGATAACAAAAACTCCCTGAGGAATATAAGTAGTAATTAATTTTTGCAATCCCATAATTTTCTCCTTTAAAGTGATAATATTTTAAGCTATTTTTAAAAATTATTGTAAAGTATTATAAATATATTGTCAAGATGAGGCAGAGTTTGTGTTTATCTTGCTTCTCCAGACTCTTGACAAAAGTCAATAAATTGTTACATTTAAAAATTGTATAAATGGGCCGTTAGCTCAAGTGGTAGAGCAATGGACTCTTAATCCATAGGTTGGAGGTTCGAGTCCTCCACGGCCCACTGTTTATCAGAATCCCAAAACGTTGTTTCAAATTAAATTCTCTTTAGGGAACATTCTGAAGACAAATCTTAGAGATACAAGGAATAAAAGGTTTTAAAATTATTCTTATGGAAGAAAAAGAAATGCTTGGAGAACTATTTAAAATCTATAAAAGCATAAAACCACAAATAATTTTACGTTTAAAAGAATTTAAAAATCTGTGGCTAAATGGAAAAGAAGAGGATATTTTTAAAGAACTTATTTTTTGTTTACTTACACCTCAATCAAAAGCTGAAAAATGCTGGGAATGTGTAAAAAATCTTGAAATGAAAAACCTTTTATTTTCAGAAAATGAAGAAAAAATTGCAGAAGAGCTTAAAAATGTTCGTTTTAGATTTAATAAAGCAAAATATATTATTGAAGCAAAAAAGAAGTTTGTTATAAAAGATGAATTAAAAATAAAAAGTTGCATAGAAAATTTTGAAAATCCTATAAAAGCAAGAGATTACCTTGTAACAAATATAAAGGGGCTGGGTTATAAAGAAGCAAGTCATTTTTTAAGAAATATAGGCCTTGGAGAAAACTTGGCAATACTTGATAGGCATATTCTTAAAAATTTAAAACTACTTAAAATAATCCAAGAGATTCCAAAAACCTTATCAAGAAAATGGTATATTGAAATTGAAAATAGAATGAAAAGATTTGCTAAATTTATAAATATTCCCTTATCGCATCTTGATTTTGTGCTATGGTATAAAGAAACTGGTAAAATTTTTAAATAAGAAGTCAATATGAAATTGCATTATATTCAGCATGTTCCTTTTGAAGGATTGGGTTACATTGAAAATTGGGCAAAGAAAAAGCTTCAATCTTTATAACCAAAATGTATGAAAATCCTGATTTTTCAAAAACTGAAAGTTTTGATTTTTGGTTATCGGTGAATTTTAAGGTATTCATCCTTTTTTGCGGTAAAAGCTGAAACTACCTCAAAGATCACTTCAGGATTTTTTTAATAAAAATAGGTGTTTCTGGCTGTATTAATCAGTGTGCAGAAAACTGCATTAAAGATCTGGGATTCCATGGATTGAGAAGTGGCTGGGTAGTTACTGTGTATAGATGTTATATGAATTTTTAAAGTTAAAATAATTTTATAAAAATTTTAAAATTAACTTGAATTTTAATAACTAAGACTTATAATTTAAATTAATAAAAGAGTTCTATTTAATTGAAATTTTTAAATAATTTTTTTAGGAGATAGGTTATGCCTTTTATGGAGTGGAATGACAAATTATTAACAGGTGTAAAAGAATGTGATGAGCAACACAAAAAATTGGTAAATCTTATAAATGAACTCTATGAAGCTATGAAACAAGGAAAAGGAAAAGAAATTATAGATAAAATTCTTAATGAATTAGCCAGTTATGCAGATTATCATTTTTCTACAGAAGAAAAGCTCATGACCAAATATGGGTATCCTGAGCTTTCCATTCATAAAAAGGAACATGAAAGTTTTAAAAAGAAAGTTAAGGAATTTATAGAGAGAAAAGCTAAAGGTGAGGTAACTCTTTCTGTAGAAATAATGAATTTTTTAAAGGATTGGTTATTTCATCATATTATGGAAACTGATAAGAAATATGGACCTTTTCTTTCTCAGAAATTGGGCATTAAGTAAATAAAAAAAGATTTAAAATCAAAAAAATTTTTTAAAGGGGATTTCTATGACAAAAAGATTTCAAATTTATAAATGTTTGGTATGTGGCAACATAGTAGAGGTTTTACATGGAGGCAAGGGAGAGCTTGTTTGCTGCAATCAGCCAATGCATCTTTATCAAGAAAATACTACAGATGCAGCCAAGGAAAAACATGTTCCTGTAATAGAAAAAGTAGAAGGTGGATATAAAGTAAAGGTAGGGAGTGTTCCTCATCCTATGGAAGAAAAACATTATATTGAATGGATTGAGCTTATTGCTGATGGAAAAGTTTATAGAAAATTTCTAAATCCCGGTGATATACCTGAGGCAATTTTTGAAATTAAAGCAAAAAAAGTTGCAGCCAGAGAATATTGCAATTTACATGGTTTATGGAAGGCAGAGGGTTAAAAATTATATAAAGGAGGAGGGAAATTATGGCGATAAAAGTAGGATCACCAGCACCAGATTTTAAGGCAATGGCATTTGTAAATGGAAAGTTTAAAGAGATAAAACTTTCAGATTACAAAGGCAAATGGGTAATTTTATGCTTTTATCCAGCTGATTTTACATTTGTTTGACCTACAGAGATTACCGCAGTTGCGGTAAAGTATGACGAAATTAAAAAACTTGATGCAGAAGTATTGGCTATAAGCACAGATACTCAGTTTGTTCACAAAATCTGGCAAGAAGTTGAACTCAGCAAGATGGTAGAGGGTGGAGTGCCTTATCCTCTGGTTTCTGATCCAGGTGGAAAAATCGGAAGCATGTATGGAGTTTATGATGAATCTGCTGGAATTAATGTAAGAGGAAGATTTATTATTGATCCAGATGGTATTATTCAAGCAATGGAAATTTTATCTCCACCAGTTGGTAGAAATGTAAATGAGCTTATCAGACAATTACAAGCTTATCAGCATGTGCGTAAGACTGGAGGTAAAGAAGTATGTCCTGCTGGTTGGAGGCCAGGTAAAACTATTCTTAAACCAGGTCCTGATTTAGTGGGTAATGTCTGGAAAGTGTGGAAACCAAGCGAAGCTTTTGAAGAGTAAACTTTTAAAGACTATGCGGGAGAAATCCCCGCTTTTATTTATTTTTTAAATGTCCTTTTTAAAAAATCTGAAATGTTTGATCTACAGAAATTAAATAATCTTTTTATAAATTCTTAATAGAGTATTGCAAAATTCCGTTTTTGGGTATTATATTAACAATTAGTATTTAATATAAAAATTAGATATCCAAGGAGGGATCAAAAATGATTATCATTATGGAGCCTCATGTTACTCAAGAAAGTTCAGAATTCAAGTCTTTGTTAAAATATTTAGAACGATTTCCCCACTTGAAGATAAAAGTTATGGAAAGTAAAGGGGTTACGCGAAATGTTTTAGAAATTCATCTCATAGGAGAGGATTACATGGTGTCTCAAGAAGAAATAGAAAGTTTACCAGGCGTTGAAAAAGCTATAAAAGTAACCACTAAATATAGACTCATTGGAAGGCATGGAATATTAAGTGATTTTGGGTTTGAATATAAAGGTATCCAGTTTAATCAAGATACCTTTCATATTTTTCCTGGATTATGTGCTGTTGATACTTATGAAAATACAGAAGTTATTTTTAAAACATTAAAAGAAAACAATGTATATTGTGCTCGCATGGGAGCTTATAAACCCAGAACCTCTCCTTATGATTTCCAAGGGCATGGTAAAGAATGTTTGCCCTGGCTTTTTGATTTAGCAGGTAAATATGATATCAAAATAATTGTAATGGAAGTCTTAGCACCTTATCATATAGATGAAATAAAAGAAGCTTTAGATCTTACTGGTCATCCCTGTGGAGTTATCCTCCAAATAGGAACCAGAAATGCTCAAAATTTTGAATTATTAAAAGCTGTTGGTAGGCAAAAAGAATTCCCAGTTCTTTATAAAAGGGGATACGGTTTAGCTTTAGAAGAAAGCCTTAATGCTGTAGAATATATAGCCTCAGAAGGAAATACTAATATAATATTTTGTTTAAGAGGTGTTAGAACCCATCTTGGAGATCCCCATAGAAATTTAGTAGATTTTGCACATGTTCCTGTAGTAAAAAGACTCACCAGACTTCCTGTATGTATAGATCCTTCTCATCCTATTGGTTCAAGAGTAAAAGCACCTGATGGCATTAGAGATATTTATCATGTTACTGCTCAAGGGGTTATTGTAGGAGCTAATGCAGTTTTAGTGGAGTTTCATCCTTGTCCAGAAAAAGCCCTTTGTGATGGACCTCAGGCTATACCCTTAAATGAGCTTCCTTTATATCTGGAATATGTCCATAAGGTAAGAGAAACCTATTTAGAGCTAAAAAATTTGGTAAATGAGAAAAGCTCTTAATTTTAAAACACCCTTTGGCAAGAGCCAAAGGTGTTTTATTTTAGTTTTTCAACAAGTTTAAAATAGCTTTAGCAAATTCTTCTGCAGCAAAGGGACCTGCTCCAGTAACTATTTTGCCATCTATTTCTACAGGCTTTCCAGTATAAATAGCTCCTTTCTCTTCCAAAGCTTTTCCTTCTGATTGCCATACTGTAGCCTTTTTCCCTTTTAAAACTCCAGCTTCAGCTAAAATCCTTGGAGCAAGACAGATAGCTCCAAGAACTTTCCCTTTAACTACAGCTTCTCTGGCAATTTTATGAGCAACAGGATTATGAAAATATTCCTGAGCTCCAATTCCTCCTACAAAAACTATAGCATCATAATCATCTACATTTACCTGATCAATTAGAATTTGAGGAGTAACCAATGCTCCAAGCATACCCTTAGCTGGTTTTAAAGATGAAGAAGCAATAACAACTTGATAGCCTTCTTTCTCAAAAAGTTTTTTAGGTATTAAAAGCTCTTCATCTCTAAAATTTTGAAAGGCAATAATCATAAGGATTTTCTTGCCCATTTTAGCCTCCCCTATGTTATTACTTAATAATATCATCATAATCAAAATTAATAGACCTTTTAAATACTTCATTATAACTTCCTCCTATCTAAACTTAGATGATTTCTAAATTTTTAAGTTTTTCCTCTATGGGGAAACCTTTTTCATCCCATCCTCTTATTTCATAATACTTAGGTAAAAGTTCAGGTAATTTATGAACATATCCTTTAGAAGCACCTTCTGAAATTGGCTCTGAAAGAAATCTTTTAGGAAGTATATCTTCCTTAGGATCAATTCCTGCTTTTAAATTGAATAACCTTTCTAAATTATAAATTCTTTCTCCTGCTTCAAGTAATTTTTCTTCTGTATAACCAGTTCCACAAACAGCATTTATAAAATCTGTATAATCCTTTAAATTTAAAGCGAAAGAAGTAAAAAGACATATTCCTAAGGAATCTATTACTGCTGTAAGATCTTGAAAAAGTTTTGTCCATTCAGCTTTACCTTCTAAAGAAAATCTATCAAGTTTTTTAGGAATACCCAGTATTTCAACAGAAATTAAATATCCTCTTACATGACAACCACCTCTATTAGAAGTAGCGTATTCCAAACCCTGTCCTTGTGCACCTCTTGGATCATAAGCAGGAAGTTCTTGTTTTTTCACTGACATAGAAAATTCCGGAACTCCATAAGCTTCACAAAGTCTGTAAGATCCTTCTGCTAATTTATCACCAAATCCTTCTCTTTTTCCCATTTTTATAGTCCATCCTATAATAGCTTGTGGATCACCAAAATTTAAAGATAAACCATCCTTAGCTATTTCCTCATCTTTTATATAGCCTTTTTGATATAGCTCCATAGCAGATGCAATAGTAGCTCCAGCGGAAATAGTATCTATTCCATATTCGTTACACCAGTAATTGGCTTCAGCTATAGCATTTAAATCATAAACCTCACAATTTGCACCAAAAGCCCAAATTGTTTCATATTCAGGTCCCCCGATTTCTTTTTTCTCTTTTAAATTCACTATTCTTCCACATGCTATAGGACATCTGTAACAGGCATATTTTTTAACAAAAATAGTATTTGCCATGGTTTCACCACTTATTTTATTAGCATATTTAGTATAAGCCTTTTGAAAATTGGCTGTAGGAAAAATTCCATTTTCATTTATTATATTTACAAGGATCGCTGTTCCATAAGTAGGGAGTCCTTGTCCTGTAACAGGATGTTCCCGCAGTTTTCTTAATTTTTCCATAACTACATTTTTAACTTTTTCCTTATCTGCCACTTTTACATTATTAGAACCTTTAACTACAATAGCTTTTACATTTTTAGATCCCATTACTGCACCAACTCCTGATCTACCAGCTGCTCTTTCATAATCATTCATTACACATGCAATCTTTACCAGTTTTTCACCAGCAGGCCCGATACAAAGAACTTTTACTTTGTCTCCATGTTCTTTTTTAAGTATATCTGTTGTTTCAGAAACTAATTTACCCCATAAGTTAGAAGCATCCTTAATTTCAATTTGGTCATCTTCAATAATTATATAAACTGGGTTCTCTGCTCTCCCTTCTAAAATAATCATATCATAACCCGCTGTTTTTAATTCTGCTCCAAAGTATCCACCTGAATTAGAACATGCTATAGTTCCTGTTAAAGGAGACTTGGTAATTACCATATATCTTCCACTTGAAGGAACAGAGGTTCCTGTTAAAGGACCAGTAGCAACAATAAATTTATTTTCTGGACTTAATGGATCTAACTTAGGATCTATTTCTTCAAAAAGATATTTACTTGCAAGTCCTCTACCACCAATATATTTCTTTGCCCAGTCTTTGTTTAAATCTTCTACCTTAATGTTTCTATTGCTTAAATCTATTCTTAAAATTTTTCCAGTATATCCAAACATAATTTTCCTCCTCAATATGTTTTATATGTTTATTTTTATAATTAAAAATTATTATAAAGTCAAGTTTTATCGTTGTAGTATTTACACAAACTTGTTACAGTCAAAAATTTATATAAAATTTTTTATATGAAATACATTCAGCCTTTTGATCCCTGGAAATCTTCTCTTTGCACCTGCCCTCCAAAATATAGCCTGAATCCTTATACAGGATGTGGACATGGATGTCTTTATTGCTATGCTACAAGCTTTATTAAAAATTTTTATAGCCCAAGACCCAAAAAAGATTTTTTAAAAATTGTAATAAAGGACTTAGTCAAACTTCCAAAAAATAGTCTTATTTCCTTATCTAATTCCTCTGACCCTTATCAACCCTTGGAAAATTTATATGAACATACCAAAAAATTTTTGAATTTTCTTTTAGGAACCTCTTATAGAGTTTTAATTATTACTAAGTCCGATCTTATTTTAAGAGATATAAAGCTTTTAACCAAGTTAAGATGTGCTGTTAGTATTACTATAACTTCAAAGACTTTAAGTAAAAAACTTGAGCCAGGAGCTCCAGGTTATAAAAACAGATTGAAAGCGGTAAAAATTCTTTCTGAAGCAGGAATACCTGTATCTGTTAGGCTTGATCCTATTATACCGGGACTTAATGAAAAAGAAATTTTTGAAATCCTTGATGAAATTGTTCCTTATGTAAAACATATTACTGTTAGCACTTATAAAGCCAGACCCGATTCTTTAAAAAGATTAATAAACGCCTTTCCAGAAAAAAAGAAACTTTTGGAAGAACTTTATTTAGAAAAGGGGAAAAGATTAAGCGGAGCTATTTATCTTCCAGATAAACTGAGATATAAGTTGATAAAACCTCTTTATGAAAAAGCTAAAAAGTATAATCTTTCTTTTGCTACCTGCAGAGAAGCCTTAGATAAATTTAAAAATCCTGGAAAATGCGACGGAAGCTTTTTGATAATTTGATTTTTACTTCTTTCCTATATACAAATTTACAATTCCAAAAGTTAGAGGATAATTTTTGATTTCTTTGAAACCACATTCAGAAAGCATAGTTTTTATTTTTTCAGGAGGAGGAAATTTTTTAATAGAATCTGCAAGATAAAGGTAAGCCTCTTTATCTTTTGTTAAAATTCCTCCTAAAAAAGGCATATAGTAATCCAGATAAATTTTGTAAATTTTTTGAAAGATAAGATTTTTGGGCCAAGAAAATTCAAGAATTACCAATTTTCCGTTGGATTTTAAAACCCTGAAAAATTCTTTTAGAGCTTTCTTTTTATTAGGTAAATTCCTTAAACCAAAGGCTATGCTTATTCCTCCAAAAGCATTATCTTTAAAAGGTAAAATTTCAGCATCTCCACAAATAGGATAAACAGGTCTATTATTCAATCTTTTTTTTCCATAAAATAACATAGAAAAACTAAAATCAAGTCCGTAAATTTTAACAGGTTTTTTCTTTAAAATTTCCAGAGTTAGAGTATAAGGACCACAACAAAGGTCAAGCAGTGGAGGCTCTGCTTCTTTTAAAATTTCTGCTACTTTTTTTCTCCACAGTTTATCCTGCCCAAAACTGCCTATTAAATTAACAAGATCATACTTTTTTACAATGCGATCAAATTTTTCTTTAACAAATCTTTTATGCAAATCCATAAAACAATTTATACCTCAAAAAATTTCAACTCAGGTATAGAAGGAATAATCTTTTTTTTATAAAGATATCCACAAAATGTTAAAAATGCTTTCTGTTTTAAACCTGAAAAATCATATTCTAAATGGGTTAAATAATTGTAAACAAATTCTTTGGGGAACTTTAAATAACTTTTTTCTACAATCTTTTCTAAATTGGAAAAAGCACAAGCTCTGGCATAGTAAATATTTAAACAAAAATCTCTCAGAAGCCTTTTATATTTTTCAGCTATCTCTTCTCTAATTATAAATAAAGCAAAAATAAAGGGAAGATGAGTGTATTTAAGCCATAATTCTGCAAGATCTGTAATAAACATCTCTTGATTATTCAATTGCAAAGTTAAGGCTTCATCTCCTATAGCTAAATACCCTGCCAATTCTTTTTTTTCTTCCTTTTTTAAATTATTCCAATTGGTGGAAAGATAAATATAATCTGGTTTTATATTAATAAAATCTTCCATAAGGATTCTCAAAAGATTAAAAGAGCTTTCAGTTTCAGGAGTAATTCCTATTTTTTTGGCATTAAGTTTTTCAAGAGGCTCTTTATGACAGAGAATTACACTTTTTACCTCACCTACAGCACTTATAGAAATATCCGGAAGAAGAAGATATTTATTAAAATCTCTGGCATAAACTACACTTGAACTAAGACTCCCATGGATTTCTCCTCTGGCTAAGCTAAGGTTTAATTTTTTGGGAATTTCAAGTAATATTTCAAAATTAACATTATTCTTGGGTAAATAAAATAGAAGTGGTAAAGTATTTAAATAAAATGGTATTCCTATTTTTAATCTAAACATAGACTCTAAATATTACCTCTTTTTCAGAATATACTAAATCCTCTAAAATTTTTTTTAAATTTTCAGAAAGTTTGTCTTTTATCTCTATTATTATAAGATTTGGTTTATAATCTGGCATAATTGCTCCCATATTACTAAATCCCAAAATATGTGCTCCATTATAAGTTGCCATTTTCAACAATTCTTCTATGGAAATATCTGTAAAAAAACTATGTAAAACTTTTATTTCATCCCATATAGATAAATGATCATTGCTTGCAAAACTATCTGTTCCTATACATACTTCTATTCCTGCATTTAAAAATTTCTTTAATTTAGGAATTCCAACTCCTATAAAAATATTGCTTTTGGGACAAATACAAATTTTAACATTTTTTTCTTTTAAAATTTTAATATCTTCCTCATCTACATAAACTGCATGAATTAAAAGTGTATTCTCATCTAATACTCCCAAACTGTTAAGATATTTTACAGGACTTACCTTAGGTGGAATAAAACTATCATTCCAGATTCCTCTTTCCTTTAAAAGTTTTGACCATTGTCCTTTACCTGTTTGTAAAAATTCTACTTCCTCAGAAGACTCAGCACAATGAATACAAAAAAGTCTTTTTCTTTTTTTATTGTAAGATTTGATAGCCTGAATTAAAAGAGGAGCTACAGTATGTGGTGCATGAGCTGAATAGGTGATTTTAAAATTTGAACATGGATATTTAATATATAACTCTTTTAAGTTATAAACTCCTTGAAAATTTAAAACTTCCTGGAAAAAATATCCATAAAAAGGTGATTGACAGAGGAGATCCAAGGTTATAGCAATATTTCCTACATCTCCTATAATTCCTATACCTTCTTTCCAAAAACCTTCTATAGTTAATTTAGCAGCTTCTTTCATTTCTATAGGAGTGAGTTGTTCTCTCATTTTTATAACATTTCTTACCCATAAAATAAAGCTTCCCGAAGGAGGAATTCTGTATTTAAGAGCTGAAAGTTCTAAATGAGTATGAGCATTTGTTAAAGCTGGCATTATAACAGCATCTTCAAAATCTATGAGTTTAGCATCAATTACTTCTTTTGAAAGTTCTTTATAAGTTCCAATTTTTGTTATTTTTTTATCTTTGATTTCTATAGCACCATCAAAAATAGGAGAGGATAAAATAGGGAGAACCCACTTAGCTCTTAAAAGATAATGATGATAAGACTGAGCCTGTATATTTTCCATTATTCTATTATGGTATAATCCATTTTTCTTCTTTTTGGAATATATCCAGCTGATTTTATATAATGTCTTATTTGTTCTTCACTTAATCTATGAGAAACCCCGGTTGCTGCTACTACATTTTCTTCTATCATAGTGCTTCCAAAGTCATTTCCTCCAAATTCTAAAGCTATTTGAGCAATATGAGGACCTTGTGTTACCCAAGAAACTTGAATGTTTCTAATGTTATCAAGGACTATTCTTGAAATTGCAAGAACTCTCAAATATTCTACAGATCCGACTTTGGTTAAATAGTGCAATTTTGTATTCTTAGGCTGAAAAGTCCATGGAATAAAAGCAGTAAAACCACCTGTTTTATCCTGCAGATTTCTTATTTTTAAAAGATGTTCCACAATTTCTTCCCTTGTTTCTATATGCCCAAACATCATAGTAGCTGTGGTTTTAAGTCCAAGCTTATGGGCTATTTCCATAACTTTAAGCCATTCTTCAGAAGTAGCTTTATTAGGAGATAAAAGACCTCTTACTCTGTCAGAAAGTATCTCAGCCCCTCCACCAGGTATGGAATCAAGACCTGATTTTATAAGTCTTCTTAAAACCTCTTCTATACTCAAACCTGATTTCTTACTAAAATGCACAATTTCTGGAGGAGAAAAACCATGCACATGAATTTGGGGATAATGGGTTTTTATAAAACCAAGCATTCTTTCATAAAATTCCAAAGACAAATCAGGATGAAGTCCTCCTTGAAGAAGGATTTGATAACCTCCAAGAGCAAGAGTTTCCTCTATCTTTTTACCAAGCTCTTCAAAGCTCAACACATAGCCATCAGGAGATCCAGGAGGTTTATAAAAAGCGCAAAATTTACATCCTGAAATACAAATGTTTGTATAATTAATATTTCTATCTACCACATAGGTTACAATTCTTTCTGGATTAAGTTTGAATCTAACAATTCTTGCAAGATACCCAAGCTCAGCCAAATCAAAATCAAAAAGCTTTAAAGCCTCATCTTCATTAAGTCTTTCTCCCTCTAAAATTTTACTTATTATCCTTTTTTTCATTTTTCTATTCCTTTTCTTGCAAAAACTCCCTCATCTATATAATGTTTGATTTTTTTCATCTCTGTTACCAAATTTGCCATTTCAATAAGTTCTTGAGGGGCATTTCTTCCTGTAATAACTATTTCTACTTCCTTGGGTTTGTTTTTTAAAACCTCTAAAAATTCTTTTAAATCAATTATTCCCCAGTTTAAAGCATAAATAATCTCATCCAAAACAATTATATTATAATCTTTGGAATTTACCAGATTTTTAACCTCGGACCATCCTTTTAAAATCAAATCTTTAAATTCTGGTTTTATTTCTCCTATTATAAAACTTCTTCTTCCGAAATTTTTATAATAAATCTGAGGAGCAAAGCTTTTGAGAATTTTTACCTCGCTTGAAGTACCAGGTTTAAAAAACTGGATAAATGCAACTTTAAAACCTGCTCCTATTGCTCTTATAGTCAAACCTACAGCAGCTGTGGTTTTTCCTTTACCATCTCCTGTATAAACCTGAATATAACCTTTAAATTCTTCCATTCTTTTTAATTTTAATCCATCTTTTAAACATAACAAATTTTTTTAGCCATTTGTTTCTAAATTTCTTTTTTAGAAATATAAAAATTTGATCTTGACAATTAATTTTAAATTTTATAAAAAAAATTATAAGAACATTAAAAAATCAATTTTATAAACATCCTATTATAATAGGAGGTAATTTATGCTTGTAGCTATTAGTGATCTTCATTTTGTTGATGGGACAGCAGGAGAGCATAATGTTCCCTATGAAGTTTTTGAAGATATCTTTCTAGAAAATAAATATGTAAAATCAGCTTATAATGAAAACATCTGGAAAAATAATCCTAAAATTCAATATATAACCCCTACTTATGATCATAGTCCTGATTTTGTAGAACTTAAACAGATGACTTATATAGTTTTTTATAACAAAGAGGAAAATACAGATAATAAAAAAAGCAAATACTTTGTGTTTTGATATGTGGACAGGAATAAAAAAGAAATATTATGAAGAAAAATAACACAGGAAAACTAACAGGAGGAGATAAAATGCGTTTATTTATTTTAGCTATTATTTTTGTACTTGTTTTTAATACTTCTCTTTTAGCAAAAAAAGAGAGTTCAAAAGAGACTAAAATCTGTTTTAGGGTTAAAAAAGAACTTTTTGCAGAGCCTGATTTTTTGCTTTTAAATATTTCTATTGAAGCAAAAGCTGATGAAGAAAAAGATGTGCTTAATGCTTTAGCTCTTGCTGACAAAAGGATTAAAAATACTCAAATTAAATACGAAGGTGGAAAATATAATATAAGAAAAAATTGTTTCTGGAAAAGGAATGAATGGATTTGTAAAGAATTTATTGGAAATGCTAATTATAATTTTAAATTAAAATCCCCTGAAAAACAAAATATAATTTTAGAAACCTTAGAAACTGATCCTAAGCCTTATACTTATTTTATAAATTATTTGCGGTGGACTATTTCTAAAAATAAAGAAAAGTATATAGAAGATAAATTATTTTCTGCTATTTTTGATGAAGTTTTAAGGAAAAAAGAATTAATTGAATCTAAACTTAATACCAAATGCTATATTAAAAAGATAGATTTCATAAAAAGATATTATCCAGTTAGAATGAATATGATAGCTGAAAAATTGAACAAATCAGTTGTTGAAGCTCCTATGCCTCAAAAAGAAAAACTTAACTTTTATAAAGCTGCTGAAATAGAAATAAGGTGTGAAGAATAATAAATGCTTCTTTGGATAAGTTTTATTATATGTACTTTAATAATTTTTTACGGGGGGAACAATCTTTCTAAATATGGTGATATTATTGCAGAAAATACAGGGATTGGAAGAACCTGGGTAGGGCTGGTTATCGTTGCCTCTGTTACCTCCTTACCTGAATTAATAACAGGTATAAGTTCTGTAACTTTTGTTAAAGTTCCAGAGATTGCAGTAGGAGATGTTCTTGGAAGTTGTATTTTTAATCTTTTAATTTTGGGATTTGTTGGTTTTTTTTATAAAGGTGCTTCTATATCTTATCAAACTCACCATGGCAATATTCTTGGAGCTTGTTTTAACATTATATTATTAATATTAGTTTCCTTAGGTTTATTTTTGCAAAGTTATATTTTTCCTATAGGTTGGATAGGAGTTTATACTATTCTAATTATTTTTACTTATTTTATGGCTATTCGTTTTGTTTATTTATATGAAAAAAGGGAATTACAAAAAATTATAACAGAAAGAGCAAAAGAACTGAAATATAAAGGTATATCTTTAAAAAAAGCTATTTTTAAATATGTCTTTAATGCTATTTTAGTAATTATAGCAGCTTCTATTCTTCCTAAAATTGGCAAAGAATTAGCAGGTGTTACAAATCTTGGGCAAATTTTCGTAGGTAATATTTTTATCGCATTTTCAACTTCACTTCCAGAATTGGTGGTTTCTATATCAGCTTTACGATTAAAAGCAGTTGATCTTGCAATAGGAAATTTATTAGGTAGCAATCTTTTTAATATAATAATTCTGGCAGTAGATGATTTGTTTTTTACAAAAGGACCTTTACTTTCTTTTGTAAGTAAAAATCATTTAATTCCAGCTTTGTTTTCTATTTTAATGATATCTATCATTATCATAGGAATACTTTATAGAACAGAAAAAAAGAAAATTTTATTAGCTTGGGATTCTTTACTTATTATTATAATTTATTTATTAAACCTTATGATTCTTTATAATCTTAGATAAATTTATTTTTAACTTATCTTTTCCCATATATTTTCTACAATCTCTGCAATTTCTCCGCCTTTGTTGTAAGTTTTTACATATTCTATAAAAGGCATTTCCTGTTTAACAGATTTTAAAACATCTTCTGAAAAAGGAATTTTTCCAATTACTTCTACGTCTTTTTCTTTGAGTTTGTTTTCTATCTCTAAACTCATCTCTTTGTTTAAATCGAATTTATTAATAATTACTTTTACTTCGGTTTTAAAGTGTTTAGCAAGATCTAAAACCCTTTCAAGATCATGTAAACCAGACAAAGTAGGCTCGGTTACAGCTACTACCAGATCAACCCCTGTCATACTTGCCATAACAGGACATCCTACTCCAGGAGGTCCATCAATTATTATGTAATCTTTGTTTTGTTTTTCTCCCATATCTTTGGCTATTTCCCTTAATTTAGCTACCAATTTCCCGGAATTTTCCTGAGCAATCCCAAGTCTTGCATGTACCATAGGTCCATATTTTGTTTCAGAAATAAAGTATTTTCCAGAAATTCTATCCTCTAAAATAATAGCCTCTTCAGGACAAAAATAGTAACAAATTGTGCATCCCTCACAAAAAAGAGGGTTTATTACAAAATCATCTGTTATAGCTTCAAATTTACAAATACTTTTACAAGTTCCACATTCTGAACATTTATCTTTATTTATTTTTGCAATTTTACCTCCTATAAAATCATAGCTTTCCTTAATTTTTGGATGTAATAATAAATGTAAATTAGCAGCATCAACATCTGCATCAACTATAATTTTATTCTTAGCAAGAACAGATAAGCATCCTGAAAGCATGGTTTTACCTGTTCCACCTTTTCCACTAATAATCAAAATTTGTTTCATTTTACAAGCTCCTTAATGGTTTCAAAAAGTTTTTGAAACTTTTGTTTATATTCAGGTAAACCTTCTACTAAAGGGATCCCTTTAGAATAAAGTTCTGCAATTTTTTTATCAAAAGGTATTCTCATTAAAATAGGTATATTATTTTTTTCACAGAAGCTTTCTATTATGTCATCCTTTTCAGACTTGTTTATAATTACTCCAGAAGGAATATTCATAATTTTGGCAACTTCATAAGCTATTTCAAGGTCATGAAGTCCGAAAGGAGTTGGTTCTGTAACTAAGATACAGAAATTTACATCTTTTAATGAAGCAACTACAGGACATGAAGTTCCTGGAGGAGCATCAATAATAGCATCCATGGAAAGATCTATAAAAGATTTAGCTTCCTCAATTACAGCAGGAGCCATAACTTCAGAAATATTAAGTTTTCCTTCTATAAATCTTAAATTTTCCTTTTTTCCAATATTAACAATCCCTACCTCTCTTTTCCCTTCTTTCATAGCTTTTTCAGGACACAAGAGAACACAGCCTCCACATCCATGACATAAATGAGGAAAAATTATCACAGAATTTGTCAAAACTGAAATAGCATTATAAGCACATATTTCACTGCACTTTCCACAATAGTTACACTTTTCTTCATCAATTTCAGGAAACATAACTTTCACAGAATAAGTTTCCTTTATTTCAGGTTTTAAAAATAAATGATCATTTGGTTCTTCTACATCACAATCTATTAATTGAACTCTCTCTAAGCTTAAAGCTAAATTTACAGCTATTGTAGTCTTACCTGTTCCACCTTTTCCGCTGGCTACTACTATAATCAATTTTAAGCCTCCTTAAACGCTTATAATTTCTCCTGTAGTAGCAAACCTAAATTTAGAACCAAAAATCTCTCTAAACTTAGAAGCAACACTCAAGCCTGTGCAATGATTAGCAGCAATAAGAGATACCTCCATCTGAGCTAAACGAATTAAGGTTTCTTCAAGTTGCTTGGAAGATGCAGGACCAAGATGGGTTCCTCCTATCACAGCAAATATTTTTTCTTCTCCTGTTACCTCTTTAGCATGTTCTATTATATTAATCACTCCAGAATGAGCACATCCAAGAATAACAACTAAACCCTTAGGTGTTTTTATAAAAAGGCTCATATCATCTAAAATAGGATCGGGGAGCTTTTTATCACCTTCTTTTATATACATACTTTCATCTATTTTTTCAAAAGTGGTCTTTCTTGGAATCTCGCCACTCAACCATATTCCCGGGAATATTTCAGTAGGCTTTTTTATCCATTTAAAATTAGCTCCTAAGCCTTCAAGTTCCTCTTTACGGAAAGGAATACCAATATAACGATCCACAGGAGATGAAACACAATGAAGACTAAAAATGTCAGGATGAGCATAAACAGGAATAGGTTTATTTATAAATTCCAAAACAGCCTTTAAACCGCCTGTATGATCATAATGACCATGGCTTAAAACTATAGCTTCTGCCTCTTTTAGATTTACACCTAAACGTAAAGCATTTTCTACAACTTTCCCTGTTTGTCCTGTATCAAAAAGTATTTTATGCCCCTCATGTTCAATCCAAACACTTAAACCATGTTCTCCAGCAAGTCCTTGTGGTATTAAAACTCCTACTGAATTTTCTATTAAAACAGTAATTTTCATTTCAACCCTCCAAAATTATTTCCTTTCCCACTCCAGCATTTATAAAATTTTCTTTAAATGCTTCTCTAAACATCTCTCTTGCCTTATCTCCAGTGCAATGAGAGGCAGCAATATATCTTAATTTACAAGATTTAAAAAATTCAATAATATCTTTTATTTCCGATTTATTCTTGCTCAGCAAATGCAACCCACCTAATATCATAAAAGGTTTATCTTGAGCGATTTCAATAGCTCTTTGTAAAATATTAATTATTCCTGGATGAGCACAACCTGTAATTAGAATAAATCCCTTTTCCGTTCTTAAAATAAGAGAAATTTCTTTTATATAACTCCCAAGCTCTTCTGTAGATAAAATTCCTGAATAAATTTCTAAAGGTTTATCTTTAATTAATTGAACTTTCATTTTTTGAGGAAAAGAAGCACTTAAATGTTCATAAGAAAAATTTCCCATATAAAGCTCAAGATTTTCAAGTAAAGGAAACAATCCCTTTAAACCTCCAGTATGATCACCATGATAATGAGAAATAACTATTTTATTAATAATTTTAGGATCAATTTTAGCTTTATTAAAATTATATAAAAGTATATGAGAATCTCCACCGGTATCAAAAAGAATGTTTTGATGAGGTATTTGAATAAGACAGGAAAAACCCCAGCCAGTTATAAAATCTTCTTCAGCTGGATAATTATCATAAAGGATTTTTATTTTTATCATTTCAAAATTTCTTCTATTTGCTCAATTATTTTAAAAAAAGCTTTAGCTGGCTCACTTTCAGGATAATATTCTACACAAGGCTTTCCTTCATCCCCTGCTTCTACAAGCTTGGGATCAATAGGAATTCTCCCTAAGAATCTAATATTTAATTCTTTAGCTAAAGTTTCAGCCCCTCCACTTTTAAATATGTTTATAACTTCTCCACATTTTGGGCAAACAAATCCGCTCATATTTTCAATTATTCCAAGAATAGGAGTTTGGGTAGCTTCGCAAAATTTTATAGATCTTTTCACATCAGCTAAGGCTACATCTTGAGGAGTAGCTACAATAATGGCTCCATCAACTTTACCTAAAAGATGCCTTATAGAAAGCACTTCATCACCAGTTCCTGGAGGAGAATCTACAATAAGATAATCTAAAGCTCCCCAGATAATATCACTTAAAAATTGTTGAATAGCTCTATGTTTTAAAGGTCCACGCCAAATTATAGCATCATTATCCTTAGCAAAAAAACCTATAGACATTACCTTTAAAGTTGGAGAATAAACTACTGGATAAGCTCCTTCTGGAGTGACTGGTGGCTGCGTTCCCTTTAAACCAAGCATATTAGGAATATTGGGTCCATGAAGATCTACATCCAAAAGACCTACCATATTATCTCTTAGAGATAAACCAACCGCTATATTGGTAGAAACTGTACTTTTCCCTACTCCACCTTTCCCTGAAAGAACCAAAATTCTTCTTTTAATAGCTGAAAGTTTTTCTTGTAGCTCCTGAAGTTCTTTATCCTGTTCTTTTTTACCTGGCATTTGCTTATCCTCCTCATAATTTGCTTATAATATCTTTTACTTTTCCAGAAACTTCAACTATTTCTACTCCAGCATTTTTTAAAACTTCTTCTGCATTAGGACCGATTCTTCCTGTAAAAACTTTTTTAGCTCCCTTTTGAACTACAAACTGAGCAGCCTGAATTCCTGCTCCACCCATAGCAGCTTTCCATTGATTTTCTACTGCCTCATGTTGTTTAGTATCTGTATCATAAAAAATAAAATAACTACACCTTCCAAATCTTGGATCAACTTCTGAATCAAGACTACTTCCTTGAGCTGTAATACAAACTATCATAACTTTCCTCCTTTAGTAAAAAAATTTTTACAACTTCAAATTAATGGCATTCATGACCATGAGAATGGTCACAAAGACTCTCTCCACCTTTTAAAGTTCCTTCTAAGAAAGCTTTTAAAACCTCTTCCACTCTGCCTGTAACTCCTAAAATTGGTTGTATACCTGCTGATTGAAGCATCATGACAGCTTTGGGTCCCATTCCTCCTGCTATAATATAATCAACCCCTATGCTTTGTAAAAACCTTGGAACTAATCCAGGTTGATGTCCTGCATAACCTGGATTTTCAACCATTTCCCTTCTGACAATGTTACCTTCTTTATCAATATCCACAACTAAAAAAGCCTGACATCTGCCAAAATGAGCAGAAACAAAATCATCATCCACAGCTATAGCTACACGCATACAAAACCCCCTTAGTGAGATTAATTTTTAAACTGAATTTAAATTTTCACTAATAAATTTTTCAACAATTTCCACTTCTTGAGGAGTAAAATCTATACTACCTGCAACTTTTTTAATTCCTAATTTTGTTAAATCATAATGATAATTTATTTCTATTCCAGCCTTTTCTAAAATTTTTTTGGCACAATTTTTAGGACATCCGTCTATAGCTATAACACTTTTAGCCTGAGAAACTTTTTTAAAAGCATTCTGTATTCCTGCAGCAATTCCTGCTAAACAGACCATGTATCCCAAATTAGATTTTACTAATTTTACACCTATAGCATTAGCCAATTGTCCTGTATTAGAGCCACCAGCACAGGTAAAAATAGCTATTTTACCTGTATCTGTTTTCTGATTATTATCCATTTCTTCCACCTCCTTTTCCCTGACCCCTTCCTTGACCTTTTCCTCTTCCGCATCCCCCACCTTGACCTTTTCCCCGGCCTCCGCAACCACCTTTTTCCTGACCTCTTCCACCTCCTCTTCCTCTTCCACAACCACCACCTTGGCCTCTATCACCTCTTGGACAACAATTATTTTTAAACATTTTTTTCTCCTTTTTAAGTTTTAAAACACTATTTTACTCTTTCTTTTACCAATTCCAACCCCAGCCTCTTCTCCAAGCCATACCTCTACCACCAAACCAGCCTCTACCCCAACCTCTTCCAAATCCTCTTCCTCTGCCCCAGCCTCTTCCAAATCCCCAACCAGGACCTTTGGTAAATCCAGGACTGTCAAAACCACTACAGTAACCTAATCCCCTACCTGTTCTTGGACCTAAACCTAATGGACCTGTTCTATCTCCCCAAGGCATAACTTACACCTCCTTTTTAATTTACTTTTCTTCTTCCAACTTTTTCATTCTTTTTTCTATTTCAGCAAGCCTTCTTTTTAAGAATTCAGCTTCTTCTTGTAAAAGTTTTTTTTCATCATCAGGAGGAAGGATTTCTTCTGGGAAATAATTCATAGCCCAGAACCATCTCCAACCTCTTCCTCTGCCCCAACCTCTTCCAAATCCTCTTCCTCTGACCCAGCCTCTTCCAAATCCCCAACCAGGACCTTTGGCAAATCCAGGACTGTCAAATCCGCTACAGTAACCTAATCCCCTACCTGTTCTTGGACCTAAACCTAATGGACCTGTTCTATCTCCCCAAGGCATAACTTACACCTCCTTTTTAATTTTTTTTATTTTCTTGCTCTAACTGAGCTAATCTCTTTTCAATCAATTCAAGCTGAGTTTTTAATACTTCTGCTTCATTTTTAAGCAATGCTTTTTCAATTTCAGCATAGGGTTCTTCTAAATAAGCCAATCTCCGCCAGTATCTCCAACCCCAACCTCTTCCCGGCCATCCAAACCACCAACACCATCTCCATCTCCAACCTCTTCCTCTACCCCAGCCAAGCCCTGGTACAAACCAAGGCATAAATTACCACCTCCTTTAGTTTTTATTATTGATAATAATTCTCATTTTCATTATTTTAATGATATATCTTAATTTTAAAAAGTCAAGTATTTAATTTTTGAATTGTTGAAAAAACTTTTTATTATTTGATTAAAAATTTAAAAAATTTTACGAAATAAACTATTTTTCAAGTTTCTGACAATTTTCACAAAGTCCATAAAATTGTAAATCTGAACTTTCAATTTTAAAATTGAATTTTTTTTGGATAGAGTTTTTAAAATCTTTTAAAGGATCCTCTTCAAGAGTCACTTCATAATCTATGATTTTACCACAATTTTTGCAAATAAGGTGATAGTGCTCTGCATTATCATTATGTATAAATTCATATCTTGCTTTACCGTCTTTAAAATCATACCTTTTTATAAGGCCAATTTCTGTAAGCAAATCCAAAGTTCTATAAACTGTAGCAAGCCCTACACCAGGTAATACCTTTTTAAGTTCCCAAAAAATCTCTTCTGCACTTAAATGCCCTTTTGTGCGGCTTAAAAGCTTTATTAAAGCCTCTCTGGCTTGAGTTCTTCTGAATCTCCAACAGCGTCCTTTACCAAAAGGCACTTTTTTATACCTTTATTGAAAATTTTTCCTTTTATTTTTTAAAAATAATTTAACTTCTCAAATAAGTCAACTTTTTATTTCTATTTTAAATATTTTTAATTTTTGAAAAATTTTTTAATTGGATTTATATATTATCACTTTTCAAAAATTTTCTCAAAACCTTCTTCATAGCCTGCACAATCAATACAAACCTTTTTATTACCTAAAACTCTTAGATAAGGAATTGAAACCCATTCTCCACAAATTTCACAGGGTTGAGCTCCTAAAACCTCTTCTGGAGGTTCAAAAGTTGAATCTTCAAGTTCACCAATGATAAATATTTCTTCTTCAGGTGCTTCTAAAACGATTTTTACTGCTTCCCAGGCTTCTTCTTCAGGAATTTGGTCAGGTGGAATCCCTTGGGCTCTTTTTTTCATAAAAGAAGTTTGTGCAATTTTTTCTCTTATCTCAGGATTAAATTTATAAGCAATTCTTATTTGTTTTCCCTTTTTGGATCAACTAAAGTAAAAGCCAATTTACCTCTTGGTTTCCATATAAGACCTGCTTTACCCACAGTACAACCTGTAGCATACTGTAATCCATCTAAAAAACACACAGCTCCGTGAAAATATCCAGTTTCAACAATAGCATAGAGTCCTCTTGAACCAATTCTTTGAGCCCCAAGTCCCCTTAAAGCTATAAGACCTGCTCTAAAACCCAAGGTAGATGCCCAACATTTGTGACCATGAAAATTAAACATCTTTTCCAAAAGCTCTTTTTTGATTTCCATAACTAACCTCCTTCTTTAGATTAATTACCATATTAATGTATAGCTAAATAGCTAAATGTCAAGAAATACATCTTCAAAGTTTTTAAAAGTGTTATATGGCTTAGCAGGTTGAAAAAACCAATAAAACTTAGTTGGAAAAGTCTGGTATATCTGGAAAGCAAAATTTAAAACAATTAAAATTTAAGTAATATTTTGTTTTTTAAAAACATAATTATTAACATCTATACCAATATGAGAAGCAATTACCGGACATTTTACTTTTAAAAGAAAAAACAAATTGTCCTTTTTTATATCAGAAAGACTTTCGTAGTTTCCTTGTCCTTTGCTTATAATAATATCAGCTTGGTTGAAAATTTCCGAAAATTCTTTGCTACACTCTTTAAAATCAATTCCAGGCAAGGTGCAACCCGTAGAAATTATCTCAGCACATTCATGTAACCCTGATTCATAAGCCTCTTCCAAGGTAGCATCATTTATAATTGGAATACCTCTTACAGCATAAAAAATTTTATATTTTTTAAATTCTTCAATCAAAATTTTATCAAAAACTGTTTCACCTGCATTATCTCCCAAAATTAAAATAATTTTAGCATTTTTGAGTTTTTCTTTAAAATTTTCCAAATCACATAAAGCGAATTCTTTTTTTAATTCCTTTTCCAAATTTTTTTCCAAATTTATTTTAGAATAAACTCCATAGTCTAAAACATTTCCTATAGCTGCAATTTTTAAACCCCAGTATAATTTATCTCCCTGTTGATTTAAAAATTCTTTTAAAGGTTTATAAAATTTTTTAGCTATTTCTATACTCTGCTTTTTTATCTCTTTGTAAGGATCTGGATCTCTTGTGTATATTTTTACAAGACCATGAATTTCTCTTGCGAGTTCAGGAGGAGTTCTATAATTTTTGAAATCTCTGAGAATCTTTATAGCTTCTTCTATAATCTTTTCTTGAATTTCTGTTTTTTTGGTTACCATACGACTTGCTTCTAAAACTTGTCTTAAAAAACAGGGCAGACAATCAAGTTGTAATTTCATTCTTTAACCTCCAAAAATATAATTTGATATTAAGATATTTTTGGATTATAATAAACAAATTAAAAAAATAAAAGGGGTGACAAATGGAAGCACTTACTAATTTAAGAGGTTTAGATAAAATAATTGTTCCTATCAGACTTTCTTCCAAATCCAAAATCAAGTTTCAATGCTATCCAGGAGTTCCTTGTTTTAAACTTTGTTGTTCTAATCTATTTTTACCTCTTACTCCTTATGATATTATAAGAATCAGAGATAAACTTGGATTATCTACTGATGAATTTCTTCTTTTATACACAGAACCTTTCATCTTACCTAAATCCGGGCTTCCAATTGTTAGATTAAAAATGTCAGATAATGAAGATAAAACCTGTCCATTTTTAGGGGATGGTGGATGCGAAATCTATGAAGTAAGACCTTTAGCTTGCAGATATTATCCTTTAGGTTTTGGTCTTTTTAGAAATAGAGATAAAAGAACAAATGAAGAAATATATTATCTTGTAAAAGAAGGTTTTTGTCAGGGATTAGAATCAGGACCAGAAATTACTGTAGAAGAATACAGAAAATCTCAAGGAATTCCTGAGCTGGAAAAACCTATTAAAGAATGGGCAGAAATAATTATGAAAAAAGAATCCTTGGGGCCAATTGAAGTCCCGGAAAAAAGTTTACAATTGTTTTTTATGGTTAGCTCTAATCCTGATAGATTTAGAAGCTTTGTTTTTGAAAGTAAATTTTTAGACATTTTTGAAGTTCCAGAAAAAACCTTAGAGGAAATTAAAAAAGATGATTTAAAGCTTCTTCAATTTGGTTTTAAGTGGTTAAAAACTGTGCTTTTTGGAGAAAATCTGATAAAACGCAGAAAGGTTGTTTCCTCAGTGAAAAAAATTAAGCCTTTTTAAGTTAAATTAAAATAATTCTTTATAAAATTTAAAAAAATCTGACTCGCTGGAGTAAAATTTTTATATTTAGGATAAACTAAATAAAAGTTTCTTGTTATAGTTAACTTTTTAATTTTTATTACCTTTAATAATTTTAAAGATTTTTCTATTTCTATGGCAAGAAAAGATACAAACCCACAGCCTAAACCCGCTTTAACAGCTTCTTTAACTGCTTCGGTGGAACCCATTTCTCCAGTAATATTTAGCTTCAAAATATCAATCCCTGCTTTTTGAAGAGTTTCTACTGCATTTTTCCAACTTCCTGAACCTTCTTCTCTTTTAATTAAGGGGATTTTATAAAGCTCTGAAAGCTCCACTTCATCTTTAGAAAACTGAGGTGGAGCAATTAAAACAATTTCATCTTGATAACAAGGTGTATAAACTATTTCTCTGGTTTTGAAAGTAGCTCCAATCATTCCTAATTCTAACTCGCCTATCATTACTTTTTCAGCTATTTCCTGAGAATCTCCCACTTTTAAAAATACAGAGATGTAGGGATATTTTTCTTTGAAATTTTTTATCACCCTGGGTAGAATATATTGTCCTGGAATAGTGCTTCCCCCTATTTCAACCAGACCACCTTTTTCATCTTTGAAAGGTTGAAGCTCTTTTTGCATTCTTTTTAAGATATTGAGAATTTCTTTTCCATATTCATAAACTATTTTACCTGCTTTACTTGGAATCACTTTTCTGGTATGTCTATCAAATAGAGTAACTCCTAAAGCTTCTTCTAGGTCTTTTATATGAAGTGTAATGGTAGGTTGAGCCAGATATAATAATTTAGAAGCTTTAGAAAAACTGCCTGTTTCATAAACTTTAAGAAATACTTCCAGTTTTTTAAGGTCTAACATTTTGAAATACTTTTAGATAAAATTCTAAAATAGATGATTTTAATTAATTTATTTAAAATTGCAATTATTTTTATTAGAAATTTTTATGAATTTTTTTCTAACTTCTATTTATTTTTTTCTAAAATTTTTTGAATTTCAGAAGGACCTGCCTTGGTTTTAACTATTAATAAATTTATATCTTTGGGACCATCTTTAAGAAGTTCTTTAATTTCAAATTCATAAAGTTTATTCTTTATAACAGGCAAAAAGTTGAGAATTTCTCCTACTGTAGGGCCTGAAACACAGATAATTCTTTCCATTTCAATACTGGTAAGAACATCTGAATATTTCCCATAGCCAAATTTCTCCAAAGCTTCCCTGGGAATCTCTCCAAAACCAGGAGCTAAAATAATAGCTCCTACTTCAAGTTCCCTAATTTCTGGGTTACGGATAAAAGTTAAATTGGCATTATATCTATCTACTGCCAAAGAGGAACAGTATCTGGTACAGTCTCCACAGGCTTTGCATTTATTTGAATCCACATATCTTGGATTAACTTTGACTTTCACTTTAAAATTTCCGGGTTCACCTTCTACAGCTTCTACCTCTGATAAAGTTAAAATTTCAATATTTTAATAATTATTATTTAGAATGTGCAAGAGATTATTATAAAATTTTTATTTTAATTTTTAAATAAAAACAATTTTTAAATTTTAAAAAAGTAATAAATTAAATCTTTTAGAATTTTTAGTTTTATTTTTGAAAAATATAATTAAAATATAAAAAGGAAAAAATATGTATCCTAAAATAAAACGTAAGAAAACCAGAGTTGTTTGGGTTGGGAATGTTGGAATAGGAGGGGATAATCCTGTTCGTGTCCAAAGTATGACAAATACTGATACAAGAGATGTCAAAGCTACTTTGGATCAAATCCACAGGCTTTATGAAGCTGGCTGTGAAGTAATTAGAGTTGCTATTCCAGATGAAAAAGCTGTTAAAGCTTTAAAAGATATTGTTAAAGAAAGTCCTATACCAGTTATAGCAGATCTTCATTTTTATACTTCTCTGGGAGAAAAAGCTGTAAAAGCTGGTATAGCAGGAATAAGGATAAATCCTGGCACTTTTAAAAATAAAAAAAATTTGGATCGTTTAATAGAAATATGTAAGGAAAGAAAAGTTTGTATAAGAATAGGTATAAATGCTGGTTCTTTAGAATCTGCAGTTTTAAAAAAATATAAAATACCTTGCCCAAAAGCTATGGTAGAGAGCGCTCTAAATTGGTTAAATTATATTATAGAAAAACATGATTATCAAAATTTAAAAATATCTCTAAAGTCTTCCAATTGGTGGGAAACAGCTAAGTCTTATGAAATGTTTTCAAAAAAATCAGACTTTCCTCTTCATTTAGGGGTAACAGAGGCAGGGGGATTAATACCTGGCACTATTAAAAATACCATGGCTATAACCTATCTCTTATTAAAAGGTATAGGAGATACTATAAGAGTTTCTTTAACTGCGGATCCTGTAGAAGAAATTTATGTAGCTTTTGAAATTTTAAAAAATCTGGGGTTAAGAAGCTTGCATCCTGATATAATTGCCTGTCCAACCTGTGGAAGATGTGAAATAGATTTAATGAAGCTTTATAAAGAAGTGGAAAATTGGGCCAAAAATATAAAAGCAGATTTAAAACTTGCTGTAATGGGATGTATAGTAAATGGACCAGGCGAAGCTAAAATGGCAGATCTTGGTATTGCAGGAGGAAAAGGAGTAGGGATTATTTTTAAAAAAGGAAAAATTATTCGCAAGGTTTCTGAGAAAGACCTTTTACCAACTTTTTTTGAAGAAATAGAAAAATTTTTAAAAGAACATCCAGAAAGACTCCATTTAACAACCTCATAAAGAAAAAATCAAAAATGTGTTTTTTGAATTGAAAAAAATTAAAAAAGGTCTATTATTAAAAATATGAGTATTAATAAAGTTATTCTTATTGGAAGATTAGGGGCAGATCCTGAAATAAGATATACCTTAGATGGGAAACCTGTTGCCAGTTTTAGAATAGCTACTAATGAGGTTATTGTTAAAAATGGGGAAAAAGAAATTCTTACTGAATGGCATAGGATAGTTGCTTTTGGAAGACTTGCTGAAATTTGTGGAGAATATCTGACCAAAGGGTCACAAGTTTATATAGAAGGTAAATTAAGAACCAGAAAATTTGAGGATAGACAGGGAATACAAAGATATATTACAGAAATTATAGTACAAAATATACAAATTTTAGGTAAAAAACCTCAAACCTCTCAAACTACAGAATCTTTAACCTCACAAGTAGAAAGTTCTCCTAAATTAGTCAAAAAGGATGAACCTTTACCTTTAGAAGAAACTGAAGAACCACTTATAGATGAAGAAGATATTCCCTTTTAAATTTTATTGAATAATCATCTTCTTAGAATTTTCTTTCTTATTTTCTTTTTTAGACAGTATTTTTTTCTTTTCTACCGATTCTTCAATTTCTGTAGTATCTTCTTCTGTTTCATCCAAGTTATAGATCTGTCTTATAAGACTAACAGCATATCTACCTTCTTCATGATAGCTTTTTTTGATAAAATTAATAGGAAAATAAAGCATTTTTTGAACTAAAGATTTAGTTAAAATTTCAATAGCTTCTTTTTCTTCTTCAGAAAGATTTTTAAGTTTTTTAAGAGTTTTAGAAAGCTCTTTTTGTCTTAAACGTTCAGCTTTTTCACTTAAAGCTCTAACTGTAGGATGATAATCAAGTTCTTTTAACCATTTCTGAAATTTTAAAACCTCTTCTTCTATAATAATTTTAGCTCTAAAAGCTTCTTTTTGCCTTTCTTTAAGATTTTCTTCTACTACTTCTTTTAAATCATCTATATCGTAAAGAAATACATTTTCCAATTTATTAACTTCTGGTTCTACATCCCTTGGAACAGCTATATCAATAATAAATAAAGGCTTAAATCTTCTTGCCTTAAGAATAGAAGCTACCATATCTTTAGTAATTACAAAAGAAGGTGCTCCTGTAGAGGAAATAACTATATCAGCTTTAATGAGAACATTAGGGAGTTCCTCTAAAGAATAGGCTTCACCTTTAAATTTTTCTGCAAGTTCTACAGCTTTTGATAAGGTTCTATTAGCAATAAGAACTTTATTAGCACCACCTGAAATAAAATGCATAAAAGCAAGTTCTGCCATTTCTCCGGCACCAACTAAAAGCACTGTTTTGTTTTTTAAAGAACCGAGAATTTTTTTTGCAAGTTCATAAGCTGCATAACTTATAGAAACAGCTCCTCCTCCAATCCCTGTCTCTGTGCGAACTCTTTTAGCAACAAAAAAGCATCTATGTAAAAGTCTATTTAATACTAAACCAGAAGTTCTATATTTTAAAGCATCTTTATAAGCATCTTTTACTTGCCCTAATATTTGAGGTTCACCTATTACCAAAGAATCAAGACCACAGGCTACTTCAAAAAGATGTTTTACAGCTTCCTCATTTTCCAAAAAATAAAGATGTGGTTTTAACTCTTTCCATTTAAAAGAACTTTCTTTTTCTAAAAATGAAGAAAAATCTCTTAAAAATTCTTCTTTTTTAAATCTTTCTAAAATAAAACAAAATTCAACTCTATTACAAGTTGACAGAAAAAAGGCTTCCTTAAAAGACGGTATTTGAGATTTTAGTTTTTCCAAGGGATGAGAAAGAGAGGTTTTAAAAGATAATTTCTCCCTAATTTCAACTGGAGCAGTTTTATGATTTAAACCTATTAAAATTATAATATATTCAGGAAACATAGGTATGAAATCCTTTAGTAAATAAATTTATCACAAAAAAGCTGATTAACCAGACTCCAAAACCTAAGATAATCATAAAAGCTGATTTTTTACCTCTCCAACCTATTAAAATCCTTTGATGAATTAAAATGGCATAAATTAACCATAAAATAAATGAATTAACTTCCTTAGGAGACCATCTCCAATATTCAGCATAAACAAGATTGCTCCATATAGCTCCAGTAATAATAGCTATACTGAGAAATAAAAATCCTAAATATACACACTTTTCACTGACTCTATCTAAATATTCTAAAGGTGGCAATTTTCTATAAAAAATCCCTAAATGTTTGCGCTTAATTTCTCTTTCTTGTAAAAGATACATTATAGAGGTTACCATAGCAAAAATTAAAAAACCATGAGAAAATAATCCAGAAATAGCATGTATAGGAAACCAAAAATTTCTAAAATAAGGTGTAAAAGGCGAAGTAAAAGTAGGAGAAATTATATAAGAAATAAATAAAAAAAATAAAATAAAAGGTGAAATGAAAAATCCAACAGTATAAATCTTAAGCCGACTAAAAGAAAAAATAAAATAAATTAATATGAGACACCAAGCTAAAAAATTAGGTAAATCTTTAAAATACAATGTATTGGTTGAATATATTTCCAAAATTCTAAAAATCCAAAAAATAGAATGAAAGACAAAACCAGATCCTAAAATAAATTGAGCATACTTTAGAACATCTTTTCTTAAAGTTTTAAAATAAAATCCAAAACCTATAAAAGCCACAAAATAAGCAATAAAGGTTAAAATGAAAAATAGATCGGTCATTTATAATTTGTTTAAAAAATTTTTTCAATTAATTTTATTTCTTTTTAGCTATGTAAATAGAACAAGGAGCAAAATTAGCCACTTTCGCAGCTGTGCTACCAAGAGTATATCTTATTATGTCTGGTCTGACTCCTCTTGCTCCCATTATTAATAAATCGGCTTCTTCTTTTTCTACAAAATTCAATATAGCTTCAGCTATAGAAAATTCAGTTATTATAACTTCTTTAATTTTAAAAGAATCCTGTATATCTATTTTTATCTCATCTAATAAGGCTTTAGCTTTTTCTTTAGCTTTTTCTTCCTCATCCTTAGACATATCCTCTCTTTTTCTAATAACATGAAGAAGAATTAATTCATCTATAGCATCCTTTAAAAAGTTTTGAATCATTTTTAAACCTTCTTTAACATCTTGAGATCCATCATAGGCAATTACTACTTTCATAAAAACCTCCTCTTTTAAAAGATTAAAAATACTTAATATTATATTTTAACACAATTTTAAACTTTTTGTAAGTTCTGAAAGAATTCTATATTCTCTTTTCCCCAAAGCTTTATAAATTTTTTGCCAAGAATTCTTATAGTGGTATTCCAAAAATTTCCTTTAAATAAATATTTTAAGGCTTCTTTATAACTATAAAAATCTTTAAATAATGTATTATGAAGCTCTTGTAATTCTAAAGGACTTAAATTTTTAGGATAAAATACTACATGATGACCATCATATAATTCCCAATCTGTAGTAAAAATTCTACCATTATTTAAAAAATCTTCAAATAATTTAGTACCAGGAATAGGTGTAAGTATTAAAAATTGAACAGAATCAAGGTTTATCTCTTTTGCAAACCTTAAAGTAGCTAAAATACTTTCCTTAGTATCTGTATCAGCTCCTATAACAAACATACCATGAATTTTTATCCCAAAATTATGAAGAGTTTTTATTCCTTCTTCTATCTCTTTCTTGGTTATGCCCTTTTTATAAAATTTTAAAGTTTCAGGATTTATAGATTCAATCCCTACATAAACCAAAATACACTTACTCTTTTTCATAAGATACAGAAGTTCTTTATCCTTATAAATATCAATTCTTACTTGAGTTGACCACTCACCTTTAAAATTATGTCTTATCATATCTTCTAAAAGCTCTTTAGTCCGATTCTTATCAGCTACAAAATTGTCATCATAAAAAAAGACATGTTGTCCCTTTTTTATATTTTTTAACTCTTCTAAAATAAGATCTTTATTTCTAAACCTATATTTTCTTCCGAACAAGGCAATAACAGAACAGAAAATACATCCAAAAGGGCATCCACGAGAGGTAGATATAGGATAAATTTTAATTTTATCAGAATTAAAATTCTTGACCAGAGAAAAATCAGGAATAGGAAGGGTATCCAAATCTATCCAATCTTTATCCATGGGATTATGATAAATCTTTCCGTTTAATTTATAAGAAAGGTTGGGAACAGAAGAAAAATTAGGCTTTGTGCTTTCTAATTGTTCTATTAATTTTACTATAGCTTTTTCCCCTTCTCCTCGTATTACAAAATCAGCAAAATTTAAAGCCTCTTCAGGAAGAAAAGAAACATGTGGTCCCCCCATAATTACAATTTTTTTGTATTTTTCTTTAACCTGTTGAGCTATTTTATAAGCCCTTTTGGCTGTAGGGGTAATAGTTGAAATCATTACTACATCCGCATTTTTCAAAGCATTTTCATCTATCTTCCCCTGCTCTTCTAAAAAGATTTCTACATCATGTCCTTTATTTTTGAGAATAGTTCCTAAAAGTGGCATAGCTAAACGAGAAAGTTTAAAAGCCGAAAATACATGGGTTCTAAAATTTTTAGGTTCTATACCAACTATTTTCATAAAAATACCTTAAATTGAAATTTTTATATATAAATTCTATTATAGAAAAAAAATTAAAAAAGTAAAGCTTATAAATTTTTGCAATATATAATTTTTAATGATAAAATTAAATTATGATTAAAAATAAAGAGAATATAAAAATGGACTCTAAGGAAAAAGTTAAAAAAATTGCTGAATTTATGAAAAGAAATGATAAAGTTGCTATATGGTTAAATGTAAATTTAATAAATATAGCTCCTGGTTATGCTTTAATTGAAATGAAAGTGAGAGAAGATATGCTTAATGCAGCTAATGTTTGTCAAGGAGGAGTTATTTTTTCCTTTGCAGATTTTGCTTTTGCTTTGGCATCTAATTCTCATGGAAAAATAGCTTTAGCTATTTCATCAAATATATATTATCCTTCCAGTGCTAAATTAGGAGAATACCTATTAGCAGAAGCAAAAGAAATTGCTTTAACCAGAAGAACAGGTGTATATGAAGTAAAGGTCTTTGAAAAAGAAACTAAAAGATTAGTAGCTTTATTTACAGGACAAGTTTATAGAAAAGAAGAAGAACTTTTAACAAAAATTTAATATACTATACAATTTTTGCCTTTTAGTTTAGCTTTATAAAGTTTTTTATCTGCATCAATCAACATATCTTTTAAAGAATTTTTAGCTCCAGTTTCTACCCCTATAGATATTGTATAAGGTATTTCTATATTCTCCAATTTTATAGGATGCTCCTCTATATATTTTCTAAAATTTTCTAAATGTTCTAAAAGTTTGGAGAAGCTGCTATAAGTTACTAATATAACAAATTCTTCTCCGCCTATACGGGCTAAAAGATCTTCTTCTCTTTGAAAAAAATTTTGTAATTTTTTTGCAAAATCTTTTAATACTATATCTCCAACATCATGACCATAAGTATCATTAATTTTTTTAAAATCATCAATATCTATAATTATACACGCTATATTTAATTTCCTTCTTTTAGCCAAATTCCATAATTTTGGAGCCTCTTCAAAAAAGTATCTCCGATTATATAATTCTGTTAAAGGATCTTTATATGCATAAAATTCAAGTTCTTCAATAAGATCAAGCATTTCTATAGCATTTGTAACTCTTACCATAAATTCTTCTTTACTAAAAGGCTTCTGTAAAAAATCATTAGCTCCAGCTTTTAAAAGTATAGGTATCATTTTAGGTTTTATTACTCCTGAAACAATTATTATCCCTAATTCACTTTTTTTATATTTCTCTCTTAATTCATAAATAAATTCTAAAGTATTTTCTTCGGGAAGATAATAATCTAATATAATTAATTTTATGTCAGGATTAGAATTTAATATTTCTTTTGCTTGAGAAATACTTGGTGCGTCAAATACTTTAAATAACATACTTTCTAAAATTCTTTTCATTATTAATCTATCAGTTAATGAATCTTCTATTATAAGAACCTCTGTCTTCATATTTTTTAAAGATCTTTTTATTACATCAATAATAAGGTTGGTAATCTTAGGAGTACCTTTAACTAAATAATCTATTACTCCTTTATTTAAAATTTCTTCTCTTAATTTTTCATCATAGTTATCTGTAAAAACTATAGTAGGAATCTTACGGTTTAACAATAAATCTACACTTTCACCTTTCTTAGCATCAGGTAAACAATAATCACAGATAGCAAGAGTATAAGTTTTATAATTTAATTTTTCTTTCAACTCTTTTAAAGATATAGCAGTATCAACTTTTAAAGATAATTTTTGACTGATTAATTTGGAAAGTAACTTTAAAATAATCTTATCATCATCAACTATTAAAATTTCTATCATTTAAAAACCAGTTTAAATAAATTACATTTTTTTAATTATAAATTTTTCCAAAGGATTATCAAGCGATAATAAATCTTTTAAAAATTTTAAAATAGAAAAATTTTCTTTAAAAACTTCTATTCTATATTTTTTTTCTTTTGATAAAATCTTTAATTCATCACTAATAATAGGTTCTATTTTAATTTTTTCATCAAGAGGAATCATTTCAAATACAAGTTTTCTTTTTTTAAGTACAGGTTTTTGTAGCCTTTCATAGACTTCTATAATTCTTAAACCTTTATATATCTCAAGACCTTTGATTTTCTCTGCTAAACCTTTTTCATACATAGCAAATGCTATAAATTCTTTTTCAGAAAAGATTCCTATAGGTAAAGCATTATCTACTACCAACTTGGGATGCGGATGGAATCCTGATGTATAAATAAGTGGTAGATTCATCTGATTAAATTTTAAAATAAAAAGCCTAATAATTTCTAACTGAGAAAGATAAATAGCCTTATCTTTTTTAGTATAGTATATTTCATACCAAATCTCGTAAAATTTTGATTTTATCTTAGAAATATTTAACTCTAAAAATTTATTATCTTCTTTTATATCCTTAGCCAGGATGTTTTTTATTTTTTTATAACAAACACCACATTTATAACATTTTTCAAACCTACAATCTTTTGTAATTTCTGCTTTATAAGCCTTTTCTCTTTCTTTTAATAAAAATCCTCTGGAAACTCTTAAATCTATATGCTCCCAGGGCAATTTTTCATCAAGAGATCTTTCCTTTAAATAAGAAGTTAAATCTATACCTAATTTTTTTGAAGTTTCCTGCCAAATCTGAAAATTAAAATATTCTTTCCAGCTATCCAAACGAGCACCTTTATAATAAACTGCTTCTATTAAATGGCTTAATTTCCTATCTCCTCTTGCTATAACTCCCTCTAAAAAGCTTTGTTCAGGTTGATGATATTTAAAAGCTCTCTTTAACTCTTTTTTCAAAAATTTAATTTTTTCATAAGTTTCTTCTATAGAGATCTGCCTTTCCCATTGAAAAGGTGTGTGAGGTTTAGGAATAAAAGTTGAGACCGAAACAGTAATTTCTAATTTAGGTAATAATTTTTTTAAATCTTTATAAAGCTTTATAATTCCTTTCAAGTCCTCTTCTGTTTCAGTAGGAAGACCTATCATAAAATAAAGTTTTATTTTTCTCCATCCCAAGTTATAAGCTATTTTAGCTTCTTCAAAAAGTTTGTTTATATCTATATCTTTATTAATAACCTTCCTCAATCTTTCTGTTCCTGCTTCAGGAGCAAAAGTGAGTCCGGATTTTCTACCAAGTTTTATAAAATCTAAAATCTCTTCATCAATACTTCCCACTCTCAAAGAGGGTAAAGAAAAAGCATATTTTCTAAAAATAGTATTTTCATAAAAAATTTTTTTAAGGTTTTTTATTAAATCTTTTAAACAGGTATAATCACTGGTAGAAAGAGACATTAAAGAAACTTCTGTATAGCCGGTTTGTTTTATATTTTTTGATATTTGATTTAAGATGTAATTTACACTTTTTTCTCTTACAGGACGATAATAAAAACTTGCTTCGCAAAATCTGCATCCTCTGGTACAACCTCTGGAAATTTCCAGAGGGATTCTATCGTGAGCCAAAGGAATAACCGGTGTTCCAAAATTCCACAAAATTTCTTTTTTATTTAAATTTTCTATTATACGTCTTTTTACTTTATTTTTAAAAACTGGGACATAAACTCCTTCTATTTTTACAAGTTCTTTCCAAAGATCTTCTCTTGAAGTCTTATCTTTTTTCCATAATTCTATAATTTTTATTACTTCTAAAATAGCCTCTTCTCCATCACCTATAATAATGGCATCAAAAAAATCTGCTATTGGTTCTGGATTTCCACAGCTTGGTCCACCTCCAAGAATAACTGGTTCTTTAAGGCTTCTTTCTTCAGCTTTAAAAGTGATTTTAGATAAATCTAAGATCTGCAAAATGCTGGTTGCTAAAAGTTCATAAGCATAAGAAATTCCTATAATATCAAATTCTTTTAAAGATTTTCTATAGTTAACACTTAAAAGGGGAATGTTAGAGGTTTTCAATTCTTTCTCAAAATCAGGAGCTACTGCAAAAACAAAATCAGCCAAATAATCAGGATTCTGATTAATTAAATAAGCCAAAATATTTATACCTAAATGAGACCTCCCTACTTCATAAAGGTCAGGATAAGCAAAACACACTTTTATTTTGGTTTCTTCCCAGTATTTCTTAGAAAAAGAAGGCTCTTCACCTATATATCTTGAAGGCTTTTTAACTTTAATTAAAATGGAATAAGGATAATCTAAATTTTTTAACATATTTTTAAAATTTACTATATGTTTTATTATTTGGGAATAGATATAGCAGGTTATAAAAATACTTGGGCTGTGGTTTTAAGTTTAGAAAAGAAAGAAATATATTTAAAAACTATTTTATCCTTAAAAAATCCTCTTAAACCCAATAGTGTGAGTCTTAAAGACATAGTAAATTTTTGCCAAAATAATAAGGTTTTAGCAGTAGCTATAGATGCCCCTTTGAGTTTTTCTATAGAAAGTGAAAAAGGAATAAGAAATTCAGATAAAGTTCTTAGAGATTTATTGCCTTCTGAAGCCAAAACTTGGGTAGTTTCTTATAATGCTCTTATGGCTATACCTATAAGGGCTTATTTATTAGCTCAAACTATAGCTCCCTATTGTGGAACTATAATTGAAACTCATCCAAGAGCAAGTTTTTATTTTTCTTTACCTAATAACAAAAAAACACTTGCATTTATTTATAAAAAAGTTAATCTTAATAAAGAAAAAAAATTTTTAATAAATTGGTTAGAAAGTAAATTTGATCTTTGTCTTTCTTTTGATTTTAAAGTGACAGAAGGAATTTTGGATGCTATTTTATGTGGTGTAACAGGATACTTTTATCATAGGTATCCTGAAAAACTTTTATTCCTTCCTGAAAAAAGTAATTTAAAAGGATTTGGTCCTTTTGTGGTTATTTACTTTTAAATTTTTAAATTTAATTTAAAATTTTAAAAAATTTTTTAAAAGGGGTTGCTTAATATGATATCTAAACTTTTTAGCTGGTTTTCTAAGGACCTTGCTATAGATCTTGGAACAGCAAATACTTTAATATACTTAAAAGGTAAAGGAATAATTTTAACTGAACCTTCTGTAGTTGCAATTAAAGAAGATGGAAAGCTTAAAAAAGTTATTGCTGTAGGAGATGATGCCAAAAAGATGGTTGGGAAAACTCCTGGTTCAATAAAAGCTATAAGACCTTTAAAAGAAGGAGTTATAGCTGATTTTGAGGTTACTGAGGCTATGATAAGGTACTTTATTCAAAAAGTGCATAATCGTGGATATTTGGTAAAACCAAGAATTATTATAAGTATTCCTTCTGGAACTACTCAAGTTGAAAGAAGAGCTGTAAAAGAAAGTGCAGAAAGTGCTGGAGCAAGAGAGGTTTATCTAATAGAAGAACCTATGGCAGCAGCTATTGGAGCTGGACTTCCTGTAACAGAGCCCATTGCTAATATGATAGTAGATATAGGAGGAGGAACTACTGAAGTAGCAGTTATTTCCTTGGGAGGAATAGTGGTAAGTCATTCTATTAAAGTTGCTGGAGATAAATTAGATGAAGCTATTTTACAATACATTAAAAGAAAATACAATTTGCTTATTGGAGAATCTACAGCTGAACAGATAAAAATACAGATAGGAAATGTTTTGCCAGAAGAGCCTTATGAAACTATGGAAATAAAAGGAAGAGATTTAGTAACAGGTGTCCCTAAAACTATTACTATCACCTCCAAAGAAATTCAAGAAGCTATTAAAGAGCCTGTAGATCTTATCTTACAAGTTATTAAACAAGTTTTAGAAGATACTCCTCCAGAATTAGCTGCAGATATGGTAGATAGAGGTATTACTTTAAGTGGAGGAGGTGCTCTTCTCAAAAATCTTGATAGACTTATTCAAAAAGAAACAGGACTCAATGTTTGTATAGCAGAAGATCCTTTAACCTGTGTAGCACTGGGGGCTGGAAAAGCCTTAGATGAAATAGACAGATTAAAAGAAGTTATGATAGAAAATATTTAAATTTTTTTTAAAAATTCTTCAAGACATCTTTTTGAGCAAAAATAATAGGTTTTACCTTTTATATCAACCTTTATAGCTTTATCCTTTTTTATATAGGTTTTACAATTCTCATCAAATACAAGTTCAGTTACTAAGGATTTTTTATCATTTTCTTTAATTCTTTTTTTCCTGGAAAAATACCAAAAAATAAAACCTAAAATAATAATCCATATTAAAAGTCTCATAAACCTAAAATACTATAAATTTTCTATTTTTAAACTCTCATAAATTTCTTTTATGCTTTTTTTAAAAACAGGATGAATCCAATCAGGAATTATTTCTAAAGCTGGAAACAACACAAAATCTCTTTGATGAGCAAGAGGATGAGGAATTTTCAAAATTTGACCTTCAATTATATAATTTTCATAAAAAATTATATCTATATCTATAATACGGTCTTCATAATTTTTTTTTCTTTTTTTTCTTCCCATTAAAGTTTCTATTTTTTTTATTTCAAAAATTAAAGCCCATGGAGAAAAAGAAGTCTTCCCAACTGCAATAAGATTAAAAAATAAATGTGGACTTTCAAAACCCCAAGCAGGATTTATATAAATATTTGAAATTTTTTGAAAATTAATAGGAAGCTTTTCTAAAAATTTTAAAGCTTGTTTAAGATTTTCCTCTTTATTTCCTAAATTACTTCCTAAACTTAAAACAATTGTTTTTAAAGTTTCAGGGTAGCAAGTCTTTTTATTGCTTCCTTTAATCTCTCAACTCCCACAGTTAAAGCTATTCTAAAATAACCTTCTCCAGCATTTCCAAATCCAATTCCAGGAGTTATTACTATACCAACCTCTTGGAGGACCTTTTTACAAAATTCTTGAGAAGACATATTTTTAGGGGTTTTTACCCAGAGATAAAAAGTAGCAGAAGGTTTTTTAAACTCATACCCGAGTTTTTGAAGTTCTTCTGCTAAAAAATCCCTTCTTTCTTTAAATACTTTTACTAAGGGTGGCACAAGTTTTTCCAAATTATTTAAGGCATAAGCCCCTGCTTCTTGAATAGCTGTAAATGCTCCGGAATCTATATTACTTTTAACCTTGGCAAGAGCAGAAATTAAAGAACTGTTCCCCACGGCAAAACCTATTCTCCATCCAGTCATACAAAAAGTTTTGGATAAACTATGAAACTCTATAGCTACATCCTTAGCCCCTTCTATCTCAAAAATACTTATAGGAGGTTCTTCATAATACATTTCTATATAAGCAGCATCATGAGCCACAATCAAGTTGTGTTTTTTAGCAAAGTTTACCAATTCTTTAAAATATTCTTTAGTAGCTGTTGCTCCTGTAGGATTATTAGGATAATTAAGCCAGATAATTTTAGCTCTTTTTAAAATATCTCCAGGGATTTTGGTAAGGTCTGGAAGAAAATCATTTTCCCATGTAAGAGGCATGGGATAGGATTCTCCATCTGTAAAAATAGCTCCCAAACGATAAACAGGATAAGCAGGATCAGGGTATAAAACCACATCTCCAGGATTTATAAAAGCTATAGGGAAATGAGCAATTCCTTCTTTAGAACCAATCAAAGTTAAGATCTCTGTTTCAGGATCAAAACTGATTCCAAAACGCCTTTTCATATAATCAGCACAGGCTTTTCTAAAAAACAAACTTCCTGCATTAGAAGGATACTTATGATAAGCTGGATTTTCTAAAGCTTTTTTAGCTACTTCTACAATTTCCTTGGGTGTAGGTAAATCAGGATCTCCTATACCAAGATCTATAACATCTACACCTTCTTTAATTTTTTCATTTTTTAATCTATCAAGTTCTACAAATAAATATGGAGGGATTTTTTGTAATCTTTTAGAAAGTTCCATATATCCTCCTATCTATCCCTTTTTCCTTCTATAAATTCTTGAACCATTTGTTTTGCTATATAATCAGGAAATTGTTTAGGAGGATGTTTCATGGTATAAGCTGAAATAGAAATTAAAGGTCCTCCAATTCCTCTATCCTTAGCAAGCTTAGCACATCTAATAGCATCTATAGCAGAACCTGCGGAATTAGGAGAATCCTCCACTTCTAATTTTACTTCTAAAGACATAGGCACACCACCAAAATGTTCTCCTTCAAGCCTAATATAAGCAATTTTCTTATCTTTTAACCAAGGAACCCAGTCAGAAGGACCTATATGAATGTTTTCCCATCCTATATCATAAGGAAGGATACTTGTTACAGCCTCTGTTTTAGACACTTTTTTTGTTTTGAGACGATTTCTTTCAAGCATATTTAAAAAATCTGTATTTCCTCCAAAATTGAGTTGATAACTTCTTCTAAGAGGGATACCTCTATCTACAAAAAGCTGAACCAAAGCTCTATGTAAAATGGTTGCTCCGAGCTGGGATTTTATATCATCTCCCACAGCAGGGATACCTTCTTTTTCAAATCTTTCTCCCCACATAGGATCAGAAACTATAAAAGTTGGCATAGCATTTACAAAAGCAACTCCTGCTTTTAAACAGGCTTCTGCATAAAATCTAGCTGCATTTTCTGATCCCACAGGAACATAGTTGATTAACACATCTGCCTGAGTATCTTTTAAAACTGACACCACATCTTCAAGTTCATCTTCTTTTTCAGAAGAAGGAACAAAACTTTTTTCTTGAGGAAATTGATTCATATGATCAGCAACCCCATCAAGAACTTTTCCTTTTCTAACTTTTACACCAAGATGAGGCACATCTTTATAAAAGATTGTAGTGCAATTAGGCGGTGCAAATATAGCCTCAGAAACATCTTTTCCCACTTTTCTTTCATCTATATCCCAAGCAGCAACTATTTCTATATCATAAGGTTTATAACCTCCTATATCAGGAACCATAATTCCTTCTATATTATCCAGATTTTTATTTTTATAATAAAAAATTCCCTGCACAAGAGAACAGGCACAATTACCCACTCCGACAATAGCTAACCGAACCTTTTTAGACATTATTTGCCTCCTGCAATTTTTTACAAATTTTTAAAATAACACAAAACTAAATATTATCAATTAAATATTAAATTATTTTTTGTTTATTTTTATCTTAGAAACACCTATTACCTGTTCTCCAGGTAATAAATTCATAAGTCTTATTCCTTTAGTAGATCTCCCCTGTTCAGGTATTTCTTTTCCTTCAATTCTAATTGATTTACCTGAACTTGCAAAAATTAAAACTTCTTCTTTATCAAAAAGATCCACCCCCCCTGCTAATCTCCCTGTTTTTCCATTAACACTATGGGCAATTATTCCTTTACCCCCTCTTCCCTGTAACCTGTAATCCTTAAAAGGTGTCTTCTTTCCAAATCCTTTTTCTGTAATTGTAAATAAATATCCCTTTTTATCTGTTTTTATTAAATCTAAAACTTCATTATTTTCATCAAGTCTTATTCCTATAACTCCTTCAGATTGTCTTTTGGTTACATTTATATCCTTCTCAGATAGATGTAAAGCTATTCCGTTTTTTGTAAGTATTAATAAATTGTCTTCTCCACAAGTAATTACTCCTTTTTGCAGCCTGTCTCCTGATTTTAATTTTATAACTATCATTCCATTTTTACGAACATTTTTCAATTCTGACATTTCCAATTTTTTAATAATTCCCTTAGCAGTAATAAGAACCAAATATCCCTTTTTTTGTTCAGGAAGCATAAAAGAGATGTTCCCCTCTAAATTGGGAATTAAATTTTTAATATGTATGCCTTTAGCTGTTTTTGTAGAAAGAGAAAGTTTTTTTAAATCTAAAGGATAGACCTTTCCATCTTCAGTAAAGACCCAGAGCTGAGCTAAAGAGTCTGTTTGTAAAGTAACCTTAAGTTTTTCTTCTGAACTAAAAGCCAAGCTTCCCTTTCCTCCTCTTCTCTGTGTGGAAAATAAATCTAAACTAAGTTTTCTAATATAACCTTCTTCACTTATTAAAACCAAAACATCTTCTGAAGGTATATCTTCTTCAGAACTTAAAATATCCTCTTCTTCTACACCAACAATCTCTGTTTTCCTTTCATCTCCATATTTTTCTTTTATTTCTTTAAGTTCTTCTTCTATAACAGTTATAAGAGTAGGCTCATGGTTAAGTATTTTTTCATAATAGGCTATAGCTCTTTTTAATTCCTCATATTCCAAAAGTATTTTTTCTCTTTCTAAAGCTGTAAGTCTTTGTAATCTCAGATTAAGAATCTCTTGTGCCTGAATTTCTGTAAAGTCAAATCTCTTTATAAGTTTTTCTTTAGCTTCTTTGGGAGTTTGAGATTTTTTAATAAGTTCAATAATTTCATCTATATGAGATAAAGCTTTAAGAAAGCCTTCTAAAATATGGGCTTTTTCTTTTGCTTTTCTAAGATCATATTGAGTCCTTCTTATAACAACTGTTCTTCTCCAATTAAGAAAATTTTGTAAAACATCTTTAAGAGTAAGAATTTCTGGTTTCCCATGAACCAAAGCAAGCATTATAACACCAAAGGAAGTTTGAAGAGGTGTCATATCATAAAGTTTTTTAGCAACAGTATGGATAGCATTACTCCAGTCTTTTTTTAGCTCAACAACTATTCTTATACCTTCTCTATCAGATTCATCTCTTACCTCAGAAATTCCGTCAATTTTTTTATCTTTTACTAACTGAGCTATTTTTTCTACAATTTTAGCTTTACTTACCTGATAAGGGATTTCAGTAAAAACTATTTTTACTTTATCTTTTTCTTTTTCCAGCTTATATTTAGCTTTTAATTTTATAATTCCTTTACCTGTAGTATAAGCTTGTTTTATACCTTCTTTTCCAACTATATAAGCCCCTGTTGGAAAATCAGGGCCTTTTATATATTCCATTAGATCTTCGTTATCAAGATTGGGATTTTTGAGCAAAGCTAATAATCCATCTATAACTTCTGTTAAATTATGAGGAGGGATATTGGTAGCCATTCCTACAGCAATTCCAGAGGATCCATTGATTAAAAGATTGGGAATTTTGGAAGGTAAAACCACAGGTTCTTTTAGAGAATTATCATAGTTCGGAACAAATTCAACAGTTTCCTTTTCTATATCTGTAAGGAGCTCATGGGCAATACGTGCAAGTCTTACCTCAGTATATCTCATAGCTGCAGGTGCATCTCCATCTACAGAACCAAAATTTCCTTGCCCATCTATAAGAGGATATCTCATAGTAAAGTCTTGAGCCATTCTAACTATAGCTTCATAAACAGGCATATCTCCATGGGGATGATATTTACCAATAACTTCACCCACAACTCTGGCACTTTTTTTATAAGGTTTATTCCAATCATTCCCCATTTCATACATAGCATAAAGAATTCTTCTCTGAACAGGTTTTAATCCATCTCTAACATCAGGAAGAGCTCTACCTACAATAACACTCATAGCATAGTCTAAATAAGATACCTTAAGTTCTTCCTCTAAAGGAATTGTGATAATTTCTCCCATATATTTTCCTCCTATTGTTTGCTTAACTTTTCAAGACCTTTTAAAATCGCCTCTCTTACTACTTGAGCCAATTTTTGTCTATCTCTTATATTAAAGTTTTTAGTTTCTATAGGTTTCCCTAAATATACTTTTACTTCCTTAGTTTTAGATATTCTAAACCAAAGAGCGCCTTTAGGTAAAATTTCTCTTGTTCCTGAAATAGCTACTGGCACAACTTTTACCTTGCTTCTTAAAGGTATCAAAAAACCACCTATTTTAAAAGGTAAAAGTTCTCCTGTAGGACTTCTGGTTCCCTCTGGAAATATAACCAAAGAAAAACCTTTTTTTAATCTTTCTACACAAGCTAAAACACTTTTTAAACCTTCCTTTGGGTCTTCTCTTTCTACAGGAACATAGCCTAAAGCCTTTATACCCCAACCAAAAAAGGGAATCTGAAAAAGGCTTTTTTTAGCCAAAAATCTGATATTATAAGGTTCTAAAACTTTTTCTAAAACAGGGATATCAAGCTGACTCTGATGATTAGACATGAAAACATATATTCCGTAAGGTAGCTCTGTATCTTTAAAAACTTTTATTTTTATACCCAGGACCTTTAATAAACCTTTACACCAAGCTTTTGCCCAAAAGTGTTGTCTTGTAAGAATTGCAAGTATTCCATAAAGAGGAACTGTTATAAGAATATAAATCCAGACCAGAAAATTACGAAAAATTTCCTCCGACTTTCTCAACATTTTAATATTTACTTAAAAAATTTCTTAAAAGAATAATTCCTTCAGGAAGATTGTTCGAAGTAAAATCCCAATCCTTTGGAGGATTTTTAAATTTCATCCACTTTTCAAGAGAAGTTCCTATGGACTCTGGATGAAATTGTACTCCCTCTACAGGAAATTCCTTATGCCTTATACCCATAATTTCCCCATCTTCAGCTTTAGCTGTAATAACAAAAGAATCAGGTAAAGTTTCTGGATCTATAGCTAAGGAATGGTATCTCATAGCTTGAAAAGGATTAGGAAGATTTGTAAAAACTCCTTTTCCATCATGAGAAACTAAAGAAATTTTACCATGCATAAGTCTTTTAGCTCTTATAATTCTGGCACCAAAAGCATAACCTATGCTTTGATGCCCTAAGCAAACTCCCAATATAGGTATTTTACCAGCAGCTTTTTGAATTAGCTCTACAGAAATACCTGCTTCCTTAGGAGTGCAGGGTCCAGGAGAAATAATAATATGGGTGGGATTTAAAGCTAAAGCCTCTTTTACTGAAATAGCATCATTTCTGAAAACTAAAATTTCTCCTTTCCAGAGTTTCTCAATCATAATTCCTATAAGCTGGACTAAATTATAGGTAAATGAATCATAGTTATCTATTATTAACACCTTTTTCATAGCTTAGGAAAACTCCTTTAAAATTTCTAAAGCTTTAAAAATGGCTTTAGCTTTATTGATAGTTTCTTCATATTCTTTATCTGGATCAGAATCAGCCACAATCCCTGCTCCAGCCTGTATATAAAGTTTGTCTCCCTTTTGAAAAAGAGTTCTTATAGTAATACAAAAGTCCATATTTCCAGAAAATCCGAAATATCCTACTGCTCCTGCATAGGGTCCTCTAACCTTTTTTTCCAGTTCTGTAATAATTTCCATAGCGCGTATTTTTGGTGCTCCTGAAACAGTTCCTGCAGGAAAGGTAGCTCCAAAAACATCAAACATATCAAGACTTTCTTTTATTTCTCCTCTAACTCCAGATACAAGATGCATCACATGAGAATACCTTTCCACTACCATCAATTCATAAACCTCCACACTTCCATATTTACAAACCCTTCCTATATCATTTCTTCCAAGATCAACCAGCATAATATGCTCTGCTCTCTCTTTCTCATCATTTTTTAATTCTTCTTCTAAAGCCTTATCTTCTTTCTCAGTTTTCCCTCTTCTTCTTGTTCCTGCAATAGGTCTTGTTTCTACAACATTTCCTTCCATTCTAACCAAAATCTCCGGAGAAGAACCTATTAAAATCTCGTCATCTAATTTTAAATAAAAAAGATAAGGCGAAGGATTAACCTTCCTTAAAGCTCTGTAAATAAGAAAAGGAGGAAGATCAGTCTCAAAAAAAAATCTCTGAGATAATACCACCTGAATAACATCTCCTTGCTGAATATAATCCTTGGCTTTTTTAACCATAGAAATGAATTCCTTTTTTTCTATTTCAGAAAGGATTTCCAAACTGGAGGGTAAAGAAGAAATATCATAATAATTAGTAATTTTTTTGCTTTGAATATTTTCTTTTACTTTTAAAAGTGTTTTTATAGCTTTATCATATAAAGTGTCTGCTTCTTTAGGATTTTTAAGCTGAGTATTATAAACCACTTTTAAAGTATGATTAAATCTGTCATAGATTAAAAGAACTTCTGGAAATACAAAATGTAAATCTGAAAAATTAAGAGTATCCTCTCCAGCTGGAATTTTTTCAAAAAACTTTATACACTCATAACCCACAAATCCTACTGCCCCTCCAAAAAAACGGGGGAGATTTTTCATTTCAGGGGCTTTAAATTTATTTACGATATTTTTTAATTCTAAAAAGGCATTCTCTGAATTATAAGTCACTTTTGAAAAATTATTCTCTTTTTTTTCTAAAATTGTTATTTTTTTGTTTTTACTTTTAAAAATAAGGAAAGGTTTAATACCTATAAAGCTATAACGAGCCCATTTTTCTGCTCCTTCTACACTCTCAAGTAAAAAGGCATACTTATTATCTTCTGCAACTTTATAAAAAAGAGAGATAGGGGTCTCAAGATCGCAGGGAAGATCTATGTAAATTGGAATAACATTATATTTCTGAGAAAGCTCCAGAAATTCTTCTTTGGAAGGCTTGACTAATTTACGCATAATTTATCTTCTCATAAACTTTTTCAGAAAGCTCCTTTAGATTTTCAAAATCTATATTTTCTTGCCTGCTTTCTTTTAAATTTTTAAAAATAACAGACTTATCTTTCAATTCTTTTTCTCCGAGAATAAGAGCATACCTTGCTGAAAGTTTATCAGCATTCTTAAGCTGAGCTTTTAAAGATTTATCTTCATAGGTTGTCTCACAACGAACCCCTTTTTCTCTAAGAATCCGTGCAAGCTTTATACCTTCAAAAATTGCCTCTTTTCCAAGAAGAACTAAATATAAATCAGGCTTGAGCTTATTTAAAATATTATCCAAAGGCAGAACACCTCTCTTTTCTTCATCTCCAAAAATAGAAATAGCCCATCTTTCAAGACCTATAGCAAAGCCTATAGCAGGAAGATGAGGTCCTCCAAGTTCTTCTAAAAGATAATCATATCTCCCACCAGCTGCTACAGTATCCTGTGCCCCTAATCCTTTAGCTTTTATCTCAAAAATAGTTCTTACATAATAATCAAGCCCTCTCACTAACCTTGGATTCAAAACATATTTTATATTTAAAGCTCTTAAAATACTTTTAAGTTCTTCAAAATGTTCTTTACATTCTTCACAAAGATAATCAGTTATAACAGGACTTTGACTTACAATCTCTTTACATGTTTCTATTTTACAATCAAGCACTCTCAAAGGATTTCTTTCAAGCCTATCTTTACAGATCTCACAAAGTTCATTTTTATGTTTTTTTAAATATTCTAACAAGGCTTCTCTATACAAAGGTCTACATTTAAAACACCCTAAGGAATTTAGCTCTAAGGTATAAATATCTTCCAAAGATTGACCACTTTGTTTAAGAGGAGTATTTAAAATTTTTAAAGCTAAATCTATAAGTTCTACTTCTAAATAGGGATTTAGTTCTGTAAAAAGTTCTAAATCTATTTGATAAAACTCACGAAGTCTGCCTTTCTGTGGTCTTTCATGACGAAACATAGGCCCTATGGTGAAATATTTAAGAGGCTTGGGTCTTACATGAAGTCCATGCTCTATAACCATTCTGCAAATTCCTGCTGTGGCTTCCGGGCGAAGAGTTAAAAAGTTTTTATTTCTATCCTGAAAAGTATAAGTCTCTTTTTGAACTATATCAGTAACTTCACCTATGGATCTTACAAAAAGCTCTGTTTTCTCTAAAATAGGAATTTTTATCTCTTTAAAATTATATTTTTTTAACCAATTCTTAGCTATATTTATAAGATATTCATATTTTGCAAAATTTTCAGGAAGCCAATCTTTAAACCCTCTGACAGCTTGAAATTTCATTTTATATCTTCTCCCCAGGCACTAACCAGCGAAACACCACCCATAGGGATATATACTCTTTCATAACCTTCATGATAAAAAATTCTTGAAACTTCATAAGATCTTGCTCCTAAGCTACAAACTATAACTAAATCCTTATCCTTAGGAAAAGTTTTAATTTTGCTTCTTATTTCATTATAAGGAACATTTATCCAATTAGGATATTTATCTTTCATAGGTCTAAATTCTTCTGGAGTTCTCACATCAATGACCAGCAAATTGGGATCTTCATTTTTTAAGCGATTTAAAACTTCATCCCATTCTATGGGTTTGAACCTACCATAAATAAGATTTTCAGCTATATGAGCAGTAATATTAATAGGATCTAAAGCAGTATTGAAAGGCGGAGAATAGGCAAGTTCTAATTCTACCAAATCCTCTACAGATGGTTTATAAGGTAAAATACTTGCAATCGCATGTAATCTTGCTAAGGTTCCATCTGTAAAAGGTCCTATTGATTGAAATCCTAAAACTTTATTAGTTTTTTTATCAAAAATTAGAGAATAATAAGAACCTCCATAGGAAAAAATATGAGCTCTTTCATGTTGCACATTTATGGCATACATAGCATCAAAACCTTCAGAACAGGCAACTCCATAACTAAGACCACATCCACCTATGGACATATCATAGCATTTTAAAATAAAAGATCCTACAGTTCCTTTAAATCTGGCATAACCTCCTGCTATATTAGTAGCAATAATTCTTCCCTGTTTATTAGCTAAGGATCCTTGAGGCATAAGTATTTTTTTACCTGTTAAAATATGAATAACCTCTATACAATCTCCCCCAGCATAAATATCTGGATCAGAAGTTTGCAGTCTTTCATTTACTACTATACCTCCTGTAAAAGGAGAAACCAATAAACCTGCCTTTTTAGCAAGTTCATTATTTGGTCTCACACCTGTAGCTAAAATAATCAAATCTGCTGGATAAAAATTATCCTCTGTTTTAACTCCTTTTACTTTTCTATTTTCTCCTACTATTTCTTTTATCCTGGCGTTAAGAATTAATTTTATTCCTTTTTTTCTTAAATTATTTTCTACAATACGGGATAAGAAAGGATCAATAAGTCTTGGCAAAACTTGAGGGAAATATTCTAAGACTGTAACAGAAACTCCCCAAGCTTCTGTAAAAGCTTCTAATATTTCTAAACCTATAAATCCAGCTCCAATTATAACAACATTTTCAACTTTTCCTTCTTCCAGTTTTTCTCTTATTTTTTTAGCATTATAGGCATTAGATAAAGTAAAAACTCCTTCTAAATCCACTCCTGGAAACAGAGGAACCTTAGGAACAGCACCTGTAGCTAAAACTAATTTATCATAAGGAATTTCTTCAGTTTTATTATTTTCTAAATATTTAACTTTTACAACCTTTTTCTGTCTGTCAATCTCTTCAGCTAAGGTTTTAGTTAAAGTAATTACTCCTTTACAATTTTTAAAAAATTCAGCATCTCTAATAGCCCTAAAACTTGTTGTTCTTATTTCATCTATATTAAAAATGTCTCCTGTAAGATAATAAGGTAATAAACATGCACCATAGGAAATAAAGTCATCCTTATCTATCATAATAATTTCTGCATCAGGTCTTAATCTTTTCAATCTACAAGCAGCCCTTGTGCCACAAGCAACCGCACCAATTATGACAACCTTCACGAGAAACCTCCATCTTTTTAAAATATACTTTGAATTTTACCATAAAAGTTTAAATTTAAAACTATAAAAATTGGTAACTTACTTGACTATAAAGTTATACTATTTTAAAATTTTATAACATGAAAGCCTGGGTAATTGAAAATATAACCGATCTTTCTAAAAATCCTGAACCTTTAAAATTGATAGAATTGCCTGATCCTATCCCTGAATCAGATGAAATAATTATAAAAGTTCATGCCTGTGGAATTTGTCATACAGAAATAGATGAAATAGAAGGTAGAGCTATTCCCTCATTTTTCCCTATTATACCTGGGCATCAAATTGCTGGAGAAGTGGTAGAAATTGGAAAAAGAGTTGAAAAATTTAAAATAGGAGACAAGGCTGGAGCAGGCTGGATTTATTCTGCCTGCGGAAAATGTGAATTGTGCAAAAAAGGATTAGAAAATCTTTGTTCAGAATTTAAAGCTACTGGTAAAGATGCCCATGGAGGATATGCTGAATATTTTAAAATAAAAGAAACCTTTGCTTTCCATCTTCCAGAAACATTTTCTTATGAAGAAACTGCGCCTCTTTTTTGTGCAGGAGCTATTGGATACAGATCTCTTATGCTTGCAGGTCCTGAAAATGGACAAAATATAGGTTTAATTGGATTTGGTGCTTCTGCTCATTTGGTTTTAAAAATGATACGATATTTGTTTCCTGATATTAAAATTTTTGTATTCTCTCGGACTCCTAAAGAAAGAGAATTTGCTCTTAATTTAGGAGCTTTTTGGGCTGGAGATATAGGAGAAGAACCTCCAGAAAAACTCCATTCTGCTATAGATACCACCCCTGTTTGGAGACCTCCTTTAACCACTCTAAAATTTTTATTACCAGCAGGAAGATTGATAATTAATGCTATAAGAAAAGAAGAAGTTGATAAAAATGAATTATTAAATCTTGATTATCCAAAAGATCTCTGGTTAGAAAAAGAAATTAAATCAGTGGCTAATGTTACCAGAAAAGATATAGAAGAATTCCTTAAACTTGCTGAAAAAATTCCTATTAAACCCGAAATAGAAGTCTATCCCTTTAAAAAAGCAAATCAAGCTTTAAAAGATATTAAAAATCGTAAAATTAAAGGAGCAAAAGTTTTAAAAATAGCAAACTAAATTATGAAAATTTCCTTAGGATTTGATTTACATCGTTTAGCTCATGGAAGAAAATTAAAAATTTGTGGTATAGAGATACCTTTTGAAAAAGGACTTCTGGGTCATTCAGATGGAGATGTGGGATTACATGCCCTTATAGATGCTATTTTATCAGCAGCTGGTCTTCCTGATATAGGAACTCTTTTTCCTGATAATGATCCTAAATACAAAGATATAGATAGTCTTATACTCTTAAAAAAAACTTTAGAATTAATTCAAGAAAAAAATTTAAAAGTTTCTCAAGTAGATTTCACCTTTATATGCGATGCCCCTAAATTATCACCTTATTATGAAAAAATGAAAAAGCTTTTATCAAAAGTTCTAAAACTTGACATTTCAGAAATAAGGATTAAAGCTCGCAGTACAGAAGGATTAGGGTGGGGCGGAGAAAAGGATGCAATTGCATGTTTTTGTTTAGTTGTTTTGGAAAAAAATTAAAAATTTAATTTTCTAAATTATCTTGTAATTTTTATACAATGTGTTATCTTCTTTAGAAGATAGAAGTTTGAGTTTTTAGAGTCCCATTCTCTAAATTCTCAACTTCTATCAAATTTTAAAATTAAAGGAGCTTTAAAATGCGTAAGGTTCAAGTTGGTGATGTAGTTAGTATACATTGTGTAGGTAAACTTAAAAATGGTGAAGTTTTCGAAAACACTTTTGAAAAAGAACCCTTTGTTTTTCAAGTAGGTTCTCCTGAAATCATTCCTGGACTTTCTGAAGCAGTTATAGGAATGACAGAAGGAGAAGAAAAAGAAGTAGTTATTCCTCCAGAGAAAGGTTTTGGCCCAAGAGATGAAAACCTTGTAAGGTCCATTCCTAAGGATTCTCTTAGTTTAGATGTGGAACCTGAACCAGGTCTTATGTTAAATCTTATTGTAGATACACCTCAAGGAGAAATGACCTTTCCTGCTACTATAGTTGAAATAACCGATAACGAAATAGTTCTTGATCTTAATCCTCCTTTAGCAGGGCAGGATCTTATTTTTCAAATCAAAGTAGAAAAAATCATTAATCCTAATGAAAAAGATATAATTCTCTAAGTTTTAATTCTTTAAATTCTTTGGTGGGGAACCTTTTCCCACCTTTTTTAAATTCTTTATTTCTATTCACCCAAGAAAAATTTTTTAAATTATTTTTATAGTTTTATAGACTTAGTAAACTAATAGATATATATGTCCTTTTTAAAAAGTGATTGAAATTTTAATGCTTTTTCTTTAAACAATAGTCTAAACTAAGCTCAGCAAATAGCAATCTAAAATCGTATTTAAGGGTAGACAAATTTTTTTAATGGGTTAATTTTAAAATAGTTAAACTTTCATATGGAGGTCTAAATGAGGATAAAAACTATTTTAATAATAATTTGCCTGTTTTTTTCTGGATTTTTAACTAATTTCCTTTATGCTCAAGAAAATTCTAATTCTACTAAAAGAGTCTTAATATTACCTTTTAAAATTTATGCTCAGCAAGATTATTCTTATTTAAAAGAGGCTATACCTCAAATGTTAAGTAGCCGTTTATTTACTCCTTCAAAAGTTGAAATAATAGATATAGATAAAATTAAAGATGAAATAAAAAAATACCCTGAAATAAACCAAGATGTAGCTAAAAACTTAGCTCAGAAATTTAAAGCAGATTATGTAATCTGGGGAAGCATTACAATTTTGGGCAAAGCTGTAAGCATAGATGCTCAAATAATGGATTTTTCCGGCAACAAAAAACCTGTAAAGTTTTTTCAGGAAATAAAAGATCTTTCTGAAATAATCCCTCAAATATCACGTTTTGCATGGAAAGCCAAAATGTATATTGAAGGTAAGGAAAAAGATTTTTATAAAGCTGAGCCCTTTTATGCTATGACTCCTTATGCTTCTGATAAAATACATCCTGAAAGAGAGTTTTATTATTATGCACCTTATTTATATCCTCCTGTTTCTTATAAATCAAAACCCAAAGTAACAAAAGCTAAACCTGCTTTTGGAGACACTTTAGAAGAAGGTTTAACCAAAAATTTAGTAATAGATCTTTCCAAAGGGACTATTGGATGGGCTGAAGATGAAGAAAAAAACAAAAAAACTTCTCAAGAAAATTCTACAATGTTAAAACCTTCTTATCCTCTTATATATCCTCCACAACCTTATTATTCTTATTCACCTCCACCCTACTATTATTATCAGCAGGAAGAGAAAAAAGGTTTTTTTTCTAAACTGTGGCCTTTTGGTAAAAAGAAAAAACAATACCAAACACAAATTGTCCAATTTAACTCTAAGGAACAAATAATTCAACAAAAAACACAACCTAAATCACAAACAATAACCTCAAATAAACTAACTATTAATAAAACTAATAAAACCAGGGTAACTAAAAGTAATCCTTGGAGCTGGGAATAGATTTCTAACAGGTCAAATGAAATGCCCCTGCAATAGATTTATTTTGAGAATAAAGATCATTGAACCTCTTAACAGCATCAGCAGTTTTATAGACTTCCAATTTTATATTTAACTCTTTAGCTTTTTTCTCCACTGAAGGATCAATTTTCATAACTCCATAAGCTCCTGTTCCTACGATTAAAAATTCTACAGGAACTTCCCATATATCTTCCAAATCTTCAACTTGTAAATAATGTCCTTCTTTTCTCCACCAGTTAGAAACAATCTTTTCGTCTTTAGAAGTTTTTATGATGATCAAGTCTTTATTAAATGTTTTATTTTTAAAAACTAAACTGCCAAAACTATAATGAGATATCATAAAAATTTACCTTTTAAAAAATTTAAGCAGCTAAGCTCATTTTTTCTTCTTCCTGTTTAAGGGCTTCTGTTCTATAATGAGTGATTAAAGCATCTATAAATTCATCAAGATCTCCATCTAATATCTCAGTAAGATTATAAACTGTTAGACCTATTCTATGGTCTGTAACTCTATTTTGAGGAAAATTATATGTTCTAATTTTTTCACATCTTTCTCCTGTACCCACCTGAGATTTTCTTTCTTTTTGAATTTTTTCATTTTGTTCTTTTTGAGCAAGTTCATAAAGTTTAGCTCTAAGAATTTTTAAAGCTGTAGCTTTATTTTGATGTTGACTCCTTTCGTTTTGGCAACTAACTACTATTCCAGTAGGAATATGAGTAATTCTTACTGCACTTTCAGTTCTATTAACATGCTGACCACCATGACCACTTGCTCTCATAGTTTCTATTCTTAAATCTTCAGGACGGATTTCAATTTCAACTTCATCTACCTCTGGTAAAACAGCCACTGTAGCGGTAGAGGTATGTATTCTACCTCCACTTTCAGTAATTGGCACTCTTTGAACTCTATGAACACCACTTTCGTATTTTAATCTACTATAAGCACCTTTTCCTTCTATTTTAGCAACTACCTCTTTAAAACCCCCTAAACCTGTTTCATTAGCATCAAGGATTTCAAATTTCCAACCTTGTCTTTCTGCATACCTCTGATACATTCTTAAGAGATCCGCAGCAAAAAGAGCAGCTTCTTCTCCTCCTGCTCCGGCTCTAATTTCTAAAATAACATTCTTTTCATCATTAGGATCTTTGGGTAATAAAAGTATAGGCAGCTTTTCTTCCAAATCTTCCAAACGTACCACCAGTTCTTTTAATTCCTCTTTTGCTAATTCTATTAATTCTTCATCTGATTCTTCTTCAATGATTTGTTTACTTTCTTTAATTTGCTGAAGAACTTTTTTATATTCTCTAAAAACTTCTACAATTTCTGAAAGTTCTGAGTGTTCTTTGGCTAATTTGGCATAAATAGAGGGATCGGATATAATTTCAGGATTAGAAAGTTTTGCAGAAATTTCTTCAAATTTTTTTTCTATAGCTTCTAATTTATTTAAATAAAATTTGGATAAACTCATAAATTACTTTTTCTTATTTTTTAAATTTAATTTTTCATAAAATTCAGCATATTTTTTCATAAATTTTTCAATTCTACCTTCAGTATCTACAAATTTCATTTCTCCTGTAAAAAAGGGATGACATTTAGAACAAATTTCTACTTTTATTTCTGGTTTAGTAGAACCTACAGTAAATTCATTACCACAGGCACATCTAACCACAGCATTAGGATAATACTCAGGATGTATACCTTTTTTCATTTCACACCTCTCCTTAATTTTGGATTTTATTTTTTGAAATATAATCCAGAAATAAAAAAACTCAAGAGAGCGCCCCCGGAGGGACTCGAACCCCCAACCTACGGCTTAGAAGGCCGCTGCTCTATCCTATTGAGCTACAGGGGCATTTTGTTGATTATAAATTTTAATCAATTTTTTTATTTTGACAAGTACTTTTTTGGGTTTATAATAAATCCACTATGGAGCTAAAAATTTTTTCTCTTTTTGACAATTTAGAAGTAGAAAAAATTAAAAATTTGTTTAAAACTGAATATCCCTGGGAGCCTTTAAAAATACTTAAAAACTATCTCTTAGAGTTAATTCCAGATTTGCCAAAAAAAATACCTTTAAGAGAACCCCTTTCTAAAAGTTTGTTTTTAACTTTAGAAGGGGAAATCTTGCTTTTAAATGAAATAGAAATTATAGAAAATGAGTTTTATTTTAAAGGAGAAAAAATTGAAGGTGCTATTTTATATGCAGGAGCAATTTTAATGAATTCAAAGATATTTTTTGAAAAAAATGTAATAGTAGAGCCATTTGCTATGGTTTCAGGGCCAGCTTATTTTTCCGAAGGAACTCAAATAAGGCAAGGAGCTTATATTAGAGGAAGTGTATATACCGGTAAAAATGCTGTTATAGGACATACTACAGAAGTAAAAAATAGTATTTTCTTTACTTCTGCTAAAGCTGCTCATTTTGCTTATGTAGGAGATAGTATCCTCGGCAAGGATGTCAATCTTGGAGCAGGAACAAAACTTGCTAATCTTAAGTTTACCAAAAAAGAAATATTTTTTGAAATAAATGGGGAAAGGATATCTACAGGCTTAAAAAAATTAGGAGCTATTTTAGGAGATAATTGTCAAACAGGTTGTAATTCTGTCTTGCAACCTGGGACAATTTTAGGTAAAGGTTCTTTTGTATTACCAGGAAAAGTAGCAGGCCCTGGTATTTTACATCCCAAAACTATAATAAAATAAAAGGAGTTTTTATGAAAAAATTTTCTATTTTATTTTTTTTAATTTTTAATTTAGCATTGTTTAATTATTTATGGGCGCAAGATCAAAATATTTTGGCAAAAGTTGGACCTTATAAGCTTTATATGAGCGATTTAGAAGATCTTATTAAACAAAATCCTCAGGTCAGTAAAGCTTTAAAACAAAAACCAGAATTAAAACAAAAATTAATAAAAGCTTTAGTTGAAAGATGGCTACAAATTTCTCTGTTAGCTTTAGCAGCAAAAGATGAACACCTGGATAAAAATCCAGATGTTCAAAAAAAATTAATAGAATTAGAAAAAAATTTCTTAGCTCAAAAATATTTAGAAAAAGAATTAAAAGAAATAAAGATTACAGATAAAAATCTCAGGGAGTATTATAAGAAAAATAAAAATAGATATGTTGAGCCAGAAGGATTAAAAATAAAGCATATTTTGATTTATGTACCTAAGAATGCAGATAAAGCTACTCAAGAAAAAGCTTATAAAAAAGCTTTAAAAATAAGAGATCAACTTTTAAAGGGTGTTAAATTTGAAACTTTGGCTAAAATTTATTCTGATGATACAGCTTCAAAAGATAAAGGAGGAGATTTGGGTATTATAAGAAAAGGAGAAACTATACCTGAATTTGAAAAAGAAATATTTAAATTAAAACCCGGAACTATCAGTCAACCTATAAAATCTATCTACGGATATCATATTGTAAAGGTTGAAAAAAAAATACCTGCTAAAACTTTATCCTTTGAAGAAGTTAAAAATATAGTAAAGCAGGATTATATTCAGGAACAAGAAAATAAAATAATAAAAAAATTATTTGTTAAATTAGTTCAAAAATATAACCCTAAAATTTATTTAAAGAAAGATGTTAAAAATGGAGAGAAATAATTTAGAAATTTTTAAAATTGAACTTCAAAAATTAGATATAACTGAAGAAAATAAATGGAAAACATATCTCCATTTTCCTTCTCATGTTCTTTTTCTGGATATTGAAACTGAAGGCTTATCCAAAAATAAGAATGATATTACTTTAATAGGCACTTATAGAAATGGAATTTATTTGCCTTTTATAAAAGATATAAATTTAGAAAAATCCTTAAAAATTTTAAATGAAACGCCTATTTGGATAACCTTTGGAGGGGAAAATTTTGATATACCTTTTATAAAAAAGAAATTCCCTTTTTTAGAAACCCCTATAATTCATTTAGATTTATTCTTATTAACAAAAAAAATTGGCTTAAAAGGTGGTTTAAAGAAAATAGAAAAATTTTTAGGTATTTCAAGAGAAACAGATGGTTTAAATGGATATGATGCTGTAAAATTATGGCAAAAATGGGTAGAATATAAAGATAAAAAAGCTCTAAGAAAATTAATAATTTATAACAAAGAGGATGTGGTAAATTTAAAGAAAATTATGAATTATGTAATAAAAAAATTGACTAAAAAAGAAAAGGAGGGAAATTTTTATGAAAAAGAGATCCAATTCTCTTTATAAAACTTTGATAATAGTCTTATTATGTTTTACTCTGGGGGTCATTTTTAAAATTTATTTGGATAAAGGTTATTTTTCTAATAAGCCTTTAATAGCTGAGGACGGAGTTAAATTTTCTAAGGAAAATTTGGAATTAGCTCAGAAGGTTTCAGAGGCTTTTTCTTATGTAGCTCAAAAAGCTGCTCCGGCAGTAGTTTATATAGAAACAGAAAAGGTAATATCCATGCCTCGCGAATTGTTTCCTTTTGATTTTTTTGGAGATGAATTTTTTAAAAGGTTTTTTTCTCCACCTCGTTATAGAGAAAGAGGAGCAGGTTCTGGTTTTATCATCTCTAAAAATGGATACATAGTTACTAATAATCACGTTATACAGGGAGCTCAGAAAATTACAGTAAAACTTACTGATGGTAGAACATTTAGAGCTAAAGTTGTAGGAACAGATCCTTTTTCAGATATAGCTCTTCTTAAAATAAACGCCCATAATCTTCCTACACTTACTCTTGGTAATTCTGATTTAATAAAACCAGGCGAATTAGTTATCGCTATAGGCAATCCCTTTGGTCTGACTCATACTGTTACTGCTGGAATTATAAGTGCTAAAGGTAGAAGTGGTATAGGTATTACTAATATAGAAGACTTTATTCAAACGGATGCTGCCATTAATCCTGGGAATTCTGGAGGACCTCTTTTAAATCTTCAAGGTAAAGTTATTGGTATGAATACTGCTATTTTTACAAGATCTGGTGGTTATATGGGTATAGGGTTTGCTATTCCCAGCAATATAATTAAATATGTAGTGACTCAATTAAAAACCAAAGGTAAAGTAGAAAGAGGATACTTAGGAGTAGTGATTCAAAATCTCACTCCTGCTTTAGCTAAGGAGCTTGGCTTAAATATTTCTGAAGGAGCTTTAGTTACAGAAGTTATACATCATTCTCCAGCTGAAAAAGCTGGATTAAAAGAGAAAGATGTAATCATATCTTATAATGGTAAACCTGTTAAAAATGCTGCGGATCTTAAAAATTATGTACTTTTAACTAAACCCAGTACAGAAGTTACCTTAACTGTTATAAGAAATGGGGGAAAGATCCAGTTAAAAGTTAGAATAGAATCTCCAAAAAAAGAATTCTTCACTTCTAAACCTGAATTTAAAAAATTGCAAAAACTTTTAGAAGATTTTGGATTGGTAGTAGAAGAAATAACTCCAGAAATAGCTAATAAATTGGGACTTAGAAGTACCCAAGGAGTTATTATTAAAGAGATACTTCCTGAAACTCCTGCAGATTATGCTGGTCTATCTCCAGGACTTGTAATAGATGAAGTAAATGGCAAAAAAATTAAAAATTTAAGAGATTTTTATGAAGCTTTAAAACCTTCTTTAAAGTCTAAGAAAGTTTTGTTGGGAATCCGAACTCCCAAAGGCAGATATTATGTTACTCTTGGTGTAGATTCTGAAGAATAAGATCATGTTTAAGAAATTGATTTTTGTAGTAGTTCTTTTTATATTATTTTGGATTGATCTTCTCCCTGCTACAAAGGTTGTTAATAAAATTGTAGCTGTAGTAGGTGATAAATTTTTAACTCTTTATGAATTAAACAAGCTGTGTAAACCCTATTTTGAAAAATTTTTAAAATCTGATATGCCTCCTGAAGAAAAGGAACTATTAAAAAAAGAAATACAAAAAAAGGTTTTAAAAGACTGGGTAGAGGATACTCTTATAGGATTAGAAGCTAAAAAATATAATTTAACTGTAACAGATGAGGAAGTTGAAAAATATTTAGAAGCTGAAAAAAAATCCTTAGGAGAAGAAAAATTTAAAGAAATTTTAAAACAGCAAGGATTAACCTTACAAGATTATAAACAAAAATTAAAAGATAAATTATTAAAAATAAAATTGGTTCAGTTACAGGTAAAAGAAAAGGTTGTAATTACAGATGAAGAGCTTAAAAAAGCTTATAAAGAAGCTATTAAAAATTATGATGATAAAGATTATAAATATTGGATATCTATTTTAATTGTTAAAAATAAAGATCTTACTAATAAAATTTATCAGGAAATAAACCAAGGTGTGTCCTTAGAAGAAATTGTTAAAACTTATCCTAATCAGTTAAAATTTATTAAAAATGAAGCATTTAAAGAGGAAGAACTGGCTCCGGAAATTTTAGAAACTTTAAAAAATTTAAAACCTGGAGATATAACTAAACCTATAAATATTAACAATAATTTTTATATAATTAAACTAATTAAAAAGGGTTATAACAAACCTCCTTCTTTTGAAAAACTAAAGCCCAAACTTTATAAAAAACTTTTTGAGAAAAAAGCTCAAGCTTATATAGAAAAATGGATTAAAGATCTTCAGGAAAAAAGGTATATCAAAATCTTTCTTTAGCTATAAATGTTTTTTTCTACAGAAGCTATCATTATCTCTAAAAAAGATTTAGGAGAAATAGATTTATTATTAGAACTCTTTACTCCAAAAGGGAAATTTTGGACTATTGCAAAAGGCGCACGAAAAAGTCGTAAAAGATTTGTTAATTTGCTTGAGGAATTTAATATTATAAAGGCTCATTTAAGAAAAACTTCAAAAGGAAAACTTCCTATTCTGGAAAAAGCTGATTTTATTTTTTTACCTGAAAATATAAGAATTGATTATAAAAAATATATTTTTTTATCTTATATAGGGGAAATACTATCAAAAATAAGTTCTATAGGTGGAGAAAAAACTTTTAATTTTGTAAAGAGTTTTATAAATTTGGTAGAAACAAACAACAATTTTATATGGTTAAAACCTTATTTTGAATTAAACTTTTTAAAATTTTTAGGATGGTGTCCTGAATTGTTTAGATGTGTAAAGTGTGGATATGAACCTAAAAAGATTTTTTATTTTTCTATTCCAGAAGGAGGTTTATTATGCTATAAATGCAAAGATGATAGATGTGAAATTTTAGAAGCTAACATCCTTGAGATTTTAAGAATTTTAATTAAAATGCCATTAAATAAATTAAATTTTTTAGAATTAGAAAAAGGAATGGATTTAAACAGAAAAAATAAGACTAAAATTTTAAAAATTGCAGAAGATTTTTTAAAATTCTTTTTGCTTTTTGATATAAATTCTTTAAAATTTTTAAAAGAAGTTTTAGAAGGAGTTTAATTTATGGAGAAATTTTTTAACGGTAGACTTTTTGAAGAAAAACAATATGTTTTAGAAGGCTTAGCTGCAAAGGAGTCTTGGAGATTATTTAAAATTTTAGCAGAATTTGTAGAAGGTTTTGAAGTTTTACCAAGAGTTTATCCTGGAGTAACAATTTTCGGTTCAGCCAGAACACCTCCTGAACATCCAGATTATAAAAAAGCTGAAGAACTTGCTAAACTTCTTGTAAAAGCGGGTTTTTCAGTTATTACAGGTGGTGGTCCTGGTATCATGGAAGCTGCTAATAAAGGTGCTGCAGAGGCTGGGGGATATTCAGTAGGTCTTAATATAAAATTACCTTTAGAGCAGGCTCCTAATCCATATGCTAATATAAAGCTGGAATTTAGATATTTTTTTGTTAGAAAGGTTATGATGGCAAAGTATTCTGTGTCTTTTGTTTTCTTCCCAGGAGGATTTGGAACTCTGGATGAAATGTTTGAAGTTTTAACCTTAGTTCAAACTAAAAAAATTAAACCTGTGCCAATAGTATTAATAGATAGAGAGTATTGGAATACACTTTATAGATGGATGGAAGATTATTTAATCCCCAACAATAAAATCTCTTCTAAGGATGTAGAATTGTTTAAAATTGTTGATACTCCTGAAGAAGCTTTAGACCATATTAAGGAATATTTATGGCTTTAAAACAAAATCACCTTTTAGATATAGCTTCTTTATCAAAAGAAGAAATAAAAGAGTATTTAAACTTGGGTTTGAATTTAAAAGAAATTTTATATAGACCTATTCCTAAGGTGCCTACTTTAAGAGGTAAATTGATTATTCATCTTTTTTATGAACCATCTACAAGAACAAGATTTTCTTTTGATAGAGCAGCCAAAGTTTTATCAGCTGATACCTTAGCATTTACTGCTAAGGGGTCAAGTATAGAAAAAGGAGAAACCCTTTTAGATACAGTTAAAAATTTAGAGGCTATAGGAGCAGATTTATTTATAATAAGACATCCCTTAGCTGGTGCTCCACATTTCATAGCTAAACATAGCAAAGTTCCTATTGTAAATGCTGGAGATGGAACACATGAACATCCTTCTCAGGCTTTGTTAGATCTTCTTACAATAAAAGAAAAACTTGGAACTTTATCAGATTTAAAAGTGACTATAATTGGGGATATAAAACATAGCAGAGTGGCTCATTCTGATATACTGGCTTTCCAAAAAATGGGATCATCTGTTTATGTTACAGGTCCAGCCCCACTTTTACCGGATCCAAAAGAGGAATCCTATTTCAGACTTTCAGAAAAAACTTTCAAAATTTGTTATAATTTAAGAAAAACTATAAAAGATGCTGATGTAATAATAGCTCTAAGGATTCAAAAAGAAAGACACGGAAAAGCTCTTATTCCAAGTTTTCAAGAATATTATGAATTTTTTGGATTAAAACCCCAGTATTTGGATATTATAAAACCCGGAGCTATACTTATGCATCCTGGCCCAATTAATTGGGGAATTGAGCTTTCTCCTGAACTTGAAAAATATCCTTTTCAAGTAATTTTAGATCAGGTAGAAAATGGTGTAGCTATTAGAATGGCTATTTTATTAAAATTACTTACAGGTGAAAAAACTTATGAAGTTACTTATTAAAAATGGTAGAATTATTGATCCAACTCAAAATATAGATTTAAAAGGTGATCTTCTAATAGAAAATGGAAAAATTGTAGGGTTTGATAAAAATATTGAAATTAATGATGCCATTAAAATTATTGAAGCAAAGGGATTATGGGTTTTACCAGGATTGGTAGATATTCATGTACATTTAAGAGATCCTGGAGAGGAATGGAAAGAAGATATAGAATCAGGAACCAAAGCAGCTTTGTATGGTGGGGTTTTAAGACTGGCTTGTATGCCTAACACAAATCCCCCTAATGATTCTCCTGAAGTAACTTCTTATATTGTTAAAAAAAGTAAGGAAAAAGGTTATGTAAAAGTCTATCCTATAGCATGTATTACTAAAGGCCAAAAGGGCGAAGAGATTACAGAATTTGGAAGATTAAAAGAAGCAGGTGCTGTGGGGGTTTCTGATGATGGAAAATGGGTCCAAAATTCTGAAATAATGAAACGAGCTTTATTTTATGCTAAACATTTTGATCTGGCGGTTATTTCTCATTGTGAAGATCAAAATTTATCTCAAGGAGGTCAAATTAATGAGGGAATATATTCAGCTAAATTAGGATTAAAAGGAAAACCTCCTTCTGCTGAGGTAATAGCTGTAATTAGAGATTTAATTCTGGCTAAGGAAGCTCAAAAATCTGTTCACTTAGCTCATCTTTCAACCAAGGAAGTAATTCCCTTTCTTAAATGGGCTAAAGACGAAGGAATTCCTTTTACAGCAGAAACTTGCCCTCATTATTTTACTTTAACCGAAAAAGAAGTGGATAATTATAATACTCTTGCTAAGGTAAATCCTCCTTTAAGGACTGAAGAAGATGTTCAGGCTATAAAAGAGGCTCTAAAAGAAGGATTAATAGATATTATTTCTACAGATCATGCTCCTCATAGTTCTCTTGAAAAAGAAATAGAATTTGAACTTGCTTCTCCAGGTATGATAGGGTTACAATTATTATTACCTTTAAGTTTAAATTTGGTTAGAGATGGTTACCTAACTCCTTTACAATTAGCAAAATATTTAATAACAAATCCTTCTAAAGTAATAAGAATAGAACCACCTTGCTTTAAAAAAGAGGCTCCAGCTGAAATTATTATTATAGATCCTGAAGAAGAATACATCTTAACAGAAGATTTTATTAAATCTAAAAGCAAAAATACCCCTTTTTTAAATAAAAAACTCAAAGGTAGAGTAAAAAAGGTTATTTTAAATGATAATATTATAACCTTAGATTGAGTGTGTAATTTTCTACACAGTTGTAAACTTTATTTAACACTTGTATATTTTTAAAAATTCCTTAAAATTTGGCTAATCTTTAAGATCAAAACTGGCATACAATTTGTTTAAAATTTTTTTAGAGAAATTCTGTCTAAGGGAAAAGGGTATATGGAATATCAGAGAACTGTAGCTGATAAAATAGTTTTAGAAGATAAGGGTATTTTTAGTGGGAAAAATATAAAGGTTGAAATAGAGCCTGTAGAAGAAAATACAGGCATAATTTTTATAAGAGAGGATTTACCCTCCAAACCTGTTATACCTTTAAAAATAGAAAATGTTATAGGGCTTGATGGAGCTACTGCAGTTACAGATGGAGAACATTTTATTTATTTGGTAGAACATCTTTTATCAGCTTTACACGGATTTCAAATAGATAATGCCATCATTCGCGTCCATGGAGAAGAAATTCCTCTTATAGATGGATCTTCTTATCCTTGGGCTAAAAAAATAAAAGAAAAAGGATATAGATTTTTATTTGCTCCCCGGAAAAAATTGAAAATAAAAAAAACTTTCCATTATCAAAATGGTATAGGCAGTATAACTTTTAAACCTTCTGATACTTTAAAAATAAATGCATCTATAAAATTTGATCATCCTTTAATAGGTTTACAAAGTTTTATTATAGAGGTCAATCCCAGAACCTATTTTAATGAAATTTGTTTTGCCAGAACTTTTGGTTTTAAGGATATTCTTTTTGAAAGAAAAAAGAAAGGTATTTTAAAAGGAGGAGATCTATCCAATGCTATTGTCTTAGATAAAGAAGGAATTTTAAATCCTGAAGGATTAAGAAGACCTGATGAATTTGTAAGGCATAAAATTTTAGATATAATAGGAGATCTTTATGCTCTGGGATATCCTTTAATTGCTGAAATAGAAGCTGATTGTTCTCATCATAAACTTCACATTGAAGCTTTAAAAAGTATTTATAAAGCTGGTTTATTAGAAGAAACTGAAGATAGAGCTTTAACTTTTTTCATAATCCCTAAAAGGTTTCGGAAAATAGATTAATCTTCACTTAATTTTGCCTATCTTATAAATCAAACCATCTGGATTTTTCAAAATTTTTTCCAGTTTTAAAAGGTTAATTTGATAATTTTGATGTTTTATCAATTTGTCCAATTTTTTAATAATATAGAAAATCGGATGTTTAATTCTTTTTTCTATATCTTCATAAGCTTGAATGTATATATTTTTATTTTCCACAGCAAGTTTATAAGGTTCATAAACAATCTGCACAGTAGTTCCTACAGTAACATTATTATAGAGAAATTTTATATGCTGAGGATAAAGACGTATGCAGCCGTGTGTACTTCGTCTTCCTATGCTATAAATTTTATTGGTGCCATGAATGGCATACAGTCCTCTTGATAAATAAAGTGCATATTTACCCATAGGATTGTTTGGTCCAGGAGGAACTACATCAGGCAAAGTAGGATCTTCTGCTTTTATAGAAGGTGGAGGATACCAAAAAGGATCTTTTTTCTTTTTAATAATCTTATAAATACCTGGATCTGGTAATCTCCCTACATCTCCTACCCCTATAGGAAAAACGAATAACTTTGGAAATCTAAAATAATAAAGCTTCATTTCGGGAAGATTAATTATTATATAAGATTTGGAATGAAAATATTTAGAAAATTCCTGAGGAATAAGGATTTGATAGGGAATAATGATCTTCTTTTTAGGCTTGGGTACCCAAGGATCTATTTTTGGATTAGCAAGAGTTAAATGATAATATCCTACTTCAAAAGTTACCGCTAAATCAACCAAAGTATCATTTTTTTGAATAATATAGGTTTTATTTTTTAAATAAATAAATCTATGAGGGAATATATAAATAAAAGAAAAAGCAAAAGCTTTTACTTGGCAAGTAAATAAAGTGATATAAAATAAAGCAATTAAAACTTTGAAGAGGATTTTATGAAATTTCATAATATCTTGCAAAAAATTGGTAATACTCCAATAATTAAACTAAGAAAACTAAAAGTCAAGTCTTCTATAGAAATTTTTGGCAAATTAGAAAGTTTAAATCCCGGAGGTTCTATTAAAGATAGACCTGCTTTTTTTATGATTGAGGATGCTGAAAAAAAAGGGCTTTTAACTCCTGAAAAGATAGTCATAGAGGCTTCCAGTGGTAATACAGGTATAGGCTTATCTTTAGTTTGTGCAGTAAAAGGCTATAAATGTATGATTGCTATGTCTGAAGCTGCTTCTATTGAAAGAAGAAAAATTATGCAGGCTTATGGTGCAGAAATTTTATTAACCCCTGCTGAAAAAGGAACAGATGGTGCTATAGAGGCTGTATATGAATTAATAAGAAAATATCCAGATAAATACTATTGTCCTGATCAATTTAATAATCCTGCTAATTGGATGAGCCATTATCAAACTACTGCACCTGAAATCTGGAGAGATACAGAAGGAAAAGTTACCTATGTTGTTTGTGGACTTGGAACCACTGGAACCGCGATGGGTATAGCAAAATATGCTAAGGATAATAATCTACCTTTTAAAGTTATAGGAGTTGAGCCTAATCCTGGGCATAAAATTCAAGGCTTAAAAAATATGAAGGAATCCTATCCTCCGAGTATCTATAATAAAAAACTTCTTTACAAAATTATAAATATAGATGATGAAGAGGCCTTTTACTGGACAAGATGGCTGGCAAAAGAAGAAGGTATTTTTGTAGGAATTAGTTCTGGCGCTGCTCTGGCAGGAGCTTTAAAAATTGCTAAAGAAATTGACAAAGGACTTATAGTAGTAATTTTTCCAGATGGAGGTGAAAGATATCTATCTACACCTTTATGGAGTTTTGATTTGGATAAAATAGATTCTACAGAAAAAGCTGATCTTATTCTTACTAATACTTTCTCAGGAAAAAGAGAAATCTTCAGACCTTTAAAAGATAAAGAGGTTAAAATTTATACCTGTGGACCCACTTTAAACGCTAAACCCCATATAGGACTCTATAGAAGACTTCTTACTGTAGATCTCCTAAAAAATTATTTAAAACTAAAAAATTATCAGGTAAAACATGTAATTAACCTTACTGATTTTGATGATAAAACTATAAAAGCTGTTTTAAAAAAAGAGATTGATTTAAAAGATTATACCTCTGATATAGAAAAAGGATTTTATCAAGATTTAGAATGGCTTAAAATTGATAAAGCTGATTTCTATCCCAAGGTGAGTGAACATTTAGAGGATATGAAAGAAGTTGCTTTGAAAATCTTAGAGAGAGATATGGCTTATATAAAATATTCAAGTCTTTATTTTGATATTTCAAGACTTCCAGATTATGGACAGCTCTCTAAAATAGATTTAAGGTATCTTAAACCCGGTGCTACCATAGATGTAGAAGAATATGATAAAGAAGAACCCTTTGATTTTGCTTTATTAAAAAGAGTTCAAATTTTAGAATTAAAAAAAGGCTATTTTATAAATACTCCTTTTGGAAAAGTTAGACCGACCTGGCATATTCATTGTGCAACTTTAATTTTGAAATACTTAGGAAATGAAATAGATATTTTTACCAGCAGTAATGATCTTATCTTTCCTCATCATGAAAATACCAGAGCAGTAGTAAAAGCTTTAACAGGAAAGGAGGTTGCTAAATATTGGATACATACTGGCTTGGTTTTTTATAATGAAAAAAAACTTTCTTCAGAAAACAAAATCACTATAGATGATCTTAAGGCTAAAGGATTTTCAGGTAGAGATTTAAGATTCTATTTTTTAAGAACTCATTATCGGAATCCTTTTAATTTTAGCTGGAAAGGTCTTGAGGAAAGCAAAAAAATTTTAGAAAAAATTGACAAATATATAGCTCTTTTAGGAGCTGCTACAGAAATTTCAGAAAAAAAAGAAGAGCCCTGGAAATTTTTAAAAGAATTTAATCAAAATTGGCAAAATGCTTTAAAAGAAGATTTAAATACACCTGTGGCTATTTCGGAGTTAATAACCTTTTTTAAAAAAATTTATCCCTTTTTTAAAATTGGTTTACCTGAGGGATTTAAAGAAGAAATTTTTAAAAGTTTAAGAATATTAAACAAAGTTATTAAAGTTCTAAGATTTCCTGAAAAGGTTAAAGATAAAGAAATACTTGAAAAAATAGAATTAAGAAAAAAAGCAAAAAAAGAAAAAAATTATGCTCTTGCTGACCAAATAAGAGATGAACTTCATCAGCTTGGCTTTTGGGTTATAGACCTACCTTCAGGAACAGAAGTGATAAGATTAAAGGACGAGGTATGAAAGATATTAGTAAAATTCTTGAGGAAATATATAACAGACTTTTCAGGCATTTTGGTCCTCAAGGCTGGTGGCCTGCTAAAACACCTTTTGAAGTTTGTGTAGGTGCTATTCTTACTCAAAATGCCAGTTGGAAAAATGTAGAAAAAGCCATAAATAATCTAAAAGAAAAAAATTTACTGGATCCCTTTAAGCTCTATGAATTACCTTTAAATATATTGGCAAATATTATAAAACCTTCTGGTTTTTACAATATAAAAGCTAAAAGGTTAAAGGAATTTATAAAATTTTTAGTAGAAAATTATGAAGGAAACCTGGAAAAGCTTTTTTCCAAGAATCTTAATGAAATAAGAAAAGAATTGCTAAACTTAAGAGGACTGGGGAAAGAAACTGTGGACAGTATTTTACTTTATGCTGGTAATTTTCCTGTCTTTGTAGTTGATACCTATACCTATAGAATTTTAAATCGCCATTATTTAATTCCTGAAGAATCAACTTATGATGAAATACAAGAATTATTTATGGAAAATCTACCACCTGATCCCAAGCTTTTTAATGAATATCATGCTTTGTTTGTAGCTTGTGGTAAAAATTACTGTAAAAAGAAAACTCCAATATGTGAAAAATGTCCTTTAAAGGATCTCAAATAAATTATGCTTTATTTTCTTTTTGCTATTTTAGCCGGATTTTTTGTAGCTTTAAGTGATGCTCTAAATAAAAAATTTCTATCTTCTCTGGGTTCTCCTTATATGGTAATTGCAAGAACATTGGGTAGTTTGCCTTTTCTTTTCCCTTTGTTTGTTTATCTAACCCTTAAACATAATTGTTTTTTTTATTTTTCTTCTAATTTTGTTTTTACAGTTTCAATTCTTTTAATCTTAGAAATTATAGCAACGCTTCTTTATATGAAAGGAATCCAGATTTCTCCTCTTTCTTTAAGTCTTCCTTTCCTTTCTTTTACTCCTATATTCATTATTTTAACAGGCTATATCCTTCTGGGAGAAGAAATTTCTAAATTAGGAGCTTTGGGTATTCTTTTGATAGTCTTAGGAAGTTATTGTATCAATCTTCCCTCTATTAAAGAGGGTTGGTTATCTCCTATAAAGGCTATTAAAAAAGAAAAAGGAAGTTTGCTTTTACTTAAAGTGGCTTTTATTTATTCTATAACATCTGTTCTTGGTAAAAAAGGGCTTTTATTAACTGATCCTGTTTGGTTTGCCTCTTTTTATTTTTCTCTTTTGGGAGTTTTTGCAACTTTAGTAATAAAAATTTTTTATAAAATAAAAATTTTAGATTTTATCAAAAGATATAAAAATGCTATTTTACTGGTAGGTATCACTCAGGCACTTATGTGTTTTTGCCACATGATAGCCTTAAGTCATATAGAAACAGCTTATATGATAGCCCTAAAAAGAACAAGTATACTTTTTGCTGTAATTTTGGGATATTTAATATTTAAAGAAAGTTATTTTTTAATCAGACTTTTCTCTGTAATTTTTATGCTTTTAGGTATATTAATAATCACTTTGTTTAAATGACCTGTTTATTTTAAATACTTTTCTTTAATTCTTTTTATTACAATGTGTGCAGTATTAAAGGCTTTCATAATATTGCCTTTTTCTACTGCTATATCTCCTACTAAAAAAACCTTGGGCAAGTTGGTCTCAAAATATTCATCTAAGGAGGGCTTCTTGTTATCCATTTGTATTCCTATTTTTTGTAAAAATCTTTTAGGAGTAGATCCACCTAAGCAATAAATAATATAATCATAAATATCTTCTTTATTATTTTTAAAATATACCTTTATTTTATCATCAAAAGGTTCTAATTTTTCAATATCTGTATTTAAAAGAAGTTTTATCTTCCCCTGTTTTGCTTTTTCATTTAGTATTTTTAAATTGGTTTCATTAATTCTAAAAAATTGGGGTCTTCTGTAAGAAATATAAATTTCATTGTTATCACATAAACTATAAGCTACTTCTGCAGCAGTATTTCCTCCTCCTACAACTAAAATTTTTTTATTTTCAAATTGTTGCTGAGGAGGTTCAAAAAAAATCTTGTTTTTTAATTCAGAAGGAATAGGATAAGAAGGTTTTCTGGGAGTGCCAAAAATTCCTATAGCAATAATCACAAATTCAGCCCAAATTTCAGGATTATCTTTAATCCAAATATCATATCCTTCTCCATTTTTAGTTATATTAGTAACTTCTGCCTTAAATCTAATATCTAAATTCCATTGTTTTGTCCAATTTTCTATTCTTTTTAAAAAATTTTCCTTAGTTTCTGTTTCAAAAGAACAAAGTCCTATAGGTTTTATACCTGCACTTTTAAAATTAGCATCAACCCTTTTTCCAGGTTTATAGAATTTGTTAATTGTATAACAAATTTGATCACTCTTTTCTAAAATAACCACAGGCTCTATTTTAGAAGCTTTAGCTTCTATAGCAGAAGCTATGCCTGCTGGACCTGCTCCTATAATAGCTATTTTTACTTTTTCCATTTTTACTCCTTTTTTTATTTTTTATTATTATGATTTTAAGATGTTTGTTAACTTATTTCCAACTATTTGATAAATTTTTAACAACCTAACCCTTTTTTTATTTTTGAAATTAATTTTTAAATTATGAATCAACAAAAAAATGAATTAGCCTTACTTTTTAATTCTTCTGAATTTGTAATAACCTTTGAACTTGTCCCATCAAGAAGCACAAGAACACGGCAATATAAAGATATTATAAATTTTATTTCTAAAGTTTCTAAGGAAAATTTACCTATCAAGGTCTTCACTATTACTGATAATGCAGGGGGAAATCCTACTTTAACTCCTTCAGTATTAGGCAATGATTTGAAAACTATGGGGTTTATACCTATAGTTCATTTTTCTTGTAAAGATAAAAATAGAAATGCTATAGAAAGCGAACTTTTGGCTTTGGATAGAAATGAACTTCATAATTTACTAATTATGACAGGAGATTATCCAAGATACGGCTTTTTTGGAAAAGCAAAACCTGTTTTTGATTTAGATGCTATAAGTCTGCTTTATTTAATCACTGAAATAGAAAAAGGTATAGAACTTCCTTCCTGGGTTCCAGGTGGAGGAATTAAGCTTGCTCCTATTCCTTTTTATAAAGGCGCTATTGTTAACCCTTTTAAAACTCTTTCTGCAGAGCTTTTCTGGCAATATGTAAAATTTTACAGAAAATTTAAAGCCAAAGCTTATTTCTTTATTACACAAGTAGGTTTTCATCCTCAGGGTTTTGCAGATTTCATAGGAATTATCAAATTAGGGTTTACTCGTTTATTTGCAGAATATCTACAAGATCCTTCTATTTATAATCCAGAAGATGATAAAAAATTAAAAGAACTTCCCATTTTAGCAGGTTTGTTTTATGTAAATGAAAAAATAGCCAGAATTTTTAAAAATAATAATATTCCGGGTATTTATTTTAGAGATGATTTTTATAATATCCTTGATCCTATAGATTCTTTGGCAAAATTTATGTATTTAGTTAAAGAATTAGGATATAAAGGTGTTCATTTATGCGGTCTTCCTTTAAAATTAGAAAAATTTCAGCAACTTTTAGAAAAATTTAATAATTATTTAGCTAAAAAACCTGAATTAGATAAACTTTTTGGGAGCTCTCCAAAAAATCAAGGTGTTTCTCAACCTTATTCCTTATATGAAGTTTTTAATAGAAATAAAAAAGAAAATCCGGTCTCTTCTCAAATTTTTAGATATAAACTTTATAATGTTTTACATTATCTTTTCTTTTCTAAAACCAGCCCTATTTATCCACAATTGAAAAAACTGGCTTTATTTATAGATCATCACGAAAGAATTAAAAATTTTTTTACTCGCACAGAATATTTTTTTAAAAAGCTTCTTTTTAATTGTCAGGAATGTGGAGATTGCTTTTTACCAGAAGTTGCTTATTTATGTCCTCAAAGCCAATGTGCCAAATTTTTAGTTAATGGACCTTGTGGAGGGAGCTGGAATGGTTATTGTGAAGTGTATCCCAGAAAGAAAATCTGTGTCTATGTAAGAGCTTATGAAAGACTTAAAAAAGCTAAAAAATTAAATCAGGTTTTTAAAATATCTTTTGTTCCTCCAAGAAATTGGACTCTTTATAAAACCTCATCATGGCTTAATTTTTATCTGGATAGAGATCATCATTTCTATCTTACTAAATAAGATTCTCTGTCCAAAAATTTTAAGACATCTGTTGCAGATAAAATTCCTACAGGAACTGTTTTCCCTACCTTTTCTGAAACTACAAGTATTCTATGAATCTTGTGTTTTAACATTTTATCTATAGCTTGCTTCAAAGAGGCATTCCCTTCTATAGTATAAACACCTGGACTTATCAAATCCTCAGCTGTTAAAGAAAAAACTTTTTCTCCATCTTTTAATAAAGCTTCTATAATATCGGTTTGACTAATAACTCCTGCAAGTTCACCAGTAGGAGATAATACAAGAACAGCATGAACTTTTTCTTTTCTTAAAGTCTCAAGTATTTCTCTAAAATTTGCTTCCATAGGAACAGTTATTAATTGTCTGTTCATTACATCTGAAACTTTAACCTCATCTATTTTCATAATTCCTCCTAATTAAAAATTTAATTTTTAATTATAAAATTGTTAGTATATTTTTACAAGGTGGATCTTAAAAAGATTTAAAATTTAACCAAAATTTTACATAATTTTAACTAAAATTTTATAAAAATTTTAAATTTTTTAAAATTTTTTATTTTACAATAAATACGGTTTTAATTGTTAAAAATCTCTAAAAAGGAGGGGAAATATGTTTAAAAGAAAAATCAGTAAGGCTTTAACCCTATTTTTTTCAGCTGGTTTAATAGGATCTACAGTTTCTTCTGGATTAGCTGAAGATTTTCAATTAAAAACATCTCAAACTAAAAACATTGTCTATTCTAAAGAAGCACAATTAGATGCTAAAATAGAGGAATTAAGAGCTTTGTTAAGAGAATATGATGTCAAAATAGCAGAAATTAAGCAATTGCTTAATATATTAGAAGATAAAGAAAGAAAATTAAAGGCTAAGGAAAAGGATATAGAAGCTATAAATAAAGAGATTGAAAAAACAAAAAAAGAGATTTCAGAAAAAAACAAAGATTTAGAAGACATAATTAAAAAATTAAAAGGTCTTAAAATAAATGGATTATGGTATATTTCTTATCAAAATTGGACACAAAACGGTCCAGATTACAAAAGCAAAATAGCTATAAAAAGAGGTTATGTAAGATTTACCAAAAGCATTACTCCTTGGCTTGATGCTCATGTAACTTTTGATGTTACTCAAGCCAACGAGGATACTGGTAATTTAGATGGTTCTATAGTAGTAAGAACAAAATATATTTTTGGAAAATTTAAATTTCCGGATATAGGATTTTTAACCAAACCTACTTTAGAATTTGGGCAGGTTCATTTCCCATGGCTTGATTTTGAAGAACATGTTAATTTTTTTAGATGCCAGGATACAATGTTTACAGAAAGGAATCATATTTACAATTCAGCAGATTTTGGAGCTACTTTTATGGCACTTCTTGGAGGAGAAATGCCTGAGTGGTATAAAAAGCATGTTAATTCTCATTATCCTGGGCGTTATGGTAGTATTGCTTTAGGAATATATAATGGTGCTGGATACCATGGCAGAGAGAAAAATAATAATAAACCTATAGAAGCAAGAATTACCATTAGACCTTTACCTGAGATTTTACCTGGATTCCAAATTTCCTACTTTGGAATTCGTGGTAAAGGGAATAAAGCTGATAACCCTCCTGATTGGAAAGTAAATCTTCTTTTTGCAAGCTATGAACATGAATATTTTACTACTACAGCTCAATATTATTGGGGAAAAGGCAATTTAAATGGAGATGATAATTATGATAAAGATGGTTATTCTTTATTTTTAGAATTAAAACCTTATGCTTTTTCAAGTTTGCCTATCAGTATAATAGGAAGATATGATTATTTTGATCCAAATGACGATCAAGATAATGATGAAAGTAAAAGATATATTGTTGGTTTAGCCTATCATTTTGATAAACCTCATAAAAATATGGTTTTACTTGATTATGATCATTTAGACCAAGACAATAAAGATGATGACTCAAGAGTTCAGCTTACTTTGCAAATTAAGTTTTAAGTGTAACCCTTCATACCACACCTCTTAAAAAGGAAGAGAGACAAGTTTTGGCTCTCTTCCCCTCTTCTAATTTTCTTTAAGTTTTAATAGTTCTTCAAAAACTTTTTTAAGCTGGATAAACCTTTCATGAGAACCACCTTTATCAGGGTGAAGCTCTTTGGCTTTTTGTCTATATATTTTAAATAATTCCTTTTTTGTAGCTTTCTTAAGAATTTCAATAGAAATTCCTAAAAGATTTGAGGCTTTTAGGAATATTTCATTTTCTTTAAAATTGTCTATGAAATGAAATTTTTTGGGTCTCTTAAATAAAGGAATAGCATCGAAATAAAGCCAAATATATCTACAGAAATAAGTTTTCAGCAATTCTTCGGTATCCATACCCATTCTAAAAGTTTCATCTTTTAAAATTTTGCAAAAGTTATTTAAAAACATTTTATCTATATCTTCTTCTGAAAACCAAGAAGGAATATAATTCAAACCAAAGATAATCATTAAATATCTTATTTTTTCTTTAAACTTTAAGCTATCTTCCAGATCCCAAAAATAATTTTCCAGCTCATCTCTTGATTTTTCATAAAGCTCACTCAAGAAAGGATAGGGACAGTCCATATATTTTTCTGGGTTTGACATGCCAAATTTTAAAACTATTCTTCTTTTTATATCAAAAGGATGGAAATCTTTTATATTTACCTTTTTTCTTTTTATTTTAATAACTTGTGATCGAGTGAATTGAGTAATAATCCTCTTAGCTTCAGAATTTAAAAATCGGAAAAATAATTTTTCAAGTTTCCATTGATCAACTTTATACCCTAATTTTTCAAGAGTTTCTTCTAAATCAATAAAAAAACCCACCTCACTGTAATATATGATATAATCTTCTGGAGATGAACCAAGATTTAAAATGGTTCTGCTCTTCCAATACGGATCTTCATAATAAGATTCTTTTAAAGAATACTCATAATGTCCAAATACTGGTCTTCTTGCAATATACATATTTCTATTTTATCCCCCTTTTAGAATTTAAGAACAGCTTAAAAAACAAACTTTGTAAAAATGAAAGTGTTCCACGTGGAACACTTTAGGCTGGTGTATGAAAATTGCAATCAACCAAACTTTCAAGTTCTCTAATGTAAAGTAGTCTCCAGTCTAAAAATTCTTCATATTTTTTTCTATTAAGTTCCTCTACAAAATTAAAAGCCTCCAAGGTGGTCAAGTTTTTTACCTACTAAATAATTTTTTTTAATATTTAAAATTATTATAACCTAATTGTTTTAAAAATTCCATGCTTATCAACTTTTAAATTTTATTTACTTTTTAAATTATTTTTTAAATTTCTATCTATTTTGCTATTAGCTGGTTATACAAATCCCTGCTTAGCCAAATCCTTATTTTTATCATTTTTGGTTTTTTTATGAATCTACAAGCTCTTTTTAACTGATGTTTTATTGTTTAATAATAATTATAACTCCAATAGTAATGATTTTTGGAAATTTAAAACAACCAAAATCTTCTGTTCCAAAAGGCCCTATTTGTAGGTTTTGGTTTATATAATCAATGTTCCACGTGGAACACTCTCATTTTTGTCAAATTTTAATAAATTTTCTTATCAATTCATTATATTTTTGTTCTATTGGTTTAGCTGTACCCAAAATTGAAGTATTATCCAGCCAAACAAGTGATTGAAAAAGGAGATGTATTTCAAATTCAGGTTAAAATAAGTACTTCTGCACATATCAAAAATATTACTGTTATACCTATTTTGCCAGTTGTTTTTCTCAAAACCTATGCTTCCGTCTATCCCTCAATATTATAAAACAATTAAAAGTCTTTCTCAATATAAAATAAAAGGTTCTATTGTTAAAATTAATTCTTTGTATCCTGGGAGTGAAATTATCATTCCTTTTAAAGTATTTTCTCCATCTGCAATAGCTCGAGAACAAGTAAATGGAACTAAATATACATATACAACAGAAGAAAATAAGTATATTGGAGCTAATGTTTTTTACGAGTTATGTAACAAGCAAACATGTAAAGTTTTTTCTACCTCTCAAAGAATACCTATAAGAGTTACCACAGATATGCGAATTTATTTGATTTTTGGTATATTAGGTATTTTTCTTAGTTTTATTGTAAAAACTATTACTAAACAACGAAAGAAAATCGTTTCTATGTTGCGCCTCTATTCTTCTTATAAAACTTTTATCAGAATTTTGAAATATATCTTTATAATTTTCTTTAAATTTCCTCTAATTAATAGATTTACAGAATTTTCCACATCTTTAATTCTTGGTTTTGGAGTACTTATAATTTTAGCTGAAAAGTCTCATATTGATTTTCACTATACCAGATTCTTTTAAAAAGAGACAAGCTGAAGCTGAATTAAACAAAATCCAGAGAATTTTTTTAAAAAAAGACTTTTTAGGGCTTATAAAAACTTCAAAAAAGGAGTTATGAAAAAACACGGTTACAAGTAAGATCCCTTTCTTAGAGGGGGCTTATCTGCTAAATATGGAAATTTTAGTTTCTTACTAAAAATTTCATGAAAGAGTTTTTGAAAATACTGATTATTTCTAAATTTCAAGCCGGCGAGGGGATTTGAACCCCTGACCTGCGGATTACGAATCCGCTGCTCTAACCCCTGAGCTACGCCGGCTTTTCAAACTATTTCTATCTTAAAATCTTGAATGTTTTTACTTTTATTTTAATTATGATACAATAAATATAATATGTCGTCAACAAAACTGTGGATCAACAAATTACCTAATAAAGATCTTCTCTATGAATTTGTAACATATGGATTTTTTCCTCCTCTCTTAGCTCAAATTCTAATCAATAAAGGTTTCACAGATATTAAAACCGCTTATTCCTTTTTATATCCCCAATTAACAGATTTCTCAGATCCTTTCACTATTCCAGAGATGGATTTAGCAGTAAAAAGAATTTACAAAGCTTTAAAAAAAGAAGAAAAAATTCTTATTTATGGAGACTCAGATGCAGATGGTATAATAGGTACATTTATTCTTTATGATTTTTTAAAGCTTTTCACTTCTGAAATAGACTGGCTTATTCCAAGTAAAAATAAAGAGGGATACGGCTTTCATGCCAAATTTTTACCTGAGATTAAGGCAAAAGGTGTAAAATTAATTATTACTGTAGATGTAGGTATTTCTGCTTATGAAACAGTAAATTCCGCTAAAGCTTTAGGAATTGATGTAATTATTACAGATCATCATGAAGTTATTAATAAACCTGATACCATTACTGTCACAGGGAAACTTACCCCACCTTCTTCTCCTTTCTATCATCTTTGTGGAACCGGGGTTGTTTTTGCGCTTATCAGAGCTTTAAGAACTTATTTATATAAACAAGGATATTTTAAAGAAAAAAATCCCCCTTCTTTGAGAAAATATTTAGAACTGGTAAGCCTTGCTACCTTAGCAGATATGGTTCCTCTTACAGGAGAAAATAGAACCATTACTTATTTGGGGTTTAGAGATTTTTCTTCTCCTTCTTTTGTAGCAACCCAGGTGCTCTTAGAAAATTTCAATATAAAGCATAGCTTATCAGAGGAAGATTTTTATTATAGAATTATTCCCAAAATAAATGCCACAGGGAGGCTGGGATATCCTGAATTAGCTTTTAAATTTTTAAATGCCAAGGACAAAGAAACCGCTCAGAAACACCTCTCTGAAATAGAAAATCTTAATTTACAAAGACAGGAAATAGAAACAGGGATAATAAAAAAATTTTTACCTCAAATTGAAAAAGAACTTAAAAAATTTCCTTTTTTATTTCTTATATTAGAAAATATTCCTAAGGGCTTGTTGGGATTGATTGCTAACAGGTTTAAAAATTTATACAATGTTCCTGTAATAGTAGTCTCTTTAGAAAACGGAATTGGTGTAGGCTCTGCCAGATCTCCAGAAGATTTAAATTTTTTTAAAGTATTTTCTCAATGTAAAGACCTATTAATACAATATGGAGGTCATAAACATGCTTTTGGATTTCAAATAGAAAAAGATCTTATTCCACAGCTTAAAGAAAAATTAAAAAATATATTAAGTTCAATTTCTTGGAAAGATGGGTCAGAAAAATATCTTTACATAGATGCTGAAACTACTTTAGCAGAGTTATTACATCATGAAATTTTATATGCCTTGGCTCAACTTCATCCTTATGGAGAAGGACATTCTTCTCCCAATCTTCTTGTGAAAAATTTTGAAGTAAAAGATATTAAAATCCTGAAAGATAAACATTCAAAAGTTGTGCTAAAGCATGGAGTTAATGAGCTCTGTGCCATTTGTTTTAACAAAATTTTAGAACAAAATCAGATAAATTTAATAGTAGGAAATCCTTTTATAAATACTTTTACTAATACTTTAGAATTGAAAATAGAAGATGTTAAATAAATTTTGTATAAGAGAGCAAAAGGAATTATTGGAAGATCAAATTCTTTCTCCTTTTGCTACCAGGTCCAAGTATTCTAAAGGGCGATTAAAACCAGAAAAAGAATGTGATATCAGAACCTGTTTTGAAAGAGATAGAGATAGAATAATTCATTCTAAAGCCTTTAGGCGTTTAAAACACAAAACCCAAGTGTTTTTAGCCCCCAGAGGGGATCATTACAGAACCCGACTTACTCATACTTTAGAAGTAGCTCAAATTGCAAGAACCATAGCTAAGGCTTTAAGGTTAAATGAAGATTTAACCGAGGCTATAGCTCTTGGACATGATTTAGGACATACCCCTTTTGGTCATGCAGGAGAAGAAATTTTAAATGAATTACTCCCAGAAGGCTTCAGACATAATGAACAAAGTTTAAGAGTGGTTGATCTTTTAGAAAAAGAAGGAAAAGGTTTAAATCTCACTTTAGAAGTTAGAGATGGAATATTAAAACATTCTAAAGGTAAAGGACCTATTTTATGTGAAAAAGAGAAAGATAAACCTTTAACTTTAGAAGCTGAAATTGTCAGAATTTCGGATGTAATAGCATATGTAAATCATGATATAGATGATGCTATAAGAGCAAGTTTAATAACTTTAAATGATATTCCAGATAAAGCTAAGAAAATCTTAGGAGAAACTCATAGTAAAAGAATAGATACATTGGTAAAAAGTGTAATATTTACTACCAAAATGACAAATAAAAAAATTATTCTTATGGAAGAAAAAGTTCTGGAAGCTTTAAACATTTTAAGAGAATTCCTTTTTGAAAAAATATATTTTTCTCAGACAGTAAGAAAAGAGTTTGACAAAGCTAAAAAGCTTCTTTATTCTCTTTTTGAATTTTATTATAAGAATTTTGAAAGTCTTGATTATTTTAAAAAAGCAAGAGAACTTTTCCCTAAGGAATCCAAAACAAGATTAATAGCTGATTATATTTCAGGAATGACTGATAGATATGCAGTTTATCAATATTTTGAATATTTTATACCTAAACCCTGGGAAATCCCTTTTAATTTAGGAGGTCTAAACTATGTACTCTAAAAAATTGGGATGGTTTACTACAGGAAGAGATGAAGCAGCTATTGATCTTTTAAAAATTGTTTTTTCTTATATCAAGACAGGTTTTATACCTGCTAAAATTTCTTATGTATTTATAAGTAAAGATAAAGGAGAAAATTCTATTTCTGATAGATTAATAACTCTTGCGGAAAAAGAAATGGGACTCCAGGTTATTTGTTTTTCAGCTTTAAAGTTTGAGCCTGAGTTAAGGAAAAATGATAAGGATTTGTGGAGAGATAAATACCATAAAGAGGTTCTCAAAAGACTGCCAGAGGATATAGATTTTGGTATTTTAGCGGGTTATATGTGGATTGTTTCTTCTGAATTCTGCAAAAGATTAAATTTAATAAACTTGCACCCTGCTTTACCAGGGGGACCTAAAGGCACCTGGCAGGAAGTTATCTGGCAACTTATTAGTGCAAGAGCCTTTGAGGCAGGAGCTATGATGCATCAGGTAACTCCTCAGTTAGATGAAGGACCAGCTGTAAGTTATTTTAGATTTTCTATAAGATCTCCTGAATTTATACCTTTATGGGATTATACTGAAAAACTTCTTTTAAAACATCACCTAAGTGGTTTGCAAAAATTAGAGGGGGAAAATAATAAACTCTTTCAAAAAATCAGAGAAGAGGAAGTTAAAAGAGAATTGCCTTTAATTGTTTATACATTAAAATATCTTTCAGAGGATAAAATAATTTTAGGGAGTGAAAATTTGCCTTTAGATTTAACAAATGAAGTTGAAAAACATTTAAAAACCCTTTAAATAAGGAGGATCTTATGAAAAAATGGATTTATATAAGTTTTCTGGTTTTACCTTTGTTATTAGGTGGTTGTGTAGCTTATCAGGATGATTTCCAGACTTTAAAAATAAAAGTTATAAATTTAGAGACAACGGTAAATAAATTACAAATAGAAGTAAATAAGCAAAACAAAAAAATTTCAGAGATTGAACAGAGATTAAGTAATTTAGAAAACAATTTTTCCAAAGATGTAATTCTAAACATTAAAACTCAAATTTTATCAGATATAGAAGAAATTAAATCAAGACAGGCTCAACTTGCTTCTCAAATTGAAGAAATGCAATTTTCACAAGAAGAAAGAGATAAAGAAATCAAAAGCAAGTTTGAAGATTTAAACACCAAACTTATGGCTTTGGACTTAAGATTAAAAACTATAGAAAATAAACTCAATTTAGCTCCTGCAGAAAAATCCAATGCTACTGCTAATGCTACAATTAATGGAACTTTAACTTCTTCTCTCTCTGAAAAAATTTCAAATAAAACCTTTGAAAAAAATTCCAATACTACTATAAATGAAAACTCTAATAAAACCTCTACTATTGTTTCAAATCAAACCAAAATCAATAATATGACTTCTTTGAGTAACGCCACTTCAAATGTTACTGAAACTATTACTAATAATTCTACTAACAATGCTACGCAATCTATTAAAAAACCTTTAACAGAAGCAGATCTTTTTCAAGAAGCTTATAATTACTATAAAAACAAAAATTTTGATAAAGCCATTGAAACTTTTAAAGAATATTTACAAAAATTTCCTAAGGGTAAATGGATTGGACAAGCTTATTATTGGATAGGAGAAAGCTATTTCAATCAAAAGAAATATGAAGAAGCTATTTTAAATTATCAAAAACTTATAGATTTACCTAAATTTCATCCTTTAAAACCCTCAGCTATGTATAAACAAGCTTTAGCTTTTAAAGCTTTGGGAGATAAAGAGGCTTTTAGTATTTTAATTAAAAAGCTTTTAGTGAATTATCCTCATAGCAACGAAGCTCAAAAGGCTAAAAAATTATTAAAATCTAAATTTTAAAGTTTTAAATTTAGTTTATTTTGTATTTATAAGGATTAACTGTTAATACTGGTATGGGGGAATTTTTAACTACTCCCTCTGCCACACTTCCAAATAAAATTTTATCAAGGCCCTTTCTTCCATGAGTTCCTATTATGATTAGATCTGCTTTATATTTTTGAGCTGTTTCTATGATTTTTTCTACTATATCTCCTTTAACTATTACAGGTTCCACTTCTGAACAATCAGAAAAATACTTTTTTATAAAATCTTTCATAGACTTTTCTGCCCCTTCAAGAAGCATATTTTCCAAATCTGTTAAAATTTTAGTTGAAGTATAAAGTCCCTCATAAGCTGTCAAATCTTCTAAAACATAAATTAAAATTATTTTAGCTCCTAATTTTTTAGCAAAATCCTTAGCATATTGAGCAAGTAAAGAAGCTACATCAGAAAAATCTACAGGAACTGCGATAGTTTTGATATTTAACATAAAATTTTCCTCCTGTTTATTTTTAAATAAAATTATTGATTAAATATTACCAAAAGTCAAGTATATAAACTTTCATCAAAGTTTAAAATGAATCTTTGAAACCACAACTTTTACAAATCTCTTGACAATATTCAAAAAATTTATTATTATATTTTCAAAGATTGGGGGATCGTCTAATCGGCAGGACGGTGGGCTCTGGACCCACTAGTGGAGGTTCGAATCCTCCTCCCCCAGCCATCTGATTCAATTTAAGGTAATTATTAAAATTTATTCCACTTTGACAGAATTTTCTTACCTTTTTTTTATAAATTTTATCATAATCTGTCCTTAAATAGAATGTTTATCTTAATTTCTTAAAAGCAATAAGTAAGCATATTCATATCACAAAATATAGTAAAGTAGAATAGAAATATTTAATTTATGTTATGAAAAAATTAGGTATTACCTCTTGACAAAAAAATATGTTAAGATAGGCTTTTAAAATACAGGGGTGGAAGTCAGGGAAGAGGGGTGAAAGTCCCCCGCTGCCCCGCAGCCGTGACCGGGGACGAAAGCCGCTTGGGAGCTCTAAAATTTAGAGCTCCTAGGGAAGGAGGTCCCGAGTAGGAAGTTTTTACTTCTGAAAGGAGGCTTCCTTCCTTGGGCTAAGAGCTGAAGCTCACGGAGAGCAAGCTCTTAGCCGACAGGTCACTGGTGCCGAAAGGCACTGGGAAGGCGCGGCGAGTAGGATGATCCGGAAGCCGGAAGACCTATCCACCCTTAAAAAACCTCGAGGGGGGTGTTAAAATGAAACAACTCTCTTTTATCACCTGAATCTCTTTATATTCCAATCTTTAGCTATTTTCTGTTTTTGTTTTTTTTAAGTTCAAAAATTCGAAAAGGGGGTATGTTATGCGTAAAAATCTGATCTTAGCTATTTACTTTTTACTATGTGCCTTTCTTACAGTTCAAATTATATATAAAAAAGGAGTTGCTATGGAAATCAAGTCCAATAATGTAAACAAAAAAGCTATTTTAGTAGTAGCTTTTGGAACAACTTATCCATCTGGGCAAAAGGCTTTGAAGGATGTTCAAAGTATGCTTAAAAATGAGTTTTCCGATATCCCTATTTACTGGGCTTACACTTCTAAAATCATAAGACACATTTTAGCTAAAAGAGGAATTCATATCCTATCTCCTGAAATGGCTTTAGCAAAGCTCATGAACAATGGCTATAAAAAGGTTTATATCCTTTCTCTCCATGTTATTCCCGGAGAAGAATATCATTTACTCTATTCCAATGCAAAGCTATTTTCTCTTATGAAAAATGGGATAAAAGAAATCAAAGTTTCAAAGCCTCTTGTTTCTACTTATGAGGACCTGGAAAAAGTAGCAAATGCAGTATTAAAAAACATTCATCTAAAAGAAAAAGAAGCTTTGATTTTTATGGGACATGGAACAGAACATCCAGCTAATGCTATCTACATAGCCTTAAATAGCATTCTTAATAAGAAAAATCCCAGAGTCTTCCTTGCTACAGTGGAAGGGCATCCTACCATTTTTGACATTATTCCTAAGTTAAAAAAACAGGGAATAAAAACTGTCTATCTTATGCCTTTTATGTTAGTAGCAGGAGATCATGCTAACAATGATATGGCTGGAGATCAACCAGATAGCTGGAAATCCATTCTTACTAAAGAGGGGTTTATTTGTAAACCTATTATTAAAGGATTGGGGGAAAATCCTGAAATTGTAAAAATTTATATAGACCATTTAAAAGAAATCATAAAGAAGTAAATAAAGGAGGTAAATTATGAAAAGAAAAGCAAGTGTTTTAACAGGATTGATGATTTTAAATTTGTTTATAAATAATGTTTCAGCAAAGGAATCAACAAAAACTGATAACAAAACTTCTACTGAAATTCCAGAAGTAGTAGTTACAGCAAGTAAAATAAAAGAGCCAATTTCTGAAACTACCAGTAATGTAATTGTAATAACAGAAAAGGATATAAAAAAAAGAAATATGCAATTCGTAACAGATGTTTTAAGAACAATATCAGAAATAAACCTTACTCAATATGGAGGACCTGGGAAATCAGCAAGTGTATTTTTAAGAGGTGGAAATTCTGATCAAGTTTTAGTAATGATTGACGGAGTAAAAGTAAATGATCCTACTTCAGGAGGGTTTAATTTTGGAACGCTTAGCGTAGATGATATTGAAAAGATTGAAATTATAGAAGGACCTCAAAGCACTCTTTATGGTTCAGAAGCCATGGCTGGAGTGATAAATATAATTACTAAAAAAGGGAAAGGGAAACCTAAAATAGAAGCTTCTTTTGAAACAGGCTCTTTTGGGACTTATAAACCTTCTTTAACTTTATCAGGCGGCAATAAAGTGTGGGATTACAGAGTAACTACTTTTTATTATCATACAGATGGAATATCTGCTTACAGATACGACTCTGAAAGAGATGGTTATAAAAATGCTTTTATCTCTGGCAAATTTGGATTTAGACCTAATAAAAATATTGATATTGAATTAATAGGAAGATATGGCTATGAACGGAATGAATATGATTTTGGGAATATTCCTGATGATCCTGATTATTTAAGCAAACAAAATCATTATATAATTTCTGGAAATGTTAAATTTACTATGTCAAAATATTGGCATCAAAAAATTGCACTTTCTAAAGTAGAAAGAATTGAAAGGAATTATGATCCAAATTTAACTTCAAAATATAACAAACGTCTTTATATCATAGATTGGCAACATGATCTTTATTTTTCAAATTTTTATACATTAGTTGCAGGGATTGAATACAGAAAAGAGGAAGGCAAAAATCAAGGTAATTATGATAAAAGGATAGAAAACAAGGCATTTTATTTAAATAATAAAGTTAAACTACTTCAAGATTCTTTAATTTTAAATGCTGGATTAAGATATGATGATCATCAAACCTTTGGAAGCAAAACCACTTATAGAATTGGATTTTTATATAATTTTAATCCCTGGGATCTGAAAATTAAAGGTAATTATGGCACAGGATTTAGAGCTCCATCTTTAGACGATTTATTTTGGCCAGATACCGGCTGGGCCAAAGGAAATCCCAACTTAAAACCTGAGGAATCTTGGGGTTGGAATATAGGTATAGAAAAAAATTTTTTAAATCATAGATTAACTGTATCTTTGACTCAATTCTATGAAAAATATAAAAATCTTATTCAATGGACAGAAGTTGCTCCATGGGTGTGGCAACCTGAAAATGTAGGATGTGCTATTGCTCAAGGTTTAGAAGTTCATTTACACTTTGCTCTTTCTCAAAATTTAAATATCTCAACTGGTTATACCTATCTTGATACAAAAGATAAATCCAATGATACATATTTAATTTATAGACCTAATAGTAAACTTAAAATTTCAGCAGAATATACTTTTAAAAAATTGTCATTTATAGCAGATTATATTTATGTAGGAACAAGATATGCTGATAAATATAATACTCAAAAGCTTAGTGGTTACTCCGTTGTAAACCTAAGTTCCACTTATAAAATGAATAAAAATCTCTCCTTCTTTGTTAGAGTAGCTAATTTATTTAATAAACATTATGAAGAAAGAAGAAACTACAATACTTTAGATAGCTCAATTTATAGTGGGATTAAAATAACTTTTTAAATACCACACCTCCTTGTTTATATAAATTTTTAGCCTCCTCCTTTATATAAAGGGAGGAGGCTAAGGAGGATTAGATGAGGCAAATTATTATGTTAATCTTATTTATATTGTTATTAAATACGTTCTACTTAACTCAGTTTGTATATGCCAAGAATATCCCTTTACCAAAGGAATTACAGGCTAAGGCTTTTATCATCTATTCTCAAAGAGATGGATGGTGGGAAAAAACCTTGGTTATAAGATTTAACCGAGAAAGAAGATGTCTGTCCACTTATGAGTCTTTTAAAAATGTATTAGCAGTAGTGAATCATTCTGCCCACCCTAATTTATGGAAAAAAGTCTGTCAGGTTCTAAAAACAAAAAACAAAGTAGGTGGCAAGGTTTATATGGAGGAGATAAGAGAAAAGGTTGCCGATTTGCTTAATATTCCCAAAGAAAAAGTTGCTATTTTAGCTACCGCTGTAAATATGGATAATCTCTCAGTGGTTACAAAAAGATTTAAGACTAAAGATGTAAATTTTGTAGTTACAGCTCTGGTTACTGCAGGAGCAAAAACCAACGCATTAAGAGCTGGTGTTGATAAAGGAAATTATATAGAGACCGAAAAACCCCATGGAACAGTTAATATTATTTTACTAACAAATGTCATATTGACAGATGCAGCTATGGCAAGAGCAATTATTACTATCACAGAAGCTAAAACCGCAGCTTTTGAAGATTTAAAAGTTCCAAGTTCTTATACTCCAAATGTTCAAGCTACAGGAACTGGAACTGACAATGTAATTATTGTTTCAGGGACAACAACTCCTAAAATCACTTACACAGGTGGACATAGCAAAATTGGAGAACTTATTGGAAAAGCAGTTCATGAAGCAGTAGTAAAAGCTCTGGAGGAACAAAATGGCTTTAAAATCAAAAAGTAAAGAGATTATTTTTATATTCTTATTTCTGGTAACAGTCTCATCTTCTATTTTTGCAAAAGAGATAACCATTGTAGATAAATTGGGGAGAAAAATTACTATAAATGCTCCTGTGAAAAGAGCCGTTGTTATTATGGCTCCAGAACTTATTCTAGCACTTGGTCTGTGGAATCAGGTGGTAGGAGTGAGTTATTGGGTTTACAGAGAATATAAATTTTTCAATTATATAAAACCAGACTGGAAGAAAAAAGTTTTCCCTGTAGGAAGTGGAATGGGAAAAGATATTAATATGGAAACACTTCTTAAACTTAACCCAGATGTAATTATTACAGGGCCTTTTTATCCTGAAGTTGTAAAGTTTATGGAAAAACATGGTTTAAAAGTAATCACAATCAATCCTGAAACAATTTCTGAGTTTTATAAAGTTATCAAACTATTTGGCTTGATCTTTGGTAAGGAAAATAAAGCTAATTTTTTAATTAATGAAATGAATAAAACCTTAAATCTCATTCAAAAAAGATTAGCTCAGCTCTCTAAACCTAAAAAGGTTGTCTGGATTTATAGGTTAGCTCCTTTGGGTATAGCTTGTAAAGGAGCTATCATAGATGATATTTTTAAAAGATTAAAAACCATAAATATAGGTGATCTAATAAAACCTAATTGTAATGTTATAGCAAATATATCTATAGAAGACCTTATAAAATACAATCCAGATGTAATTTTTATTTGGGGATTTACAAGAGCAAAACCAGAGGATATTATACATAATCCTCAATGGCAACCTATAAAAGCAGTAAAAGAAAACGAGGTTTATAAAGCCCCGAGAAATCTTGGGACATGGTCTCCTTCTCTTGTTATTCTTAGCCTCTGGACTGCTGTAAGAGTTTATCCAGAATATTTTAAAGATATAAATTTTATAAAGTATAGTAATTCTTTTTATCTGAAAATTTTTGGAGTGCCCTATACCAAAGTTGTAGTAAATGAATAAAGGTATAAAACCGAAATTTTTAATGCTTTTGATAACAAATAATTGCAATTTAAATTGCGTTTATTGTTATAAAGATAAACATTCTAAAATTCAAGATATGCCCTTTGAAATAGCAGAAAAGTCACTGATTTTAGCAGGTTCTTCAAAAAATTATTTCCATGTGCAATTAACAGGTGGAGAACCTCTTCTTAATCCAGAACTTATAGAAAGATTAGCTAAATTTATTTATAAAAAAAACTTGACTGCATCCATAGGTATCCAAACCAATGGAACTCTTTTAGACAATGCTTTAATTAATATTTTTAAAAGATATAAAATTCAAGTAAGTATAAGTATAGATGGACCTCCAGAAATTCAGGAAATTTTAAGAGATAAATCAAATAAGGTTTTTGAAAAATTGAGACTTCTGGCAAAAAATGAAGTTCCTTTTAAAGTAGTATCTGTGATCAGCAATCTAAATATAAATTTTTTACCAAAACTTTTACTTTTGTTAAGTACTTTTCCCAATTTTGAGGGCATTGCCTTAAGCCTTCTTGTTAAAAAAGGGCAAGCCTTAAAAAATCCTCAAATAAAATTACCTGATATAAAAAAGTTCAAAGCGATTTTAAAGGAATTTTTAAAAACTCTGGATTTAGTTAATAGAATTAGGCTAAAACCTGTAAAATTTAGAGAACTTGAAATATTTAAAAATAGAGTTGAAAAAAACTTGAAATATCCCTTTTGTTTTGCTTTAAAAGGTAAAAGCTTGGCTGTTTGTCCTGATGGAACACTTTATCCTTGTTCTCAAACAGTTGACGATCCCAATTTCTTCTCCGGAACCCTTGAAAAATTGAATTTTGATGGATTTTTAGCTTTAAAAAAGATTTCTATCCTTTGCCCAGAAGACTGCCCAAGTAGAACATATTATAACAATGCAGAAAACAAAAAGCTCATCCATGCTATGCATAAAATTTTTAGAGAACATTTAGACTTTGGAGGTAAAAATTGAAGCCCTTTGTTCTTTATTACTATAGTCCTTTTTCCTTGGAAATTTCATCTTTAAGCGCTGGAGTGAAAAAATTGAAAGATGAAGGTGAAAAAATAAAAGTTGTAGCCAGAACAGGTTCACAGCTTTTGAATAAAGAAATAGCGCAGAAATTTGTAAAAGAGGCTCTTATAGCAGATGCAGTTTTTATAACTCTTCACGGTGGAAGACAATCCTGCCCTGTGTTTGATACATTAATGAAAGCTATTTCAGAGAGAAAAAATTCTGGAAAAAAAATTCCTTATCTTCATATCTATCCTTCTGGAAAAGATGAAGACGCCATTTTAGCAGCTCAAGAATATGCCCCAGATTTTGGAAAAGAACCATGGATAATTTTAAATCGCTATCTTTCTTATGGTGGAACAGTCAATTTTTACAATATGCTTAAATATCTCCGGTATCTTTTATTTAAAGAAGAACTTTCTTTTGACGAACCTATTAAACCTCCAGAAGAAGGTATTTATCACCCTGATTTTTCCAGAATATTTACTTTGAAAGAATATTATCCTTTAAAAATAGATCCTCAAAAACCCACTATAGGAATCTGGTTTTATCAAAGTTACTGGTTAAATGATGATTTAGCCTATATTGATGCCATAATAAAAGAAGTAGAAAAACAAGGAGCAAATGCAATAGCTGTTTTCCATTTAAGATATAAAGATGCAGAAAGAGGAAATAAAGGTGCAGATTTTATAGTGGAAAACTTTTTTAAAAAAGATGGTAAAACAATTATAGATTGTTTGATAAGCCCTATGTTATTTTCTTTGACTCTTTTTGCTCCAGAATATAAAGATCTTTTAAAATATTTAGATGTGCCTGTTCTTCAGGCTATCCCTATGTGGACTTCTTATAAAGATTGGAAAGAAAGTTCACAGGGAATTTCTATTATGGATGTAGCATATTCTGTTGCCCAGCCTGAATTTGATGGAAATCTGATAACTGTGCCTGTTGCCTCAAGAGAAGAAAGTGAAATAGATCCTCTTACAGGTGCTTTGATAGTAAAACAAATGCCTATACCAGAAAGAATAAAAAAAGTTGTCTCCTTAAGTTTGAATTGGGCTAAATTGAGAAGAAAAAAGAATAATGAAAAAAGAATAGCTATTATTTTTCATCACTATCCTCCAAGAAATGATAGAATAGGATGTGCTGCCGGACTTGATAGTTTTGAAAGTGTAAAGGAATTAATAAACAGATTAAAAGGTGAAGGATATAAAGTAGAAAGAACTTATAAAAGTGGAGAAGAAATAATAAAAGAGCTTCTTTCTGGAATGACATGTGATCAAAGGTGGTTAATACCTGAAAAGATTTCAAAAGAATCTCAAGCTATTATGGAAGAATTAGAGATAGAAGAAAGTTTCAAAGATTTGCCAGAAAAAGTAAAAGATAAATTGAAAAGAGATTGGGGAGAACCTCCAGGAGAACTTTTTGTATGGCAGAACAAAATGTATTTTCCTGGTATAATAAATGGAAACATTTTTATAACAATTCAACCTCCCAGAGGTTATTTAGAAAATATAGAAAAAATTTATCATGATACAAACCTTTCTCCACCCTATTATTATTTAGCTTTTTACAGGTGGATTAAAAATGTTTTTAAAGCTGATGCTATTATTCATGTAGGGAAACATGGTTCTTTAGAATGGCTCCCTGGAAAATCCGCAGGGCTTTCCAAGAAGTGTTATCCTGATATTGCTATTATGGATCTTCCTAATATTTATCCTTATATTATAAATGACCCCGGAGAAGGAACTCAAGCTAAAAGAAGATCTTATTGCTGTATTATAGACCATCTCACACCGGTTTTTACAAATGCAGATTTATATGAAGAGTTGGCTAAGGTAGAAAATTTATTAAATGAGTATGCAGATGCTCAAAGAGAAGATCCTAAAAAAATAGAAATTCTTAAACCTTTAATATGGAAGGCTGTATGTGAGGCTAATCTGGATAAAGATTTAAAAATAAAAAAAGAAGAAGCTTTTGCAGATTTTGAAAAATTTTTGAAATCTTTGCACAATTATTTGGATGAATTAGGAGATACTATAATAAATGATGGACTTCATATCCTTGGTAGACCTCCTGATGGAGATAGATTGGTAGAATTTTTAGTGCAATTGACACGCCTGCCTAATGGAGAAATTCCATCCTTAAGAGAGGCTATTTTAAAGATTTGGGGATATGATTATGATGAGCTACTTAAAAAGAAAAAAGAAAGAAAACTCATTCAGGAAGCTCATAAAATAGCTGGATCCATTATAAAAGAATTAGAAAGGGAAAATTTTTCTATAGAAGCTATAGAAAATATAACAAAAAAATATTTTGAGAAACCTGACAAAGAACTTAAAAAGGTTTTAAAGTATATTTGTGAAAATTTAGTTTTAAACATAAAAAAAACCTCTGAAGAAATAGACGCAACTTTAAAAGCACTTTCAGGAAGATTTGTTTCTCCAGGACCTTCTGGAGCTCCAACCCGTGGTCAGGCAGATATTCTACCAACAGGGAAAAATTTCTATTCAGTAGATCCTCTTCAAATTCCCACTCCCTCTGCCTGGGAAATAGGTAAACGACTTGCTGAAGAACTTATAGAAAAGTCTTTAAAAGAAACAGGAAAATATCCCTCCAATGTAGGAATAATTTTATGGGGAACAGGCACTATGAGAACTAAAGGCGATGATGTAGCTGAAATTTTTTATCTTATGGGGGTAAGACCTCGTTGGGCTAAAGGTAGTGGAAGAGTAGAAGGATTAGAAATAATACCCCTTGAAGAGCTCGGTAGACCAAGAATTGATGTTACTGTAAGAATATCTGGATTTTTCAGAGATGCTTTTCCAAACCTTGTAGAACTCATTGATGAAGCTGTAAAAACAGTTGTAAAAATAAAAGAACCTCCTGAAATGAATATACTGAGGAAAAATGTTTTAGAGGATATTAAAAAGTATATAAAAATGGGAATGAACGAAGGGGAGGCTTTTAGAGAGGCTACTTTTAGAGTTTTTGGATGTCCTCCGGGGACCTATGGAGCCGGTGTCTCAGAACTTATAGAATCCAAAGATTGGAAAAATCAGGAAGATCTAGGAAATATTTATATAAAATGGAGTGCCTATGCTTATGGAAAAAATACTTACGGAAAATTTAAAACAGAAAACTTTAAAAATCTTCTTTCCAGAATGGAAGTTACAGTAAAAAATGAAGATACCAGAGAATATGATATTATGTCTTGCACAGATTATTATAATTATTATGGAGGATTAATTGCAGCAGTTAAAACTGTTAAAGGAGATTGTCCCCTTTCTTTAGTAGGAGACTCTTCTGATCCAAAAAGAGTAAAAATAAGAACTTTGGCAGAAGAGACAAAACATATTTTGAGATCTCGTTTAGTTAATCCTAAATGGTTGGAAGGTATGAAAAGACATGGATATAAAGGTGCAGGAGATATTTCTTATGTGCTTGATATTGTGTTTGGCTGGGATGCAACTACAGAAGTAATAGAAGATTGGATGTATGAAGAAATTGCCAGAAAATATGCCCTGAATAAAGAGATGCAGAAGTGGCTTAAAAAGGTTAATCCCTATGCCTTGCAAAATATCATTGAAAAATTGCTTGAAGCCATTTCCCGTGGGATGTGGAAAGCAGATAAAAAAACAGAAAAACAACTAAAAAAAATTTATTTAGAAATCGAAGGAGAAATAGAAAAACTTATATAAAAAGTTAAGGGAGAAGCAATTTGCAAGATCTGTATTCTAATATTTTTAATCATGGAGGAAATTTGTCTTCCTTAGAAAAATTTTTAAATCGTAAAATCTTGGATTTTAGCAGTAATATCAACCCTTATGCTTTACCTTACATTAAAAATTTTTTTCAGAAAAACACAAACTCTATTGCTGAAGCAATTTCTAAATATCCTGATCCAGAAGCTAAGGAATTGACTCAGAAACTTGCTGAATACTGGGATATTACTCCTGAAAATATTCTATGTGGGAATGGTGCTACAGAACTTATTTATTTAGTTCCAAAAGCCCTAAATCTTAAACATGCCCTTATTTTAATACCAACTTTCTCTGAATATGAAAGAGCTTTAAAATTGATAAATGCTAAAATTTCTTTTTATTTGTTAGAAGAAAGTAAAAATTTTGTACCTGATTGGGAAAATTTAATAAATTTTCTAAAATCTCAAAACTCCATAGATAGTATATTTATTTGTAATCCTAATAATCCTACAGGAAATCTGATTTTAGACTTGGAAAAAATCCAAAAACTACTATCTCTAAATGCTTTTGCAATTATTGATGAAAGCTTTATGGACTTTTTGTATAAGGAAAAAAAGTATACTGCAATTAAACTTACACAAATTTATCAAAATTTAATCATTATTAGAAGTTTTACTAAATTTTTTGGAATTCCTGGTTTAAGATTGGGATATTTAATTTCTCATCCTAAAACTATAAATAAAATTAAAAATTTTTTAATGCCATGGAATGTAAATGGATTGGCCCAGGCTTTAGCAAATTATCTATTGGAGTATAAAATCCAGATAGATGAAACAAAAAAAATTATTGCTAAAGAAAAAGAAAAATTTTTAAATTATTTTGCAAGTTCTAAAATTTTTAAAGCCTTTTCCTCTGTTACCAATTTTTTATTGATAAAAATTAACACTCCTTATATTAACTCTGAAGCCTTAACCCAGAAATTTCTTAAAAATGGTATTTTAATCAGAGATTGTAAAAATTTCAGAGGATTAAATAATAAATTTTTTAGAATAGCTATAAAAACTTCAGAAGAGAATACTTTATTTTTAAAAATTTTAGAGAATATACTGGAGAAATTACAAAATGGATAAAAAAGCCTTTGCCTGTTGGAGTGGGGGTAAAGATTGCACTCTTGCAGTTTTTAAGGCTCTAAAAGATGGATGGAAAGTATGCTATTTAGTTAACATGTTACAGCCTGATGGAAAAAAAAGCAGGTCTCATGGGCTCCCTGCTGAACTTTTAAAACTTCAGTCTCAAGCCTTAGGTATTCCTATTATTCAAAAAAAGAGTAGCTGGGAAGATTATGAAAACTCATTTAAAGAAATTTTAAAAGATTTAAAAAAAAGAGGTATTAATACAGGAATTTTTGGAGACATATATTTACAGGTTCATAGAAATTGGGTGGAAAGAGTTTGTAAAGAATCTGGAATAACTCCTCTTTTACCTCTTTGGCTAAAAGATACAGAAACACTCATTAATGAATTTGTGAATGCAGGTTTCAAGGCCTTAATAGTTTCCATCAATAAAAATTTTCTTGGAAAAGAATGGCTGGGACAGGAAATAAATAGAGATTTTATAGAAAAGGTTAAAAAATTAGGAAATATAGACCCTTGTGGAGAAGAAGGAGAATTTCACTCTTTTGTATATGATGGACCCATTTTTAAAAAAAGGGTAAAATTTAAAAAAGGAAAAATTTATCAAGAAGGTAAAAGGCTCTATTTAGAATTAATACCTTTGACTTAAGGAAAAGACATGCAAAAAAAGCTTGTATTGATACTTGGAGGAATTAAAAGTGGAAAAAGTAGTTTCGCTTTAAATCTTGCCAATCAGACTGTTGGAAAAAGGGCTTTTATAGGGACAGCAGAGCCTTTTGATGAAGAAATGAAAAAAAGAATAGAAAAACATAAATTAGAAAGAGGATACACCTTTGAAACCTTTGAAGAACCTATTCATCTTTCCAGCTTACTTAAGAAACTTCTAAAAATTTATGATGTGATTTTAATTGATTGCTTAACAGTCTGGTTAGGGAACCTATTTTATTATAAAATAGATATAAAACCTGCTTTAGATGATTTTATAGAGGTTTTAAAAAATTTTAAAAGAGGATATGTATTTATAGTTTCAAACGAGGTGGGTCTAACCATTATACCTGCCAATGAGATTTCCAGAAATTATGCCAATTATTTAGGCATTTTAAATCAGAGAATAGCTGAGGTTTCTGATGAGGTTTATTTAGTAATCGCAGGAATTCCTTTAAAAATTAAGTAGGAGGTGGAGATGAAGATTAAGCCTTTAAAAAAAGAGTGGTTTGAAATAGCTCAAAAAAGACTTGACAGCCTTACCAAACCCAGAGGAAGCCTGGGAAGGTTGGAAGAATTTGCAGCAAAATTGGTGGCTATTTTTGAAAACAAAATGCCAGCTATTAATAAAAAAGCTGTTTTTGTTTTTGCAGGAGATCATGGAATAGTAGAAGAAGGAGTTTCTGCTTTTCCAAAAGAGGTTACTGCTCAGATGGTTTATAACTTTTTAAGAGGGGGGGCAGGAATAAATGTGCTTGCAAGGCATGCAGGAGCAGATGTAATAGTAATTGATATAGGAGTGGATGCAGATCTAAGTCATATAAATCATCCTAATTTCATTTCCAGAAAAGTTGTCTGGGGAACAAGAAATTTTAAAAATGAACCTGCCATGACCAAAGAGGAAGCTGAAAAATGTATTAATATCGGGATTGAACTTGCCCATAAGTATATAGACCAGGGCTATAATCTTCTTGCCACAGGAGATATGGGAATTGGTAATACCACTCCTTCATCTGCTGTTTGTGCAGCTATCACAGGACAGCCTGTAAAAGATGTAGTAGGAAGAGGAACAGGAATTAATGATCATATTCTACAGCATAAAATAAAAGTCATAGAAGAAGCTTTAAATAAGCATAAACCTGATCCTTCAGATGCTTTGGATGTGCTTTCCAAGGTTGGAGGAGCTGAAATAGGGGCAATAGCAGGACTTATTCTTGGAGCAGCAGAAAAAAGAATTCCTGTAGTTATAGATGGTTTTATTTCTACAGCTGGAGCTCTTATTGCCTATACCTTTGATCCTGCAGTAAAAGATTACATATTCGCAGGACATCTTTCAGAAGAAAAAGGACATAGAGTTATGCTTGAATATATGGGACTTGAGCCTATTCTCAGGCTTAACATGAGATTGGGAGAAGGAACAGGAGCTGCTCTTGCCATGACCATTATTGAGGCTGGTTTAAAAATCTATAAAGAAATGGCAACCTTTGATGAAGCCGGGGTTTCAGAGGAAAAAAAATGAAAAAACTTTTTATAGCTTTCTCTTTTTTAACCTTACTACCTGTAAGGTTAAAAGATATAACTGTGGAAGACATTAAAAATTCCGTTATTTTTTTTCCATGGGTGGGTGCTTTTGAAGGACTTGCTTCTTTTTTAGCTGTTTTTATCTGCAAAAATTTTTTGCCTGTTGAATTTTTGGCTCTTCTGGTATTAATAGTTATCTTTCTTATAAGAGGTATTTTCCATCTGGATGGGCTTTCTGATACTTTTGATGCCTTATTTTACAAATCCTCTGGTAATGGAGATTTTGATAGAAAAAAACGGCTTACTATTATGAAAGATAGCACAGTAGGTGTAGGAGGTGTTTGTGCAGTTTTTATGGATCTTCTTTTTAAATTTACTTTATTAAAATTTATCTTTACAAATCTTTTCTATTTCTGGCATTTAATTTTTACTTTTAGTTTTTCAAGATGGGCTCTACTTCCTCTGATGTATCATGGAAAACCCGCTAAAAAAGAAGGATTAGGAGCTATTTTTGTAGGAAGATTAAGTTTTAAACATATTTTACTGGGTTCTATTTTGCCTTTTTCCTTGCTAACTTTTTACATTTTTAAAACTAAAAAACTAATTTTTTTATTTTTTCCTGTTTTTCTCTATTTAACCAGTTTTTTTATAAATAGAGTCTGTATTAAGAAATTTGGGGGAATTACAGGTGATAATTTAGGAGCTACAGTAGAAATAAGCGAAATAATAGGTCTTTTTTTCTGGGGATTTTATGGCTAAAGCTTTGATGATACAAGGAACATCTTCTGGAGCAGGAAAAAGTTTATTGGTAACCGCTCTATGCAGGATCGCAAAAAACTTGGGATTTAAAGTTGCACCCTTTAAAGCACAAAACATGAGTTTACAGAGTTTTATTACTAAAAATGGTGGAGAAATAGGTCTTGCTCAGGCTTTACAAGCCATGTCTGCTGGATTAGAACCTGAAATACACATGAACCCCATCCTTCTTAAAGCTGATGGGAATAAAGGCTCTCAAGTAATTATTCATGGAAAGGTTTATAAAACACTTAAACCTAAGGAATATTATGCAGAAAAAAAGAAGCTCTGGAATAAAGTTTTGGAATCTCTTGAATATTTAAAAAAACACTATGAATTGCTTATAGTTGAAGGAGCAGGAAGCCCTGCTGAGATCAATCTCAGAGATAGTGATATTGTAAATATGGCTGTAGCTGAATATCTAAAGGCACCTGTTATTTTGGTGGGAGATATAGATAAAGGTGGTGTCTTTGCCTCTCTTTATGGCACTATAAAACTGGTGGGCAAATCTGAAAAACTAATTAAAGGCTTTATAATAAATAAATTTAGAGGAGATGTAGAGATTTTAAAACCTGGAATAAGAGAGATAGAAAAACTTTGCCAGAAACCCTGCTTGGGAGTTCTTCCATATTTTGAAGAGCTTAGCCTTTCTTCTGAAGATAGCCTCGGACTTTCTTATCACAAAACTTTTTCTTCAGAGAAAAACAAACTTATTAAAATTGTAGTTTTAAGACTGAAATATATTTCCAATTTTAGCGATTTTGATCCTTTGAAATATGAGCCAGATGTAGAGCTTTTATATTCTCTGAGAAAAGAGGAACTTCTTTCTGCAGATGTAGTTATTATTCCTGGATCAAAAAGGACTGTGGAAGACCTTTTATGGCTAAAGAGCCTTAAAATAGATAAAATTTTAAAATATCTTGCAGAAAAGGGAGTTGAAATTATAGGTTTGTGCGGTGGTTTTCAAATGCTTGGAAAAATTTTAAAAGATCCAGAAAAGGTAGAAAGCGATTTAAAAGAAATCAAAGGGCTTGGGCTTCTTGATATAGAAACCACTTTTTATCCCAAAAAAATAACCACACAGGCAGAAGGTTATTGTAATCTTAAAGAGAATTTAAAAATCTGGGGCTATGAAATACATATGGGAGAAAGTGAGGGAGATTTAAATCTTTTTACCATTAAAAGATTTGCTACAAAAGAGATAAAAAAAGAGGGATCTCAAAAAGAAAGTATCTGGGGAACTTATCTTCATGGAATTTTTGAAAATGACGATTTTAGAAGATTTATTCTTAACAAAGTAAGAGAAAAAAAGGGACTCACTCCCTTAGAAAAAAGCTACTCCTATAAAAAACTTAGAGAAATTACTTTTAATACCTTGGCTAAATTAGTAGAAACACATCTCAATATGGAAAAAATCTGGAGTTTGATAAAGCTATGAAAGTGTTTTATGTTAACTGGTGGGGTGTAGCAGGTTCTTTGGTTGGAGATTTAATTATAGGTGATCCCAAAAGGTTTCATCCTGTCTGTGCCATAGGGAAACTCATAGAACTTACTGAAAAATTTTTAAGAACTTTGATAAACCTTGGAATTAAGCTTGGCTTTTCCAAAGCTTTTTTAGAAAAAATTGGCGGAGTTTTTCTGGCATTAGTCGTCTACTCTGCCACTTTTTCTGTTTCTTTAGTTTTTATCTGTTTTTTAATTAAACTATGCAGTTTTTCTTTTTATGGAAAAATATTCTCAGAGATAATTTTAATACTTGTTGCAAGCCTTTTTATAGCTTTAAAAGGGCTTATTAAGGCAGGTAAAGAGGTGGAGGATTTGGTTTTAATCAGTGATTTAAACTCTGCCAGAGATAAACTAAAAGCCTTAGTAGGAAGAGATACTGAAAGACTTTCTGAAAAAGAGATAAGAATAGCCATAATTGAAAGCCTGGGAGAAAATTTAAATGATGGCATAATCGCTCCTCTTTTTTATTTTATAGTAGGAGGTTTCCCTTTTCTTGTGCTTTATAAAACTGTAAACACTCTTGATTCTATGGTGGGGTATAAAAACGAAAAATATTTAAACTTTGGTTGGTTTTCTGCTAAAATAGATGATTTGTTTAACTTTCTTCCTGCAAGATTAGCAGGGATTTCTATAATTTTAGCAAGTGCTATGCTTTTAGGTTTAAAAAATGCTAAAAGGGCTTTTAAAATTATGCTAAGAGATGGAAGAAAACATCTCAGTCCCAATTCCGGAATTCCCGAGGCAGCTATAGCTGGAGCTTTGGGAATTAGAATAGGAGGTCCTAATTATTATGAAGGTGTTCTTGTTGAAAAACCTTACATAGGAGAGTCTATCTCTGAAGTAAATCATCTAAAAGTGCTATTAGCTCAAAAAATTGTTCTTTTAAGTAGCTTTATTTTTACTATTTTTTCTCTTCTTCTTAGAGAATTTTTAAAGCAATTTTTATAGGAAAAGGTTTAAAATGGAGAAATTTTTAAAAAATCTTAAAGATTTTGAAATAGAAAGTAAAAGCATGGATATTATTGAAAATGAAGTAAATTTATCAGGTTTTTCTTCCTTAGAAAAAGAGATTGTAAAAAGAGTTATTCATGCTACAGCAGACTTTGAATACAAAGACACTTTGAAATTTCATCCTCAGGCTATTTCTCTTGCCTTGAAAAATCTTAAAGAGGAGAAAAATATTCTGGTAGATGTAGAGATGCTGAGAGCTGGAATTTCTAAAAGATTTCTTGGAAAAATAAAAGTCCTTTGCTACCTTGACAAAATAAAAAATTATGAAACTACCAGAACAGAAAAAGCTATAGAGCTTGCTTTAGAAAAAGAAAAAAATTTAGGAATTGTAGCTATTGGCAATGCTCCTACAGCGCTTCTTAAAGCTATAGAAATTTTTCAAAAAAAAGAGATAAAAAATATAGTTTTAATAGGATTGCCAGTAGGATTTGTAAATGCTTTTTCTGCCAAGCTTTTACTTTCTAAACAAGATTTTCCTTATATTACCAATTTAAGCAGAAAAGGGGGATCTCCTGCCACTGCAGCAGTTATAAATGCTTTTTTAAAACTAAAGGAGATTTTTTAATGAGAAAAGTATATCTTATTGGAATAGGACCTGGAGATCCTAAGTTTTTAACGCTTCAGGCTATAGAAACTATTAAAAATTTAAAAACCTTTCTCATTCCCGCTAAAAAAGGAAACAAAGAAGACTTAACCAGAATAAGGAAAAATATCCTTAAATTTGTCCATCCAGAAGAAAACTATGAATTAATAGAGCTTAATTTTCCCGAGAGGAAAAAGGGGAGAAATTACAGAGAAAAAATAAAACAATGGAGGAAAGAAAAAGCACGGATTATCATAGAATTTTTAAAAAGCAGAAACTCTTTAAAAGAGGTAGGATTCCTAATTATAGGAGACCCTTGTCTTTATGATGGACATATTGAAATTTTTAAAGAGGTTCAAAAGGAGATACCTTTAGAAATAGAGGTAATTCCTGGTATTTCAGCCATGCAGATTCTTTCTGCTAAATGCAAAACCTCTTTAAATGAAATAGCTGGAACTATTACAATTACCACTTCAAGAGGTTTAAGAAAAATGAAAAATATTTTTAATACTACTGTAGTTTTTCTGGATAATTATGAAACCTTTAAACTTTTTAAAAATCAGCCTTTAGAAATTTACTGGGGAGCCTATCTTGGCACCGAAAAAGAAAAACTTATTGCAGGAAAATTAAAAGATGTAGCAGACACAATTTTAAAAGAAAGAAAAGAATTAAAAAACAAAAATAAATATATTATGGAAATCTATTTTTTAAAACCCTTTAAAGATGCCTAAATTGTATATTATAGGAATTGGATTTAAACCTCTGGAAGATAGGGTTAAAAAGCTTCTATTGGATGTTCCTTATATTATAATCTCAACAAGACTTGTAGAAGTATTTAAAAACTATGAAATTTACCCTCTGGTAAAAGAAAAATTGGTTTTAATGAAAAGTTTTAAAGAAACCATGTCTTTTGTAGAAGAAAAACTTAAAAATAGTAATTTAGCACTTTTAGCATCTGGAGATCCTCTTTATTTTGGTATAGGAGTAAAGGCTTTAGAAAAGTTTGGAGAAGAGCAGGTTGAAATCTATCCTGATCTTAACTGTTTACAAAAAGGTTTAAGTCTTATTAAAAAACCTTGGCACCAAATAAAAACTATAAGCTTACATGGAAGAGCTGTGAATTTTAATTATCTTATTAGTTTGCTTAAAAAAGAGGGAAAGGTTTGTATCCTTACAGACTCACGAAATAATCCTTCTTTTATAGCTCAGGTTCTTCTGAAAAAATTTCCTCAACCTGAAAAATTAACCTTTTATGTTTTTGAGAGATTAGGTTATCCAGAAGAAAAAGTATTTGTAAATAAACCTCAGATAATAGCTAAAACCAAATTTAAAGATCCTAATTTTTTTATCATAAACTACGAATTTTCTGATGATGAAGATATAATCTTTGGTCTGGAAGAAAAGGAAATAGCACATCAAAAGGGAATGATTACAAAAGATGAAATAAGAGCTATAGTAATTCACAAATTAAGGCTTCCTGAAAAAGGAATAATCTGGGATATAGGTGCAGGGTCTGGCTCTGTAAGTCTTGAAATAGCCAGACTAAATCCTAAATTGAAAGTTTATGCCATAGAAAAAGGAAATACTGAACTTATAGAAAAAAATAAAAATCGTTATTATATTAGTAATTTGGAAATTATAAAAGGTATAGCTCCTGAATGCTTAAAAAATCTTCCATCTCCTAACAGAGTTTTTATTGGAGGTAGTGGAAACAAATTAAAAGAAATTTTAGAATTTCTCTCAGGGATTTCTTCTCTTAAAACTGTAGTTCTTACAGCTGTTACATTAAAAACCTTGGATACTTCTTTAAAATATTTGAGAAAAAATTTTCGTAAAGTTGAAGTTTTTCAAATAAATGTTACAAAATTAGAAAATTTTCAAGATAATTTAATTTTAAAAGCCAAAAATCCTATTTTTATAATTAGAGGAATAAGATGAAACTTTATGTAGTAGGTATAGGTCCTGGGAATCCAGAACTTTTAACTCTTAAAGCTAAAAATATTCTTGAAAAGATATCCCTTATTTTTTATCCTACAGGAGGGAAAAATAGAACAGCTCTTTCTATAATAGAAAAAATCGTAGATCTTAAACACAAAACTCTTATTCCTCTCCATTTTCCTATGAAAAAAACCAGAAATACAGATTTAAATCTTCACTGGCAGAAGCTTGCAGAAACAATTTTAAAAAATTTGGAATTTTTTAAAGAAGCTGTTTTTATAACTCTGGGAGATCCTTCATTTTATTGCACTTTTTTTTATTTATATCCCTTTTTAAAAGATAAAATAAAAGTTAAAATTATTCCTGGAGTTAGTTCTATTAATGCCTGTGCCTGTGCCATTCCTGTAAGTCTTGCCTTAGGAGATGAAACCATAGCTATTATTCCTGCTAATTATGTAAATAGAATCAAAAATCTTCTTTATGAATTTAATACCATAATTTTTATGAAACCCCATAAATCTCTAAATAAAATTTTTGATTTTTTAGAAGATGAGAAATTTCAAGTTTACGGAGTAAAAAACGCCTCAAGTTCTGAAGAAAAAATCTTTTTAGATATAGATGATTTTAAAAAAGAAGATTTAAATTATTTTACTACTATAATTGTAAGGAAAAAATGAAAGTTTATTTTGTAGGAGCAGGACCAGGGGATCCAGAACTTCTCACTTTAAAAGCCTATAAGCTTCTAAAATCAGCTGATTGTGTAATTTTCCCAGGAAGTTTAATTAACAAAGAAATTTTAAAAATTACTAAGGGTGATCTTTATGATTCTTCTAAAATGTGTTTAGAAGAACTGATTACTGTTATGGAAAAGTATATCAAAAAGACCAAAAAAGTAGTGAGACTTGTGAGTGGAGATCCTTTTATTTATAGTGCTATTCAGGAACAGATAGAGATTTTAAGAGAAAAAAACATTCCTTATGAAGTTATCCCTGGTATCTCTTCTGCTATGGCTGGAGCAGCTAAAATGGGAATAGAATTAACCTTGCCAGAAATTTCCAACTCTGTTATTTTTACCAGAATAGAAGGTAAAACCTCTGGAGCTTCCTCTGAAGAAATTAAAAGTTTTGCTAAAACCAAATCAACTCTTGTTTTCTTTTTAAGTGCCGGGCTTGGTGAGAAGCTTGAAAAAACGCTTTTAGAAATCCTTCCTTCTGAAACACCTATTATTATAGCCTATAAAGTTACACAAAAAGGAGAAAAAATAATTTTTGGGAATCTTAAAGACCTTTCTAAAATACTTTATAAAAATAATATTAAAAAAACAGCTCTTATTTACGTAGGAGAAACTTTGAGGACTTTTAAAGAGAATCTTGGTAAAAAATCCAAACTCTACAATAAAAACTTTAAAAATGGAAAAGAATAAAGCTATTATTTATCTTTCTGAAAAAGGAAGAGAAATCGCAGAAAAAATTAGAAGTATTTTTCCTGAAGCTAAATTATATAAATTTAAAAAAGAGCTTCTTCATGAAATATGGAATAAATATAATGCCTTTATTTTTGTTTCTGCCATAGGTGTAGCTATAAGATGCATAGCATCTTTTATAAAAAATAAAAAAGAAGATCCTGCGATAATTGTAATAGATGAAGAAGGGAAAAATGTAATTCCTCTTTTAGGAGGACACTCTGCAGAAGCTAATAGTTTAAGTCTGACCATTGCCTCTTTTATTAAGGCTAATCCTGTTATAACTACTGCCTCTGATCTTAAAAATCTTCCTGCTCTTGATTTGTGGATAAAAAAAACCGGATTAAAGATTAAAAATCCCTTTCTCCTGCCTAAAATTATGGCAAAATTCAATTCCTCAAAAGAACTAAAAATTTTTTTAAACACTCAGGTAAAACTCCCCTTTCCTAAGCACTTTTCTCTTGTTTCTACAATTTCAGAAGCAGATATAATTGTAACAAACAAATTTATAAAAGATGTAGATGAAAATAATCAATTAGTTCTTATACCTAAGAATTTATTTGTAGGGATAGGGTTTCACGATTGGATAAAAGAAGAGGATTTGGAGAAAACATTAAAAGAGGTTTTTAAAGAGGCAGGGTTTTATTGGGAAGCTCTTTCTGGAATAGCAACTATTCAGAAAAAAGGCTCTCATCCTGCTTTAAAAAAATTATCAGAGAGATACAAAATTAAACTTTTTGCTTTTACTTCAAAAGAGCTAAATCAAGTAAATAGTTCAAGCCCTCCTGGAGCATCTATGAAAACTCTTGGAGTAGCTTCAGTTTCAGAACAGGCAGCCCTTTTTTCAGCTTTTACTGAATTTCAAAAGGCTTTTTTGTGTGTTCCCAAACAAGTTTTCAAAGACCTTACCATAGCCATAGCTGAAGGTGTTTATAAAATTAAAGGTAAGCTTTATATTGTAGGCACAGGACCAGGTGATTTAGAAAATCTTACCCCTAAAGCTATTTCTATTTTGAGAAGCTCTGATTTTATTGTGGGTTATAAAACTTATATAAATTTAATAAAACCTCTTATTGAAGATAAGGAAATTTTAGCTTATGGAATGATGGAGGAGGTAGAAAGAGCTAAAATTGCTATTAAAAAGGCTTTAGAAGGAAATGTGGTAAGCTTAATTAGTGGAGGAGATCCTGGAATTTATGGAATGGCAGGACTTGTTTTGGAAATTTTGTCTAAAAATAGCTTAGATTTAGAAATAGAGATAATTCCTGGCATTTCTGCTTTAAATGCCTGTGCCTCTTTAGCTGGTGCACCTCTTATGAATGACTTTGTAGCAATAAGCCTTTCTGATAGACTAACTCCCTGGGATGTTATAGAAAAAAGATTGCATTTAGCAGGAAAAGGAGATTTTGTAATAGTTTTATATAATCCAAAAAGTAAAGGAAGAAAAGAGCATTTATCTAAAGCCAAAAATGTTCTTCTTTCTTATAGAAAATCTGAAACCCCTGTAGCTATTATAAAAGGAGCTTTTAGAAAAAATCAGGAAATTATTTTAACCACACTAAAGAAGATAGATTTATATCCTATAGATATGCAAACTACTATAATTATAGGAAATTCTAATAGCTTTATTTTTAAAAATTGGCTGATCACTCCCAGAGGATATGAGGTAAAATATGGAGAAAAATTGCAATTTAGCAGCCCTTCTTTGGGATGAGTCTTATCTTTATGGAATCTGGCTTTATCAGGCTCTTTTAAAATCTCGTATAAATTTTGATCTTATAAAAGCTTCTGAGCTTACAAAATTAGAAAAATATAAAATCCTTTTTGTTCCTGGGGGATGGGCTTCTAATAAAATTAAAGCACTTGGATCTAAAGGTGCAAGTTATATTAGAAGATTTGTAAAAAAAGGAGGAATTTATTTTGGAATTTGTGGAGGCGCAGGGCTTGTTACTTCTGAAGAGTTAAATTTAGTAAATATAAAAAGAAAAAAACAGAGAGTTCCGGCTTTTAGTGGGAAAATAAAAGCTAAACTTTATTCTCATCCTCTTTGGCAAGGAATTAATATCCCTGAATTTTATCTCTGGTGGCCCTCTGAATTTTTGTTAGAAGAAACTAACAATATGAAAATTTTGGCAAAATTTGATAAAGCCTTAAAAGATTCTTTTTCTTCTGATTTGCCTGTTCGAGACTTTCAAAATCTCTGGAAAGAAGCGGAAAAGCTTTACGAAATCTTTCTTAATCCAGAAAGAATGAAAAATACCCCTTTATTAATAGAAATTACTTATGAAAAAGGTAAGATTTATTTATCTCTTATTCATTTTGATACCCCTGGAGATAAAAATGGCTTAAGAGTTTTAAAAAATATTAAAAATCTTTTTAATTTAGCCCCTTTAAAACCAAGAACTTTTAAAAATTTTTCTATCTTTAAAAAATCCCCAAATTATTTTTTAGCCAAAACAATTATCAGGTTTTTATTAAAAGAAATGGAAGAAATAATGATTTTAGGTGAGAGAAATTTTCTATGGTTTAAAAGGCATCCAGAAATCTATCAATGGAAAAGAGGAATAAGAGGTTCGGAATATGTTAATCTCTGGTACATGCTTAAAATCTTAAAAAAGAACTTTATCTATTTTCCTTTTACTGATATTCCTTTAAAAAAGCTTAAAGAGATTAAAATAGATTTAAAAAAATTTTCTAAAGAGGCTAAAAAGCTTTTAGCAAAAGAAAGATTAGCTTTACAAAAAGATAAAATAATTTTTAACTTTTGTGAAGACGAAGAAATAAATGAATTAAGAACTTTTCTTTTTGGTAAAAGTAAGAGTTATGGAGGGTATTATAAAACTCTTATAAAAAAAATAGATGAGGTGCTTTTTGAAGTGTTAAAAACAAAGCTTATTCTGATAAAAGGTCTGCATTCCAAAGAGAAAGAGTAAAAATACCATCTGGAAAAAAATTAAATATAGATATAGATGAATAGTTTAGATTTAAAGAAAAGTATAAATAAGAGGGTAGATTAAAAATTTCACAAAATATAGCTTTAATAACTCCAGCATGGCTAAAAACCAAAAAATTTCCTTTTTCTTCTCTTTTAATCTTTTCTAAAAAACTCCTTACTCTTTTTCTCAAGTCTTTAAGAGTTTCTCCATTAGGAGGTGCTATATTCTCTGGATCTTTATATCTTTCCCAGAAAACAGGATTTTGAGAAAGCTCTTTTATTGGTTTCCCTGCCCATTCTCCAAAGTTTATTTCTTTTATTTCTTCAACCTGCACCAGAGGTATATTTAGTTTCTCTGCCAATAATTTAGCAGGATAAAGGGTCCTTTTTAAAGGGCTTACAAAAATCTTATCCCAGGTATAAAGAGATAGCTTTTCCACCAGTTTTTCTGAATCTTTTTTCCCTTTTAAAGATAATTCTATGTCTATCTGTCCATAAAGAATAGAAGGATCTATCACTTCTGAGTGCCTCACCAGAACCAAATTAATTGCCTCTCTGAAAAGAAAATTATTTACCATTTTTATTTTCTGTATTTTCAATTTTACTCTTTGATTTTCATTTAAACAAGAAAAAAATTTATAAATTTTAATTAACACATTTTTAAAAATTTTTTAACATTAAATAATTTTTATTTTATTTAAAAATGTTATTATGAAAATTTTTTAAATATTATTGACATTTATTCTATTTCTGTTACTAAAATTAAAGTGATGTTATTTTTTAAAATTTTTTAAATCTATATTAGGAGGTAAGTATGAAATTTAAAAAGATTTTCATTAGTTCAGTTTTAATTTCTGTTATGGGATTGAAAGGTGTTTGTTTTGCAAAAGAAAACAATGCTAAAGATGCAACTCAGGAGCTTCCCGAGGTAGTGGTTACAGCAACCAGAACAGAAACACCAATTACTGAAACCCCAGGAAGTGTAACAGTAATAACCAAAAAAGACATAGAAATTAAAAATCCTAAAACCATTGATGAGGCTTTAAATGATATTCCTGGTGTTTTGGTTAAAAGAGGTAAAGGATTAATGGATACCTTAGCAAGAATTACTTTAAGAGGGATTCCCGGCCAACAAAGAACTCTCGTAATGATGGATGGAATAGTGCTTAATAATCCTTATTATGGGGGCATCAAAATAGCTGGGTTTTTTCCTGAAAATTTAGAAAAAATAGAAGTAGTAAAAGGACCTTTTTCTTCTCTTTACGGTGGATATGCTATGGGAGGTGTGGTGAATTTTATTACAAAAATGCCTGAAAAAAGAGAATTCACTCTTAAATCAGGCTATGGTTCAAGTTTTGATCGCGGTGAAGCTATGGATGATTTGCGAAGATTTTATATATCCTTTGGGGATAAAATTGCCAATAAATTTAGTTTTTTTATAAGTTACGGAAGGCATGACACCAATGGATATCCTACAAATCCTGTAATAAGAAATTCTGCGCCCCCTGCAGGAATTCTCGGCTATATAAATAGCTATGATAAATATGGAAATCCTGTTTATATTTATGGAGACAAAGGAGATAATACCTGGTGGGATGATGGAATTACTGTAAAAGCTCAGTATGATTTTTCAAAAGATACCGCACTGAGATTAACTTTTATGAGGAATCGTTATAAATATGATTATGACAATCCTCATACCTATCTTTACAATGCTACTACGGGACAGTCTTTATATTATCCTAAGGAATATTATTATCTTGCAGGAAGCGGTGGAAGAACACAAAATATTTTTGGTCTAAATTTTAATACAAAAATTTTAAAAAATCTTTTAATGAAATTCAATCTATCTTATTTAACCACGGAAAAAGACTGGTATATTTCCCCTTCTTATGGAGCAACTATTTCTGGAGGACCAGGTAAACTCTCAGATACTATCCAGAATAGATATTATATAGATCTTCAATTTTCTTTACCTTTGTTTACTAATCAAATCTTGACTTTTGGAGGGAGCTTTATTAAGGATTATGCAAATACCAAAGAAAAAAATCTTAGTGACTGGAGAGATGAAACATCTACCACTACTTTAAAATATCAATCTAAGGGTAAAACCCAAAGTTATGCTATTTTTATCCAAGATGAAATAGAAATATCTCCTAATTTGACTGCTTATCTTGGTATTAGAGAAGACTGGTGGAAAACTTATGATGGGTATGTAAATCAGATAGGTACTACTGGATATCCTATAGAATATGATTCACACTCTGAATCTTGCTTTTCTCCTAAATTTGCCATAGTTTATAAACCTTTTGAAAAAACTACCTTAAAAACATCCATTGGTAAAGCTTTTAGACCTCCTACGGTATACGAACTTTACAGAACATGGACATCATCTTATAGTGGAATTACATATGCTGGAAATCCAAATTTAAAACCAGAAACTGTTGTTTCCTGGGATATAGGGATTGAACAGAAACTTTGGAAGGGAGCTAAAATGGAAATTACCTATTTTCAAAATAATATGAAAAATCTGATCTATAGTAAGACAGTAAATGCTACTTATCAAGAAAAAGTTAATGTAGGTAAAGCTCAATCAAAAGGTATAGAATTTAGTATTGAACAAAAGTTTAGAAAATGGTTAAAACTTTTTGCTAATTTCACTTATACTGACTCTGAAATAAAAGAAAACGATGCTAAACCTTCTACTGAAGGGAAAAGACTCACTTATACTCCCCTTTGGATGGGAAATATTGGAGCAGAGCTTAAAAGAGGAAAGTTTTCAGCTTATATCGTAGGAAGATATGTGGACAAGATGTATGGTAATGATGAAAATAAAGATAAAAAATCTTATGTATATGGTTCCTATGATGAATACTTTGTAGTTGATGCCAGTTTTTCTTATAAATTTAATAAATTCACAACGCTTTCTCTTACCTTAAATAATATTTTTGATGAAGATTATTATCAATATTATAAGGCCCCTGGTAGATCATGGTTTGCAGAGCTTTCCATAAAATTCTAACTTTGTGGATTTTGGTTAACCTTTGGATTGGGGTAGCTTTTGCTACCCCTTATACCTTTATTGATAAAAGAGGAAAAAGAATTGTTATTAATGTCCCTGTAAAAAGAGCAGTAATTGTTATAAGCTATGAGCTTATTCCTGCTTTGAATCTCTGGGATCAGGTAGCAGGTGTTTCAACCTGGGCTGAAGAGCATTGTGACATTTACAAAGCTTTTATAAGCTTAAATCCCAAATTAAAAAAACCAACTGTAGGAGTAGGCACAAATTTAAATATAGAAGCAATTATCAAATTAAAACCTGATTTGATTATTACCTGGACCTATGCTCCTCAGGTAATTAAATATTTAGAATCTAAAGGACTTAAAGTTTTTGCTATTTATCCAGATAGTTTAAAAGAATTTTATCAGGTTTTAAAAATTCATGGTAAACTGTTTGGTAAAGAAAAAAGGGTTGAAGAAGTCATCAAAGAAATGGATAAAATTTTTAACTTGATTAAAAAAAGAGTAGCCAAAATTCCTCCTGAGAAAAGAAAAAAGGTTATTTATCTTTTAGGAAAACCTACTACAGTTTCTGCTGGAATTGGAATTACTGATGAAATAATTAATTTTATAGGAGGTATTAATCCTGCTGGTTTTATAAAACAGCGATATGCTGATGTTTCTATAGAACGGATTTTGCTGTGGAATCCAGATGTTATTTTTATCTGGGGATATGCAGGATATACTCCTGAATGGATTTTAAATAATTCTCAGTGGGAGCATATTAAAGCTGTTAAAAATAAACAGGTTTATAAACTACCCCACTGGTCAACCTGGTCTCCAAGAGTAGCTCTTGTTGCTCTTTATATGGCTATGAAAATTTATCCAGAATATTTTAAAGATATAAATTTTGAAAAAATAGCGGATAATTTTTATCGCAAGGTTTTTGGTATCTCTTATAAACAGGTTAAACCTTATGAAGAACCTTAAAGCTATCTTTCTTATCTTCTCCCCTTTAGTTATTGGTTGGATTGCTTTATTTTTGGGAGCTTATAAAGTTAATCCCTTAATGGTTCTTAAAATTATTTTAAATGAAGTTTTTCATGTTTTTAACTTAAGGGATTCTGCTGAAAAGGCTATTATTATAGATATAAGACTTCCTAGAGTATTACTGGCTGGAATTGTGGGAGCAAGTCTATCTGGATCTGGAGTGGTCTTGCAAGGAATTTTTAGAAACCCTCTGGTTGACCCTTTCATTCTTGGTATTTCTGCAGGTGCTGCTTTTGGATGTGCTATTACTGTTGGTTTTTTTCCTCATTGGTCTATTCAGCTTAATGCTTTTATTTTCGCCCTTTTAGCAGTAGCATTGACATATTTCATAGCAAGAACTCAAGGAGAAATTTCCCGTCTTCCTCTTATTCTTTCAGGAGTGATTGTTTCTGCTTTTTTTCAGGCTCTGGTTTCTATAGTAAAATTTCTGGTTGATCCTCATAAGTTGCAAGCTATAGTTTTCTGGCTTATGGGTAGCTTCAGTTTGGCTGATTGGCAAACTTTAAAAATAGCAGGTTTGGGTGCTTTAATCGGCCTTTTACCTGTTTATTTTATGAGATGGAGATTAAATGTCCTGAGTTTATCAGAAGAAGAGGCTAAATCCTTAGGTGTAAATGTAAAAAGGGAAAGATTGATTTTAATTGTCTTTTCCACCTTGGCAGTAGCAACTGCTACTTCTGTTTGTGGAATAATCGGATGGATAGGACTTATGGTTCCTCATTTAGTTAGAATGACTATAGGACCTGATCATAAAGTTCTCTTTCCTCTAAGTTTAACTGCTGGAGCAGCTTTTATGATTTTAGCGGATACTATCTCAAGAACTATCACAAATTTTGATATTCCAGTTGGTATTATAACAGCTTTAACAGGTGCACCTTTTTTCTTATATCTCTTGAAAAAAGGCGGAAAAGAAGCTTGGGGAAAATAAATATGTTGGAAATCAAAGAACTTTGGTTTAAACATAAAGGGCAAAAGGAGGATATTTTAAAAAATGTGAGTTTTACTACAGAAAAAAGAAGACTAACAGTAATACTTGGTCCTAATGGCTCTGGAAAAAGCACACTTTTTAAATGTATAACAGGGATATGGAAACCTTACAAAGGTTCAATTTTGGCAGATGGAAAAGAGATTAACAAACTTTCTCACTTGGAAAGAGCTAAAATTTTTGCAGTTGTTCCTCAGGAGCATGAGCCAGCTTTTCCTTATTCTGTATTTGATATAGTTTTAATAGGCAGAGCTCCTTATGTTGGGCTTTTTTCTTCACCTAATTCAAAGGATTATAAAAAGGCAGAACAAGCTCTTCAGATCTTGGGAATCTATCATCTGAGAGATAAACCTTATAATAAAATAAGTGGAGGCGAAAAACAACTGGTGCTTCTTGCAAGAGCTTTAGCTCAAGAAGCACCTTTTATGCTTCTTGATGAACCCACTTCTAATTTAGATTTCAAAAATCAAATAAAAGTGCTCTCCAAAATAAAAAAATTGGCTTATGAAAAAGGGCTTACAGCTTTGGTTACTTTACATGATCCAAACCTGGCAAGCCTGTTTGCAGATAAAATTATACTAATTAAAAATGGCAAAATAGTGGCAGAAGGTAAACCTGAAAAAATTTTAAACGAAAAACTTATAGAGAAGATTTACGGAGTGAAAGTGCGAATTGTGCAAAACAATGGCTTTAGATTAATATTTCCTATTTTAGAAACTTCATGTATAAACAAGCCTTTGGAGGCACAAAAATGAAGGTAATAGCTATTGTGTGGCAATCTTATTATAACATGCTTTATAAAGCTTCTAAAAATTTAGAAAATCTGGTAGATATAGAAGTCCATTCTGCAAGAGCATTGGATATGGATTATGAAAGATTTGAAAGGGTTTTAAAAGATTTGAAAAAAGCTGATCTTATTTTCCTCTACCGTTCTAACGAGCCCTTTTGGGAGACCTTAGAAAAAGAAATAAAAAAAATAAAAGCTAAGATTGTCTGTTTAGGACATGATACTTCTTATTGGCTTTTATCCAATATTTCAGTAGATGTGTTAAGCAAGGCTTATAAGTATTTAGTTATAAATGGAGAAAAAAATCTTACTAATATGCTTAAATTTTTGCTTAAAGAAACCCTTGATATGGAAATAAACTATGAGGAGCCTGAGGAAATTCCCTGGGAAGCACTTTATCATCCCTCTGCTAAAAGTATTTTTAAAAGTGTAGATGACTATCTAAACTGGTATGAAAAATACTGGGGAGCTAAAGAAAGTAAAGGCACCATAGGAATTCTTTTCTCAAGGCATTATTGGATAAATGGGAATACTGAAGTAGAAGATATTTTAATTAAAGAGTTTGAAGCAAAAGGTTTTAAAGTGATTTCAGGCTTTGCTTATTCTGTTAAAGATGAATCTCTGGGAACTAAAGGTTCTGGAGAGGTAGTTTTAGAATGGTTTTTAAATAAAGAAGGAAACCCAAGAATAGATGCTTTTATTAAACTTATTTCTTTTTTCTTAGGAACAAGCAGAGAAAAAAGTTTTGATAAAAAAGAAACAGCCTTTGATGGAATTGAAATTCTTAAAAAACTGAATGTTTCCTGTTTTTGCCCTGTTAGCTCCTATTATAAAACTATTGAAGAGTGGGAAAAAGAAGAGCTTAATTTGGATATAGGATGGTCTATTGCTCTTCCTGAATTTGAGGGAGTAATTGAACCCATTATAATTTCTGCTCAGGTAAATGGAGAGGCTGATGAGAGAAAAAGAATGCCTATTCCTGAAAGAATAAAAAAATTCATCTCCCGTATAGAGAGATGGATAGAGCTTAGAAAAATTCCTCCAGGGGAAAGACGCATTGCTTTTATTTTACATAATAATCCTTGCGCTTCTGTTGAAGCTACAGTTGGTTCTGCTGCACATCTTGATAGCCTTGAATCAGTGGTTCAGATTATGCGTAAAATGGAAAAAGCGGGGTATAAAGTAGAAAATATTCCAGAATCCGGGAAGGCTCTTATTGAAAAAATTATGCAGAAAAAGGCTATTTCTGAATTTAGATGGACCACAGTAGAAGAGATCGTAGAAAAGGGAGGAGCTCTGGCTTTGGTGCCTGTAGAAAAGTATTTAGAATGGTTTTCTGAGCTTCCAGAAAAAACTCAAAAAAGAATGTGTGAAGCCTGGGGAAATCCACCTGGAGAATGGAAAGAAGGTATTCCTCCTGCTATGGTTTATAATGGGAAGATAGTAATAACTGGGCTCAGATTCGGGAATGTAACAGTGCATGTGCAACCTAAAAGAGGGTGTGCTGGAGCAAGGTGCGATGGAAAAGTCTGTAAGATTTTACATGACCCAGATGTGCCCCCTCCTCATCAATATGTAGCTACCTACAAATGGATCTCCAGGGAATTTAAAGCTCATGCTATAGTTCATGTAGGAACTCATGGAAATCTGGAATTTTTACCTGGAAAAGGGGTAGCCCTATCCTCAGCCTGTTTCCCTGATATAGCAATTGATACTATACCACATCTTTACATATACAATGCAGATAATCCTCCTGAAGGAACAATTGCTAAAAGACGCTCTTATGCTGTGCTTGTTGACCACATGCAAACTGTTATGACAGAATCAGGAGTTTATGATGAACTGGAAGAGCTTGATAGATTGATAGGCGAATACGAAGAATCCAAAGTTAAAGATCCAGCAAGACTCCATGCCCTTCAACACTTAATTTTTCAAGCTTTAAAAAAATCCAATCTTGATAAGGAAATTAAAATTAGATGGCAGGGAAAAAGATTAGCTATTTCAGAATTAACTCATGAAGAACTTCATCAAATTTCTTTTGATATTATAGTAGATGAAATTCATGGCAGATTATCTCTAATTAGAAATACCCAAATTCAGGATGGTATGCATATTTTTGGTAAGCTTCCAGAGGGAGACAGAAGGATTGATTTTATTTATGCTATTATGCGATATGACGCAGGAAAAGAAATTTCTTTAAGAAGAGAAATAGCTAAACTTTTAGGTTATGATTTGAAAAAGCTTTTACAGAATCAGAATAAATTTGATTCAAGGCTAAAAAAATCTTATGGAGCTATTCTGGAAATGATAGATAAAATTGGGAAAGAAGTGATAAAAGAGGTGCTGAAAAGTTAAATCTTAAAAGCAAGGAGGTGAAGAAGTGTGAATATTAAAGAAGTTCTTAAAAAGATAAACTGGAAAGACCCGGTCTGGCAAAAAATAAAGGAAGAAATTTTGGATTTAAATCGCAGGATTGAAGAATCTAAGGAAATAAAAACTCTTTTAAATGGATTTAGTGGAGGATATATTCCAGCTGGGCCTTCTGGGCTTATTACTCGTGGAAGAGATGATGTTTTACCCACAGGAAGAAACTTTTATAGTCTTGATCCCTATAGAATTCCTACTAAATCTGCCTATGAAATTGGGAAAAGGCTTGCAGAAAAACTTATAGAAAAACATTTAAATGAAGAAAGTCGTTATCCTGAAAATGTGGCTATTTTTTGGATGGCAAGTGATGTAATGTGGGCTGATGGAGAAGGAATGGCTCAGATTATGCACCTCATTGGAGTTAAACCTATTTGGCTTCCTAACGGAAGAATAAAAGGTTTTGAGATAATTCCTTTGGAAAACCTTGGACGTCCAAGGATTGATGTAACTATAAGGGTTTCAGGAATAACAAGAGATAACTTCCCTAATTGTATAGAACTAATTGATGAAGCCATTCAAAAAGTAGCAAGTCTTGATGAACCACCTGAAAAGAATTTTGTAAAAAAGCATACTCTGGAAATTATGAATAAAAATGGAGGAGATTTTAGAGCAGGAACTCTTCGCATTTACTGCTCCATGCCTGGAACTTATCAAGCAGGAACGCAATTAGCAGTTTATGCCTCTGCCTGGAAAGAAGAAAAGGACCTTGCAGAAGTATTTCTTTACTGGAATGGATATGCCTATGGCAAAGGTATTTGGGGAGAAGCCAAACATAAAGAATTTGCAGAAGTTTTAAGAAGTGTGGATATTACTTACAATAAAGTTGTATCAGATGAATATGATTTATTCGGATGTTGCTGTTATTTTGGAACCCATGGAGGGATGACTGCAGCTGCCAGATACTTATCTGGAAAAAATGTAAAAACCTATTATGGAGATACCAGAGATCCTGAAAATGTAGAAGTGAGAGATTTAGCAGATGAAATAAGAAGAGTGGTAAGAACTAAACTTCTAAATCCTAAATGGATTGAAGGGATGAAAAGACATGGTTACAAAGGTGCAGGAGATATATCTAAAAGAATTGGTAGAGTTTACGGCTGGGAAGCTACTACTCAAGAAGTGGATGACTGGATTTTTGATGACATTGCAAGAACCTTTGTTATGAATAAAGAAAATAGGGAGTTTTTTAAAGAAAACAACCCTTGGGCTTTGGAAGAAATAGCAAGAAGACTCTTAGAAGCTTGGGAAAGGGGACTGTGGGATCCTGCAGAGGATGTTAAAAAAGCCCTTAAAAAAGTTTACTTAGAAATTGAAGGCTGGCTGGAAGATAGCATTGGAGATGTAAAAGGTGATTTTCAAGGAGGAAGTATTGACATTGTAACTGCAGAAGAAGTAAAATACTGGAAAAAGAAAATGCAAAAAATAATAAATGTCTAAAGGAGGTTACTGTGATTTTTCCGTTTACAGCTATAGTTAATCAAGAGGATATGAAACTCGGGCTTATTCTTAATGTTATAGATCCATCTATTGGTGGTCTTCTTATTATGGGAGAAAAAGGAACAGCTAAAAGCACAGCAGTTAGAGCTTTAGCAGATTTACTTCCTGAAATAGAGGTTATTAAAGGTTGTAAGTTTAATTGTGCACCAGAAGGACCTTATTGCATAGAATGTTTAGAGAAAATCAAAAATGGAGAATCCATAGAAATTGAAAAAAAGAAGATGGAGGTGGTGGAACTTCCTCTCGGAGTTACAGAAGATAGAGTCGTAGGAACCTTAGATATAGAGTACGCTATTACAAAGGGTAAAAGACATTTTGAGCCAGGACTTCTTGCCAAAGCCAATAGAAATTTTCTTTATATAGATGAGGTAAATCTACTTGAGGATCACATAGTGGATTTACTTTTAGACTCAGCAGCTATGGGAATAAATAGAGTTGAAAGAGAGGGTATTTCTTTTTTCCATCCTGCAAGATTTATTCTGGTTGGAACTATGAATCCAGAAGAAGGTGAACTCCGTCCTCAATTTTTAGATAGATTTGGTCTTTGTGTAGAAATAAAGGCTATTACAGATAAAAATTTAAGAAAAGAAATTTTAAAAAGAAAAATAGAATTTGATACAAATCCTGAAAAATTTATGCAAAAATGGGAACCTGAACAAAAAAAACTGGTAAAAAGAATTCTTGAGGCTAAAAAATTAATCTCTGAAATAGAAGTCTCTGAGGAAATTTATGAAAAAGTAGTGGAGCTTACCTCTGAACTCAGTTTAGATGGTCACAGGGGAGACATAGTGCTTCTTAAATCAGCCAAAGCACATGCAGCTTTTAATCTCAGAAAAAAAGTTGAAAAAGAAGATATAAAAAGAGTTGCTTATTTTGCCTTAAAACACAGATTAAAAAGACTTCCCTTTGAAGAACCTGAAAGCGAGGTGAAACGACTTTATGATATCCTTTCCAGAATTTAAAGAGGCTTTCCCAGAATTAATTGGTAATTATCCTGCCAAACTTGCTTTGGTTTTAAATTTAATAGATCCAAATTGTGGAGGAGTTTTATTAGCAGGAAAAAGGGGATTAGGAAAATCTCTTCTTTTAAAGCTTTTTAAAAAGTATTTAAATCTCTTTAAGATTCCTTATGTGGAAATCCCTCTCAATGTTACAGAAGAAAACTTAGTAGGAGGAATAGATGTAGAAAAAACCTTGGAAATAGGTTATAGAGTCTATCAAAAAGGTTTGTTAGACAAAGCCAAAAATGCTTATGTTCTCATTGAAGAAATTAATTTATTTCCTGCAGAATATCTATCTCTTATTTTCCAAAGGTCTTATAATTACACTATAATTGCAACTCTTAATCCTGAAGAGGGCTTCATTTCTTCTCACTTTTTGGATAAAATCGGCATGTGTGTATTTTTAGAAAAACTGGAAGACAAAAAGGCTTATTTTGAACTTCTCAGGTTTTGGGAAAAAGAAAAAGATTTGGAAAATTCTTATTTAGAAAGTTATTCTAATCTATATAAATATATAGAGATTATTAAGTCCTGGAGAACCAATGTAAAATATGAGAATTTTATCTGGGATTATATAGTTGAGATTTGTTTAAAAAATAGAGCTTTCACGCATAGAGCTGAGATTTTCCTCTTTTTTGCTTCACGTGCCTATGCAGCTTTGAAAGGAGACTCTGTAATTAAGCCAGATTATGTTAATTTTGTAGCGCCTTTAGTGCTTTTACACAGAATGAAAAATGTAGAAGAAAAACTTCAGCCTCAACAAGAAAAAAAAGAAAATCAAGAACAATCTCAGAAAAATCAAGAAGAGCCACAAAATCAATCTCAAAATAAACCAGAAAAGCTCCCTCAAAAAGAGCAAGAAAAATCCTCTTCTCAAAATGAAGAAAATAAAGAAGAAAATGAAGAGCCTGATCTGGATAGCTTAGAAATTTTTTTACCATCAGCTCCTAAGGAAGAAATTTTTGATTTGGGAGATGTATTTAAACCAAAAAGACTTCTACTTAAAAAGGACCGCATAATAAGAAGTATAAGTGGAAGAAGAACTAAAAGTAAAACCCACCTTAAAGGAGGAAGATTTGTAAGAAGTGTAATCTTTAGCAAAGATAAAGATATAGACCTTTTTGGAACAATTAAAACAGCTTCTCCTTTTCAAAAGTTAAGAGGAAGAAAAGATAAGCTTATTATTTACAAAGAGGATATAAGGTATAAAGAAAAGGAAAGAAAAATAAGCCATTTGGTAGTTTTTGTGGTAGATGGTTCAGGTTCTATGGCGGCCCAACGAAGAATGATAGCTACCAAAGGTGCTATATTATCTTTGCTAATGGATTGTTATCAAAAAAGAGATAAAGTAGCTATGATTTTATTTAGAAAATTTAATGCAGATGTGGTTTTACCTCCCACATCTTCTGTAGAACTTGCTTATAAAAAATTAAAAGATCTTCCTACAGGAGGGAATACTCCTTTATCTGCAGGCCTTTTTGAGGCTTATAAACTTATCAAAAAGTATCATCTTAAATCTCCTGAAGACCGAATCCTTCTTATGCTGGTTACAGATGGTAAAGCAAATATTCCTATTAAAATAGCATCTGATCCTTTAGAAGAGACAGAAAATATCTGTTATGAATTAAAAAATCTTTCTTATGTAGATGCAGTAGTGGTAGATACAGAGATAAAAAGAGATTTTTTAAAAATGGATCTGGCAAAAGAGATTGCAGAATGGCTGGGAGCTCTTTATTTCGCTTTAGAAGAAATAAAGTCAGAAAGTCTTTTAAATATTGTTAATCTTTCTAAAAATTTTTTATATAGAAATGAAGCTAAAAGTTAATGGATATATTAATTTATGAGATCTTTTCTTTATTTCTTAAAACTGGGATTGAAACATTAAAATTTATCTGCCCTATTCTTCTTTTAATTTTTATTAGCCTCTTTTTGTGTCAGATATTTATTCAATTAGGTCTTTTTAAAAAATTAGAACCATTAGGGAAAATTATGACCAAACTTGCTAATCTCCCTCCTCAAATAATGGTTCCTTTTATAGTATCCTTAGGCTCCCATGTAGCAGCCAATACTATTTTGCAAAACTTAAGAGAAAATCAAGAACTTACAGACAGAGAAGTCCTTTTAGGATCTATTTTAAATTCTTCTATAGGTCCTTTAAAAGAAACCTTTACTTATCATCTCCCTATTATCTTACCTGCTCTTGGTTTAAAAATAGGTAGTTTTTATATTTTAACTCTCTGGTTTGGAAGCTTTTTATTATTTTTATTTGTGGTTATAACAGGTAGAATCCTTCTCCCAAAAAGAGATTATAATAATTTTATAAAATTGCCAGAGAATCTCTTTTATGAAAAAATTCCTAAAAATTTTAAAAATTTGTTGATTTCTGCTTTTAAAAAAATCTTAAAAATCTATAAAAGAATATCTATTTTATTTTTTACTACCACCTTTTCAGTATTTTTATTAAGCAATTTGGGTTTTTTTAAAAAACTGGGAAAATTATTTTTCCCTATAATAAATTGGATTCATCTTTCTCCTAAGGTTATTCCAGCTTTATCTACTTTTATATTTTCTCCTATTATAGGTTATGCTTCTCTTGGCTCTTTACTTCAAAAAGGAGAAATTATGGATAAAGAAGCTTTTATTGCTTTACTTATAGGAAGTATTTTTATGCTTCCCATTATATATTTACGCTTATATTTTCCTCAATGGATAGCTATTTTTGGTTTAAGATTAGGGCTTTTACGTGGAATTATTTCTTTAAATCTTATTCTTTTTTCCAGAATCTTAGTTTTGATAGCATTTTTAACTTTTATTAGATAAGTGGTAAAATTGAAAATAGATTTTTGACATTACAGGAGGTTTTTATGCTTTACAAATCTATAGTTTACTCTAAAATTATGCATATTTTAATAATATTTCTTTTTCTTTTAGGAGGATTTTCTATGGAAGGAAAAGCCCAGGATTTAAAACCAATAGTAAACAAAGTGGTAGAAAAAAAACTTTCCAATGGTCTTACAGTGCTTTATTATCCTTATGAAAGAGGAGATGTAGTTACAGTTAGACTTTGTGTTAAAGTGGGAAGTGCCTATGAAACAGAAAAAGAAGCAGGGCTTACTCATTTAATAGAACACATGATTTTTAAAGGAACTGAGACTAAAAAACCTGAAGATATTGTAGGAGCTATTGAGGCTCTGGGTGGTTATATGAACGCCTTTACTTCTTATGATTACACCTGTTACTATGCAGAAGGGCCTTCTATTATTACAGAAAAAGCCTTGGATATTCTTTCTGATGTGGTTTTTCATCCCTATTTTGATCCTAAGGAATTGGAAAAAGAAAAAGAGGTTGTTATAGAAGAAATGAAAATGCGTTTAGATAATCCTTTTGTGGTTCTATTTGAAAATATTATGAAAGCTACTTATAAAACTTATCCCTATAGAAGACCTATTATAGGTTATGAAGAAAATGTAAAATCCTTTAAAAGAGAAGATCTTTTAAAGTTTGTAAATCAATTTTATGTTCCTGAAAATATGGTTCTTACAGTAGTAGGAAATATATCTGAAAAAAAGCTTTTTTCCCTTATTAATAAATATTTTACAGATCTTCCTCAAAGAAAGCTGAAGATAGTAAAGTTTCCAGAGGAAACATATACAGATAAACCTACTTTAGTATGGGTAAAAAGACCTGTTAAAGAGGGATATTTTGCTTTTACATTACCAGGAGCTTCTTTTAGAAATGAAGATGCTCCTTACTTAGATCTTTTGGCTCAAATTTTAGGAGGTGGTGAATCTTCTCGCCTTTATTTAAAATTAAAAAGAGAACTTAATTTAGTAAAAACTATATCCGCTTCTTCTTTTACACCTTATGGACCTGGAGTTTTTGAAATTTTTGTAACAGCAGATCCTAAAAATTTTAAAGAAATTGTAAAAGAAATAGGAGAAGAACTGGAAAGAATAAAAGAAGGTGGTGTTTTAGAAGATGAATTAGAAAAAGCAAAAACTCAAATTCTTTCTGATTTTATTTTTTCTGCTGAAACCTCAGATGGATTATCTGGGACTTTATCAAGTTTTTATTTAACTCGCGGAACTTATAAAGATATAATATGGTATGAGAATAAAATAAAAACCGCAACTCCAGAAGATATAAAAAGAGTTGCTCAAAAATATTTTAATCTTCAAAAATTAGTAGCTGGGTTTCTTTCTGAAAAAGAGCTTTTTAATGAAAAAGAGTTTCAGAATATTATAAATTGTATAAAAGTTAAAAAAACCGCAGAAGTTTTTACTTTAAATAATGGATTAAAAGTGATTCTTTATCCACAAAATGATTTACCTACTATAGGATTAACTCTTGCATTTCCGGGAGGATTAAGGTTTGAAACAAAAGAAACTAATGGTCTTTTTCAGGCTTTAAGTTTACTCTGGACAAGAGACACAAAAAATCATACTGCAGAGGAACTTGCTGATAAACTTGAATCTATAGGAGCTACTATAAAAGGTTTTTCAGGTAGAAATACTTTTGGTTTAAAAGCAACTTTCCTTTCTTCTAAACTTGATGAATCTTTAAATCTATTTAAAGATATTATTTTAAATCCATCCTTTAATGAAAAGGAATGCGAAAAGGCAAAACCAGAACTAATTTCCTTAATTCTAATGCAACAGGATCAACCCATTTCTTTAGCTGTTAATGACTTTTTAAGAGAGATCTTCCCTGGTCATCCCTATGGTTTAAATATAGCAGGAAATATAGAATTTTATCAAAGGTTTACTTCTAAAGATTTAATCTCAGCTTATAAAAAATTTGTAAATCCTGAAAAAGGAACCCTTGTAATTGTAGGAAATTTTGACCCTCTTTTTATGAAAGAAAAAATTGAAGACCTTTTAAAGGATTGGAAAAAACCTTTATCAGAAATAGAAATAGAAGAAAAAGAACCTCCTGAACCTAAGGAAAGATATAAAAAAGTAGAAAAAGATACTTTTCAAACTCAGATTTTACTTGGTTTTCAAACTCCAGGGTTAAATTCTAAGGAAAAAGTTGCATTAGAAGTTTTAAATGCTGCTCTTTCAGGTCAAGATGGAAGACTTTTCAGAATTTTAAGAGACGAAAGGTCCTTGGCTTATACTGTTACCTCTTTTGTAATTTTTTATCCTAAAAAATCTGCTTTTGTTTTTTATATAGGATGCTCTCCTGAAAAAGAAAAAGAGGCAATTTCTGGATTTTGGGAAATACTTGAAAATATCTCTAAAAACGGACTTACAGAAGCAGAAATAAAAAAGGCTAAAAATAGACTTATAGGAAAACTCAAGATTGGTTTACAGAGTAATATTTCTATAGCTGAGGATATGGCTGTAAATGAAGTCTTAAAATTAGGATGGAACTATAGCTCAATTTATGAAAATCTGGTAAAATCTATTACACAAGAGGATATAAAAAATTTAATTAGTAAATATTTTAAAAAAGATAAAGCAGTTTTGTTTATTTTGGGAAAATAATTTTATAAATGCGAATAGAAATAATAAGTAATAAAGAAGAAGATACTATAAATATAGGAAAAAATTTAGCAAAATTTTTAAGACCCGGAGATCTGATTCTTCTTTATGGAGATCTTGGATGTGGTAAAACTACTTTTGTAAAAGGTTTAGCAGAAGGGCTGGAAGTAGACCCAGATATTTATATAACCAGCCCCACTTTTTCTTTGATTAATATCTATGAAGGCAAATATACTATTTATCATGTAGACCTCTATCGCTTGGAAGAATTTGAAATAGAAGAGCTTGGAATTTGGGAATACTTAAATAGCGGTATTGTAATTATTGAATGGGCAGATAAATTATCAGGAATTCCTATAGAGAATTTTTTGGAAATAAAATTTGAGTATTTTGACTTTAGTAAGAGAAAAATCACTTTAATTGGTTACGGAGAATGGCAAGATATTTTAAAAGAATGGAAAAAATCTTCAAATTTGATATACAAGTAAAAAATAAGAATTAAAATGGAGTTTTTCACAGAAAGCACCATTACTTGATTTTTAACATTCTATATTTGATTACGAAGAATAGCAAGAGCTCCTAAAAGGCATGGATTGGGATGAGTTATAATATTAATAGAAAATTCTTCTAAAACTTTTTGCATCTTTTTATTTTCAAAATAACCTTTTAAAAATTTTTCTTTAAATTCTTTTTTTTCTAAAAATATCTTTAAAGCATGAATAACTCCTCCAGCTAAATAAATTCCTCCTTGAGGCAATGAATACAAAGCAAGTTGTGAGCTCTTTCTTCCTAAAAGCTCTAAAAATTTTTGAATTACTTTTAAAGCTTTTTTATCTCCTTTTTTAGCAAATTCTGTTATTTCTTCTGGTTTAAGAATTTCTTTATAAAAATATTCATACCAATAACTTAAAGCTTTTCCTGATAAAGCTTTTTCCCAGCTAAGTTCTTCTTCTTTTTCTTTTAAAAAATTTAAATATCCAAATTCTTCATCATTTAAAGGGGAAAAAAAGATATGTCCTCCTTCTGTAGGTAAAATGATCAATGGATCTTTTTTTACAAGAATTGCTTCTCCAAGCCCTGTTCCAGGAGCAATAAAAGCCTTAGGAACACTTTGTTTAACTTTTCCTTTTTTTAAATTTAAAATATATTGCCTTTTTAAAAGTAATGAACTTGCAGAAAGAGAATATAAATCATTCACCAAAATAATTTTTTTAAAACCAAAAGATCTTTTTAAATAAGGCACTGAAATCTTCCAATTTAAATTGGTAAGATAAGCTATATTTTTAAAAACAGGGCCTGCTACAGCAAAAAAGGCAGTAACAGGCTTTGTCTCAATTTTTAAGTCTGATAAATATTGCCTTAATACCTGATAAAAACTTTTAAAATTTTTACTTTTATATATTTTTAAACTACAAATTCTACGATTTTTTAATAAACCAAAACGAGAATTTGTACCTCCAATATCTGCTATTAAAATCATTTTTTAGATTTCTTCATCTCTTCGTAATGTTTATTAAAAAGCTGTATAATCTTAGATGTAAGATCTATTTTAGAAGAAGTGTAATATATACCTGGCTGATTTTTTTCTAAAATTAAATCATAATTTTCTTTTTCAACAAAATCTTTTATTACCTTTTCTAATTCTTTAAATACAGGATCTAACATTTGCTTTTCATATTGTTGCATTTCATATTGAGCATCTTCTTGCATACTTTTTAACTCTCTAAGTTTTTTTTGATATTCTGCTTGTTTTTTATCTTTTACTTCTTGAGACCAAAGAGAACTCTTATTCTCTATCTCATCTTTTAAAGCTTTTAATTCTTTAGCTTTAGCTTGAATTTTAGCAGAAAGTTCATTATATTTTTTTTGCAATTTTTTCATTACTTCCTGACCATATTTAGAATTATTAACTACTTTTTTAATATCAACAACACCTATTTTTAAATTTTCTGCTTTTGAAATTCCTGTAAAAAATAAAAAAACAAAAATAAAAAAATAAAAAAATGTTATTTTTTTCATAAATTAAACCTCCTTTATTTTATGATAACAAAATCTACCCTTCTATTTACAGCCCAACAGGTTTCATTATGACAGGTAGCTAAAGGTCTTTCTTCTCCAAAACTTATGGTAGAGATTCTACCCTCTTTTATTCCAAGTTTAACCAGCATTTTTTTAACTTCTAAAGCTCTTTTAGCTCCAAGAGCCATATTATATTCATTAGTTCCTCTTTCATCACAATTTCCCTGAAGCTGGATATTTACTTGAGGATGTTCTAAAAGATATTTTACATTTTGTTTTATTCTATCCCACATATCTTCCCTAATGCTATAATCATCATAATCAAAAAAAATAGCTAAAAGAGGAGAAGTTCCTCTTCCATAAAGTTGCCAATAAGTCCAATTTTCTTTTCCTGCTTTTTTATTTTTTTCTTCTGAAAAAACCTCAGAAACAACCTCTTTAGAGGGTTTTTCTTTAGTTTGATTGTTTATAAATACAGTCTCATTGTAAGAAGGAATCTTTTTAACAGGTGCTTCATAAGAAGGAATTTCTATAATAGAAGGTGCCTCCTTTTTAGCACAGCTACATAAAAAAAAGATTATAAAAAGCATAAAAACATAAAAAATATATTTCAATTTTGTACTCCTTTTTTAAGCATATCCTGTTAAATCAAGCTCAATTAAAAAATCTCCTAATAAAAATTCTAATTCTTTCTTAATATAACTACATATCTCATAAAGTAAAGTGAGTTCTTCATTTAATACTTGGGTAACTAATATATAACCTTTTTCTCCGAGTTTATCAAGTAACCTTCTACAAAAATAATCTCTACATAAAAAGGGCCTGGCAAAAATTTTACAACCTGTAGGACCTACAAAAAAACATCTTAAAGGAACCTCTCTTTCCTTAGGAATTTGAACTCCTAAGAACATATTTATAAGTAATATATTAATAGTTACTTCATTTTCTAAACCTGCTTTACAACATCCTTTTTTTTCTAATACAGAACAAATATAACATTCATTAAAGGTTCCCAATTTTTCCATGGTTTTATTAGATTTTAAAACAGCTTCTTCATATCTTTTTAAAAGATCTATAAATTTTTCATCTTTAAAAAAATAATCAGACCAGTGTTCATAAAGTTCCTGAGCGACTCTTATCTTTTCAAGAATAAGAGAAGTTGGATCGTAATCAATACTTTTAAGATATTTGAGATTCTTTAACATTGAAGATCCTTATTTATTATTTTCTAAAATTGTATTATAAAAAAGAAAAAATAAAAGAGGATAATTATTAAAATTGTTTCATATAAACAAAATTTTTGAAACTAAGAATTTATCAAGTTTTTAAACTTTTAATTTTATAGTTAAAACTTTTATAAAACTGCTTTAATTTTATGTAGAAAATTTAAAAAAGTTTCTACATGGTTTTGAACATAATTATAACTTAATTTTAGACAATTTTATCAACAGAGGTACAGAAAGTAATTGCAAGATTATAGAAACCATAATCAGAGCATAAATAGAAAAGTCATAAAGAATTCCTAATAGAGAGCTTCCTAAGAACCATAAAAATCCATAAAATGCATTAAAAATCCCATAACCTGTAGCTCTTTTTTCTTTTGGTATAAAAAAAGATATAGCAGCTCTCATGATGGATTCCTGAGCTCCCATTCCTATACCCCAAAGAATCATTCCTAATAGAACTATATAAAAATTTCCTAAGAATACACAAGGAGCAAATAAGGCCGAAATAAAAACTGAAAAAATTAGAACTATAAAACCTATTTTATCAAAAAGATATCCAAAAATCAATGCAGCCACTGCATCAATTCCCATAGCTATAGCATAGAAAAGAGGTATCCATTCATTGTTTAAAATTTCTATTTTTTTTAAATGATAAGCTATAAGAGCAAAATCTGCATAACCAGCTCCATAAATTCCTATAGCAAAAGCATAAAGCCAAAAACCTTTAGAAAAAACTTTTTGTTCTATAGAAGATTCTTCTTTTTCAAATTTTTGAGGATGAGGATATAGAAAAATAGAAATAAAAAGTATAAAAAGTGCTAAAAAAGCGGGTATTAATAAAATAGTAAAGGAAAGTTTATAACTTCCAGTATAAAATAAAATTGAAGCTATTATTAGAGGTCCTGTTATAGCACCAATCTGATCCATAGCTTCGTGAAAACCAAAGCCTTTACCTCTTCCTATTTTAGAAGTAGCATAAGATAAGATGGTATCTCTGGCAGGAGTTCTTATAGCTTTTCCTATTCTTTCAGTTAAGACTAAAATAACAGCTTGAGACCAGGTTTTAACTAAAGCAAGAGATGGAACAGAGAATAAGTTTATAATATAACCTATAAGAGTAACAGTCCAGTATTTTTTAATCTTATCTGTAAGATAGCCAGAAATTAAGCGTAAACCATAGCCTATAAATTCTCCTAAACCGGCTACAAATCCAACTACAGTAGCACTTGCTCCTAAGGTAGCAAGATAAGGCCCTATAATACTTTTGGCACCTTCATAGGTTATATCTCCTAAAAGACTAACTAAACCAAGCAAAATAACTAATAAAAAAGGAGACCTTAAAGACAAGTTAATCCCCGCTTATTTTTAAGGAATATATTTTACAATTTTTACAGGAAAAGCAATAACCAAACCATGTTGGATAAGACTGTTTATTTCTTTTAAAAATTCTTCCACTTTTTCCTTTGATTCTATAATTTCTATTAAAATAGGGAGATTAGATCCCAAATCTAAAAAAGAAATACCTCTTATTTTTTTAGAAGGTCCATACCCCATAATAGCTTTAAATATAGTTACTCCGCTTAAATTTTTTTCTTTTACTATTTCTAAAATCTTTTTATAAAGAGGTTTTCCTTCAATTCTATCTTCCTCTCTAATGTAAATTTTTATCATATAAGCTTCTTTATATTCTTGCATAATTAAAAACCTCCAAAATAAATTATAAAAAATTTTATTTAAAAAATAAAAATCTGGCAAGGGCAAAGCCTAAAAATCCAGATAAAAAAGAAATAAAAAAATTAAAAAAGACATTTAAAATGCTTAATAAAAAGTATCCCTGTTGAAATAAAGAAAGGGTTTCAAAAGTAAAAGAAGAAAAAGTAGTAAAAGCACCTAAAAATCCTATAATTAGGAAATATCTATAAAGTGGATCTATTCCAGAATATAAAAAATGCAAAGATAAAAAACATGCTAAAAAAGAACCGATTACATTTACTGTTAAAGTGCCAAAAGGAAAAGTATCAGATATTAGTTTGGTTGATAATAAAACAACTCCATAACGGGCTAAGGCACCAAAGGATCCTCCAAGAGCTATTAATAATAACTTAAACATTTGATCCTCCGTTTAAAAGATTAAAATTTTTTCAGAATCCATAAAGCATAATATTGTGCTTTCTAAAAAAGAAATTCCTTGAGAATTTCTTCCAAAACCTCCATCTTTATTCCTGCAGGATAAAACAAATTCCTTTAGTTTATCTAAATCTTTGGGATAAAGATTAAAACAGTGCAAAACATAACAGGCGTAATAAGTATTTTCCATATAAGATGTGGTGCCTTTAAAAAATCCAAAACCTCCATCAGAATTTTGAGCTTCTAAAATAAACTCAAAAAAATCTTTAGGAAAATCCTGTTGAAGAATTTTATATAAAAAATATAAATCTTTAATGGTTCTAAAGTATCCTTTTGATAACTCCTTTAATGTCTTTTCCTTTAAAAAAGACAAAATAGCTTTATCTTTTAAGATCGTAAAAATTTCTGTCAAGTCCTTTATTTCTTTTAAAGAAAGTTGTTTCTTTTGAATTTTATATTTCAGGTTTTTATAGCAAAATTTTAAGCAATCTTTATTCAACTGATTTAATAAAGAAAGATTATTCAAAATTTTAAAAAACTTAGCCAAAGGGTCTAAAGTAAGACTTAATATATTCTGATTTAATAAAAAATTTTTTTGTTTTTTTATGTTTATAGGATAATTGCAGATATTTAAGATTTTTATAGCAAAATAGGTATCTTCTATAGTGGGAGGTAAAAGAGGCGTTCCAGCAAATCCTCCTTCTTCCTTTTCTCGCTTTAAAACAAATTCAATAGCATTTTTTATTATTTCTTTTTTCATAAAAAAACCCCCTTATGTCTCTTTCAAAAGATTTAAAATAACTTTTCGTAAGATAAGATTTTTGGTATTACTGGCTGCTTTTAAATAGTTTATTGCTTCAGGTGTATTTATTTTTTTTAAAGTCCTTGCAATTTCGCAAAGTTCAAAGGTATCTCTATTTTCTAAAAGCATTTTTCCTAAGATTTTTACAGCTTTATAGCTTTTGATATTTCCTAAGACATGAATAACAAATTTTCTATTTTGAGTAACAGGGTTTTTTAAACCGAGAATAAGTTTATCTTCAAAGGAAAACTTTTGAAATTCCTGCAGATTTTTATTACATTTTGGACAGATCTTGGTATTTTTTTGAATTTCTGCCCAGCAGAAAGGACAAAACCATTTCATTATAAAACGCCTCAACTTTAATTTTTAAAGCTGCAGGCGTCATCAGCCCTGCTGGGCAGTTATTAAGGGAGGACGCCATCTCCCTTAATAAACTAATCTGGTAAAATAGCAGAAACAAAAGCCTTTTTATCAAAAGGTACCAAATCTTCTGCTTTTTCTCCTAATCCTATAAATCTTATAGGAAGATTAAATTTATGGGAAACAGCTATAGCTATTCCACCTTTAGCAGTTCCATCCATTTTTGTAATTATTACACTGTGTATGGGAATAGCAGAAGAAAAATGTTGAGCTTGACTCAAGGCGTTTTGTCCAGTAGTAGCATCTAAAACCAAAATAATCTCCTGATATTTTTCAGGAATAAGTTTGTTCATAACTTTTACCATCTTTTTGAGCTCTTCTATAAGATTATATTTAGTGTGAAGCCTTCCTGCTGTATCAATAAGAGCTACATCAATATTATTTTTTTGAGCATAGGTTATTCCTTGATAAATTACAGCTCCTGGATCAGCTCCTTCTTGAAGAGCTACTACAGGAACATCAATTCTCTCTCCCCAGGTTTTTAATTGATCTATAGCAGCAGCTCTAAAAGTATCTGCAGCTACAAGAACTACAGAATAGCCATTATCTTTAAGTTTCTTACCTATTTTTGCTATAGTAGTAGTTTTCCCTACTCCATTAACTCCTAAAAAAAATAAAACTGAAGGTTTCCCATCTGGTGGAAAAGGTTTGTCCGTTTCTTTTAAAAAAGAAAGCATTTGTTCTTTTAGAAAAGACTTGAGCTGTTTAGTAGTAAGTGCCTCACCTTTAAGAACTTTATCTTTAAATGGTTCCAAGAGATCTAAAGTGGTTTCTACTCCGAGATCTGCTAAAATAAGTTTTTCTTCTAAATCTTCAAGAGTTTGTAAATCAACAATTTTATCTACTTCAAAAAGTTCTGCAAAACTTTCTGAAAGTTTTTCTTTTGTTTTAGAGAGTCCTTTTTTAAACTTTTCTAAAATTTTTTCCTTTTTAAAAAAGCCAAAAAAACCTCCTTTTTCTTTTGTTTCAGCTATTTCAGGTTGATGAGTTTCAGCGCTTTTGACCTCTTGAGTTTGAACTTCTAAAGATTCTTTAACTTCTTGAGTTTGGACATCTTCTTCTTTTTTAAATTTTTTAAAAAATTTTTTAAGCATTAAAAAGATCCAATATAATTTTTAATATTTAGGAAGTGTAAAAAACAATTTGGCGGAGGAGGAGGGATTCGAACCCCCGGAGGGCCGTGAAGACCCTCAACGGCTTTCAAGGCCGCCCCCTTCGTCCACTCGGGCACTCCTCCAATTCATAAATATAATACAAAAAATACATTCGTAAAGATTTTTAAATAATATCTCCAGATTTTTACTTGACTTTTTAAAAATTTTTACTAATTAAAATAAATATTGATATAAAAAATTGCAGGAGGTGGTTCGATGAAAAAATATGCAATATTATTTTTAAGTTTTCTATTTTTAATATTTGTAGGCAATATTAAAGAAGTGTTTTCTCAGAATATTCCTGGTTTCGACTGTTTTTACTCAAAAAGTTTGCATTATGATGCACATGGAATGGCTTATTGGTATAGTAAAGAACAAGGCGGTATAGAAAAGCTTACAGAAATACCCTATGAAAAATTGCCTTGCAGTCATTGTCATATCTTATCATGTGATAAGTGTCATAAAACCAAAGAAAATGGTAAATTAGTTTATTCAGTAAAAATAGCCAAAAATATGAAAAAAAATTGCTTGAGATGTCATGCTAGAGAAAGAGCTATATTAGGATTGATGAAAAAAACAGGTATACCTGATGTTCATTTTTCTAAGGGTATGAATTGTGTAAGCTGCCATAGTGGAAAAGATATTCATGGAGATGGAAAAAGATATGTTTCTATGAGAGAACCAGGTGCTATAAATGTAAAGTGTGAGAACTGTCATAAAAATAATGTTCCTAATACGATATCCCATACTATACATAAAGGGAAATTAGATTGCACTGCCTGTCATGTAGCTCAAACAATTACCTGTGCCAATTGTCATATGGAGACAATGATAAAAGAAAAGAAAAAAATTGCTATACCTTTACATGGATGGACATTTCTTATTAATTATAAAGGAAAGGTAGTTTCTGGAAATATTCAAACCTTTGTGGTTGGAAAAAACAAAACTTTTATGCTTATGGCTCCTTATTTCTCTCATTATGTAACTAAAAAAGGCAAAAAGTGTGATGAATGTCATGGAACAAAAACTGTTAAACAAATTCAAAGAGGAAGTATTACTATTACTTGGATTGAAAATAGAACTTTAACTAATCTTAAGGGAGTAATACCAATAGTTGAAGGTGTAGAGTATAAAAATGCCTTTATGGATTATAAAAATGGAAAATGGATACCTCTTGAAAATGCAGAAAAGCCTTTAATTCAATTTCCAGCTTTTGGAAAACCTTTAACCAAAGAACAGTTACAAAAATTAGCCATTCCTTTTGAAGGTAAAAAGTAATAATTAAAAATTAAAAGATCTTAAGCCCTCATACCTAAAAAGGTATGAGGGCATTTTTTTATTTTTGCTTGTAATTTTAAAGTTTTATACTAAAATTTTCTTTAATGAAAATAGGCAGATTTTTAGTAGAAAATAAGGTTATTTATGGAATTATAAAAAATTCGGAAATTTTTGAAATAAAAAGCCCTTTTGAAAAGTTGGAACTCACAGGAAAAATTTATAGCTTAGAGGAAGTTAAAGTTCTTTCTCCGGTTTTACCCTCTAAAATAATTGCAGTAGGTCTTAATTATAAAAATCATGCTGAAGAATTAAAAATGAAACTCCCAGAAGAGCCTATCTTGTTTTTGAAACCTTCTTCAGCAGTAATAGGTCCAGAAGAAGATATAATATTGCCACCAGAAAGTAAAGAGGTTCATTATGAGGGAGAATTAGCAGTCGTAATAGGAAAGAACATTTATAGACCAAACAATTTTAAGAAAGTAGAAGAGGCAATTTTAGGTTATACCTGTTTTAATGATGTAACAGCAAGAGATTTACAAAGAAAGGATGGTCAGTGGACCAGAAGCAAAAGCTTCAATACCTTTGCTCCTATAGGTCCTTTTATTGAAACAGAAGTAGATCCAAATAATTTAAAAATTGAAACGAAAGTAAATGGAAAAATTAAACAGAGCAGTTCAACAAAAGAGCTTATCTTTGATGTTTTTTATCTTGTAAAATTTATTTCAAATATCATGACTCTTTATCCTGGAGATGTAATTGCTACAGGGACTCCTCCGGGAGTAGGAGAACTTAAAGAAGGGGATATAGTAGAAATAAGCATAGAAAATGTAGGGGTATTAAAAAATTTTGTTAAAAGATTTTAAAAGAGGTGATTTTATGGAAAAATTTGTTCCAAGGCTTATTGCTTGGGAAATAACACGTTCTTGCAATTTGAATTGTATTCATTGTAGAGCAGCTTCATCAAAGGGGCCTTATAAAAATGAATTAACTACTGAGGAGATTTTTAGAATAATGGAAGAAATAAAAGAAGTAGGTAGTCCTATTATAATTTTAACTGGAGGAGAACCACTTCTAAGACCTGATGTTTTTGATATTGCTAAAAAAGCTGTGGAACTTGGATTTAAACCGGTTTTAGCTACAAATGGAACTTTGATTAACAAGGAAATAGCTGAAAAAATAAAAGATTCTGGAATAGCAAGAGTGAGTATCAGTCTTGATGGAGCTTCTGCTGAAGCTCATGATAATTTTAGAGGGGTGCCTGGTGCTTTTGAAGGTGCCATGAAAGGTATTTTAACTTTAAAAGAAGCTAAAATACCTGTTCAAATAAATACTACTGTTACTGCTGTAAATGTTAATGAATTACCTAAAATTCATGAACTTGCTAAAAATATAGGAGCTATAGCACATCATATTTTTGTTTTGGTGCCTGTTGGAAGAGGTAAAGAACTTCAAAAAGGAGCTTTAACTCCAGAGGAATATGAAAAGATATTAAACTGGTTTTATGATCAAAGAGAAAAATCAGGGCTCCAATTAAAAGCAACTTGTGCACCTATGTATTATCGTATTTTAAGACAAAGAGCTAAAGTGGAAGGGAAAAAAGTTACTTTTGAAACCTTTGGTCTTGATGCTGTTACCAGAGGATGTCTTGCAGGAACAGGTTTTTGTTTTATTTCTCATGTTGGTATAGTTCAAACCTGTGGGTATCTGGAATTACCTTGCGGAGATTTAAGAAAACAGACCTTTAAAGAAATCTGGGAAAATTCAGAGATATTTAACAATTTAAGAGATTTTTCTAAATATAAAGGAAAGTGTGGAAGATGTGAATATATAAGAGTTTGTGGAGGATGCAGAGCAAGGGCTTATTATGCTACAGGAGATTACTTAGAAGAAGAGCCTCTTTGTACATATGAACCAAGAAAATCAAACAAAAACTGAGCTAATTGCATTTTGGAAATATCTTTAAATACAAGTTTATCTTTAGAAGTAAAAATTATAAAATCTGAAGTTTCTTTTCCCATGGTTGTAAGAGGATTGGCTATAATTATATCAAAATTTTTTTCTTTTTTCTTAATTTGAGCATAAGTTTCAAGTTTATCAGGTTCTTCTAAAGCAAATCCTATGGTAATTTGATCAGCTCTTTTATTGGTTCCTAAGGTTTTTGCAATATCTTCTGTAAGTTCTAATTCTAAGGTAAGAGATTTTGTTTTTTTTAGTTTACCTTTAAAAATATTTTTAGGTCTAAAATCACAAGGAGCAGAGGCAAAAATGGCTATATTACATTCTGGAAAAACTCTCTGTGAAATCTCAAACATCTCCTTGGTTGTTCTTACAAAATAGATCTTAGGAAATGGTATAGAAGAAATATATTCCAAATTGGGTAAAACATAAGGAAAATCTTTTAATCCCCAGACTAAATGAACTTCGGCTCCTCTGTAATAAGCATTTTTAGCAAGATAAAAAGCCATTTTTCCCGAAGAATCATTGGTGATAAACCTCACCTCATCTATATATTCTCTGGTTGGACCACCTGTAATCAAAACCTTTTTTCCTTTTAATGTTTTTTTAATAAAATGAGCCTTAATTGTTTCTAAAATTTCTTCTATTTCAGGAAGTCTGCCTTTACCTACACTTTGGCAGGCAAGTTTTCCTTCAGAAGGTTCATATATAAAATATCCGTAATTTTTAAGTTTTTTGATGTTCTCTTGAGTAGCAGGATGTTCCCACATATTGGTATTCATAGAAGGGAAAATATAAGTAGGGGCTTTAGAAGCAATAAGAGTGGCTAACAAAAGCTCACTTGCCTGTCCTGTTGCTAATTTAGATAAAAAAGAGGCTGTAGCAGGAGCTATTAAAATAAGATCAGGAAATTTAGCGAGTTCTATATGAAGGATTCTTCCTGTTGGTTTAAAAAAATCAGCATTAGTAAAAGTTTCATTACCACTTAAACTGGAAAAAAGAACAGGACGAGCGAACTCCTCTGCACCACTGCTTAAAATAACCTTAACATTGGCTTCTTCAGCTTTTAATTTTCTGATAAGATCACAAATTTTATAAAGAGCTACACCCCCTGTAATTCCTAAAAGAATGTTTTTATCTTTAAGCAAGTTATCCATGCTTTTATTTGTTTTCTGTAAGAATAACAACAATTCTTAACTCTGTTGAAAAATATCCCTCAGAAACACTAATAAAAGCACTTCCCCCAGGGCGTTTATAAGCTATAAAGGTGATTTTAGAACTAAAACTTCCAATTTCTTTCCAGCCATTATTTTTCATCTGCACTTTGTAAAAATCTATAAGAGATTTGGCACTATAATTACCTTTAAAAACTAACATACCAGTAATAACATTACCACTTTTAAGAATAGCACTATTATTAGCATCATAACGCAAATCTTTTAAAACAGGAATATAAGGAACAGGATAATATATCAGGGATTCCTTAGCTTGGGAATTTTTTACTTTTTCAGCCTTTGGTGTTATAACCTCTACCGTTGAATTGGTTTCTTGAGCAAAACTTACAACATAAAAAATTAAACAAAAAACAAAAAATAAAACAAAAACCTTTTTCATAACCTCCTCCTTCTTAAAAAAATTCTCTATTCAATGTAAGAAAAATTCAATAAAAGTCAAGAGTTATATATCAATAGTTATATATCAATGTGTGGTTTCAAATTTAAAATGTGACATGCCTTTAGTAATAACAGAAAATTTGTAAAAGAATAAAAAACTCTCTGTTTCCTTTTGGACCAAGAATAGGGCTTTCTACAACTCCTAAGGCTTTTAATCCTAAATTCTCTGCAAATTCCCAAATTTCATTAACCACCTTTTTATGAAGTTTTGAATCTTTTACTACACCTTTTTTAACAAATTTTGGCCCTACTTCAAATTGTGGTTTTATAAGAGCTAAAATTTGCCCTTTAGGTTTTAAAAGATGAGTTAAAACAGGTAGAATCTTTTTAAGGGAAATAAAAGAAACATCAATAGTTATTAAATCAAATTTTTCAGGAAACATATCAGGAGTTAAATATCTGGCATTTACTTTTTCCATAACAATTACTCTTGGATCAATTCTTAAAGAATAATGAAGTTGTCCTTTTCCTACATCTACTGCATAAACTTTTTTAGCACCATTTAGTAAAAGACAATGGGTAAATCCTCCTGTAGAAGCTCCTATATCTAAACAAATTAAATTTTTTACATTTAAATCAAAAGCCTTTAAAGCTCCCTCTAATTTAATTCCACCTCTTGAAACATAAGGAATTTTTTCTTCAATTTTTATCTCTACATTTTCTGGAACAGAAGTGCCTGGTTTTTCTATTCTTTGAAAATTCTTAGAATCTGCAGAAATCCAGACTTTACCTGCTAAAATTAGAGCCTGAGCCTTTTCCCTGCTTTCGCATAAACCTTTTTTAACCAGAAGTTTATCAATTCTAATCTTTTGCGTTTTCAAGTTCTTTATCTATCACCAAAGCTAAAATTCTTTTTTGTTTCTTCTCTTTCAAAAATTCCATACCCTTTATCAGGGCTTTTAAAATTGCATCAACCTGAGGATCTGTTTTAGGATTTAACTTTGAAGGATCATAAGTTATTACAGTTATAAATGCAGACTTGGGTATTTTGTAATGATTGTAAAAAGTTTTTTCTACAGTTTTAAGTATTTTTCTTGCAACTACCATAGCTCCACCCATGGGAGTTTCAGGTAAAATTATAGCAAATCTTTCTGGATGATCTAATTTAGCTACAATATCAACTCTTCTTAGTTTTTGAGATATATTTTCTGCTAAAATTTTTAAAATCTTTTCTTCTTCTTTTGAGCCATAACTTTCTGTTAATTTTGTTAATTTTTCTATTTCTATTAAAAGAATACTCACAATTCTTTTGTATCTTTTAGCTCTAAGCAATTCTTCTTTTAATCTGGATTTAAAAAAATTTTCATTATATAATTGAGTTAGAGGATCCAAAATAGATGTTTTTCTTAATTTATCTTCTAAAATGGATAATTGTTGTATAAGATACTCTTTTTCTTTTAAAAGCTTGGTAAGTTCGTTCTTATAATTTTTTATAATTTCTTCTTTTTCTTTTTTGGTTTCTTCTATCTTTTTTATAGTTTCTTTTAATTTTTCATTTTTTTCTTTTAACCATTTACTATAGGGAATTAATAAAAACTCTTTATAATTAAAAATTTCAAAAAACTGATTAACCCAAGAGGGAAGAGTTTCTATAAAAGTTTCCGCTTGAGAAGTGGTAAAATTAAAATTTCTATGAGCAAATTCTTTAAATTCAGAGAACTTTTTTTCTCTTTCATTGCTAAAATAACTTCCTACTCCTAAGTCTATAAGATGAATAATTTTCACATCATTTAAAATTCCATCAGGTATTTCTTCAGGTAAAGTAGAAACTCTATGATGATAAAGTATATCCAAAATAAATCTTCTTGGAAAGGTGTAATTTTCAAAATATTCAGCACCTATGATAGCATGATCAACTCCAAAGACTTCTCTTTCTGCTTCACAAGTTGTTTTTCCCAAATTTTTTAGTTTTAGAACCTTTAAATAACCTTGAGGATAAATTAGATACAAAACAATAATTCCAAAATCCATAAGATAGGCAGAGATATGCAAATGAGAAGGATAGTTTTCAATATAATCAAAAAGTATGTTAGAAAAGCAAAGATTAGTTATAGCTCTTGCCCAAAAAAGTTTAAAATTGAATTCATTAAAAGTAGTTTTTTGAATTTTTGTGGAAATGAAACTTAAAACCAGAGTTCTTACGAATATATCTCCCAAAATTAGTAAAGCTTTTCTAATATCTTCTACAGGGGGATTATTTTTTCTAAATTGTGGAAGATTAGCTATAGATAAAATTAAAGAAGAAAGCTCTTTATTGGTAGAAATTAATTCAAAAAATTCTCTTTCAGTTTTTAATAAAAGAGTTTCTAATATAGCTTTAGCAATTTTTGGCAAAGGTGGTAAGGGTCTTTGCGTCAGTTTAAGAAGTTTTTCTAACTCTCCCATTTTACATTTTTAATGATAAAATAATATATTTAAATAATATCAAATAGTTTTATAATATCAGATAGTTTTAAAATTGAAACCCTAAAAATCAAAAATTAAAATTAGGAGGAGAATATGGCTGAAGCAGATTTAAAAGAATTGATTTTAAATATGGCTAAAAAAGCTAAAAAGGCTTCTCAAATTTTAGCAACTTTATCTTCTCAAACTAAAAATGAGATTTTAAAAAAGGTTGCTCAAAAGCTTAGAGAAAAAAAGGAAGAATTAAAGGAAATAAATAAAAAAGATGTTGATCAGGCTATAGCCAAAGGGAAAAGTGAAGCCTTTATTGATCGTTTAACTCTTACAGATAAAATTGTAGAAAGTATGGCTAAAGGACTTGAGGAAGTAGCAGTTTTACCTGATCCTGTGGGAGAAGTGGTAAAAATGTGGAAAAGACCCAACGGACTGCTTGTTGGAAAGATGCGTGTCCCTTTAGGAGTTATAGCTATCATTTATGAAAGCAGACCAAATGTTACTATAGATGCAGCAGGACTTTGTTTTAAAAGTGGAAATGCAGTTATCTTAAGAGGTGGAAAGGAAGCCATAAACTCTAATTTAGCTTTGGGAAAAATTTTTAGAGAAACATTAAAAGAATTTAGTGTTCCTGAAGATGTAGTTCAGATTGTGCCTACTCCAGAAAGAAGTTTAATGGAATATATGTTGGAATTGGAGGAATACATAGATCTTGTTATTCCAAGAGGAGGAGAAGGGCTTATTAGATTTGTTACAGAAAAGGCACGTATGCCTGTAATTAAACATTACAAAGGTGTTTGCCATGTTTATATAGATAATGAAGCTAATTTGAATATGGCTAAAGTCATAGCTGTAAATGCTAAGTGCCAGAGACCTGGAGTGTGTAATGCTATGGAAACTTTATTAGTTCATAAAGATATTGCAGATAAGTTTCTACCTGAGATTGCAGAAGATTATAAAAAGTATGGAGTTGAATTAAGAGGATGTTCTGAAACTTTGAAATATATTCCTTGGGCCAAACCTGCTACAGAGGAAGATTGGTATGCTGAATATTTAGATCTTATTTTGGCAATAAAAGTAGTTAATAGTATAGATGAAGCTATAGAACACATTTCCAAATATGGAAGTAATCATACAGAGGCTATAGTTACAGAAAGTTATACCAAAGCTATGAAATTTTTAAAAGAAGTTGATGCCAGTGTAGTTCTTGTCAATGCTTCTACCAGATTCAATGACGGAGGAGAACTTGGTTTGGGAACTGAGATCGGAATATCTACTACTAAGATACATGCCTATGGACCTATGGGACTTGAAGAATTAACTACCACTAAGTTTATAGTTTTTGGTAATGGACAAATCAGAACTTAAAAAAATAGGTATTCTTGGGGGAACTTTTGATCCCCCTCATTTAGCTCATCTTAGAATTGCAGAAGAAGTTAGAGAAGTTTTTAATTTAGAAAAAATTTTATTCATTCCTGCAGGGTATCCTCCCCATAAAAAAACAGGTTTTTCTTCTTTTGAAAACCGTTTTGAGATGACAAAACTTGCTATTGAAGACAATCCTTTCTTTGAAGCTTTGGGTATAGAAAAAGAAGAAAAACCATCTTATACCTTAAAAACTTTACAAAAATTAAAGACTTTATACCCTTTTCTTGATTTATATCTTATTATAGGATGGGACAGCTTTTGTGAGTTTGAAACATGGTGGCATTATGAAAAATTTTTAGATTACACCAAAATAATAGTAGTTTCAAGAGAAATAGAGGATTGGAATGAAGCAGAAGAATACTTCTTAAAAAAAATAAAAGAACTTTGGAAAAAGCAGGATATAAAAAATAAAGTTTATTTTTATAGAGCTGTGGCTTTAAACATTTCAGGCACTTTAATTAGAAGATTATGTTCTCAAGGCAGGTCTATTAGATATTTAGTTCCTGAAAATGTTTATAAATACATAATAAAAAAAGGGCTTTACAGAAGTGAGAGGGAAAGTTAAAACAGAAATTACTCCTATGTTTAAACAGTATTTTGAGATTAAAAATCAGTATCCTGATGCTATTTTATTTTTCAGGTTAGGAGATTTTTATGAAATGTTTTTTGAGGATGCGGAAACTGTAGCACCTCTTCTTGGCTTGGTTTTAACCAAAAGAGAAGCTGGTAAAGATCTTATAGCTCCTATGTGTGGAATTCCTGCTGATAAAAGCAGTTTTTATGTTCAAAAACTTGTAGATATGGGATTTAAAGTTGCTATCTGTGAGCAGGTGGAAGATCCTGCTCTTGCCAAAGGTCTTGTGAAAAGAGAGGTAGTAAAAATTTATACACCAGGTTTACTTATTGACTTAGAAGCCTTATCCGATAAAGAAAAAAAGTATCTTGCCAGTATTTTTATAGATAAAAAGGTAGGGATAAGTTTTTTAGAGCTTTCCTGCGGTGAGTTCATTTTTACAGAATTAAAAAAAGACTCTTTTCTCTCAGAGTTATTAAAAAAAGAACCTAAGGAGATAATTTTAAGCAAAGATCTGGAAAATTCTGAAGTTGCTAAAATTTTAAAACAAAATTTACCCAAAGTTCATTTAAGTTTTATAGAAAAAAAATACTTTAAAAAAGAGCTTTTACAGGATTTTAATTTTAATATCATCCAGTCAGAACTTTATGAAGAAGGATTAAAAGCAGTTGGGGCCATTTTAGCATATTTACAAATTTATCAGTCTCAATTGGCTGATAAACTGGAAGAACCCAAATTTTATTTTCCTGAAAAATTTTTATTTTTGGATGAATCTACTAAAAGAAATTTGGAATTAATTAGAAACCTGTGGGATGGGAGTGAAAAATATTCTTTATTTTGGGTTCTTGATAAAACCTCCACCCCTATGGGAGCGAGATTATTAAAAGATTGGATTTTATACCCTTTACAGGATATTAAAGAAATTCAGAAAAGGCAAGAAGTTGTAAAATTTTTTATAGAACATAAAAATATAAGAGAAGAATTGAAAAATTTATTTAAAAAACTGTCTGATTTGGAGAGATTAAGTATAAGATGCAGTCTAAAACTGGCTAATCCCAAAGAATTGAGTTTGCTAAGAGATAGCTTAAAGTATTTGCCAGAGATAAAAGTTATTTTAGAAAAAGAAAAAGGGATAAAATTCCCTATTTTATTAAAAGAACTTGTAAATGAAATAGAAAACTTTTCAGAGCTTTATGAAAAACTCAAGACCTGTTTGGTGGAAAATCCTCCTACTACTCTGAAAGAAGGAGGGATAATTAAGCGAGGGGTTAATACTGAGCTTGATGAACTTTTAGATTTAAAAGAAAATGCTATGTACTATTTGTCCGAACTTGAAAGAAAAGAAAAACAAAAAACAGGAATTCCCACTTTAAAGATAGGTTATAACAAAGTTTTTGGTTATTATTTTGAGGTTTCTAAAAGTTATCTAAATCAGGTTCCATCTTATTTTCAGAGAAAGCAAACACTTACTAATGTGGAAAGATTTATTACACCAGAATTAAAGGAACTTGAAAATAAAATTCTCTTTGCAGAAGAGAAAATAAAAAATTTAGAATATGAAATATTCTTAGAGCTGAGAGAGGAGGTAAGCAAATATAAAGAAAAACTAAAAAAGACCTCTCAAGCAATAGCATCCTTAGATGTTTTAATATCTTTGGCTCAAGTTGCTATAGAAAATGATTATATTTGTCCAGAAATAGTAGAGGATCCTGTTTTTATTATCAAGGATGGAAGGCATCCTGTAATAGAAAAAATCCAGGGTAAAGAGAATTTTGTTCCTAATTCTGTAGAATTAAATAAAGAAGATTCTATCCTTCTTATTATAACAGGTCCTAATATGGGAGGTAAATCTACTTATTTAAGGCAAAATGCTCTTATTGTAATTATGGCTCAGATGGGAAGCTATATCCCTGCAAGTTATGGTAAAATAAGAATATTTGATAAAATTTTTAGCAGAATTGGAGCAGGAGATGAACTTATAAGAGGTAAAAGCACCTTTATGGTAGAAATGAGTGAATGTGCTTATATTTTGAAAAATGCTACCTGTAAAAGTTTAATTATACTTGATGAAGTGGGTAGAGGAACCAGCACTTATGATGGAATGTCTCTTGCCTGGGCTATTGCTGAAAATTTATATCAAAGAAAAATTTTTACCCTACTTGCTACGCATTATTTTGAATTAACAGAACTGGCAAAATTATATTCTGGAATTAAAAATTATCACGTATCTGTAAAAGAATGGGAAGATGAAATAATATTTTTATATAAAGTTATTCCAGGAGCCGCCAATCAGTCTTATGGAATAGAAGTTGCAAAATTGGCAGGTATTCCTCAAGAAGTGGTTGACAGAGCTAAGGAAATATTATATAAATTAGAAAATAAAAATCTTAAAGAATCTACAGAGGTAAATATAACTCCAAAAAGAAAAATTGCCCAGTTATCTATATTTGAAACCTCTCATCCTGTATTGGAAAAGATTGCTAAACTAAATATAGAAGAAATGACACCTATCTCTGCTTTAAATTTTCTTTGGGAAATAAAACAAGAATTAGCATCTAAAAATAAGAAGGTTTAATTAATGAAATTTTTAAAGTTGTTATTAATCTTATTAATATTTTTCACAAATTTTCTGTTAATTAATTCTCATTCCTTAGCGAGATCTATTTATTACACAGTCAGGAGAGGGGATACACTAAGTGAGATAGCAAGTAAATTTGGGATTAGTGTTAAAGAGTTAAAGAGATTGA
>NZ_JQKW01000009.1 GCF_000746255.1 Thermodesulfobacterium hydrogeniphilum
GGTTTAAGGCCAACGATAAAGACAGTAGCAACGAGTATAGAGATGTTTAGGAAGATATTGGATGAGGCATTACCAGGTGACAATGTAGGGGTGTTATTAAGGGGAGTAGGGAAGGATGATGTAGAGAGGGGGCAGGTGCTTGCGAAGCCAGGGAGTATAAAGCCACATACGAAGTTTAAGGCAGAGGTATATGTATTGAAGAAGGAGGAGGGGGGTAGGCATACACCATTTTTTAATGGGTATAGGCCGCAGTTTTATTTTAGGACAACAGATGTAACAGGGGTGGTGAAGTTACCAGAGGGAGTAGAGATGGTGATGCCAGGGGATAATGTAGAGTTAGAGGTTGAGTTGATAAAGCCGGTGGCATTAGAGGAGGGATTGAGGTTTGCGATTAGAGAAGGTGGTAGAACAGTTGGAGCTGGTGTAGTTACAAAAATAATAGAATAAAGGGGCATACAGAGATGGCTAAAAAAGGAGAAGCAAGGATAATTATACATCTTCAGTGTACTGAATGTAAGAGGATTAATTACACTACTACTAAAAATAGACGTAATACTCCTGATAGATTAGAATTAAGAAAATATTGTCCCTGGGATAGAAAACATACTATACATAAAGAAGTTAAAAAATAGGAGGTAGGCCAGTAGCTCAACTTGGCAGAGCGTCGGACTCCAAATCCGAAGGTTGGGGGTTCAAGTCCCTCCTGGCCTGCCATTTAAATCAAAAAGTTTCATAAATCATCTCATTTTTAAATATCAAAGCTCAATTTTATCAAAAGGTCTTTAAAAGTTATTTTAAAACTTTTTGTTGCTTTTTTTGTTAAAATTTGATATATTTTTTATTTATGAAAATTGCTTTTTGTGGTAAAGGTGGAGTTGGTAAAAGTATAATAGCAGGTTTCTTATCTTTAGCATTTTTAGAAAAGGGTTATACTGTATTAGCTATAGATGCTGATCCCAGTCCTCATTTAGCAAGGATCTTTGGCATCAAAGGAGAGGTTAAACCTTTAGCAGAGATGAAAGATCTTTTAATAGAAAGAGCACAAAAATCAGGAATTTATTATAATTTAAATCCTAAGGTAGAAGATCTTCCTGAAAAATTTATGCTAAAAAAAAATGATCTTAAGTTAATGGTTTTAGGTGCTATTAGAATTGCAGGAGGAGGTTGTGCCTGTGCAGAACAAACTGTCTTAAGAAAACTTCTTACCTATTTAATTTTATCATCCAAGGAGATAGTAATTGTGGATATGGAAGCAGGAGTAGAACACTTTGGTAGAGCTTCTATAGTTCCTATGGATGCAATTTTAGTAGTAACTACACCTTTTCAAGGAAGTATAGATACTTCAAAGCAAATTTTAAAATTGGCAAAGGATTTAAAATTGGAAAATGTTTGGATTATAGGGAATCAAATTCAGGATGAAGAAGATCAGAAATTAATTAAAAAAGAATTTAAAGAAAAAATTATAGGATGGGTTTATGAAGATTTGGAACTTAAAAAGCTGGAAAAAAGAGGAGAAGATTTTTGGAATTATAAAGGTAAAACTTTTGAAGATGTAAAAAAAATAAGAGATAAGCTTTTGAAGCTTAAAATTTGTTAATTTAGAGAAGATTTAATGAAACTTATAGACATTCAGAACACTTCTCCTGAAGAAAAAATTCCTTTAGATAAAGTAGGAATAAAAGGGTTTAAATATCCTGTTACAGTATTAGATAAAGAAAAGGGGTTTCAGCATACCATTGCAGAAATTAATCTTTATGTTGATTTACCTGCTAAATTTAAAGGCACTCATATGAGCCGATTTATAGAAGTGATTAATGAATTTAAGGGAGAAATACACATTAAAAATATTGAGAAAATCTTAAAAAAAATAAGACAAAAATTATCTGCTAAATCAGCACATTTAGAGATGTATTTCCCATATTTTTTGGAAAAAAAAGCACCTGTTAGTGGTGTTTCTTCTCTTATGGAATATCAGGCTTTTATGATGGCTTCTTTTTCTTCAAGAAAAAAAGATTTGATTATAGGAGTTAAAGTTCCTGTAATGACCCTTTGCCCTTGTTCCAAAGCTATAAGTAAATATTCTGCTCATAATCAAAGGGGAATAGTAACCATAAAAGTGAGATTCAAAAAGTTTATCTGGTTAGAGGAGCTTATAGAAATTGCGGAGTTATCTGCTTCAAGCCCGGTTTATCCTCTTTTAAAAAGACCTGATGAAAAATATGTTACAGAATATTCCTATAATAATCCAAAGTTTGTGGAAGATGTGGTAAGAGGAGTAGCTAAAAAATTGTCAGAACATCCTGAAGTTATTTGGTTTGCAGTAGAGGCTGAAAATTTTGAGTCTATCCATGCTCATAATGCCTATGCTTACATAGAAAAAACAAAACATGAAAAATAAGAAATTTATTATTAAGATACTGGAAAAAGCTTCAGAGCCTGTTTCTGGAGAGAGTATTGCTAAAAAACTTGGTATTTCAAGAACTGCTGTATGGAAAAATGTTCAAGCCTTGAAAAAAGAGGGCTATCAAATAGAAACCACTCACAAAGGTTATAGACTTATAAATTCACCAAATTTTATTGATGAAGAAATATTAAAGAAGCTTCCTTATAAAATTTATTATTTTAAAAAAATTTCTTCTACTATGAATGTGGCAAAGGAATTAGGAGAAAGAGGCGAAGAGGCTTTGGTTATTGCTGAAATTCAAACATCAGGTAGAGGAAGACTTGGGAGAGTTTGGATTTCTCCTGAAGGTGGGATATGGATGAGCCTGGTTATAAAACCATCTTTTTCTTTGAAAGAAGCGTTTCTTCTTACTTATATAGCAAGTTTGGCAATTGGTTTAGCTATTAAAGAAACTACAGGCTTGAAAATAAAATTGAAATGGCCTAATGATGTACTTTATCAAAAAGAGAACGAAGAGAAAAAATTGGCTGGGGTTCTTCTTGAAATAAAAGCAGAAGTAGATCAACTTAAATATGCTGTTATAGGAATTGGTATAAATGTAAACAATGAAATAAATTCTTTTGAACCTTTTGCTGTATCATTAAAAGAGATTTTAAAAAAAGAAATAAAAAGAGAGGACTTAATTATAGAAATTGTGCGAAAAATTCAAAAATATTTAAAAATGTCTTCTGAGAAGATTATCTCAGACTGGAAAAAATTAAGTTCAACCTTAGGTAAAGCAGTAAAAATTATTCAGCCTCAAAGAGAAATAAGAGGTTTGGCTTTTGATCTTGCTGAAGATGGAGCTTTACTTTTAAAAACAAAGGAAGGAAAAATAGAAAAAATTTATTCTGGCGATTGTATTCATTTAAGATACTAATTAATTCAGTTTTTCAAATTTTTAAGCTTTTCAAGTTCTTTTTTAAGAGAATGAATTATTTCTTTATTTTTTTGATTGAAATTTTCAAAAGCTTTAATTTCTTTTAAAATTTGATTTAAATTTTTTTCCAACTCAAAAAGACTTGTTTCTAAAAAGCTCAAATATTTACTTATCATATTTTCATTATAATTAACAGTAAATTTTTCAAAAAAGAACCATATAAACATCAAAACAGGAAGTAATAATTGATAAGGAACAAGAATTATATTTATTTTTTCAAGTTCTTCCATTAAACGCATTCTTAAAAAATTATATACACCATCAGGAACAGTCATAATAGCAAAACCTACAGATTTTTCATCTTTTAGATATAAGGTAATCTCTTGGGCTCTTTTTCTTATTCTTTTAATAATTTCTTTTTCTAAATAATTTGAATTTTCTTGATTTTTTAGAAGTTCAGGAGCTATAAATTTAGAATCAATAGGAAGATATTTTTCATTTTTGAGTTTTAAAGCGAATTCTACTACGCCGTTATTAAGTTTTAGATTTTTAACTAACAAATTAGGAGGTAATAGAGCCAAAATTTCTTCTAAACATTTTTCTCCACTTATACCAGATTTTCTACTTATAAAAATAGCATTTAAAGCATTAATTTCTTCATTTATTTTTTGCAACAGATGTTCTGTAAGGTGAAGGGTTTTAAGTTCTGTACGGATTTCTTGGAGATCTTGAAGACGTTCTTTTATAGAAAACAAAGGATTTTGTATATTTTGGAAATATTGATTTAGCATATTAGAATTTTCTTCAACTTTGGAATGTAGATAAGAATAGCGGCTATATAGAAAAAGGAATAATAAAAAAAGAAGTACAAAAATTAATATTTCTAATATAAGCACAAATTTATTATAAAGTTTCTCTTTATTTTTTCAAATTTTTGTAAAGATATTAAATTCGTTTTTTAGAGGGAGCAAATTAACTTTACAAAAATTTAAATTGTGTTATATTTTACAATTGAATTAGTATAATTCCGGGGTCGTCTAATTGGCAGGACATGGGACTTTGGCTCCCAGAATCCTGGTTCGAATCCAGGCCCCGGAACCATAATCTTTAAATAAAAGGAGGAGTGGCCGAGTGGTCGAAGGCGCTCGCCTGCTAAGCGAGTGTGCGGGCTAAAACCCGCACCGCGGGTTCGAATCCCGCCTCCTCCGCCATTTTTTAAATACGCCGGCGTAGCTCAATTGGCAGAGCATGGGATTTGTAATCCCAGGGTTAGGGGTTCAAGTCCCCTCGCCGGCTCTTTAATTTAAGAAATAATCAGGGTTTTCAGAAATTTATCCCAATCGATTTCAATCGATTTCAGAGGATTTTTGGGTGCATTTTGCAGGCAATTTTCAGGCAGAGTTCTCAGTAAATAATTTCTACTTTTCCCAGAGTATAATTTAACTTTAATATAGTCACGTCTTGAATGTTTTTAAAACATGTTTAAACTTGAATTAAAAAAACCTTAAAAAAGAGGTAAAAGATGCAAACAATTGCTCAAATTAGCATTTCAAAAGAAGAGCTAATTAATCTTATAGGAATGATCGTGGAAGGATTTCTATAAAGAGAAATATAAAGAACTATGGTTGTGAAAACTTATAAAGACTATATGGAAAAAAAAGAGAAGTTTATAAGAGATTTAAAGGGAAAATTTGGATGTATATTAGAATTTCATGGTTTTGTAAGAGAATATGATCTTAAAAATGGAAAAGAAGTACCCTCCCGTGGTTTAAATATAGATAAAAAAATCTTAGAAAAATTAAAAGATATAAAAAAAGAAGCTAAAAAAAAGTTTGATCTGGTTGAGATTCTTATCTATCATAATATAGGGTTTTTAAAAATAGGAGAAAGAATTGCTTCCATAAGTGTTTTTGCAAAACATAGAGAAGAGGCTTTTTCAGCCCTTGCTTTTATTATTGATGAAATAAAAAAGTATCATTAGCCTTAAGTTGTCTAAGTAGTTCTTTTTTGCGTTTTTTATAATATCTTTCTTCTTCACTGAAAATACATCCACAATATCCCTGACGATAAATACCAAGTGCTATAGCTTCTTTCTGTCCCTCCTTATAGCCTTTTCTGAAATCATCATAATACAAAGGAACTTTATATTTATAGCTCAAATCTTCTGCTATAGCTTTTATCAATTCATGATCTTGATGAACGCTATAAAGAAGAGTTGAAGTAAAAGCTTCAGCTTTTATTTCTAAAGCTTTCTTAACTGTAGCTTTAAGACGCATTATATAACATCTTTCACATCTCTTACCAGGTTTATCCCAAAGCATAAAGGTTTCCTTTACAAATTTCCTTAGACCATATTCTTTATCCCAGATAATTTCAAAATTTTTAATTTTTTGAACTTCCTCCAAAGCTCTTATTCTTTGACGAAACTCTTTATAAGGATGGATGTTAGGGTTATAAAAATAACCTACAAAAGGTAGATTTTTTTCTCTAAAATATTTAACAAAATAAAGACTACAAGGTCCACAACAAATATGTAAAAGAATCATTTTTGATACCTCTCATTAAAGCTTAATAAAAATTCTTTAAAAATCAAGGATAGGCATTATAATAATTTTTTATGGAAATTAGACCAAAAGATATTTTTAAAATGCCCAATCTTTTAAGTTTGTATAGACTTATATTGGCTTTTATTTTTCCGGTTCTTTGGCTAAAAAAGGTTTCTGTAAATATTCTGGTTATTTTACTTACAACAGCTATTTTAAGTGATGCTTTTGATGGAATTTTTTCCAGAATTTTTAACCAGGAAACAACCTTAGGCAAACTTCTTGATCCTATAGCTGATAAAACTTTTATTAATATGCTTTATGCTTTATTTTATTTAGAAAATTATATCTCTTTTAAACTTTTTTTTATAATTATTTTTAGAGATATTGCTATACTTAGTGGAGCTATTTATCTATTACATAAAAATTATACTAATATTAAACCTACTATTCTTGGAAAAATTTCTACTGCTTTTCAATTATTGTTTTTGCTTGTATTTTTTATAGATTTTTTTATATATCCTTTGAATTCCTTTGTTATCGTTTGCTTTGAAAATATGGTGATATTTTTTACTTTAGCTTCCTTTTTACACTATTCTTTAGTTTTTTGGGGTATACTCAAAACTTCACCTATTAAATGATCACCTTTTTTATTTTTAAATATAGCTTTGACAATTTTACCCTTTAGATCTGGATCAGGGAGTTCAATTGTTAAAAAAACAGGAATATAATTTTCTGAAATTCCTTTCCATTTTTGTTCATCAAATTTTTCCAAAACAACTTTTCTTGTTTGACCAATTTCTTTTTCTAAGAATTTTTCTCTTTTTTGAGCAATTAAATCTTTTAGGATTTGGCATCTTTTTTTAATGGTTTCAAAAGGGACTTTATTTTTAAATTTTTCTGCTTTGGTTCCAGGGCGTGGAGAAAAAGGAAAAATATGAAGCCAATTTAAAGGAGAATTTTTTACCACTTCGTAAGTGGAACAGAAATCGGTATCATCTTCTCCAGGGAACCCAACTATTACATCAGCTCCAAAAGTAGCATGTGGGAAAATTTTATAAAGTTTCTCCAATATTTCTATATATTGTTCTTTGCTGTAATGCCGATTCATTAATTTTAAAATCTTATTTGATCCACTTTGAAGAGGTATATGAAAATGTGGAGCTAAAAATTTACTTCTTTTGGCAAATTCCAAAAAATCTTCATCTATCTCATTTACTTCTAAAGAAGAGAGCCTTAGAATAAATTCCTTTCCATAGGATAGCAGAAATTCTTCTATTTTCCAAAGCAAATCTGTAAGTTTTTGAGGAGGATCTAAATCCTTTCCCCATTTACCCAAATGAATTCCTGTAAGAACTATTTCTTCATATCCTTGATTGATAAAAACTTTTATTTGATTTAAAACTAATTCTGCAGAAGCACTTCTTGGAGCACCTCTGCTATAAGGAACTATACAATAAGAACAAAAATTATCACAACCATCCTGAACCTTTACAAAAGCTCTGGAATGACCAAAAAATTTATGTAAAATTATAGGTTCGCATTCACTTAGTTTGGATAAATGTTCAACCATAATTAAGGGGTATTCTATATCTGACTTATTTAAAAGTTCTTTTAAAATTTGAGAAATTTCAAATTTTTCTTTTTGCCCTAAGATAATGAGATTAGGAATGCACTGTTTTTTAGCCCAATCTAAAATTTCTTGAGGGAATCTTTGAGCATAACAACCTGTTAAAATAATAAGCTCTGGATTTTTTTTAGCCCATCTTTTAATAATTTTTCTACACTCTGCTTCAGCTTTAGCTGTAACAATGCAGCTATTTAAAATAAAAATCTGAGCCTCTTTCTCTGAAGAAGGAATAAAGTTTTCATTTTTAAGACACTCTATTATAAAAGAACTTTCTACTTGATTTACTTTGCATCCTAAGGTTTTCACAAAAAATTTTTTTATCATAAAACTTTATTTAAGAAATTTTTAATAGCTTTTTTTAAATAATACTCATATCTTTTTTCTCCTAAAGCTCTTCTTCCGAAAACAAAATTAAATTCATTAACAACAGGTTTATTATTCTTAAAAAGATAATCTATAGCAACCAAATTGAAGTTGGTTTTAGCAATTACTTTTAAAGTTAATTCATATACTTTTCTTTTCAAACCTCTTTTTGGAGGAGAGATAATTTTACCTTCTTGAACCAGATTTTTTTTAAAACCCCCTTCTCTAAAGAAGATCAATATTTTTTCTCCAATTACTATAGCTCTGGCATCAAATTCTGTAGGAATATATTCCTGTAAAAGAAAACCGTATCGTCCCATTCTTTCCCAACTTTTAATCAATTTAAATTTATCTTTTAATTCTTCTAAATTATTAACTAAATAAACCTCAGAACCTTCGTTTCCCCAATTACCTTTTAAAACTAAAGGAAAAGAGACTTTTAATGGTCGTTTATAGGGATTTTCTTCTATTCCACAAAGTCTTGGTATAATAATAGTTTCAGGATGAGGAAGTTTTAAGTTCTTTAATAACAAAATCTGACCTATTTTCCCAGGGTATAAAAATCTATAGGTATATTCTGGAAAAATAGGGATGTTTAAATTTTTACAAAAAAAGTAAATTTCAGAAGAAATGGTAGGAGGAAATATAATAGCTTTTGCTTTAAATAAAATATCAAAAAGTTTGGTGTTTAATGCTTCAAATTGGAAAAGATTAACCTCTCCTTTAAAAGTAGGAAGAAAAGATATAATCATGAATTTTTATTTTAATCCTGTTTTTTAAATTTTCATTCTTTTTCCCAGATTTTTCTGTCCCTATTACTACTTTGAATCCTAAGAAGATTATGTTAAGATAAGATTGTCAAAAATTTTTTGGAAGATTATTAAAATATAGAAAATGAAAAGATCATACATTTTTTTAATATTATTATTAGGTATATTCTTAAGACTTTGGGCTTTTTTTCATAATTATGGAATAAATCCTGATGCAACTCTTTATCTTTATCAAACTTGGGCTTTAGCTAAGGGTAATTTCTCTCTTTTAAAAATATGCGCCATTTCTTCAAGAATTAAAGAGATTAATCTTTTTTCTGTAAGTATTGTTCCATTTTTTTATATTTTTAAAAATTTGGAGATAGCTGGTAAATGTGTTTCTTTTATTGCAAGCAGTTTATCATTGTGTTTTTTATACTTTATATTAAAAAGATATTTCAAAGGTTTAGTTCTTTATTTAACCTTACTTATTTATGCAATTCATCCAATTTTAATTAAAGAAAGCTCTGAAATTTTGAGAGAATCTCTTTTTTCTTTTTATTTTCTTATAGGTCTTTGGAGCTTTTTAAAGGGATTAGAAGTTTCAAATAAATGGAAAGGCTTTTATTTAATGTTTTCCAGTATAACCTGGATACTTTCTGCTTGGATAAGAATTGAAGGATTATTTTTTGTTATATTTTCTGGAATTTACTTATTTGGAAAACTTCTCTTTACCTCAGATAAAAAAGAAGCTTTAAAAAATCTTTTCTGGTTTTTAATTTTACCTTTAATAGGTTTTATTTTAGGATTAATTTATTTATCTTATTTTAAAGGTTTTATTATAACAGAATGGCTAAGCAAAGCAAAAATAACTAATCCTTTCACGCAACCTTATAGAAAAGTGTTAAAGACTTTTGAATATAAAAACATTCCGGCTCCAAGTCCATATTTCTGGGACATGGTAAGACAAAATCTCTGGCTTATTGCTCTTGGAACTACTTTGTTTTATAAATTTATCCCTGCTCTTTATGCTCCTAATTTAATTTTCCTTCTTGCAGGTTTTAAAAATTTGAAAAACAATTTAAAAAAACATCAGTTTCTTTTTTATTTTTTGTCATTTTCAATTTTTTATATAATTATTCTCTGGTTTTTTGCTTTTACTCATTGGTATATGGAGAAACGTTATATGCTCCCTTTAATTTATCTTTTGAGTCCTTTTTTGGGGTTAGGTATTGAAAATTTGATTAACTGGTTTAAAGAAAAATTTTCTAATTTGTCATATCAAAAAATCGTAACAATTGTATGTTTATATATTGTTATTTTTTCTTTACCTAAATCCATGGCATCTATAAGAAAAAGGAAATTAGGTATTAAGAAAATTGGAGTTGAAATAGCTAAATATCTGCCAAAAAACATTGAAAATGTATGTGAAACAACCAGGTGTGAGAGTTTAATTTTTACTTCTAAATGTGAAATAATATTTTTTGCTGGTAATGCCAAAGGTTTTATGATGTGTCCCAAGTTTATAAATTCAAAATTTTATTACTGGCTCTCTCAAAGACCTGAAAAATTTATTAAATATATAAAAAATAAAAATTACAAATTTGTAGTCCTTGAAGAGAGATATTTAAAAAGAAATCTGAATATAGTAAAAGAAAAGCTAATAAAAGAGGGATATAAGTTTTTAAAAGAAGAGAAAATAATTTCAGGGAAATTGGTCCTTTTAGGGAAAATTTAATATTTGAACTTGCAATTTTTTCAAAAATTTTTAAATTTTAAATTTATGAATGATTTATCAAATTTCGGTAAATTTTTGGTTCTTATAGGATTTGTAATAATAGCCTTAGGGCTTTTACTTACCTTTTTACCCAAGATTCCTTATTTAGGAAAACTTCCCGGAGATATTTATATAAAAAAAGGAAATTTTACTTTTTATTTTCCTTTAGCTACTTCTATTTTGCTGAGCATTCTTTTAACTATAATTCTAAATCTTCTTTTAAGGAAATAGCCTTCTAAATGTATTCAAAAACTCAAACAATTTTAGTAATAGCTTTTTTAGTAGTTTTTGCTCTTTTTTTATATCTTCCATATATAAATGTAAAAGAATTTGAAGGAGAAGAGGGCAGGCGTGTTCTTATAGCTTTACAAATGCTTGAAAATAAAAAGTTTTTAATACCTCAATTTTTGGGAAAACCTTATTTTACCAAACCTCCTTTGTTCAACTGGATTTTAGCCTTTTTCTTTTATCTTACTAAAAATTTCTCAGAATTTATGGCAAGAGCTGTTTCATCTTTGATGGCTTTAGGAGCTTCCATTTTTATTACTTATATATGGAAAAAAACTCTGGAAACCTCTAAAATTAAAACTTCTTTTTGGCTTCTTTTAATACCTGCTTTAATATTTTTGACTACACCTGAGGTGATAGACAAAGCTATCAGAGCAGAAATAGACATGACTTATACCTTTATTATAACCTTAGCCTTGTTTTTATGGTTTTATTTTTCTGAAATAAAAAATAAAAAAACACTTGCTTTTATAACAAGTGGCTTTTTTCTTGGGTTAGGAATTCTTACCAAAACTTTTCAAGCTCTAACTTTCTTTTATTTGGCTATTATTCCCTATCTCTTTATTAAAAAAAGATATAAAGAACTTTTTAGTCTGTCTCATTTTTTAGGTATTTCTACCTATTGTTTTGTTTTTTTGGTTTGGGCTATACCTGTTAATTTTAAAGTTGGGTTAATTCCTTTTATTAAAGCCTGGTTAGCAGAATATCATACTGCTGCTTCTACTGTAGAAGTTTCATTAATGCAACATCTAAAAAGTTTTACGCTTTCAGCTTTATTAGGTTATTCTCCCTGGATTTTTTTTCTCATACTTTATAAAAATAAAGATTTCAGAAAAAAATTTTTAAACACTCATCCTGTTTTGAAAGATTTAGCCCTTTTTTCAATTTGTCTGTTTGCTTTTTCTTATTTATTTTATCTTATCTTTCCGGGTTCAAGACTTAGATATATACTTCCTTCTGTAGGTGGATTTGTTTTTCTTGTTGCTATATCAAATTTGTATTTTTTTGTATATCCTTCTAAGTTCTGGCAAGTCAGTTTCTGGAAATACCTTAGTTATTTTTTAGCAGGTATTTTACTTATAAGTAGTTTAGCTTTTTTTATCTATATAAAGTTTCATTTTCACCAATTATCTCTATTTTTATATTTTAACCTTTTATTATTAATCTTACTTTGTTTTTACTTTTTAATCAGAACCAAAAATAAAAAATCCTTCAATTTTGTTTTTTTATTTTTTGTTTTAATAGTTTTTTTTGTAAAACAGATTTATGTTTCTTTTTATTATCCCTATCATAAGCAAAGATTTAACTATTATAGAAAAGCAGCTGCTAAAATAGCCCAAATTTTAGAAAAAGATATTTATAAAAATAAGGTTCTTTATCTTTGCCATAGTATTCCTCATCATTTGATTTATTATTTAAAATATAAAATTAAGGCTATTAATGATGTAAAAATTTTAGCAAATTGTCAAAAATTACCTGTTAATCAATGGGTTTTGATTCCTCAAAAATATCTATCAGATTTTTATTTAAATTCTAAGGATTACCAAACCAATTATTTAAAGATAAGAAAAAAAGACTATTTTCTGGTGAAACAAATAAAATAGCTTTATTTTTGATAGGTCTTTAATCTTTTTTGATATCTATTTTCTACAAATTTTGTAAAAGTTAAAAAGTCTTTTTCATTTAAAGGATATAAATTTTTATATAGATCAAAAATTTGACTTTTTTCAGATTTATTTTCAAGGACCCATTCTAAAGACATTGCAAGGGTGGATAAATCTTTAAGTCTTAATTTTTTGGAAAGACTTTTAGGATAAAATTTAATTCCATCTAAGTCAAAAATTTTTATTTCGTTTTTTTCATACCAAAAATTGTTAAGTTTGGTATCCCTAAGAAAAACTCCTTTTTCATGAAGTTTAAATAAAAATTCTATCAATTTATTTAAAAATTTTTCATATTTTTCTTGTTTTTTAAATTCTAAAATCTTTTTTTTGTTAATAAATCCAGTTTTTATAAAAGGATAAATTATTCCACCATAGAAAGATTTTCTTTTTATATAAGCTTTTAAAGGAGAGAGATAAAATAAAGCCAAGGGTTTTATAAATGAAATATCCAAAGTTTCCAATTTTTCAATTATATTTAAGGTTTTTTTTAAACGATTACCAGTTAAAGGTTTAGCAAAGTATAACTTTACAAAAAATAGAGGTTCTTTTTTAACAAAATCTATTAAAATCAGATTTAAATTACTTTTTCCTTTTTTAATTATTTTAGGAAACAAAATTTTATCAGATAAACCTATATTTTTAAAAATTTTAATTTTATATTCAGGAAAGAAGGTTGATAAGGCATTTAACATAGTTATCCCAGGTCAGGTGTTTTATAGTTTCATAACATATATATGGATCAAAAGTAGTTTCTATAGCTTTTAAAATTTTATTTCTCAAATCTTCCTTTTCAAGATCGGTAATATAACCATTTATTCCTTCTTTGATAAATTCTTTAGTTCCATCATAAATAGAAGTAATAACAGGGGTTCCTGAGGCAAGAGCTTCTAAAGTAACCATAGCTCCTGGATCATAAAGAGTTGGAAGAACTACTAAATCAGAAAGGGCGTAAAAATTTTCTATCTGCTTAATTTTTCCTAAATAAATAATCCTTTTTGTAGATTTACCTTCTATTCCTGCAATAAGAAGCTTTACATGTGTAGGAAGTTCATTTATCAATTTAAGAAGTAAAGGCAAGCCTTTTCTTTTAGGATCATACCCTACAAAAAGTATTAAATAATCTTTTTGAGAAAAGCCGAATTTATCTCTCAAAGTTTTTTTAAAATCTTTTAATTTTGGATTAAATCTTTTAAAATCTATTCCTCTATGGCAAATAAAAGTTTTGTAATAAGCTTGAGTATAGTATTTAGAAACAAGCTCTTTTCCCATTTCAAAAAGAACCACAATTTTTTTTGCACTTTCAATAGATTTTTTTTCAATGTTCAGTAAAAATCTATATCTTGGACGAAAAAAATTTAATTTTCTAAAAATCGGAGATTTATATTTCTGTTCTATCCAGAATCTTTGCAAGGGATCGCAAAGTATTAAAATATCGGCTTCAGGGAATCTGAAGGGGCTGATAAGATAATCATAATTAAGAGATTTTAAGGTTTTTTTAGCTTTTTTTAAAAATAGCCAGTATTTTAAAACACTTCCTCTTGCTTTAAGTTTTACAGGATAAAAAGAAAGGTTAGTTAAAATATTTTTGGGAAAATTAATTTCAGTAGCTACAAGCCCTACTTCATAGCCATATTCTAAGAATTTAGTTGCAAGTGTAGCTGCATGGGTTTCAGCTCCACCAAGACCGAATCCAATTTTTGGACGAATAAGAATGATTTTTTTCAATTTTAAATTTCTCCACCTCTTTTTAAAACTCTTTCTGTATGCCTTTTGATAAGCCAAACTTTTAAATCTATCAGTTTTGGCAAAAATAAAAAGGAGTTTTTTGTTGATTTATTATAATTTTCCCAAAAAAAATTCCACCACCTTTCAGCTTTATCTCCAAGATAGGTATAAAAAGAAAATTTTAGTTGGGCAAGGTCTTTAATAAAATAATATTTAGAAAAAAAGGGTTTGTACTTAACTCTGGATACATCTATAATAATAAGCTGATCAGATTTTTCATCATAATAAAAGTGATTTAAATAACAGTCTTGATGAAAAAAAACTATTTTATGAAATTTAGCTAAAAATTCAGCAATTTTAGAAATAAAAAAGGAAACTTTGGAAGGATCATCTTGGATTATATCTATAACACGTTTTCCTTTTATTTCTTCAGTCCCTATCATAGCTCTTTTGTCTTCTGATAAAGCGAAAAATACAGGAATAGATGTTGGAACCCCTTTTTCCCAGAGCAAAAGAATGTTTTCCCATTCTTTTTTAGCTTCCTCTGGATGAGCCAGATATTTTTTTATAAAAATTTTAAATCCTTTTATTTGATAAGCAGAAACTATACGATATCTTTTTTTTCTAAAAAAATAAGGATCAGGTAAGTTCCAGAGAATATCAAAAGAAAGAAGATTGTTTTTTTCTAAAAAATTATAAAAATTCTTATTTACCTTTATATCTTTTATGTTTAGCAAAATAAATTTTTTTCTCAACAAAGATAAATTTATTAATTGAAAAATTTTTTATTGTATTTTAGCTTATTTTTGATAAAATAACAACTCAATTTTAGAGGGTTAAAAAGAAGAATTTTTAAAATGAGTCAACGAAATATTTATCCTATATATTCACTGATTTATATTGCTGGAGCAGAACGCTCCGGGAGTACACTTTTAGATACAATTTTAGGGGAAAGTAAAAGTTGTTTTTCTATAGGAGAATTCAGACAATTTTGGAAGTCTTTTATTCTTAAGAACGGTCTTTGTACTTGTCAAAAAAATTATAAAGATTGCCCATTTTGGGGACAGATATTAAAAGAGCTTTTTGGAAATACTGGAAATATTAAAAACATAGCTATGTATTATTATAAGCTTCAAAAAATTGTTGAGAGAATTCCTTTAGTAAATTTAAAAAAGCAAAAAGAGTATTTATTTAAATACCATAAGGAGATAAGCGAATTTGGAAGTTTTTTAAAAGAAATTTATAATAAAGTTATAAAATTTTCTTCAGCTAAGATAATAATAGATTCATCAAAAGTACCTTACTGGTTAATAGTTTTAAAAAATTTTATACCTAATTTAATGGTTATTCACCTTGTAAGGGATCCAAGGGCAGTAACATATTCTTGGACAAAAAGGAAATTTGATTATAGTATAAACAATTATATAAAAACTCACCATCCATTTACCACAGCCAGGAATTGGTTAAAATATAACATAGCTTTAGAAAAAATTAAATCTGAACTTCAATATTATTATTTTTTAAGATATGAAGATTTTGTTAATCATCCAAACAAATATTTAAGAGAAATAGAAAAAAGCTTCAATTTAGAGAAAAACATTTTTCCTGAAATAAGAAATTATCAACTTTTGGTTAAAAAAGATAGACACCAGGTAGGAGGAAATCCAGATAGATTTAAAATGAAAAATATTCAAATTAAAGGAGACTTCACTTGGAAAAAGCAATTACCTTTGAAATATAAAATATTTATAACTATGTTAACTTTTCCTTTTTTAAAACGATATAAATATCTTTTTTAAAATCTAAAACATGTTTTTAGATATTTCTTTAAAAATTTAAAGTTTAATAAAATTTTAGGATAAATCTTAATTGCTTGATTAAGATATTCAAAAGCTTCTTTATATTTACCATTTTGATAAAGTTTGCCACCGATTTCCATATAAGCTTTGGCTTTGGCATAAGGATAAAGTTTTTGAAATTCTTGGGGTAATTTTTGAAAGAGTAAATTTACAGAAGCTAAAGCACTTTCTAAATAAAATTCTGTTTTATATCTTAATCTATCTGGATGATCTTTAATAATGCCAACTGCAGTTTTAACAGGAAATACTTTATGTAAAGCTATCCACCAACCTCTAATTACAAAATCTTCTCTTACTTTTAAGCTCTCAGGAAAAGTATGATAACTTAAAATTTCTTTTTTCACTAAATATAAACATCCAGAAAACTTACCATCTATAAAATTTTTTAAATCAGATACTTTATTTCCTGTAATATTAGGTATAGTTAATTTTCTAATTTTACCTTTTACATTTTCTTTAAAAGTAGCACCTATGAATACTTCACTTTCAGGATGATTTTTAATTTTTTTTTCAAAGATTTTTAAAGCCTCTGGTAATAATCTATCATCAGAATCAAGAAATAGAAGATATTGTCCTTTTGCTATAGATATACCTGTATTTCTTGCTGAAGCAGCACCTTTATTTATCTTATGCCTGACAACTTTTAATCTTGACTCTTTTTTTATCCATTTTTCAAGTATTTTCTGGGTATTATCTGTAGAGCCGTCATCTACTACAATAATTTCATATTCTCCTTGATAAGTTTGATTAGAAAGTGATTCCAAGGTTGTAGATAAAAAAAGAGCTCTATTATAGGTAGGTATAACAATAGAAAAGAATATATTACTCACCTTACAATTCTACTGGTTCTCCGCCTATTTCTCTTATCAGACGCTGTATTTGTGCAGGAGGAAGCTTTATCACTGGTTCACCTTTCATTAATTCGCTTATTTTTTCCTCTATTACTGTGCCGTGAAAATGGTCTGCTCCCCAAAGTAAAGCCACTTGAGCAAGCTTTATCCCTAAAAAAACCCAATAAGACTTGATATGAGGAAAATTATTTAAAATTATACGAGAAAGAGCTATTACCTTTAAAATTTGATGAGCAGACGGACCTGGAAGATAGGAAAGTTCATTATTTTCAGGAATAAAAGCAAGGGGAATAAAACAATAAAATCCCTTGGTCTCTTCTTGAATTTCTCTGAGTTTAAGAAGATGATTTATTATTTCCTCCTCAGTTTCTATATGACCGAAAAGTAAAGTAGCATTGGTTTTTATTCCTAAGCTATGGGCAGTTTTGGCTATCTCTATCCATCTTTCTGCAGAAATTTTGGCAGGATAAAGCTCTTTTCTGACCCTTTCCGAAAAAACTTCAGCTCCTCCTCCAGGAATAGAGTTTAAACCAGCCTCTTTAAGCTCTATCAGAACATCTTTTATAGATTTCCCAGAAATCCTGCTTAACCAATCAATTTCCACACAAGTATATGCTCTTATATGAATATGTGGAAAGTTCTCCCTTATAGCTTTTATTAAATCTATATAATACTCATAAGGTAACTCTGGATTTAAGCCTCCTACAACATGAACCTCTTTTAAACTTGGGGTTGTTTTTAATGTTTTTATAATTTCTTTTATGCTTAAAGTATAGCCTCCTTTTTCTCCAGGTCTTTTGTGAAAACCGCAGAATTTACAATTTATATTACAAATATTTGTATAATTAATATGGCGATTGAGTGTATAATAATACTTTTTCCCATGAATTTTTTCTTTTAATCTTTTTGCAAGCTTTCCAAGAAAGAAAAGATCCCCTTCTCTATAAAGCTTTAAGGCTGAATCAAAATCAAGAGGTTCTAAATTTAAAACTTTTTCAGCTACCTTTTTATAAAAATTGTCTTTTTTAAAATATTCTTCTAAAACCAGGTTTTGCATAAAAGTTATTATAAGAGATATTTAAAATTTTTGCAAGGAGCTTGATATTCGCAAAATTTACAAACATTTTCATCAAAAGCAAAATAAAATTTTTCACTAAACAATAAATGATTGATTATCCATTCTATCAAATGTTTAAAATCATTCTGAAAATAATTATAAACCTTGGGCCAATCTCTATTTTTAACATTTGTTGAGGTAAAAATAAATTTTTCAGGAGTCTCTAAATCAGAAGGGGTAATAAAACCAGCATTTATAATATAAAAACACCCTTTAGGTTCTTCTATAAACTTATCTTTTTTTTGATAAAAAAGATAATAATAAAAAAGAAGCTGAAAATTGTATAATTTCTGCCCAAATGCATCTGCTACTTCATAAATTGCCTCTTGAGAAAAATCCCCTGGCAATTTAAAATCAAAAAGTTCTTTTATTTTTTTTGTAGCTGGTCTTGTATTGGGATTGCTTTTATAATCCAATATCAAATACTTTGGAATTCCTTCTTCTCTTTTTATAATAAAATCGCAGATACCTTTTAAAATAACATCAATTTGATTTCCAGAAAAATCTTTAAAAGAATCCAAAAAATTTATCTTTTCCTTTAAAATCAGAACTTTTTCTACTCCTAAAACCTTATTATTTTTTACTTTTTTTTCTTCTAATTTTATGAGATAATCAAAGTATTTTTTAATGCTTTCTATAGCAATTTTTTTGGAAAAAAAATGGGAAAGAGCATTCATTTTCCTATTAAATTCATATTTATTCCACAAAAGCTCTAAATTTTTTAAAACCTCATTTTCATTATAAATATTTTTTATGAGATAATTATTTCCTTCTAAACTTTTAAAAAAGCTCTCAAAAAATTCATGCAAAAAGTTTCCCACATCTACAGGTTTAAGTCCGATTTTTTCTGCTTCTTTTAGTTTTAAAAGATATTTGAAATAAAACTGAACTCCGCATCTCAAATAAGTTTCTAAAAAATATCTGCTTATTTCTGTAGTTTGCAGGAGTTTTATAAGATTTTTTCTATCTTCTTGTGTTTTGGGAATACCATCTCTTTGTGAAAGGATATTTAATTCTAAATTGATAATTTTACTTTCAGGTTTTTCATTATTTTTTTCTAATTCCCATTTAAGTTTATGGATAAAACGAGAAGGCTCTTTAAAATCTTGAGTTTTGCTTTTTTCAACAAAAAGATAAAATATATGCACCTCCTCTGCACTTTGAATAAGTCTTTCAAAGTAATAAACCCAGAGTTCATTTTTATAAACAGGAATTCCAAGATAGTGTTTGATTTCATCTGTAAGAAGAGGATTAAAAGAAGGTGAAGGTGGGAGAATCCCCTCATTTACATCAAGAATAATAACTTTTTTAAAAGACAAAAGTCTTGTTTCTAAGAACCCCATTATTTGCAGACCTTTTAAAGGATCGCCTATAAAAGGAATACTTTCTTCTTTAAGAAGATATTCTAAAATTTCTAAAAGTATAGCTTTGGAAATTTTCTTTTCTTTAAGATAACTCTCTTCTTCAAAAATAGATAAAATTTTATTTTCTAAAACATGTAAATAGTTCCTTAATAAAACATTATGCCAATCAGAATTATCTGCTTTTAAATTTTCAAAAAGAGGTTTCAAAAAGGAAATAAATTCTTTTAAATTTTCTGCTAATTTGATAGGTGCTTCTATTTCTTCCCAATTTCTAAAAAAAATCCTGTGGAGTTTTTCCAAAAAATCCTTCTGATTTAAAAACCAGTTTTCTATTTCAGAAAGCTTTATTTTAATATAACCTTTTTCTCTTATGAGTTTTTCTATCTCTTTTATTAAAAATTCTAAAGGCAAGCCAGAATCTAAGGTTAGAGCTTTTAGATAAGGATGTTTTATCACCTTTAAATAAGATCTAACAGGATAAAATTTTCCGTTTCTTTCTTTTTGGGCTTTTATAATATTATTTAAAAGCTGGTTAAGAGGAAGCTTGGTAATAGGATATTGCAGAGTGATATTAATTTCTAAATTATTTTCTTTATTTTCTAAACCATAAATTAAAGGTAAAAGAGAAAGAGAATTAGGTAAAATAACTGCTACTTCATCAGGATTTTTTACTTCATCAGGGATATTTTTCACTGCTGATTCAACCTCTAAGTGCAAATCTGAAGTCTCATAAAAATATATTCTTGGTTTTGCTTTGGAATTTAAATTTTCGTAATATTTGCTATCTAAAAATTGAGGCTCTAATTCTAAAGCTCTTAAGGTATTTTGAATAATTTGAGGAATTGGTTCATAGGCTTCAAATATGAAGAAGGTTTTATTAAAATTATTTTTAAAGAATTTAAAAATTTCTGTTTCTGCTTTTCTTAAAGCTGCAAATCCTATAAACCAGATCTCATTTATTTCTTCAAAAAGATTTTTGTTAGATAAAGAGTTATTTCTAAAAGTCTCTGCAAGTTTTTTTAATCTATAACTTGGATAAGAAAATTCCTTTTTTTCCAAAAGAGCAGAGAACTTTTCATAGGTTTTTCTTAATTCTTCAAAAAGTTTTTTAGCAATTTCAGGAAGTCCTTCAGGCGGATAAAGAAGATCTTCAGGAATTCTTCCTTCTTTTTCAAATTCTTCAAAGACTTCTAAAAACTTTAAACCCCAATTAAAAAATTTATTAAAATCTTCTTCCTTTTGCCCTGCTGCTTCTAAAAGAATAAAAAGTCTAAGTATAGTAGGAATTTTAGGAAAAGGTTTATCAAGTAGCAAAGTATAAAGGTTTTCAATAAATTCTTCAAAAGACAAAATTTTAGGTAAAAATCCAGCAGAAAGCTTTTTATTTTTCTCTTTAATATAGTGTTTAAAAAAAAGTCCTGACCTTTTAGTAGGAAAAATACACCAGATTTTTAAAATATTTTCTTTCTTTAAAGAATGATTGCTAAGAAAAAAATTAGCCAATGTTTTCAAAAAGTTTGAGCTGGGAGGGATAAGAAAGGCTTGAGACATATTTTTGTTCTACACTAAAAGGCTCAAAAGCTATAAGATATATTTTTATATTAGCATCAGAGGATAATTTTTTCAAGAATCTTTGATAATTTTCCAATTGTTCTTCTTCTCTGTGAGAATCTTTATGGAGTTTGAATTCTAAAATAATCCAATCCTTGGGAGTTTTTAAAATAATATCTGGTCTAATTTCCTGAATTTCTCCCTTTTCTAAAAAGAAACTTTCTGCTTCTTTATAAACTTCTAAATTTTTTTGAGAAAAAAGTTCTTTTAATTTCTCTATTTCAGGACTTTTAAAAGCCTTATATATAATCTCTTTTACTTTTTTTTGAATGATTTTTCTTTGAGGCAGAGGTTCAGGGTAATAAGCCAAGGCTTTTTGGATATAGAGATCTATTTTTTGATGAAACTCTTCTGTTTCTTGATTCATATTTAAGATTTCTCTATCCTGAGATAAGATCCATTCCCAGATATAATGTAAAATTTCTCCTAAAATAATAGCTTCATTTTTTTCTTTAAGAATTCTTAAAGTGACTTTGTTTTGATGCAATTTTAATCCCATATATTTTAAAATATAATTTATTTACAAACTCTTGTCAAAAACTCATAAAAGGTATATTTTTGTTTAATTAAAAAATATTTGATAAGGGGTGCGAAAATGGAAATTGAAATTAATTTAGCCTCACCTGAGAAGAGAAAAGCTCCTGATTTTTACAATCTTACTTTTGGTAACATTTTTACTCCGCATATGTTTTTAATGCGATATGAAGAAGGTAAAGGTTGGCATTCTCCTAAGATTGTTCCATTTTCTGATATAGAGCTTCATCCTGCAGCTATAGTATTGCATTATTCTCAAGGTGTTTTTGAAGGGATGAAGGCTTATTATGGTGTGGATGGGAAAATTAGGCTGTTTAGACCCTGGGATCATATAAATAGACTCAATCGCTCTGCGGATAGGATGTGTATTCCTACTTTGGAACCAGAGAAGGTTTTTGAGGCTATAAAGACCTTGGTTCTTCTTGATAAAGATTGGATTCCCCGTAAAAGAGGTTCTGCTCTTTACATAAGACCTGTAATATTTGCTACAGAAGGAACTTTGGGTTTAAAGATAAGCCATGAATATCTTTTTATGATTATTCTTTCTCCTGTAGGTGCTTATTACCAAGAGGGATTTAATCCTGTGAGAATTTATGTTACAGAGGAGTATGTAAGAGCCTGTCCAGGTGGAACAGGTGATATAAAAACAGGTGGAAACTATGGAGCCAGTCTTAAAGCTCAGGAAATGGCTAATAAAAAAGGGTATAGTCAGGTTCTCTGGCTTGATCCTTTATATAGAAAATATGTAGAAGAAGTGGGGAGCATGAATATTTTCTTTTATTTTGAAAACGAATTGACTACTCCTGCTCTTACAGGTTCTATTCTACCAGGGGTTACTCGTGATTCGGTCTTAAAACTTGCTCCCAAGCTTGGTATCAATGCTACTGAGAGAAGAATCTCCATAGAAGAAGTGATAGAAGGAATAGAAAAGGGCACTTTAAAAGAGTGTTTTGGAACAGGAACAGCTGCTGTGGTTTCTCCTGTGGGAGAAATTTACTATAAAGATAAATCTTATAGAATTAATAATGGACAAACAGGAGAACTTACCAAGACGCTTTTTGATTATATTACAGGTATTCAGTATGGAGAGAAAGAAGACTCTTTTGGTTGGGCAGTTATTTTAGAAGATTAAAAATCTACCACTTTTCTGGCTTTAGCAAGTTCTCTTTGGACTGCTACTGCTTTGTCCAATTCCCAATCTGCCTCTTCTTCCAGCCCTTTTTCTCTTAAAACTTGACTTTTTGCCATATAAGCTGCAGGATAATTTGGCTCCAAATCTATAGCTTTATCAAAAAGTTCTAAAGCCTTATCCAGCTCTTTTTTACGATAGTAAATCTGGCCTAAACGAAAATAAAGTCTGGCATTTTCTGGCTCCAAAGTTAAAGCCTTCTCTATGTCCTGCTGGGCAAGTTCCAATTCCTCTTTTTGCATGTATATTACTGCTCTTGCTTCTAAAGCTTTAACAAAATTGGGATCTATAGAAAGAACTTGATTAAAAATTTCTAAGGCTTTATCAAATTGCTTTAAAGTAAGAATTTTAGCTCCCTCTAAAAAAAGATCTTCAATACCAATTTGTCCCATGGAAATCCTCCTTAAAAATTAATGGTTAAATTTAATAATAAAAAACTTTTAATTTTATTCAAGTCCTTTTTCTTTTTTAATTTCTCTAAAAGCCTTAATTTTGCAATTGCTTTGTATAAGTTTTGCTTGAGGAAATTTTTCTTGAATTTTTAAGGTTATAAGAACTAAGGCTTTATGAACACCATCTGTAGGATCAGGATGATCAGAGTCATGTATAGAAATAATTACTCCATCTTTATCATAGGGATTTATAGAAATAAAAAATCTTTGTTTTAAAAGTCCTTCTACTACTAAAGTATCCAATAAAATCCCATCTTCTTTGAAATAAATATCCAAAATTTTTATAAGCTCTTCTCCTTTTTTCCAGATAACATCTTTGGAAAAGAACTTTAAAAATTCTTTTAAAGTTACCGACTTTCCTAATTTCAAAATATTTAAAGGCAAGGGTTCCTCCTTTTTAAGTTTTATTAATGGATAAAATTTACTTATCCATTCAGGAAGTTCAACTCTTTTTACTTTTTTAAAACCTATATAAAATAAAGATAATCCCATAGAAAGCCATTTTCTGGCATATTTGGTATGGTAATATTCAGTAAGATTCATTTTTAAAGGAGTATCCCAGAGGGGTTCAAAAACAGGACATTTTAAAAAATGCTCTAAAACCTCCTTAGCGTATGGTTCATAATCTGTTACCATAATAAAAAAACCCTCTAAAACAAGACGATCTCCTAATAACCATATAAAAGCAGGGTTTACCAGTCTTCTTTCTTTTTGACTCTTTTTGGCCCAGGGATCAGGGAAGTTTAAATAAAGTCCTGCTAAGGTTTCAGAATCAAAAAGTTTAGAAAGTGCTTTAGCTCCTTCTATACAAATTAAACGTAAGTTGGCTAACTTAGCATTAATAGCTCTATTTACAGCTTTTCTAAAATACTCTCTGGAAACTTCTACTCCTATAAAATTTGCTTCAGGTTTATTTTGAGCTAACCAGACAATAAATTCTCCATTTCCTATTCCTATTTCAAGATAAAGAGGGCCTTTTCTGCCAAAAATTTTGTCCCAATCTGGTTTTATCCCCAGTTCATTCTCTTTAAGAACAGTTTTAAAAAAATCTCGCATTATAATCTACCTCTTTTAAGATTTTTTTATACTAAACAGCTTTTGAATTTTTGCAATGAATTATTTTCCTTGAAATTGTAAGAAATTTTGTTATTTTGTAAATTATTGTTGCTAGCTATCTTTAAGTTCAATTTGACAATAATTTTTGAAATCTTTTAATTTTTGAATAAAATTAGGCTTAAATCTGTGAAATTAGAAAAAATCTAAACTTGACTTTTTATTTTAAGGTGATAAATATTCTTAAAATAAGATGGAAATGATTTTTAATATTAATTGGGAAAATTCGTCAAAAACTGTGGATCTTTTTTCACTCAGAAATTACCCTCTATTTTATGATTGGGTTGCAAGTCCTGATGGGGAAAAAATTGCTGTTGTAGTAGAAAATGAAAATAGAGAAACTACTGTTTGGGTTAATGGTAAAACCTGGGAAAATGTTTTTGAAAGAGTATGTTATTTGCAATTTACTCCTGATAATCGTTTAATTTGCACGGTTCAAAAAGATGGATTATGGACAGTGGCTATTGATGGAAATTTATGGGAAAATAGTTTTGATTATGTATGGAATTTACAATTTAACCAAGATGGAAAAGTTATTGCAGTAAATGTAAAAGTTGGAAATCAATATAGTGTTTGTGTAAATGATAAACCATGGCAAAAATTTTTTTACGATGCAAGAGATCTCTTTATTTCTGATAAAGGAAACAATATAGCAACTTATGTAAGGTTAGAAAATTATCCAGTGTTAGATATTTTAAATTTCGCAAAAGGGATGTGGAGTTTAGCGGTTAATGAAAGTGCTTGGGATAAAAAGTTTATAAGTGTGTTTGGCTGTGCTTTTAGTCCTAATGGAGAAAAAGTTGCTGCTGGAGTAAGATTTTCAAATAGAGAATTTTCTATAGCTGTGGATGGAAATATTTGGGAGAGTACCTTTTTACAAGTTTGGGAACCTGTATTTTTAAATAATGTAGATGTTTTAGCACCTGTAAAAACAGAAATAGGATGGCAGTTATATTGTAATGGAAGACCCTTTTGGGAGTATGGTTTTACCCAGATTTGGAATTTAAGAGTTCATCCTGCTAAGGAAAAAATAGCAGGTGTAATTGCTACTGATCTTGGGAAATGGACAGTTATAGTAAATGGCACACCTTGGAAATATAGTTTTTCTGATTTAGTATTACCACCTATTTTCAGCCCTGATGGAGAAAAAGTTGCTGTTGCAGTAAAAGATAAAGGTAAATGGGGAATTGTAGTAGATGATGAACCATGGAGTTTGGATGTTGATAGAGTCTGGGATCCTATTTTCAGCCCTGACGGAGAAAAAGTTGCTGTTAGAGCTGAAAAGGGGAATAAATATTTTTTAGTTATAAATGATAAAATTCATAAAGAAAGTTTTGATTATTTGTGGGATCCTATTTTCAGCCCTGATGGAGAAAAAGTGCTTTTAAGAGGGATAAAAGGAAATACTTACTATAGAAAAGTTTTGAAAATAGAAAAAATTATAGGATAAGTAACATGTTTTCCTTTGATTATGAAACTTTATATACTATAGTTAGAGGTCCCTTGGTTTGGGTATCTTTTATAGCTTTTTTAGGAGGAATAGTATATAAAATTTTATATTTATCTTTAAAAGCTAAAAAAGATAAAATAATTTATACCTATCTTAACTTTAAATGCATTTTGAGATCTATAATACACTGGCTTTGTCCTTATGGAAGTTTGAGTATGAGAAGACATCCATGGTTTACTTTTGTTAGTTTTATTTTTCATATAGGGATTATTTTAACTCCTATTTTTTTCTTAGGACACATAGAACTTTGGGAAGAATCTTGGGGTATTAGCTGGAAGGGATTTCCAAATTTTATATCAGATATTTTGACTATAACTACTATTACTTGCGGAATTCTATTACTTATAAGAAGGTTATCTCTTAAACATGTTAGATTTTTAACCACTTCTAAAGACTATGCATTGCTTTTGCTTGTAATTGGAGTGTTTCTTACAGGAATTTTAGCCCATTATCAGGTAGTTTTGGATTATAGATATATGGTTGTATTGCACATGTTATTAGGGGAGATAATGTTAATTGTTATACCTTTTACCAGGTTAGGGCACATGTTTCTTTTTTGGCTTACACGAGCTCACACTGCATCTGAATTTCAAGGCGTTAGACACTCTAAGGATTACTGAGGAGGGTTTATGAAAGAATTTAAAAGAGAGATAATAACAGATATAGGAATTGATAGAGTTTTAGATTTTTTAGATGAAAAGAGGATTAAAAGGGCTATAGATAGGGTATTAAGTAAGGAATCTGCTGCAAGATTAAAGGCTTTTGTGCAAACCTGTGTTCATTGTGGACTTTGTTCTGAAACATGTCATCATTATTTATCTCATGATGGTGATCCTACCTATGCTCCTGCTGCAAAAGTTAAAATGACCATAGGAGATATTTTAGAAAAAGATGGAAATGTAACCAAAGAAGATATAAAAAGATATGCAAGGATTGCTTTTACTGAGTGTAATTTATGTCGCAGGTGCACAATGTTTTGTCCTTTTGGTATAGACATAGGTTATCTTATTTCTTTAGTAAGAAGAATTTGCGGAATTTTAGGTGTTGCTCCTCAATTTATTCAAGATCAGGTTTATAGTCATATGTCCTGTTATAATATGCTTTGGCTTAAACAAGATGAGTGGCTGGATACAATTCAGTGGATAGAAGATGAATTGAGATATGAAATTAAAAATGCAAGAATTCCTATTGGTAAAAAGGATTCAGATATTTTACTTTTAATACATGGACTCGAAGCTAAATATATGACTCCACTTTTGATGAATATGCTAAAAATAATGTTGGTCTCCGGAGTTGATTTTACTTTGCCAGATATAGATGGCTGGGATTATACTAACAAGTCTATTTACATGCATGACTTTGAGACCATGACTATGGTTACTAAAAGGCATTATGAAATTGCCACCAAACTAAGAGTTAAAAGAATTGTTATAACCGAATGAGGCCATACCTATAGAGCCTCTGTTTATGAGGCTCCAAGATTGATGGGATGGAAAGATGCTCCAATTCCTTTTATTCATGCAGTAGAGTTTTTTTATGAAATATTAAGCACAGGACGTATAAAAATAGCTCAAAAAATAAAAGAAGTAACAACTTTACAGGATCCTTGTAATGTTGTGAGATATAGAGGTTTAGGAAATCAACTCAGGTATATAGTAAATCAGTTGTGTGAGAATTTTGTAGAAATGACACCGAATTATGAGTATAATTACTGTTGTAGTGCTGGAGGCGGAATGATAGATGCAGGACCACCTTGGAAGTCCGCAAGAATAAAAGGTGGTAAGGTAAAGGCTGAACAAATAAAAGATACAGGAGCCACCTTAGTAATAGCTCCCTGTCATACCTGTCATAAAGGAATAGAAGATTTAATAGAAACTTATAATATAAATGCCCATGTAAAATTTTTAGCCGATGTAATCGCTGAATGCATGGAAATACCCGAACATTTAAGGGTTTAATATGCAAAGAAAAAGAGTTTTTATTTTAGAAATTATTTTAGTTGTAATAGGAATTTCAATCATTTTTTATTACAGCAAAGGTCTATCCTTGGTAGAAAAAAAGAATCAAATAAGCTCCCAATCAGAAGAGGTAAAAAACAATGAGATTTTAATAGCTCATAAAGAATATTTTAAAAAATTGGAATATGCTCCGGTTTTGTTTAGCCATCAAAAACATGTTAAAGCTTTAAAAGAAAAAGGATGCAAAGCCTGTCATTATATAAATAAAAAAGGACTTTATGTTTTTACTTTTGTTAAAGGTATTTATAAGAAAAAGTCAGAAGAGATTAAAAAAGAATATCACCAAAAATGCATAAAATGTCATGTGAAGTTTAGAAAAAAAGGGAAAAAGTCAGGTCCAATTAAACTTTCTTGTGGAGAATGTCATAAAAGGGAGTATGTTAATAAAGAGATTAAATATCCTGCATTTGATTTTGATTTTGCTTATCATGATAAACATGTAAAAAAACTCAAAGATAGAACTAAAAATAGATCTTCAAAAGAAACCTGTAAATTATGTCATCATACTTATGATTTAAAAACTAAGAAATTGGTATATCAAAATGGAACAGAGGAATCCTGTTATTATTGTCATGATTTAAGTAAAAAAAGAGGTCCTGACTTAAGCAAAATTGTAGCTATTTCAAAGAAAGAAAATTGGAATTTACCTAATGCATTTCATTCTCTATGTTTGAGCTGCCATTTTAAATTAAAAAAAGAAAACAAAAAAGCAGGTCCTATAGTTTGTTCTAAGTGCCATACAGGTAAATATAAAACTATAGCAGAGTTAAAGAAAGTTCCTTGTCCAGAAAGAGGTCAAAAAGATAAATATTTCTTATTTGTAAAAAATCTTTCCAAGATGAAAGGAGTTCCTTTTGATCATAAATTTCATGAGAATGAGGTAGCAAAGTGTAGAACCTGTCATCATGAAAGGTTAAAAGCATGTAAAGATTGTCATACAATAGGAGGTAGTTCAAAAGGTGATTATATAAATCTTGTTACTGCTTACCATTCTCTATTTTCTGATAGAAGTTGTAGAGGGTGTCATTATAGACAAATTAAAAGCAATAAAAACTGTTTAAGCTGTCATTACTTTTTCAATTTAGCTGAAGCAAGATCAGAATTGGCTGATGAAAGATCTTGTAAAATTTGTCATACAGGGAAAAAAGAATTATTACCCACTAAGAAATTATCCTTAGAGGGTTTGAATTTGAAGAAGATTAAAAAGGAGATCACAATAAAGAAACTTTCTAAAGAATTTGAGCCAGCAAAAATGCCACATTTAAAAATGATTAATAAATTGGTTGAGGTTTCTAATAATAGTAAACTGGCTACTTATTTTCATAGAAATCTGGAAACAATTTGCAGAGGTTGTCATCACAAGAGTAATGTAAAAGCTGAATTAGAAAAAAATAAATTACCTCTTTGTAGCAATTGTCATAGTGTTGATTTTGATCCTCTTCATCCTGAAAGACCAAGACTACAAGCTGCTTATCATAATCAATGTATAAAATGCCATGAAAATATGCAGATAAAAAAAGCTATTAATTGCACAGATTGTCATAAATATAAAAAAGGAAATAAATTGAAAAAATTATTTTTAAAAAGGGAAGAAAAAAATGTATAGTTTTGAAGAGTTATTTACAAATCACGGTTTTGAATATGCATTAGCAGGATTAGCGTTTTTTATTTTTATAATAGTTATATTCACATTGCAGGAAAAAAAGAAATACTAATTTTGAGGAAATTATGAACAGGAGAGAGTTTTTAAATAAAATTTTAAAAGTTACAGGGTTAACTGTTTATCACCCTTATGTAGCTAAAGAGGAATCTGTTCCTTTTCGTTCTACAGGTAATTCTGTTAATAGGAAAGTTTGGGAGATATATAAAAAGAGAAAAGAAACCGTTTCCCAAAAATTAGAAGATACTTATGCAATTTTAGTAGATTTAAATAAATGTATAGGTTGTAGAAGATGTGAATGGGCTTGTAATGAATGGAACAAAAATCCCAATAAACCTATAAAAGAATTTGAAAAATCCCGTTTTGAGAAAAATTCTGTATTCAATGAAATTAGAAGAACTACCGCAGGTCAGTTCACAGTAGTAAATAGATTTTTTGATGAAAAAACAGGAAAACCTGTATATGTAAAGATACAATGTATGCATTGTCTTGATCCTGCTTGTGTTTCTGCTTGTTTTGTTGGAGCTTTTACTAAAACACCTGAGGGAGCAGTGATATATAATCCTGATGCATGTGTAGGGTGTCGTTATTGTTTAATTGCTTGTCCTTTTGATATTCCAGCTTATGAATATTTTGATCCCTTTACTCCTCAAGTTACAAAATGTACCATGTGTTTTGATAGAATTGTAGAAGGGGAGGTTCCTGCGTGTGTAGCTATATGTTCAGCAGATGCCTTAAAATTTGGTAAAAGAAAAGAATTGTTAGAATTAGCTCATAAAATAATAGAAGATAATCCAGATAAATATGTTCCTTATGTTTATGGAGAACATGATTTTGGTGGAACAAACTGGCTTTATATCTCTCCTGTTCCTTTTGAAAAGCTGGGATTTCCTATGGGTTATAATGAAACCCCTGCTAAATTTACCAGAAACTTTCTTTTCGCTGTGAAGGTTTTAGAAATATTAGCTGCTCCACCTTTAGTATATTTAGCATATAAATCTCTTTCAGATAAATCTAAAACCGGTGGAAAAAATGAAGACAAATAGCTGGTTTAGAGAAAAGATTTTACTTGGCCAAGATTTTAAAGATTATATAGCTGGGTTATTAACTCCTTGGAATTTAATTGTAGGAATTATTTTGATTTTGGGCATATATGCTCTGGGATATCGTATTCTTTTTGGATTTGGCCCTGCTACTAATCTTACAAATGAATATCCTTGGGGATTATGGAAAACTTTAAACATTTTAGCTGAGATTCCTCTTTCTGCCCCCGGCTTAGCTATAGGGACAGCAGTGTATTTATTTAAGGTAAAAGACTATAAAATGTTTGCTCGTCCTGCTGTACTTGCCAGTCTTTTAGGATATGTATTTGGTGTATTAACTTTGATTTTTGATTTAGGAAGATATGATAGAGTGTTATATCCTTTTGTTTTGTTCTGGGGATTAGAATCTGTTTTGTTTTTAACAGCTTGGCATTTCTTTTTATATATTCTTATATGCTTCGTAGAATGGTTTCCTGCGTTTTTTGAATGGGTTGGAGCTGAAAGAGCCAGAAACTTGTTTGCTAAATTAGGTGTCTGGGCTACAGCTCTGGGAGTGATAATAACAGGTGGACATCAGGCAGCTCTTGGAGCCTTATTTTTAATAATACCTACAAAACTTCATCCCCTCTGGTATTCATCTTTGTTGCCTGTTTTCTTTTTAGTTTCTGCTGTATTTGCTGGTATTGCAGTATTTATTGTTCAAGCTACTATCACTTATAAAGTCTATAGAAATCAATTGGTAAATTTTAATTATAAAGAATTTCATAGAAGACTTTTGAGTTTATCAAAAATTTTAGTTGTAGTTTTGGTAGCTTATTTACTTTTGAAATTGCTTGATTTAGCTCATTATAATAAATGGAAATATTTGTTTACCCCTTATGGTTATTGGTATTTGGTAGAATTAATAGGATTTGTGGTAATACCGATAATTACACTTATAATAGGTATTAAGGCTAAATGGGTTAAATGGGTTCAATTGAGCGCTTTTTGGGTGATTTTAGGGCTTATTTTAAATAGATTTAATGTGGGATTAATAGCATACAGATGGTATATACCTCTTTCTCAAAAATACTGGCCTACATGGATGGAAGTTGCTTTTTCATTATCTATGATCACTTGGGCAATTGTAGTTTACAAATTTATAATAAAAAGGATGCCTATTTTAAAACACTAAGATGAAAAAATTTGCAATTATTTATGATGAAATATTTTTAAAACATGATCCAGGGAGTTTTCATCCAGAAGCTCCTCAGAGGGTTCAGGCTATCTGGGAAAGACTTCAAAAAGATGATATAAAGCCCTTTATAGAAGTTTTTTCTCCGGATATTGCTAACAAAGAGGAAATCCTCTGGAACCATAGTGAAACTTTATATAACTTGGTTGCTCAAACAAAAGGGAAACCTTATACCCAGCTTGATCCTGATACTGTAGCTAATGAATATTCTTTTGAAGCGGCTTTAAGAGCTGTAGGAGCACAAAAAACAGCTTTAAAGTTGCTTTTAGAAGAAGGATATAACGGAGTTTTTGCCCTTGTAAGGCCTCCTGGACATCACGCTGAAAAAGATAGAGCTATGGGATTTTGCTTGTTTAATAACATTGCTATAGCTGCTTATTATGCCAAATATCTATATGGACTTAAAAGAATTTTAATTGTAGATTGGGATTTGCATCATGGGAATGGGACACAAAAATCTTTTTATTCTGATCACGAAGTTTTATATTTTTCTACCCATCAATATCCTTATTATCCGGGAACAGGACATTATACAGAGATTGGAGCTGGTTATGGTGTTGGCTATACTTTAAACATCCCTTTATCCGCAGGATGTGGAGATGAAGAATATATCTATGTTTTTAAAACCTTTTTGAAACCTATTGCTCTTCAGTATAAGCCACAGATTATTATGGTTTCCGCAGGTTTTGATTTATGCAAAGATGATCCTCTTGGAGATATGAAAGTTACTCCAGATTTTGGCATAGCAGTTTTAACCAGGATTTTAAAAGAAATTGCTGAGGAGGTTTGCCAAGGTAAAATAATGTTTACTTTAGAAGGAGGATACAATCTTATTAATCTTCAGGAAAGTGTTGTTAATCTTATTTTAACTTTTCTGGAAGAAAAAAAGATTTCAACAGACTTAGATTTTTCCGAAAGAGTAGAGAAGTTAGAAAAAAAGGTTTTAACTCCTCTTAAAGACCTCTTGAGATATAAAGGCTACTGGGAAATTTAGAGTTCTTATTTTTTTAAATTTTCATATATAATATAAATCTTATGAGATTTAAACTTAATGTGAAATTTCTGATTTTTATAATTATTTTAGTTTTTCTTGGGCTTACAGCTTATACTTATTATTTAAAATACACGCGAAAGCCAAAAGGAATTCTCATTCTTCATGGTAGAATAGAAGGGAAAGAGATTGATATATCTCCAGAAATTAAGGGAAGGATTATAAAACTTTATAAAAGAGAAAGTGAAAAAGTCAAAAAAGGAGAAATTTTAGCTGAGCTTCGTCCTGATGAATATCTGGCTCAATATAAAAGTGCTCAGGATGAAGTGAATTCTGCTTGGCAGAATAAACTTATGGCTGAGAGTTATTTAATTAAAGCCAGAGCTAAATTTGAACAAGCTAAAAGAGATTTAGAAAGATACCGGAAACTTTATGAAGAAGGAGTGATTTCTCAAAGAGATTATGAACTGGCTAAACTTCAATATGATTCTGCTTTAGCAGAATTAAAAGTTAATCAAAAATATATCGCTTATGCTGAAGCTAAATATAAATCTGCTTTAGAAAAATTAAAAAAAGTAGAAGTCTTTTATAAGGAAACCAAAATATATGCTCCTTCTAATGGTGTAATTTTATCAAGGCCTGCAGAAGAAGGAGAAGTAGTTAATCCTGGAAGAATCCTTTATACTATGGTTGATTTGCAGAAGCTTTATGTAAAAGTTTATATCCCTGAGCCAGAGCTTGGTAAAATTAAGCTTGGTCAGTATGCCAGAGTTTATGTAGATGCTTATAAAGATTGTTATTTTAATGGAAAGATTACAAGGATTTATGAACAGGCTGAATTTACTCCCAAAAATGTAGAAACAAAAGAAGAAAGAGTAAAGCTTGTTTTTGGAGCAGAAGTTTCGGTAGATAACAAAGAGGAATTGTTAAAACCCGGTATGCCAGCTGATGTGGTGATAAAAATAGATCCTAAAGCCAAATGGGTGAGACCTTAAATTCTGTTGTTATCAGGGTTGAAAGAGTTTCCAGATTTTATGGAAATTTTCAGGCAGTAAAAGAGGTTTCCTTTGAAATTAAAAAGGGAGAAGTCTTTGGTCTTATTGGTCCTGATGGAGCAGGAAAATCCTCTATTATTCAAATTTTAGCAGGAGTATTAACTCCTAACTCTGGGAGAGCTTTTATAAACGGTATAGATGTTACAAAAGAACCTGAAAGAATAAAAGCTATAATTGGTTATATGCCTCAGGGGTTGGGAGTTAACCTTTATGACAATCTTACTGTAGAAGAAAATATTAATTTTTTTCGTGATTTAAGACTTATTCCTGAAGATGTTTTTAAAAAGAATAAAAAAATTCTTCTTGAGATAACCAGATTAAGACCTTTTTTAAATAGACAAGTAAAAGATCTTTCAGGAGGAATGAGACAAAAGCTTGCTTTAATTTGCACTCTCCTTCATCTTCCGGATATTATTCTTCTTGATGAGCCTACTACAGGAGTTGATCCTTTATCAAGACAGGATTTCTGGAAAATTATTCATAGCTTAGTTAAAGAAAGACAAATTACAGTTCTTCTTACCACCTCTTATATGGATGAGGCAGAAAGATGTCATAAAATTGCTCTTATGCATGAAGGAAGAATACTTCTTGAAGATTTTCCAGAAAACCTCCCTGATTTGGAAAATATTTTTATTGAAAGAATTACAGGTAAAAAGCCTGAATCTTTTGTTTGTAAAAGTTCAAAAAACTGGGATAGCACTGTAATAGTTTGTAAAAATGTAAGCAAAGTTTTTGGAGACTTTAGAGCAGTTGATAAAGTGGATTTAGAAGTTAAAAAAGGAGAAATTTTAGGACTTCTTGGTCCTAATGGAGCAGGTAAAACCACTCTTATAAAAATGATGTGCGGACTTCTTGAACCCTCTGAAGGGAAAATATCTATTCTGGAATACGATGTGCAAAAAGAAAGAACCAAAGTATGGAATATGATAGGATATATGTCTCAAAGATTTTCTTTATATAAAGATCTAACAGTTAAAGAAAATATGGAGCTTTATGCAGGGCTTTATGGGGTTAAAAATTTTGATTTGGAAGAATTTTTTCAAAGACTCGGGCTTAAAGGTTTAGAGAAAAAACTGGTTAAGGATTTACCTTTTGGTATAAGACAGAGAGTAGCTTTAGCATGTGCCCTTTTACATAAACCACCTATTTTATTTTTGGATGAACCCACTTCTGGAGTTGATCCGGTTGCCAGAAGAAATTTCTGGAAAATTATTTACCAAATTTCCCGTGAAGAAGGAACTACGGTTATTGTTTCTACCCATTATATGGATGAAGCAGAACACTGTGATAGACTGGGACTTATGAATAGAGGAAAACTCATTGCTCTTGGAACTCCTGAAGAAATAAAAAAAGAATCAGAAAATATCTCAGGTTATCTCTTACAAATTAAAACTCCTCATTTTCATAAAGCTTATGAGCTGATTTTTCAGGAATTTAATGAAAATTCAATTTATGGAAATAAAATTTTTGTTAGAACTTTTGAAATAGAAAACGCTAAGGAAAAAATTAAAAATCTTCTTGAAGCCCAAAATTTGTTGCCTTTTGAAATAAAACAAGTTTCTGTGTCTTTACAGGAAGCTTTTGTAGATTTTATAAAAAGAACAGAAGGCTTAAATGTTTAAAAGATTCGTAGGAATCGTAAAAAAAGAATTTATTGAATTGTTAAGGGATAAATTAGCTCTTTTGCTTATTTTTATAGCTCCTGTTTTAGTGATATTTCTTGAAGGTTACGGACTTGTTCTTGATGTAAAAAAAATACCTTTAGCCTTTTTAGATTATGATAAAAGTAAGCTTAGTAGAGAATACATCAATTCTTTTGTTAATTCTGAATACTTTAAGCTTTATAAACTGGTTAATAATTATAAAGAGGCAGAAGAGCTTATTAAGAAAGGGGGAATAAGAGCTTTAATAGTTATACCTCCAGATTTTTCAAGAAAACTCTATAAGTGGCAAAATGTTCAAGTGCAAATTTTAGTAGATGGAACTTATCCTAATCGTTCACAAATTATAAAAGGCTATGTTTCAGCCATAAATTCCAAATTTAATATGAAACTTCTTCAAAATTATGCTGAAACCTTTGGTAAAGAAATAAAATTCCCAATAGAAATTGAAATGCGAGCCTGGTATAATCCTGCTCTTGAAAGCAAAAATTTTATTATGCCAGGAGAATTAGTTACAATTTTATGTTTCTATCCTATTTTGATAAGTTGTTTAGCAATAGTAAGAGAAAAAGAACTGGGTAGTATTTTTAATTTTTATTGTTCTCCTGCCAGACCCTGGGAAATAGTTCTTGGGAAGGCTATACCCTATATTGTAGTTAGTTTTCTAACTTATTTAATCTTGTTTTTTATTACTGTGTTTGTTTTTAAAACTAAATTTATCGGAAATTTTATAGCTCTTTCTATAGGTAGTTTTCTTTACCTTTCCTGCACAGTGGGACTCGGATTTTTAATTTCCTCTTTTACAAAAACCCAAATTACAGCTATGCTTTTAGCCTTTGTTTTAGCAGTGCTACCTTCTTATTTATATTCTGGCTATCTCTGTCCAATAAGTAGTATGGATCTTAGTGGGCAAATTATGAGTAAATTTATTCCTGCAACTTATTTTTTAAAAGTTGTAAGAGGTATTTATTTAAAAGGACTGGGCTTGGGTTTTTATATAAACAATCTTTTCTATCTTTGTCTTTATGCTTTTATTGTTTACACTTTAACTATTTTGAGGTTTAAAAAGAGGATAGGTTGAGGCGTTTAGTAGTTTTATTAAAAAAAGAATTTTTACAGCTCTTACGGGATAAAATTTTGATAATTATTTTAATCTATGCCTTTACTATAGATGTTTATGTAGGTGGTAAGGGGGTAAAGTTAAAGGTAAATAATTTTCCTACTATTATCCAGGATCAAAGTAAATCTTTTAAAAGTAGAGAACTTATAAGTAGATTTAGAGAACCCTATTTTAAAATTCTTGCCTTTGTAGAATCTGATAAAGAAGTAGTGGATTGGCTTGACAAAGGTAAAGCTTCTATGGCTATTATTATACCTCCTGATTTTGAAAGAAAAGTAGATAAAGGGCAGGGCAAAATTCAAGTGATTATTGATGGAACCATGTCCATAACTGCAACTATGGCTGTATCTTATGTAGCAGAGATTACTAATGATTATGCTATAGAACTGCTTGAAAGAAAAGGAGGAGTAACTAAGCAGTTTTTTGAAAGCTTTCCACAAATTGATGGAAGAACCAGAGTTTTATTTAATCCAAATTGTCTTAGTCATTGGTTTATGGGGCTTGCTGAATTGTTTAATGTAATTACTATGGTGCCTCTTTTAATTACTGCAGCGGCACTTATAAAAGAAAAAGAATATGGAACTATAGAACAACTTCTGGTTACTCCTGTTAGAAGTTGGGAAATTTTTTTAGCAAAGATGTTACCTACAGTTATAATAGTAAGTTTACTTGCTATGTTAAGTATTTTTATTATGATTAAAGGCGTTTTAGGAGTTCCTATTAGAGGGAATTTATTTTTATTTTATATAGTAACCTGTTTTTATATTTTTACCTTATCTTCTATAGGTATTGCTATTGCAACTATGGTTAGAAATCTTTCTCAGGCTATGATGGTTATTATGATTATATTAGTGCCTATGCTTATGATTTCAGGAGTCTGGACCCCTCCAGAAGCTATGCGTTTATTTGCAAGATATGCAAGTTTATTATCTCCTATGAGATATTATTTAGATTTTAGCTATGGAGTATTGTTAAAAGGAAACAGCTTAAAGTATATCTGGCATGATATTTTAGGTATTTTGTTGATTGGAAGTATGCTTTTGGCTTTTTCTGCTGTAAGGTTTAGACAGAGTTTTGCTAAATAATAATGATAATTTAATTTTAAATTGGGTAAATTTTTAAAATAAGTTATAAAATTATTAAAAAGGAGAATAAATTATGAAATGTCCGGGACAAGATACTAGATATTGGAAAGAAGATGCTATTTTTGAAATAGAATGTCCTTATTGTGGAGCTTTTATAGAGTTTTTTAAAGATGATCCTATAAGAAAATGTCCTTCCTGTAAAAAGTCTGTACCAAATCCACGTATGGATTTTGGTTGTGCAGCATATTGTAAATATGCTGAAATCTGCTTGGGTGAACTCCCTCCTGAATTGATTTTAAAAAAAGCTGAACTTTTGAAAGAAAAAGTTAAAGAAGCTGTTTTAAAAAGATTAAAAGATATACAAACTAAAAAGAAATTTTTGCAAGAAGCAGAAAAATTAGAAACTACAGGTAAAAAAGAAGATAAATCCTTTGGAATCACTTTGCTAACTCAATTTTTTAGTTATCTTACTGGAAATGAAAGACAGGAATTATATCAAAATTTAAAATTGCCCGAAGCTTTAAAAACTGAAATTGAAAGAAATTTAAAAAGTTTCAAAAAGCAAGATTCATAAAAATAGACTAGATTAGCGGAGGAAATGCCTAAAAAGTGCTTATTTATAAGAAATAAAGTAATAAAGGAAGTAGAAAATTTTGATAGAAATAAAGGAAATTTTAAAGCTTTTTAATTTTGGCAAAAATTCTTTTTAAGTTATAATTTAAAATATGGTTCAATATAGACCAAGTAGTTTAGAAGATTTTATAGGGCAGAACAGGATAAAAAAAGAGCTTTCTATTTATATCTCTTCTATAAAACAAAGACAGGATATTTTTCCTCATACTTTTTTTATAGGGGCTCCTGGTCTTGGCAAAACTACACTGGCAAGAATTATAGCTTTTGAATTAAGAAGGGATCTTAAAATTACTTCAGGTCCTGTGCTTGATAAAACAGGCACTTTGGCTGCAGTTCTTACCAATTTAAAAGAAGGAGATATTTTATTTATAGATGAAATTCATAGAATGCCCAAACCCTGTCAAGAAATTTTATATACTGCTATGGAAGATTTTTCTCTTGATATTGTAATTGGAAAAGGAAACGCAGGAAAAACCATCAGACTTAATCTTCCCAAATTCACTTTGATCGGAGCTACTAATAAACCCAATCTTTGTTTAGCACCTTTAAGAGATAGGTTTCAACTTACTTTTAAATTAAATTATTATAATGAAAAAGAGCTTAAGGAAATAATTATAAAAGTTGGTAAAGAATGGGATCTTGAAATAGATAAAGAATCTGCCTTATATCTTGCTAAAGCTTCTAAAGGTATTCCTCGTCAGGCTTTAAATCTTTTGAGGAGACTAAAGGAATTTGCTTATCTTAATTTTAAATCTTTTAATAATGTTATTAAGATAAATTATAAAAATTTAAAAAAATTTTTAGAACTCTTAGAAATAGATGACTGGGGACTTACTCCAGAGGATAGGAAATGTCTTTTAACTCTTTATAAAGAATTTAAGGGAGGACCTGTAGGTTTAAATTCCTTGGCTCTTTCTGCTAACATAAGTCCAGAAGAACTTGAAAGCATTTATGAGCCTTCTTTAATAAGATTAGGTTTAATAGCTCGCACAAGAAGAGGAAGGATTCTTACTCAAAAAGGTTATCTTTATTTGAAAGAAAAATTTAATATAAACATAGGAGAAAAATTATGTCTCTTTTCAAGCTGAGTCCTAATTCTTTAAAAGAAAAAAAGGGTAAAGAATCAATTGTAGCTATTACAGCTTATGATTACATTTCTGCAAAGCTTGCAGAAGAAAGTAAAATGGATTTTATTTTAATTGGAGATTCAGGAGCTATGGTAGTTCTTGGGCATGAAGATACCTATTCTATTGGTATGGAAGAGATGCTTATGTTTTGTAAGGCTGTTAGTAGAGGTGCTCCTAATACTCTGCGTATAGGGGATATGCCTTTTTTATCCTATCAGGTATCCAAAGAGCAGGCTATATTAAATGCAGGAAGATTTGTAAAAGAAGGTAGATGTCATGGAGTAAAAGTAGAAGGTGGAGAAGAAACAGCAGAAACAATACAGGCTATTGTAAAAGCAGGAATTCCAGTTTTAGGACATATAGGGCTTACTCCTCAAAGAAGTATGGAACTTGGAGGTTTAAAGGTTCAGGGTAAAACCATAGAAAGTGCTCAAAAATTGCTCAATGACGCAATAGCTTTGGAAGAAGCTGGAGTTTTTGCGATAATACTTGAATGTGTGCCCTCAGAACTTTCTAAAATAATTACTGAAAAAATAAAAGTTCCCACCATAGGAATAGGAGCTGGCCCTTTTACAGATGGACAAATTCTGGTTTTCCATGATGTAGTAGGATTATTTCCTGAAATGCGTCCAAAATTTGTTAAGACTTATTGTAATGGTTTTGAGACTTTTAAAAAAGCCCTTTGTGAATATGTAAAAGATTGTAAAGAAAAAAAATTTCCATCAGAAAAAGAAAGTTTTAAAATTTCTAAAGAAGCTTTAGAAGCAGTTTTAAATAAAACTTAGGTCTTGTTTTTCTAAAAATTTGGTGTAAAGTTTTGAAATTATAAAAATTTTAGAAGGAGTGAGGTATTATGGCTAAAATAAAGCTTAAAACTAATCGTTCAGCAGCTAAAAGATTCAAAATTACTGCTAATGGGAAAATAATGCATAAGAAATCTGGAAAAAGTCATTTATTGAGAAAAAAAAGTAAAAAAAGAAAAAGACATTTAAGACAATATAAAGAGATTTTTAAAGGTTTTTATTCTCATATAAAAGAATGTATTCCTTATAAATTTTAAAGAAAAAGATTTTTTACAGGAGGGATAAAGATATGCCAAGGACTAAAGGTGGTTTTAAAACTAGGAGAAGGCATAAAAAGATTATAAAAATGGCAAAAGGATATTGGGGACAGAGGAAAAATGTTTTTAGAAGAGCTAAAGAAACTGTAGAAAGGGCTTTGGTTTATGCTTATAGAGATAGACGTCAAAAGAAAAGAGATTTTAGAAGGCTCTGGCAAGTTAGAATTAATGCTGCTGCCAGACTTAATGGTTTAAATTATAGTAAATTTATGGGAGGCCTTAAAAAAGCAGGTATTGCACTTGATAGAAAAGTGCTGGCTAATTTAGCTATTACTGAGCCAGAAATTTTTGCTAAATTAGTAGAAATTGCTAAAGCTCAATGGCAATAATGATTGCGGATGAAATAGAAAAGCTTAAATCTGAAATCTGGCAAGAATTTGAAAATATAGATAGTCTTTCTGAATTAAATAATTTTCGTATAAAGTATATAGGTAAAAAAGGAGTAATTACTTCTTATTTAAAGAAATTAAAAGATTTAACCTTAGAAGAAAAAAAGAGATTAGGAAAGGAATTAAATCAGCTAAAAGCAGATATAGAGACTCGTCTCAAACAAAAAGAAAAAGAAATTCTTTTTAAAGAGGAAGATAAGGAGGTTGGGTTAGATCTCACTTTACCTGGGAGAAGGGTTTTTCTCGGGGCTATCCATCCTCTTTCCCAAATTATTGATGAATTATGTGCTATTTTTAGCCGTCTTGGTTTTGAAATAGTTACAGGTCCTGAAATAGAAACAGAATATTATAATTTTACTGCTTTAAACATACCAGACTGGCATCCTGCCAGAGATATGCAGGCTACTTTTTATCTTAAAAATGGAGCCATTCTTAGAACCCACACATCTCCTATGCAAATTAGAACCATGCTTGAAAGGGTTCCACCTTTAAGAATAATTGCTCCTGGTAAAGTTTATCGTTGTGATGCTGATGTGCGGCATTCTCCGATGTTTCATCAGATAGAAGGTCTTATGGTAGATAGAGAAGTAAGTTTTTCAGATTTAAAAGGTATTTTAACTTATTTTGCTAAAGAAACTTTTGGGGAAAAAACAAAAGTAAGATTCCGTCCCAGTTATTTTCCTTTTACCGAACCAAGTGTAGAAATGGATATAGGCTGTGTTATTTGTAATAGCAAGGGATGTAGAGTTTGCAGTTATACAGGTTGGCTGGAAATTCTTGGAGCAGGTATGGTTCATCCTGAGGTTTTTAAAGCAGTAAATTATGATACTGAAATATGGCAGGGATTTGCCTTTGGTCTTGGAATAGAAAGAATTGCTATGATTAAATATGGTATAGATGATATAAGACTTTTCTTTGAAAACCATCTTTATTTTCTTGAAAGCTTTAAATAGAAAAGTAGGAGATTATTAAATGAGAGTTCCTATTAGCTGGCTTTCGGAATTTATAGATCTTAAAGGTTCTCCTGAAGAAATAGCAGAAATCCTTACTATGGGTGGTATTGAAGTAGGATCTATTGAAGATCCCTATGAAAATTTGGGAGAACTTGTTGCAGTTAAAATTTTGGAAGTTTTAGAACCAGAAGAGCTCAAAGAGATAGCTCTTTGTAAGGTTACAGATGGAAAAGAAGTTTATACAGTTATAACTACAGCTAAAGATCAGGTTAAGCCTGGCTTAGTTTTAGGTCTTGTTAAACCTGGTAGCACCACTTTTACTTTTCAAAAAATAGAAATAAAACATATAAAAAAATATCAATCCTATGGTATGTTTCTCTCTCCTTATGAAGCAGGAATTGGGGAAGAAAAAGATAAATTGCTTATTTTACCAGAAGATGCACCTTTGGGAGAATCTATTTATAAAATTTTAGGTATATCTGAAACAGTTCTTGAGCTTGAGATTACTCCTAATAGAGGAGATGTGCTTTCTATTTTAGGAGCAGCAAGAGAACTTCATACCCTTACTTCTTGGGAATTAAAACCTATTAAATTTGAGGATTATCTCAAAGCTGGTAATAAATTTAAGGGGAAAATAGAAATAGAAGATAAAGATGGTTGTTTTAGATATGCAGGTAGATTTTTTGCCAATGTGAAAGTCCAGGAAAGTCCTTTCCATATTCAAAAAAAGCTATGGCTTTGCGGTTTAAGACCTATTAATAATATAGTAGATATTACTAATTATGTGCTTTTAGAATTTGGGCAGCCTTTACATGCTTTTGATTGGAATAAAATAAAAGATCATACTATTGTTATAAGAAAAGCAAAGATTGGTGAGAAACTTCTCATGCTGGATGGAATAGAAAGAGAATTTACTGAAGAAGATTTGGTTATTGCTGATGCAGAAAAACCTATGGTTCTTGCAGGGATTATGGGTGGAGAAGATTCAGGTGTTTCAGAGGAAACTGCACATATATTCTTAGAATCAGCATGGTTTAACCCTAAAAGAATTAGAAAAAGCTCTCAGAGACATAGAATAACTACAGAAAGCTCTTATAGATTTGAGAGAGGGATAGATCCAGAAGGAGTTATTTTGGGATTATTAAGAGCAAGTGAGTTGATTTTAGAAATTGCTAAAGCAGAAAAATTTTCAGAAATAATGGATCTTTATCCAAAACCTTATATAGCTCCTCAAATTTTATTATCCCAAAAAAAGCTTTCTAAATATTTAGGTTTTTCTATACCTCTTGAGGAAGTAGAAAATACTTTAAATAAAATAGGTTGGGTCAGAAGATCAGAGGGTAGTTTTGAAGTTATTCCCTATTCTTATAGACAGGATCTAAAAATTCCAGAAGATTTAATAGAAGAAGTAGCCAGAATATATGGTTATGAAAAAATCCCTACTACCTATCCTAAAGCAGTTTTATATGCTAAAGCTCCTTTAGATATTATTAATTTAGAAAACAAAGTAAAAAATGTTTTGAAATCCTTAGGTTTTTTTCAAATAATCACTTATAGTTTTATTGATCCTAAATCTTTAGAAAAGCTTAATTTAAGTCATGATGATCCAAGAAAAAATTTAATTGAAATTGCCAATCCTATAGCTTCTACTCAATCTGTAATGAGAACCACTTTAGTTCCTGGGCTTTTGGAAACTGCTTGTTTTAATCTCTTTAGAGAGGTAAATTCATTAAAAATTTTTGAAATAGGAAAAGTTTTCTTTCCTACTGAAGATGTTTTGGCTTATGAACCTATGCATTTAGGTATTCTTTTAATGGGAAATAATACTGAAGAAATATGGTATGAAGAACCAAGGAAATTTGATATTTATGATCTTAAAGGATATTTAGAAGAATTTTTTGAAATTTTAAAAATACCTATTCAATTTAAACCTTATTCATCTGAACCATTTTTAAAAAAAGGAGTATCTTTTGATTTAATACTTAACAATTCTAAAATAGGTTTTGCAGGAGAAGTAAAAAATCTTATTTTAAAAGAATTTGATTTAAAAACCAATGTTCTGTTAGCTGAAATTGATTTAGAACCAGTTTTAAAGCAATGGGAAGAAGTATTTAAAGTAAAAAAACCTCCAAAGTATCCTTCCACATTTAGAGATGTAACCTGTATTTTGAAAAGGGAAATCAAAATAGGAGATATTTTAGAATTTATAAAATCTTTATCAGTGCTTTATTTAGAAAAAGTTAAATGTATTAAAATTTATGAAGGACCACCTATACCTGAAGATGAAAAAAGTGTCAGTTTGAGATTTTGGTATAGAGCACCAGACAGAACTTTAACAGATGAAGAAGTAAATGAAATACAGGAAGATCTGGCTAAAAAGATTTTTATTAAATTTTCTGCAAAACCAAGATAAAAAATGGAAACAATTACTAAAAAAGAAGTTGCAGAGAAATTACATCAGAAAGTAGGTTTATCTAAAAGATTATTATATAATCTGATAGATATATTGTTAGAAGAGATTAAATTAGCTTTGGAAAGAGAAGAAGAGGTTCAGATTGTTCGTTTTGGAAGTTTTGTTACTTATAAAACCAAAGGAAGAATAGGTAGGAATTTAAAAACAGGAGAAGAAGTAATAATACCACCTTTTAAAAAAGTAATTTTTAAAATAGCTTCTCAATTTAAAGCCGAGCTTCATAATGAAACGAGTTAAAAATAAAGATGAAAGTTTGTATGTACCTCTTTCAGAAGTTGCAAAAAATTTGAATGTCAAACCTCATATTCTTTATTATTGGGAAAAAAAATTTCCTCAATTAAAGCCTTATAAAATAGCTCAAAGAAAATTTTATAAAAAAGAGCAAATTAAACTACTTCAGACAATAAAAAAAATGCTTGAAGAGGGTTATACCCTTGATGGTATAAAAAAAATTTTACAAACCCAAAACCTTATTTCTAAAAAACCAGTTTTATATCAAGCTTCCTTTTTTGAAGAAAATCTAAAAAAGATTTTAAAAGAGGTCTTAAAGGAATTGAAAGAAATATATAAAAATCTCTAATCTTTTTGATTAGATTTAGAAAATTTGTATTCTTGTCAATATTTTTTGTCAAAAAAATGTCGCATTTTCCCAATTTGCTATCATAGATAGTTAAACTTTCAATTTAAAGTTACATTTGTGTAAATTTTATTATAGCCTATCTTCAAATAAAATCACTATCTGGCTGTAGATATGTGGCCAATCCTTAATCTTGGTCCATGGATTTCTTTTAACTTTTCTCTAAAATGAGAGATATTAACAATCATCTGTTGATTGACTTTAAGATTGGAAGGCTTTTAAAATACTGTACCTTTTCATCTCAATTTTTGTAATTTGAAATTTTCTCAGTCATTTGAAATTTTTCGTATTGACTTTTACGAAAAATTGAGTAAACTTAAGTAAGTGATTACTTACTTACATGTGGAATGTAATGGAAAAACTCAGTACCAGAGATAGGATAATTGAGGCTGCTTATACTTTATTTTCAGAAAAAGGCTATCATGGTACCAGTACGAGGGAGATTGCCAGGGCAGCGTCAGTTTCAGAGGTAACCCTATTTAGAATCTTTGGAACAAAGGAATCGTTATTTGAAGAGGTGTTAAAGACCAAATCCATTATTCCTGACTTAGTGGCTATGATCAGAGATGTAGAAAATCATAGTTTAGAGGATCTGTTATTTTCACTGGCAAAAAAGTTTTATTATACCCTGGTGTCAAAAAAGAAATTTATAATGATAACATTTTCAGAAGTAAACCAATATTCAGAAAAGATTATAGATATTTACCAAAAATTAATAGATCAAATAGATGAATTGTTGGTGAAGATTTTTTCTAAATACAAAAGTACTAATAAAGATTTTAATTTAAAAATCATTGCTATGGCATTTAGGGGGATGATATTTAATCTGTTTTTAACGAATGAGATTTTATTAAGAAAGAATATTACAAAATCCGAAATTACTCACATACTTTCATCGTATGTAAAAATTATTTTGAATTCAATAAATAGATAAGTTTATGGAGGTTGTTTTATGAAAAAAATATATATTTTTCCATTTCTTTTTGTGTTTATGTTGCTTTTATTTGGGTGTAAGAGAAATAAAGGGCCAGCCAATGTGCAAACAAGGCTTCCCGTGGTGTCATATATAGTAATAAAACCACAGAAGGTTACTTTAATGAAAGAATTACCAGGAAGGGTTGCATCGTATAAAACCGCTAAGATAATCCCACAGGTAAGTGGAGTTATATTAAAAAGGGTTTTTAAAGAGGGATCTTATGTAAAAAAAGGAGATCTTTTATATATCATTGATCCAAGGCCATATGAGGCAGCGCTTGAAAGTGCTCAGGCGGCTTTAAAAGCAGCTGAAGCAAAGCTTCCTGCATTAACAAAAAAAGTCAAGAGATATGCAAAACTTGTAAAAACTCACTCTATTAGCAAGCAAGTATATGATGACACCAAGGCTGCTTTAGATCAATTAAAAGCAAATATAGAGCTATATAAAGCACAGATAAAATCTGCAAAGATCAATTTGGATTATTGTTATATTAAGGCACCTATAGATGGTATAATAAGCCGTTCATATATAACAGAGGGACAGGTTGTTTATGCATATCAACCCGATCCTTTGGCAATAATTCAAAATTTTGATCCAGTCTATGTGGATGCCACAATTTCTACAGAGGAATTATATGAGTTAAGAAAAAAGAGGGCCTCAAAATTGTTAAAATACACCCCGGATATGGACAAAAATGTTCAACTTATCTTGGAGGACAACTCTATTTATCCGGAAAAGGGAATTTTGGAATTTAATGAAGTTACTGTGGATAAGACCACAGACTCGGTTATTTTAAGAATCAAGTTTCCAAACAGAGATAAGGTATTGCTTCCTCATATGTTTGTTAGGGTGAAAATTATTGAAGGTATCATGGAAAATGGAATTCTGGTTCCTGAAGAGGCAGTAAAGTTTGACCCCAGAGGGAATCCCTATGTCTTTGTAGTGGACAAGCAAAATAGGGCAGTTATAAGGCCAATTGTCATTGACAGAAGCATTGGTAATAAGTGGCTGGTCACATCAGGCTTGAAGGAAAATGATAGGGTTATAGTAAAGGGTTTTCAATACATAAGGCCAGGTGTTCCAGTAAAGGCGGTGTTAGAGAAACCTTAAGACAAAAGATAGTGCTTATATGTGACATAGGAGGAGATAAATGATATCTCGTTTTTTTCTAAAAAGACCGGTTTTTGCCTGGGTAATAGCTATAGCAATCATGAGTTTTGGATTACTCGGGCTTAAATTTTTGCCGGTTTCCGAACACCCAGAACTGGCGCCTCCTGTAATTTCAGTAGAAGCAATGTATCCTGGTGCTTCTGCTGAGACAGTTGAGAGCACTGTTACCCAGATCTTGGAGCAAAAATTAACTGGATTGGATGGCCTTTGGTATATGAGTGCCAGATCAAGCTCTTCTGGAGAATGTAGGATTGACCTTACATTTGCCCCGGGGACTGATCCTGATATTGCCTGGTCCAAGGTACAAAACAAAGTCCAGCTTGCCCTTGCCAGGTTGCCCGAGCCTGTTCAAAGACAGGGAGTAAAGGTAAGTAAGTCAACCAAGAACTATTTGCTTGTTGTGGCGCTTATATCAACCGATGGTAGATATAATGGTAATGATTTGAGGGATTATGCAAAGTCAAATATTGAGAAGGTCCTGGCAAGGATACCAGGGGTGGGTGAGGTAATGACCTGGGGAACAGAATATGCCATGAGGATCTGGTTAAACCCAGACAAATTAATAAAATATAACTTGACTGTAGAGGATGTGATTGCTGCTCTTAAAAGATATAATGTAGAAGTTTCAGCAGGGCAATTTGGGGGTGCCCCAGAAGTCAAAGGACAAAAATTTAATGCATCAATTATTGTTCAGCACTATTTAAAGACCCCGGAGGAATTTTCCAAAATTCCCATAAGAATAAATAAAGATGGCTCAAAGGTGCTTATCAAGGATGTTGGACGAGTTGAGATTGGAACAGAGTTTTACGATATTGAAGATGCATACAATGGGAAGCCTGCTGCAGCTTTAGCGGTCAGAAAGATGGCTGGGGCAAACTCATTAAAAGTAGCAGAGCGTATAAAGAAAAAATTAAAGGAGATGAGCAAATATTTTCCACCGGGAGTTAAGGTTGTATATCCTTATGACACCACTCTCTTTACAAAAGCAGCCATCCATGAGGTTGTAAAGACTTTATACGAGGCAGTTATCCTTGTATTTATCGTTATGTTTGTATTTTTGGGAAGTTTCAGGGCAACTATAATTCCTACTATTACAGTCCCTATTGTTGTGCTTGGAACATTTGGCATAATCTGGGTGCTTGGGTTTTCTATAAATGTCCTAACCATGTTTGCAATGGTTCTTGCCATAGGACTTCTGGTTGATGACGCTATTGTAGTTGTGGAAAATGTAGATAGAATCATGGAAGAAGAAGGCTTACCTCCAATGGAGGCAGCTGCCAAGTCAATGGATGAGATAACAGGTGCTTTAATTGGTATTGGATTGGTCTTATCTGCTGTGTTTTTACCAATGGCATTTTTCCCGGGTTCTACTGGAATTATTTACAGACAGTTTTCAGTAACAATTGCAGCAGCAATGCTACTTTCTGTTGTAGTGGCCCTTGTGTTGACCCCTGTTTTATGTGCTACTTTTTTAAAACCATATCCCAAAGGGACCCCTATTTATGAAAAGACTTTTTTCATCTTCAGGCCATTTTTAAAAGTTTTTGATAAGGTATTAAAGAAAGGAAGAGAATTATACCTCTCAGTTGTTGGGTATACACTGGCCAGGAAAATCAGATTTGTTATTATCTATTTGATAATTGTAAGTATAACTGGCTATTTATTTTTAAATATGAAAACTGGATATCTTCCAAATGAAGACCGCGGAATTTTGCTTTTTCAAGTGATTTTACCTTCAGGCTCTACCATGAAACAGACCGAAAAAGTTCTAAAGCGCGCTGAAAAATACATTCGTACACATGAACAAAAAGCTATTGAATCTACAGCATATGTTGCTGGTTATTCCTTTGCAGGGCGTGCTCCAAATGTAGGACTTGGTTTTATTAAACTTAAAGATTGGAGTTTAAGAAAGGATAAGTCCCTTTCAGCTGAGGCAATAGTTAACAGGCTTAACAAGGAATTTTCAAAATACAATGATGCAATGGTATTTGCATTTATGCCCCCAGCTATTATTGAGCTTGGAAATGCTGCAGGATTTGATTTTGAGCTACTGGATTATAGCGGTGTTGGGTATCAAAAATTGATGGAGGCGAGAAATCAGCTGCTTTACATGGCATCTAAGGATCCAAGACTTGTTCGTGTAAGGCCAAATGGAATGGACCCTGTTGTTCAATATAAGATAGATATAGATTGGGAAAAGGCAGGGGCCTTGAAATTGCCAATTACTTCTATTCACAACAACATTGCTGCAGCAATTGGTTCAGCTTATGTAAATGACTTTGTGAAAAATGGAAGGGTAAAAACCGTGTATGTCCAGTTTGATGCCCCATACAGGATGATGCCAAGAGACTTAAGAAAAATATACATAAGAAATTTAGAAGGGAAACTGGTTCCATTTTCAGCTATTGCAAAGGGTAGGTGGGTATATGGTCCACAGCAATTAGAGAGATATAATGGCTTCCCATCAATAGAAATTTGGGGAGAACCTGCACCAGGGTTTAGTACAGGTGACGCAATGAAGGCCATGGAGGAGCTTGCAAATAAGCTGCCAAAAGATTTTGGATATGCGTGGACAGGATTGTCTTATCAGGAAAAAATGGCAACAAAACAAGGACCACTGGTGTATGCATTTGCACTCTTTGTAATATTTTTGGTCCTTGCTGCTTTGTATGAGAGCTGGCCAATTCCAATTGCAATACTTCTTTCCATGCCCCTTGGTGTAATTGGTGGAGTAATTGCTACCAGTTTGAGAGGATTTGATAATGATATATATTTTCAGGTTGGTCTTGTAACAGTGCTTGGTCTTACCACCAAAAACGCAATATTGATTGTTCAGTTCGCAAGGGAGAGGATAGATGCTGGATATGAATTGATAAAAGCAGTTCTTGAGGCTTGTAAATTAAGACTTAGGCCAATACTTATGACTTCATTTGCATTTGGTATGGGAGTCCTTCCACTTGCAATAGCGCATGGACCAGGCTCTGGGGCTGAAAATGCAATAGGAACAGTTGTAATTGGTGGTACAATCTCCTCCACATTTATTGCAACAATTTTTATCCCATTATTTTATGTGATTATTTATAAGCTGTTCGGAAAACGTAGAAAAGAAGTTGATATAAAACATAGTATGGAACATCAAGAAGGAGACGCATAGATGGGAAGAAATATAGCTGTAACAATCATAAGTTTAACTGTTTTATGTAGTTGTTCTTTTATTCCAAAATATAAAAGACCCGCAATGCCAGTTGAAAAAAAATTTCCAGACAAAGGTGTATATAAAAATATTTCTTTTGGAAATGAGACCAATGTGTCAAAGATAAAGTGGCAGGACTTTATAAAAGATCCAAAGTTAAAGGAAGTTGTAAAACTTGCTTTAAAAAACAACAGAGATCTTAGACTTGCTATATTAAATGTTGAACAGGCAAGAGCCTTATATGGGATTAAGGCAGCAGAATTATATCCATCTTTATACGCTACATCTGGTATAGAGAAACAGAGGGTGCCAGAGGATATATCATTTACAAAGAAAGCTTATACAGAAAAGCGATACAGTGTTAATTTTGGGCTTGCAGAGTGGGAGATAGATTTTTTTGGGAAAATTCGTTCATTCAAAAAAGAGGCTTTGGAAGAATTTCTGGCGGCAAAGGAAAACCGGCGTGCAGCGCAAATAGCTCTAATTACAGAGGTATCCCGAGCCTATCTCAGGCTTTGTGCTGATATAGAAAATTTAAAGATTGCTGAGGAGTTACTAAGAACTGCAGAAGAAAATTTTGAGCTTGTAAAAAGCCAGTATGATGCTGGAGTAGCAACTGAAATTGATCTAAACAGAGCCAGGACTGAGGTGGAGTCAATAAAAGTGGATGTGGTCAAATTAAAACAATTGATAAATCTGGACATAAATACATTAAACTTTTTAGTAGGCACACATGTTGATGAAAAATTACTTCCCAAAGGTTTACCTGAAAAAAATCCTTTTGAAGAGGTAAAACCAGGTATATCTTCTTATGTTTTGTTAAATAGACCAGATGTGATGGCTGCAGAGCACAAATTGAAGGCATCATATGCAAGAATTGGTGCAGCAAGGGCAGCATTTTTTCCGTCTATATCTTTAACCAGTGCAATTGGGACAGTAAGTGACGAGCTATCCAATCTCTTTAAAGGCTCTGCACGCACATGGAATCTGAGTCTAAAAGGAGCACTCCCTGTGTTTGACCCAAGGATTTGGGCTGCTTATAAGCTCAGCAAGGTTCAGAGGAAAATTGTGCTAACCCAATACGAAAAGACAATTCAAAATGCCTTTAAAGAGGTGATGGATAGACTTACGATTAAGGCAACGATTGATGAGCAGATAGAAGCACAGAAAAAACTAGTTCGTTCTCTTGAGAGGACTTATGAGCTTTCTTTAAAAAGATATAAACAGGGAATAGATAGCTATTTTTCAGTTCTTGATGCAAAAAGGAATTTACTTCAGGCAAAACAAGCACTTACTAATCTTATTATGTCAAAATACGCAAACCGCATAGCCCTTTACGCTGCACTTGGTGGAGGAGGAGATTAAGTTGCATAGCCTATGCAACCTTTATCTACATTCCATTTTTTTGCAATAGGGTTTATCAAAGAATCTTAAACTTTAGATGATAAAACTAATCTCCAAGGTGGTTGAGAGTCAGTAATTAATCTCTTTTACTTCCATTTCCCTCACCTCCCAGTCCTTTTAATTTTTTATACTATCATAACATAGACACAATTTAAATAACCCTTCCCCTTTCAGAGAAAATATTGCTTTCCAAAAGATACTTTAAACCTTCTGGATAATAACTATAATTATGGCCCGGTCCGTAAACATTGTTAAGTTGAATTTCTGAATGAAAATTAGCATTTTTTCGAATTTTAAATTGAGTAGAATTATCAAAAGATAAAGAACTTTTAGGTTTTATTGTTACAATTTTAATTATTTTTAAAATGAATTGAAAATTTAACCTAAATTTACTTTTTTCAAGGTAATCTTTCTTCCCAGAAAAAGTTGAGCTATTTTTTCAAAATTTGGGGTTATATCAGAAACATAGATCTCAGGATCTTCATTTGAAGCAAGTTCTTTGATAAATTCAGGATGTGTTTCTATAAAAGTTTTTACCTCTAAAGCTACTTCTTCAGATGGATCAACCAGTTTTCTTCTTTTTCCTGCCTTTTCCTGAATGACCTTCTTAATCAAAGGATAATGAGTGCATCCGAGTATTAAAGTGTCAATCCCGCGCATTTTAAGAGGAATAAGATATTTTTTAACAATACGTCTTGTTTCAGGTTTTTTAAGCCATCCCTCCTCAATAAGAGGAACTAAAAGAGGGGCAGGTTGAGAATAAAGTTTAATTTCTGGATCTACCTCTTTAAAAAGTCTTTCATAAATACCACTTTCCACAGTAGTTCTGGTGCCAATAAGTCCTATTTTTTTGTTTTTAGTGAGTTTTAAGGCTTTTTTCATAGAGGGAGTTACTACTTCAAAAAAAGGGACTTTTGGAAAAATTTCTTTAAGAGCAGGCATGGCAGTGCTTGAAACTGTATGACAAGCTACTACAATAATTTTAGCCCCTTTTTTAAGAAGAAAATTGGTAATCTCTATAGCATAATGAGTAACAGTTTCAGCACTTTTTGTTCCATAAGGAGTTCTTGCAGTATCTCCAAAATAAATAAGTCGGTATTGAGGAAGGAGTTTAAGAAGTTCTTTTACAACAGTAAGACCACCTAAACCAGAATCAAATACTCCTATCATCTACGTAATCCAAAATAAAATTCCAGACTTGCAGATATAGCTGTAATAACAGCTAACCAAAGGGCAATCTTTATGAAATACTCTCTACTAAAATGCTTTTTAGCAATTTTAGCAGTCAGACCATTAGCTATAATGGTCATTCCCAATCCATATAAACCACTTCCTATAAATATTTTTCCGGATTCTAAAAAGGTTTTTAACAAATCCGAAGGATAAATTCTCAAGCTAAAAAGAATCCATAAAAAAAATGGTAAAAAAAATTCTTTTTGCAAATAGTGTTTCCAGTTCATTTTTTAATCCTTATGTTTATTTTTTCTAAAACTCCGCTTTTAAAAAAAGCAGGAGCACCTTTACCTTCACAAATTTTACGAAATAAAAATTCTGAATCTTTAACTATGCTCCCGCATAACCAGGTTATAGGAGTAAATCTAAAAATCTCTGGATTTAAAGGAGTGCTTGGTCCCATCAATAAAACTTCTGGCACATCCTTTAATTCATCCAGTAAAGGTTCTAAAGTTTTATTTACTAAGGTTGAAGAAGTAATTATAGCTAAATTTATCTTATGTACAATATCCGAGATTTTAAAGTTAGCTTCTTCCAGTGCTTTATCCAAAAGCCATATCTTTTTTACTTTTCCTTGCAATTTTTTAAATATAGGCTCAAAATATCCTATCATTAAGATTTCATCCCTTGGCTCAAGCTTTATTTCAGAAAATATATCTCCACTTATAGCATTTTTTAGAAATTCTTTTTTATTAGAAAAAATGGCATTTATAGTAGCTAATCCCACAGAAATTTCTACAGGATGATCTGAAAGATAACCTTTTATTACTATATCAGCAGGGCTTTTCCAGAAGTTTAATTCATCTCCTAATTCACAGCAATATTTAGCTTCTTTAAAAAAAGTATAAGCAAGACCTGCACCTCCTCTTTCTATCTCAGCTACGGTATAGTGAATCCCTACACAAACTCTTTTAATTTTTTTAGCTCTGGCAAGAGGTAAGGCTTTTTCTACAAGATCTTTATAAATACTCATATTTACAAAAGCCTCTTAGTGAATTCTAAAAACTCTATCCAAAATTTTATCTCCCAGATCTTTTAAAAGATTTTGTCTTTCAGGTAAAACTGTAACTTCTTGTAAATTTTCTTTATAGGAAAGTTCTTTTAAAACCGGCAATTCAAATAGAAGCGAGAGTCTTTGTTCTTCTAAAAATTGATTAAAACTACCTTCATCTTCAAAAAAATCAGCCATATTTTTAATTACTCCCAGAATAGGGATTTTATTTTCTTTTAATATAGCCACAGTTCTTTTAGCATCGGCTAAAGCCAACTTATGAGAGGTTGTAACAAGAATAAATCCTTCTGGCACAAAAATATCAAGCATGGTGAGAAAGATATCACCTGTTCCAGGAGGCAAATCAAGGATCAAGAAGTCTACGGGTCCCCATTCAACTTTTTGAACCAGTTCTTGTAGTAGTTTAGTAGCTAAAAGTCCACGCATAAAAATGGGTTCTTTTTCAGATACCATCAAAGCTAAACTGACCAATTTAATATTTTCTGCACCTAAAACAGGTTTAATTTTACCAAATTCTATAATAGGTTTTTTATTTTTAATTCCTAAAACAAGATTAATATTAGGTCCATAGAAATCCAAATCAAAAATACCAACTGAATAACCAGCATCTCTTAAGGCTAAGCCTAAAAGAGCAGAAACAGTGGTTTTCCCCACTCCTCCTTTTCCACTTCCTACAGCTAATACAAATCTAACATCTTTTAAACCTGAATGTTTTTTTAGCTCATTTTTTAAAAAACTTTCTGCAGTTGGGCAAGATTTTTTCTCTTCCATAAGCCTCCTCATATTAGAGATTTTTTTAAGCCTAAAACATCCTGCATAGTATATACTCCTGGAGCTTTTCCAACAACCCAAAGAGCAGCTCTTATAGCACCTCTGGCAAAGGTTTCACGACTACTTGCTCTATGAGTAAGCTCAATTCTCTCTCCTATTCCTGCAAACATAACAGTATGCTCTCCAACAATGTCTCCACCTCTAATAGTTTGAATACCTATCTCATTAGCAGGTCTTTCTCCTATTATTCCCTCTCTGCAAAATCTATAATCTTTATCACTTCTTCCAAGCACCTGAGCTATTACATTAGCAAGTTTTAAAGCTGTTCCACTGGGAGCATCTTTTTTCATACGATGATGGGCTTCTATGATTTCTATATCATATCCTTCTGAAAGGACTTTAGCAGTAAGTTCCACTAATTTACAGAGAAGATTTATACCTGAACTCATGTTATAATCTTGCACCAAAGGAAATTTAGCTTGGGCTAAATTATGAACTTCCTCTAATTCATCTTTAGTAAAACCTGTAGTTCCTATAACCATAGCTTTTTTATATTTAGCATTAATTCTGGCATTTTCTACAGAAGCTTTATGAAAAGTAAAATCTATAATCACATCTCCTTTTTCAATAACTTTTTCTAAGGAATCCTCTATTATAATACCTGTTTTTGGAAGACCAACCACCTCGCCTACATCTTTCCCTACAGCTGGATTTTCAGGATGTTCAAACGCTCCAACCAGATCTATTTCAGGATTTTGAAATATTAAATTGATAATAGTCTTTCCCATTCTTCCTGCTGCTCCTGCAACTATTGCTTTTATAGCCATGGTATCCCTCCTTTTATAAAGTTTCTTTATTCAATTCTTCATTAAAATTTTCTAAATATTTTTGAAAAACTTTAAAAAGTTTTTCATCTATTTCATTTCCTTCTATTAATTTGTAAAATTCTTTAAAAAGTTTCTCTTCGTTTAAATCAATTTCAGCTTTGTCAAAAATTTCTAAACTATCTGCATTAAAATCATAGTTTGCATTACTTTTATCTTTTTCTTCATATTCTAAAACCAAAAGGTTGGGAAAAACTGTTTTTAGTCTTTCAAAGGGATGAAGAACAGGGATTTCATCTTTTAAAATCACTTTTATATAGGCTTCATCCTTAGGATATTTTATCAAATCATTAAAATAGCCTTTTAAAGTCTTTATTTTAAAAGAGGGGTTTAAATAAATTTTTTCTTCTTTTACTAAAGAATTATTTTTAAGCTCTAAAAACCATACTCCCTTATTATAATTTGCCTCTTCAAAACTATATGGTAAAAGAGAACCTGCATAATAAGCTTTATGAGAAATTTTTTGTAATCTATGTAAATGCCCAAGTAAAAGAAAATCATATTTTTCAAAAAAATTTATAGGAAAAATTTCTTCTCTTCCTATACATTTCAAAGTAACCTCTTCTCCTGTAAAAATTCCTTTTTCTAAAGCAAAATGTCCTAATAAGAAAGCAGGTCTTTTTAATGAATTTTGAAAAGATAAAAGGAGCTCTATCAGTTCTTTTAAAAAAAGTTGATTTTTAGAATTAAAAAAAATTGCAAAGCGCTGAATTTCTTCCTGCCAAAAATTTTCCATATTTTCTTTTAGCTCATATAAAGATAAATAGGGTAAGATATAAAAATAGGCTTTTTCTCCTTTCCTATTTTCAAAAACAAAAGGATTTTTAAAATAATTAAGATTATCTACTAAAATAAGATTAAGATCTCTTAAAAATTCTTTATAAAGACTTATTCTTTTAGAATCATGATTTCCTAAAATAAAGATAGCAGGTATTTTTTTATCAAAAAGATTATAAAGAATATCTTTAAAAAGCTGCTGGGTTTCGTAATCAGGATTGGGTTTATCTACTATATCTCCTGTTATTATTAAAAGATCAGGTTTAATATCCTCTAATAACGGAAAAAAATATTTTTCAAAAAATATAGACTGTTCCTCTGTGAGCTTTTTACCAAAAAAATTTTTTCCTAAGTGCCAGTCAGAAGTATGAATAATTTTCAAAACTAACCTCTACTTTTCAAACCTTGAGCTATAATAAAAAGTTCTTTGCTTTCTTTTCTTGAGCTTTTTGGTTTAAAAAGTTTAACACTTTTAAAGTATTTTTCAATTTGCTTTTTGAGTAAAGGCAGGTTTTGCCCTTCAAATACCTTAGCTAAAAATGGTCTATTAAATTTTAAAAATTTTAAAGCAAGCTCTAAGGCTTTTTCTACTAATCTAACAGACCTTATGTGATCTCCGAATTTATCTCCTGTGGTTTTAGGAGCCATGTCACTCAAGATTACATCAAAGCTTTTAACACCAAAGGGTTTAAAATCTTCTTCAGAAAGTTCATAAACATCTTTTTGAATAAAGAAAAAATTTGGCAAATTTATTTTGATCTCCTGCAGATCAACACCTATTACTTTACCTTCAGAGCCTACTAATTTACAAGCATATTTAGACCAAGAGCCAGGAGCAGCTCCTAAATCTAAAACAATGTTCCCCTTTTTGATAAGATGGTATTTTTCTTGAATTTCCATAAGCTTAAAAACAGAACGTGCAGGATAACCTAACTGTTTAGCTTTTTTTGCCCATTTGTCAAACCAAGGATCTTTTCCCATAAGATATAATATAATATAATAAACTATTTAAGACAATTTTTGCTGTTATTAAAAATTTCTTCAGGCTTATATTTAGAATAACAATCAAAAAATTTAAGAATTATTTTACTTGACTTTTTAGCAAAAATTTTTTATGGTAAGATTATAAAAATGTTAAGAAAAAGGAGGCTTATTTAGATGGAGGCTTTGGATAAGAAGAAAGCTGTAGAGGCAGCTATATCTCAGATTGAAAAGCAATTTGGAAAAGGCTCTATAATGAAGCTTGGAGAATCAGGTAAAAAAATAGAGGTAGAGGTTATTCCTACTGGTTCTTTAAGCTTAGATATTGCTACAGGAATAGGGGGCATTCCCAGAGGTAGGATTACAGAAATTTATGGTGCTGAAGCTTCAGGAAAAACGACTTTAGCTCTGCATACTGTAGCTGAAGCTCAAAAATCAGGAGGAGTGGCTGCTTTTATAGATGCTGAGCATGCTTTAGATGTTCATTATGCTAAAAATTTAGGAGTGAATGTGGATGATTTGCTTATTTCTCAGCCTGACACAGGAGAACAGGCTTTAGAAATTGCAGAAATTTTAGCAAGAAGTGGAGCTGTAGATATTATTGTAGTGGATTCTGTAGCAGCTCTTGTTCCCAAAGCTGAACTTGAAGGAGAAATGGATACTCAACAGGTTGGTCTTCAAGCGCGTCTCATGTCAAAAGCTATGAGAAAATTAACAGCTGCTATTTCTAAAAGTAATACCGCTGTGGTTTTTATTAATCAAACCAGAATGAAAATAGGTATGGGAGGATATGGAGGACCTGCTGAAACTACCACTGGTGGAATGGCTTTAAAATTTTTTGCCTCTCTGAGAATGGAAATAAAAAGGATAGGAACAATTAAAGAAGGAACACAGATCTTAGGGCATAGAGCCAGAGTTAAAATAGTTAAAAATAAATTAGCTCCTCCATTTAAAGAAGTAGAATTTGATATTTATTTTGGAGAAGGAATTTCCAAGGAATCTGAATTAATAGATCTTGGTCTTGCTATGGGAATTATTGAAAGAAGTGGAGCTTGGTATTCTTATAAAGGAGAACGTTTGGGTCAGGGCAGAGAAAATGTCAGAAAATATTTAAAAGAGAATAAACAGCTTGCCCAAGAAATTGAAAGACAAATTAGAGAATTAGCAGGATTACCTATTTTATCTCTACCAGAAGAAAAAAACAAAACAAAAAACCAAAAATTTGTCAAAAAATGAAAACCCAAGAAAAAACTTTAGAATAAGACTGATTATTCAAAAATGAAATCTTTAAATTTAGAAAAACTTGAAGAAAGACTTAGTAAAGTAAAGCTTTTAGTAGTAGGAGATTGTATTCTTGATAGATATTTTTTAGGAGAGGTAAATCGCATTTCTCCAGAGGCTCCTGTTCCTGTTTTTGATTTGAAAGAAACTTATTATAGCCTTGGTGGAGCTGCCAATGTAGCAGCTAATTTGAGAGGTTTAAATGTTCAGGTGGAATTAATGGGAATTGTAGGTGAAGATGATAAAGGAAAAATTTTAAAAGAACTTGCTCAAAAAGAAAAAATAGGTATAAAGGGGATTCTGGAAGACAAATCAAGACCTACCACTCTTAAAACCAGAATAATTGCCTATTCTCAGCATCTTTTACGTATAGATTTAGAAGAAAGAGCTCCTTTAAATAAAAAATTAATGAAGCGCTTTCAAGAGATATATGAAGAGATTTTAGAAAAGGTAGATGGTGTAATTATTTCAGATTATGCTAAAGGGATGTTTTTATCTGCAAGTTTTTGCTCTTGGTTAATAGGTGAAGCCAGAAGAAAAGGTAGGTTTGTTTTGGTAGATCCTAAAAGTATAGATTGGAAAAAATATGAAGGGGCTACTGCTATAACTCCCAATTTAAAAGAATTTAAAAACACAGCTTTTAAAGAAAATCTACCTCAGGATGATTTGGAAAAATCTGCAAAGGAATTGATAGATAGATACAATTTGGATTTTTTGGTAGTCACTTTGGGAAAAGATGGAATATTTTTTTATCATCCTGAAAGAGGTTTTAAATATTTACCTGCACAGGCTAAAGAGGTGTATGATGTTTCAGGAGCAGGAGATACAGTAATTGCTTCTCTTGGAGCATTTTATGCTGCTAAGTTACCTATAGAAAAAGCTTTAGAGCTGGCTAATATAGCAGCAGGAATAGTAGTTGGTAAGATAGGTACCAAGCCAATCTATTGGGAAGAAATAAAAAGTTTTATTAAGGAAAATTTTTCTTAAGGAGGTTTAACAATGGGTAAAATTGCATATATTAAAGCTCGTGAAATTCTTGATTCCAGAGGAAATCCTACAGTTGAGGTAGAAGTTTGGTTAGAGAGTGGATTTTTTGGGAGAGCAGCTATTCCCTCAGGAGCTTCTACAGGTAAACATGAAGCTTTAGAATTAAGAGACGGTGATTTAAAAAGATTTTTTGGAAAAGGAGTTCAAAAAGCAGTATTTAATGTAAATGAGATTATTGCTCCTCAATTGGAAGGCTTGGAATCTTCTAAGCAGACTGAAATAGATCAGCTTCTCTGTGAACTTGATGGAACAGAAAATAAATCTAAGCTTGGTGCCAATGCTATTTTAGGAGTATCCTTAGCCTGTGCCAGAGCTACAGCAGAAGAATTTGGGGTACCTTTGTTTGCTTATATAGGAGGTTTAAGAGCAAGGACTCTTCCAGTGCCTTTTATGAATGTGCTTAATGGCGGAGTTCATGCGGACAATCCTCTGGATTTTCAAGAATTTATGATTGCTCCTTGGGGAGCACCTAATTTTGCAGAAGCTTTTAGAATGGGATCAGAAACATATCATGCTTTAAAGAGTCTTCTTAAAGAAAAAGGTTTAAGCGTTTCTATAGGAGATGAAGGAGGTTTTGCTCCTCAAATCGGTTCTCCTGAAGAGGCTTTAGAATTTCTTACTAAAGCTATAGAAAAAGCGGGTTATAAACCAGGTGATGATATAGCTATAGCTCTTGATGTAGCTGCTTCAGAACTTTATAAAGATGGTGTGTATCATCTTCCAGGGCTTGGCAAAAAATTGACCAAAGAAGAAATGGTAGAATATTATGAAAAGCTGGTAAATAATTATCCTATTATTTCTATTGAAGATCCTTTTGCTGAGGATGATCCTGAGGGATTTAAACTCATAACAGAAAAGCTTGGAAAAAAATTTCAAATTGTAGGAGATGATATCTTTGTAACTAATCCTAAAAAAATAAAATGGGGGATTGACGAAAAATTAGCTAATGCAGTGCTTATTAAACTAAATCAGATTGGAACTTTAACAGAGACTATCTCTGCAGTAGAACTTGCTTATAAATACAACTGGAATTGTATGATTTCTCATCGTTCTGGAGAAACAGAGGATACTTTTATTGCAGATTTAGCAGTAGCTTTGAATACAGGACAGATTAAAACAGGTGCTCCTGCCAGAGGCGAGAGAATAGCAAAATATAATCAGCTTTTAAGAATAGAAGAATTTCTCGGAAATACTGCTATTTTTGCAGGAAAAAGCATTTTAAAATAGACTTATGGAAGAAATTATAAAAAATTTATTAAAAAAAGAAGCTCAGTCTGTAGAATTTTGGATAGAATTAGAAGAAGGTATAGAAGTAGAAAAAAGAGACGGTAAAATCTTTTTAAAAGAAAGATACAATGAACAAACCTTTACAGTTAGATATTTAAATAAAAATGGAAAAGCTGGGCTATCTTATAACACCTTTTTAAATCCTGTAAGTATAGAAGAAACTTGTTTAAAGGCTAAAGTTTTATCTGAACATGGAGTTCCAACGGTTTTCCCAAAACCCTCTAAATACCCTGAAATTTCTCCTAAAACTTTTCATTTCTTAACTTTTGATGAAATTTTAAATATACTTAATGAAGTTGAAGAAGAGCTCTTTGATTTTGATTCTGCTATAAAAAGAATAGAAAAATTAAAACTTTCTTGTGGAACAAATAAATATATTCTTTTAAGAAAAGACTTGAAGTTTAGTTGGGAAGTTCCTTTTTATAGTTTTATAATTTCTGTAGTAGCCAAAAATAATGAAAAAGAAGCCTCTGCTTATGAATGGTTAGAAGATACGAAATTGGATTTAACAGAGATTAAAGAAAGAGCATTTTTAGCCTGCAAAAAAACTTTGGCTTTATCTAAAGCTAAAAAAGGTAAAAGTTTGAAAATTCCTGTTTTATTTCCACCTTTTATTAGTGTAGAGTTTTTAGATTTATTAGAATTTGCTTTTTTAGGAGATGAGGTTTTAAAAGGCAGATCTTATTTGAAAGATAAACTTGGGAAAAAAGTTTTTTCAGAAAAACTAACTTTATACGATGATGGTATAAATCCTGATTTGCCTGAAAGCAGACCTTTTGATGATGAAGGAGAGGCCCAAAATAAAAAAGTTTTGGTGGAAAAAGGAGTAGTTAAAGAATTCCTATTTGATACTTTTTGGAAAAAAGAAGCAGAAAAAAGAGGTTTTTCAAATATAAGAGCAGGCAATGCAAGAAGACCTGATTTTACCACTTTTCCTAAGGTATCTTCTACCAATTTTTATATAGAAAAAGGAGTTTTAACTCAAAAAGAACTTCTGAATTTAAATACTGAAGTTTTTGAAGTTTTGGAAATTTTAGGTGCTCACACATCAGATCCTATCTCCGGAGATTTTTCTTTGGGAGTTTCAGGAATTTACTACAAAAACGGAGAGCCAGTAGATTATTTTTCTGAAATGGCTTTATCTGGAAATTTTTTTGAATTATTTAATAATATAATAGAAATAGGATCAGATCTTAAATTTTATGGAAGCACGGGCAGTCCAAGTTTATTAATCAATAAAATGGATATAGGAGGTTAAAATTTAATGGAGATCAAAGAAGCTATAGTTAAACTTAAAGAAGGACAAAGTCTTACTAAGAAGGAATCTTATGAAGTTTTTAAAAAAATAGCTACACAAAATTTTAATGAAGAGGAAGTAGAGAAATTTTTAGATTTTTTACAAAAAAAAGGAGAGACTTGGCAGGAAATTACTGGAGCAGTGCTTGCTTATAGAGAAGTTATGACTCCTTTACCTCATAAATTGCCGGAAGATGCAATTATAGTGGATACTTGCGGAACAGGAGGAGACCAGAAAAATAGTTTTAATTTTTCTACAGCTGTGGCTATTGCTCTTTCTGCAGAGGAAGGGATCTATGTAGCAAAACATGGAAACAGGTCTATTTCAAGCAAATGCGGGAGTGCTGATCTTCTTGAGGTTTGCGGAATACCCATAGATCTTTCACCTGAGGCTTCAGCTCAGGCTTTAGAAGAAATAGGATTTGCCTTTCTTTTTGCTCCTATTTATCATCCAGCTTTTAAAAAAATTACTCCTATAAGAAAACGTTTAGGAAGAACCATCTTTAATGTTTTAGGACCACTTTTAAATCCAGCTAAACCTAATTATCAGCTTTTAGGAGTATATAACTTTTTATTTACAGAAAAAATAGCTTATGTTCTTGATAGCATAGGAGTAAAAAGGGCTTTAGTAGTTTTTGGAGAGGAAGGATTTGATGAAATCACAATTACAGGTTCTACTAAGATTTCAGAGCTTAGAGATGAAAAAATTACCACTTATTATGAAGATCCAGAAAAATTTGGTTTTGAAAGGTGTGAAGATCTATCAGAGCTTGAGGTAAAAAGTCCTGAAGAAAGCAAAAAGATCTTGGAAAGAGTCTTAAAAGGTGAACAAGAAGGACCTATTATGGATATGTTCCTTTTAAATCTTGGAGGAGCTCTTTATCTCTGTGAAAAGTCTATAGATTTTAAGGGAGGCATTAAGAAGGCTAAACAGTTAATAGAATCAGGTAAAGCCTGGGAAAAATGGCAGGAGATCCAGAAATATTACAGAAAGCTGAAAAACTAAACGATTTTATTCTATTTTGAAATTTTTAAAAATTATAAAAAATTACAGAAGAGAAAATGTGACAGTTTGGAAACTGGTTATTTCTGTTTCAGAGTCTGGATGTTTTGATGTAGCTTTGAAAGTATATCTTGTAACTTTGTAAAAGTTGTAGATTGGAAATATGAAACTTTTCAAGTTATTAGTTCTGAAATAGAACTAATAACTTCTTCTACTGCGATAGACTTTAAGCAATTGTAATGTCCATATTTGCATGTTCTCTCAAAGCATGGACTACAGGAAAGTTCTTTTTTTAAAATTATAGCATTTGGATTTAAAGGACCTGTAGCTTCTGGATCAGTTGATCCAAAAATAGCAATTTGCGGAATTTTTAAGGCTGCTGCCAGATGCATTAGCCCTGAGTCATTAGATATCACCAATTTTGCCAGGGAAAAAATTCCTGCTACAGTTAATAAATCTGTTTTTCCGCAAAGATTATAAATTTGAGGAGAATTATCTTTTATAAAATCTCCGATTTCTTTTTCTTTAACCCCTCCTGCAATAACTATTGCGTATCCTAACCTTGTCAGGTCCTTAGCTAAAGCTCTATAATACTCCTTAGGCCACATTTTGGCAGGCCCATAAGCAGCACCTGGTGCAAGCACAATAAAAGGTTCATCAACTCCTTTTAAAAGCATCTTAGCCTTCTTTAAAATTTCCTCATCCAAAGGCAAAATTAGCTCTTTAAAATCACAAGGGAGTTCTAAAGATTTTAAAAGATTTAAGTAATAATCTCGCTGATGAAGTTTATTTTTGGGAGGTTTTACTCTTCTGGTTAAAAGAAAGCTTCTCAAATCTGTAGCATAGCCCCATCTTTCTTTAAGTCTTGCTCTAAAAAAAAGCCAGGCAGAAGAAAAGGAGTTTGGTAAAAGAAGTCCTATCTCGTTTTTAAGCGGTTTTAAAACATTTAAATTTTCTTTTGTTTCTTCCTTTCTATAATAAATAATTTTTGTATTTGGGAAATTTTTAAAAAGATCAACTATTTGGGGAGGACCGAATAGATATATTTTCTCCATTTGAGAAAGATTATAATAAACAGGAGTTGCCATTAAGGCATCACCAAGCCAATTAGGAATTCTGATAACCATAATAAAGTCTTTTGATAACTAAAGTAGCATAAGAACCTTTTTCTAAAAAGAAAACAAGTTTTACAGTACTATTATCCAATTTTTGCCAGTCTATATCTTCTGGAAATACTACAGCAGGTCTGGGATAAGTTTTAAAAATAAGTCCTCTTATAAAGGTCCTCAAATTTTTTAAACCAGAAAAACCTTCTCTCTGACAGATTTCATCATAGATTTGAGATAGATTTAAAGAAGTTGTTTCTTTTTTAAAATTTAATTTAGGAGCAGGAAGAGGAAGTTTCAAAGATCTTAAAATTTCCCATTTTTCTTCATGGACTTCCTTATAAAAATAGAAGTTTCCAAGAAGATAAGGAACTTTAAAATATGGTATTTCAAGTATTTTTAAAATTTCTTTTAGAATTTCATTCCATAAATAGCTCTGATAAGCATTTCCTAAAAAAAATAAATATTCTTTATCTACCAAATTCAAAGCCCTTTTAAAAGTGCGTTTGGAGGGTTTATGTTCTATCAAAAATTGCAGGAGTTCCTTTTCCCATTTAATTTTAGCAAATTCTAAACATTCTTTAAAATTTCCCCAATATTTCTTTAGACAGTTCCTCAATTTTCTTGTTTTTTGAATATCTGCAGGGCTACCCTCTGCAAGCATTAGATAAAGAGCTTTTTCGTAATTACCTTTTATAATTTCTTTTACTGCAAACTCCTTAGAGTTTTTAACAGAGCCAAATCTTTGTTCATCAAAGTAATTAGGCAGTCCATATTGCTTTATTAAGGAGACTTCTTTATTAAATTTTATTTCATCTACAGAAAAACTTCTTATAATAACTTCAAACTTGTTTCCTAAAAGAAAATCCTTGGACATGGGTTTGGTAGTTTGTCCAAGATATATCAGCTCATATTCTTTAGTTTTAATATCCTTTTTAGGACCTTTTTTAATAGTTATAAATTGATGAGATATGGCTTTTTTATCTTTTAATCCACCAAATCCTATGGAATCCATGGAAATTCTCAATTTTTTGGCTATTTTCCCAAGAGCATCCCAAGTAGATATATTATATTTTTTAAGAAGATAGAGAGAAAAATCACCTTTACCTTCTGGGAAAATATCTGCTATTTCATAAACTATAAAATCTTCTAATTTTTCTTTAATTTTCATTATAGTTTTAAAATATATCACATAATTTTAAATATAGGGAGTCTCCAATCCTTTGGTGAAAATTCTATAATTAGTTGGGCACTTCCTAATTTGAGGATAGAAAATTCAAAATACTGAAAACTATACAGGGTCAATTCTGGAAAAGATAAAGTCTTGTAATTTAATATATTTTTGATATCATTAAAAAATCCTTCTTTAATTTATTTTAAAAGGAGAAAACTTATGGGCTATCTTGTAGAAATGGGAGAACTTTTTTTAGCTGGAAATTATAAGAGAGAACCTATAGCTTTTATTAGAGGATTCGGAACAAGGCTTTTTACAGAAGATGGAGAAGAATATTTAGATCTTACTTCAGGAATCGCAGTTTGTAATTTAGGACATACACATCCTGAACTGGTAAAAGTTTTAAAAGAGCAGGCTGAAAAGCTTTGGCATACTTCAAATCTTTATTATACTGAACCTCAGACCCAACTTGCCCAAAAGCTTGTAGAAAATTCCTGTGGAGATAAAGTATTTTTTGCAAACAGCGGTGCTGAAGCAGTAGAAGCAGCTTTAAAGCTTGCCAGAAGATGGGCTTATGAAAATTTTGGTAAAGAAAAAAATCAATTTATAGCTTTATATAACTCCTTTCATGGAAGAACCTATGGAGCTCTTTCTGTTACAGGACAACCTAAATATTGGGAGGGTTTTGAGCCTTTAGTCCCAGGAATAACTTTTATTCCTGCTAATAATAAAAAAGCCTTAAAATCTGCTTTTAATGAAAAAGTATGTGCTATTATTATGGAACCTATTCAAGGAGAAGGTGGTGTTTATCCCTTGGAAAAAGATTTTATAAAAACCGCCAAAGAGCTTTGCGAAAAATATAAAGCTTTGCTTATTTTTGATGAAATTCAAACAGGAATAGGCAGAACAGGTAAACTCTTTGCTTATGAACATTTTGAAATAGAGCCAGATATAATGTGTCTTGCCAAAGCTTTGGCTAATGGTATGCCTCTTTCTGCTATGCTGGCTAAGGATGAAGTTATCTCCGCTCTAAAACCTGGGACTCATGCTTCAACATTTGGAGGAAATCCTTTAGCCTGTGCAGTAGCTTTAAAAGTTCTTGAAATAGTTTCCGATCCACTATTCTTAGAGGAGGTAAGACTCAAAGGAAAGATAATCAAAGATAAATTTGAAACTTTAAAAGAAAAATATCCTCAGCTTATAAAAGAAGTAAGAGGGCTCGGGCTTCTTATAGGAATAGAATTTCATGTAGAGGTTAAAAAGATCTATCAAAAACTTTTGGAACAAAAAATTTTAACCACTACTCCAAAATCTAACATTTTGCGCATTTCTCCACCTTTAATTATAAGCTATAGAGAAATAGATTTCTTTATGGAGAAAATAGAAGAAATTTTAAAAATTTTGGCTTGATGCTTAAAAATATAGCTCTTGTAATATATCTTTCCCGCTTAAATAGATACAGTTTTAATGCTATTTTAGGAGCTCTTGAAACTCAGAAATATCTATTAAAAGAAATAGAAATTTTTCTCTGTGAAAACAGAAGAGAGGTTTTCAAAGTCCTTTCTCAAATTAAAAATTTTTATTCTCAAATAATTTTAGCTCTATCTTTTTTTACACCTCAGCTTTGGGAATTTTTTGATCTTATAAAAAAGGTCAAAAAGGAATTTGACAAAAAAGTTTTTATCATAGCAGGGGGTCCTCATCCTACAGGGGATCCTGAGAGAACTTTAAAAGCAGGAGCTGATCTTGTAGTTTTAAGAGAAGGAGAAGAAACTTTCTTAGAATTTTGTAGAGCTCTTTTAGAAAAAAGGGATTTTTTTTATATAAAAGGAATTGCTTTTTTAAAAGATAACAGGATTATTTTTACAGGAAAGAGAAAGAATATAAATCTTGATAAATTTCTGCCTTTTAGTCTTAAGTTTAAAAGATTTGGACCTATAGAGATCACCAGAGGTTGTCCCTTTGCCTGTTATTTTTGTCAAACTTCTCGTATTTTTGGAACCAAAGTAAGACATAGAAGCATAGAAAAAATTTGTGAAATTGTAGAGATACTCAAAAGCAGAAATCTTACAGATATAAGATTTATTACTCCTAATGCCTTTAGTTATGGCTCTTCTGATGGAAAAATTCTAAATTTAGAAGCTCTTGAGTCTTTACTTAAAAATATTCGCAAAATCATAGGAACAAATGGTCGCATATTTTTTGGTTCTTTTCCCTCTGAGGTCAGACCTGAACATGTTACTAAGGAAACTTTGGAACTGGTTTTGAGATATTGCAATAATGATAATTTGGTTATAGGAGCTCAATCAGGAAGTCAAAAAATTCTTGATTTATGCCATAGAGGGCATACTGTAGAAGATGTTTATACAGCTGTTAAGCTTACTATCAAAGCTGGACTCAAGGCTAAAGTTGATTTTATTTTTGGTTTACCAGGAGAAACAGAAGAAGATGTTAAAAAAACTATAAAAGTTATAAAAGATTTAACCCAAATGGGAGCTATTATTCATGCTCATACCTTTATGCCACTTCCTCAGACCCCTTTTGCCTATGAAAAACCTGGTAAAATTGATAAAGAGCTTTTTAGAGTTATAAATAAACTTCTTGGTAAAGGGTTGCTTTTTGGTGATTGGCAAAAGCAGGAAAAACTTTCAGAAAAAATTTCAGAATATCTATGTTCTGGTTTCTATTAATTATGCTTTAAGTTTAAAACTTTTTTCATAAAATTTTTATTTTTTTTAAACAGATTTTTAACAAAGATTTAACATATTTATTGTATCTTTTAAGAAAAACTTTAAAGGAGGGTTAATCATGAGATACTACAGCAAAATTAAGGAGAATGTGATGTTTAGTTTTTTACTATGTTTTATTTTTCTCTTTTGTTTTACTTTATCACAAGGATGGAGTTTGGAGTTAACAGGGGCTGGGGCAACTTTTCCTCAACCGGTTCTTGAAGCATGGGCTTATCAATATTATAAAGAAACAGGAATTAAGATTAATTATCAGGGCATTGGATCTGGAGGAGGTATAAGACAGGCTAAAAGTAGGACTGTTGATTTTGGAGCAAGTGATAAACCTTTAAAATCTTCAGAGCTTAGGGAATACAATTTAGCTCAATTTCCTGAAATTATAGGTGCAGTAGTCATTACTTACAATTTACCTTTGCATAATAAAACTTTAAGGCTTGATGGGAGAGCCATTTGTGACATTTATTTAGGCAAAATTAAAAACTGGAACAATCCTTATCTTAAGAAACTTAATCCTGATATAAATCTTCCTGATTTGCCTATTATAGTGGTTCATAGATCTGAAGGTTCTGGGACAACTTGGCTTTTTACTACCTATTTAAGTAAAGTATGTTCAGAATGGAAAAATAAAATAGGAGCAGAAAAATCTGTTAACTGGCCTGTTGGGATAGGTGCTAAAGGAAATCCTGGTGTAACTAATTATGTAAAACAAACTCTTGGAGCTATTGGCTATGTAGAGTATACTTATGCTATGGAAAACCATTTACCCATAGCAATTCTTAAAAATAGAAGTGGAAATTTTGTGAAACCTTCGGTTAAAACTATGAAAGCTGCTGCTTTTTATGCTAAATGGTCTATAAAAAAAGATTTTTATGCTGATCTTACTTATCAACCTGGAAGAGATTCTTATCCTATTACAGGGGCTTCTTATATTCTTTTGATAAAAGATAATCCTAAAACAAAAGAAGTTACTAAATTTTTTAAATGGGCTTTTGAAAATGGAGATGAAATAGCTAAAAAGTTGCATTATATTCCTCTTCCTAAGAATTTAAAATATTTGATTTATAAATACTGGAAGATTCAAAAAGTATATCCTTACTAATCATAGATTCTACGTATAGTCTCTCTCTTTTCTACAGAAGAGAGGGACTATTATCTTTTTCAATTTTTATGTTAAAATTAATTAGACCTGAATAAAGGTGCAAAATGTTTCAAAAAAGTCCTTATATAGAGACCTTTACCAGATATTTTTTAGGTTTTTGGGCAGTTTTTACAGGTTTTATTTTTCCTTTAATTATATTTTTGATCCTGTTTTATGAATCCAGATTAGCTATTCAAAAGTTTGGATTTCTTCAATTTTTAACCTCTACCTCTTGGGATCCTGTAAGAGAGTCTTTTGGTGCTTTGCCCATGATAGCAGGGACTTTAATAAGCACTTTTATAGCTATAATTATCGCTGCTCCTATTTCAATAGGAATTGCAATTTTTATTACAGAACTTGCTCCTTCTTGGTTAAAAGGTTTTGTAATCACCTGTGTAGAGTTGTTAGCAGCTATTCCAAGTATTATTTATGGTATGTGGGGTTTTTTAATTTTGGCTGAAGTCATGAGAAACAAAGTAGAACCTTTTTTACAAACGGTTTTAGGACCTATTCCGCTTATAGGAAAACTTTTTTCTGGAGTCCCTACAGGTGTGGATGTTCTTACTACTTCATTGGTTCTTTCTATTATGATTATACCTTTTATGGCTTCTGTAGTTAAAGATGCTTTTAATTTGGTTCCTTCTGTAATGAAAGAATCAGCTTATGGGCTTGGAGCTACTAAGTGGGAAGTAATTAAAGATGTAGTTATTCCTTATACTGCTTCTGGTATCGCAGGTGGTTTAATTTTATCTACAGGAAGGGCTCTTGGAGAAACCATGGCTGTGGCTTTTTTAGCAGGTAATGTTCCTCAGATTCCTAAATCTCTATTGGAACCCTTTACCACTATTACTGTAGCCCTTGCCAATCAATTTACAGAAGCTGATACCCCTCTTTATCTTTCCTCTTTGTTTTATTTATCTTTGTTTCTTTTTATTATATCTTTTATAATTCTAATTTTAGCTAAATTAATGGTGTTAAGACTGGAAAAAAGATGGAAAAAATAAGACTGTTAAAAAGAAAATTTTTAAATAAACTTATGCTTTTTCTTTCTCTTTTAGCTGCTTTATATGGACTTTTTTGGTTATTTTGGATTTTAGGAGTTCTTTTTTTTAATGGGTTTAAACATTTAAGTATAGAATTATTTACACAAGATGCAGGTCCTCCTGGACTTAATATAGGAGGATTAAGACATGCTTTTGTAGGGCATCTAATTATAACTATTTTATCTACTATTATAGGTATTCCTATTGGACTTTTTGCTGGGATTTATTATGCTGAATATGGTAGAAATTCTAAATTTTTTTATGTTTTAAAAAACATTACTGATGTAATGGTTAGCACTCCTTCTATTATAATGGGTGCTGTAATGTATGCTCTCTTAGTTATCCCTTTAAAACATTTCAATGCTCTTGCTGGAGCTTTGGCTTTGGCTATGCTTATGGTTCCTGTAATATGTGTAACTACTTATGAAATGCTTATTTTAGTTCCTTTTACTTTAAGAGAAGCTGCTTATGCCTTAGGTGCTTATAAATGGCAAATAATAAAAGATATAGTCTTAAGATCAGCTAAAGTAGGAATTTTAACAGGAATTATCTTAGGTGTAGCAAGAATATCTGGAGAGACTGCTCCTTTGCTTTTTACAGCCTTTAGTAATAATTACCTTTCATTTGATATTTTTAAACCTATGGCATCTTTAACTGTTACCATTTTTAATTATACTATGAGTCCCTATGAATATTGGCATAATCAAGCCTGGGCTGCTTCTTTTTGCTTAACATTTTTTATTTTAATATTATCTCTTATAGCCAAATTTTTAATTCATTATGGTAATATTTTTAAGAACAAAAGATAACAAGGAGCCAGAATGCAAGAAAGAAATATAGAAATAGAAGTTAGAAATCTAAATTTTTATTATGGAAAAGAAAAGGCTTTAAAAAATATAAATCTAAAAGTCTTTAAAAAGAAAGTTACTGCTCTTATAGGGCCTTCTGGATGTGGTAAAACCACTCTTTTAAGATGTTTAAATAGAATGCATGATTTATATGTAGGAAATAAATACGAAGGAGAAATTATTTTTGAAGGAAAAAATATTCTGGATAAAAACATAGATTTAATTGATCTCAGGTCTAAAATTGGTATGGTTTTTCAAAAACCTACTCCTTTTCCTATGAGTATCTTTGACAATGTAGCTTATGGATTGAAATTAAAGGGAGTAAAAGGGACAGAATTAAAAGATAGAGTGGAAAAAGCTTTGAAAGATGCTGCACTATGGGATGAAGTAAAAGATAGGCTTAAAGAAAGTGCTTTTTCTTTATCAGGGGGACAGCAACAGAGACTCTGTATTGCCAGAGCAATAGCAGTTGAACCCAAGGTTATCTTATTTGATGAACCAACCTCTGCACTTGATCCTATTTCTACTGCCAAAATAGAAGATCTTATAGTTCAGCTAAAACTAAAGGTTACTATAGTAATTGTTACACATAATATGCAACAGGCTGCACGAATTTCGGATTATACAGCCTTTATGTATTTAGGTGAGCTAATAGAAGTAGGACCTACTGAAAAAATTTTTACCAATCCTGAGAAAAAACTCACAGAAGATTATATTACAGGAAGATTTGGTTAAAATTAAATTAAGATTTAGAAAAATGGGGTAAAATATGTTTGTTCCTGAAGGTTTTTTATTTTCTGCCGTAAGTTGTGGAATAAAAAAAGAAGATAAGCTTGATCTGGGACTAATTTATTCTTCTGAAAAATTAACTGCCTGGGGAGTTTTTACTAAAAATATTGTAAAAGCTGCTCCTGTTATTCTTGGAAAAAAGCTAATTAAAGGGAAAGAAATTTTTGGTATAGTAGCAAATAGTGGTGTAGCTAATGCCTGCACAGGAGATGAAGGTCTAGTAAAAGCTCAAAATTTGTTAGAAGAAATTGCTAAAAGATTTAAATTGTCTTATAAAAATTTTTTACCTGCCTCTACAGGAGTTATAGGAGAACAGCTCCCTTTAAATAAAATACTACCTAAGATTGAAAAACTAATTTCTGGTTTAACACCAGATAATTATATTTCTTTTGCCAAAGCTATTATGACCACTGATACCTTCCCAAAGATAGTTTCCAAAAAAACTATAGATGATATTGTGGTTATGGGAATTGCTAAAGGTGCAGGAATGATTGCTCCTAATATGGCTACTATGCTGGGTTTTATTCTCACAGATGCTATAGTTTCTAAGGAGACCCTTAAAAAACTTCTTCCTAAGATGGTAGATCAAAGTTTCAATAGAATAACGGTAGATAGTGATACCAGCACCAATGATACAGTTTATATGCTTTGTAGCAATAGGAAAGAAATTAAAGATTGGGATAGTTTTGAAAATACCTGCAAAAAAGTTGCTAAAGAGCTGGCTTATTTAATTATTAAAGACGGTGAAGGAGCAAGTAAGGTTATTAAAATAACAATAAAAGGAGCCAAAACCAAAGAGGAGGCTAAAAATTTAGCTTTTGCAATAGCAAATTCTCCATTAGTAAAAACTGCTTTTTATGGAGGAGATCCCAATTGGGGTAGAATTTTTGCAGCACTTGGAAAAACAGGAATTTATTTCCATCTTGATAAAATAGAAATCTATTTAAATAATCATCTATGGATTAAGGATTTAAAAGTGGCAACAAATGAAGATATTTTAAAAGATGAAATCCAAAAAGAAGAAATAGAACTTTTAATAAAGTTAAAAGATGGAAAACAAAGCTATGAAGTTTTAACTACAGATTTAACTGAAGAGTATGTAAAAATAAATGCTCATTACAGAACTTAAAAATGGAGAATAAAGAAGAAAAAGGGAAACAAAAAGAAGAACAAGCTGAATTAGCTTATTGTGAAAAATATAGAGAATATGTTAAACTAACCGATGGTTGTAAACATCCTAAGGAGTATTGTGCTTTTAGAGAGAAGTGTTTAATTTATCTTTACAAAAAATTTAAGGATTTTTAAATCTTTATGAGAATTCTTCTTACCAATGATGATGGTATTTATGCTGAGGGACTTTGTGCTTTATACGAAGCTTTATGTTTGGAACATGAAGTCTATATAGTAGCTCCTGAAGCTGAAAGAAGTGCAGTAGGGCATGCTATCACCATTCATTATCCTTTAAGAGTTAGCAAAGTAAAAAGAGGAAAATATTTCTGGGGTTATGCTGTTAATGGAACCCCTGCAGATTGTGTTAAACTCGCTATTTATGAATTAATAGGCCCTGTTGATCTGGTAATTTCTGGAATTAATAGAGGAGCTAATGTAGGAATTAATGTGCTTTATTCTGGAACAGTTTCTGCTGCTACAGAAGCTAAAATGTTGGGTTATCCAGCTATAGCTGTTTCCATAGATGCTTACGAAGTTAATGATTACTGTTTTACAGCTTATTTTATATCAAATTTTATTGAAAAAGTTTTCAATTTACCTATTAACTTACCTTTCTGTCTTAATATTAATATACCTCATATAAATCCATGCCAAATAAAAGGTATTAGATTTGTTAGACAATCCAAAGCCAAATTAAAAGAATTTTTTGATAAAAGATTGGATCTCCATGGTAAAGTTTATTATTGGCAAGGAGCAGAAGAACATACAGAAACAGATCCTAATACAGATGTAATAGCTTTAAAACAAGGATATATTACTATTACACCTATTCAGTATGATCTTACTAATTATGTATTTTTAGAAAAACTTAAAAATATAGAAAATAGCTTTAATTTTTCTTTTTAAATCTCTTGATATTTCTTTAATCTGTTATATTTTAAATATAAAAAATAGATAAGGAGGTAAATTATGAGAAAAAGAGGAAGACCTATAACTATAGATGATGTTAAGTTTGTATATGAAAATTATGCTCACATGAGTGCAAATGAGATAGCAGAAAAACTTGGTATAAGTAAGTTTCAAGTTAATAAAATTGTAAATGAACTTCGTAAAAGAGGAGTAAATATTCCGAAAAAAATTGGTAAAAAAGTCAATGTCTATGATGCTTTTGTAGAACAATTAAAAAAGGAGGGTAAATTTTAAATTAAAATCTTATCAATTAATTCACAGTCTTTTTTAATTTGGTCTTTTAGTTCTTCTAAAGAAGGGAATTTTTTCTCTTCTCTTATATGTTTAATCAATTCTATTTTAAGAGTCTCTCCATATATATTTTTATTAAAATCAAAAATATGAATTTCCACGCTTAATTCTTTGTCTTCAAAAGTGGGTTTAGTTCCTATGTTCATAGCTCCTTTAAACTTTTGATTTTTCCAATATACCCAAACAGCATAAACTCCTGGAACAGGGATTAATTTAAAAGAAGGTATCTCTAAATTAGCAGTAGGGAAACCCAGAAGTTCTCCTCTACCCTTTCCTTTTACAACCTTTCCTATAATAAAATAAGAATGCCCAAGAAGTTTGTTGGCTTTTTCTATTTCTCCCTTTTCAATAAAATATCTTATTTGGGTACTTGAAACAGTTAAATCATCTATTGTTATTGGTGGAACAGTTTTTACTATAAAATTGTATTTTTTCCCCAAATTTTTTAAATATTCTGTATTTCCCTTTTTATTCCTGCCAAATCTAAAATTAAATCCCACTACTACTCCTTTTGCTTTGAGATTATCTACTATATATTCCTGCACAAAAAGATCTGGAGAAAGTTTAGCTATACTTTGGGTAAATGGAATTAAAGCTATTTGTTTAATATTTAGTTGAGAAAGTAAATGTAATTTTTCTTCTAAAGTGGTTAGGAGTTTAAAATTTGCTTCAGGAAACAAGACATGCCGAGGATGAGGATCAAAGGAAACAATTAAAGGGCTAACTCCAAGCTCTTCTGCTAAAATTTCTGCTTCTTTAAAAAGCGCCTTATGACCTAAATGAATCCCATCAAAACTACCTATGGTTATTACTGTTTCAAAATCAAGAGGAAAATCCTTAGGGGTATAAATTTTCAATTTCTCCCTCCACCAATTTCAAGAAACTATCAAATAAATAAATTGAATCATGAGGACCTGGGGCATTTTCAGGATGATATTGTACAGACATAAGTTTAAGTTCAGGAACAAAAATTCCTTCTAAAGTATTATCATTAAGATTAACATGAGTGACTATAGCTTCTTTTGGTAATTCTTCTTTTTTGACACAAAAACCGTGATTTTGAGAGGTTATTTCTACTTTTTTATTAAATAAATTGAGAACAGGATTATTTATTCCTCTATGTCCAAATTTCAACTTATAAGTAGTAGCTCCCAAAGCCTGTCCAATAATTTGATGACCCAAACAGATTCCAAATAAGGGTTTTTTACCTAAAAGTTCCTTTACAGTGCTCACAATTTTAGTAAGAGCTCCGGGGTCTCCTGGTCCATTGGAAACAAAAATACCATCAGGATTATAAGAAAGTATTTCTTCTGAGGAAGTATAAGCAGGAAAAATTAAACACTCAGCTCCTTTTTCAACAAAAATACGAAGTTGATTTAGCTTTAAACCACAGTCTATTACTGCTATTTTATATTTACCTTCTCCTTTAAAATTCTTAAAATTTTCTTTTCCTTTTTTACCATAATAATAAACTTTATTACAGGTTACATATCGCACCAGATCTCTTCCTACATAAGCAGGACTTTCTTTTATCTTTTCTAAAAACTTTTTAGGATCCAAAGTTTCTGTAGTAATACCACCTTTCATAGCTCCATGAATTCTTAAATGCCTGGTTAAAGCTCTGGTGTCTATTCCTTCTATTCCAAGTATTCCATTCTCTGAAAGCCAATTTCCCAAGGATTTTTCTGCTCTCCAGTTGCTGTAAAAGGGTTGATACTCTCTTACTATAAACCCTGCTACATGTATTTTTTCACTTTCCATATCCTCAGAATTTATCCCATAGTTTCCAATAAGAGGGTAAGTCATGGTAACAATCTGTCCATAATAAGAGGGATCTGTAAGTATTTCTTGATAACCTGTCATACCTGTATTAAAAACAATTTCTCCAAAAGATTCTCCTCTTCCTGTAAAAGACCTTCCCCAAAAATAAGTGCCATCTTCTAACATAACAAGAGCTTTAAAGGGTTTCATAGTTTTTACTCCTATTTTTTATTTAATTTTTGTTTAGCTTCCCAGAGTAAATATTCTCGTATAAAATCATCTATTTCTCCATTAAGAACTTCTTCTACTTTATAGTTTTCATATTGAGTTCTGTGATCTTTAACTATTCTGTAAGGATGTAATGTATAAGTTCTGATTTGATTTCCCCAGCTTATTTCTTTTTTTTCTCCTATAAGATTTTCCTTTTTTTGCTCTAATTTTTGTTTTTCAAGTTGATAAAGCCTTGATCTTAAAATTTTTAAAGCTGTCATTTTATTTAAATATTGACTTCTTTCATTCTGGCAGGTAACCACGATCCCTGTAGGAATATGAGTAATTCTTACTGCACTTTCTGTTTTATTAACATGCTGACCACCATGGCCACTTGCTCTCATAGTTTCTATTCTTAGATCTTCAGGTTTTATTTTTACTTCTATATCTTCTTCTATTTCAGGAATAACAGTTACAGAGGCAAAGGAAGTATGTCTTCTGGAATTAGCATCAAAAGGAGAAATACGAATAAGCCTATGCACCCCTTTTTCTCCTTTTAAATAGCCATAAGCCCAAGGTCCTTCTATTAAAAGAACAGCATTTTTTATTCCTGCTTCTTCTCCTGGAAGGCTATCTACTAATTTTACTTTATATCCTTTTTTTTCAGCCCATCTTACATACATTCTTAAAAGCATATAAGCCCAGTCCTGAGCATCTGTTCCACCTGTTCCAGCATGAATACTTAAAATAGCAGAAGAATAATCATATTCTCCAGAAAGTAGGAGCTTGATTTCCTCTTTTTTAAGTTTACTTTCAAAAGCCTCAAGCTCTTCTAAAAATGCCTGCAAAGTTTCTAAATTTTTTTCCTCTTTATAAAATTCAAACCACTCCAAAATATTATTAAAAGACTTAATAAGATCTTCAAATATAGATAATCTTTCAGAGAGATGAGCTCTTTCCTTGAGAAGATTTTTAGTTTCTATAGAATCCCAATCAGGATTGTTTTGAAGTTTTTCTTCTATATTTTTTAAACGGATTTTAATACTTTCAGGGTCAAAGACACCCCCTTAGATCTTTGAGTTGCTCATTAAAATCGTTTATTAATTTTTCAAAATCTACATTTTTATAAGCCTGTACTGCTACTCTCATAGCGAGATAAATATAATCCATTTTTAAGAAAATAAAAGATCTTTATCTATTTTATTGAAAAATTTAAAAGAAATCAACTGTTATACTCAATGAAACAATGCCATTCTAAATGGAATTAAGAAGTAGAAAAAAATTCTTTTTGAAGTTCTTTAATAGACTTTGAATAGATTCTTTTCCCATCAAAAAGCAAGAAAGAATAATTCTTTTTTAAAAGAAAAGAAAAAACCTTTTCAATCAAGTTGTTATTTAAGGAGGAGTCCTTAGGAAAAGGTTTTAATTTATTCAAACTCCATAGAGAGAGGAACATCACCCCTGAATCCTTGGTTTCTTCCAGAATTTGTTTAATGTAAAAAGGAGCTTTATTTTCCCAGAGTTCTTTTTTATATTTTTCTGCCAGTCTTCCTATTCCCCATATTACTCCTCTTTGAGCTGGTGGAAATTCTAAAAAATTATCTGCTTTATATTTACCAGTTTCTTCTGCATTCCAAATATAAGACACAAATATAGGTAAATATTCATCTTTTAACACTTCACAATTATAAAGAGCTTCTGCAAATCCTTCTGGAACTCCCCAAGCCATACCTCCTGATTCCTCATTAAGCATCCACATAAGGCGTCTGATAACTATTCTGGCTCTTTCCATTTCATTTTTAGCAATTTCAGCAGTGAAATATCCAAAAGCAATGACGGCTTTCCAACGAACTACTTCATCAGGATGTAAAAATGCACCTATAAGAAAACTAATAATCTTGGTGGGAGGATAAACACTAAGTGATTTTAAAATACTTGAAATATCTTCAGTCTCTAAGGTTTTTAGAACTTCTTTTTTTATTTGGATATAATTTTCAGTTAATTTAAAAATTCCTGTTTTAACCTTCTTTTATTTTTCTTGCTACCATTTTTCCCAGTTCTTCACATTTAGAAAGTGACTCTTTATCAGAAGCATATTTAACTTTAATTCCCTCATGAATAATATCTGCTTAGATAGCCTTTAGAACTTCATTTAAAATTTTTACAGATTCTCCACTCCAGCCATAAGACCCAAAAGCAGCTTTGATTTTACCTTTAGGTCTTAAACTTTTTAAATAACTTCCAAAACCTGCCATAGATGCTAATACCTAATTATAAAAAAATGGGAGAACCTAAAATTAATCCCTTGGCAAGCTTTCTCTCTTTCCTTAATTTTAAATGCTTTCATACATTTTTTTTCTTTTTAAATAAAATTAAATTAAATAAAATTAAAAATAAAATTATATATTAATCTTCAGGTATAAAATCTTTTTTAGAAGCTCCGCAAATAGGACACATCCAATCTTCAGGAAGATCTTCAAAAGGTGTTTCTGACGGAATATTGTCAGAATTTTCTATTCCTGGATCATAAATATATCCACATACACTGCATTTATATTTTTTTATATTTTCTTTCATTTTTTAATATTTTAATTTAATTTTAACACTTAAAAATACATATATTATTAAAATTTGTAATTATTTTAAAATTAAAAATAATACATTTTTAAAATATAGCAAGGTATTTTTAAAAATCTTATCTAAGAAGTAAGCATTATGCTTAAGAAGCTTTGTATATCAAAGTTTTAGAAAAATAGACCAGATTTTGCTTATCCAGTAGCCTAAATCTTAATAAAACTTGTATTATAAAGAAAAGGTATTAAATTTAGAAAGAAATAAAAATTTTTTTAGATATAAAGGGGGTAATTTTGTCTCATGATTGCTAAGGTTTTAAGTAAAATTATAGGTACTAAAAACGAAAGAGAGCTTAAGAAACTTAAGCCTATAGTTCAAAGGATAAACGATTTAGAGCCTGAAATAAAGAAACTTTCTGATGATGAGCTTGCCAGAAAGACTGTAGAATTTAAAGAGAAACTTGGAAGAGGAGCAACACTCGATGATATTCTTCCAGAAGCTTTTGCAGTGGTAAGAGAAGCAGCAAGACGTATTCTTGGAATGCGTCATTTTGATGTTCAACTTATGGGTGGTATTGTTCTTCACCAGGGTAAAATAGCAGAAATGAAAACAGGAGAGGGAAAAACCTTAGTAGCAACTCTTCCAGCTTATCTTAATGCACTTACTGGAAAAGGAGTTCATATCGTTACAGTTAATGATTATTTAGCTAAGAGGGATGCTGAATGGATGGGACCTATTTACAGATTTTTAGGATTAACTGTAGGTTATCTTCAAAATAATATGAATGATTCTGAAAGAAAAAAGGCTTATGCCTGTGATATAACCTATGGAACCAATAGTGAATTTGGATTTGATTATCTCCGTGATAATATGAAATATTCCTTAGATGATATGGTTCAAAGAGGACATTATTATGTTATTATAGATGAAGTTGATTCTATTTTAATTGATGAAGCAAGAACACCTCTTATTATTTCAGGACCTTCTGAAGAATCTACGGATATATATTATTTTATAGATGAAATTGTAAGGAAACTAAAAATAGATACACATTTTACTATAGATGAAAAGACGAAGAATGTTACTCTTACAGAAGAGGGAATTACTGAGTGCGAAAGGCTTTTAGGTATTAAAAATCTTTATAATCCCAGATATGTAAGACTTGTTCATCATATTCATCAGGCTTTAAGAGCTCATCACTTATTCAAAAGAGATGTGGATTATGTGGTTAAAGATGGAAAGATTATTATTGTAGATGAATTTACAGGAAGACTTATGCCAGGAAGACGCTGGAGTGATGGATTGCATCAGGCTATAGAAGCTAAAGAAAGAGTTAGAATTGAAGCTGAGAATCAGACCTTAGCCATGATAACCATTCAGAATTATTTTAGAATGTATGAAAAAATTGCTGGAATGACAGGAACAGCTGAAACAGAAGCCGCAGAATTTAAAGAAATATATAATCTTGATGTAATAGTTATTCCAACTCATAAACCCATGATAAGAAAAGATTATCCTGATGTAGTTTTTAGAACCCAGAGAGAAAAATTTGAAAAAGTAGTAGAGGAAATAGAGAAGTGTTATAAAGAAGGAAGACCTGTGCTTGTTGGTACTACAAGTATAGAAAAGAGTGAGCTTCTTTCTAAAATGCTTAAAAAAAGAAAAATTCCTCATCAGGTTTTAAATGCCAAACATCATGAAAAAGAAGCTCAGATTATAGCTCAAGCTGGAAGATCTCATGCAGTAACCATTGCTACCAATATGGCTGGAAGAGGAGTTGATATCCTTTTAGGAGGGAATCCAGAGGGTCTTGCTAAAGCACAACTTGAAGCAGAGGGCTATGATCTTTCTGAAATAGATGAAAGAGCTTGGAACGAAGTCCTTACCATGGCTAAACAAGGGATAGATCCAACAACTAAATACAAAGATTACTGGGCTAAAGTTCTTTATGAAAAATATTTAGAATGTCAAAAAGATGCAGAAAAGGTAAAAGCTTTGGGAGGTCTTTATATTATTGGAACAGAAAGACATGAATCAAGAAGAGTGGATAATCAGTTAAGAGGAAGAGCAGGAAGACAAGGAGATCCTGGAGCTTCTAAATTTTTTCTCTCTTTAGAAGATGATCTGTTAAGGCTTTTTGGTTCTGATAAACTTAAAACCTTTGTAGAAAAATTGGGTCTTCCTGAGGGAGAACCTTTAGAACATCCCTGGCTTTCTAAAGCTATAGAACAGGCTCAAAAGAAGGTTGAGTCTTTTCATTTTGAAATAAGAAAACATCTTCTTGAATATGATGATGTAATGAATAAGCAAAGAGAAACTATCTATTCTCAAAGAAAAGAAATCTTGAAAAGCGAATCTATAAAAGACTGGATACTTTCTATGATAGAAGAAGTATGTGAGGAATTGGTAGAAAGTGCTTTTATAGAAAAAAGACACCTTGAAAAAGAAGATATAGAAGTTTTAATAGAACGTTTTAAAGAGATTTTTGCTTTTACTCCTGAAATTGATACTGATCTTGCCAGAAAAGAGCAGCTTTTTGAAGAATTAAAAGAGGTAGCTTTTAAAAGATATGAAGAAAAAGAAAAACAAATTGGTTCAGATAATTTAAGAGAAATAGAAAAGTATTTCTTATTAACTACTATTGATACACTTTGGAAAGAGCACTTATTAATGCTTGATCATATTAAAGAAAGTGTTGGGTTAAGAGGTTATGGACAAAAAGATCCTTTACAAGAATATAAAAAAGAAGCTTTTCATTTATTTGTAGATCTTATGAAAAGAATTAAAGAGAACACACTTTCTTATCTATTTAGAATAGAAATTGAAGAATCTAATGAAGAAATAGGTGATATGATTTCAGAGTTAGAAAAAAATAAAATAGAAACAAACTTTAAACCAAAAAAGAAAAAGAAGAAAAAATCTCGTCGTGTTAGAATTTAAAAAGAAATTTAAAAAGGAGTAAGAAATGAGATGTCCAAAATGCAATTATTTTTTTTCAGAAGAAAAAAAGGTTTGTCCTAAATGTGGAAATGATATGGGAATGGTTTTGGAAAAGTTAGGATATTTCCCTATTCCTTCAAAAGAACCATTTTTATCTATAGATGATTTTAAAGAAGAAACCCAAGAACAAATGAACTTTCAAACTGAGCAGACCTTAGAAGAACCAAAACCCAAAGAAATAGAATTTCCTTTTTCTCCAGAGGAAGGAGAAAATTAAGGAACTTTTTCTCCCCAAAAGTCTTTTTTCTTCCCTTCTCTAAGTTCTTTGGTTTCTAAAAGAGCTTTTTTATAATAGGTTAAAACCAACTTTTTTGCTTTTTGACAAGTATAAGTGTCAGGATAGTTATTTATAATATATAATAACCTTCCATAAGCAGCACGATAATATTTTATTCTATAATAAAATTTTGCTACATAAAATTCATGCTTGGCTAAAAGTTCTTTCAACTCCCTAATCCTTTTTTTTACTTCCAGTTTATAAGGATTTTGAGGGAAATTTTGTAAAAGTCTTTCATAGGTTTCAATAGCTTTTTTAGTATAAGTTTGATCTCTATCATAGGATAATTTCAATTTATAATAACAGGTGCCTATCTGGTATATAACATAAGGAATAGCTTCATTATTGGGATAAAATTTTTCAAATTCTTCATAAATAGATATAGCTTCTAAATATTCACCTTCCCAGAATTTACAATCTGCCATTCTCAATTCAGCTAATATAGATTGCGGAGTTCCTGGATATCTGTTTCTTATTTTTTTATAAGTTTCATAAGCGATGTTATAATGACCTTTAGCAAAAGCTTTTTCTGCTTCTCTTAAGAGATCATCCAGGGTTTCTTCTTCATGTTTTTTCTTTTTCTTAAAAATATCAGTTATCTGATTCTTCGTTCCAGAAGATATTTTAGAAAGAGTTCCACAAGAATTTAACACTGATACTAATAAAAATATAAAAATCAAATAAAAAAACTTCTGGAATTTATTGAGTTTGCACATTTTTAAGATAAAGCTTTATTAAGAGCATTTAAAATGGTAGCTTTAGAAACTGCTCCTACAATTATTTCTAAAGGTTCTCCACCTTTAAAGATAATTAAAGTAGGGATAGCTCTTATACCATACTTTCCTGGTGTAATAGGATTTTCATCAACATTTAATTTGCAGACTTTGATTTTCCCTTTAAATTCCTCTGCGATTTCATCAATTATAGGAGCAATAATTCTACAAGGTCCACACCAGGAAGCCCAAAAATCTACTAAAACTGGTATCTCAGATTTAAGAACCTCCTTTTCAAAATCCTGATCTGTAACTTTACAAGCTCCCATATAAACCTCCTTTTAATTTTTTACTACAATAATACAATAATTTGAAAAAACTTCAATCTTAAAAATTAATTTATTTCAAATTGCTGATAAAACCTCTTTGTAATATTAAAAGAATCTTTTTGATAGTTAGCTCCAAATTAGTAGCAATTTTTTCTTTTTTTAGTAAATAATGATTATAAGCTATTACTGCTGGAATAGCACAAAATAGCCCCATAGCAGTATTAATAAGAGCTTCAGCTATTCCAGGAGCAACAGTAGCCAAACTGGCACTACCTTTCATTCCAATATCATGAAAAGCTTTCATAATTCCCCAAACTGTTCCAAATAAACCTATAAAAGGAGCTACATTTCCTACAGTAGCCAAAAATCCTAAACCTTTATCAATCTGACTTAAAACCTGTTCTTTTTCTATTAAAGATTTTTGCATCAACTCTTTTTCAGCTAAGTTTATAGTTAAATCCATATCCAAAGCATGAGAGGTTCTCTCATTTTCAAAATAATATTCATAAATTTCTCCAAAAAAAGTTATAATTTTTTTAATACTTCTTACTAAAAGATTATTTTCCATATTTCTAACTAATTTGATAAGCGAAGGGAAGTCCTTTGTTTTATTAATTTTTTCATTAATTTCTTCTAAAGCATCCTGAAAATTCTTATACCTGAAAAAATTAGCGATTATTATATACCAACTTTGCAAACTCATAAAAAACAGAATCAAAAGCACAGTTTTCCCTACATAACCTATTTGTAAAAAAAATTTCCAGAGTTCCATACTTATCTTCTCCAGATTAGGTTTTCTAAAGGTTTTTCTATGTTCAAAAGATTTTTTAACACTTCAAGACCTTTTAAAGCTTCATCTCTTAAATCAAAAGTGTATTCATTTACATAAGTTTCTACATGATTTTTTATAACCTTTTCATCAAGTTCTTGAGCATATTTCTTTAATAGAGGTAAAACCTCCTTCAAATTCATTTTAGCCCAATTTAAACTTTCCTTAAATACTTTTATTATTGCATTTTTAGTCTTATCTGGCAGATCTTTTTTTATAAAAAATCCACCTAAGGGAATAGGAGCTTGATTTTTATTTTCCCAAAAGGCTCCTAAGTCCACCAGTTTTGTAAGACCATAATTGGAATAAACAAAACGCCCTTCATGAATAAGAATACCTAATTGTGCTTTATTTTTCAAAAGATATGGAATAATTTTATCATATCTTACAAATATCTTTTCTATTTTTCCTTGATAAAAGAAGTTAAAAAGAAAGTGAGCAGTAGTGTGTTTTCCAGGTATAGCAATTTTAAGATCAGGAAAATCTTGAATAGAATAAGCTTTATTTCCTACTAAAAGAGGACCTACTCCAAAGCCCAATGCAGAACCTACAGGAGAAAGATAATAATCAGAAAATAGATAGTTCCATATAGCAAAAGAAGTTTTTATAACAGGATATTTTCTATTGATAGCCCAATGATTTAAAGTTTCTATATCTTCAAAATGAAATTTTAATTCACCAGGAGTGGCTATTTTTTTTAATAGCAGAGCAGAGACTATAAAAACATCATTAGGACATGGAGAAAGGGCTATTTCCAGACTTGAGCAATACATTTCCAGACCTCTCTTAATATTTCTGCTGCTTTATTAAAATTCCATTCATTTTCAGGGTTTTCTAAGAGATTACTTATAATCCTTATTTCTAAAAAAGGAATTTTGCATTTTTTAGCTGCCATAGCCACTCCAAAACCCTCCATATTTTCAGCTAAAACTTCATATTTATTTTTAAAAAATAAAGCTCTTTTAACATCATAAGAGGAAGCACAGACTGTTGCTATAGGCCCTGATACAACATTAAATCCACAGAGATCTAATAAATAGATTAATTTCTCTGCATAATGCGAATCCAGCTTTAGAGAATTGCATATTTTAAGTTTTTCTGGAAGAGGTGTATAGTGAGAAGGATATTTTCTTCCAAAATCTACCCATATTTCTTCAGAAGCTATTACTATATCTCCTATATCAAGATCTGTTTCTGGATAAGCTCCAGCCCATCCTGTTAAAAAAGCTAACTTGGGTTTCTTTTTTAAAAAAATCTCATAAGAAGATAGAGCTGCCTTTATAATTCCTACTCCTATGATATTTAGATCTATATCCAGATCTTCTAAAACTCGGGCTTCATATTCTGAAGGTACTAAGACCAAAAATCTATTCACTTCTTTCTTCCTGATAGATTTCTATGTCGTCTAAATATATAATATTTACTCTTATTCCCAAATTTACAAGGTGCTGAATTAAAAAATCCACTTCATTAACTCTTATTAAATTACCTTCTGAATAAAAAGGCATTTCTAAAACAACTTGAGGAGGTTTGATATTAAGCACTTTGATCTGGATCTTAGCTGTTTCTGGAAGTCCTTTCAGGTTTTCTTTTAAAAATTTTTTAATAAAAAGTCTTAAATCTTTTTCGCTTTTAAAATTTTTAGCCACAAAATTTGCCTAACCACTTTAAAAATTTCAAAGATATTCTAACTTTTAATAAAATAAAGGTCAAGGGAGTAAGAAATGAAAAAGACAATTTATTATATTGGCACATCTGGTTGGAGCTATTATTCTTTTAAAGAATATCTTTATCCCCGGGATTCTAAACCAAGACAATGGCTTTCTATCTATGCTAAACATTTTAATTCTGTAGAAATAAATGCTACTTTTTATCGCACTCCTACTGAAAAAACTTTTAAGAAATGGTATGAAGAGACCCCCAAGGATTTTGTTTTTTCAGTAAAAGCTCCTAAAGTAATCACTCATATAAAAAAATTAAGAGATGTAAAGGATTCTCTAAAAGAGTTTTTAAAAGCTATTTCTCCTTTAAAAGAAAAAGCCGAAGTCCTTTTATTTCAGCTTCCTCCTTCCTTTAAATTTGATCCAGAGGTTATAAAAGAATTTTTTAAACTACTTTCCAAAGATTATTATAATGTGATAGAGATTAGAAATATTTCTTTTCATTGTGAAGAATTTATAGAACTTTTAAAAAAATATGAAGTTTGTCTTTGTTTTTCTGATTGTGCTGGTAAATATCCTTCATGGTATGAAGTTCAAACTACAGATTATTTATATATTAGAATGCATGGCTCTAAGAAATTATATGTTTCAAATTACGAAGAGGAGGAACTACAAGAATTGGCAAAAAAAATAAAATCTTATAATATTAAAAAAGCTTTTGTTTATTTTGATAATACAGGAGAAGGTTACGCTGTACCTAATGCTTTAAAGTTAAAAGAGCTTCTTATAAAGAATATTTAATTTTAAATTGGAGTAGGAGAAAGATCTTCATCTTTAAAATGGTTTCTAATTTCTACAATAGTATCTTTAATCTTTAAAAAGATATTTACCAGTTCAGGATCAAAATGGCTTCCGGCTTCTTTTTTAATAATTTTAAAAGCGGTTTTAACATCTAAAGCTTTTCTATAAGGTCTATCTGTGGTTAAAGCATCAAAGACATCAGCAATAGATATAATCCGTGCTAAAAGAGGGATTTTATTCTTTTTTAGACCATAAGGATAACCTGTACCATCCCATCTTTCATGGTGATAAAGAGCTACCTTTTCTGCAGCTTTAAGATATTTTATTTTAGAACCTTGTAATATTTTGGCACCTATTACAGTATGGGATTTCATGATCTCCCATTCATCTTCATTCAAATTACTTGGTTTTAGAAGGATACTATCAGGTATTCCTAATTTACCTATATCATGAAGAGGAGAACTATATTTAATGAGTTCAATTTGTTCCTGAGATAATCTCAGTTCCTCTGCAATTTTAACAGAATAATAACTTACTCTTTGAATATGGAATCCAGTATGTCTATCTCTATACTCTGCAGCTTTAGCTAAACGAAAAATTATTTCCAAAGAAAGATTTTTAATTTCTTCATAAGCCTGTTGAAGATTTAAATAAGCTTTTTGTAATTCTTTGGTTTTGCTTTCAACTTCTTTTTCCAAAACATGTTGATATGTGTTTAAAAAATCTCTATATTTTTTAATTTTAGCCAATGATTTTATCCGAGCTTTTAATTCTGGAACAAAAAAAGGTTTGGTTAAAAAGTCATCTGCTCCTGCTGAAATACCTTTTATACGAGTTTCTAAATTATTTAAACCTGTTATTAAAACTACTCCTATATCAAAAATTTCTGGATCATGTTTAATAATTTTACATAAAGAAATTCCATCTAATTTTGGAAGTAGATAATCTATTAAAGCAATATCTGGATTGAGTGTATTGATTTTTTCTAAAGCTTCTTTACCATTTTTAGCTGTAAAAACCTGATAACCTTCTAAAGATAGAATTTCTTTTATAGTATTTCTAACATTCTCATCATCATCCACTACTAAAATTTTAACATTTCTTGGATTTTCAAGCTCTGGTAAAAACATTTTTCAGCTTCTTTTAAATCCTCCCATGTATTTATGTTTATAAAATTTATTTCTTTTATTTTAACATTAATAATAAATAAAACCAAATTTTTTTCTTTTAAATAATTAAAAAGTCTGAAAAGACTTCTTTTTGTAAAGGTATTTATAAAAATTTCTATTTCTGATTTTAAAGAAAGGGGATAAATTCCAGGAAAAGGTCTTATTTTTTCTTCACCTTTGGTTACTATTAAAAAATTATGGCAAAAAATTTCTGAAAGGGTTTTAAAATAATAAATATTTTTAAGATCTATAAAAGGCTGATCTACAGCCAAGATTAATAAAGGCTCATTATCTTGAATAATTTTTAAAGCTGAAAAAATACCTGAAATAGGACCTTCTAAATTTGGATAAAGATCTTTTATAAAAATAAATTCTGTAGGTTTAATATTTTCCTTTAATAAAACAGTTTTTATTTCTTCTTCTTGTTCTCTATTTTTTACTGAAATATAAACAGGAATATCTATAAGTTTGGCTTTGTTAAAAACCCAATAAATAAGAGGTTTTCCTAATAAAAGTTTTAAAGGTTTTTTCCCTCCTATTCTTTCTCCTTTACCACCTGCTAATATAACTGGTTTCATCCTAAAATTTCTTGCATATTTTTACATAACTGCCTGAAATCTGATTTTTATAAACTTCTAAAACCACAGGAAATTTTTCCCTTAGATCTTTTAAATGAGATATTATTCCTATTATTCTTCCACTTTGATGAGCAAGGTTCAATAAAACATTTACAACCTTTTCTAAGGTGCTTTCATCTAAACTTCCAAAACCTTCATCTATAAAAAGGGATTCAAAAGGTTTATTACGAAATAAATATAAGAGTACATCAGAGGTTCCCAGGGCTAAGGAGAGGGTTGCTAAAAAAGATTCCCCTCCAGAAAGGGTTTTAGCTTCTCTTCTGCTTCCTGTATAATGATCAAACACCTCCAAACTTAATTTTTTGTGTAAAACTTTATCTTCTACAAATTTATATCTTCCAAAAGAAAATTCTTTGAAATAATAATTGGCTCGCTTTAAAATGAATTTTATATAAATAGAAAGCACAAAAGAATGAAAAGAAATTTTTTTACTATTTCTTCCTATAATTAAATTATAAATTTTTTCTAATAAAGGAGTCTCATCTTCCAAAATCTTTTTTTCTTTTTTAATTTCTTCCAAAGAATTTAAAATTTCTTTAAGCTGATCAAGTTCGCTTTGCAGACTTCCTATTTGATAATGTAATTTGCTTAAAGAGTTTTCTATTTCTGTTTTTTGATTTTTTAATTCATTCAGTTCTGAGGAAAGCTTTTTATAATTTAATCTGGTTGGGGTTAATTTTTCCAATTCTGCTTTAATTTCTTCTAAATTTTTTTGAGTTCTCTCTAATTCTTGATAAAAAATTTGTATTTCTTCTTCAAATTCAGGTATTTTTGAAATAAGTGAAATATAACTTTTAAGCTCTTTTATAGAAGAAATTACTCCAGATCTTTTAAGTTCACATAGTTTAAAAAGATTTTCTTTATACTCATATAGCCTTTGATTTAAAAATTCTTTTGAATTTTTAAGTTCTGTTTCGGTTTTGATTTTCTCTTGTTGTATTTTTTGAAGATTTTTTTCTATTTTTGTTTTTTTATTTTCCCATTCTAAAATCTCTTTTTCCAAAGTTGTAATATAGATAGATATTTTTTCACAATCTAATTTTAGGTCTTTTAGTAAGGATTGGATTACTTCTAATTGTCCTTTCAAATTAGCTTCTTTTGCTTTTAATTCTTCTATGTTCTTTCTTTCAATTTCTTCTTGCTTTTCCAGTAATTTTAGCTGATTTTTAAAATTTTCTATTTTTTCTTCTAAGTCACCTTCTGGATCTTTTTTAATTCTAATTTTTTCTAAAACAACTTTAAATTTAGAAAGCTCTTTTTCCAATTCTTTAAATTTTAAGATAAGTTCATCTTTTTTTAAATTTTTCAATTCTTCTTCCAGATGGTCTAATTTTGCTTTAATTTGAAAAAAATGTTTTTGAACTGTTTCTAAATCATTTTTTTTCTTTAATAACTCTTCTTCAATTTTTTCCAGTTTTTTTTGAAAATTTTTATCTGGTTTTATAGGATCGGGATGATGAAGAGAACCACAAACAGGACAGGGTTTTCCATCTTTTAAAAATTTAGCCAGAGATTCAGCTCGATTTTTTATTTCCAACTCTTTTTTTAAATTTTCAAGCTGATTAAATTCCTTTTGAAGATTTGCTAAAATTTTTTCTACTTCTGTTTTTTGATTTTTTAAATTTTCGTATTTATTAAAATTTTTTATAAATCTTTCTATTTCATCCTTTTCTTTAATTAATCTTAAAGCCTTACTTAATTGATCCTTTTTTTCCTGGGTTTTTTCTAAATTGTTTTTTATTTTATTTATCTCTTCATTTAATTTTTTCAATTGTTGAATTTTGCTTTCTAAAGCAATACTCACCTTTTTTAAATCTTTTTCTAAATCAATTTTTTGTTGAAGTTGTCTTTTAAGTTCCTTAAGTTTTTGCAGTTTGATTTTCTTAGTTTCTATTTCTTTTTCATTTTCAAGAAGTTTCTCTAACTTTTTATTAAGAAGAATTAAATTATTTGAAAGCTCTGCAAGACTTTTATTTAAGACTTTTCTTTTAATATGAAGATCTTTTAAATTTTTCCAGAGATTTTTAAGATTTTCATAATAATTTAAATGTTCTTTAATAATTTTTAGTTTATTTAAAAGTTCCTTTTTATTTTTTATTTGTTCTTCTTTTGATTTTAATTCTTCAAATTTTTTAGAAAGATCTTCAAATTTTTGATAAATCTGGATTAAAAACTCACGATTTTTAATCTTTTCTTCCAGATTTTTTCTTTTTAAAAGAAGTTCTTTTTCTAAGACTTTAGCATTTTTGAGTTTTTCTTCTTTTTCTAAAATTTTTTGATTTAACTCTTTTAAACCAGAAACTTGGCTAATTTTTTGGAGATCTTTTTCTCTTTCTTTTAAAGATTGGTATTTATTTTTTAAGTCTTTTAACTTATTTTTTAGAAATTCCTCTATTTGGGAAAAACGAAAGGTTTCAAAGATAGTTTCAAGAAGTAATTTCCTTTCTTTTTCATCTGCTAATAAAATTTTTCTATATTCACCTTGAGGAATTAAAAAGACCTTTTTAAATTGTTTGGCATCAAGACCTAAGAGTTCTTTTATTTTGTTTTTAACTTCTGTTTTTTTACTTGAAAAGAGAATATCTTCTATCCAAAGGTTTACATTTTCTGGTCTTCCTTGAAAAGAAGGACGTCTCAAGATTCTATAAATTTTTCCGTCTAAAAAAAATTTAAAATCAATTTCAGGATAAATACCTGAACGATTTTTGAGGTAATGAGAGATTAAATCTGCAGGAGTTCGTCCTTCTATTGTTCCTTCACCATAAAGAGCATAGAGTATAGCATCAAAGATAGTGGTTTTACCAGCTCCTGTTTCTCCAGAAATTAAAAATAGTCTATTTTCTATAAGAACTTTAAAATCTTCTTCAGAAAGCTCTAAATTTAGATAAGGACCAAAGCCTTTTATAGAAAGATAAAGCGGTCTCATTAATTTCTATTTGATTTTATATTTTCTTCCCATTTCTCTTTCAAGATCTCTTTTTTTAATATCTTCTCTTCTATCATATATTTTTTTACCTTTAGCTAAAGCTAACTCAACTTTCGCTAAACCTCTTTCATTAAAGTATACTTTTAAAGGAATAAGAGTATAACCTTTTTCTTGCACCTTTCCAGCCAATCTTTTTATTTCTGATTTTTTTAATAAAAGTTTTCTTGTGCGGGTAGGATCAAGTTTTTGGGCTTCTCTGCTGTGGGGATAAGGACTTATATGAAAATTGTATAAAAAAACTTCGCCATTAACTATTCTGGCAAAGCTATCTTTAAGATTAGCTCTGCCAAGGCGTAGAGATTTTACTTCACAACCAAGAAGCTGTATGCCAGCTTCATAAGTTTCTTCTATATTATAAAAATGATAAGCTTTTTTATTGGTGCATACTATTCTTTCAGGCATATATTAAAAATAACACATTTAATAGCTAAAGTCAATTTTTGCCGCCTTGACAAGAAAGATAAGTTTGCTATTATCCTTTTATATAGGGATATTTCTATTTAAAATCTTTTAAAAAGGAGGCTCACTATGAGCAGTTCTAAGCCTTTTATAATCTGGTTTGATCAAATTACCTATAAAGATGTCCCATTAGTAGGTGGGAAAAATGCCTCTCTTGGAGAAATGTATATTAAACTTACAAAAAAAGGTATAAAAGTTCCCTATGGTTTTGCTGTTACTGCAGAAGCTTATAAATATTTTATAAAAGAAAATAGTCTTGATAATAGAATAAGAGAAATCTTAACAGGTCTTGATACTCATAATGTGGAAGATCTTCAAAAGAGAGGTAGAAGGATTAGGAATTTAATTCTTAGAGCTAAAATGCCTAAGGATTTAGAAGAAGAAATTAAAAAAGCCTATGCTAAATTAGAAGAAAAGTATGGTAAACATACAGATGTAGCTGTAAGATCTTCAGCTACAGCAGAAGATTTACCTGATGCTTCATTTGCTGGTCAGCAAGAGACCTATCTTAATATCAGAGGAGCAGATAGTGTGATTAAAGCTGTTCAAAAGTGTTTTGCTTCTTTATTTACAGACAGAGCTATTTCTTATAGAGAAGATAAAGGTTTTGATCACTTTTCTGTCTATTTATCAGTAGCTGTCCAAAAAATGGTAAGAAGTGATATGGCTTGTTCCGGGGTTATGTTTACTTTAGATACAGAAAGTGGATTTAAAGATGTAGTTTATATTACAGGTTCTTGGGGATTAGGAGAGGCTGTTGTTCAAGGGAAAGTTAATCCTGATGAATATTATGTCTTTAAACCTACCTTAAAACAAGGATTTAGACCTGTTTTATCCAAAAAATTAGGAGCTAAGCAAATAAAAATGATTTATGGTCAAAGTAACAGAGCACCTATAAAAACTGTCAGAACCACTAAGGATGAAAGGCTTAGATTTGTATTGTCTGATGATGAAATTTTAAAACTTGCTAAATGGGCTGTAATAATTGAGGAACATTATGGAAGACCTATGGATATTGAATGGGCTAAGGATGGAGATGGAAAAAATGTTGGAACAGGAGAACTCTATATTGTTCAAGCCCGTCCAGAGACAGTTCATGCTACAAAACAACAAAAATATTATGAAATTTATAAATTAAAAGGAGAAGGAAAAGTTATTTGTACAGGTAAAGCTGTAGGAAGCAAAATTGGTCAAGGGAAAGCCAGAGTAATTCTTAAACTTGAAGAAATTGCCGATTTCCAGCCTGGAGAGGTATTAGTTACTGATATGACTGATCCTGATTGGGAACCAATTATGAAAAAAGCAGCAGCTATTGTTACAGATAGAGGAGGAAGAACATGCCATGCTGCTATTGTTTCAAGAGAATTGGGAATTCCCTGTATAGTTGGAACTGAAAAGGCTACTCAATTAATTAAAAATGGAGATGAGATTACAATAGATTGCTCTCAAGGAGAAGTAGGAAGAGTTTTAGAAGGTTTGGTACCTTATGAAGTAGAAAGAATAGATCTAAGTTCTATACCTCAAACAAAAATCAAATTGATGATGAATGTAGGTATTCCAGAACAGGCTTTTTCTCAGGCCCAGATCCCCAATGATGGAGTTGGTCTTGCACGTATAGAATTTGTTATAGGTTCTCATATAGGAATTCATCCATTGGCTTTATTGGAGTATGAAAAATTAAAAGAACTTGCTAAAAAAGATAAAAAAATAGAAAAAGTAGTAAATATTATAGAAGAAAGGGCTTATAATTATGAGAGAAAAGCGGATTTTTATGTAGATAAGTTAGCTCAGGGTGTGGCTATGATAGCTGCTGCGTTTTATCCTAAGGATGTAATAGTAAGATTTTCAGATTTTAAGAGTAATGAATATGCCAATTTAATAGGAGGGGATTTATACGAACCTGTAGAGCATAATCCTATGCTTGGCTGGAGAGGAGCATCTCGTTATTATGATCCCAAATTTGAACCAGCTTTTGCTTTAGAATGTCAGGCTATTAAAAAAGTAAGAGATGAAATGGGATTAACCAATGTAAAGGTAATGATTCCATTCTGCAGAACCCCTGAAGAAGGTAAAGAAGTAATAAAAGTTATGGAAAAGCATGGTTTAAAGCAAGGAGAAAATGGTCTTGAAATCTATGTGATGTGTGAAATTCCAAGCAATGTTATTTTAGCTGATAAATTTGCTGAAGTATTTGATGGTTTTTCTATAGGATCAAATGATTTAACTCAATTAACTCTTGGTTTAGATAGGGACTCAGAATTAGTATCTCATCTATATGATGAAAGAAACCCTGCTGTTAAAAAATTAGTAGCTGATGTTATAAAAACAGCTAAACAATCAGGTAGAAAAGTGGGAATATGCGGACAAGCTCCCAGTGATTTTCCTGATTTTGCAGAATTTTTGGCAGAATGCGGAATAGATTCCATAAGTTTAACTCCAGATACTATTGTAAAAACAAGGCTTTTAATTGCTAAAAAGGAAGAAGAACTTAAAAATAAAAAGTGAGACAGAAATATTTATTAGTTTTGTTAATTTTTTTTATATTATACCCTTCTATAGTTTTGGGAAATATTAAAATAGGGGTATCTCCTGTAAAAATAGGGGGATTCCCTAAATGTTTAACTAAATCTTACCAAGAAATTAATTTGAAGGGAGAAAGAAGACCATTTTTATCTAAATTTAATCCTTTTAGTAAAATTTTAAATTTTATTAGCAATTTATTTCAAAAGAAAAGAGAATTTGATATAAAAATTCCCATACCACCTCCGCCTCCGCCACCAGATATAGCAATTCAATCTTTACCTCAACCTCAAATTCAATCCAAATTTGAAATTTATTTTAATCAAAAAAAAGTATATAACAATACTACAAATTCACCTTGGCAGTGGTTTTAACCATGTTTAAAGATTATCAGCCTCATATAATTATTAAACCTTATAAAAAAAAGAAAAGAAGTAAGATAAAAAAATTTTTATTAGGCATTCTGGTAATAAGTTTTATTTTAACTCTTTCTGTTTATATAGGTTTAAACTTTTTAATAAAAAGTCAGGTTAAGAATATAGAAGAATTAAAGCAAGAGAATAATTATTTAAAAAAGGAAATTCAAAAATTTTCCAGTTCTGACAAAGCTTATGACGAGATTTTAAGGACTAAATATGGATATATAAAAGATGGCGAAAAAATAATTATTTATTCACGAACTTCAAAAAAGTAAGAAGGGGGTATTTCTTATGAATTATCCAATTTTAGAGGGATTTTTTGAAGGAGAAGAGGTAAAAATTGGAATAGTTATAAGTAGATTTAATGTATTTATTACTCAAAAATTATTGGAAGGTGCTTTAGATACTTTAAAAAGACACAAAGTTTCTGAAGGGAATATTTATATAATTTGGGTTCCAGGGGCTTTTGAGATACCTTTAGTAGCAAAGAAATTGGCTCAGACTCAGAAATTTGATGCTGTTATATGCTTGGGAGCTATTATAAGAGGAGCTACTCCTCATTTTGAATATGTAGCAGCTGAAGCTTCTAAAGGGGTAGCTCAGGTTATGTTAGAAACAGGAGTTCCTGTTATTTTTGGAATTTTAACCACAGATACTATAGAACAAGCTATAGAGAGAGCCGGAACCAAAGCAGGGAACAAAGGAGCTGAAGCAGCTTTAAGTGCCTTAGAAATGATAAGTTTACTTAAAAAAATTGAAAAAATTTAAAATCTTAAATAGGGGGGTAAGTATGAAAACTATAAGGGATTTTGATTTGAAAGGAAAAAAGGTTTTTATTAGAGTAGATTTTAATGTTCCTTTAGAAAATGGTAAAATTGTTGATGATACAAGAATAGTAGAAAGCTTATCTACTATAAATTATGTTATTCAATCTTCTGGCAAAGTTATACTTTGTTCTCACTTAGGAAGACCAAAGGGTAAAAGATTACCTGAATATTCTTTAAAACCTGTTTATGAATATTTAAAAAATGTTTTAAAAGCGCCTGTTAAATTTTTAGAAGATATAACTGGAGAAGAGGCAGAAAAAATTTTAGCAGAGCTTAAAGATGGAGAAGTTCTTTTATTAGAGAATGTTAGATATTATGAAGGAGAAACTAAAAATGATCCCGAATTTGCCAAGATTTTAGCAAAGTTTGCAGATGTTTTTATAAATGATGCCTTTTCTGTTTCTCACAGAGCTCATACCTCGGTGGTAGGAATAGCGCAGTTGGTAAAGGAAAAGGGTATAGGCTTTCAGATGGAAAAAGAATTGAAATATCTTTCTAAAATTGTAGGAAAACCTGAAAGACCTTTTTATGCAATTGTAGGAGGAAGTAAAGTTTCTACAAAAATAGGAGTTTTAAAGAGTTTGCTTAATAAAATAGATAAATTGATAATTGGTGGGGCTATGGCAAATACCTTTTTAGCTGCTAAAGGTTACTCGGTAGGTAATTCTTTTGTGGAAAAAGAATACATAGAAATAGCTAAAGAAATAATAAAAGAAGCAAAAGAGCAAGAGGTAAAAATTTATCTTCCTGTAGATGTGGTAGTAGAAAGAGATGGAGAGGCAAGAGAAATAGGATTAAAAGAGGTTTTAGAAAAGGATAAAATTTTTGATATTGGAGAGGAAAGTGTTAAATTCTTTTGTGATAGTTTAATGGGGGCTAAAACCTTAGTGTGGAACGGACCTCTGGGATATTTTGAAAAAGAACCTTTTCATAGAGGAACTGTTGCAGTAGCCCGAAAAATAGCAATTTTATCCTCTATTACTATAGCAGGGGGAGGAGATACTATATCTGCTATAAAATTAGCTGGAGTAGATACAGCTTTTTCTTATATTTCTACAGCTGGAGGAGCTTTTTTAGAATATTTAGAAGGTAAAGAATTGCCAGGTCTTGCAGTTTTAAAAAGTTAACCTTTTGGAGGAGATAGAAATGAAAAAATATCTAATGGCAGGTAATTGGAAAATGCATAAAACCTTTAAAGAAACTACAGAATATTTTGAAATATTTTTAAAAGGACTTGCTGAATTTAATTTTTCAGATAGGGAAATTATGATAGCACCGCCTTTTACAGTTCTTGCTCATACCAGAAAATTAACTGAAGAGAGCTTTATAAAATTAGGAGCACAAAATGCTTGTTGGGAAGAAAAGGGAGCTTTTACTGGAGAAATTTCTCCTGTAATGCTTAAAGAGCTTGGGGTAACCTATGTTATTTTAGGTCATTCTGAAAGAAGGCATATTTTTGGAGAAACTAATGAACTTATTGGAAAAAGAGTAGGAGGAGTTTATAGATACGGTTTAATACCTATATTATGTGTAGGAGAAACCTTAGAAGAAAGAAAGTCAGGTAAAACCTTAGAGGTGGTGAAGACACAATTAATAGAAGGATTAAAGGAACTAAAAGAAGTAAAAGGAAATGATTTGGTGATTGCCTATGAACCTGTTTGGGCAATAGGAACCGGGGTTAATGCTACACCAGAGCAAGCAGAAGAAGTACATGCTTTTATAAGAAAGAAATTAGAAGAAATATATAATAAAGAAATTTCAGAAAAAATAAGAATTCTTTATGGAGGTAGTGTAAAACCTGAAAATATAGCAGATTTAATGAGGCAACCCAATATAGATGGAGTTTTGGTTGGAGGAGCTTCTTTAGATCCAGAAAAATTTATTAAAATTTGTACTATCCAAATTGAAAAAATTTGTTAAAGGAGATATTTTTATGGAAGAAGCCTGTGTTTTACCAGACTATTCTCAAATTCCTCCTGATATTTTAGAAATATCAAAGAAATATAAAAAGATAGCAATAGTTGGAGTAAGTCATAAACCAGAACGACCCAGTTATATGGTTATGGAATATTTATTAAAAGAAGGTTTTGAAGTGATTCCTGTTAATCCTATAAGAGAAAAAATTTTGGGACAGAAGGTTTATCCATCTTTATCTGAGTTGCCTAAGAATTTTAAACCAGAAATAATTGTTATTTTTAGAAGACCTGATAAGGTTTTGCCTATTGTAGAAGAAGCCATTAAACTTAATCCCAAAGTAATATGGATGCAAGAAGGAGTTGTTAATGAAGATGCTAAGAGATTAGCAGAAAAAGCAGGTATAAAAGTGGTTATGAATATGTGTATCAAAAAAATACATCAATTAGGTAAAAGTTTAGTTAAATGAAAGATGAGATAGATCTTTATAACGAATTTGAAAAGCTTAGAAAGGTTTTAAACAGAGATAAATTTGCTTTATTTGATTTACCACTTTTCAACATAGTAAAACTTATCAAAAATATATCTTCATCTAAACTTTTTAATGATATTTTTTTAGAGTTTATTATAAAACTCTCAGAGGCATTTTATTGGAAAAGTTGTTTACTTTTAAATATATCTTTTGAAGAGCCTGAAGAAAAGGATATAGAAAAAGTTAAATATTCAAAGGAATTTAATTATTTTAAAGCTTTATCCTTGGATAGAATTCTTTTTGATAAAATTTTTGTTCCTGAATTTCAAAAGGATAGTATAAATGGTCTAAATTTTAAAGATGAGTCTTTTAATAGGGGTAGTATTAATGACCTTATAAAGGCTCTTTTACCTCTTTTAGAAAAAGAGGAAATGAAAATACAATTTTTAGAAAACTTTTCAGAAATTTCTATAGACTATTATATAGAAGAAATCCAGGAGTATATGAACAATAAAGGTTCTTTTACTTTTAAAGAATTTTTGAAGGAGAGAGTTAATACTTTTGAAAGGGAAGAGTTTTTATTAAAAGTTGTTTATTATTTTTTGGCTTTGCTTTTTCTTTGTTTTTATAATTACTGTTTTTTGGTACAAAATAATGATAAAGAAGACATAATTATATTTATTAGTAAAAAATGGAAATAGATTGAATTAGTGAAATATTTAACAAAACCTTGATCTGAAAGTTCAAAAAAATAAAATCCTATTAGATAGAAAAAAGTGAGGATAGGATATCATGAAAAAGTATAAAATAAAACATAATCCTGAGAAATGTAATGGTTGTCAAGAATGTGTAAAAGCTTGTGCTACTAATCATGGGGGGCTTAATAATTGTGATATATATGAGGTAAAAGGAAAGTTTTATTATTTTTCCTGTTTACAATGTGGTAAACCTCAATGTGCTGGTGCATGTCCAGTAGGAGCTCTCAGAAAAAATGAAGTAGCAGTTATTTTAGAATTAGAGCGGTGTATAGGTTGTAAGAATTGCATAGAGGCCTGTCCTTTTGGAGTTCCTAAATATAATGAAAATTTGGGCAAAATTAATAAATGTGATTTATGTGTAGATAGAGTTAAACAGGGTAAGTTGCCCTATTGTGTAGAGGCTTGTCCTAATCAGGCTTTAGAAGTAGTATTTGAGCAACCAAAGCCCAAACCTAAACCAAAAGAAGAAAAGAAATCAGAGGAAAAAAAGGAGGAAGCAGCTAAATGAGTATATATCAAGGATTTTTTATATTTGCTTTTATTCTTTTAGCACTTGGTGTAATTTTGGTAGTTGTTAATAATTTATTGGCACTTAGAAGGCCATACAAAGAGAAGTTGATAGCTTATGAATGTGGTCTTGACCCTTCTGGGGATACAAGAATACCTTTCAGGATCAGGTTTTATCTTATAGGTTTGCTTTTTTTAGTCTTTGATGTGGAAATAGTATTCCTTTATCCTTGGGCTATAGTATTTGATCATCTTGGTTTATTTGGTTTTATAGAAATTTTTGTATTTATGATAATGCTTTTGGTAGCATATATTTATGCTTGGAGTGAAGGAGCATTAACATGGGAATAGAAAAATCTACTGTAGAAATAGCACCTGGTATTAGGCATATTCCTGGAACTCCTGTAGTTATAAGTCCTATTGATAAGATTATAAATTGGGCGAGAACAGGTTCTCTATGGCCTGTAACGTTTGGTTTAGCTTGTTGTGCTATTGAGATGATGGCTACAGGAGCAAGTCATTATGATTTGGACAGGTATGGAATAATTTTTAGAGCTACGCCTCGTCAGGCGGATGTTTTAATTGTAGCTGGAACAGTTACTAAGAAAATGGCTCCTATGGTAAGAAGGGTATATGATCAAATGCCTGAACCTAAATATGTTATTGCTATGGGAAGTTGTGCTTGTTCAGGTGGTGTTTTTAAGACCTATTCTGTTGCTCAGGGAGCGGATCAGTTTTTACCTGTAGATATATATGTTCCTGGTTGTCCTCCAAGACCTGAAGCTTTACTTTATGGTTTGTTGCAGCTTCAGGAGAAGATAAGAAGGGAAAGTAAAAAATGGGGTTGCTGGAGATAATAAATGAGTGGATGGATTAATAAATTAAAAGATCAATTTTCTTCTGTGGTTTTGGAAGTGCAGTTGGATAAAGATTATCCAACTGTAATTTGTAATAGAGAAGGATTTTTAGATTTAATAAAACATTTGAAAGAGGAAAAGGGGTTTACATACCTTATAGATCTTTGTGGTGTGGATTATTTAAATTATAAACACAAAAAATTTGAAGAGCGATTTGAGGTAGTTTATCATTTATATAATTTAGATACAAAAGAGCTGATAAGGTTAAAAGTGAGAATCAAAGAGGATGATTGTTGGCATTATTCAGTTACACCTTTATGGAAGACAGCTAATTGGTTTGAGAGAGAAGTATATGATATGTTTGGTATTAAATTTGAAGGACATCCTGATTTAAGAAGGGTTTTAATGCCTGAAGATTGGGAAGGATATCCTTTAAGAAAGGATTATCCTCTTTATTTAGATGAAGAACAAGAGTGGGCTGTTTATAAAGGATTAGTAGAAAAAACAAAAATGGAGAGAGGCAAATAAATGAGTTTAGCATTAGAGATTAATAAAAAGCAGTTAAACGAAGATAGTTGGGAAGAGCCTTATTTTATAAATATGGGGCCTCAACATCCTTCAACTCATGGGGTGTTGAGGCTTCTATTGCAATTAGAGGGAGAAACTATAGTTGGTTGTGATCCAATTATTGGTCAACTTCATAGAGGCGTTGAAAAGCTTGCCGAAAATTTAAATTATAATCAGGCTATAGTTTTAAGTGATCGTTTGGATTATATAGCTTCAGCTGCTAATAATATAGCTTTTGCTCTTGCTTTTGAAAAACTGATGGGTCTTAAGGTTCCGAGAAGAGCAAGACTTATCAGGACTATAGTTTGTGAAATGGCAAGAATCTGTAACCATCTTCTTTGGTTAGCTACTCATGCTCTTGATATAGGGGCTATGACGGTATTTTTATATTGTTTCAGAGATAGAGAGTGGCTTTTAAATATTTTTGAGAAAATATGCGGGGCAAGACTCACTCATACTTACGTAAGAGTTGGTGGAGTTAGATTAGATTTTACTCAGGAAATTATAGACGATTTATATAAATTTACAGAAGAATTTCCTAATAGAATTCCTGATTATGAAACTTTGATTGATATTAATAGAATTTGGCTAAAGAGAACCAAAAATATAGCAGTAGTTTCAGCAGAGGAAGCGATTAATCTTGGATTAACAGGTCCTTGTTTAAGAGGTTCTGGAGTTCCTTATGATGTAAGGAAATTTAGGCCATATGATGCTTATGATGAAGTAGAATTTATAGTTCCTACTGGTAAGAATGGTGATACTTATGATAGATACCGTGTAAGAATGGAAGAGATGAGGCAATCTAATTATATTATAAAACAATGTTTGGATAAGCTTCCTGAAACAGAGGGAGAGCCTATTTTAGCAGAGGGTGCTCCTGATCTTTTAATGCCTAAAAGGCTTAAAGAACCCAAGCCGATGCCTGTTCCTAAAAAGGGAGTCGTTTTTAGGGGAGCAGATAAACCTATAGTTCCTGTAGGAGAGGCTTTTGCTGCTATAGAGTCTCCTAAGGGAGAATTATCTGTTTATGTAGTAAGTGATGGTTCAAGTAATCCTTGGAGATTAAGGATTAGAACGCCTTCTTTTGTGCATATTTCTGCTATACCTGAATTAACAAAAGGACATATGATAGCAGATTTAGTAGCTATTATAGGAACCTTAGATATAGTTTTAGGGGATTCTGATAGATAGGAGGCAAGATGATTGAACAATTGTTAAATCTATTAAATATAGAAATTGTAAAAGTTATATTGGCAGCAGTTATAATGGTTGCAGTGACTTTATTACATGTAGCATATTTAACTTATGCTGAGAGAAAGATAATAGCACGTATGCAGCAAAGGCTTGGTCCTAATAGAGTAGGTCCAAGGGGGCTTTTACAGCCTTTTGCAGATATGTTAAAATTAATATTTAAAGAAGATGTAATTCCTAAGGCTGTAGATAAACCTACATTTTGGGTAGCACCCTTTATTTCTTTGGTTTGTGCAGGAGCAGGAGTAGCTCTTATACCTATATGGAAAAATTTTGTTTTAAGTAATATCAATGTGGGTCTTTTATTTATTTTAGCTTTAAGTGGTCTTGGATCTTATGGAATACTTTTAGCTGGTTGGTCTTCTAATTCAAGATATGCGCTTTTAGGAGGTTTAAGAGAAGGGGCTCAGGTAATAAGTTATGAAATTGCTATGAGTTTAGCTCTCTTGAGTGTGGTATTGATGGCAGGTTCTTTTAATTTAGGAGATATAGTAAATGCTCAGCTTAATTCACCTTTTAAAATTTATCTTATACCTCAAATTATTGGATTCTTTGTTTTTATGATTTCTGCTGTAGCTGAATGTAATAGAACACCTTTTGACTTGCCAGAAGCTGAACAGGAATTGGTAGCTGGTTATTTTACAGAATACAGTGGAATGAGATTTGCTTTATTTTATTTAGCTGAGTATGCTGGAATGATAGTAATGAGTGCTTTAGCAGTTACCTGTTTTTTAGGTGGGTGGGCTGGTCCTTTTGATATTCCTTATATACCATTCTTTTGGTTTTTCCTAAAATTCTATTTTATTCTATTTTGTTATATATGGATTAGAGCTACTTTACCTCGTTATCGTTATGACCAAGTAATGGGATTAGGTTGGAAAATATTAATACCTTTGGGTTTAGCTAATGTATTTTTAACAGCTATTTTCAAATTAATCTTTTAAAAGAGGTTATAAGATGAGTTTAATAAGGAAGGTATTTTTAACAGAAATTCTTCAAGGTTTAGCGCTTACTCTTAAGAAGATGCTTTTTGCCAAGCCTGTTACTATAGAGTATTATGATAAAGTTAGACCTAAGCCTTATTCTGGATTTAGAGGAAGGCATGCTCTGGTTAGAGATCCAGAAACAGGAGATACTTTATGTGTAGCCTGTTTGAGGTGTGCTAAAGTTTGTCCTTCTCAGTGTATTCATATAGAATATGAAGTTGATAAAGAAAAGGGCAAGAGGAAAGTTACCAAATATGAAATAGATGCTTTAAGGTGTGTATTTTGTGGATATTGTGAGGAGGTTTGTCCTGTCAATGCTATTGTTTTAACAGAATATTATGAATATATAGGATTTACAAGAAGAGACCTTTATTTTGACAAGGAAAGACTTTTAAAAAATTGGGATGAATTTATAGCTAAAGAATCAAGACCTTATTTGAATCCTTTTTGGAAACCAAGAGGTATTCCTGAAAAAAGATTACCAGTTAAAAAACGTCAATTTACAGGAGTATAAAAATGAATTGGGATTTAGTTATATTTTATTATTTAGCTTTTGCAATGGTAATATCAAGTATTTTGGGTGTACTTTCTAATAATCCTATATATACTGTTTTGTTAGTTTTGGTAATGATTGTTCATCAAGCTTTTTTACTCCTAACCTTAGGTTCTGAATTTTTAACAGCTATCCAGATTATAGTATATGCTGGTGCGATTTTAGTTTTATTCCTATTTGTTGTATATTTGATAAATTTAAGAAAAGAGACTACACGGAGCATTTTTGTAAGAAGATGTTCCTTAGCTTTGATAATATTTTTGATATTTTTTGGTATGTTTTTTACAAATTTAATGCTGGTATTTAGAAATAAGCCATTTATTCAAGCTTATTTACCTTTTAATTTTAACGAAAAGGCTTCAGATGTTTGGTGGATAGCAAATTATTTGTTTAAAAATTATCTTTTACAGTTTGAAATAATAGGAGTTATTTTATTAATTGCTGTACTTGGGTCAGTCTTTTTAATTAGAAAAGTTAAAAGTATTAATAATTAGGAGGTAAAATGCTTGGTTTAACTCACTATACTACTTTATCTATTGTATTATTCCTTATAGGACTTTTTGGTTTTATCCTTAGAAGGAATCTTATTGTGATGTTGGTATCTTTAGAAATAATGCTTAATGCTATTATTATACTTTTTGCGAGTATATCTCATTTTACAAAAGATATTAGTGGATATATTATAGTGTTTTTTATAATAGCTATGGCTGCTGCAGAAACTGCTATAGGATTAAGTTTAGTTGTTTTAATTTATAAAAAATTAAAAACAGTTTATTCTGATGAAATTACAAATTTCAAGGGGTAAAGTATGCTTGAAAAATCATTTGAAGTAATGACAAATTTCAATATTTTTGTATTTTTAATACCTTTTTTACCTTTAGTTGCAAGTATTATAACTTTAATTTTTGGTAAGAAATATTTCAGAGACAAATCACATTTTTTACCTGTTTTGGCTTTATTTTTAAGTTTTCTTTTATCTATTAAAGTTTTAATAGATGTGATAGGTGGAAAAATTTATAATTTTGATGTATATACATGGATTTTTGCTTCTCATTTGAAAGTGGGATTAGGATTTTTGATTGATCCCTTATCTGCTTTAATGGTTGCTATGGTTGCATCTTTATCTTTTCTTATTCATGTTTATTCAATAGGGTACATGAGTGGTGATCCTGGATATTATAGGTTTTTCTCTTATATTTCTCTATTTACCTTTTTTATGTTTATGTTGTGTATGAGTAATAATTTAGCTCAGCTTTATTTAGGATGGGAAGGAGTTGGACTTTGTTCTTATTTACTTATTGGTTTCTGGTATGAGAAAAAGAGTGCTGCAGATGCAGGTAAAAAGGCTTTTATTGTTAACAGAGTAGGAGATTTTGGGTTTGCTTTAGGTATATTTATGGTTTTTTATTATTTAGGAACTTTATATTATCATGAGATTTTCCCTAAGTTACCAGAAATTTCTCATTCATATTTGAATATTTTAGGTTTAAAGGTTTATGTTCCATTTTTAGCTTCATTTCTTTTATTCTGTGGAGCAGTTGGTAAAAGTGCTCAATTTCCGCTTCATGTTTGGCTTCCAGATGCTATGGAAGGTCCTACTCCTGTTTCAGCTTTAATTCATGCTGCTACTATGGTTACAGCTGGTGTTTTTATGGTATGTAGACTTCATCCTCTTTTTGAATTATCAAATGCGATGATGTGTATAGTTGCTTTTGTTGGTGCATTTACTTGTTTTATGGCAGCAACTATTGCTCCTACTCAATTTGATATAAAGAGAGTAATTGCATTTTCAACCCTTTCTCAACTTGGTTATATGTTTATGGCTTGTGGTGTGGGAGCATTTATAGCAGGTATGTTCCATTTGTTTACTCATGCTTATTTTAAAGCTTTATTATTCTTAGGAGCTGGTAGTGTTATACATGCTCTTCATCATGCTCCTGATCCTAATGATATAAGAATAATGGGTGGTCTCAAGAAATATATGCCTGTTACTTTTTGGACTTTTCTTATTGCAAGTTTATCTATTTCTGGAATTCCCGGTTTTGCAGGATTTTTTAGTAAAGATGAGATATTATCCCAGGCTTATTTTTCTCAATATTCTTGGGGTAAAATAATTTGGTTTATAGGTTGGGTAGTGGCTGCTATGACAGCTTTTTATACTTTTAGAGTAGTTTTTAGGGCTTTTTATGGAGAGTTTAAAGGAAAAGATGTAATTCATGGTTATCCTCATGAATCTCCTAAGGTAATGACTATACCTTTAATTTTCCTTGCTATAGGTGCTGTAATAGCAGGTTGGATAGGAGTTCCTGAAGTTTTAGGTGGAAATAATTTAATAGAGAAGTTTTTAGAGCCTGTATTAGGGCATCCTAAGGTTATTCATGAAATTCCTCATTCTACAGAATACTTACTTATGGGATTATCAGTTCTTGCTGGATTATCTGGAATCTTTTTAGCTTGGTTAGTTTATATAAAGGTTCCTGCTTTAGAAACTGTTTTTTCTCGCAACCTTAAACTTCTTTATACATTTTTATATAGAAAGTGGTGCTTTGATGAGTTGTATCATTTAATAATTATAAGACCTGTTTTATGGACAGCAAGATGTATTGTATCTAAGATATCAGATAACTTTATTATTGAAGGAATTGTAAATGGTAGTGCAAGGCTTGTAAATATAGTTGGTACAGGATTGAGATATTTACATACAGGAATAGTTAACTATTATGGTAGCTTTGTTTTACTTGGTGTGATTATTTATATTATACTTTATTTATATTTAAAATAAAAAGTTTGAAATAGGAGAGTGGAGGATAAAGTATGGATTTATTGAATAACTTACTTTCCTGGATATTGTGGTTTCCACTTATTGGAATTGTTATAATATTTTTAATCAACAGGACAAATGAAAAGGCTATTAAATGGGTAGCTTTAATCACTATTTTAATAGATTTCATTTTATCTTTAATTTTACTTTTAAATTTTAATTTTTCAGATCCTGGATTTCAATTTGTAGAGAAGAAAAAGTGGTTAGATTTTCTTAATTCTTATTACTTTTTAGGAGTAGATGGAATAAGTATTCTTTTTATACCTTTAACCACTTTAACCACACTTCTTTGTATATTAATCTCTTGGAATTCTATCAAAAAGAAAGTTAAAGAATTTCATTTAGCTTTGTTATTTACTAATATTTCTATAGTAGGAACTCTTTGTGCTTTAGATTTGCTGCTTTTCTATATCTTTTGGGAAGCAATGTTAATTCCTATGTATCTTATTATAGGTATTTGGGGAGGTCCAAGAAGAATTTATGCTACATTAAAGTTCTTTCTCTATACCTTTTTTGGTTCTGTTTTTATGTTAATTGCTATTATTTATTTATATATAAAATTTGGAACTTTTGATTACACATTGCTTTTAAATAAAGGATATTCTTTTGGAATTGAGAAATTATTGTTTTTAGCTTTTGCTTTAGCCTTTGCTATAAAGATTCCTATGTGGCCTGTCCATACATGGCTTCCTGATGCTCATACAGAAGCTCCTACAGCTGGTTCAGTTATCTTAGCAGGGATTTTAATTAAGCTCGGAGCTTATGGTTTCTTAAGATTTGTTTTACCTATGTTCCCACATGCTTCAGCTTATTTTACTCCTTTGATACTTACACTTTCAGTTATCGCTATTATATACGGAGGTTTAGCTTGTTTAGCTCAAGAAGATTTGAAAAGACTTATTGCTTATAGTTCTGTAAGCCATATGGGATTTGTAACCTTGGGTATATTTTCTCTTAATCCCATAGCTATGAAAGGTGCTATATTACAGATGATAAATCATGGTATTGTTACTGGTGCTTTGTTTATGTGTGTAGGTGTAGTCTATGATAGGACCCATAGTAGAGCTATTAATTACTATGGTGGTCTTGCTACAACTATGCCTTTATATGCAGCTTTGTTTATGATATTTACTTTAGCTTCTATTGGACTTCCAGGAACTAATGGTTTTATAGGAGAATTTTTAATTTTAGCAGGAACTTTCCTTAGCAATAAAATAGCTACTACTTTTGCTGCTTTAGGAGTGATCATAGGAGCTGGGTATATGTTATGGCTTTATCAACGTGTATTTTTCCAAAAAGTTAGTCCTAATGTGAAAAATTTACCACCTTTAAAAACAAATGAACTGGTTGCTCTTATTCCAATGGTGATTTTGGTTTTCTTAATAGGTTTGTATCCTAATCTATTTTTAGACTTTATGAAGACTTCTGTAGCAAACTTATTAATGAATTTTAAGTAAAATGGAGGAAGGAATGGGTATTACTTTAAACTTTTCTGTAATTTTTACAGAAATTATTTTCATTTTAATTTCTTCTTTAATCTTTTTAACAGATAAGTTTATTAAAAATAAAAATTATAGTTTTTATATAGCTTTTATTACTTTAATTGTAGGAATTTTTTTAGCTCTATTTACTCCTTTTGGGAATTTTACCTATGCTTATCAAAATGATTTTTCATCCTCTATTCTTAAATTATTTGTTTTATTTGGTGCAATTTTAATTACTTTAATTTCATACAATTATTTGCAACATTTTAAAGCTTTAAATTATGGAGAATACTACGGACTTATACTTTTTTCCTTGGTAGGTTCTTTTATAATGCTCTCTGCTATGGATTTATTAACTATTTATTTAGGTTTAGAATTGATGAGTTTTCCAGTGTATTTTTTAATTGCTTTGAATTACGCTTATAATAAAACTTCCTTAGAGGGAAGTTTAAAATATTTCTTAATGGGATCCTTAGGCTCTCTTTTTATTTTAATTGGTTTAGGATTGGTTTATTATTTTATAGGAACTTTCACTTTACCTGAAATTTCTCATAAATTAATAGAAGAATCTATTAATAATAAAATTCTTTTATTAGCCTTTATTTTCTTTCTGGGAGGTTTTTCTATAAAATTATCCTTTGTTCCTTTCCATATGTGGGCTCCTGATGCTTATGAAAGTGCTCCTGTTCCTATTACATCATTTATAGCATCAATAATGAAATTTACAGCAATGGCTACTTTGGTAAAAATAATTTTAATTGGCTTTAATCCTTTAAAAGTTCAAATAGGAGAATTGCTTATACCTATTATACTTTTAACTATTTTAATTGGAAATATTATGGCTATAAAACAGGATAATATAATAAGAATGTTAGCTTACTCTTCTATAGCACATGCTGGTTATGCAGGTTTAGGATTAATAAGTGGAAATTATGCAGGTTATAGTTTTTCTATCTTTTATATGTTGGTTTATTTAATTATGACTATAGGAATTTTTAGTGTTCTTGTATTTTTAGCTAATTATAAAAAGGATTTATTAAATATTCCTAACATGGCTGGACTTAGCAAAAATTATCCCTTTATTAGCTTTTTAATTCTTATTTTTATGTTTTCTTTAGCAGGTGTTCCTCCTACAGCTGGTTTTATGGCTAAATTTTATGTATTTCTATTTTTAATAAAAGCTAAATATATTTGGGTGGCTCTTCTTGCTATCTTATTCTCAGTAATTGGTGCTTATCCTTATTTAAGAGTTCTAAAAGTTATTTATATGGATGAGAAAGACATATCTTTTGAATACAAATATGGTATAACTTTTCTAATTCCTGTTTGTCTTACAGCCTTTTTGGTTATTATTTTGGGTGTATACCCTCAAGTCTTGACTAATATCATCTATAAAACTATTTATCTTTATGTCAATCTTTTCTTTTATCCTCAGTAATTTTTAAAAAACTGAAAAAAATATTTTTGATCTAAAAGCCCCCTAAAAGGGGGCTAATTTTAATTTTTAGCTCTTTTTTTATTTAAACTCAGGGAAAAATTTTCCTACTCTATTAGTTTTCCTGAAAAAATTTTTTCATTTTTGATCCTTCTTAGTTTTAAATTCAGTTGATTATTCTGATTTAATTTTGGGTATATTTTTTGATTTAATTTTAATAAAAAGTTCGGGAGGACAATGAAATGAAGGTTTTTAATTTGAATAAAACTTTTTTAAGTGGAATGGGTCAGAATATTGCTTTTGAAAATTTACAAGATTTACAAGTGTTTCAGATAATTTTATTAAATTTAATAAGTAATTTAAATAGTAATTTTTATTCTGATGAATCAAATCGTTTGCAAGGTTATGATTTATTATCAAATGATTTAAATATAAATAAAAACTTAAAAGAAAAAGGATTAGATGAAGAGATAAATCTTTTGGTAAATATTTTCATAAACTGGTTTTTGATAGGAAAAAATGGTTCAGAATTTTCCGACTTTAAAAGTTTAGATGGAGAATCTAAAGGTATTCAAAATAGCTGGCTTAAAAATATAGAATTTATTTCAGAAAGTGAATTTTTAAATTGGATAAAAGAAAAATTAAATGATATAAATAATTTATATCAAAATAGCAGGGTCTTACAAAATAACGATTTTTTAGAAGAACTTGAAAAAATTATAAAAGATAACTGTAAAGATATTAATTTTAAAACCTCAGAAAGAAATATAAAAAAAGATGCTAATGCCAATGTAAAAAATCTTTCATATTTAAAAATAGATTTACAAAATTTAAAAAAATCTTTGTTTGATTTTATAAGAAAAGATGAGGAAAGAAAAAAGGTTTTAGAAGAAATAATTAAGGAAAATTTGAATAATGATTCTGCTTTAAAAACAGTTTTAGAGAAATTGACGAGGTATTCCAAAAATATTAATTTTCAACAAATTTCTGATGATGGATTAGATCTCAAAGAAGATATAAAGTTATTAAAATCTAATTTTAAAAAATCTAATTTAAATGAGCTTAATTTTTTTCAAGATGTTTCTAAAAAAGAACTTAAAAATTTTCATAATTATAAGAATAATTTAGTTGAATTAGAAGATAATATAAGACCAAAAGATGAAGTATCAAATTTATTTAAAGATTTATTGAGACACAAAAAAATAGATCACCAAACAGGGTTTTTAAACAAAAGTGAGATATTTTTAAAATTTAATAATATTTTATTAAATCAACCATTTCAATTCAAGTTTGATGATAAAGTTATAAAACTGGATAAGGTAAAACTGATTGAAGATTCAAAAATTTCAAATGAGTTTTTACAATCTATAAAAAATATAACTTTGGAAACTTTACCTGAAGGAGAAAAAAAGGCTTCTATAAAGCTTGAACCTCCTGATTTAGGTTCTTTAGATTTGGAAATCAAAATAAAGGATAAAGATGTAAAGATAGTTATAAGAGCAGATAAAATGGAAGTTTTAAATGAACTGAAAAATAACATTCATCATATTAAAAATAGCTTGCAAGAAATGGGGTTAAATCTTAAGGATTTTCAATTTTATTTAGGAAATAGCATGGATAATGGATATTTTAAAAATTTTGAAAAGAAGAGATGGAAATATTTTGATAAGGCAATAAAACAGACTAAAGAAATTACAGAAGTGGAAGTAGATCCAAAACAAATGTTTATAAATAGAAATGGGAAAATTTATTATATTGTTTAATAGGAGGAAAGAATGATAAATCAGATAAATGAGAAAACTAATCAACCTGCTAATCTTGAAAGAGTGCCTAAGAAAGTTTTAGATAAAGAGGCTTTTATGAAACTTTTTATAACTCAACTTCAATTTCAGGATCCTATGAAGCCTCTGGATACTGATCAAATGGCTACTCAACTTGCTTTATTTAATCAAGTAGATCAGCTTTTTAATATTAATGATACTTTAAAGAAATTAGAAAATAGTTTCAAATCCTTGGATTTGACTTATGCAACAAGCTTAATAGGAAAAAAAATCAAAATTAATACCAAAATAGGAAGAGTGGAAAATGGAGAGTTTTTAGGAGGTGAATTTAATTTAGATAATCCTGTTAATAATGCAGAGATTGTTATTAGAAATAGTGAAGGAAAGGTGGTGAAAAGGATTCAATTGACAAATCTTCAAGCAGGAACTCATAAAATAAATTGGGATGCAACAGATAATGAAGGTAATAAGGTTAAGGATGGTAATTATATGTTTTCTATTATTATTCCTAAAGGTAAAACCACAACAACAATTACTCCTACCATGATAGCTAAAGTAACAGGAGCAAAACTTGGTGATAAGCCTCAGATAATTATTGATGAAAAAGAAGTTGTTAATTTAGAAGATATAAAAGAACTATTTGGAGGTTAGGTATGGGACTTTTTGGAAGCATATATACAGGGTGCAGTGGGGTTTATGCAACTTCTATAGGTATGAAAGTGATTGCTGATAATATCTCTAATCTTAATACTACTGGATTTAAAGGTAGCCGTTATGAATTTATGAATGAGCTATTAAGTTGCACACAAGAGGTTTTGGAAAAGGAAAAAGGGTTAGGGTGCTTTATTAAAAATATAAGAACTTTATATACACAGGGAGGAATTACCACTACAGATATTTCTACAGATTTAGCTATTTCAGGAAAAGGATTTTTTATAGTGCAAGATAAAGATGGAAATATATTTTATACCAGAGATGGACAGTTCTTCATAAATGAAGTTGATGAGGATCATTTAGCTTTACAAAATAGCATGGGGATGTATCTTCTTGGAGCTGATCCTACAGCTACTTCAGCTAACCTGGATAATTTACAGCCTTATCTTATTCCTAAGGTTATGGATGCGAAGGCTACATCTAATATCAAAGCCGAGCTTATATTAGATAGTAGAAAATCTGTAAATGATCAGACTTTAATTGATAAATATGATGCGCAGAGTAATCCAGAAGAACCTATTGGAAATGGAAAATATGATTGGGTTTTTAACTGGTCTATATATGATAATAAAGGAGATTCTATACCACTAAAGTTATATGTAGATAGAGGAAACACATCAAATAGTTATGAAATGCTTCTTGCTCTTGCAGATCCTTCTCTTGATGGAAGAGGAAATGGCAAATTTAAAGGAGCTTTTTTATATGGAAATCTTACTTTTGGAGCTTCTGGAGATATTGTATCAGCTGATTTTTCAGAAGTGGGAGTAGATGGAACACTAACTCCTATAGATCTTACCCAAACAGGTAAACCAGTGTTTAATTTAAATATAAATGGAAATAATCAATCTATTACTTTAGATTTAGGATTTACTGTGAATTCTGATAGTTCTATAAAAAGAGAATCTGGTGTCATAAAGATGCTTGCTAATCCCTTTACACAACTAAGCTTTAATCAGGATGGTTATCCTCAGGGAATTTTTGATAGAATAGAAGTTATTACAGAGGAGGGATTAATTCGGGCTTGGTATACCAATCAAAAGACTATAGATGTATCAAGGATTTTTCTTGCAGATTTTTCAGGATATGAAGATTCCTTAGATAAAATAGGAGGAAATCTATTTAAGACTAAATCCGAAGCAATCCCTTTTATTTTTGCACCGGGTTCAGGGACAAGAGGAAGACTTTTATCAGGAGCTCTTGAAACATCTAATGTAGATTTAGCTACTGAGATGGTTAATTTAATAACACTCCAAAGAACATTTCAAAGTAATATAAGGGTAATTAATACAGCATATCAAATGTTGGAAGATTTTTTAAGTAAAGTATAATTTAAGTTTTTGTTATAAAAAACCGAAAATAAATAAAGGGAGGTGATTATATGGGGTTAACAGATGCCCTGTTTACAGGAACAAGTGGTCTTAGAGCTTTAGGACATGGAATGAGTGTTATTGGTGATAATGTTTCAAATCTCAATACTACTGCCTTCAAAGGAGCAAGAATTACTTTTAGTGATATTATGGCTCAGAGTATAAATACCGCTGCAGGAAGTGGACAGCTCGGTAGAGGAGCGGGAATACAGGCACTTTATCAGCAATTTACTCAAGGAGCTTTTGAATCAACTGCTAATCCAACAGATATGGCTATTGCAGGAGCAGGATTTTTCATGGTGAAAAATCCTCAAACTACTGGAGGAATTTATTATACCAGAGATGGACAATTTGTAGTTGATAAAGATGGATATTTAGTAAATCCCCAGGGTCTAAGAGTACAGGGATGGAAAATTGATGAAACCACTAATGATATTACAGGAGCTTTAACCGATATAAGAATTGATAGAAGTTCTCCTCCAGTAAAAACTACAAAAATAGATATGATTACTAATTTAGATGCAAGAGAGGAAACCAGAACAAAAATCGTTAATGTCAGAGGAACAATTAATACCTCAGATACTAATCCAGATAGTTACGATTTTGTTATTAGAGATATAGATGGACAGGATGTTAAATTGCGAATCACACTTGGATATGATTCAGCAAAAGGAACATGGACTTATACTATAGAAGATATTACTGATATTACAAATCCAAATGTTTTATCCCAAAATACAATAGGAACTACTTCTACCCAAGCTACTATAACTCTTTCAACTACACAAGAACAGGTAATAATTGACTGGAGTGCAGTAACTCAGGATAATGCCAATCCTACAAGTTTAAATATTGGAGAAAAGAGTACAAAAAGAATAGAAACTGTTGACCCAAGTGTTACTTCATGGGCAGATACTTTTACTTATGCCTCAGGAGATACTTGGTATTGGAAAGATATAGATATTAAAGATGCTAATGGAAATCAGCAAACTATTCGTTTATTTATAAAACAATCTGCCAGTGGGTCTACATGGGATTATTATGTTTTTCAAAATCCAACATCTACAACGCTGACTGATACAGCTAATACTCCAGAAGATGATCCAGTTAATGGAACTTTACTTGCTAAAGGAACTAACTATGATATTTCCAAAAATGGTCCGGTAAACTTTTTTCTTAATGGAACTACCGAGAAACTCAACTGGGACTGGGATTCAAATAGAATAAATACTGATGGAAGTAATGATTATAGCTATGAGTTATATGAAGATGGGAATGATGATAGCTCTTATTCTCTTTATGAAGTGGTAGATATGCCTACTCTATTTAATTCTTGGAATGCGACAAATGATACCCCTCTTCAATCTACAGCTTATACTTATCGTTCTACACTTTTTGTTTATGATTCTCTTGGAACACCGCATGAAATTACTGTCTATTACAATCCTACTACCCGAGATAATGTATGGGAATTTCTGGTAACTTGTAATCCCTCTGAAGATCAAAGAGATTTTTTAAGAGATGATAATCCTATGCAATGGTATGATCCTGCTACTGACTCAAGAATAGAAATTGTTTCTGGGAAGACTTTTACTCAGACTAAAAAGGGGGTTTTAATGTATGGAAGACTTGAATTTGATAATCAAGGTAATGTAAAAAAGTTTTACGATACTTACAGAATTGATCCCAATACAGGAGATTTGGTTCAAGTTATTGATGTGAATGGAGTGCCCTTAGCTTCTCCAAAAGATAAATATAATGCTCTTGGTTCTAACGGATATCCTTTAATGATAGCAGATTTTCTTGGAATAGATTTTCCTTATGATGATAGAGCTCCAAATTCTAATGATCAAGGTCAAGCAAAAAATGATGTTCAGCAAATAGAGCTTAATTTTGGGTATTATTATAAAGATACTTGGCGTTCAGAATCAGTTAGAACTACTCAGTATGCTACTTCCAATGCTACACTTTTTTATGATCAAAATGGTTTTGGCCCTGGTGCTCTTGAAAGTATAAGTGTGGATAATGAAGGAAGAATTACAGGTATTTACTCTAATGGTAGAGTAATTCCTCTTTGGATGGTAGGACTTGCTAATTTCAATGCTCCAGAAAAATTGCAAAGAGTAGGAGGTAATTTATTTAAAGAAACAACTCATTCTGGTCCTCCTGTTACAGGTAAACCTGGAACCAATGGGCTTGGAACGATTGCTCCAAATAGTATAGAGCAGTCAAATGTAGATTTAGGAGAACAATTTGTAAAGATGATAATCTTTCAAAGAGGATTCCAGGCAGATGCCAGAATTATCACTGTTTCTGATAGCATGCTTGAAGAATTGATAAACCTTAAGAGATAATAATCAACAAGGGGGTACAAATTCCCCCTTGATTTAAATCAATAAGATGAATGAGTAGTTTGAATAATTTGTATTCTTGGCATAGGATCATCTTTTATGCATTCAAATCTTCTTACAAACCAAAATTCTTGATTTAAAGTATTTATAATTCCATAATCAAAAAGTAAAGAAATATCACCTCCTATATTTATATTGAGAGTTTCATTATTGGGAAAATTTCTTATTAATATCCCTCTATAATTTTGTTTATTCACTCCATACCATTCTAAATATGTTACTCCTTCTCCAAAAAGGATACCATTGATATTAACAGTATTGGTAGAACCTATCCAGGTAGCAGAGTTCACCAAAATGATGAGAACAGGATTTTCAGGAGTTCCGATATTTACAGATTTTAAAGATTTACCAATCCAAGCACAGTCATATTGAGGCCACCAACCAATAGGATAACATCCTTTAAGAACTACATTATTGCTCCTTGGCCTATCAGCAAGTGTATAAAGATACAATAAACCTCCTTCTATATTTACTTTAACAAATGAACCAAAAAGAAATCTCTTTGCAAAAATATTTACTTTGTAAAGATTTAAATTACTTGCATAATTCTCTATATCTTTCTGGGTAATCAAAGTTGAATATGAAATGTAAGGATGTTTTATGTTAATATCTTTTAAAGAAATTACTCTTATATAAGATACATTATTCAAAGATACTTTACCTTTTGAATAAATAACAAAAGGATTGAAGCTGCTGTTAACATCAACTTCAGACGTGGTGTCATTAATTAAGGTTCCGTTTTCAGCACCACTTATGCTTATACCATTATTACTTGTAGTGTAAATATATATCATTTTAGAAGATTTTCCAGTTATATTTAGTTTTCCTGTCCCAGAGTTAATCAAAATTTGAGTGCAATTGCTCAAATCAATTGTTGAAGAACCTCCAGATACTATCATTGTTTTTAAATTAAGATGCAACTCTCTGTTTTCATTGATTTGACAGGAGGATGAAATATTGGGTATGTCAGGAAAATTGACGGTTAATTTTCCCATAACTGTATTGGCCTCATCAAAAGGAGGAATAGGGCAACTGTTTAATCCACCTTTGTTAAATGTTATATCCTGTCTTGCAGTACCGTTTTCCATCCAAAATGGATTACTTCCTAAACCCATAGGATAAGAAGTGCTATTACTTTCTTTTTCTAATATATTAAGAAGCTCGTAAAAGCAATTAGCATTAAAGCTCAAAGGTACAAGATCAAAAAAAGGGACTTTTTCTTTAACAGGTGGATTCCCAAAAACTCCTATGTTTCCACTTTGATCACAGGTTTTTTCATAAGTATTTACAATAACATTTCCAGAAGCAATAAATCCAGGAATGGAACAATTATTGGTATTATCACAACCAGAAATTAGACCACCCTGAATATTCGCATTAACTTCACCTTTTACAGTATAAGTTCCTATTCCATAAAATCCTTGTGTTGTTCCAACAACTACAACTTTGGAATTTCCCGCAAAAGCTTCGGATCTAACATAACATACCAGACCATTTCTTGCAGTTTTTACATTTATATTAATTCCATCTTTATTAATATTAAAACTCGCATTTTCACATATTCCTCCGGAATTAGTAATCCTTCTTACTGCTTCAATCATTCCATATTGTGCACCTTTTTGTAACTTATCAAATTTAGCTACAGATCTTGTTGAAAAATATCCATATTGAGTCATTAAAGCTAACCCCGCTCCTATAAGAGCAATGACAGCCATAAAAATGATAACTGTTATCAATATATATGCTTTGGTTTTCAATTTTTTTCCCATTATTACCTCCCAAAATACCTAATAATTCTTAATGTTCTATAATTTTTGCTTCCCTCTGGTTCAAAATTTCTAAAAACTATATCCATCTTAACTGAAGCATAAGGAAAATTTATGTAATCTGTAGAAGAAGGATCAATTTTGCTTATAGGATTTGCAGTATCATTGATTTCTGTATTGTTATATACTATAGAAACATGAAATTGAACTACAGGAGATATTTGAATTTCAGATTTAGTTGCATTGCATTGAGAAGCCATATCTGTTAAATCCATCATAAGCCATTTTATACTATCTTTTTCTTTGCAATACAAACGCACTCTTTTTGGGACCCTAACAATAATATCTCCACTTTCTAAAAGTAGCCAATTTTGTGGTTGACCATGTTGATTTTGTATATATCCGTTGTAAATAGTGGCATTTCTGTTAACTTCAGCATTATATTTTTGAAGATCACTATAGATAGAATCAATACATTCTGCATTTTGAGAAGATAGATCTTTTAAACCAAAAATAAGAACTTGAGATTGATTGTTCATATTTCTAAAAAATTTTCCATATCTTATTATGTGAAAACAATTGTTGTTATTTTCAGTTTGTAATCTACAGCTTACTAAATGTGCTTTTTTTGAGGTTACTCTGTTTACAATAGCCATTCCATAAAGATTTGCATAAAAAACTACCTCATCACAGGGATTTCTATGATGAATACTTATACAAAGAGTACTTGGTGGAGGATATGTATAGTTTCCTTGAGAGTATAAATCACAGGCTCTAATTTTTGAACAAATATTAGCATGTGTTGGATCATTACAAGGCGTTCCTGTTCCCCATCTGTTGAAAATCCACTCCAATTGAGCCATTCCTGCTCTCTGAATTTCAATTATGTCAGATGCAGATTTTGCAGGATTTTGAAGCCTTTGGCTAACAATGTAAAGAGAAGTTATAGCTCCAACTATGAGAATACCTATCAAAATAGAAATCAATAACTCTATTAAAGTAAAGCCCTTTCTATACATCTATTTACCATCCCAAAATTTGCAGATAAGATCTTTACTTGTATATTGAAAATTTTTATAACTCACAGTAAAAGTAACATTTTCACAATTGGCTTGCCAGGGATTTGAAGGAATAGGTATATTATTACAACTTTTATCTGCTTCAATATTAATAACTAATCCCCCACATTGAATTTGATTTAAATTGATTCCTGCTCTACAAGCTTCAATAGCAGAACTTTTAGCATTTATTAAACATTCCATAATGAACCTATCTCTTGTAGAAAAAAAAGCATAGGTGATAAGGTGAGTTATGCTTAATACTATAATAATCACAATAAAAATACTTATAAGTGCTTCAATAAGAGTAAAACCCTTTACATTTTTTAAAGACATGTACCTTCTCCTTTTTCAGTTTTTAAATATCCTTGTCCTACTATAATTCTATAGTAAACATTTAAATTACTGTTTGGGATACATATATTTCCTCCTGATGATATATTTAAGCCCCTTGGATCAAAGATAATTGTTCCGTTACTTATAATTTGAGTATGCTTATCTTCAGGTTTAACTACAAAAATTAAAGTTCCTATGCAAGGATTGTTCCCCCTTTCATATCCTGTGTCATAAAGTTTTAACTCGTTATTTTCAATACAAACTCCAATATTTGTTGTTCTTTCCATTGCCATCATTTTTGCTTTATTTATAGAATATTCAATTTTAATTACATCATTAAAATATTTATTAATTTTAAAAAATCTTTGTAAAGAAGGTATAGCTATACTTGCTATGATAACCATAATAGCTATAACTAAAAAAAGCTCAACTATAGTAATACCTGAATATCTTTCTCTCATATTTGTTATATTAAATAATTTTTTTCAATTTCCAAGATAATTAAAAATGAAAATTTTTTTTAAATTTTACTTTAAAAAGAATGATTTTAATAAATACGCATTTTGGTAAAGATTAAAGGAATTTTTATGCTCAGATTTTCACAAATAGGATATCTAATCAAACCTGAAATATTTGATAATTTTTCTATAACTTGTTTATCAAATAATATTTCAAAATTTCCGCTTAAATCAATATTAGTATTTTGAGAATTGCTTGCTAAAACACCATGCAATTCAAAATTTCCAGAACCTTTTATATTAACATTATTATTGGCCTCTGTAATAAAAATCAAACCATATATATCTACATTACCATTCTTCCCGATATTGACATTTGTGTTATCCAAAATTATTAAAGTAGGATTATTCAGGGAACCTATATTAGTATTAGAATTGAGATTAAAAATTGCAGTTCCTGATCCACCGGCATATATAATACCCCCAGCTATATTTAAATTATTTCCCGTCATTTCATAACTTTGAGCAAAAAGATTAGCATTTGTAATATTAACATTATTAGAAGTAATGTTAATTTGATTTTTAGCTACTAAGGTGGCTTGAGAAAGAAAATTAGATATGTTAATAGTACCTGCAGCGATTTTTGCAGACCCATTAAAACTGTTGATATTTAATGTTGCATTTCCTAAATCAAGTGCATCATAGCTTTTAGAATCTAAAGAGGAAGTAAATGTATTGCTATCGGAATTATAGATAAAATCAATTGAAGTTCCATTAGTTGTGCAAGTGATATTAGTGTTAGCTGTACAATTATAAATTTTTATATCAGAAGGTGGGGTCCATACCTTGGTTCCATTTACTCCTACTGGAGTTCCATTATTAAATTCTACACCAAACAAAGTTTGAAGATTATTTAATAATTCTGTTCTGGTGTCTATTTCATTAAATGCTAAATTATAAAGATTAAATATTGCATTCTGTTTTATTGGTTTAACAAGAGCTATAATTCCTTTGGGGTTATGAGGACAACTATCTACAGTACTTCCAGTGAGTCCACTATATTCGTTTCCTATAACCAAAGCCGGTGTGGTACAGTTTTCATTACAGCTTACTATAGCACTGCTCCCTCTTATATTAAAATAAGATAAATTCTTTATAATAGCTGCACCATAAGTAGATATAGGAATAGTTATAACTCCTATTTTAATCACCTTAGCATTCATAAAATTACCCTTAGACCAAATAAAACAAGCACTTCCCCAAGAATTATTTACAAGCTTGGATTGAATTTCAATCCCATATTCATATGATTGAGAACTTAAATCAGCACAATTAACATTATTATTCATTATATAATCTATAGCTTTCATTAATCCAAAATTAGATTTTTTTTCAGCGATTTGATATTTTGCTTCTGCACTTATAGAAAAATATCCTATATGAGTTATATAAGCTACTGTAATTCCTAAAATAAGAAGTAACACTCCTATAGTTAATACAATTAAAATAGTAAAACCACTTTTTTTGTTAAAACTTTTATAGATTTTCAAAAGAATCTCCTGAAATAAATTTTAAATTTAATAAATTCTCATTTTAGTAGTTATTAATTGATATTTTTGGGAAAAATTGCAAATAGGTGGTTTTATAAAACCTAAATTAGAACTGAGTTTTCTAAGAATATCTGGATCAAACTCTATTGTAGTATGACATCTCATACTTAGAGAATTAGAAAGAGAATTACTTATAATAGCTCCATGAATCTCAAAATGTCCTGATGTATCTAAATCAAGTCCAAAACCGGGATTAGCCTCGGTTACATATACCAAACCATATATATCTGTGTGACACTTCCCATCAATGTTTAACTGATTATCGGCAATAATAAGAGTTGGATTATCAGGAGTTCCTATATTACTATCAGAACGCAGCTTTAAATAACCACTACCACTACTATAAAGGATTCCTCCTTCATAATCAAAGTGACAATTAAATATATCGTAATCCTTGGCAAAAAAATTAGAATTTATTATAGAAGTAGTGGCTTTCATGTAATTGTATATGTTTATTTTTTCTCTTGCTACTAAAGTAAGATTGGAGACAGCACTTTTCCCTGTGAATTCTACTGTTCCTGCAGCTATTTTAGCTCCAACTCCACCATTAAAACTGTTTATTGTTAATGAAGCATTTCCCAGATCTATAGCTTCGTATTCCTCAGAACCAAGAGTAAAATTCCCTGTAATAGGATTATAGTTTATAGTTATATCAGTTCCATTGGTATATGTACATGTAATTGTAGTATCTTCAGCAGTACAGGTATTAATACTGGTGCCATTCCAGATATTCTGACCTGTAATTCCTGTTGGTGTTCCATTACTAAAAGAGATCCCATATTTTTGAGAAAGAATATTAAAAATATCATTTCTATCTTTTGCATTTTTAAACACTGTGTTTGCTAAATAAATTGGAGATTCTAAAAGCTCAGGATTTATTTTATAAGGTTCGTCAACCAATGCTCTTATATCTTTATATTCAGAACAATACCCTGTAGTAAAATAAGAACTTGAAGTTATATTATTACCAGTAATTAAAGCAGGAATTTTACAGGTTTCATTACAACTTATAATATCTGCATGACATTTTATATCTAACGAATTTAATTTCCTAAAAACAGCTGCTCCCCAATAGGAGTTTACAGGAAAAATAACAGCAATTTTAAATATATTGGAGTTTTTAAAAATGCCTTTAATCCAGATAAAACAATTTTGATCATTTTCATCAGGAACAAATCTAATCTGTGCCTCTCCAGTGGAAAAAGAAATATTTTCAGTTCCATTACATATTCTGGTTCCATTATAAATTTCACTTATAGCTTTTAATAATCCTTTATTAGCATTTTTTTCAGCGATTTGATATCTTGCTTCTGCACTTATAGAAAAATATCCTATTTGAGTTATATAGGCTATTGCAGCTCCTAAAATAATAAGAACTACACAAAAAACTAAAGCATTAATAATTGCAAACCCTTTGTTATATATGTTTTTTTTCATTATTTACCTCCCAAAATATCTTTCAACAGTAAAAGTTTGTTCTTTTGGTCCTTGTGTAGCAAAGGTTATCACTACTTTTACAGATCTACCAATAGCATAAACTTTAAAAGAATTAGCATCTTTTATTCTTGCTACTTTAAGAGCATTTTCATTACTATTGCACCCGCTTTCCATATCTGTTTTATCCATCATAAGCCAATAACTTCCATCTGTATCTTGAGCTACATAAAATCTAACTTTATGAGGAACCCTTATTATCACATCGCCTGCTTGAAGAGAATAAGTATTATTATTATCGCAGTCAAGAGTACCATTAATCCATTGGCACATAATAGGATTATCTATTGTTAGATTAGGAGAACCACTAAAATTTATACAATCAATAGAATCAAAATTAACATTAAATCCATAAGCAGGTGGAAGTGTAGCAGTAGAATTATAGTTAACCACTTTTCCTCCCTGCCAGATATAATAACAGTTTTGATTATCAGTTGTGCTTAATCTGCAACTTATTATATTTGCAAAACTTCCTGTTGCATTCACTACAAAACCTAATCCATAAAGATTAGCATAAAATTCTATATCTGAACAACCATTAGCTAAATCTCCATCATTACATATCATACACATAGGATCTGTAGGAGGATAACCACTACAAGCAGGTATAGTAGATCCTATACTGCAGGTATTATTGTAACAAGGAACACCTGCTCCCCATCTGGAAAAAACAAAATCTAAGGTTGCAATGCCACTCCTCATTTCCTCAAGTACATCTGAAACGGGTTTAGTCTTTTTAAAGGATCTATCAGAAGCTATATAAAGTCCTACTACAGCTATAAGTATTATACTTGCTAAAACTATAGCAACCAAAATTTCAACTAAAGTAAATCCTTTTTTTCTCATAATTTATACCTCATTGAAAATTACAAACTTTGTCTGTTAAACTCAAACTTTTTCCTTTAGTAGAAGCAGTTGCTGTAATATCTGAGCAGGTATTAGGAGCTGGTTGACAATCACCAGTTATACTTATATTTACTGTTAATCCTCCGCAAGTAATTTGATTTATAGTTTGCCCACCTCTACAGGCTTCTATACCTGAAGCTGCCCCTTCTATCAAACAGGATAATAAAATTCTATTAGAAGTTTTTAAGCCAAATTCGGTGATTAAGGCAGCAATACTTATAGCTATAAAAGAAGTTATTAATATAGCAATTAAAGCTTCAATTATAGTAAAACCATAAAATTTGTTTTTCTGGATATTCATCTAAGAACAACCTCCATCACCACTATTAACTGTTATAGTTCCTCTATTTAATTGTAAAGTAATTTTGTAATACCTGTTTCCATCAGTAATACAAATATTTCCACTGGTTTTAGCAAGACCTCGGGGATCAAAAGTTAAACAGGAATAACCTTTAGGGAAAAGGGTTGATCGTGTTATTGTAACCCAGTTATCTTGAATTACTAAGGATTTAAGAGCTATTTTATTAGAACAGGAACTTTCACTACAAGTTCCTACATTATATACCTCTATCTTACAACCATTTCCTCCAGAGCATGTATCTGTAAAACTTCCACTTTTTTCTATACAAATCCAAATATAAGAACTTTGTTCTATGGCTGTAATTTTTGCCCATTTTATAAGATTTTCCGTTTCAAAGGAGTATTCATTAAATTTATAAATCCTGTAAAATCTTTTCAGAGATGGTACAGTTATGCTTGCCAAAATAGCTATAATAGCTATAACTAAAAGAATTTCAACAAGGGTAATACCCGAAAATTTCTTTTTCATATTATTATATTAATAATTTTTTTAAAATTTTTCAATATTTAAAAAATTTAATATCAAATAAAAAAACAAATCTACTAATGTTAAAAATTGATAAATTTATAAAGAAAGAGAATAAATATCTAAATTTTCTTTAAATATTCCAAATATAGGGTCACAGGTCCATCATTTACTAAATGAATTTCCATATGAGCTCCAAATATCCCTTCTTTTACAGAAATGCCTTTTTCTTTTATCTTTTCTGCCAATGTTTGTAATAATTCTTTTGCTTTTTCTGGTTCTTCTGCCAGGTGAAAGGTGGGTCTTGTTCCCTTTTTTAAATACCCACACACTGTAAAATTGGAAACAAGTAATATCTCTCCTTTTATATCTCTGACACTTAAATTAAACTTTCCACTTTCATCAGAAAAAATTCTTAATTTTACTAATTTATCTGCTATCCAATCTAAAGTCTTTTCATTATCTTCTTTTTCACAACAGACAAGTACAAGAAGACCACAATTAATTTGAGAAATTAATTTATCTTCAACCCAGACAGAGGCTTTTTTAACCCTTTGAATAACAATTTTCATTTAAATTTTGTAATTCTTTTTAATATATTGAGCGCCTAATTCAAACGCCTTTAAGTTTGGTTCAAAAAGATGGGCTTTACCTTTGCTTAAAATTTCTTTTAAAGCTTTTTCAAATTGTTTTCTATTAAAAACTTTAGTAATTTGATAAAAAGCTCCTATTGCACAGAGATTAGCCAAAAGAGGAGTATTAAGACTTTCTGCCAAACTTGATACAGGAATAAAATAAAATTTATATTTTTTTTCTAATTTTTCAAAATCTTCTATATTTTCAGGTTTGACAAAATCAGAGTTTATAATAGCAGAACCTGCCTTTTTAAGCTTAGGAACAAATTTTATAAAAGAAGGATAATTCATGATAATTAAAAAAGAAGGACGAGCTACTATAGGAGAGGCAATACTTTTCTTTGAAATAATTACTGTGCAATTACAGGTTCCTCCTCTCATTTCAGGTCCATAAACAGGCAAATAGGTAACATTATAATTAGCTATCATACTTGCTTGAGCAATAAGGTTTCCTGCAAAAAGGACCCCTTGACCTCCAAAACCTGATATTATTAATTCTAACTTCAAGGCTAATCTCCTTTTTTAGATTTTAAGGATTCACTAACTTTATCTTTAAAAATGCCTAAAGGAAAAATTTCAGTTAATTTATCTATGTGCTTATTAGCAGAAACAGGATCCATTTTCCAATTAATAGGACAGGCTGATAAAATTTCTACATATCCAAAACCCAAATTATTGATTTGAGCTAAAAAGGCATTTTTGATAGCTTTTCTGGCGTCTATAATCCTTTTAGGAGTGTTTAAAGCTACTCTGGCTGAAAAAGCAACACTCTCTAAGGTTGCCAGAATTTCTGCGATTTTAGGAGGATAGCCTAAGTATTGAGGATCTTTACCTTCAGGAGTAGTAGTAGTTTTTTGTCCTGGAACAGTGGTGGGTGAGGCTTGTCCTCCTGTCATTCCATAAACAGTATTATTTATCATAATAGCAGTAATTTTTTCTCCTCTTAAAGCAGTATGAAAGCTCTCATTAAAACCTATAGAAGCAAAATCTCCATCCCCTTGATAAGTAAATACTACCAGATCCGGTCTGGCTCTTTTGGCACCAGTTGCTGCAGCACAGGCTCTACCATGAGGAGCTTCTACTATATCTACATCTATATAAAAATACAAAAAACAGGAACAACCTATAGAAGCAATACCCAAACTTTTGTCTTGGATGCCAAGTTCATCTATCACTTCACAAAGTAATCTATGAGCTATACTATGATGACATCCTGGACAATAATGAAAGCGAGTATTTTTTAAACTTTTCGGGAACTCAAAGAATTTAAGCATTTTTTTATCTCCTTTTCTATCTCTTCTGGAAATGGAATTACACTCGGAGGATAGGGTAAAGAAATTACAGAAGCTCTACCTTCAACAGCTAATCTTACATCCTCTATCATTTGTCCACAGTTTAACTCTGGAACTATAAATTTTAAAGGCTTTTTAGCTTTTTCTATAATTTTTTTAATAGGTTTTTCTGGAAAAGGAAAAAGAGTAATAGGTCTGAAATATCCCACTGAATATCCCTTTTCCCTTAGATTATTCACTGCCTCCTTAGCAATACGCGCTATAGAACCAAAGGCTACTACAATAATATTATCCTCTTCACTAATATCACTTTCAAATTTTATGTCTTTTTGCATAGCTTTATATTTTTTCATAAGTTTGATATTCATTTCTTTTAATTCTTGTGCATCCAGAAATAAACTCCTTAAAAATCTACTAGGTCTTCCTTTAGCTCCGGTAAGAGCCCAGTCATCCTTGGGATACTTTTTTATTTTTAATTTTTTTAAAACCAAGGGTTCTTTCATCTGCCCTAAGATAGCATCAGAAAGTATCATAATAGGATTACGATATTTTTCAGCGAGTTCAAAGGCTTTAGCAGTTAATTCATAAGCTTCCTGAGCATTATAAGGCGCTAAAACCAGAAAATGAAAATCTCCATGTCCAGAACCTTTTACAGCTTGGAAATAATCTCCCTGAGAAGCTTCAATTCCTCCTAAACCAGGACCTCCTCTCATTACATTTACTATTACTGCAGGCAATTCTAAAGCTGCAATATAAGAAAACCCTTCACACATAAGAGAAATTCCAGGACTTGAGGAAGTGGTCATAGCTCTTGTTCCTGTGGCACAGGCACCTAATAACATATTAATAGCAGCAAGTTCGCTTTCTGCCTGCAAAAAAACTCCTCCTCTTTTAGGAAGTTCCCGAGCCATAAATTCTGGAATATCATTTTGAGGAGTAATAGGATATCCAAAATAACACTTACATTCTGCCTCTAAGGCTCCAAGTGCTATAGCTTCTACACCCTTAACTAAAATTTTTTTTGTTTTCATTACCCTTCCTCTTTTACAAAGACTACATCAGGACAAACTAAATAACATATACCACACATAGTGCATTTTTCAGGATTTTTAGCATACACTACCCTATAACCATGTGAATTTCTTTTTGAAGATATATCTAAAACTTTTTTGGGACAAAAATGAACGCATAAACCACAAGATTTACAACGTTCTTCTAAAATTTTTATCTCAAAAATTTTTAACCCTCCTTAACCAAAACTAATATGCTAATTTATTACAACTTAAAATTTTGGCAAGGCTTCTGAAAGAAATTTTAAAGTTTCCAAGTTTTCCACATTAAAACATTTAAAATTTTTTCCTTTTAAAATTTGACTAATAAGACCTGATAGAACTTTTTTAGGACCCAATTCTATAAAAATTTTTACTCCTTGATTATACATATAGTTTACACAATCAATCCAACGCACAGAAGAAGTGATTTGTTCTTTCATCAGATTTTTAATACTATTGGCTGAAATTTCAGCTTTGCCTGTTACATTACTTACAAAAGGAATTTTAGAATCGTTCCAGGTTAATTTTTCTAAAACTTGGCTAAATTTTTCCTGGGCTTTTTTCATTAAAGGACTATGAAAACCTGCACTTACTTTTAATTTCACTACTCTTGCCCCTTTTTCTTTAGCTTCCTGAGCCACTTCATCTACTGCAGGAGTTTTTCCACTTATTACTAACTGCTTTGGAGAATTATAATTAGAAATTACTACTATTTCAGAAGCTTTTTTAACTAAATTTTCAAGGTCACTTAAAGGCATTCCAATTATAGCATACATAGCTGATGAGCTTTTTTTACCTTCTTCATCCATTAATTTGCCCCGTTCTTTTACAGCTATTAAAAGGTCTTTTAAAGATAAAACTTCAGAAGTATAAAGAGCACTATATTCTCCAAGACTATGCCCTGCTACAAATAAAGGTTTTATATTTTTGTTTATCAAAAACTCTTTAAATGCTAAATAGCAGGCAATATTAGTAACTGTTAAACAGACTTGAAGATTTTGAGTTTGGGTTAGTTCTTCTAAAGGGCCTTCAAAGCATAATTTTTTTACAGGAATTTGACTTAAATTTTCACTTAAATCAAAAATATTTTTAACAGATTCAAAATTTTCATAAAATTCCTTTCCCATTCCAATATATTGTGATCCTTGTCCTGGAAATACCAAAGCTATCATTATTCTTCTTCCTCCAAAAATTTTTCAGGTGGAATATCTTCTATATCTTCTAAATATTTCATTTCATAATCTTCTGGTGGAAGAAGTTCTTCAACTTCTGAAGGATTGTAAAGTTGTACCTCTATTAACCATCCTTCATCATAAGGATCCTCATTTAAAATATCCAAATCTTCTAAAACTTTTTCGTTTACTTTAACAATTTTCCCTGAAACAGGCATAATGAGATCAAAAACTTCTTCTATAGTTTCAATACTCCCAAATACTTCATCTCTTTCAAATTCTTCTTCCTCTTCTGGCAAATCAATTTCTATAATTTCTAAATTTTTAACACTAAAATATTCTGTCAGTCCAATTCTTGCTAACTTTCTTTTTTTCTTTTTGACCCAAAGATGGTGTTCAGAATAAACTCTATCTTCGGGAATTTTAAACATAAAAAACCTCCAATAAAAAGTTATTTTAGTGTTTTATATCCGTTTTTTTAAAATTAGCAAGACCTTAGGATGAAAAATTTTTTAAAATTTTTTCTTTTAATTTTTGATTTAAATTAAAAGCCCAGGCTAAGATTGCTGCTACAGCTTTATACAATTCAGGAGGAATGGGTTTATCAATTTCTAATTTATATAATTCTTTTACCAATTTAGAGTCTTTTTTAATAGGTATATTATGATTTTTAGCTATTTTCAAGATCAAGTCTGCCAAATATCCTTGTCCTTTAGCAATAACCTTAGGGATTCCTTCTTCAGGACTATATTTTAAAGCTACTGCTTTTTTCTCTTTTTTAGCCATATTTAGTTTACTTTTTTTGGGGGTTATGCTATAATTTTTTTATAAAAATAATATTATAATTAATATTTTCGGTTAAAAATAGAATTTGTAAAGGAGGTGTGATATGAAACTCACCTTAAGTGTTATAAAAGCAGATATTGGCGGTTTTGTAGGCCATTCTTCTGTTCATAAAGAAGTTGTAGATAAAGTAAAAGAAGTAGCAGAAGATGGAAAAGATAGAGGAATTATTAGAGATCTTTCTGTTCTGGTTTGTGGAGATGATATAGCTTTGGTAATGACTCATACTAAAGGAATAGATTCTTCAGAGGTGCATGAACTTGCTTGGAATGCTTTTAAAGAAGGAACAGAGGTTTCTGAGAAATTGAAAATGTATGGGGCAGGACAGGATCTTTTGGCAGATGCTTTTTCTGGTAATGTCAGAGGAATGGGGCCTGGCGTTGCTGAAATGGAATTTGAGGAAAGAAAAAGTGAACCAGTAGTGGTATTTTTTGCTGATAAAACCTCTCCCAGTGCCTGGAATTTGCCTCTTTTTGAAATATTTGCAGATCCTATGAATACAGCAGGTTTAGTTATAGATCCTTCTATGCATGAAGGCTTTATTTTTGATGTAATGGATGTCTATTCTGGAATGGCTATACAACTTAAAGCTCCAGAAGAACTTTATGATCTTTTAGTTTTTATAGGTGCAACCAGCAGATATGTTATAAGGCATGTTTATAGAAAGAAAGATAGAGAAATTGCTGCAGCTGCATCTACACAAAGATTATCTTTAATGGCAGGTAGATATGTAGGAAAAGATGATCCTGTTCTTATTGTAAGAGCTCAGAGCGGATTTCCTGCTGTAGGAGAAATTTTAGAACCCTTTGCCCGTCCTTGGTTAGTAGAAGGATGGATGAGAGGCTCTCATACTGGTCCACTTATGCCGGTTCCTTTTAAAAATGCTAAACCTACCAGATTTGACGGTCCTCCCCGTGTAATAGCTGCAGGGTATCAAATTGCTGATGGATATTTAATCGGACCTTCTGATCTTTTTGATGATCCTGCCTTTAATAAGGCTCGTGAAGAGTGCAATAAAATAGCAGATATTCTGAGAAGACAGGGTATTTTTGAACCTCATAGGTTACCACCTGAAGAAATGGAATATACTACTTTACCTAAGGTTCTTGAAAAACTTAAGGATAGATTTAAATTAGTAGAACCTGAAAAGCCCAAAATTTCTTTATAAGGAGAGACGATAGATAATGTATAATTATGTCTTTGATCCTAAGGACTATACCTTGGAAGATGAAATAAAATTTCATTGTTATAAAGGAATTGTTTGCTTTAATAAATGCTGTTATGATGTTAAATTAGTTTTAACCCCTTACGAATTTTTAAGGCTTAGGAAGGCTCTTGATTTAGGAGTAGAGGAGTTTATAGAAAAGTATGGAGAGGTCTACATTGGAGAGGTAACTCAGCTTCCTGTTATTTCAATAAATATGATTCCTTATTCTTTGGCCTGTCCTTTTTTAGATGAAAAAGAGGGTTGCAAAGTATATAAGGACAGGCCTGCTCCCTGCCGTTTGTATCCTTTGGCTCGTTTTGTTTCAAAAAATGAAAAGGGAGAAAAAAAAGAATTTTTTAAGATAATTAGAGAAACTCATTGTAAAGGACATTATGAAAATCGGCCTATAAAAATAAAAGATTATCTTAAAGAGCAAGAATTAGAACCTTATCTTTATTATAATGATCTTTGGGGAGAAGTAGTTTTAAAAAGGCAAAAATTTGCTAATACTCCTCTTACAGGAGATATGTTAGAACTTATATTCTTAATAGCTTACAGTCTTCCTGAATTTAGAAGAAGTATAAAAAACAAAGAAATTCCTAGTTTTTCTGAAGACACAGCAGATCTTCCAGATGAAAAACTTTTAGAAAAAGGTTTGCTGTATATAAAAGACAAAATTTTAACTGAAGAAAATCTTAATTGGTAAAACATGAAAATTGGTAAGGATTTACAGGGGGAAATAAACATTATCCCTTTGGTAGATATAATTCTTGTTATTCTTATTATTTTTATGATAACCGCACCTTTATTAACATCTGGAATAGAAGTAGATCTTCCTAAAACTAAGGATTTCCCCATAACTCAAAAGGAGAAGAAACCATTAAAAATAACTATTACTAAAAAAGGAAAAATAAAAATTTATGGAGAAGAAATTAGTCTTGAAGATTTAAGTTTTTGGGCAGAAGAAGCAAAGAAAAAAAATTTAATAAAAGAAGTTCAAATAGAGGCAGATAAAGATTGTCCTTATGGAATAGTAGCAGAAGTACTTTCTGAATTAAAAAAAGCAGGATTTGATGAGTTAGATTTATTAACTCAACCAGAAAGCTGATATTTTATGCTGAATAAATACGATCTATTATCTTATTTCTTTTCTGTATTATTGAATTCTTTATTCCTTTTGATATTTTTTTCTTCTTTAAATTTTAAATACAATAAAGAAAAAAAGATAAAAGTAAAATTGATTTCTTATCAAACTAAAAGTTTATCTCCAACTTTAAATCTTCCTGCTCCTGATTTTCAAACTCTTTCTAATAAATTAGAACTTCCAAAGAAGTCTAAATCTATTTCTAAGCCAAAATCAAAAAATAGACCTAAATTAATTAAAAAAACAGGGAAATTAGTTAAAAAAGTTAACAAAAGCAAAATAAATGAAAGACTGATAAAAAAGAAAATAGCAGAATTAGAAAAGAAAATAAGTTCTAAAAAGACCTCCCAAAAAGTGCAACTATCTAAACAGGAACTTCAAGTTCTTAAGGAAAAATTATTAGCCTTGCAAAGAATAGAAAAAATCACAAAAGGAGCAGGAACTAATAATATTTCAGAAATAAATAAACAAAAAATTAAAGAGCAGAGCTTAGGAAAAAAAGGTTCTAAAGGAACTTTACAAGAAGGGTTGAATTTGGATTATTTGCTTTTGGTCAAAGCGAAATTACAGAACAATTTTGAAGTTCCTATTTATTTAAGAAACAAAAAAGATCTTTATGTTATTGTGAGTATTGATGTTTCATCAAAAGGAGAAATTTTGCATTATACTTTTTTAAAAAATTCTTCAGTTCCAGAATTTAATCAAGCAGTAGAAAGATGTTTAAAGGCTTCTTCGCCTTTACCAGTAAACAAGAAAGCCAAAATAATAGTAGAATTTAGAAGTGAAGGAATAGGGAAATTGAGATAAATTTAATATTGGAGGTTTAAAAATGTTAAAGCTTTCTCAAAGAGCTAAAACACTTAAGCCATCAGCTACCTTAGCAGTAGATGCTAAAGCTAAAGCCTTAAAAGCTAAGGGTATAGATGTAATAAATCTATCTGCAGGAGAACCGGATTTTGATACTCCTAATTATATAAAAGAAGCCTGTAAAAAAGCTTTAGATAAAGGTTTTACTAAATATATTGCTACTCCCGGACTTTTAAGTTTAAGAGAAGCTATTTGTCAAAGATTAAAAATAGATTATGGCTTTGAATATAAACCTGAAGAAGTTTTAGTAACTACAGGAGCTAAACAGGCTATTTTTAATCTTCTTTTAGCTTTAGTGGATACAGGAGATGAGGTATTAATCTTATCTCCTTATTGGGTTTCTTATCCTGCCATGGTAGAACTTGCAGGCGGAATACCTAAGATAATCCCTTCTTCTATGGAAAATAATTTTGAACCATCCATTTCTGAGATAGAAAAAATAATTACTTCTAAAACAGTTGGTATTATTTTAAATAGCCCTTCTAATCCTACAGGACTTATTTATTCTAATAAGTTTTTAAAAGATATAGCAAGTTTAGTAAAAAAATACAATTTGTGGGTTCTAAGTGATGATATTTATGATAAATTAAGATTTGATTTTAAATCACCTGAAAATATTTTATCTGTAGCTCCAGAATTAAAGGATAAAGTTTTTATAGTAAATGGGGTTTCTAAAACCTATGCTATGACAGGATGGAGGATAGGTTGGTTAGTTGGGTCAAAGGATATTATTAAAATTTGTGCTAATATTCAAGGGCAAAGCACTTCTCATGCTACCGCTTTTGCTCAAAAAGGTGCAGAAATAGCTTTAACTTCTTCTCAAGAGGAAGTAGAAAAAATGTGCCAAATTTTTGCTAAAAGAGCAAAATTTTTAACAAGTTTATTAAAAGAAATTCCGGGTATAGAGTTTATTCCACCTCAAGGAGCTTTTTATCTTTTTGCTAAGGTTTTCTATTATGGTAAAAAAACTCCAGAAGGAAAAGAGATAAAAAATTCAGTAGATTTTGCAGAATATCTTTTAGATTTTGCAAAAGTAGCAGTTGTTCCTGGAGTAGCTTTTGGAGATGATAATTTTATAAGAATATCTTTTGCTAATTCAGAAGAAAATCTGGAGAAAGCTTGTTTAAGAATAAGAAAAGCTTTAGGAAGATTAAAATAGCAAAACCCCCCGCCTTTTTAAGGGTGGGGTTTTACAGATTTAATTTGGGCAGACAAGCTTTCTTTCTTCTTTTACCAATCTTCCATACTCATAATATTGAACAGTTACCCATTCACATTTTCCTTCGGATTTCAGGGGTTTAGCGTAAACTTTCTGAACACCGTCTTCACTTACGTATTCAACAGGTTTTTTAGTAGCAGCAGCCTCTTGAGCTGCTTTTTCAGAAATATGTACAGCTGTCCCTACTATTAAAGCTCCTGCAACAGCTCCAATAACAGCTCCTCTCCATCTATTATTTCTATCTATCAAGGCTCCCAAAGCTGCTCCAGCAACAGCACCAAACCCTGCTCCCTCTTGGGTCTTTTCACTCATTTGAGGAACACATCCTGTAAGAATACTCACAGAAAACAGGACTATAAGAAGTAAACTTAGAATTTTGCTTAAAAACAATCTACTCATATTTGCCCCTCCTTTTTCAAAAAGTCATATTACAAATAAATTTAAAGCTAAGTTTTTAAAAATCAATAGTAGATTTTTAATTATTAAAAAGATATGAAAAAGTTTTTTTAATTTTATGATATAATAGATTCATATTAAAATTAAAAAAGGGATGTGTTGATGACATATAAATCTGGACCTGGGTTTGCTATATCTGTAAAATTAAAAATTAAAAATCATCCAAAAATACTTGCTAATTTAGTTTCTGCTATTAGTGAATTAGGAGGAGATATTCGTAATATGAATTTCATAAAAGCAGAAAAAAACAAAACAATCAGGGAGATTACTATAAACATTCAGAATGAAGAACATCAGAGGATAATTATAGAAGCTTTAAAAAATTTTGAGGGTGTAAAAATTTTAGAAATCATTGATAAAACTTTTCATATTCATCAAGGAGGTAAAATAGGAATATATAATAAATTTCCAATAAAAGATAGTGAAGAACTTTCAAGAGCTTATACACCTGGAGTTGCCAGAGTTTGTATGGACATTTTTAAAAATAGAGACCATGTCTATTCTCTTACTATAAAAAGCAATATGGTAGCAGTTATTACTGATGGATCTGCTGTTTTAGGTTTGGGAGATATAGGTCCTGAAGCAGCTATGCCTGTTATGGAAGGAAAGTGCATGCTTTTTAAAGAATTTGGTGAAGTAGATGCTTTTCCTATTGCTATAAAAACTAAAGATGTAAATGAATTTGTAAGTATTGTAAAAAATATTTCTGTTCCTTTTGGTGGAATCAATTTGGAAGATATTTCTGCTCCCCGTTGTTTTGAAATAGAAAAAAGACTTAAAGAAGAACTTGATATACCGGTTTTTCATGATGATCAACATGGAACAGCTATAGTTGTTTTAGCAGCACTTATTAATGTAGGAAGATTATTAAAGAAAGATATTAAGAAATTTAAAATAGTAATTTCTGGAGCTGGGGCTGCAGGGATTGCTATTGCTAATATGCTTTGTGATTATGGAATAAGGAATATCCTTGTTTGTGATAGCAAGGGAATTCTTTATGAAGGAAGATCTAATATGAACCCTTATAAAGAGGAAATTGCTAAAAAAACCAATTTACAAAAAATTAAAGGTTTTCTTTCAGATGCTTTAGAGGGAGCAGATGTTTTTATAGGGGTTTCTGCGCCTGATATTTTAAAACCAGAGGATATTAAAAAGATGTCAGAGGTTAGAGTAGTGTTTGCTCTTTCCAATCCAGATCCAGAAATTTCTCCGGAATTAGCTTTGCCTTTAGTAAAAATTATGGCTACTGGAAGATCAGATTATCCTAACCAGATAAACAATGTGCTTGCTTTTCCAGGAATATTTAAAGGACTTTTAGAAGTAAAAGCTAAAGGTGTGCACAAAGATATGTTTTTCGCAGCAGCCCATGCTATAGCTGATATTGTCAAAGAAGAGGACCTAAGAGAAGATTATATTATACCAAGTATTTTTAATAAAGAAGTTGCAAAAAGGGTTGCAGAGGTAGTAGCTCAAAAAGCAAGAGAATTAGGGCTGGCAAGATGTTAATAGGAACTTGGAATGTTAATTCTATTAATATGAGAAAAGACCATGTTTCTAAATTTTTGCAAGAATTTTCTGTAGATGTTCTTGCTTTGCAAGAAACTAAAGTAAAAACAGAGAACTTCCCTGGTCTTTTGTTTAAAAAATTGGGATATGAGATTTATCATCATGGAGGAAAAGGTAGAAATGGAATAGCTTTGCTTTCTAAAATAAAAGCAGAAGACACAAAAATAGGGTTTGAAGGGTTAAAAGATGCTGATTTTTTCCCAGATGCTAAAGAAAGAATCTTAGGAATAAAAATTTCTAATGAAGTTTTAAAAGAATTGTGGATTTTTTCTGTTTATATTCCTAATGGAGGTTCTGTAAATTCAGATTATTATTTTTATAAACTTCAGTTTTTATGGAAATTCAGAGATTTTTTAGAATTATATTTTTCTAAGGATACACCTTTAATCATTATGGGAGATTTTAATGTAGCTCCAGAGGATATGGATGTTTATGATCCTGAAATATTAAAAGAGACAATTTGTTGCACAGAAAGAGAAAAAAATGCTTTTAAAGCACTTCTTGAATTTGGTTTATTTGATGCTTTGAGATTAAAATATCCTGATAAACAGGGAATTTTTACTTGGTGGGATTATCAATTTTTTGCTTTTCAAAAAAATCAAGGAATGAGACTTGATCATATTCTTATTACCCACCCTCTGATTGATAAACTGGAAGATATCTGGGTAGAAAAGACTCCCAGAGGTTGGAAAAAGCCTTCTGATCACACTCCACTTTTAGCCAAGTTTAATTTTTAGGAGGTCTAATTATGGAAAGTTTAAAAAAATTTGTAGGAAAAGAGTTAAAAATAAAGACCCAAAAAGAACTTGAAGATTTAATTAAAAAATACGATTTTAAATATGCTTATTTGCCTGAAAATTTAGAAGATTTTGATGAATTAGAATTAATGTTTGATTATACCTCCTCTCAGAATTTTCATTTTACTTTAACCTTTTTTAAAAAGAATATCCAAAGAATAATGCTGGTAAAAATAGATAAAGATAATCCTGAAAAAATAGAACCACCTACAGAAGAAGAAGTTAAAATATTTTTAGACAAATACGGAGAAAAGATTACAAAATTTTTAGAAGAATTATAAACTTTGCCACGAACAGCAATTTATACAAACCCAGGTAACTCCACTTCTGGTAAAAAGGTGTTGATTTTCTATAAAACATTTTTGACAAATAGTAAAGCCACAATTGATGCAGATAAAACAAAGAGGTTGTTCTTTACCACACCAATCACAAACCCCTTTGCCAATTTTTTTTCGTTTTTTCTTCTCAGACATTTACATCTGGGAGGCAGCTTTTAGCTTTATAAAACTATCCAATTTTACTGTTTTTCTTTCATTAAATTCCTGTTGCTTACCTAAATTCCAATTTTGCACAGGTCTGAAATATCCAACCACTCTGGAATACACTTCACAAGGTACAACTTTTACCTTTTTGGTTTCATTTTTTTTCATAATTTTTCCTCCTTTTTAGTTTATTTCTTTATAAGCTTTAGCAGGTAATTTAGAAATAACAGTAATTGGCAACTCAATTTCTATACCATATTTTTGTAAATCCTCTTCAGTATGAGGATAAGGGCAAAAATCATGGCGACCAGGAATATATCCATGCACAGGGCAAATAGAAAAAGTAGGAGTAATAGAAAAGTAGGGCAATCTAAATCTTTCTACAATAGCTTTAACCAATTCTCTTACTATCTTTGTATCAGTAATTTCTTCACCTACGAAAAGATGAACTACTGTTCCTCCTGTAAACAGGATTTGTAAGTCATCCTGATGAGTAAGGATTTCAAAAATGTCATCAGTATAATTAACTGGAAGATGACAGGAATTGGTATAATAAGGAATTTTTTCAGTTCCTGCAGTTTTGATTCTTGGGAATTTCTTTTTGTCAATTTTAGCAAGTCTATAACTTGTTCCCTCAGCAGGGGTTGCTTCAAGATTGTAAAGATTTCCTGTTTCTTCCTGAAATTCCGCTATTTTTTCTCTCATAAATTTCAAAATTTTTATAGCAAATTCTTTAGCACCAGGGTCATAGATAGGTTTACCAAGAAAGTTTAAGCACATTTCATTCATACCTATAACACCTATAGTAGAAAAGTGATTAGCCCAGTATTGTCCCTGAGATTGTTTGATAGTTTCCAAATAGACTTTAGAATAAGGATATAGTCCTTTTTCTGTAAAATCTTCAATAACTTTCCGTTTAATCTCAAGAGAGATTTTGGCAAGATTCATAAGATGCTCAAGTCTTTCAAAAAATTCTTCTTCACAAGTAGAAAGGTATCCTATACGAGGAAGATTAATAGTTACAACACCTATGGAACCAGTAAGAGGATTAGATCCAAATAAGCCTCCTCCTCTTCTTTTAAGTTCTCTTTGATCAAGTCTAAGTCTGCAGCACATTGAGCGAGCATCATCTGGATCCATATCACTATTTACAAAATTTGCAAAATAGGGAATTCCATATTTTCTGGTCATTTCCCAGATAGGTTCATAATCAGGATTATCCCAATCAAAATCTTTGGTTATATTATAAGTTGGAATAGGAAAAGTAAAAATTCTTCCTTTAGCATCTCCTTCCATCATGAGCTCACAGAATGCTTTATTAAGCATGGACATTTCTTTATGAAATTCTTTATAAACAGCTTCCTGCGGCTTTCCTCCAATAATAACTGCCTGCTCAGCATAGAGCTTTGATGGTTTAAGATCAAAGGTCAAATTGGTGAACGGTGTTTGAAAACCAACTCTTGTAGGCACATTTACATTAAAAAGAAACTCCTGCATGCATTGCTTTACCTCTTGATAAGAGAGTTTATCGTAGGCTACAAAAGGGGCAAGCAGGGTATCAAAATTTGAAAAAGCCTGTGCACCTGCACTCTCTCCTTGCAATGTATAAAAGAAATTCACAATTTGACCGAGAGCACTTCTAAAATGCTTAGGAGGCTTGCTTTCCACTTTCCCATAAACTCCACCAAATCCTCTAAGAAGTAAATCATATAAATCCCATCCTACACAATAGGCAGAAAGTAATCCAAGGTCATGTATATGAAAATCTCCATCTTTATGAGCCTGTGCTACTTCCTCTGGATAAAGTTTTTCAAGCCAATAACGGGCAATTATAGAAGAAGAGACATGGAAATTAAGTCCTTGCAAACTAAAACTCATATTAGAATTTTCTCTAACTCTCCAGTCTTCATTTCCTAAGTATTCCTCAATAAGATTTATTCCATCAACAAGAGCCTTACTTATTTCTCTTGCCTGTCTTCTTTTTTCACGATAAAGAATATAAGCCTTAGCAACTTCAGAAAATCCTTTTTCCATTAGAGTTTTTTCTATAATATCCTGAATAGTTTCTACATGGGGAATATCACCTTTTTTGAAATAATGCCTGTAGAGATAAACTGCTACTGCATCTGCAATTCTTTCAGCATCTTCCTTAGAACCTTTATGAGTAGCCTTCATGGCTTTATAAACAGCATTTATAATTCTGAATCTTGAAAAGGGAACCACTTTTCCATTTCTTTTCCTAACTAAAGGTTCCATATTTTAACCTCCCACCACAATATCTTGTATTGCCTGTTTAAACAATACCACTATATTTAGATATTAGAATAATCCTAACCTGGTAAAAGTCAATTTGGATTTTTTATAAAAAGCGGCGATTTCTAAAATTAGAATTGCCTTTTTAATCAATTTCAAAGAAAATTTTACAATTTAGCAAAAACCTTGTAAAAACCAAAAGCTGTGCTAATTTTTACATTAAATTTTAACATAAAATCAAAGATCAAAAAGAGGTGATAAAAAGATATGTTTGATAATCTAAGTGAAAGATTAGAAGAAGCTTTAAATAAGTTTAAAGAAAAAGGTAAACTCAGCACAGATGATATTAAAAAAGGTCTCAGAGAGATAAAATTAGCACTTTTGGAAGCTGATGTTAATTATAAAGTAGTAAAAGATCTTATCAGTAGAGTGGAGGAAAGAGCTCTTTCTTCTGAGGTAATAGAAAGTCTTACACCTTTTCAGCAGATAGTAAAAATAGTCTATGAAGAGCTTGTTAAAACCTTGGGGGGTGAAGCTAAAGGATTAGATTTAGGAGGGCAAAAGCCTGTTAAAATTCTTCTTGCTGGTCTTCAGGGTTCTGGTAAAACCACAACTGCAGCAAAGCTTGCAAGATTTTTAAAGAAAAAAGGTTATCATCCTTTGCTTGTTTCAGCAGATATTTATCGCCCCGCAGCTATAGAACAGCTTAAGATTTTAGCACAAAAAGTAAATGTTCCTTTTTATGAAGCTAAACAAGGAGAAAAACCTTTAGAGATTGTTAAAAATGCTATAGATATGGCTAAAAATAATGGAAGAGACATAGTGATAATAGATACCGCAGGAAGACTTCATATAGATGAAGTTCTTATGGAAGAGTTAGTGGAGATTAAAAATACTTTTAATCCTTCAGAAGTTTTATTGGTTGCTGATGCTATGATGGGACAAGACGCTGTAAATGTAGCTAAAACCTTTAATGAAAGAGTAGGGGTTACAGGCATAATTCTTACTAAAGTAGAAGGTGATGCCAGAGGTGGAGCTGCAATATCCATTAAAGAGGTAACAGGTTGTCCTATAAAATTTCTGGGAGTTGGAGAAAAGCTTGATGCTTTGGAGGTCTTTTATCCTGAAAGATTAGCTGGAAGAATTCTTGGAATGGGAGATATTCTTACACTTATAGAAAAAGCTCAAGAAGCTTTTGATTTAAGAAAAGCCAAAGAGTTAGAAAAGAAGATAAAAAAATTAGAATTTGATTTGGAAGATTTAAGAGAACAATTACGTCAGATGAAAAAATTGGGATCTATAAAGGATATTTTAGGATTTTTACCAGGGATTGGTAAAAAATTGAGTGAAATGGAATTTGATGAAAAAGAATTAGTAAAGATGGAAGCAATTATTAACTCTATGACTAAAGAAGAAAGAAGAAATCCTAAAATTATAAATGCCAGCAGAAAAAGAAGAATTGCCAGAGGAAGTGGGACAACTGTTCAGGATGTAAATAAGCTTTTAAGAAGTTATGAAGAAATGTTAAAATTGCTTAAACAGATGAGGAAACCCGGAAGAATGCAAAATTTTCTTAGAAGAATGTTTGGTATGTAAATAAGGATTGCTAAAAATAAAAGAGGTGTTAAAATAGGGAAGCTAAAACTTATATTGAGGAGGTAGAGAAAAGTGCCTGTAAGGATAAGGTTAATGAGATTTGGGAGAAGGAAGAGGCCTTTTTACAGAGTTGTAGCTGCAGACTCCAGGGCTCCGAGAGATGGAAAATTTTTGGAAATCTTAGGCTATTATGATCCATTAAAAGAACCTTATGAATTTAAAGTAGATCCAGAAAAAGTTAAAAAATGGCTTGAAAGAGGAGCAGAACCTACAGAAACTGTAAGAGCTTTGCTTCGTAAAATAGGAATTAAAGTGGATAGAAAGGCTTAAATACGAATTCGCTAAAGGGGGTAAGAATGAGCAAACTCAAAGATCTGGTAGAGCACATTGCCAAGGTATTAGTGGATAATCCTGAAGCAGTTCAGATTAATGAAATTGAAGGAGAACAAACCTCTGTAATTGAATTAAAAGTAGCAAAAGAAGACCTTGGTAAAATTATAGGAAAAGAAGGTAGAACTGCTAAAGCTATAAGAACTATCTTAGGAGCAGCAGGAAGTAAATTGCGTAAAAGGGTGGTATTAGAAATTATAGAATAGTGCTGATTCCTATTGCAAAGATATTAACTACTCATGGAATTAAGGGAGAGGTTAAGGTCTCTCCCTTAACTTTTAATTTTGAACTTTTATTTAGGATTAAGAAGTTCTATTTATCAAAGAATAAAACTGATCTTTTAGAGGTTAGAAGCGTTCGTAAAGGTCCTGGTTTTGAGATTATACTTATAAAATTTAAAAATGTAGACTTTGAAAAAGCTAAAACTCTTATAAATCAAACCCTATATGTAGATTTGCAGGATTTACCTTCCTTAGAAGAAGATGAATTCTATTATCATCAAATTTTAAATTTTGAGGTAAAAGATAAAAAAGGAAATTATTGGGGAAAAGTTAAAGAGATTATGCCTATTGGTGAATATGATCTAATTTTAGTGAAAAAAGATAAAGAAGAGTTCTATATTCCCTTAGTAGAAGAATATGTGGAAGAAATAGATTTTCAAGCAGGTATTATTCTTGTTAAAGATATAAAAGATCTGGTAGAAAGTCAAAAAATCTAAAAATTTTTTTAAAATGCAGATAGATATAATTACCATTTTTCCAGAATACTTTGAGTCACCTTTAAAAATAGGTCTTTTAGGAAAGGCTATAAAAAAAGGATTTTTAAATATTAATATTTACAATTTAAGAAATTTTACACAAGACAAACACAAAGTTGTAGATGATGAGCCTTTTGGTGGTGGTGAGGGAATGGTTTTTAAACCAGAGCCTCTTTATAAAGCTATTAAATTTATAAAAAATAAAGATCCAGAAGCCTGCATAATTTATCTCTCACCTCAAGGAGAAGTTTTTAATCAAAGAAAAGCAGAAAAATTAGCTCAGAAAAAACATATTGCTTTAATTTGTGGTAGATATGAAGGAATAGATGAAAGAATAAGAGCTAATTTTATAGATGAAGAAATCTCTATAGGAGATTATGTGGTTTTTGGAGGAGAAGTAGCAAGTTTAGTGATTATAGAAGCTGTAGCAAGGCTTATTCCAGGAGTGGTAGGGAAAAAGGATTCTGTGGAAAAAGAATCTTTTACAGCAGGTTTTTTGAAATACCCTTGTTATACTCGTCCCAGAGATTTCATGGGGTTAAAGGTTCCAGATATTCTTTTAAGCGGAAATCATGCAAAAATAGAAGAATATAGAAGAAAACAGTCTTTAAAAGCTACTATTAAAAGAAAACCATATTTATTTAAAGATATTGTTTTATCTGAAGAGGATAGAAAAATTTTAAATGAAATTTTAAGCAGGCAGAGATTATATATATTTTTGCTACATTATCCTGTGTATAACAAAAGAAAAGAAGTTATAGCTTCTGCTATTACCAATATAGATCTTCATGATTTATCAAGACTGGCAAGGACTTATGGACTAAAAGGAGTTTATATTATTCAGCCCTTGGAAGATCAAAGAGAAATAGGGAATGAGCTTATAGATTATTGGTTAGAAGGAGGAGGGGCTAAATATAATCCTTTAAGGAAAGAAGCTATCAAACTGGTAAAGATTTTTGAGAATTTAGAAGAGGCTATCTTTGAAGTTAAAGAGATAGAAGGGGAGGAGCCTTTACTTTTGGGAACAGATGCTTCTCCTAAAAGGCAGTATATAAGGTGTGAGGAGATAAGAAATCTTTTATGGGAAAAGCCCTTAGCTTTAGTTTTAGGCACTGCTTGGGGTCTTTGTGAGGAAGTGCTTGACAGGTGCGATTATTTTTTAGAACCTATCTGGGGAAGGCTTGATACCTATAATCATCTTTCAGTTCGTTCCGCAGCCTCAATCTTTATAGATAGAATCTTAGGAATTTATAGCTTCTATAAAAAGTTTTAATTTATAACTTTTCCAAATTATAACAGCTCGCAGGTGTCAATTTATTGCAGAAAGGTAAAAATTATTTATGAAAGGTTATTAAAAGATGAAAAAAATAGTTATAAAGATAAGAGAAAATGGAAAAATTTTATGTTATTTAGCTATAGAGGATCCATTGAGAAAAGATTCTTATGAGGCTATTCAAAAGTTAAAAACCTTGGGAATAAAAACTGTTATGATAACAGGGGGACAATTATCAGATAGCAAGTTTTGTAGCTAAAAAACTGGGCATAGAAACAGAATCTTTTTTGGTTTTTTTATAATTTGTTCCCATAGCTATGAAGGGTCTTTTAAATCCTCTTATAGCAGAATAGCTATATTTTTAGCTAATAAATATAACCTTAAATTCTCTGAGAATAAAAAAAATTGAAAAGAAATTTTTTATGTTATAATAATCAAAATGTGTAAAATTTTTTAGGAGGGAAGTAATGAAAGAAATTAAAAAAGTTCTTATTGCTAATCGTGGGGTGCCAGCTGTAAGAGTTATGAACACCTGTAGAGATAAGAGGATAAAAACAGTGGCTATTTATAGCACCCCTGATAGGCTTGCTTATCATGTATTCTTAGCAGATGAAGCTGTACATATAGGAGAGGCTCCCCCCCATGATTCATATCTAAATATGGAAAAAATTATAAATACAGCTTTAGAGAAAAAATGTGATGCTATCCACCCTGGGTGGGGTTTTTTAGCAGAAAATCCTAATTTTGCTGAAATGGTTGAAGATGCTGGACTCATCTGGATAGGTCCTCCACCAAGAGTTATCAGGCTTATGGGAGATAAAATAAAAGCTAAAAAAATAGCTCAGAGAGCTAATGTTCCTGCTATACCAGCTTTATTAAAAGTAAAAAGTGTAGATGATATTTTAGAATGGATGAAAGAAGAAGAAATAGAATTTCCTATAATGATTAAAGCAGCAGCAGGTGGTGGCGGTAAAGGAATGGTTAGGGTAGAGAACAAGGAAGAATTGTCTATAGCTTTTGAAAAAGCAAAATCAGAGGCTAAAAAATCTTTTGGAGATGATACTTTGTTAGTAGAGAAATATATAAAAGGAGGAAGACATATAGAGGTTCAGGTTTGTGCAGATAAGCATGGACATATAGTTCATCTTTATGAAAGAGAATGCACTATTCAAAGAAGAAACCAAAAAATATTAGAAGAAGCTCCTTCTCCAAGTATAGATGAGGATTTAAGACAAGAAATATGTTTTACTGCGGTAAGATTAATGAGAGAAATTGGCTATTACTCTGCAGGAACAGTAGAATTTTTATTAGATCCTCAAACAAAAAGATTTTACTTTTTAGAGGTTAATACCAGACTCCAGGTAGAACATGGAGTAACTGAACTTATAACAGGTCTTGATATAGTAAGTCTTATGTTTGATATTGCTGAGGGTAAAGAACTTCCTTTTAATCAAGATGACATTTATCCCAACAGACATGCTATAGAAGTTAGAATTAATGCAGAAGATCCTAAAACTTTTAATCCTTCTTTTGGAACTATTACCAGACTTGAAATACCACAAGGTCCTGGAATAAGAGTAGCTTCTGGTGTCTATGAAGGAGCTGATGTTCCACCTTATTATGATTCTTTAATAATGCTTGTTATGTCCGCAGGAGCAGATAGAAATGAAGCTATTAGAGTTATGGATAGAGCTTTAAGTAGAGGATTGAGAGTAGAAGGTGTTAAAACTATAGCACCACTTCTTTTGAGTATTATAAGACATCCAGAATTTATTGCAGGAAATTTTTCTACCAGATTTATAGAGGAACATTTTCAGGAATTATTAGCTATGTTTAAAGAAAAAACCGCAGATGATGAGGTATTAAAAATAGCTCAATATGTAGCTGAAATTTCAGTTTTAGGACCTCAGAACTGGATGTAAAAAGAAGAATCAGGAGGTATAAAATGGGTTATGTATTTGTTAAACCTGGAATGAGTCCAAAAGAAATTGTTCAAAAGGTAAGAGATCTTCCAGGAGTTTGTTTGGTTTCAGTTGGAATGAGAGATGCCGGGCAATCAGATTATAAAAATCGTTTAAGAATGTATGATTTAAAGACTTTAGCACCTTATTATAACGAAATGGGACTTTTTGCTGCTGAGTGTCATGGTGGAGCGAGATGGCATGTGGGAATAATGAATAGAAGAGAAAGCCCTTTTGAAGAAATAAAACTTCTTAGAGAACTTATGCCCAATGTGCTTCTTCAAACCCTTATTCGAGAAACTAATATGTGGGGATACCGTCCTTATCCTAAAAACATAATAGAGTATGTGGTAGAAAGAGTAGATATAGATGTATGGAGATGTTTTTCCTTTCTTAACGATGTTAGAAATATGAGAACTGTTGCAGAAGTGGTAATGAAAAAAGGTAAACTTTTTGAGCCAGCTATTTCTTATACAGTGGCTCCATGGTTTGATACTAAATATTATTTAAAAGTGGTAGATGAGATAATAGATCTTTGTGGAGGAACAGATGAAATAGTGCTTTGTATTAAAGATATGGCAGGGGTTGGAACAGTTACCTCTGTTACAGAATTGATAGATGCTATTAAACAAAAATATCCTGATTTGGTAATAAATTACCATAGGCATATTACAGATGGTCTTGCTATGCCTGTTTTATTAGCTGCAGCTAAAGCAGGGGCAAAGATTATAGATGTAGAGGAAGATACTTTGGTGAGATTCTATGGACATTCTCCAATTTTAGGAGTAGAGGCTTTATTTAGAGAACATGGAATTCCTGTTAATTTAGATAGAAAACTTGCTGAAAAAGCAGTTGAAAAGGTTAGAGAATGGATAAGAGATTATGAATGGGCTGAATCTCCTTTTAAAGGCTTTGATCATATGGTAACAAGACACAAAATGCCTGGAGGAGCCTTTCCAAGTTCTTTTGAACAAGCAGAAAAAGGAGGTTTTTTACATTTAATGCCTTACATTTTGCAAGTTATGTCTCTTTACAATCAAATAGTAAAATATTTTGATGTTACTCCTGGTTCGCAGATCACGTGGGTTACCTGTAGCGGAATAGTAAATAGATATGCTAAGGAAAAAGGAGAAGAAGGGGTAAAGCATGTTATAAAGCTTTTAAAGAAATTTGTAGAGGAGAAAAATCAAGATTTATCTGCTATGGAACCAGAAGAACAGGAAGAGCTTTTACAACTTTTTAGACAGGCTCCGGGTGATTTTAAGAATTTAATATTAGGTCATTATGGAAAGCTTCCTATAGGTTGGCCTGATGATTGGGTTTATAAAAGTGCTTTTGGAAATGAATGGGAGCAAAAAATTAAAGAAAGAAAAGAAACTTCTCCTTTAGAATCTATCCCTGATGAAGATTTGGATGCTTTAAAAAACCAATTAGAAAATGAGCTTGGAAGACCTTCCTCAGAAGAAGAATTTATTCTTTATCTTATGCATCCCAAGGATGCCATAGATTTTATAAAGTTTAGAGAAAAATATGGAGATGCTCCTTTAGTTTTACCTACTAAGGTTTGGAGAGAGGTGTTAAAAAAACCTGGAGATAAGGTAGAATTTGAATATGAAGGAAAGCCTTATTGTATTGAACTTGTTTCTATAGGTACAGAAAGTGACGGAGTTGTTCATGTTGTTTTAAAAGTAAATAATAAAGCAAGGGTTTTTGAAGTGAAAACCCCCAGAGCTAAAAAAGAGGAAGTTAGAAAGGCTACCAAACCAAATGAAGTAGGAGCTCCAATTAGTGGAACAGTATGGAGAATAGGTAATCCTCAAAGAGGAACTCTTAAAGTGGGTGATATTGTTCATAAAGGAGAAGAAATTGCTAATTTAGAATCTATGAAAATGGAAAATCCAGTTCTTGCTCCTTTTGATGCCCAGATTGTAGAAATATGCGTTAAACTCAATCAAATGGTAGAAGAGGGGCAACTCCTTTTTGTATTACAACCTTTAGAAAATGTTAAAGAAACTAATATCCCCAAAATAGAAAATTTACCACATTAAATAAAATTGCAGGAGGATAATAAATGATGCACAAAGGTAAGTGGTTCATAATTTTAGCAATAGTTTTGATAGGAATTGGCTTAATTTTTGCGTTAAAGGCATTTAAAGAAACTAAAAAGGAAAAAATTTCCTTAGTTACTCCATGGGGAGTATTTACAGGAAAAGAGGTTCCTGGAGAAGATCTGGCTTGTATTGGAAGATATGATGATATGATAAGAGGAGCATACAAAAAAGATCAGGTAGGAAAAGGATTGGTGATCAATCTTGTTTATTATAAAAAGGGAGATATTTATAAAAATGTCAAAAGTTATTTTACCTCTCAGATGGAAAAATGTGGTTATAAAAAAGAATCAGAATCTGAAGGCCCTCTTTCTATGCCTAAATTTGAAATTACAAGAAGATATACAGCTTCATATAAAAAAAGCAAAGAAAGAATTCTTTTAACTATTGGAGTTTTAAAGTCCAAAAATTCAGAAAAATATACTCTGGTAGTGATGAATTATAGTCGTCTTCCTGAGATTTCTAAAAGTTCTAAAAATATGTTTACTTCCAAAACTAACACTTTAACAATAGGAAGTAAAAGTAAAAAATTGGATAATATGATAAGACCTGTTTTAATATCAATTTTTGGAGAAGTCAAATTAATAGATGGTTCAGAGATGAGTATGGGACCAATGATGCTTTCCCGTTTGACTTATCATTTGAATAGAAATATAAAAAAGAAAGATATAACAATTTTAGAAAATGAAATTAAAAAAGCCATAAGAAGCAAAGGTTATATCTTAGCAGGAAATAAAATGGAGAATTCAAAATTTATAATGACTTTTATGAAAAACAACAGACCTGTACTTATAATAGAGGGTGAGATTAACAAACCTATTATTGATGTAAAAGGTGTGGTTTGAAAATAAGGGAATATGAATCTTATTCATATCTTGACAAATTTAAAATTTGTCATAAAGTTAGGAAATACTTTCTGGAGGAATTTTTTAGAAATATTATAAAGGGAGGAATGTAAAGATGTCTTCAATTTTTACAACCCAAACTCCATGGGTTAAAAAAGAAGAGGTTAAAAGAGAATGGTATATAATTGATGCCAAAGATAAAGTTTTGGGGAGATTAGCCTCTAAATTAGCTTATATGTTACAGGGAAAACATCGTCCAGATTATACTCCCCATGTAGATCAGGGGGATTTTTTTGTTATTATAAATGCTGACAAAGTAAAACTGACAGGTAAAAAGCTTGATCAAAAGATTTATTGGCGTCATTCTGGATATATGGGAGGATTAAAATTAGAAACAGCCAGACAGCTTTTAGAAAAACATCCTGAAAAGCTTATTTATTTAGCAGTTAAAAGAATGCTTCCAAGAAATAGAATGAGAAAGAGGCTTCTTAAAAAGCTTAAAATATACGCTGGAGAAACTCATCCTCACATAGCTCAAAATCCCAAACCTTTGGAAATATAAGGAGGTAGAAGAATATGGATAGATTTTATGCTACTGGAAAAAGAAAAACTTCTATAGCCAGAGTTTGGATTTATCCTGGTGATGGGAAAGTAATAGTTAATGGTAAAGATTTTAAAGAGTATTTTTATGATCATATTGTAGCTGAGGATGTTATTTTTGCACCTTTTAGAATTACCAATTTATTAGGAAAATTTGATGTGAAGTGCACTGTAGAAGGTGGAGGAAAGTCAGCTCAGGCTGAAGCTATAAGACATGGCATTGCTAAAGCTTTAGAGGCTTATTCTCCTGATTTAAGACCTGTTCTTAAAAAAGCAGGTTTTCTTACCCGTGATCCTCGAAAGAAAGAAAGAAAGAAATATGGATTAAGGGGAGCCAGAAGAGGTCAGCAATACTCCAAACGTTAGGTTTTAAATATTTTTATAAAAATGGCAGGGATTATCCCTGCCAAAGTCTTTTTTAAAAATGGTCAAAGCAGCTATCATTGGAGCCACAGGCTATACAGGATTAGAACTTTTAAGATTATCTGAAAAACATCCATATTTAGAAATTTCTGTTATAACATCTCGTGAACAAACTGGAAAAACTTTAAAAGAGTTTTGTAATTGGAGTGGGAAATATGCTGATCTTGTTTTTGAAGAACCTGTGGTTGAAAGAATAGCAGAAAGAGTTCAAGTGGCTTTTCTTTGTGTCCCTTCTGGTAAAGCACAGGAAATGGCTCATGCTTTTTTACAAAAAGGCATAAAAGTTATTGATTTTTCAGCAGATTTCAGATTTAAAAATGTAGAAACCTATGAAAATACTTATAAAATAAAACATAAATTTTCTGAACTTTGCAGAAAAGCTGTTTATGGCTTACCTGAAATTTTTGAAGAAGAAATTAAAAAAGCAGATTTAATTGCTAATCCAGGGTGTTATCCAACTTCTATTCTTTTACCTTTAATTCCCCTTTTAAAAGAAGGTCTTATAGAAGAACCTATCATTGTTGATTCCAAAAGCGGGACTTCTGGAGCTGGAAGAAAGTCAGATAATTATTATAGTTTTTGTGAGGTAAATGAAGATTTCAAAGCTTATAAAATAGCTTCCCATAGACATAATCCAGAAATAGAAGAAAAACTCAGTTTATTTTCTGGAAAATCTGTTAAAATTGTATTTACACCTCATCTTTTACCTATTAATAGAGGTATATTTTCAACTATTTATGTAAAATTTAAAGCTGATATAGAAAAAATACATACTTATTTAACAGATTTTTATAAAGATCGTCCTTTTGTAGAGGTAGTCCCTTTAGGGAAGGTTTCGAGAATTTCAGAAGTTAGAGGTACTAATCTTTGCAAAATAGGAATATTTGAGGACAAAAAAAGAAGCTGGGGTATAATTACTTCTGTTATAGACAATTTAATAAAAGGAGCAAGTGGTCAGGCAATTCAAAATTTTAATCTTATGTTTGGTTTCCCAGAAGATATGGGACTTCCCAAATTCCCTCTTTTTGTGTAAAATAACTCTCTAATATGCCTCATCAAACACAAGGAAATTTGGAAAATATTTTCAGGAAAATAAAAGATTTTTTAGAAAAAGATCCTAATATAGTGTTTGCATTAGTGTTTGGTTCTGCAGCAACTGGAAAACTTAGAAAAGATAGTGACATAGATGTAGCTATTTATGTAAAGAACCCTGTTTCAGAATATGAGCTTTTATCTCTTATGCAAAAACTTAGTGATTTGATAAAAAGGGAAGTAGAAATTGTAGTTTTAAATGAGGTAAGTCCGCTTTTAAGACATCAAGTGATGAAAAATAGAAAAGAACTTTTTATAAAAGATTTTTTAGTATATAGCAAATTTAGAGAAAATACTATAGATGATTATCAAGAATATTTAGATATTACAGGATATTCTAAATATGTAGACTAAAATGATAGATAAAACTTTAGTAAGAAATAAGCTTAAAAAATAGAGCAATATGTGGAAGAACTCAAAAATATCAAAGAGCTTAGCTTTGAGGAGTTTCAAAAAATATAGTAATAAAGCAATTTATAGAAAGAAACTTGGAGCTTGCGATCCAGCAAATGATAGATGTATGTAAACATATAGTTAGCAGATTAAATTTAAGAGAACCTATTTCTTATGCAGATTGTTTTGAGATTTTGGAGGAAAAGAGAATAGTGTCTGAAGAAAATTTAGATAAGTATAAGAATATGGTAAAATTCAGAAATTTGCTTATTCATATCGTTTTTAAAGATCGTCTTAGTGATTTTGATAGTTTTATAGAGGAAATAAAAAAGGCTTTTAGTTTATGAATGAAGTAAACATCAGAAATATTCGCATATTTATAGCCTATGATGGAACAAATTATTTAGGCTGGCAGATTCAGCCAAAAGGTCCGACTGTACAGGGTGTTATTCAAGAAGTGTTATCCAAGCTTTTTGGACATAAAGTAAAACTCAAGGCAGCAGGAAGAACAGATGCAGGGGTTCATGCTTTGTATCAAGTAGCTCATTTTTTAACAACCTCTGATAGACCTGTTGAAGTGATTTATAAAGCAGTAAATGCCATGCTTCCACAGGATATAGTTATTTGGAAAGTGGAGGAGGTGGATTTCAAATTTCATTCTCAGAGGCATGCTCTTAAAAAAACCTATGTTTATTATATTTATAACTATCCTGTAAGAAATCCTTTGGTAAGACTTTATTCTTGGTGGGTTCCTGAGAAACTTGATATAGAAGCTATGAAAGAGTGTTTACCGTTAATTATTGGAGAAAAGGATTTTGCTAGTTTTAGAAAATCTGGGACAGATATAAAAACTACAGTAAGAACTATCTATGATGCCAACATAAAAAGAGTTCCTGGAAGGAAGCATGTACTTGTTTTTGAGATTACAGGAAGAGGATTTATGCGTTATATGGTTAGAAATATTGTAGGAGCTTTAGTTGAGGTAGGGAGAGGGAATCTCACAGTAGAGGATTTTCAGAAAATTATGGAAGCAAGAGATAGAAAAGTAGCTCCTCCTCCAGCTCCCCCACAGGGATTGGTCTTAAAGAAAATTGAATACCCAGAGATAAAAATCATAGACAGCTATCCCAAAGGAAAGTTGGAATTATAATTATCTTCTTTTTATCCAGATGAATCTTCTAAATAAACCTAAAAAATCAGCTTTAGGAGGTGGAGTTTCTCCGCCGTATCTTTTAACATCTCTTATATCTTCTATAGTATAAAAGGCTTGAGGGCAATTTTTTTGAACTAAGGTTAAAAATTTAGGAATTTGTTTTCTTTTTACAACAGAAAAGAGTATCTTTATAGGACCATCTCTTCCTTCAGCATTAACTGAAGTAACAATAAATCCTTTTTCTCTTAAAAGCTTTAGTAATTTTTCAGGCTCTGATCTTGTCATTACTCTTATTAAAACATTCCCCATAGCTATTTTATTCTCTAAATATAAACCTATATAATTACCAAAGGCGAAGCCGGCTGCAAAAGTTACATAATAAAAAGGATGATCTAAATGGTTTATAATATGAGATACAACAATAACCCAGATTAATACCTCAAAGAAACCTATAATACTTGCCTGAAGTTGAAGCCCTCTTGCTAAAAGGACAATTCTTATAGTTCCAAGACTTACATCACAAATTTTTGCAATAAAAATAAACAGTCCATTAATTAAATAATTCATCATAAATATAATTTAAACTCAAAAATTGTAAAAGTGAAAGTATAAAAATGTAATAAAATAGTCTTGAAGTTATAAAGATGAGACTTAATTTTTTAACAAAAAGAATTTATATTTGTCTAAATGAAAGCAGGAGGGGAAATATGATTATAAGAAAGGAGCATGTTCTTGCTTTGTTAAATCTGGATGAAGCAGTTCATACTGGAGTAACAACTTTAACTATACCCACTCCAGAAGAAAATCCTTATATTGAATTGGAATTACAGGGATTGATTAGGTTAGAAAAGCCCTCTACTTATTCTCTAACTTATTGGAGTAAATATTTAGTGAGTATTATCAAAGAGATGATAAAAAAACAGCTTTTGGAACATCCTGCTAATTGGGAAGAGGGTTTTCGTTGGATTGGTTCTGAAGTAATTACTATGCTTCAAAACGCTGAGGTTAATGATGGACTTCCAGGACCTTACATTAAAGAATTTCTGGAAAAAAGAGGATTTCTAAAAAATGATACAGTTAATGAATATGGAAGAAGGGTTTTAGAGATTTTTAGAAATATGCATCCTAGACTTCTTATTACTGGTGATACATTTAAATATCTTAAAGATATGCCAGCAGGTCCTGGACCAGCTTCTATTCTTCCTGTAAGAGGTAGAGAGCTTCTCAAGTTAGAAGCTATGAGACTTATAGCCTTTTCAGTTCCGAAATCAGATATTTTTACTTTAACTCCTCTTGGAAGGGCTATTAAAAAAGTTACCCAATATGCTATTCCAGCATTTAACACCATAATTTCCGAAGATATTATGGATTCTTTGATAAAACTATGGGATGCTGAGGATATCTCAGTTCTTACAGATGCAGAAAAGGAAACTTTAATGAGTTTAGGCTATATTAATGATAAAGGTGAATTTTTACCAGCAGGAGAATATTTAACTGAGGTTTACTGGATCTGGAAAGAAGGGAAAGGTATAAAGCCTGTAAAAACCTTTAATCTTGAGCAAATTGATGAGGAGATATTAAAAATTGTAGATATTTTATGGGAAAAAAATAAAAGCAATCCCGAAATTTTACCCACTCCAGATGAAATAGCAAAATTTTTATATGAAAAGCCTTTAAAAGAATATAAACATTTACATAGTTTTTATGGACGTCGTTTATATCAAGATCTTGGATATCAGAAAAAAGAAGAGATTAAGGCTAAATTTGCTGAAGTTAAAACTACAGAAGAATTATTTAAAAGCTTTTATGAGGCTGGTGGAAAATGGTATGAAAAATTAGGAGATGTAACCAGAACTTCTCTTTATACTTTAGAGGCTTTTAATTTAGTAAAAAGCACTTTTGAAAAAAACAAAGAAGTTTATATACTTACAGAATATGGCAAAGAGGTTTTAGAGGATATCAAGCAAAAGGGAGTTAGAGAAATCCATGCTACAGCTGTTAAAGCTATAAATATGAATTATAGCGAATTTACAGCACCTAATTATGAATGGCATGAAAAAGCAGTAGAAGCGCATTTAGTTGGTAATGGAGAGATTAGTACTTCTGGAGAACTTTATTCTAAATTAGCTTATAATGTGAAAAGGCTTCCACATATTACAAAATTTGAAAAGATGGTTCTTCAAGCTATTCCTGAAAAGCGCTTTTTTGTGGAAGATATTTATGCTAATTTTGATGAGGTTTGGCATGAAGAAATAGAATATGCTTTAGATAAATTAGAAGCACGTGGTTTTATAAATATATTACCTAATCATGCTATAGTTCTTACAGAAGCAGGAAAACTTATTAAACGTGCTATAGCAGGAGCTCCTTTAGGAATGAGTAATCCTTTAACGCCCCTTGGAATGCGTATTCTTTTGGCTTTGCAGGAAATAGGCTCTCTTTATACTAAGGAGAAAAAGGTGAGAGTTTTACCCAAGAACTGGGCTACTGCTTACAAAGTAGCTGGACTTGATCCAGAAACTTTTAATAAAGAATTAAAAGTCCTCAGAATGGCTGGATTGGTAGGAACAAATTCTATTACAGAAGCAGGGATCCTTGCTTTAGAGGCTTTTAGATTGGTAAATGAAGAATAGGGAGGTTGAAATGAAATTGGTATATAAAAAAAGAACTACTTTGGAAACAGAAATCAGTTTGAAAATAGATCTAAGTGGAAAAGACTTAGAAAAAAATGTTATAAATACTGAAATTGGTTTTTTAGATCATATGCTTGAGCTTTTTGCATATCATTCAGGTGTAAAGCTTCAGATAGAAGCAAAAGGAGATCTAAAAGTGGATTTTCATCATACTGTGGAGGATATAGGTATTACCTTAGGAGAGGCTTTAGATGAAGCACTTGAGGAAAGAAAAGGAATTTCCCGTTATGGAGAGGCAACTATCCCTATGGAAGAAGCCCTGAGCCAGGTAGTAATTGATCTTGCAAAAAGACCTTATTTTTATTATGATGTAAAATTTCCTACAGAAAAAATAGGAAATTTTGATACAGAACTCATAGAAGAATTTTTGAAGGCTTTTTCTATTAATGGAAAATTCACCTTACATGTAAGAAACTTTTATGGAAAAAATGCTCATCATATAGCAGAAAGTATTTTTAAAGCTCTTGCTTATGCCTTTAAAAGGGCTTTAAAACCTGTAAATATAGACATTCTTTCTACTAAAGGTAAAATGTAAAAGCTAATCAATTTTAATATTTCTTTTTTTAAGGAAACTTCGCCAAGTTTGGGGTAAAAACTGTGAGGAGATTTTCCAGGTGTGTTTTACTATAGGATAAGTTAAAGCTTTGTTTAAATATTCTTGTGCTTTAGGATAGGGTATTACCAAAACAAGATAAAAAAGGGTGATAAAAAGAGCACCTTTAATAAATCCCAGTATAGCTCCTAAGATATAATCTGCTATAGTGAGTTGCATTGTTCCCAAGATAATTCTAATTATAAAACCCAAAAGAACAAAGCTGAGATAAATCAGGATAAAAGCTATGATAAAACTCAAAATAGGTAAAACTTTAGGATTATTAGTGGTTAAATTTCCTACATAAGGACTTATTTTAATAGAAAGCCATCCAGAATATAAAAATGCTATAATCATTCCTATAAAAGAAAAAACTGTTCTAACAAAGCCCCCTAAGAATCCTCTTATTATAAAATAAGCTAATATAGCTAAAGCTACATAATCAAACCATATCATGGTTTACTCCACATACCAGAATGTTTCCGTTCTGGTATCTTTTAAAATTATACCAAGATTTTGTAAATTATCTCTGATTTGATCTGCCAGAGCAAAATTTTTTTCTTTTCTTGCTTTTTCCCTTTCTTTAACAAGTTTTTCTATTTCCTCCACAGTTTTACCTACGGACTTTAATTTTTTATCTCTTTCTTTTTGCCAAAAGTCTGAAGGATCACTTATTCCTATTCCTAAAATTTTTCCTGCTGTTTGTTTTATACTCTTTTCTATTTTTTCCAATAATACTGATTCTTCTGTAGTTATAGCAGGATTTCTGCTGATAAAATTATAAACTTCGTTTTCAAGGGTAAATAGTTGGCCCAGAGCTAAAGCAGTATTTAAATCATCAGAGAGTGCTTCTAAAAATTTCTTTTCAAATTCCTGCCAGACTCTTTCAAGTTTTCTTGCTTTATCTGATAGCAGACCTTCTCTAAGAGGTTGCACCTTTTTAAGCCAATACAGGGTTTCATAAAAATGATATATAGCTTTTTCCATATTTTTAATATTAGTTTCAGAATAATCTAAAGGACTTCTATAATTAGTAGAGAGTAAGAAGGCTCTTATTACTTCTGGATGAAACTTATTCAAAAGGTATTCCATGGTTACAAAATTACCAAGACTTTTAGACATTTTTTCTCCATTTACAGTAATAAGTCCGTGATGAATAAAGTATCTCACAAAGGGTTTATCATTTGCTCCTTCACTTTGAGCTATTTCATTTTCATGATGAGGAAAGATAAGATCAAGTCCTCCACCGTGAATATCAATGGTTTCTCCAAGATATTTAAGAGCCATAGCAGAGCATTCTATATGCCAGCCAGGGCGTCCTTTTCCCCAGGGACTTTCCCAAAAAGGCTCCCCGGGTTTAGCTGATTTCCAAAGAGCAAAGTCTAAAGGGTTCTTCTTTTTTTCAGAAACCTCAATTCTCACGCCTGTGATAAGTTCATCTATTTTTCTTCCAGAAAGTTTTCCATAAGAAGGGAACTTTTGCACCTCAAAATAAACATCTCCATCACTTTCATAGGCTAAACCTTTATCTATAAGCTTTTGAATAAGATCAATTATTTCAGAAATATGCTCAGAAGCCCTTGGTTCATAAGTTGGTTTTAAAACATTTAAAGCCTCTAAAGCTTCTTCATACTCTTTTATATACTTTTCTACCAAATCTTTCCAGAAAATTCCTTCTTGATTGGAACGATTGATAATTTTATCATCTATATCTGTAATATTCCTAACATAAATAACTTTATAGCCTAAATACTGTAAAAATCTATAAAGAACATCAAAAACCACAGCTGATCTGGCATGACCTAAATGAGGAGAATCATAAGCTGTGATTCCACAAACATACATGGTTACCTTAGGTGGGTTTAAAGGAATAAAGGTTTCTATTTTTTTGGAGAGAGTGTTATAAATTTTTAAAGTAGTTTTTTCCATAGCCTCTACTCCCAAAGAAGATTAAAAAGTTCATAAGCTTTGGTTTTTAAAAGAGTTTGCCATTCAAAAACAGGTATGTGCTTCAATTCATAATTTAAGATATTGGGATCTTCAGGTAAAAATCCTAAAAGTTTAATGTTATATTTCTTAGTTATTTCTTCGGTGTAAGATTTTAAATCTTCAGAGATAATTTCAGGACTTTGGTTAACAATTAGCCATAAATTAGAGACTTGAATTTTTAAAGCTCTTACCAATTCCGCTATTCTTCCTCCTGTAAGTATGCCTCTTGGATTGGCATCAGAGACAATAATAAGATGTTCCATTTCTCTTAAATTAAGTCGAGAGATATGCTCCATTCCTGCTTCATTATCTATTATAACATAAGGATAGTTATTCATAAGTTTTTCTAAAGAATTAGACAAAAAAGCATGCACAGGGCAATAACAACCAGAGGTTTCTGGATATCCCATTACTAACAGATCAAAGTCTTTTGTTTCAATAAGGGCTTCATTTACTCTCATTTCTACATAGTCATAACGAGACATAAATTCTGGAGTATCACCTTTTAATAGTTCTTCTCTTATTTCACTTAAAGTAGTTTCTATTTCAACTCCAAGAAGTTCATTTAAATTAAAATTAGGATCTGCATCAACTACTAATATGGGAGTTTGTTTTTGATCTATAAAATAATTTACCAAAAGGGCAGATAATGTAGTTTTACCAGTTCCACCTTTACCTACAAAAGAGATCTTTATAGGCATTTAAATTAATGTTTCCTTTTATCCAAGAATAATTTGTAGGTGTAAGAATCTACAAGAGCCTGACAGCTTGCTTCTAAAATATCTGTTGAGACTCCAACAGTTCCCCATTTTTTATCTTTACTTTTAGATAAAATAAAAACTCTTACTTTTGAAGAAGTACCAGGAAGTCCTGGAAGGACTCGCACTTTATAATCTTCCAGTTCCATTTCTCTTATTTGGGGATAAAATCTCTCTAAAGCCTTTCTCAATGCATTATCAAGAGCATTAACAGGTCCATTTCCAAGTGCTGCAGTATGTTCAACCTCTCCCACTCCAGGTGGAACCCTTACCAATACAGTAGCTTCAGACTGAGGCACATCCTTAGTTACTTTTAGATCAAAAACCTTATAGCTTAAAAGTTCAAAATACTGTTTGGGTTCTCCCATAAGTTTATAAATAAGAAGTTCCAAAGAAGCCTCTGCTGCTTCAAATTCATAACCCATCGCCTCTAATTTTTTGATCTCTTCTACAATTTTATTCAAAAGAGGACTTTCAAACTCCAAATTAATGCCAAATTCCTTTATTTTATAAAGAACATTGCTTTTACCAGAAAGTTCAGAAACAAGCACTCTTCTGGTATTACCTACTAAAGCAGGATCTATGTGCTCATAGGTTCTTGGAGTTTTTAATACAGCAGATACATGAACCCCGCCTTTATGAGCAAAAGCAGAACGACCTACAAAAGGAAGTCTCGGAGGATGAGACAAATTAGCTATTTCAAATACATACTTAGAAACTTCGGTTAATTTATAAAGAACTTCAGCAGAACTACAGGTATAACCCATCTTTAAAACCAAATTTGGGATAACAGAACAAAGATTAGCATTTCCACATCTTTCTCCTATACCATTTATAGTTCCCTGAACCTGAACAGCTCCAAGTCTAACAGCCTCTAAACTATTAGCTACTGCACACTCAGAATCATTATGGGCATGAATTCCCAAAGGAAAATCTTTTCCCAATTTGTTTTTAACTTCTTTTATAATCTCTGCAAGTTCATAAGGTAATGTTCCTCCGTTGGTATCACAAAGAATGATACAATCTGCTCCAGCTTCTTTAGCTTTTTTGATAGTTGCTATAGCATAATCAGGATCCTCTTTAAATCCATCAAAAAAATGCTCAGCATCATAGAAAAGTTTTTCTACATGAGGTCTTAAATATTTTATGGAATTTTCTATTAGATTTAAATTCTCTTCCAAGGAAATTTTTAAAGCTTCTTTTACATGAATAGTCCAACTTTTTCCAAAAATGGTGACTACAGAAACTTTTACTGCCAGAAGTTGTTTGAAAATTTCATCTGTTTCAGGAGTTTTTCGTGGATGATGGGTGCTTCCAAAAGCTGCAATTTTAGCATGTTTTAAATGATAATCTTTTATTTCCTTAAAAAACTGCAAATCTTTGGGATTTGATCCAGGCCAACCACCCTCTATATAATCTATTTTGAATTCATCAAGTTTTAACGCAATTCTGATTTTATCCCCCAAGGAAAAGCTAACTTCTTCTGCCTGACTTCCATCTCTTAGAGTGGTATCATAAATTTCTATTTTTTTCATTTTTAGTTTACCTTTTTTATAATTTCTTCTTTTATAGGAATTTCTTCTTCCAAATTAAAAGCTTCATGCAAAGCTCTTACTGCCAATTCTGTATATTTTTCATCTATAACACAGGATATTTTAATTTCAGAAGTAGAAATCATCATAATATTTATACCATGTTTAGCCAAAGTTTCAAACATTTTTGTAGCAACTCCAGAATGGGTTCTCATTCCTGCGCCAATTATAGAAACCTTTGCAATATGCTCATCTCCTTCCACTCTTTCAGCTTTTAGTTTTTTAGCAACCTCTTTTATAATCTTCACAGCCTGTTTATAATCTGTACGAGGAACTGTGAAAGTAATATCAGCTTTTCCATCAGGATGAGTGGTTTGGATAATCATATCTACAATTATTCCTTTCTCTCCAATAGGCCCAAAAATACTTGCAGCTATTCCAGGTCTATCAGGAACTCCATAGATACTTATTCTGGCTTCATTTCTATTGTAAGTTATTCCTGAAACCACCACTTTTTCCATTTCTTCATCCTCCTCGGTTATAAGAGTACCTTCTGCATCTGAAAAAGAGGACCTTACCACTAAAGGAACCTTATAGATCATAGCCAGTTCCACAGATCTCATTTCTAAAACTTTAGCTCCACTGCTTGCCATTTCCAGCATTTCTTCATAGGATATCTTTTTAAGCTTTCTTGCTTTGCTGACAATTCTTGGATCAGCTGTATAAACACCTTCCACATCTGTATAGATTTCACAAAGATCTGCTTTTAAAGCAGCAGCTAAAGCAACTGCTGTAGTATCTGAACCGCCTCTACCAAGGGTTGTAATGTCTCCTTTATCCGTAACTCCTTGAAAACCCGCTACTACTACAATATTTCCTTTGTAAAGTTCATTTTTTATTTTATTAACTTTTATATCCTTTATCTTTGCTTTGGTAAAAAGATTAGTAGTGTAAATAGGAATCTGGTAGCCTAAAAGAGCTTTAGCAGGAAACCCTAAGGAGTGAAGAGTAATAGCAAGAAGAGAAGAACTAACCTGTTCTCCTGTTGAAACAAGTAAATCCAGTTCTCTTAAAGGGGGTTCTTCAGTAATCTGTTTAGCAAGATTGATTAATCTATCTGTCTCGCCTGCCATAGCAGAAACAACAACTACCAAATCATGTCCCTGTTTTTTATAGTTAATAATCTTCTCTGCTACCTTTTTGATACGCTCTAAATTAGCAACTGAGGTTCCACCGTATTTCTGAACTATGAGCATATAATATTATCCTCCTTTTCCCCAAATAGGATCTTCTCCAAAATGAGCAAACCACCAATCTTCAGGATCTGATATATTTTCATTAGGAGCTAAAATTATAAAATAATTATCACAATAATCCATTAAAATCTCATAAGCTTCATTAAGTTTTTTCATTAACTCTTCATCTCCTCCACGATCAGGATGCAAATCCTTTACTAAAGCCTTATAATGAGTAATAATTTCTTTTCTGGTTGTTTTAAGAGGAAGTTTCAAAATTTTTCTGGCTTCTTCAATTTTTTTCCATTTTTCTTTAATATTCATTGAAAATTTATATTAAAAGATTTTATATAAAATGCAAGCTTATAAGAAACTCATTATAAGAAATTTTTGAGTTTAATATAAGTTCTTTCCATAATTGATTTTAAATTAGGTGAATAAAGAAGAGAGGCTGGATGGTGAAGTGGCATAATTTTTTTATTTTCTGCAAAAAATATTTTGCCGCAGATGCTGTTCATTTCAATTTTACAAGAGATTCCATATTTTGAAAATATATATTTAGTAGCAAAAAATCCTAAAGGAACCAAAATATCAGGATTAATTATTTCTATTTCTTCATCAAGATAGGAGGTGCAGGCTTCTATTTCATCTTTTTTGGGAGGTCTATTATTAGGAAGCATACACTTTATGAGATTACTCATGTAAAAATAACTTCTATGCAAAGAGGCTTTCTTTAAAAGCTCATCTAAAACCTTTCCAGCTCTGCCCACGAACATTCTTCCTTTTTTATCTTCATCTTTCCCAGGAGCAAGACCAATAAGGAATACATTGGAATTAATATTTCCCTCTCCACAGACTACCTGCGTTCTTGTTAAAGCCAATGGACATTTCTGACAGTTTTTTAGTTCCTGATAGAGCTTTTCTAAGCGATGTGTTTTTGAATTAAACATGTTTTTAAATGTATAAAAAATTCAAGCTTCTTTTAATTTAGCAGCTTTATTTAAAAATTCTATTACTTCTGGGACTTTTTTAGTTATGTCTATTTTAGAACAAAATCTTACATCTTTTTCTAAACCAGCTTTAATTAATTCTAAACCATGTTTGCTTGTTAAGAATATTTCTTCTACACTTTTCTTAAAAAAACCAGAAATTAAAATTTCAGGATATTCCTTTAAAGGTAATTCTAATCTTTTGGCTATTTCCCATGCTCCTATTAGATCTTCCTCAGATAAAAAATTTTCTTTACCATAAACTCCAGCAGGAATAATTACTACAGGTTTTTGATATTTAGAAACATAATTTTTAACAATTCTGGCTATAGCAGAAGCATTTATTGTAGTTCCAATTAAAATTTTAGTAGCCTTTTTACAGGATACAATCCTTCTTGCTCCAGAGGTAGAGGTAAAAATTGCCTTTTTATTTTTTAAATTTTCAATTTTCCAAATTTCAGAAGGGCTATTGCTAAAATCAAAACCTTCTATTTTAAAGTTATTTCTTTCCCCTATAAGTAAAGCTTCAGGGATTTTCTTTTTTAATTGCCATGCTTCATTAACTTCACTTACCACAAAAATTTCTTTTATCCCTTTTTCCAATAAAACAGCCAAGGTAGCACTTGCTCTTAAAGCATCTACAATAATAGCTATACCATTAAGTTCATTTACTTTTTCACAGCCCTTTTGTCCAGAAATGATATATATTTCCATTTTTTATTTGGTATTTAAGAATGGATTTTATTATAGAAGACTTTTGGGGCTTTTCAAGGATTGTTTTAGTTTTATCAATTAAAAGAGTATCAAGTAAAGAACGGAGAACATAAAGATAGCTGGTTAAACCAGCGTAGATCCAATTTTGAGAAAAAATAAGATTAATTATTATTTATAACTATAAAAAATTTTTACGGCACCAAGTTAAAGTCAAATTTTTGACTACTCTGAAGTCCTGATTGGAGGTGCCGGGGCCCGGAATCGAACCAGGGACACGCGGATTTTCAGTCCGCTGCTCTACCGACTGAGCTACCCCGGCAACCAGTTTATAAAATATTATATTTTTTCATTTTGTCAAGATATACTAACCAAAATTCCCGCTTAAGGTTGAAGGAGTAAAAAAAATTTACCCAAAATCATTTTTTTCATGCTATAAATTGAAACTTTATTGTGAAGCCCTATCCAAAAATTTTAAAAAAAAAATCTCCCCCAAAAATTAATTCTTCTTAAAAAATTCGTAAAAATTAAAAATAAACCCAATTAAAATCCCTACTTTAATTATTTTCTAAGCACAATACCCCCATTTTTTAAATAAAACCCCTTTTACTCCTACTCTCAAATCTTAAATAAAAACTATCTAAAAACTAATCCCCTTTCTAATTGAGTAGCAGCAAAATATATCCAATCAATATGCACTATCTGTTTGGTAAACCATATCTTTAATCGCCGAGCATGTTTTACTACTTTGGCTGCCACTCTTAAAAAATGCTTAATTATTGTGCAGGGACGACATCTTCTGGCTTTCTCTG
>NZ_JQKW01000010.1 GCF_000746255.1 Thermodesulfobacterium hydrogeniphilum
TTTAGAAAAGTTTAAGGAAAAGTGTGAAAAATTTATAAAAAAGTATCCAGAATATATGAAATATCTTTTAGAGAAAGGAGAAAAGTATTTAGTATTTTTGAGGTATCCAGAGGGTGTAAGGAAGCATATATATACTACGAACATAGTAGAGAATTTTCATAGTAAATTGGAGGTAGCAAGAATGAGGAGTGGTGGATATTTTCAGAGTGTGAAGACAGCAGAAGTGAGTATTTATGTGGTATATGAAAATATGAGGGATAGAAATTGGAGAAAACCTTTACCAGGGGTAAGACATTGTTCTTATGAATTGAAACAAATGTTTCATTTAAAATTCCAGACACAATTCTCTTGACAACTGCCGAAATAGCCTTTTTATGATTTTCTCTCGTTGTATCAATAGCAGATACAAGCACATTAGTATCCAAAAATATTTTATTCATAAAGATCTTCTCTTCTAAATTCTTTTATACCTAAAGGTCTTGGGTTAGGCCAATAAGCATGTTTTTTGGAAGCTCCGAGCATTTCTTGAAGTGCTTTTCTAATTAATTCTGTAACAGTAATGTTTCTCCGCTTTGCTTCTTCTACTAAAGCTATTTTTTTCTTAAAGGAATTCTAATAGTAAGAGTCACCTTAGGATCTGGTGATTAACTAATTTTTGCCCTTGTTCCCATAATTTTTACCTACCTATTGCATTTAGAGAACCGTTATCAGAAAAAGGTAAAGAATTATTTAAAAAAACATCTGCATTGTAAAGAAGAAATATATTTTAAGAGGAGATACCATAATCTATAATGTTAATTTTCTTATTCCAAGGGTGGCAGCAATCGAATCCGAATTGATATGTATGATTTTGCAAGAGATTCAAAGAAAATAAAAGCTCTTAACTGTTCCCAGAGGGACTTTGGCTTTCTGGAACCTGCATGAATTTTACATTTTTGGTGGAGGCGGCGGGAATCGAACCCGCGTCCGAGGATAGTTCAGGTTAAACCTCCTACAGGCTTAGCCTGTGTTTGATTCTCGTAGAAAGCCGGGCACAGGCACCCAGGCTTTCTACAAGGTAGGTTCACTTCTCGGCTAAAGGAACCCTACCAATTCCTTTAGCCAAAGCCCGCGTACTTGACGCAGTTTTAGACCCGCGGGCAAAGTCTAAAACTGCGTGGCAGCTCTATCTTAGGCTGCCAAAGCGTAGGAATATTCGTCGGCAGTTGTGTTTTTGCACCCTTTTTTACGTGGAGGGTGCGACCACGGCCTGCTGTTTAACCCTACCTATCCCCGTCGAGCCCTTATCGCCCCCATCTTTTTCAAAGAACTAAATTAAAATTAAAACTTTTTTTATAATTTTCAAGTATTTTAAAACAAATTACCACTTACGAAGTGGTAATTTTTAGGTGAGATATTTTTTTTCTATTTCTTCTGGTGGGAGAGGTTTGGAAAAATAGAAACCCTGTACTTTATCACATCCTAATTCTTTAAGAATTTTATAATGCTCTTCTGTTTCTACTCCTTCTGCCACGGTCTCAAATCCAAGATTATGACAAAGATCTATAATTCCTTTAACCAGTTTTTTTTCCTTTTCCCCTTTTGTAATTCTCCTTATAAAAGAAATATCAATTTTTACATAATCCACAGGTAAATCTTTAAGATAAGAAAAATTGGCATGCCCTGTTCCAAAGTCATCAATAGCTAATTTAATATTTGTGTTTTTAGATTTTAAATATTTTAAATTTTGTATAGCTATGTTTATTATTTTAATTAACTCTCTTTCTGTAATTTCAATGATAAGATTTTTGGCTATATTTGGAAAAATATTTATAATTTTTCGAATAAATGGGGTATTTTGTAAGGATTTAGCTGAAAGATTGAAAGATATGGGTTTTTTCCATCTTTCTATCTGCTTAATTATTTTTTCAAGCCCTATTTGTTCAAATTTAAATAAATACTCTTCATGTTCCTCTAAATAATCTATAAAGCTATCAGGATAATAAATTTTTCCATCATCTTTTTTTATTCTTACTAAAGCCTCAAAACCTGCTAATTCTAAATTGCTTATATCAAAATATGGTTGATAATAGAAAATAAAAAGATCTTTTTCCAGAGCCCTGGTAACAAGATCTTCAGCTTTTAATAAATATTCTAATTTTTCACTTAATTCTTTATTATAAAAAACAAAGACTCCTGGGCCTTCATTTTTGGCTTCTTTTAAAGATATAGTTGCCTTTTCATACAAATCTTTAAAACTTTTACCATCTAATGGAAAAAAGGAACAACCTAAATTTATTTTTACTTTTATTTTATAATCATCTATTTTTATAGGATTTTCAAAAATTTTTGCTAATTTTGCGATTTCAAATGTTCCAGTTCCATGAATATTATATAAAAATATTCCAAATTCATCCCCACCTAATCTTCCTATTATAGCGTTGTCTTTAAAGGTTTCCTGTAAAATAGAAGCAATTTTTTTAATTAAATTATTTCCTATTTCTAATCCATGGCTTTTATTAATGTAACTCATTCCCCAGATATCCATTAAGATTAATATCCCTTGGCTAGTTAAAATTTTTAAAATTTCATCAACCTTAATAGCAAAAGCATCAAGGTTTAAAAGACCTGTAAGAAGATCAGAATTTTTAAACTTCTCAAGTTTATCCATAATTTTTAGTTCTTCTGTAACATCTTTTCCTATTATAACGAAATAAGCAATATCACCAGGAAGTTTTACAGGGATAATTTCCTGAACTAAAAATATTTCCTTACCATCCTTGCTTCGCTTAACAAAAATATTATTGTACTCTTTTTTCTTTTTTAAAATCATTATGTTAAGTTCTTCGTAAAATTCTAATAAAGCATTAAAGTTATCTAAAAAGGAGGCATGTTTACCTATAAGCTCCTCTTTAGAATAACCTGTGGCTTGGCAAACTATATCATTTACATTTAAAATATAACCATTTTCATCTGTAATAATTATCCAATCTTTTGCTTTAGAAAGAGCTGTAACTATTAAAAGATTATTTTTTATCCTTTCTATTTTTTCTAAACCAAAACTTAGATCTCTTTGAATTTCTTCTAAAAGTGGTTTTACTGCTTTATCAAAAAAGTAAGGCTCAGGAGAATAAAGATTTAAAACAGCTACTACTTTACCATGTTTTTTTAATGGGATTGCACAAGAAGACAAATAACCTTTTTTAATAGCATCCTCTTTTCGTAGAAGAAAATTAGGATTAACCCGACTATCAGGATTAATAATAATTTTTCCCTTTTTAAAAGCTTGAACTGTAGGGCATTGTCCTTCTGGTAGATTTTCATCTAAGGAAATTTTAATTTTTTCTAAATATTCTACATTTTCTCCGTATTTATAAACAAGTTTAATAGTTTTATTTTCTTCGTCAAGAGAACCTATCCAGGCTAATTTTAAATTTAAATTTTTCACTAAAATAGGACAGATTCTTTCAAAAAGCTCTTTTTCAAAGGTAGTTTGGAGTATCAATTGATTTATTTCTTTTAGGGTATAAAACAAAGATTCAAATTTTTGTTCATAAGTAATATCTGCTCCAAAAAGCAAACCTAAAGTTTTATTATTGTTATATAAAACATCTAAATAACTAATAAGCCAAAAAGAGCTTTTATCTTTTTTTATAAACTTTATTTTTTCTATAGAGGTAATTTTTTCGTTTTTTAATAATTTTTCTTCCAAAAGTTTAACTTTTTCTTTAGATTCTGAGGCAACTATATCTGAAAGTTTTAAATTTTTTAATTCTTCTTTGGTATATTTTGAAAAATTGCAAAAGGTAGAATTCACTTTTAAAATTTTTTCAGAAGAAAAAATAATCTTTCCAAGCAAAGGAGAAGAATAAGCAATTTTAAAAGTTTTACAAGGCTCAAAAGTAAACTTTTGCAACATCATTCCTCCTTTCTTAGTTTGAGCCTGGGGGGATTTGAACCCCCGACCACTGGCTCCGGAGGCCAGTGCTCTGTCCACTGAGCTACAGGCCCAACTATAAAAATTACTATTTTATATTATAAACTTAAATTATTTTTTAGTAAATAAGCTAATCTTCTGATTTCTTCTTGAGCTTGAGGAATAGCTCTCTTAGTGATGAAATCTTCCCAGACTAAAGAGGGACCTGTAGCAATAAGAGAAGTAGCTACCCCTTGAGGAACTACAAAACGAGCACTTTCTTTTTTCATATCCTTGCAAAACTCTTTATAAACCTTCATACCTTCTTCAATCAATTTTCTATAAATTTCTATATGCTTTTCTGTAAAAACTTCTGGAACTACAAATTTATCAACAGAAGTATATCTATGTGATCTCTGATTAAAATTAAGCCATGTGTGTCTTACAAATTGATGAGAAAAAATACGAGAAAAATTGTGAACAATTACTCCTATCCATCTAAAAGGATGAGAAATTTCAATTTCAATGATAATCACTTCAGGAATAGCCCAGATATTATTATCTTCTTTTTCAATTAATTCAGAAGGAAATTTTAAAAAAGAGCCTTCATAAATTTTCTCAAAATTTTTAAAAAATTTAATTTCCACAGAGGATAAATCTGGAGGAGTTTCTATTAATTTTATAAAACTTTTTTCTTCTAAATTTTCAGCAAAGTGCCTTAGATTAAAAAGAGCTAAATTATTTTTTTCATCCCAGAAAACTTTAAAATAGGTTTGAGCAAGCTCAACCTTTTCTTTTTCTGTAAAATCTTCAGTATTTATAAAAATAGGGGTATGAGCAAAAACACTAAAATGCCCCATTTTCTTTAAATGTAGTAAAAAACCTTTAAATTTTTCATAGTCTTTAAATTTTTCTTCATAAAAAAGTGCCAAGGGATGGGATTCAGCATAGCAAATCCTTGCACCTAAGTAGCTAAAAAATAAAAAATGAGGTAACAAAGATAGATCTGCTTTTTCTAAGACTTTATTTATTAGTTCTTTTTGTTTATCTTTTAAATTACTGAGTTTCATAAATAACCTCCTGTAGAACCAAATCCACCTCTGGAGGAGGATTGAGGAGGATTAGGCAATTCCTCTATTTCAGGGAAAGCAACTTTTATAAAAACAGCCTGAGCTATCTTTTCCTGAGCTTTTATAACAACTTTTTCTTTTCCAAGATTTACTACAGGAATTTTAACTTCATCTTCTTTTCCGCAATAATCAAAGTCTATAATACCAGCAGAATTAGGCATAATTAAAGACTTTTTTTTAAAAAGAGAAGATCTGGGGAAAATAAAAAGGGCATAGGGGGGTTCTGATTGAATAACTAAGCCTGTTCTTACAAGCTTAAATTCTCCTGGAGCAATTTCAATTTCTTCCAAAGAAAAAATATCATATCCTACAGACCCTTCTGTGCTTCTTTCAGGTAATTTTGCTCTGGGATCTTTTTTCCAGACTTTTAATTTCATTTTAACCCCTTTTTAATTAAAACTTATTTACTGAGAAAATAGGAAAGTTTGGTTAAAGCTGTGGTAAAAGAAAGATTTTCTATTTTAATAGAAGAATCATTTACAAAAAGAGGAACTTTACTTAAATTTAAAATTGCTTTTAATCCCTGATTTACAAAGGCTTCTAAATATACTTCTGGATTTTCTTCATCTACAATTATACCTATATCTACTTTGATAGCCTTAAAGACATAAGAGATCTGATCTAAATTGTATACAGAAATTCCATGATAAATTTTTCCTATGTTTTCTTCCTGTGTATCAAATGCAGCCATAAAATAAAAACCTTCTTTTTGCAAGTCTTTGTTTCCCAAAAGAAAAATACCTAAGGGTGTTATTCCTCCTAAGATTAAGTTCCATTCCTGGGAACGACCCAAGAATTTTTTGAGACTGAATTTCAGACTTTTTACATTATAACCTACACCTTTCGTTCCCAAATTTCCCACAAAACTTAAATCTTTTCTTAATTGAGCTGAATTAACACCACATCTTTTAGCCAGATCTTCCGAAGAAATAGCATCAATACCCTTACTTTCCAAATTCTCTAAAATTTTTAGATAAATTATTAATCTTTCTAAAGTGTTTTCTGGTATATTTTTAATCTTCATTTTTTATGGTTTTTAAAATGTTTTCCTTATAAGGAGGTAGAATAATACCTTTTTCTGTAATAAAAGCTGTGATTAAATCGCCTGGAGTAATATCAAAGGCAAGGTTATAGGCTTGAGATTTGGGAGGAGCGATTTTACTTTTAAAACAGGTTAAAACTTCTGTAGGAGACCTTTCTTCTATGGGAATTTCTTCTCCGCTTTCAATTTGTAAATCAAAAGTGGAAGAAGGAGCAGCTATAAAGAAAGGGATTTTATGATAATGAGCTAAAACAGCTAAAGAATAAGTGCCTATTTTATTAGCGGTATCTCCATTTTTAGCAATTCTATCAGCTCCTACAACAACAGCAGAAATCTCTCCTCTTTTCATTAAAAAACCTGCGGAATTGTCTGTTATTATTTTATAAGGAATTTTAAGTTTGCTCAACTCCCAGGCTGTTAACCTTGCACCTTGAAGAAAAGGACGGGTTTCATCAACAAAGACCAAAATTTTTTTCTTGTTTTCAGAAGTTTTCCTTATTACTCCTAAAGCTGTTCCATAACCTCCTGTAGCTAAAGCTCCTGTATTGCAATGAGTAAGTATTCCTCCCTCAGGAAGCAGACCTTTACCAAATTCAGCCATTTTAAGATTGGCTTTTATGTCTTCTTCCCAGATAATAAGAGCTTCTCTTTCAAGAATTTCTGCTAATTCTAAAAGAGATTTCTTAGGGACTTTTCTTTTAAAATTTTCTAAAAAATCCAAACAGAGTTTCCTCATTTTGGAAATTGCCCAAAATAGATTAACTGCTGTAGGCCTTGCAGTAGCAAGAAGATTACTAATTTTACCAATTTCTTCTTCAATTTTATTTTTTAAAATTTCTTCTTTTTTAATATTGGAAACATAATTTTTAAATTCTATAGCAAAACCAATAGCTGCACAAATTCCAATAGCAGGAGCTCCTCTAACTACTAAGTCTCTAATAGCATTTCTAATTTTATAAATATTATCACATAAGATATATTTTTCTTCTAAAGGTAATTTTCTTTGATCTAAAAGATAAAGACCTTTTTCAGTCCAGATCCAGGTTTTAATAATATCTACTTGTGCTGGAGCTTTGATTTTTTCTTCTTTTGGTAGATTTAAAATCATTTTTCTAATAATTCAGTTAATATTTTATTTACTATCTTAGGGTTAGCTTTTCCTTGAGTTTTCTTTAAAACCTGCCCCACAAAAAATCCTATAATTCCCTTTTTACCAGCTTTATATTTTTCTACTTCTTTTGGATTTTCTTTTAGAACTTCCTCACAAACAGATTTTAATTTATCTTCAGAACTCTCCTGAATAAGTCCTCTTTCTTCTATAATCTTTTTAGGTTCAATCCCTTTTTCATATACTTCAGGAAAAACCTGTTTGGCGATAGTCATTGAAATAAGACCCTTTTCAACCAACTGTAAAAGCTGAGCCAGATTTTGAGAGGTTAAATTGGTTTCATAGATATCTTTTCCATCTCTATTAAGATAGCGTAAAACCTCTGTAAGCATAAAATTAGATATAGCTTTGGGATTATTATATAGTTTAACAGTTTCTTCAAAGAAATCAGCTAAGGATTTCTCTTCTATAAGAATATCTACTTCATAAGGAGTTAGACCATAAGTCTGAAGGAATCTCTGTTTCTTGACATGAGGAAGTTCAGGAAGCTCAGTTTTAACATTTTCTATAAGCTCTTCTTCAAGCTGTATTTCTATTAAATCAGGATCAGGAAAATAGCAATAATCATGTGCTTCTTCTTTCCCTCTCATAGGATGGGTAGTTTGAGTAGCTTCATCATAAAGCCTTGTTTCCTGAATAATTTCTTTACCTTCTAAAAGAAGGCCTATTTGTCTTTTGATTTCATAACTTAAAGCCCTTTCTACATGCTTGAAAGAGTTCATATTTTTAAGTTCAACCTTGGTTCCAAATTTAGTGCTTCCTTTTGGTCTTACTGAAACATTTGCATCACATCTTAAACTTCCTTCTTCCATGTTTCCATCACATATACCCAAATAACGAACAATTCTTCTTAAGGTTTTTAAATAAGCTACTGCTTCTTCTGGAGAAGAAATTTCTGGTTTGCTTACAATTTCAAGAAGAGGAACACCAGCTCTGTTAAAATCTACATAAGAATAGGGTTGTTTTTCATCATGGATAAGCTTTCCAGCATCCTCTTCCATATGAATACGAACCAGATTTATTTTCTTTTTTTGTCCGTTTATTTCTATTTCAACTGCTCCTCCTTCTGCAATAGGAAGTTCATATTGAGAAATCTGATAACCCTTAGGAAGATCTGGATAAAAATAATTTTTACGAGCCATTACAGAAACAAAATTAATTTTACAACCTAAAGCAAGAGCTAATCTAAGAGCATATTCCACAGCTTTCTTGTTTATTACAGGAAGTACTCCTGGCAAGCCCATACACACAGGACAGACCTGAGTATTTGGAGGATTTCCAAATTTAGTAGAACAGGAACAGAACATTTTAGTTTGAGTAGTTAACTGAGCGTGAACTTCTAAACCAATGACTGCCTCAAATTCCATCTGATTCCCTCTCAAAAAACTTTAAAAATAAATCTTACAATTTTTTTACCTTTCTGTCAATATGATTAATATTTATTTTTTATAATTCCTCCTCCTAATAAATAATTTTTTTCATAAAAAGCACACACTTGACCTGGGGTTACACTTTTAACAGGCTCTTCAAATAAAACTACATAATTACTGTTTTCTTTAAAAATATTTTTAACTTTCACTGGTTTAGTTCTGTATCTTATTTGAGCCCAAGGATCCTCCCATTTTTCTAAAGGGAGATGTAAATTGAGATTTTCTAAAATTAGTCCTTTTGAATATAGCTTCTCTTTTTCTCCAAGAAAAATAGTATTGGTTTCAGGGTCTAAAGAGATAACATAAAGAGGTTTTCCCAAAGGGATTCCTAAACCTTTCCTTTGACCTACAGTAAACCAGTAAATTCCTGGATGAAATCCTACAATTTTATTGTCATATACAATAGGTCCATTTTTTTTAGATAAATAGTTAGCCAAAAATTCTTTTAAAGTTTTACCTTTTAAAAAACAAATATCCTGGGATTCATTAGTTTTTAAAAAACTAAAAAATGTTTTAGCTAATTTTTTTACTTCTTCTTTTTCCCAGTCTCCCAGAGGAAAAATAAGATAAGGAATAACTTCCTTTTTTACCAGAGCTAAAAAATAGGACTGATCTTTGTTTTTATCTTTTCCTCTTTTAAATAAAATTTCATCTTTATATTTTTCAGTTTCTATATAATGTCCTGTAGCAAATTTATTCGCTCTTAACTGATATATAGCATAATTAAAAGCCTCTCCAAATTTGATTAATCTATTACACAAAGCGCATGGATTAGGAGTTTTTCCATGTTCATAAGATGTTATAAAATAATCTACAATTTCTTTCTTAAACTTCTTTCTTAAGTCTATAATATAATGAGAAATTTTTAATTTATTAGCAATTTGAGAAGCTCTTTCTATGTTTTCTTCATGAGAGTCAAATAGCTTAAAGGTTATGGCAACCAAATCATAACCTTCTTTTTTAAGGAGATACGCTGAAACTGCACTATCAATGCCACCGCTTAAGGCTATAGCTATTTTCATTTTCTAAGGTATAATAATATTTTAGAAATTTAGTTCAAAATTATACTATAATTTTGAAAATTTTACACTTAATAGGAGGAAAAATGGAAGATTTATTGAAAAAATTTTTAGAGCCTTCTCAAAAGGTTGTTGCTGATAAAGCTAAATTTCCTGAAGAAACAGTAAAAGAGGTAGAAAAAAAGCTTTTATCTGTGGGATTAAAAATTTACAAAGGTGTAAAAAGGGTGGATAAAGGGAGACTGGGTATTCCTGTATATTTGAGCTTATATGATATAGAAGGGCAAAGAATAACAGGGAAATTTAAACAAATGGGGAAGGGTGCTACAGAAACATTGGCAAAGGCAAGCGCTCTTATGGAGTTGGTTGAGCGTTTTTCCTTGTTTTTTTATTATAAAAAAATTCATGAAATAGGTAAATTTGCCACTTTTGAAGAGTTGGGAGATAAAGCTATTCCTTTTGAAAATATTTTAAAATCTGTAGAGGATGAAGAAGATAAAAAAACAAAAGAAATAGCTAAAAGATTTCTTAAAAAGGTTCCTTTTCATTTTGTTCCAGCTTTTGAGTTTAGAACTAAAGAAATAAAATATTTGCCTTTTCATTGGTTCTGGTTACTTTATGAATATAATGGATCAGCTGCTGGAAATACTTATCCTGAAGCTTCAGTTCAGGGAGTCTGTGAATTAATAGAAAGGCATGTTAGTGCTTATTCAATCAGAGAAAATAGTCCTATGTCTGCAATAAAAAGAGACTCTATAAAAGGAGAGGCAAAAGAATTATTAAATTGTTATGAAAGACTAAGGATAAATTTATGGATTAGAGATATGACTTTTGGAATGCCTGTGCCAACTATAGCTGTGATGGCTATGGATCCTTCTACCTATCCTCATAGAAGTGAAATAGTTTATACAGCAGGAACAGCAACTTCTCCAGAAAGGGCGCTTATCAGGGCTTTAACAGAAATAGCCCAGCTTGCTGGAGATTTTGATACAGAAGGAAGATATGAAGAAAGTGGACTTCCCAAATTTTCAACCTTAGAAGAGGCTAAAAATGTAATAAATTACACTAAAGAAATTAGTTTAAATGATCTACCTAATCTTTATGCTGAAGATCATGTAAAAGAACTTGAACTTCTTTCTGAAAAAATGAAAAACTTAGGTTATGAGATATATTTGGTAGATATTACACATTCTGCTTTGAATTTACCTGCAGTTTATACTATTATACCTGGTATGCTATTTAGAGAAAGAACCAAAATTTCACTGCTTTATCAACTTATAAGAACTATTAGCTTATTTATACCTGTGGAAGAAAATAAAAAAATATTAGAAGAAATATTGAAAGAAGTAGAAGATAAATACTATTTATGGGCATATTTAGGAACTGTTCATAAAAACTCAGGTAAAAATCTTGAAGCTATATTTTGCTATGAAAAAGCTTTGCAGTTATCACCTCCAGAGGCTGATAAGATAGCTATTTATACTCATATTGCTGATACTTATTTTAGAATGGAAGAGTATAAAAAGGTAATAGAAACAGTTTTAAAAGGGCTGGAAATAGAGGAAATTCCTGAATTGTATAATCTTTTAGGCAGGGCTTATTATAGATTGGGAGATTACTTTCAGGCTATGGAAGCTTTTTTAAGGGCTACAGAATTGGCTCCAGCTTCAGCTATAGATTATGCTAATGTAGGGTATTGTTTAAAAGCTATAAATCAGCTTTCTACAGCTCAGATTTTTTTTAGGAAAGCTTTAGAACTTGATCCAGATTTGACTATGGCAAAAAGGGGATTAGAATATTGTGAGGCTTTTTTAAATACTAAAAACTAAAGGAGGAAAAAAGGTGATATATAAAAAAGGACTATATTTAAAATTTCCTCCAGAGGTGGTAGATAGGCCCATTGTTTATAAATTAGTTAAGGACTATGATCTTGTTTTTAATATTTTAAAAGCTACTATTACTCCTGGAAAAGAAGGAATAATGATTATGGAATTGGAAGGGACTCCAGAAAAACTTAAAGAAGGTTTGGATTATTTAAAAGAAATAGGAGTTGAAGTAAAACCTTTAGAACAGCAAATTATCAAAAATGAAGAAAAATGTATCCATTGCGGAAATTGCATTGCAGTATGCCCTACAGGAGCTTTATATATAGATAGAGAAACATTTTATGTGAATTTTAATCCTGAAAAATGTAGTGCCTGCGAATTTTGTGTAGCAGTTTGTATAACAAAAGCTATGGAAGTTCATGTAGAAAGCAAACTTGAGATGCTTTAATAAAAATGTCTTGACTTTTAGATCAAAAATAGTATAAATAAACAAAGTATGGCAAGATTAGATCCCTTTTTCAAATTAATGATAGATACTCAGGCTTCAGATCTTCATCTTTCCGCAGGGAATCCCCCTCTTTTAAGAGTTCATGGAGATTTACAGAAGGTAAAATATAAAATTTTAGAAGATGAAGAACTTAGAGAGATGCTTTATGAAATTGCTCCAGAGGAAATAATTAAAAAATTTGAAGAAGATGGGGAGGTTGATTGGGGATATGAGATTCCTGGTTTAGCAAGATTTAGAGTTAATTATTTTAGACAAAGAAAAGGTGTAGCAGCAGTTTTCAGGCTTATTCCAAATAAAATTAAAACAGTTGAAGAATTGGGTTTACCATCTTTGCTAAATAAATTAGCTTTACTTCCAAGAGGACTTATTTTGGTCACAGGTCCTACAGGTTCTGGTAAATCCACTACCTTAGCTGCAATTATAGATTATGCTAATAGAATGCGCTATGATCATATTATTACTATAGAAGATCCTATAGAATTTGTTCATGAACCTAAGAATTGCTTAGTTAATCAAAGAGAATTAGGGACTCATACTAAAAGCTTTTCCAATGCTTTAAGAGCAGCTTTAAGAGAAGATCCTGATATTATATTAGTTGGAGAAATGAGAGATCTGGAAACTATAGCCTTAGCTTTGGAAGCATCTCTTACAGGCCATTTGGTATTCTCTACTTTACATACTATCTCTGCTGCTCAAACTGTAAGCAGAATTATAGAAGTCTTTCCTCCAGAAGCAAGAGATCAAATAAGAATGTCCTTATCTGAATCTTTAAGAGCAGTAATTTCTCAAACCATGTTTAAAAGAATAGATAAACCTGGAAGAATAGTTGCTTTAGAAATAATGATAGCAACTCCCGCTATCAGAAATCTGATAAGAGAAAATAAAATTCATCAGATACCTTCTATGATTCAGACAGGTAAAAAATATGGTATGATGTCCTTAGATGATTGTATAATGGATTATCTTAAAAAGGGCTGGATCAGCCCAGAAGAAGCTTTTATTAAATCCATAGATAAAACCAGATTCTTACCTTATGTGCAAAATAAAGAAGCTATTGATTTTACAGAAATGCCTGGTTAAAAATGCTTACTGAATTAGAAATTAAAGAATTATTACATAGGTTGGCTTTTTTAGAACCCGGGATTTCAGATATTTTCATTTTATCAGGTTATCCTTTTCAAGTAATGGTTTATGGCAAGATGAAATCTGTATTTTTTGAAGATTTTCCAGTAGAGGCTCTTACACCTTTTCAAACAGAAGTTATAGCTTTTAATATGATTAAAGATAGACCTTATCTTTATACCAAACTTATTAAAGATGGATATGCTGATTTTTCTTATGCCTTAGATGACGAAACAAGATTCAGAGTAAATATCTTTTCCCGTCAGAAGACTTATAACATTATAATGCGTAAACTTGATAGTAAAGTTAAATCTATAGAAGAATTGGGATTACCTAAAATTTTTTATAAGATTGCTAAAGAAAAATATGGAATTATTTTAGTAACAGGAGCTACAGGTCAGGGTAAAACTACTACTTTAGCAGCTATTTTGCATGAGATTAATAAGAACAATTCTGTACATATTCTTACCTTGGAAGATCCTGTAGAATATATTCATAAACCTATAAAAGCAACTGTTAATCAGAGAGAGCTGGGAACAGATTTTAGTTCTTATGCAGAGGGTCTAAGAGCAGCTTTAAGGCAGGCTCCTCATGTTATTCTGGTTGGGGAAATCCGTGATAGAGAAACCATGGATATAGCTTTAACAGCTGCAGAAACAGGACATTTAGTATTTTCTACTTTACATACTATAGGAGCTTCTCAAACTATCAACAGAATTGTAGGTTTTTATCCCTTAGATGAGGAGCATCAAATAAGACAAAGAATAGCTGCAACTTTAAAATGGATTGTTGGGCAAAAGTTATTGCCCAAGGTTGGTGGAGGAAGAATCCCTGTTTTTGATATTTTGTATAATAATTTAAGAGTAAGAGAAATAATTTTAACAGGGGAATCCGAGGGAAAAACTTTGTATGATGCTATGACCCAGGGTGGTCCTTTTGGAATGCAGACATTTGATCAGCACCTTATAGAGCTATATAAAAAAGGTTTGATAGATGAAGAACAGGCTCTATATCATTGTTTAAGAAGAGATATAGTAGGAAGACAGATAGATCTTATTAAAAAAACAAAAAGGAACTCTTTCTATGGAAGAAATAACTTTAGAGCTTGGTGATAAAGGAGTCAAATGGTAAACAATACTTATAAAGATTATCTTATAGAAAAACCTTTATGTTTGATATTGTGGAATTTGGACTCTTCTCCTGATAGTATTATTGATTTTTTTAAAAATAAAAAAGACCTTGAAATCAAAGAAATTAAAAATACAGAGAACTTAGAATATTGGCTTAAGATTTCCAGAGTAGAAAATATAATTTTAGGAATTAAAAATTTAGAAGAAGGTAAAGATATACAAGAATATATAAACAAAAAATTACCTATGGAAAAGAGAAGAGAAATAAAGTTGATTTATATTTTACCAGAAGCAAAGACCTTAGATCCTAAGGAGACCTTTTTATTAAGTGCCAATTTGGTTGTTTCAGAAAAACATCTGTCAGATATAGAGAAAATATACGAGAGAGCTGAACAATATTGGATTTTTCTTTATAAAGATTATAAGAGAGCTTTTTCAAAATATTTGGAAACTCTTTAATTGTAGGGGGGGTATAAATGATTAAAAAAGCTGTCCTTCCTGTAGCAGGTCTTGGTACCAGAATGCTCCCTATAACAAAAGTAGTTCCTAAGGAACTTCTTAATATTATAGATAGACCAACTATTGAATATGTAGTAGATGAGACTATAAATTCAGGTATAGATACTCTAATTTTTATCATTTCTCAAGGAAAGGGCAAAATTATAGACTATTTTGATATGGATATGAATTTAAGAAGTTTTTTAAAAGAAAGAGGAAAATTAGATTTATTAAAAAAAGTTGAAGGAGTAGAAGATAAAATTAAACACTTAATAGAGGTTCGTCAAAAAATTCCAGAAGGGTTAGGACATGCTGTTCTCATGGCTGAAAAAGCTGTGGGAAATGAGCCTTTTGCAGTCCTGTTAGGAGATGATCTGGTAGATGCAGATCCTCCTTGCATGAAACAGATGATAGAAGTCTATACTCAGCTTTCTGCTAAAACTAAAAATCATAGTATTATTGCTGTAGAAGAGGTTCCATTAGAGGATATTTCTAAATACGGAATTGTTGATGGAGAAAGGATAGAGGAAGATCTGATAAAAATAAAAAAAGTTATAGAAAAACCCTCTCCAGAAGAGGCACCTTCAAATTTAGCTATTATTGGAAGATATATTTTTGATCCTGTTATTTTTACTTATTTAAAACAGATACCTAAGGTTAAAGGAGAATATCAGCTTACTGATGCTATACAACTTATGATAGATAATGGCTATGAAGTTTACGCTTATCTTTTTAAAGGAGAACGTTTTGATACAGGAAATAAAGAAGGATTTTTTAAAACGATTCTTCATTATGCAAGTAAAAATTCAAAATTAAAAGAAGTTTTGATAAAGTTTGTTAAAGAAAATAAACTAACTTAATGTATTTAAATGAAGTAGTTCTTCCTCTTCCTCTTTTCCAAACTTTTTCTTATTTAAGTGATGTTTTTTTGATTCCTGGTATCAGAGTAATTGTCCCTTTCAGAAATTTAAAGTTGGTTGGAATAATCAAAGATTGCCATGAAATAACAGAAGAGGATATAAAAACATCAAAGATAGAATATAAAAAAATAGAAGAAGTTTTAGATTCAGAGCCAATAATTAATTATAATTTATTTCCTTTTTTAGAATGGGTTTCCCAGTATTATTTAGCTCCTTTAGGTCTGGTTTATAAAATAGCTTTACCTTCTGGTGTGTTTAATTTACCTCAAAAAAGAATTTATCTAACTCAAGAAGGCAAAGAAGCAATTAAAAAAGGATATTTACCAGAAATTTTCTCTATTATTAAAAGAAAAGGCTACCATCTGAAAAGGTTTTTAAAAAAAGCCAATTTGTCTCAAAAAGAGATTCTCAATTATAAAGATAAAGGTTGGATTGAAATCAGATACGAATTTTCCCAAGTAAAAATACCTACTGAAATTTTTGTAAAAATAAATCCAGATTTAAAAGATAATAAAGAAATCTATAAAAACGAAATTCTGGTTTATCTTAAAGAAAAAGGAGATATTCCTGAAAAAATTTTGAAAAAATTATTTCCAAAAAAAGAAGTAAACAAATTATTAAAAAAAGGATGGTTAATAAAAGTAGAATTTCCGAAAATGAGGAGGATTATACTTTCTTTTCCTATTCCAGAAAAATATGAACTCACCCCTTATCAAAAGGAAGTTTTTAAAAATATAAAAGTTCTATTAGAAAGAGGAAAATTTCAGCCTATTTTACTTTTTGGGATCACAGGAAGTGGTAAATCTTTTATTTATTTAGAAGCTATAAAAGAGATTTTAAAAAAAGGAAAAAGAGTTTTAGTTCTGGTTCCTGAAATAGCTTTGACTAATTATATGGAAATGTTGCTTTTAAATTACTTTAAAAGGGATATTGCACTTTTACACAGTGGCCTTTCTCCAGGAGAAAGATTTAATGAATGGAAAAGAATTTTGAAAGGTGAGGCTCAGATTGTAGTTGGCACAAGATCAGCTATTTTTGCTCCTATAGATAACCTTGGATTAATTGTGGTAGATGAAGAACATGATCCATCTTATAAAGAAGAAAAATTAGCATGTAAATATCATGCCAGGGATTTAGCCCTTATAAGAGGTAAAATGGAAAATATTCCTGTAATACTTGGTTCTGCAACTCCCAGTATAAAAAGCTTTTATTGGGCTAAAAAAGGGAAATATCATCTGTTTACCTTAAAAGAAAGACCTTATACCACTTTGCCTGATATAAAATTAATAGAAAATAAAAAATTTAGCTTGATTTCTGATAAATTAAAAGAAGAAATAGAGAAAATTTTATCTGAAAAAAAATCTGTTTTTCTTTATTTAAATCGTAGAGGTTATGCCCCTTTGGTTAGATGTGAGGAATGTCATTATATCTGGAGCTGTCCAAATTGTGGCATTCCTTTAACTTATCATAAGGAAGATAATAAGCTTTTATGTCATTATTGCAATTTTGAGTTAAATGTTTTTACAGTATGTCCTCATTGTGGAGGAACAAAAGTTAAATTTCAAAGAGCTGGAACTGAAAAAGTTGAGGAAGAGATAAGAAAACTTTTTCCAGAAGTTGAAATAGTTCGTTTAGATAGAGATAGTGTAAGCACAGAAAAAAAACTATTACAAGTTTTAGAAAAGATTTACAAGGAGGGGGCTAAAATTATTGTAGGGACACAAATGGGGGTTCATGGCCATAATTTTCCTGAAGTAAATTTAGTAGGAATTTTAAGAGCTGAGGAAGGATTGCTTATTCCATTTTATAAAGCAGGAGAAAGAAGCTTTCAACTTTTGATACAGGCTGCAGGTAGAGCAGGAAGAAAAAAAGAAAAGGGGAAAGTAATTTTTCAAACCTTTTTGGTGGAGCATTATGTAATAAAATATGCTTTAGAACAGGATTATGAAGGGTTTTATGAAGAAGAAATAAAATTAAGAAAAAAATTTTCCTTTCCTCCTTTTTGTAGACTGGCAACTATTAGAATTGAAGGAATAAAAGAAGAAAAGGTAAAAGAAAAAAGCTTAGAAGCTAAGCAAATTTTAGAAGAAATTATTTTAGAAGAAAATATTAAGAAGGTAAAAATTTTAGGACCTGCTCCATGTCCTTTTAGAAAATTAAGGGGATTATATAGATGGCATTTTATTTTAAAGGCTTATAATTATAAAGATTTAAATAGAATTTTGAAAAAATTTTTAGTGAGTTTTAAAGTTGCAGGTTTAAAAATATTTTTTGATATAGATCCTGAAGAATTGTTATAAAATGTTTACTTTTTTTAAAAAAAGCATATATTATGAAATAATATGATTAAAAGTTCCAGAATAAAATTTGAAAAGATATCAATTTCCAAAGCTTCTTTTTCTTTTGAAAGTTTTAAATTAAAACCTGTAGAACTGGAAGATTATTTAGATGAATATATAGTAGGTCAAAAAGAAGCTAAGGCAATTATTTCAACAAAAATTTGTACGCATTTTCATAAGATAAAATTTATTATAAATGAAAGGATAGATGATCATAGTGAATTTATCAAAAACAATATTCTTATCATTGGTCCCACAGGTGTAGGCAAAACTTATATGATGAAACTTATTGCCAAAAAATTAGGTGTTCCTTTTGTCAAAGGAGATGCAACTAAATTTAGCGAAACAGGTTATGTAGGAGGGGATATAGAAGATTTAATTAGAGAACTATATTGGGAAGCTAATGGAGATCTGGAAAAAGCCCATTTTGGTATAATATTTTTAGATGAAATAGATAAAATAGCTTCTGCTGGAGAAACAATAGGGCCTGATGTTTCAAGAACAGGAGTTCAAAGAGCTTTATTAAAACCTTTAGAAGAAACCAATATTGAAATTAAAATTCCTCAAGAAGGATACGGAGTTTTTGAATTTCATGAAACTTCTGAAAAAAGAAGAAAGAAAAAATTAATTTTGAATACTAAATATGTTCTTTTTATTGCAAGTGGTGCTTTTCAAGGATTAGAAGAGATCATAAAAAAAAGATTAAAAAAACAAAACATGGGATTTATTTCAGATATTGTAGTAAAAGAAGATATAAAATTAAATTATTTAAAATTAACTACCCCTGAAGATCTGGTAACCTATGGGTTTGAAAGAGAATTTGTAGGAAGATTTCCTGTAATTGCTATCTTTGATCCACTTACAGAAGAAGAACTTTTTAGCATACTGTCTAATCCAAATAATCCTATTATACTTAATAAAAAGAGAGATTTTAAAGTTTATGGAATAGATATAGCTTTTACAGATGGAGCTTTGCAAGAAATAGCAAAACTTGCTTATAAGGAAAATACAGGTGCCAGAGCTTTATCAAGAGTTATGGAAAAAATTTTGGTTCTTTTTGAAAGGGTTTTGCCATCCAAAAGTATAAAATATTTGGGTATTACTAAAGAGATAATAAAAGATCCAGAGGGAAGTTTGGCTTCTATTTTAAACTCTCCCAGAAATTTCAAATGGAAAGAAGATTATTTAAAAGCCTTAGAAGATGAGAAAAAAAGAGTAGAATCATATATTAATAAAAAAACACATCTATTTGGTGATGAAAAATTTGAGCTTACTTCTAAAAGATTAAATTTGATTTTTGAGATCTATAAAGGAAAAGATATAGAATTGAATAAAGCCTTAGAAGAAGTTTTATTTTTGTGGAAGCAGATTAAAAATTATGAAAAGACTTTTGAAAGAAAAAAAGGTATTAAATTAGTTTTTACAGAAGAAAGCATAGATTTTATTTTAGAAGAGGTTATAAAAAAAGATTGGGGGATTTTTGCCTATTGCGAAAAGGTAATGTCAAGGTTAGAATATATTTTTAATTATATGAAAGATGTTTTGGAAGAAAATGTATTTCATATAACACCTTTAGCTTTAAAAAAACCTAATAAGTATTTGGAAAATTATTTAAAAGAGATTAAATCGCAAGAGAGATGATTTTTTTAGCACTTTCAGAAAAATTATTTAATAAAATTAAAGATATTTTAGAAACTCATAAAATAAAATATAAACTTATAGAAGATGGAGAAAGTTTGCTTAAATTGGCTAAAAAGGAAAAGCCAGAATTAATAATTTTAGAAAAAGACATACCTCTTTTAGATGGTTTTGCTACTACGCTTTTATTAAAATCAGATAAAGATACCCAAGATATACCTATTGTTGCCATCTGTAAATCCAATTTTAAAGAAGAGGAAATAAAGGCTAAGGATAGTGGTTGTGATGAGATAATCAATTGTCCTATTGATGAGGAAAAATTTTGGGAAAAAATAGAAAAATATTTAAAAAAGAAATAAAAGGGAGGTTATTCTTAAATGATAGGAATTTCTAAGTTATATTGTGGAACTATAGAAGCTTCGGATCCCTTGAGATATGGGAGAAAATCTAAAAATCTTCCATCTCATCTTTTGCAGTTTTCTGCAGATAAAAAGCCTGTAGTGGTATGGAATGTTACCAAAGCTTGCAATTTAAGATGTATTCACTGTTATGCAAAAGCAGATCCCAATCCAGCTCCTGATGAACTCACTACAGAAGAGGGTTTTAGACTTTTGGAAGATTTAGCTCAATTTGGTTGTCCTGTGGTTCTTTTTTCTGGTGGAGAACCTTTGGTTAGACCCGATATTTTAGATCTTATTAAAAAAGCTACCTCTCTTGGTATGAGAGCAGTTCTTTCTACTAATGGTGTCCTTATAGACGAAAATTTAGCTAAGGAATTAAAAAAATTGGGGCTTTCTTATGTGGGAATAAGTCTTGATGGGGGAAGAGAGGTTCATGATAGGTTTAGAGGGGTAAAAGGTGCTTTTGATAAAGTTATCTCTGCTATAGAGGCTTGTAAAAAAGAAAGTTTAAAAGTAGGACTTAGGTTTACTATAAACAAGCTTAATGCTCAGGAAATTCCCAAAATTTTTGATCTTGTTGAGGAGATGGAAATCCCTCGTATATGTTTTTATCATTTAGTTTATGCAGGAAGAGGAACTAAATTGGTAGAAATGGATCTGTCCCATGAAGAAACTCGTTATTGGGTAGATTATATTATAGATAGAACAAAAGAAATACATGATAAAGGTTTAAAAGTGGAAGTTCTTACTGTGGACAATCACGCTGATGGACCGTATCTTTATTTAAGAATGAAAAGAGAAGGCAATCCCAGAGCAGAAGAGGTCTATGAGCTTCTTAAGATGAATGGAGGAAATAATAGTGGAGTTGGAATAGGCTGTGTTTCTTGGAATGGAGATGTTCATGCTGATCAATTCTGGCGTCATTATTCCTTTGGAAATGTAAGAGAAAGGCCTTTTAGTGAAATTTGGATGGACACTTCTGATCCATTAATGGCTAAACTTAAAGAAAAGAAAAAGCATGTGAAAGGTAGATGTGCTAAGTGCAGATTTTTAGAAGTTTGTGCAGGTAATTTCAGAGTTAGAGCCGAAGCTGTAACAGGAGACGTTTGGGCTCCTGATCCTGCCTGTTATTTAACAGATGAAGAAATAGGAATAGCTTAAAAAAAGGAGGGAAACATGAGCAAAATTGGAAGGGCTTTGATAAGTGTTACTGATAAAACTGGAATCGTTGAATTTGCTAAAGAACTTCAGAATTTAGGAATTGAAATTGTTTCTACAGGTGGAACAGCAAGAGTTTTAAGAGAAGGGGGAGTAAAAGTAATTGATGTTTCAGAATTGACAGGATTTCCAGAAATTTTAGAAGGAAGAGTAAAAACTCTTCATCCTAAAATTCATGGTGGTATCCTTTTTAAGAGAGATAAAGAAGATCATGTAGAAACTATCAAAAAGCATGAGATAAAGCCTATAGATTTAATAGTTGTTAATCTTTATGCCTTTGCCAAAGTGGTAGAAAAAGGAGCTGATCTTGATACTGCTATAGAAAATATTGATATAGGAGGTCCTACTTTAATCAGGGCTTCTGCTAAAAATTTTAAATATGTTACAGTAGTAGTAGATCCATCAGATTATTCTAAGGTTCTTGAAGAAATCAAACAATATGGGAATACTACTTTACAAACCAGATTTGAATTAGCTAAAAAGGTTTTTAAGCTTACCAGTGAATATGATAAAATGATTTATGATTATCTTTCTAAAATCCAGCTTTGATGTTTTGCCTAACTGTGGCAGAAAAAAATTATGATAAAATCTTTGAGAAGATAAAAAAAGGCTCTCAGTATACAGATTTTTTTGAATTAAGAATAGATTATTTAGAAAAGCCAGAATTTTCAAAAGTTAGAGAAATTTTAAAACTACCTTATAAATTTCTTTTTACTTTTCGTAGTAAAAAAGAAGGAGGAGCTAAAAGAGTTTCAGAAAAGACACAATTAGAATGGATTTTATGGGCTTTAGAAGAAAAATTCCATTTAGTAGATATAGAATGGCAATTATTGAAGAAATATTATAAAAAATTGAATATAACTCCTTATTATTACAACAAAATTTTGGTTTCTTATCACAATTTTCACAAAACTCCTTCTGATAAATATTTAAATAATCTTCTTAAAGAGATGTATAAAAAAGGTGTTAAAAGAGCTAAAATTGTATGTATATGCCAAGTTTTTCAGGATTCTTTAAGATTGTTAAACCTTGTTTCCAGAGCTAAGGAATTTGGTATAGAATTAATAAGCTTTGGAATGGAGACACAGGGAAAACTTAGCAGAATTTTATGTTTATTAGCGGGTTCTCCTTTTACTTATGTGGTTTTAACAAAGGAAGAAGCAGTAGCTCCTGGACAGCTTGATATTGTTACTGCTAAAAATACTTATTTCTTTTTAAAAAATTTCTTAAACTCTTAGGAGAAGTTTAAAAATGTATGATGTTTATGGGATTATAGGAAATCCTGTGAGTCATTCTTTATCTCCTATTATGCATAATGTTGCTTTTAAAGAGCTTGGAATAAAAGCAGTTTATGGAGCTTTTTTGGTGAAAGAAGAAAATTTGAAAAAAGCTGTAGAAGGTATAAGGGCATTAAATATAAAAGGACTTTCCATTACCATACCTCATAAAGAAAGTATTATGAAGTTCTTAGATGAGATAGATAGAGTAGCTTTAGAAATAGGAGCTGTAAATACTATTGTAAATGAAAATGGATACTTAAAAGGATATAATACAGATTGGATAGGGGTTTTAAAAGCTTTTACAAAAAATGAAGTAGAAATAAAAGATAAAAAGGTTGTTATTATTGGAGCTGGAGGTGCTTCCAAAGCAGTGGTTTATGCAATAAAAGCAGGAGGGGCTAAGGAAATAGAGGTTTATAATAGGACTTTTGAAAAAGCAAAAACCTTAGAGAAAAATTTTGGAATTATGGCTAAACCTTGGAACGAATTAAAAAATGCCTCTGGAGATATTATAATTCAGACAACCTCTGTAGGTTTAAAAAGCTGGAAAAGTCCTGTAGAAGAGGAGGTTCTTTCAAGATTTAAAATAGCTATGGATATAGTATATATACCTTTAAAAACCAAATTTTTAAGTTTAGCAGAAAAGTATGCCAAAGTTATAGATGGATTACAGATGCTTCTTTATCAAGGAGTTGAACAATTTAGACTATGGACAGGTATTGAACCACCTGTAAAACTTATGGAGGAAGCTATATATAAAGAAGTCAAAAAGATGGAAAAGGAGATTAAAAAGGAGATGAAATGAATTATAAAGAAATTAAGGCTCTAAAATTTTTCAAAAAAGCAATTTTTAAACTACCAAGTTCTAAAAGTTTGACCCAAAGGGCCTTAATTTGTGCTTCTCTTGCAGATGGAACTTCAGAAGTTATAAATCCTTTAATAAGTGAAGATACTCTTCTTTTAAAGCAGGCTCTTCAAGAAACAGGTGTAGAAATTAAAGAAAAAAATGAAAAATGGATTATAAAAGGGATTTTTCCACCTTTATTGCAAGAAAAAAAGATTTATTTAGGAAATAATGGCACAGGTTCTCGTTTTTTTTTAGCCTTTTCTACCCTGGGAAAGGGTTCTTATATAGAAATTTATGGAAAATCAAGACTACATGAAAGACCAGTAGCTCCTTTAATTCAGGCTTTAAGAGAATTATCAGCACAAATAGAGTGTTTAGAAAAAGAAGGATATTTTCCTGTAAAAGTAAAAGAATCAGGACTTATTTCAAAGAAATTAAATATTTTAGGAAATATAAGCAGTCAATTTGTTTCAGCTTTAATTCTTATAGCACCTTATTTACCTGAGGGTTTAGAGTTGAAAATAGAAAAAGAGCTCATTTCCAAAAGTTATGTGAATATGACATTAAATGTAATGAAAGCCTTTGGTATAGAAGTTGTTACAGATAAAGATCTAAAACATTTTAAAGTCCCGGCAGGATCGTATAATGCTACTAATTATGAAATAGAAGCTGATGCCTCCAGTGCATCTTATTTTTTAGCTCTTCCCTTAATACTTGGAAAAGGAGAAATAATTGTAGAAAATTATAATGCTAATTCCAAACAAGGAGATGTAAAATTTTTAGAGTATATAAAAAAAATGGAGGCAGAAATAGAAGTGTTAAGCCCCGTAGGAGTAAAAGTAAAATTTGAAGGGATACCCAAAGGAGCAGAGATAGATCTTGGAGATACTCCAGACCTTTTTCCGACCATGTGTGTTTTGGGAGCAGTTGCAGAAGGAAAAACGATTCTCAAAGGTGCTCCTCATCTGCGTTATAAAGAGACAGATCGTATTAAAGCTATGGTCACAGAACTAAGAAAACTTGGTGTAAAGGCAGAAGAATTGCCAGATGGAGCTATAATTGAAGGGACTCAAAATTTCAACTCAGCTTTTATTAATACCTATGATGATCATCGCATTGCAATGTCTTTTGCTATTTTAGGTTTAAAAATAGGAAATTTAAAGATAGAAAATCCTGAATGTGTAGTTAAATCATTTCCAGACTTTTGGAATTACATAGAGAGACTTTATGAATAAAATAATACTTATTGGTTTTAGATGCTCTGGTAAGACTACTATCGGAAAAAAACTTGCAGAAGCTTTAAATTGGGAGTTTCTGGATTTAGATATAGAAATTCAAAAAAAAATTGGAAAAACTATAAAAAAGATGGTAGAAGAATTTGGTTGGCAATTTTTTAGGGATTTAGAAAAAAAAGAAATGCAAAGTCTCGTAAATATTAAAAACACAGTTGTAGCTTTGGGAGGAGGAGCAGTTTTACATGAAGAGGAGATGAAGCGATTAAAAGAAAAAGGAATAATAATCTGGTTGTATGCACCTTTTGAAACCATTTTAAAAAGGATTAAAGAAGATAAAAAAACAGAGTTCCAAAGACCAGCTTTAACTGAAAAATCCTTAGAAGAAGAGATCAAAACAATTCTAAAAGAAAGAGAGCCTCTTTACAAAAATTTTTCTCATATAAAAATAGATACAAGCAAAGAACCTGCAGAAAAAATAATAGAAAAAATTATAAAAGAGGTAAGTAGTTATGAAAATTGAAAGACTGGTGGTAGGGCCTTTAGAGGTTTGTTGTTATATAGTTTATTGTCCTGAAACTAAGGAAGGGGTGATTATTGATCCAGGTGAGGCTGATCTAAGAATTGTCAAAAAGGTAAAAGAATTGGATCTTAAAATAACAGCTATTTTAGGAACTCATGCTCATGCTGATCATGTGTTAGGAGTAGATTATTTAAGAAAAGAACTAAAAGCTCCTTATTTAGTGCATAGAATTGATGAGGAATTTTTCCAGGATCCACAAAACTTTGCACCTTTTAGAAACTGGGGTTTTCCACCCAATCCAAAAGCTGATGAAGTTTTTGAAGATGGAGACATTATTAAATTTGGCAAGGAATATTTAAAGGTTATTCACACTCCTGGACATTCTCCGGGATCTTCTTGTTTTTATAATGAAGAACATAAAACTCTTTTCACAGGAGATACTCTATTTGTAGAAGCAGTTGGAAGAGCAGATTTACCAGGGGGAAATTATTTTCAAATGATAGAGTCTATCCAGAATAAACTTTTAGTTTTACCAGATAATACCAAAATTTTTCCCGGACATGATTATGGCTCAAAACCTGTTTCTACTATAGGTGAAGAAAAAATTAATAATCCCTTTTTACAAGAGTTTTAAATTCTGCCAATTCCCGAATAGCTAAATCCAAGTTTTTTAACAATAGACGGTTCATAAATATTTCTCATATCTATTAAAACAGGATTTTTCATAACTTTTTTAATCTGAGAAAGATCAAGGAAACGGAATTCATTCCATTCTGTTAGAATAACCAAGGCATCAGCTTCTTTAGCACAGTCCATAGCAGTAGAAGCATATTCAATTTTTAGATTACCAGCAGCTTTTTTAAATTCTTCCATAGCAACAGGATCATAAACTTTAATTTTGGCTTTTTTCTTGATAAGAACAGGTATAATTACCAAGGCAGGGCTTTCTCTAACATCACTGGTATTTGGTTTAAAGGATAGCCCCAATATACCAATAGTTTTTCCTGATAAATCTCCAAGAAAGTTCTCTAATTTTTTCACAACCTTTAATTTTTGCTTTTCATTAACCTCTATAACAGCTTCTAAGATTTTAAAAGGAGAGCTTACCATTCTTCCCTGATGAATAAGAGCTTTTACATCTTTTGGAAAGCAGGAACCACCAAAACCAGGACCAGGATTTAAAAATTTAGATCCTATTCTTGGATCCAAGCCCATTCCTTTTGCTACTACAGTAGCATCAGCACCTACCTTTTCACAGAAATTGGCTATCTCATTAATAAAAGTTATTTTGGTAGCTAAGAAGGCATTAGAAGCATATTTAATTAATTCTGCAGTTTCTAAGTTAGTTATAATAAATGGAGTTTCTGCTAAATAAAGAGGGCGATAAATATCCTTAATAATAGCTATAGCATAGGCACTTTCTCCTCCTATAATAACTCTATCAGGATGCATGAAGTCCTCTACAGCAGATCCTTCTCTTAAAAATTCTGGATTTGAGATGATATCTATAGATACATCAGATTTTTTATTAGCGTCTATAAGGCTTTTAATCCAACGATTAGTTCCTACAGGAACAGTGCTTTTGGTAACAATTACTTTATAATCATCTATCACTTCTGCTAAAGACAAAGCTACCTCTTTAATCTGAGAAAGATCTGCAGAACCATCAGGATTAGGTGGGGTTCCTACACAAATAAATATTACTAAGGAATTTTTTACAGCTTCTTCTAATTTATTGGTAAAAAAAAGTCTTCCTGCTTTAATATTTTTTTTGACAAGTTCTTCTAAACCAGGTTCATAAAAAGGAACAATTCCTTTTTTAAGTTTCTCAATTTTATTTTTATCTATATCTACACATACAACCTTCATTCCAAAATCTGCTAATCCTGCACCAGATACCAAACCTACATAACCTGTACCTATTACTGCAATATGCATAGCTATTTCTCCTTCTGTATTCATTTAGATTAAGAAGATTCTTTTTTAATATACTTTTTGGCTAAAGGAAGAGTTTTAGATTTTTTTTTGTAAGTTTTATGTCTATGTTTTGAATAACGCTTTTTATAATAATGTCTTCTATATCTTTTGTAATAATGTCTTCTATGTTTTGAATAATGCCTTTTATGTTTATAATAACGTCTTTTATAATGACGCTTTTTGTGTTTATATTTTTTATACTTTGAATAATAGCGTCTTTTTTTGTAATAATGACGATGCCTTTTATAATAATATCTTCTATGTTTTGAATAATGCCTTCTATGTCTATAATAACGATGCCTATAATGACGGTGTCTTCTATATTTATGTCTATAGTAACGTCTTTTTGGAAAAGCAAATTCTTTTATATTTTTACTTGCTAAGATTTCAGTATTTACTACTGTATTAATAAAAACAGGAGTTGTTTTCCCTGCTAATACAAGTTCAGAAAAATTAATCAATTTTTTTGTATTTTTCCATAAAAAATCTCTTTTTGGTGCTCCTAAAATAGAAGTGATAATTAATCTATTTTTTATTCTTGCTGCATTCACTAAGCAATGCTTAGAAGCTCTGGTAAAACCAGTTTTTCCTCCTATTATTTCATTTTTCAATTTAGGATCTTCTAAAAGATGATTGGTATTTTTGATTACTAAAGTACGTCCCCGTTTAGAAGTGATAACTTTTACAGGGGTGTTGATAATTTCCTTAATAAGAGGATATTTGAGAGCTTCATACAAAATAAGTGCTAATTCATAAGAGGTAGTATACTGATCAGGAGCAGGAAGACCAGAAGCAGAGGAAAAATGGGATTCTTTAAATCCTAAACTTCTAATTTTTTGATTCATCAAAACTGTAAAATTATCTTCAGATCCTGCTACTGCTTCTGCTAAAGCAACAGCAGCCTGATTAGAAGATTTCATAAGCATAAGATAAAGAAGATCTTTTACAGTATAAACTTCTCCTTTATAAAGTCTGGGAGATCCACTGGGAGTATTGGCAGCATTTTTAGAAATTTTGACCTTTTTATCAAGTGGTAGATGATCCAAAACTACCATAGCAGTAACAAGCTTCGTTGTACTTGCTGGAGGAATTTTTAAATGAGGATTTTTAGCAAAAAGAATTTTTCCTGTGTTCCCATCTATAGCTACTGCAGAAAGCGCATTTATTTCTTCTAAATCTGAAATGTTTTGCAAAGCTTGAACTGAAGGAATATGAGAAAAAAGAAAGAAAAAAAAGAAAAGAAATATATATATATATTTAACTTTCACTTTCACCTCCTTTAAATTTTCAAAAATTAAAACTTTATGAAAAACTTTCAAAGAAATTAACATAAAAATTTCAAAAAGTCAAATAATTAAAATTAATAGAACTTTAAAAAATAAAAATAAGGCTTAAAATTTTAAATTAAAAGAAAGATAATCAAAAATAACAAAAAGTAATTCTTTATTTTTTAGTAAATTTTGAAAAATAAAATATTATGAAAAATAAAGAAGTAGCTGAAATTTTTAATAAAGTAGCAGCGCTTTTAGAAATAAAAGGAGATAATCCTTATAGAATAAGGGCTTATCAAAGAGCAGCTCAAGTAATAGAAGCTCTCACTACTGATGTAGAAGAACTGGCTAAACAGGGAAAGTTGGAAAGGCTTCCTGGTATAGGTCCTGATTTAGCAAGTAAGATAAAAGAAATTTTAAGAACAGGAACTTTATCTCTTTATGAAGAATTAAAAAAAGAAATTCCTCCTGTTTTGCTTACTTTTTTAGAAATTCCTGGTTTAGGTCCTAAAAAAGTAAAAGCTATTTATGAAAAATTTGGCATTACCTCTATAGAAGAGTTAGAAAAAGCATGTAAAGAGCATAAAATTGCAAAACTCCCGGGGTTTGGATGGAAAACAGAAGAAAATATTCTTAAAGGGATAAAACTTTTTAGGGAAAAAATAGGAAGAAGGCCCTTAGGAGAAATTCTACCTTTGGCAGAAAAAATTACAGAGATTTTAAAAAAGGAAAGCCCTGTAGAAAATATATCCATTGCAGGAAGTATTAGAAGACGTAGAGAAACAGTAAAAGATATAGATGTGCTTATTACTTCTACTGAGCCTGAAAAAGTAATGAAAAAAGTTGTTGAATTGCCTTTAGTAGAAGAAATTATTGCCTTTGGAGAAACCAAAACTAGTGTAAGAGTAAAAGCAGGACAGTCTACTATCCAAATGGATATAAGAGTAGTAGAGCCTGACTCTTGGGGAGCAGCTTTAGCTTATTTCACAGGATCAAAGGCTCATAATATTAGAGTTAGAGAACTCGCTTTAGAAAAAGGTTTAAAAATTAATGAATATGGAGTTTTTAAAGGAGAAACTAAAATAGCTGGAAAAACAGAAAAAGAGGTTTATGCCTCTATAGGTCTTCCTTTTATTCCACCAGAATTGAGAGAAGATAGAGGAGAAATAGAAGCAGCTTTACAAGGAAAATTGCCTAAATTGGTAGAATATAATGAGATTATAGGAGATGGACATGTTCATTCTAAATATAGTGATGGAACTGCAAGTTTAGAGGAGATTATGGAAAAAGCAGAAAAATTAGGTCTTTCTTGGGTAGCGGTTTGTGATCATTCCCAGAGTTTAAAAGTAGCAGGTGGAGTTCCTGTAGAAGACCTTTTTAAAAAGAAAAGACGGATAGAAGAACTTAATAAACGCTCTTCCAAAGTAAAGCTCATTTTCGGAGCAGAAGTAGATATTCTTTCTGATGGAACCTTAGATTATCCAGATGAGGTTTTAAAGGAAATAGATTTTGTCATAGCAGCTATTCATACAGGCTTTCAGCAAAGTGAAGAGCAAATTACTAATAGAATTATATCAGCTTTAAAACATCCCTTAGTGCATGCCGTAGCTCATCCAACAGGTAGAGTAATAGGAGAAAGGGACCCTTATGCTGTTAATCTCTCTAAAATTTTGGAAGTAGCAGCACAATACGGGAAGGCTTTAGAAATAAATGCCTATTATAAAAGGCTTGATCTTAATGATGTAAATGCCAGAGCAGCTAAAGAAAAGGGTATTCCTTTAATAATAGGAACAGATGCCCATTTCATAGATCAAATGGAATATATACACTTAGGAACAGCAGTAGCACGTAGAGCCTGGTGCGAAAAGAAAGATATTTTAAACACTTTGAGTTATGAGGAATTCATGAACTGGCTAAAAAAACTTAGAGCTAACTCCAGATAGCCTTGCAGTATTTAGAAATAAATGATATTTTAACTCATAACTTAAAAGGTTTTAATTTAAAAATTCCTTTAAACACTCTTGTCATTATTACAGGCCCTTCGGGTTCTGGAAAAAGTTCCTTAGCTATAAATACTATTGCAGAAGAAGGGAAAAATCGGTTTTTACAGGCTTTGAATTATTCTAAAGAATTTTTAATAACTTCTTCATATCAGGCAAAATTTTTAACTTCTATACCACCTGTAATATCTTTGACTCAAGGATTAAAAAATTGGTTCCCTTATAAAACAGCAGGAGATTTTTTTTTAATTTCCAGATTTTTAGAAACCCTGTTTATGGAGAAAGGAGAATATTATTGCCCTAAATGTAATAGCTATAACAGAGTTTCTTCTATAAATGAAGTAATAAAATGGTTTCAAGAATTAAAAAATGGCACCAGATTTTATTTCCTTTTGCCCTTGCCTGAAAAGTCTCCCAAAGCTTTAGAATATCTTATTTCCCAAGGATATACTAAATATTTGATAGATAATAAAGAAGTAGATTTATCTGAAGAAAACTTACCCTTATTTTTTAATAAAATTTTTCTTGTGTTGGATAGGATGATCAAAGAAGACAAAGAAACTGATAGATTTATAGAAAATTTGAGACTCAGTTTAGCTTTAAATAAAGGCAGAGTGGTGTTAAAACTCAAATCAGGAGAAGAACATGTTTTTAATCTTAGACCTGTTTGTTTAAACTGTGGGAGCAATCTTTGCATCATTTGGAAAAAATGCGAGGCTTGCAAAGGCTATGGATATAAAGAAAAGATCCCTTGCAAAGTTTGTCGTGGATTAAAATTAGATCCGGTCATTTTAAAAAGTAAAATCTTAGGGAAAACTGTAGAAGATTGGTTAAATAGTTCTGTAGAAGAGTTCTATAATTTTTTAAAAAAATCAGAAATTTTAAAAGAGCATAAAGTATGGACAGAAGTTATTTTATCTAAATTAGAAAAAGCTATATTTTTAGAGCTAAATTATTTAAAACTTTCTACACCTGTATTTAAACTTTCTACAGGGGAGAAAAAACTTTTAGAGCTTATTCAAATTTTCAGTTCAGATTTAAGAAATTGTCTTTATATTTTAGATGAACCCTCTCTCGGATTAGATCTTGGTAAAAAAGAAAAATTAATCAAACTTTTAAAAGAGATTATAAATAAACAAAGTTCTGTTATTTTAATAGAACATGATCCTTATTTAATAAAAGAAGCAGATTATATCATAGAACTTGGACCTAAAGGAGGAGAAAAAGGAGGGTATTTGATAAAAGCCTGTTTTAAAGATGAATATTTTAAAAATGATGATTCTTTAACTTTAAAATATTTTAAAGGTAAAAAAAATTTATGTAAATTTTGGCAAAAAAAGGAAGAAATTTTAGATATAAATTGTGATAACTATAATATAAGTATTTTAAAAAAAGGATTTAATATAATTTATGGAAAAGTAGGAAGTGGAAAGGCTTTAATTTTTAATACCTTGGTTGAGGAGCTTAAAAAAAGAAAAGAAAAGGTTGTAATAAGTGAAACAGAGCTTTTCAAAAAAAGAAATGACTGGATTATAACTTATTTAGGGATATGGGATGAATTAAGAAAAATTTTTATTAAAACACCTTTAGCTCGCATGAAGGGTTTAACTTCTAAACACTTCAGTTTTACTTCTAAAGAGGGGGTTTGTCCTGGATGTAAAGGAAAAGGAAAAAAGACCTATGAAAGTAATGGTATAAAGATAGAGTTTTTATGTGAAGACTGCTTAGGTAAAAGATTAAATTCAGAGGTATTAAATCTGGAATATAAAGGCTTTAAAATTTCTGAATTGCTGGATTTTACTGTAGAGGAAGCTTTATCTATATTTGCTAATATATTAAAAATAAAAGAAAAATTAATACATGTTAATAATTTGGGACTTGGTTATCTTAAATTCAGTCAAGAAATAAGTGAACTTTCTGGTGGTGAAAAAGTTAGATTATCCTTAGTTAAAAAACTTTATTCAGAAAAAGATTTTAAATATGTTTTTTTAGAATATCCTTTTCAAGGTTTACATTTAGAGGATATAAAAAATTTTTTAAATTGGATGAGAATTTTACTTGAAAAAGATATAACTTTCGTTATTTTAGAAACCAATCCTTTAGCTATACTTTTAGCAGATTTTATAATAGAGGTGGAGAATCAAAAAATTAAATATACAGGTTTTAAAGAAGATTGGGTAAAACTTTTAAAAGATAAACCAGAACTTAAAGTTTTTGAGTTTTATAAAAATTTTATAAAAAAGGAGGTGTAAGATGGATCCTCGTTTGGGGGGTGTTTTAATAGGGATTTTAGTAGTGATTTTGGAATATCTTTTTTATCCCTGGGGTACTGCCCAAGAAATTAAACTCTGGGGAGAGGAATTTTTAAATTTAGTGGGTCTCCATTTAAATCTTGCTCATTCTTTTAATTATAATTTAGCTTTAATTTTAGGAGCCTTTTTTTCAGCAAGTTTTTTTAAAGAATTTGCTTTAAAAATTCCCTCTAAAATAGAATTTTATAAAGCTATTTTAGCAGGAATTTTAATGGGATTGGGAGCTTCTTTGGCTTTAGGAGATAATATTACAGCTTTTTTTACTTCCTTTGCTAATCTCTCTGCGAGTTCTTTGTTAATGCTTTTAGGTCTTGTCATAGGGATTTATATAGGAGTTCAGTATCAGGTTTGGGAACTTGATAAATATCCATCCTTGGGTGGCAAGCAGGTTCGTTTTCCTAAATTTAATCTATTTTTTGCTTTTTTAGGCTTGTTAGGGTTGATTTTTCTTATAAAAGAGAACTGGATTTTAGCTATTTTAGCAGTTATGGGAATTGTTTTACAAAAAAGCCGCTGGTGCATGCTAAATGCTTTTAAAGAACCTTTTTTTTCTGAAAAAACTCAAATGTCCCAGGCTGTAATTATAGCACTTTTAATAGCCACTACTGGAATAGGAATTTTAAAAATGCAAGGTTTAATAAAAAATCCTTATCTTTATGTTTTTCCTGCTTTTGGATGGACTGCTGTAGCAGGAGGTATCCTTTTTGGAATAGGAATGATGTTAGCAGGCTCCTGTAGTGCAAGTTTGTTATGGAAATTTGGAGAAGGAGATATTAAAGCCTTTATCACCCTTTTGTTTTTTTCTATTACTTATGCTTTAAATTCGTTTTTAATAGAAAAATTTGGAGACACACTATTTAAAGGAGAAAAAGTTTATTTGCCAGATTATTTAACTTATTATGGTGCTTTTGGAATTTTAGTCTTAATCCTTGTTATCTGGTATGGTATTGTGTTTTGGAATAGCAAAACTAAAAAATTGATAAAGAGATATTTTTAATAGAAATTTATTATTTTAAATGCATAAATTTTATAACAACAGAAGCTATTAATACAGCTCCACCTATTCTCAAAACCCATAAATACCAGGGACTATTTTTTAAATAATTTAAAATAAACTGTTTTTTATTCATCTTTTATGACCTCGTATATTTCTGGTAAATGCCTATATTTTTCTGCAAAATCAAGACCATATCCTACAAGGAATCCCTTTTCAATTTCAAATCCTACATAATCTATGGGAATATTAAATTTTTTTCTTTCTTTTTTATCAATTAAAGCACATATTTTAAGATTTTTGGGATTAAATTTTTTAATATATTCATAGAGATATTTTAAAGTTAAACCTGTATCTACAATGTCTTCCACTATTATTACATTTTTTCCTTCTAAAGGTATTTCTATATCTTTGGTAAGTATAACATTTTCAGAAGAAGTATCAGACATTCCATAACTTTTAACCCTTACAAAATCTATTTGAATATTAGGATTTTTAATATAACGCAATAAATCAGAAAGAAAAATAAAGGCACCTTTAAGGGTTCCGATAAAAACTAAGGACTCATTATTAAAATCTTTATCAATTTTTTCAGCTAACTCCTTAATTTTCTGTAAAATTTTTTCCTTGGATAAAACTAAATTTAATTTTTCCATACTTTAAAACCTTTTATATATCAAGTTCTTTATATTCTAAAGCATGTTGATAAATAAATTCTCTACGGGGTTCTACATTTTCACCCATGAGAACAGAGAAAAGCTCATCAGCTTTTTCAGCATCTTGGATACTAACCTGTTTTAAGACCCTTTTTTCTGGATCCATGGTAGTTTCCCATAATTGTTTGGAATTCATTTCTCCTAAACCCTTGTATCTCTGAATAAATAGACCTTTTCTACCCTCAGTTCTTAGGTATTGAAGAATTTCAGTTAGAGAAAAAATCCAATTTTCCCAGATCTTGGTTTCCCCTTTATAATCTATTTTTAATTTGTAATTTAAATAATCTTTAATTTTATCAAAAATTTTATAAGCCTCTCTGTAATCCCTTTCTAAAATAATTTCAGGACCTATCTGAGTAGAAACAAAAGCTTCTTTTTCAGAAAGAACGAAAAATTCATAATATTTAGGATTATATTCACTTGGCTTGATCTTGGATACTTTAAAACCCAATTTTTGACATTCTTGACTTAAAGTTTCAACCCTGCTTTGGTCTTCAAACATGGATAAATTGTTAAAACCCAATTTAAACAAAATAAGAAGAACCTGAGGAGGATAGGTTTTCTTTAATAAATTTAAAAGCAACCTATCTAATTTAGCCAGATTAAAGAAGAAATTTTTAAAATCTTTTATTTCTATAGATTTGTCATTTATAAAAGAAATTTTAATGTTTTGAATAAGTCTTTTTATAATATATTGATCAAGCTCTTCATCATTTTTAAGATAGATTTCCTTTTTCCCTTCAACTATTCTGTAAAGAGGAGGTTGAGCGATGAATAACCAACCTTTTTCTATTATGTCTGGCATCTGGCGATAAAAAAAGGTAAGAAGAAGTGTTCTGATATGAGCACCATCTATGTCTGCATCTGTCATGATAATAATTTTATGATATTTACACTTGTCTATGTTAAAATTATCAGGACCTATTCCTGTTCCAAGAGTAGCAATCAGACTTTTGATTTCTTCAGAAGAAAGCATTTTTTCTATATTTGCCTTTTCTACATTAAGGATTTTACCTTTTAAAGGTAAAATAGCCTGAAATTTTCTATCTCTTGCTTGCTTAGCAGAACCTCCTGCAGAATCACCTTCTACTATAAAAAGCTCTCTTTTTTCAGGATCTTTATCAGAGCAATCAGCAAGCTTTCCAGCAACTATAAAATCTTCTATTTCACTTCTTTTTCTTATAAGTTCTCTTGCTTTTCTGGAAGCTTCTCTTGCTTTAGCAGCTATAACTAATTTTTGAATTATTTTTTTAGCTTCTCCAGGATTTTCTTCTAAAAATTTCAATAAACCTTCATAAACAATGGATTCTACAATAGGTTTAACTTCGCTGTTACCGAGTTTCATTTTTGTTTGACCCTCAAACTGAGGATCAGGAACTTTTAAGGATATAATAGCACAAAGCCCCTCCTTTACATCTTCACCTTCTATTTTCATTTTTAGTTGCTTAGGAACTCTGTCTTCTGAGATGTATCTATTTATAGCTTTTGTTAAGGCAGCTCTAAAACCTATTACATGGGTTCCCCCCTCTTTAGTATGTATATTATTCACATAACTATAAATAATCTCGCTATAACCTGAATTGTATTGTAGAGCTACTTCTACTTTTACATTATCTTTTTCTCCAGAAATATAAATAACTTTTGAATGAACAGGATTTTTTTTAGTATTTAAATGTTTAATTAATTCTACAATACCACCTTTATAATGATATTTTTCTGAAAATCCGATTCTTTCATCTATTAAATAAAATCTTATATTAGGATTAAGATAAGCTAACTCTTTAATTCTTTTTTGAACTATATCCAGATCAAATTCCAGATCTCCGAAAATTTCAGGATCAGGTTTAAATCTAACAAATGTTCCTGTTTTTTTAGTTTTTCCCACTATTTGAACAGGTCCTTCAGGAAAGCCCCTTTTATACACTTGTCTATAAATTTTGCCTTCTCTATAAACTTCTGCTATTAACCATTCAGAGAGAGCATTTACTACAGAGACCCCAACCCCATGAAGTCCTCCAGAGACTTTGTAAACTCCATGGTCAAATTTTGCTCCTGCATGAAGTCTGGTCATTACCAGTTCTAAAGCTGGGATTTTTTCTTCAGGATGAATATCTACAGGTATACCTCTTCCGTTGTCTTCACAGCTGGCAGATCCATCTTTATGAAGAACAACTTTAATTTCTGTAGCATAACCTGCTAATGCTTCATCTACAGAATTATCCAAAACTTCCCATAAAAGATGATGAAATCCAGAAATATCAGTAGAACCTATATACATAGCAGGACGAATTCTAACACCTTCTAAACCAGAAAGAACTTTAATATTTTGTGCCTTATAAGCGATTGTTTTTTTTCTTTCCATTTTTTTTATATTCTCCTCAAATTTTTAAAAAAATTTTATAAAACCATAGGCATTACTAAATATAAAAATCCTTCATCCCTGTAACCAGTGATAATAGCAGGAACTCTTTCTTCGCCTATTTTCATTTCTATCTCTTCTGATTTCATGACTTGTAGTGCATCCAAAAGATAATCAGCGTTATAATTTACAGTAAGAGGTTTACCTTCATAAGAAGCACTGAGTTTTACCTGGGCTTTTCCCATCTCTGTTTCCTGAGAGGTAAGGATAATTTCATCAGTTTGCAATTCAAGAGTAATAGGTTTAAATTTTTCATTTATTACTAAAGAGACCCTTTTTAAAGCATCAATAAAAAGCTTTCTATCTACTTTTAGAATATTTTCATATTCATTTGGTATAACACTTCTGTAATCAGGATAAGTACCTTCTATAGTTCTTGCGAAAAAGACCGAATTGGTTGTCCAGATTACTACATAGTTATTGATATAACCAAATTTTACTGCTAATTCATCTTCAGCAATATCTTCTATCTGTTTAGCTGCCTTTCTTCCCACAATAAATCCTTCATTAAAATCAGCATTTTCAATCCCTACAATTTCTCTATCAAGAAGAACCAACCTGTGTCCATCAGAAGCAACAGCTCTTAATTTTCCTTCCTCTTTAAGAGGTTCAAAAAAAATTCCTCCTAAAACAAAGCGACTTTCTTCTTTTGAGGTACAGAAAATAGTATTTGAAATAAGTTCTGCTAAAGTTTTTCCAGGAACTTCTAAAGCATTTTCTTCTACAAATTCAGGAAGGCTTGGAAATTCTTCACTATCAGTAATACTTAAATTGTAAACTATGCGTTCTTCTGAGTCCTTAATAATTAATTTATTTCCATCTTTAATTAAAAGTACTTCATCTTCAGGAAAATTTTTGATAATTTCATAAAATTTTCTCGCAGGGACACAAAAAGATGTTTCATCTCCTTCTACTTCTGCAAATATTTTCCCTTTATAACCTATTTCCAAATCTGTAGCTGTTAAATAAATATAACTTTCAGAGGATTTGGGTTCTACAAGAACCATAGATAAAACTGCCATAGAAGCTTTTTTATCTGCTACATTTTCAATATTTTTCAACATTTTTTCCAAACGAGAAGTTTCTATCTTAGCTTGCATAAAAAAACCCCCTTTTAAAATAAAAAAATTTTAAAATTCTTAAAAATTATAACATAAAATTTTAAAATTTCTAATTTTAAAGGAAATTTCTTCTTTTTAAAATTTCTCTTGCTACAATAATACCTGATGCAGAAGCTTGAACAAGTCCTCTGGTAATACCAGCTCCATCACCTATAGCAAAAAGATTTTTAATTTCTGTTTCCAAACAAGAACTCAATTTCAATCTTAAACTATAAAATTTTACTTCAACTCCGTATAATAAAGTATATGGAGAATTTAAACCAGAAGCTAAATTATCAAGAACTTCTATCATTTCCAAAATATTTATTAAATAACGATAGGGTAAAACAAAGCTAAGATCTCCTGGAGTAGCACTTTTTAATGTTGGTTTAACAGGATTTTTATCAATTCTTGCCTTGGTAGATCTTCTTCCTTTTTTAATATCCCCAAGTCTCTGAACCAAAATACCTCCCCCAAGAAGATTAGCAAGTTTAGCAATGTTTTGGCCATAAATAATAGGCTCTTTAAAAGGTTCTGTAAAATAGGTGCTACACAAAATAGCAAAGTTAGTATTTTCCGTCTTTTTATTAGCATAACTATGCCCATTTACAGTCCATACTCCATTTATATTTTCCATAACAACTTCGCCATAAGGATTCATACAAAAAGTTCTTACCTTATCATCAAAAGTTTTAGAGTAATAAATGATCTTGGGTTCATAATAAATAGAAGTTAGATCTTCCATAACCGAAGCCGGGACCTCAACTCTTACTCCTATATCTACAGGATTTATTTGGGTACTCAATTTTAACCTTTTAACTTCTTTTTGAAGCCACTCACTTCCTGCTCTACCAGGAGCTAATATTACGAAAGATGCCAAAATTTTTGTTCCATCTCTTAACTGTACTCCTTTTACTGTTTTTCCTGAAGTCAATATTTTTGAAACAGAATTTTCAAAAATAATATCTACTTTTTTGGATATCTCATCTTTTATATTTTTTAAAACCTCTTTACATCTTTCAGTCCCTATATGCCTTATTTTAGATGGAACAAAAAGAAGACCAAATTTACTGGCAGATTTTTTAATTTTTTTAACAGTTTCTTGATCAGGAGAATATAATTTTTTAGAAGCACCGTATTTTATGTAGATTTTATCTACATAATTAATTATATTTATTAATATATTTTTATCTACATACTCACAAAGGAAGCCTCCTATTTCTGGAGAAATATTCAGTTTACCATCACTAAAAGCACCAGCACCTCCCCAACCACTTATTATATTACAGGGTTTGCAATGCAAACATTTACCTTCCTTTTTAGCAGGACATTTTCTTTCTGTAATGTCTTTACCTTTTTCAATTATAAGGATTTTAAGATTGCTATGTTGGATTAATTCAAAGGCTGAAAATATACCTGCAGGACCAGCTCCTACAATAATGACATCATATTCTGTATTCATCTAAAACATAATATACTACATTTTTAAATTTTTAAAAATAATTGAAAAAATTATATACATAGCCCTTAATTTCAGATTGTGGCTGTTTAAAAGAAATAGAAAGTTTTAATAATTTATAATTATCTATTTTTATCAGATATTCTTTAGAATTTAATAATTTTTCTTTTTTACTTGTAATTTTTTTGAAATAAATTATAATAATCATTAAATTTGGAAATAAAGCGGGCGTAGCTCAGGGGTAGAGCACCAGCTTCCCAAGCTGGGGGTCGCGGGTTCGAATCCCGTCGCCCGCTCTTATTTTATTTTTAAAACTTTGTAAAAACTATGGAAGAAAGAGATTTAAAAGAAAAAATTAAAGAACTTATAGAATTACCAATTTTAAAGAAAAACATAGAATTGGTGGATTTGGAATGGAAAAGAGAAAGAGCTGGCTGGGTGTTAAGGATTTTTATTGATAAACCAGGTGGTGTTACTATAGGAGATTGTGTTAAAATCAGCGAACTTGTTGGAAAAATTTTAGATAAAGAAAATATTATACATCGTTCTTATAATTTAGAGGTTTCTTCTCCTGGAATAGAAAGGCCCTTGGTTAAAAAAGAAGATTATGAAAGGTTTAAAGGAGAAAAAGCAAAAATTACTTTAAAAGAACCTTTAGAAGGTAGGAAAAATTTTACAGGTATTATAATAGGAATAAAAGATGATAAAGTTTGGGTAGAAATTGATGGGAAGGTTTTTAAATTACCTATAGAAAATATTAAAAAAGCTAATCTCCAGCCAGAGATTAAATTTTAGAAAGGAGTAATATTTATGCACCAGAGTGAGCTAAAGAAAGTTATAGAAACTTTAAGTAAAGAAAAGGGTTTATCTAAGGAAATAGTAGTGGAAGCTTTGGTGGAAGGAATAAAAACTGCTGCTAAAAAGAAATTTGGGAATAAAGCCAAAATTGATGTAAGGTTTGATGAAGAACATGGGAATATAGAAATTTATCGCTTGAAAGAGGTGGTTGATAAAGTTGAAAACCCAGAAACTGAAATATCCATAGACGAAGCTTCTAAAATGGCTCCTGATGTAAAAATAGGAGATATCATTGGAGAGAAAATAGAACTTCAGGATCTGGGACGTATAGCTGCTCAGATTGTAAAACAACTTTTTTCTCAAAGATTAAGATTAGCAGAAAAACAACTGATTTATGAAGAATATAAGCATAAACTCGGAGATATAGTAAGCGGATATGTTCACAGATTTGATAAAAGAGGTGTTATTTTAGCTGTAGGTAGAGCAGAAGCTCTTTTACCTGAAGAAGAACAAGTCCCTGGAGAGAAGTATATAAGAGGTCATAGATTAAAAGCTCTGGTAATAGAAGTTTACAGACAACAAGAACCTCAAATAGTTGTCTCTCGTTCTCACCCTGCTTTTGTTAAAAAGCTTTTTGAAAAAGAGGTTCCCGAAATCCAAGAGGGAATTGTTCAAATCAAGGCTATAGCTCGTGAACCGGGATCAAGAACTAAAATAGCTGTGACTTCTAATAATCCCAATATTGATCCTGTAGGAGCCTGTATAGGAGTTAGAGGATCAAGAATTTCAGTTATTTTAGAAGAATTAAACCTTACTACAAGGGGAGATCGTAGAGAATTTAGGGAAAAGATAGATGTGGTTTTATGGGATCCAGATCCTGCTAAATTTGTCTATAATGCTTTAGCACCTGCTGAATGTAGCAGGGTTATTGTAGATGAAGCTAATAAAACTCTGGAAGTAGTGGTTCCTGATGATCAGTTATCCTTAGCTATAGGAAGAAAGGGCGAAAATGTAAGACTTGCTTCTAAATTAGTTGGATGGAGAATAGATATTTTAAGTGAAACTCAGTATTTAAGAAGACAGGAACCAGAATTTTTAAAACTTTTAAAAGTTACAGGTCTATCTGATGAAATAGCAGGATATTTGTATGAGGCAGGAATTAAAGATTTAAAAACTTTGGTAGAAACCTCACCTGAAAAAATTGCAGAACTTACTAAACTTAGTTTAGATGAAGTTCAACAAATAATTGAAAAAGCAAAAAAGGAAATAAGTGCCTAAGAAAGGACATATTCCTGAAAGGACATGTATTGTTTGTAGAAAAAAATTACCCAAGAAGGAACTTATTAGATTTTGTTTTAAAGAAGGAAAGATAATAATGGATAAAGAGCAAAAAGGAGGAGGAAGAGGAGCTTATTTTTGTTCTGAATGCATTTCAAAGCTCAAAAATAAAAAAATTTTTAGGAAATTAATAAATGCTTTAAAAATAAAAGATAATAAAAATGTAATTCTGGAAATTTAAATGAAAAAAGAAGACCTGAAAAATTTAAGAAAAAAAATAGATGAAATAGATAGTCAGATTATTGAGCTTTTAAAACAACGTATTGAAATTGCTAAAAAAATAGGAGAAATAAAAGAAAAAAGGGGTAAAGTAAGTTTTGATTTAGAAAGAGAAAAAGAGGTTTTAAAAAGAATTTTAACTTTAAATAAAGGAGTTTTTCCAGAGGATACTTTAAAAGTAATTTATTCAGAGATAATAAAGACCTGCAGAACAATTCAGCAGAAGATAAAAGTAGCTTATTTAGGACCTGAGGCAACATTTAGTCATATAGCAGCTTTAAATCATTTTGGGACTTCAGCAGAGCTTCTTCCGGTAGAAACCATTTTAGACATTTTTGAAGAAGTAAGCAGTGAAAGGGTAAATTTTGGAGTTGTTCCTATTGAAAATTCTATAGAAGGTGTAGTAGCTACCACACTTGATGCTATTTATGAATATGGTTTGAAAGTTTGTGGAGAGATCTATGAGTCTATTTCTCATCATCTTATGAATCAGACTGGGAAATTAGAAGATATTAAAAAGGTTCTTTCTCATCCTCAGGCTATAGCTCAATGTAGGAAGTGGTTAAGAAAAAAATTACCTTCTGTTCCTGTTGAAACAGTGCCTTCTACTGCTTTTGCTGCTAAATGGGCTGCAGTGGATGAAAAAGTAGGAGCAATTGCGAGTCTTATGGCAGCAAAGCTTTATCATCTTCAAATAGTTGCTAAAAACATAGAAGATATAAAAGGAAATTGCACCAGATTTTGGATTATTGGTAAGCAGGAAATGAAACCTACAGGTAATGATAAAACATCTCTGCTTTTCAGTGTAGCTGATAGACCAGGTGCTCTTTTTGCAGTTTTAAAATGTTTTGCTGAAAAAGGAATAAACCTTACAAAAATAGAAAGCAGACCTTCTAAAAATGAACCCTGGAAATACATTTTCTTTTTGGATTGTGAGGGGCATATAAAAGATGAAAATATAAAAGCTTGTATAGAAGAAATACAGAATTATTGTTTGCAGGTGGTGTGGTTAGGCTCTTATCCCAAGGGACAACAATAAATAATTTTTTAAAAAACACGCCTGTTTTAAGGTCTCAATTAGCAGAAATTTTTCGTCTTTCAGAAGATAATTTAATTGATAAATTAAAACTGTCTCACAAAGAGTTAACCCGTTTAAGTTATGATATTTATGTTTTAAAAGAAAATAAGTTTATAAAAAATAAATTTGCTACTATTTTAAAAGCTGAGGTTCTTCACGATTTACCTTCTAAAAGAAAAAATTTTTATCTGATCTGTCTTAATAAAAATAGAATTTTTAAAAGAAATAACCCTTTTCTAAAAGAACTTTTGCTTTATATTTTAACTCACGAATTAGTTCATCTGGTAAGATTTATAAGATATGAAAGTAGTTTTTATTTTAAAAATAAATGGCAAGAGGAAAAAACTGTTCATAAGATTACCAAAGAACTTCTAAAAAATTTAAAATTTTTGCCTCGTATGGAAGAAATTTTGAATTATTTTGATAAAATTTATTCTTAGGAGGTGAGGAAGATGCCTATTTATGAATATAAATGTAAAAAATGTGGAAAGCACCTGGAAGTCTGGCAAAAAATAACAGAAGAGCCTTTAAAAGTCTGTCCTGAATGCGGAGGTGAACTGATAAAATTAATAAGTGAAAGTGGATTTATTTTAAAAGGAACAGGCTGGTATGTAACAGATTATGCCAGAAAAGAAAAAGAAAAAAAAGAAACCAAGAAGAAAGAAAATACTTCTAAGAGTAAATAAGTGTTATATGAAGATTTAATTTATTTATGGCTTTCTTTTTTGATTTATGAATTTTTGCCTTCTTTCTCTTCTCCCTTTTCTTTTTCAGTATTAATAATAATTTTTTTGATTAAAGAATTTTTTTTCTTTTCATTTATTTTGTTATTGAGAAAAAAGATACCATCAGATTATGTTTCCACAGGATCTATTTTAGAAAAATTTTTGATATTTATAGTTTTTGTTTTATACTTTTTTGATTTAACATTTTTCAACTTAAAATCTATAATAGATCAGTATTATTTTTCTTCTTTAATAGCTTTTCTATGGTTTTTACACTATTTCTTAGCTATGAAAATTTTTTTGTTCAGATTTACTTTTAATTATTTAAAACTATTATCGGGTCTGGTTTCTCCCATTTTAGTTTTAATAGCTATTGAAAACATTTTAGATTTACTGGGAATAGCGGTAAAAAGTTTTGACTGGTTGTTATTGTTTTTTATTTTGTTTTTTGCTCCTGTTTTTATGATCAAACTCTGGCCGGTGTATCCTTTAAAGGATGGATTTTTAAGAGATTTAATTCTTTTATTTTTGAAAAAGAATAAAGTAAAAGTGAGAGATATTTATGTTCTTGGAGACATAGGTAAACGTGTTTATACAGCAGGAGTAGTAGGATTTCCCGGAGGTTTAAAATATTTATTTTTTTCGCAACATCTATTAGATATTCTTACTCCTGAAGAGATTCTTGGAGTAGTAGCTCATGAAATAGGGCACATTAAAAAGAAACATGCCTTTTGGCTTTTATTACTTATAATTAATTTACCCTTATTTCTTATGACAATTTTGTTATTTATTCTATCAATCATTCATCAAATATATCCCAATTTTATAGAGATGTTAAACAAACAACACAGAATTTATCTTGAAATTGAGATAGGTATATTTTTTACTCTTTTTGCTTATATCTATATAAGATATATCTTTTCATTTTTTCTAAGACAGTTTGAAAGAGAAGCGGATTTACAATCTTTAATTTTGATAAAAGATCCTCGTCCTTTAGTTTCAGCGTTGTTTAAAATAGGAGAAATTACAGGGCAATTGTATAAAAAGAGCTGGCATCACTATGGTATTTATGAAAGAATTGAATTTCTTAAACATAGTCATTTAAATTTTGATACAAATCAGATAAGAAAGCAGTCTTTCAAAATAAGGTGGATAATTATATTTTGGATTTTAATAAACTTTTTAATTTCTTCTGTTTTTTATTCTGAAAGTATAGCAAATCTGGTTTATAAATTTTTAGGAATTCAATTTTTATTGACATCTTTATAAATTGTCCTAAAATTTAGGTAGCTTGTATTTGAATTTTTGATAATAGAATGTTAAAAGGAAAATACAAAAATTATACAGATCTTTATATTTATATATTCAAAAACAGTCATCCAGAGCTTAAAAATTTAGAGGATGAGGATTTCATTGGTGTTTGGGAGGAAGATGGAGTAGGGGTTTTATTTTTTCATAAACCAAAGGATGATTTGATACAAGAATTATCTAAAAAATACAATTTAGAGCTTGAACTTAAAGATAAAGTTCCTTATGATAAATGGAATGAAAATCGTTTCCCTAAACCTTTAGAAATAGGAAACTTAAAGATTGCTCCTATTTGGTGCGAAGGTAAATGGGATCTGGTTTTTGATCCCAGTGTGGTTTTTGGAGAAGGAGGGCATCCTACTACTGTTATGATGCTTGAATTAAGCTGGGAATTTTATAAAAATTTTTGTAAACCTGACCGTGTTTTGGATATAGGTTGTGGAAGTGGTATTTTAACTCTTTTTTGGGCTAAACTCGGGTCTAATTTGGTCTCCATAGACATAAATCCTTTATGTATAAAAGTAACAAAACATAATTTAGCTTTAAATGGCCTTTTAAATAAAGCAGAAGTAATAGAAGGAAATATTAAAAAGCTTTTACCTTTAAAAGCAGATCTTGTATTGGGAAACCTGTATAAAGGGCTTTTGTTAGACCTTTTTGGACTCCCTTCTTTTTGGACTTCACCTTATTATTTGCTTTCTGGATTTTCTGTAGCTATGGAAAGAGAGCTTAAAGAGGCTTTAAAACCACGTTCTGCAGAAATTATTTTAAGAAAAGAGATGAATAACTGGGTTTGCTGGCTTTTGAAGAATAAAGAGATAAAGGGGGATTAGATGCTTCTTGCTGTAGATATAGGCAATACATCTACAGTTTGTGGAGTTTTTGAGGAAAAAGGAAATATTACTGCTTTGTTCACTTTTAAAACAGAAATTCCTGTTTCTTCTGAAGAGATTTTGATTAAATTGAAAAATTTCTTAGAGCTTTATAAAATAAAATTAAAAGATATAAAAGGATTATCTATTGCCTGTGTAGTTCCTTCTGCGCTCAATTATTGGGTGGAGATGGGAAAAAAATGGTTAGCAAGAGAGGTTTTAGTAGCAGACCATACCACAGTAGATATTCCAATGGATTTATTATATCCTTCTGAAGTAGGAGCGGATAGATTAATAAATGCTTTGGCAGGTTGGGAGAAATATAAAACTTCATTAATTATAGTGGATTTTGGAACAGCTATTACCTTTGATTGCATTTCTGAAAAAGGAGTTTATTTAGGAGGTGCTATTGCTCCAGGGCTTTTCATTTCTGCAGAAGCTTTATTTAAAAAAACAGCCAAATTACCCAAGATAGATCTAAGTGAAATTCCATTGCAAACTATAGGGAAAGATACCATATCTGCTTTAAAAACAGGACTTCTTTATGGATTTACAGGTCTTACAGATTATTTAATAGATAAACTTTCTAAAGAAATGGGAAGTAGTCCCAAGGTTATAGCTACAGGAGGCATGGCTAAATTTATAGTGCCTCTGTCTAAAAAAATAGAAAAAATAGATCCCTATTTAACCTTAGAGGGTCTTTACTATTTATGGAAACAAAAAAAACCGTAGCTATAGTTTCTCCTGCTAACTTTCCGTCTAAGGAAAAATATGAAAAAGGGTTAGAGATTTTAAGACAATACTCTATTCCTTTTAAAAGCTATGTAGATTTTTCAAAAACATCCCCAGGGTTTAAAGCGTTTCTATTATATGAATTGATTACTAATAAAGACTTTTTTTATATTTGGACAGCACGAGGAGGTTTTGGTTCAATAAAATTATTACCATATTTAGATGAATTATTAAGTGATGTAAAAAATTTGAAATTTCATCCTTATTTAATAGGATTTAGTGATATTACGGCTTTGCATCTTTATTTTTATAAAAAATTTAACAAACCAGGTATCCATGCTCCTATGATAGCTGATTTACCCAATTTAGATAAAAATACAACAAAAAAACTTTTTGAAATTTTATTTAGGGATAAGAATATCTATTTAGAGGGTAAAGGTTATCAGGAAGGAGAAATTGAGGGTGTTTTATTAGGGGGAAATCTTATTACTATAGCAAGTTTATGCGGAACACCTTATTTCCCTTATGTTGATGGTATAATTCTGTTTATAGAAGATATAAACGAAAAACTTTATCGTTTAGAAAGGGCTTTGATTCAGGTAATTTTTACTTTGGGAAAGGAGAAGATAAAGGCTTTGATAATAGGGGATTTAGGGGGAGAAGATCCTCTAAATTTTTTGGGAAATATTAAAGAATTTTTGCCTCAGCACATGCCTATTGGTTATGAATTTCCTATAGGCCATAATTTAAAAAATTATCCTGTAATCATAGGCAAAAGAGCTTATTTAAAAATTAAAAATAACAAAGCAGAACTTTATCAAGAAAAATTTTTTTCTTGACAACTTTTTAAAATGATTTTATAAAATATAAAGATATAAGCTAAAATTGCAGGAGGTTTAAGCATGGAATTTGATGAGGATATTTTACAGGATTTTTTGGTAGAAGCAAAAGAAACTATAGAAAACTTAGAAGAAGGTTTTATAGAATTAGAAAAAGATAAATCAAATTTAGAAGTCATAAGGTCTATATTTCGAAGTATGCACTCTTTGAAAGGGGCTGCAGGATTTTTCGGTTTTAAAAGTCTGGAAAGCATAGCTCATTTTTCAGAAGATATTTTATCAAAATTGAGAGACGGGCTTTTAGAGCCCACAGAAGAGATAATAGATATATTATTAAAAGCAGTAGATTGGATAAAATATATTATAAACCATATAGAACAAAACAAAACAGAACCCATAGATGATAATTTGTTAGAGTTTTTAGTAGAAATATCAAATTTCAATGAAAAATTGAAAAAACAGATAGGAGGCAAAGGTAAAGAAGAGCCTAAGGAAGAGGCTAAGAAAGAAAAGGTTGAGGAGGCTAAGGAAGAAGCTAAGGAAGAGAAAAAAGAGGAGGTAAAACCTGAAGAAAAAGAGAAAAAAGAAGTCAAGGAAGAAAAACAGGTCTCTTCAAAAGAAGTGAAACCTGCAGTAAAGGATGCACCTAAAAAAGAAAAAAAGGAAGCTATAGCAACACCTCACATAGAATTAACAGAAACTCACATTAAAGTGGATGTTAAACTTTTAGATCAGCTTATGAATTTAGCAGGAGAGCTTGTTCTTGCAAGAAACAGGGTGGTTCAACTCGCTCAAAAAATCATGGATGAGGATTTAACCAGAAGTGTTCAGGCTTTATCCATGATCACAACTGAGATGCAGGAAGCCATAATGAAAACCAGAATGCAACCCATAGGAACAGTATTTAATAAATTTCCGAGAATTGTAAGGGACCTTTCTAAAGCTCTTGGTAAAAAAGTGAATTTACAGCTGGAAGGAACAGAGACAGAGCTTGATAGATCTATTATAGAAGCAATTAAAGATCCTCTTACACATCTTGTTAGAAATGCTATAGATCACGGTATAGAACCTCCTGATGTAAGAGTTCAGGTGGGTAAACCTCCTGAGGGTAATTTAATTTTAAGAGCTTATCAAGAAGGTGGACAGGTGGTTATTGAAATTGAGGATGATGGAAAAGGAATAGATATAGAAAAGATAAGAAAAAAAGCCATAGAAAAAGGATTTATGACAGCTGAAGAGGCAGAAAAAGCCTCTGAAAAAGAACTTTTGTCTCTTATATTTAAACCTGGATTTTCAACAGCGGAAAAGGTTACTCAGGTCTCTGGTCGCGGTGTGGGTATGGATGTTGTAAAAACCAATATAGAAAAATTGGGTGGATCTATAGAAATAGATACTGTGTATGAAAAAGGAACCACTGTTAGAATTAAAATACCTTTAACTCTTGCTATCATTCCTGCACTTATTGTAACATCACAAGATTACAGATATGCTATACCTCAGGTGAATTTAAAAGAGCTGGTAAATATTGATCCTGAAAAAGATCTTCTTAAGGTTGGAGATACAGAATTTTACAGACTCAGAGGAGAGATTATCCCCGTGCTAAGGTTATCTCAAATTTTAAAACATAATGGAAAAGATCAAAATCAAAAAAATTTGGTGATTTTAACTACAGGTGAAAGATTAGTTGGACTATTGGTAAGTAAAATATTCAACTCTGAAGAAATAGTGGTTAAACCTCTTGGTAAGTGGTTTAAAAACATACCTATCTATTCTGGTGCCACTATAATGGGAGATGGTAAATTGGCATTAATTCTTGATGTAGTGGGTTTATCTAAGTATATAGGTTTAAGTATAGAAGAAGTGGAAAAAACTCAGGATATACAAGCTGTTAAAAGAAAAATTTCAGGAGAAGAGACCTATTTTATTTTAATATTTGAAATAGGAGAAGAAAGGCTTGCTCTTCCCATCGCTCTTATATCAAGACTTGATAAAATAAAAGCCGAAGACCTTCAATTTGTCGGTGGAAAAGAGGTAATTATATACAATGAAGAAGTTATTCCAATTATAAGGCTGGAAAACTATCTTCCTTTACAGGGGCTTCCATCTCAAGAAGAATATAATGTTTTATTTTTTACAGAAAGGGATAAAACATGTGGAATTTTATGTTCAAATATTGTTGACACTTTTGAAACTACTTTGGAGGTTGAAGAAGGGCTTTATAAACATCCTGGAATTTTGGGACATAGAATAATAGATGGAAAGACTGTTTTATTTATTGATGTTTATAAAATAATAGAAATGTATGATCCTGAGTGGTTTATTGTAAAGGAAGAAGATGTGCAGCCCAGAAAGATTTTGTTAGTTGAGGATTCTCCGTTTTTTAGAAATATGATGAAAAATTATTTGGAAACTGCAGGTTATCAGGTTGAGGATGCTGAAAATGGTAAAGAGGCGTTAAATAAGCTAACTACAGATCCCAATTTTGATATTATCATTACAGATATAGAAATGCCAGAAATGGATGGTTTTGAACTTATAAAAGTTTTAAAAAGTGATCCTAATTTAAATAAGATACCAATTATTGTAGTTACAGCTTTAGCAGGAGAAGATATCAAGAAAAAGGTCTTTGAACTGGGAGCAGATGGATATGAGGTTAAATTGCAAAGAGATAGAGTATTGGAAACTATTAAAAATCTTTTGTCTAAATAGATTTAAGGAGGAGGCTGTGTAATGACTTTAGCAAAAAAAGAAGACCTGAAACTTGAAGAAAAAGAAATCTCAAGACTTGGTATTCAAAAAACTCAAACTTTTGTTACCTTTTATATGGGAGATTTTTTGTTTGGAATTTCAGCTGATAAAATAATGGAAATTAACAAGGATTTAGAAATTACTCCAGTTCCTTTAGCAGAGGATTACATTTTGGGAATAATGAATTTAAGAGGGCAGATTGTTACTGTTATGAATCTTGCAAAAAAGATAAAACTTTATACTGATATAACTCCTAAAATCAATTTGATCATCAAAAATGAAGAGGAGGTGCCAGTTTCTTTTGTTGTAGAGAGAATAGGTGATATTTTGGAAATACCAGTAAATAAACTTGAAAGAACTCCTGAAAGGTTGGAAGGGCTTGCTAAGGAATACATAAAAAATGTATATCAACTTCCTGATAAGCTTGTTTTAATGCTTGATGTTGAAAAGGTGATAGAGGGTTAAAATTTGTTAAGAGGAGGAATTTAATGAATGCACAAAAAGTAACAGATTCTATCAAAAAAGCCATTGAAGAAGTTGTTGGTATGTATTTAATGGACAAACCGAATTTGAAGGAAACTAAGGTTAAAAAAGATGATAGTGGTCTTAAGGATATTTCGGTTATAGTAGGCCTTGCTTCTGATAAACTTGAAGGCGTTCTTATAGTAAGTTATGATAAAGAGATAATTTTCGATTTTATGAAAAATATACTTGGTGAAGAAGTTAAAGAGATCAACAAAGAGGTTATTGATGCAAGTGGAGAGATGACCAATCAGATTTCAGGTGTTTTTAGAAGAGAACTGGAAAAAGCTGGACTTATTTTAGAAGGCTCCACCCCTTCTATTGTTACAGGAAACGATCATAAAATAGAAATACCAAGCAAAATTCCAAGAATGGCTTTTCTTTTTGAAATAAATGGGAAAGAACTTTTGGTAGAATTTGGTTTAACAAGAAAATAAAAATTTAATTAAAATAATTTTAATAATAGGAGGAAGAAAGTATGTTTAAAAATTGGAGTATTGTTAAAAAATTAATTTTTGGTTTTTTAATTTTAATTGTAATAGTAGGAATCGTAAGTGCTTGGACTTTATTTTGTTGTTATAAAACAAAAATAGATGCAAATGATATAAAAGAAACTATGAAAAAAGAAAGATGTTTGATTGAAATAAAAGATGAGGGAATAGCAGAAATTAGAGATAATATGTTGAAAATATTTCTTACTGAAAATATAAATAAAAAAAGAGAATACTATAATAGAATTTTAGAGGCAAAAGAAAAATTTAAAAAAGCTTTAAAAATTTTGAAAATTTCTCATAAATTTTCTCCTGAAGAGGAAAAAGCAATTAATAAACTTATAAATAACATGATAAATTTGGAAAAGTTTTACAATAAAGCTATAGAATTTTCTATGGGAGGGAATAATAAAAAAGCTTTAGCTATTTACCAAAAAGAAATACTTCCAAAGATGGAAGCAATACACCGTTTAATAGATGAGAAATTAGAAACCCCTTATTATAGGTTCTTTTATAATAAAATTATTAAAATTGAAAATGACCTAAAAAAACAGATTATAATTTTATTAATTTGTGGAGCTTTATTTATTAGTATTTCTATATTAGTTATTTATACAGTGGTTCTTTCAATTAAAAGACCTGTACAGAAACTTGAAAATATACTTGAGAGAATAAAAGAAGGTGATTTAAATGCAGAAATAGATATAGATAGTAAAGATGAAATTGGACTAATAGCTATAGCTATAAAAGGAACCATTGAGAAATTAAAACATGTGATAAGCGATGTTAGAAATGTGTCAAGAGATATAGTCAATTTTTCAGGAAAACTAAGTGGAATTACAAATGAGTTCAGTAATAATTTAAATATGCAGGCAGAAAAAGCTACACAAATTGCTTCCTCTGCAGAAGAAATGAGTATAACTATAGTTGATATCGCTAAAAACACAAATAACATTTTGGAAAACAGTAAAAACACTGCTGAGGTATCTAAAAAAGGTGAAGAAATGACTCTTAAGACTGCTGAAGAAATAAAAACCATAGAACAGGCTGCCGAAAAGCTCCAGAGTATTATGGGAAATCTGGAAGAGCGTTCAAAAGCAATAGAAAATGTGTTGACTTTTATCAAAGATGTAGCAGAGCAAACTAATTTACTTGCTTTAAATGCCACTATTGAAGCAGCAAGGGCAGGGGAGCATGGAAAGAGCTTTGCAGTGGTAGCAGGTGAGATTAGAAAACTTGCTGAGAGAACAAACAAGTCCACAGATGAAATCGGACAGATGATTAAGGAGATACAGGTAGTTGTGGGTGATGTTAAAGGAGCTGTGGATGATATTAATAAGAAAGTTGCTTCAGGAGTGAAGTTGTCTGAGGAAACCTCTGAAATTTTAAAAGAAATAACCAAACAATCAGAATCACTTCAGGAGAGGATACAGAGTATAGCAAGTGCAACAGAGGAGATGTCCACAGTTGCAGATCAGGTATCTCAGGATATTAACAGTGTGGCTCAAGCTTCTCGTGAAATGACTCAAGGAGTTGAAGAAGTTATTAAAACAGTTGAAAACATGTCTAACCTTAGTATAAAACTAAACAAATCGATAGAATTTTTTAAAATGGATAAAGATATAAATGGTGAAAAATGTCCAAATTTAGAAAGGTGTCCATTTTTTGGTGATCGTTTAGAAAACATGCCAGCTACAGCAGAGCTTCTTAAGAGTGAATACTGTCTTGGAGAGGGTAAAAATTATAAAGAATGTGCGAGATATATAGTAGCTTCCACCTTAGGTAAAGAATTTGTTCCTCCAGATTTATTTCCTCACCAAAAGGAAAGAGCTTTGGAAATAATTAAAGCAAATAAAAAATAAAATTTAAAAATGCTTTTAGATTATTTAGCAGAAAAATCGCCTTTATCCTTTGAAAATTATATGGAAATTTGCCTTTTTCATCCTGAGTATGGTTATTATGCTAAAGGTAATCTCCCTGGTAAAAAGGGAGATTACCTAACTTCTCCATGTGTTCACAGGGTTTTTGGAGCAACAATGGCTAATCAAATAATAGAAATATATGAAATTTTGGAAAAACCAAAAGATTTTACCATTGTTGAAGCTGGTGCAGGTCAGGGTTATCTTGCTTTTGATATGTTAGAATATCTTAATAAAAAAGGTTATGATTTTTTTTATATAATTGTTGAGCCTTTTTCCTCTATTAAAGCTGTTCAAGAAGAAACTTTGGCGGTTTTTAAAAATAAAATAAAATGGATAAAAAGTTTAGAAGAATTGCCAGAATTTAAAGGGGTTTTTATTTCTAATGAACTTTTTGATTCATTTCCAGTAAAAGTTATACAAAAAAATACCTCTAAGATAAAAGAAGTATGGCTTGAAATAAAAAAAGATGGAACTATAAAAGAAATTTTTAAAGATTTGGAAGATGAAGAGATTTTAAAAAGATTAAAACCATATTCTCATCTTTGGATAGAAGATTATAGGACAGAGGTTTGTGTAAAAATAAAAAATTTTTATAAAATTTTGTTCCAAAAACTTAAAGAGGGATTTATTGTTACCATAGATTATGGATACCCCAGAGCAGATTATTATTCTCCTGAAAGATACAGAGGAACTTTGTATTGTTATTACAGGAATAGAGTTATAGATAATCCTTATTTTAAACCTGGGGAGACAGATATAACTTCCCATGTTGATTTTACTCTTCTTAAAGAGCTGGGAGATAAATATGGTTTTTTCACAACAGGATTTACTCAGCAAGGATCCTTTCTGGTATCTCTTGGTATTGAGAAGGTTCTTTATGAGATTTCAGATGTTAACTGGAGAGATATAGAAGCCTTGAAATTTCTTATTTTTCCTCAAGGTTTTGGAAGCTCTCACTGGGTTTTAATTCAAGGTAAACTTCTCAATAAAAATTTTAAAGGATCTCTAAAAGGGTTTACTCTTAGTAATAGAGCTTATTTATTATAAATGGGAAAAGAAAACTTTATAGAAATCTATGTAGATGGCTGCTGTCTGGGTAATCCAGGACCTGGGGGATGGGCTTGTATTATTAAAAAAAATAATGAAGAGATAATTTTGACAGATGGAGAACCCTTTACTACAAACAATCAGATGGAGCTCAAAGCTGTTATTTCAGCTTTAAGCTATTTTAAAGAACCTCGTAAAATTAAAATCTATACTGATTCAGAATATGTTTTAAAAGGAATTACCCAGTGGTTAGTTTCATGGAAAAAAAGAGGTTTTAAAACATCACAGGGAAAACCTGTTAAAAATAAAGAACTTTGGGAGACTTTAGAAAAACTAACCAATTTTCATCAGGTTAAATTTATAAAAGTTTCTGCACATAGTGGAAATTTTTACAATGAAAAAGCAGATAGAATTGCTAAAAAGAGCGCTAAAAAATGGAAGAAAAAATTTTAGTGGGAATAACAGGAGCAAGTGGAGCTATTTATGCTTATTATTTTTTAAAAGAATTAAAAAATTTAAATTTTTCTGTAGAGGTTATTATTACTAAAGCAGGGAAAAAAGTCTGGGAATATGAGCTGGAAAAACCTGTAGAGGAAATTTTTAAATTTGCTGATAGGATTTATCAAGAAGATGAAATTTCAGCTCCTCCTGCCAGCGGTTCTAATTCTTATTTTGGTATGGTTATCATTCCCTGCACAATGGGAACACTATCTGCTATATCACAAGGAAGTGCCAGAAATCTTTTACAAAGAGCAGGAGACGTAATGCTTAAGGAAAGAAAACCTTTAATTTTAGTTATAAGGGAAACTCCTTTAAATTTTATTCATATTAAAAATATGGAAATTTGTACTCAGGCAGGAGCAGTAATTTTCCCTGCTATGCCTTCTTTTTATCACAAACCTAAAAACTTAGAAGAGTTAATAAGTCAATTTGTTAAAAGAATTTTTCAATTTTTAGGATTTAAGCCCAAAAATTTAAAAGCTTGGCAAAATTTAAATACGGAATAAGACAATTAAGAAACTTCCTACTAAAATCAGACTCCCTAAGATTCCTAAAATATTTCCATAATTTACAAAAAGAGTCTTTTTATAAAAAGGTTTTACTTCTCCAAAAAGAATAGCTTCTTTTTCAAGTTGAGTTTGTTTTAAGACTTTTCCTGTGGGATCAATTATTCCTGTTATCCCTGTATTTGCCACCTGAAGGGTATATCTTCTTGCTTCCACAGCTCTTATTACAGCCATCTGAAAATGTTGATAAGGAGCAGAGGTTTTATCAAACCAAGCATCATTTGTGGCAATATAAATTAACTGAGTATTTTCCTTAGCTCTTTTTTGTAAAATTTTAGAAAAAGCACTTTCAAAACAAATAAGAGGGGTAATTTTTATAAAACCAGAACTTAAAGGCACAGTAAGATTTTTGGAAAAGCCTGGCTTTATTATATCAGAAACTACAGAAATATGTTTTAAAAATGAAAAATAATTTCCTAAGGGAATATATTCTCCAAAAGGAACAAGATGCTCTTTATCATAAAGATCTACAAAATTTTCACCATCCCACACTATAAGACTATTATAGACCTTGGGTTTGCCTTGAGTATAACTTAATCTAAAAGTTCCAAAGATTATTTTTGGAATCTTTCCCAATTTTTGACTTTCTTTTTTTAGATTATCTAAATATGAAAGTAAATAAAAAGTAGGTTCCTTTTCATAGGGAAAATAAAAAGGAAAAGCTGTTTCAGGAAGAAGAATAAGATCAGGTTTTTCTTTTATAGCAGAAAAGCTTAATTTACGATAAATTTTTAAAGAATAGGCAATTTCCTTAGCTTCTTTTATCTCCTGAGGGACATTTCCCTGTAATAAAGCTACTTTCAAACATTGTTTCTTATGTAAAATTTTATTTTCCCAATTATTTTTGGAAATTATTCCATAAATAGAAAACAGACTTATAAAAAAGATAAAAAGAAAATTGTTAAAACTGAAAAATTTTTTTAAATTTTTTTCAATAAAAAAAATGTTTATAAGAAAATAAAAATAATAATTTATAAAAACAACTATTAGAGTCAAACCCCAGACACCCCAGATATCTGCTGATTGAAGTAAAAGAGAGAAATTGCTCAAAAGATATCCCAACTGCCCCCAAGGAAAACCTGTTAAAAGTTTACTTCTTAGGTATTCAGTTCCTGAAAAAGATAATGCCAAGAATAAACCTTTTATAAAGTTGGGTTTTTCAAAGATTTTGATTTTAAAAGTTGTATAAAAAAGCAAAATAAAATATAAAGCCAGATAAGAAGACAAAAGTAATAAAAGAAAAAAAGAAGCTATAAAAAATATATGGCCGTATTTAACAAGAGTATAAACTATCCAATAAAGAAGGGTAGAAAAATGTCCGATTCCAAATAAAAAACTTAAAAATATAACTTCTTTGGGATTTTTAGTATAACTAAACACCAGAAATAAAGGGACCAAGGCACATAAGCTTAGTAAATAAAGGTTCCATTTTGGAAAAGCAAGGGTTAAAAGTAAAGCAGACAGAATAGTAAAAGAGATGTTATACCAATTAAAAAATTTTTTTGACATAAGGGAATTTATTTCTCTTTATTTTCTACAATTTTTAATCTTATAAGATCTATTTTTCTTTGATTAGATTTCAGGATTTCTATTTCTAAAGGAGGAATTTTTATTTTTTCTCCAACCTTAGGGATTTTTTTAGTGTGTTCTATAATAAGTCCTGAAACAGTTTCATATTCTCCCTTGGGAAGTTCTATATTTAAACATCTTTCCAGTTCTCTTATTTTAAAAGTTCCTGGCAAAACAATCCATCCCTCTGCATCTGGATGGGGGCAGGTGACTTCTTTTTTTAGAATCTCTTTCAAAATATCTTTTAAACAAAGCATACCTGTTAATTCTGAATGTTCATCTACTACAAAAGCTACTTCTGTTTTGCGGTCTACCATTTTTTCAAAGGCTGAAATTACAGATATATTTTCTGGTATAATTAAAGGTTCTTTAACCCATTCAGTCCAATTAAAAATACTTATTCCCATACCTCTTGCCAGATCTTTTAAAGATATAAAACCTACAAGATTATCTAAAATATTTTTATAAACAGGATAAAAATAATGAGGAGATTGAGAAATAAGCATTTGTACCTCTTCCCAGTCAAAAGAAAGATCAAGACCTATTAATTCATTTCTTGGTATAACAAACTCTCTAACCTCTAAATTCTTTAAATTCAGAAAATTGAGAATAAGTTTTTCTTCAAAATCAGTAACAACTTTTTCTTCTTTATAATCTTCAAGTAATTCTTTTATTTCTTCTTCTACTTCTGCAAGTTCTGAGGTTTTTCTTTTGAAAAGAAATTTTAAAATATCAAAAAAAGAGTCGTTTTCCATAGAAATTAGAAAATATCTTGATTTTCTAACCAGTTTACATAATTTTTAACAGCTTCTTCCAATTCATACATAGATTTATTATAACCCACTTTTCTTAATTTAGTAATATCAGCTTGCGTGAAATATTGATATTGTTTTCTTAAATATTCAGGCATATCAATATATTCTATATTAGGAGAAAGACTTAAAGCTGAAAATACTGCTAAAACCAAATCTTTAAAAGATCTTGCTTTGCCTGTTCCTACATTAAAAATGCCTTTAATTTGTGGATTTTCCAAGAAAAAAAGGGTAACTTCTACTGCATCTTTTACATAAATAAAATCTCTTAGCTGTTCTCCATCTTTATAATCAGGATGATAGGACTTAAATAATCTCACTTTACCTTCTTTTTTAATTTGTTCATAAGCTTTTAAAACCACACTTCTCATCTCACCTTTGTGAAATTCTTTTTCTCCAAAGACATTAAAATATTTCAAACCTACTACTTTATTTAAAAGACCATTATAATAAAGCCAGAGATCAAAAAGCTGTTTTGAAAAACCGTAAGGATTAAGAGGTTTAAGCTTAGGTATAAAGCTTTCGTCATCAGAAAAACCAAGAGACCCATTTCCATAAGTAGCGGCTGAGGAGGCATAAATAAAGGTTATATCATTTTCTAAAGCAAAAAGAGTCAATTTTTGAGAGTATTTATAATTGTTGAGATAAAGATAATGTAAATCTTTTACTGTGGTATCACTGCAAGCTCCAAGATGAATGATAGCAGAAATTTCTTTGAAATGTCCTTTTTCTATAAGATTTAAAAAATCGTCTTTATCCAGATAATCCAAAAATTTTAAACCTATGAGATTTTTCCATTTAATACCCTCTTTTAAATGATCTACAATAATTATTTTATCTTCTCCTCTTTGATTTAGAGCTTCAACAACATTAGATCCTATAAATCCAGCACCACCTGTAACTACTATTTTACATGTTTTCATTAATAACCTCACTTTGTTAAAATTTAATAAAAATAAGATTCATTATACCAGTAATTAAAGTCATTAATATAATGGGGATAAGGACAGTTTTGATAAATTGTCCTTCCTCTTTTCCTTTTACCCCTATAGTAGCAGCAGCATTAGTAATTTTAGCAGGAGTAATAGCAGAAGCTATACCACCTCCCACAGCATGAGCTGCATAAATCCACATAAAAGCACCTGCTCCAACTGTAGAAATTGTAGCATCCCATTGAATTTTTGCAAAAAGAACATTGGAAGCTGTCTCACTACCTCCTACAAATGCTCCTATTAAACCAAGGAAAGGAGCAGCCAAAGGATAAGCAGAACCTAATAAATTAGAAAGAGCAAGAGCAATAATACGATCCATATTAAATTCTTTAAAATAAGGAGAAGGAACCAATTTTTCATTTACCACATCCATAGCAGACCATGCCATAATAAAAGCTACTGCAAAAAATAAAGAATAAGCCAGAAAAGGACCCGGAGTTCTTTTTAACCAGATTTTAAAGGTATTTTTTAATTGCTGTGAATTTGGTCTTAAAATAAAGATAGATATAATGCAAACTACCATAATCCAAAACCATACATTAGCCATAATATTAAGATCAGCTTTTTTATCTGCAAAGATATGTATGACTTCTGCTTTTCCTAAAACTTGGGCAAGTTTTACTTTGATGGATTTCATGTTTACAATAAAGGAAGTAACAATAAGCAAAATAAAAGGAGAACAGGATTTAAAGGTATGTATATCAAATTTTTCAGATCTTTTTTCATAAATATTATTGCTTTTTAATTTGTAATAAAAATATACAAAAATCATGGTAGCAAAGCCAGAAACAATTCCAATAATTTCCACAGGAACCAATTTAAAAGTAGCACAAAGAAGAGCTGTGCCTGATAAAATTAAACCAGCTAAAAGGGCAGGTAAAAAATTTTTTCTAATAGCATAAAAACCACCTACAGCGTAAAGCATAAGAAAGGAAAAGCATACAGAAATTACAGGTAAAAAAACTGTGATTTTAAAAGTAAAATCTGAGATAAAACTTTGAGGATTATCAATTCCAGGAGGTCTTATACCAAAAGCAGTCCAGGCAATTTTAGAAGGAAGTGTAATAGGGATAGAAAAGAGAGCAAAAGATGTTAAAGGATCATAACAAAGAATACTTACAGCAATTGCTGCTAAAGAGGAAAATCCAAGAATTCTAAAGATAGGAGGAAACATGGCAGGAGTTACCATTCCAAGAGCTGTGGACAAAGAACCAAATCCCATTCCTATAAAAAGAGTTTGTTCTTCTTTGGTTTTAACAATACCTTTTATATAATCAATAATCCTTTTTAAATCTCCAGTTTCTTTCATAAGAAAGATAAGAAACATAGTAAAAGCAACAGCTAAGGTAATTCCTAAGGCTTTAACAATACCCATTAAACTTGCTCCTAATACTACATTCCAAGGGGTATGGAAATAATATACAGCAATAAACATTGCTAAAATCCAACCTATTATAGAAACAAAAGTTCCTGATCTATGAAAAAATATCATACCAATAAGAACAATTAACAGAGGTAAGATAGCCCCCAAAAAATGCATATTCACCTCCTTTTATTCAAAGGATTATTGTTAAAAACAGTATTTAAAAAGAACTTTTATATCATATATTTAAAAATTTTCAAATTTAAAATAAAAAATTCCCTAACCAAAAAGTTACCACTTTGCAGGTTAAAGAAGTCTTGACATTTCAAAATAAGTAATTAAGTATGACATTTTAAATTTGAAACCACAGATTTATTAAATAGGTTGACAAAATAAGAAATTGTTATTAAATTAGGACAAAACTAAAAATTAGGAGGGGGTACTGTGCCACATCATAAATCAGCTAAAAAGGCTTTAAAACAGAGTGAAAAAAGAAGGCTAAGGAATAAAGCTTTTAAAAGTAGAGTGAAAACAGAAACTAAGAAATTTTTAGCCTATTTACAGATTGGTGATTTTGAAAAAGCTGAACAGCAATTGAGAGTGGTTCAGAGTTTGCTTCATAAAGGAGTAAGTAAAGGTATTTTTCACTGGAAAAAAGCAGGCAATAAGATTTCTAAATTGTTTGAAAAATTCAATAAAGCTAAACTTCAGACTACAACCCAGTAAATAAGGGGATGTAGCTCAGGTGGGAGAGCGCCGGAATCGCACTCCGGAGGTCGGGGGTTCGAATCCCCTCATCTCCAAGTATAGGTAGTCTAAGGGGATCCAACTAAATCTAAAAAATTAGATAAAATCAGCTTTTCACAACTCTTGACTTTCCAAAAAACTCCAATAAAATCCAATATTATCTAACATTTTAGGAGTTAATTTTGGAGTTATTTTTTAAAACTCCGTTTTCGGTAACTCCACTTCTAAAGGTTAATAAAAATCTACCTTTTCAGGATCTCTTAAATTGCCAAATAAAGTTTAAGTTACTCCACTTAACCCAAGACAATTTTAAAACGGGAGTTTAAAATGAAAGGCAAGTTAACAGATGCTTTGCTTAGAAGCCTAAAGCCGAAAGAAAAACCTTACAAAATTGTAGATGGATCAGGATTATTTATCTGGGTAACTCCTGCAGGTTCAAAGCTCTGGAGATTAGATTATCGTTTTAATGGTAAAAGAAAAACCCTTGCTCTTGGAAGATATCCAGAAATAAGCCTTGCAGAAGCCAGAGAAATAGCTTTTGAGATGAGGAAACTTATTGCTAAGGGAATAGATCCAGCTCGAAAGAGAAAGGAAGAAAAATTAGCTAAATACAATACTTTTGAGGCTATAGCCAGAGAATATTTTGAAAAAATGAGTAAAGTTTGGTCACCAGATCATTATAAAACCCAGGTTTATAGACTTAATAAATATCTCATTCCTTCTCTTGGCTCAATGCCTATTAATGAAATCAAAGCTCCTCATCTTCTTGATTGTGTAAGACCTTTAGAAAAGCATGGCAAGTTGGAAACAGCCCGGAGAATTTTACAGATTGCTGGACAAGTAATAAGATATGCTATAGCTACAGGTAGGGCTGAATATGATCCTACTCCATCCCTTAGAAGGGTTCTTCCATCAGCACCTGAAAGACATTTACCAGCTGTCACAGATCCTGAGAAACTTGCAGGGATTTTAAAAGCTATATGGAGCTATCCTTATTCTCCTATTGTAGCAGGAGCCTTAAAAATGTTGGTTTATACTTTCCAAAGACCTGGAGAAGTTAGAACTATGAAATGGCAAGATATAGACTTTGAAAAGGCAGAATGGAGATTTAAACTTTCCAAAACTAAGCAAGACCATATAGTGCCTTTAAGCAGACAGGTAATACAAATTTTGCAAGAACTTAAGCCTTTAACAGGACATTCTCCCTATGTTTTTACAGGAAGAGGATGGAATAGACCTATAAGCGATGCTGCCACTAATGCAGCTTTACAGAGGATGGGAATTGATACTAAAACTGAGATCACAAGTCATGGTTTTAGAGCGGTAGCAAGAACTCTTTTACATGAAGTTTTAGGATATGAGCCTGATATCATTGAACATCAATTAGGACATAAAGTTCCTGATAGATTGGGACAGGCTTACAATAGAACTAAGTTCCTGGAGCATAGAAAAAAAATGATGCAGGATTGGGCTGATTATATTGATAACCTGAGAGAAGGTAAAATAAAAAGGGGGGGATAAAATGAAAATATTATCTACCTGGAAAGAAATTGCTTCTTATTTAGGAATTTCGGTTTCTACACTTAGGAAGAATTGGAAAAACTGGGGAATTCCTATAAAACTTCTTCCTACTTCCAAATATAAAAAACCAATGATAACCGAGGAAAAATTAAGAAACTGGATGATGTCTAATTAGAAAATTTTTTAAGCTAAAAATCAGGTTATATTAAAAGTTGTTATTAACTTTCTAAGAATTTCCTCACCAAACCAACTTTTAACATCTTTTTCTACCCAGCCTCTTTTCAGGTTAAGTTTAATTCTTTTTGTCAATAATTTGTAAGGATCATATCTTCCAATTTTTTTCTTAATGTTAGCCAGTTCTTCTTTGCTTAAACTTCTATTTAAAAATTTTTCAAAAAATTCAGGATCTTTTAACATGATTGAAAGGTTTTTTATATAAGTTTTTTCTTTGGAGCAGGTCCCACAGTATTTACCCTTTCGACTTACCTTAGAAAGGTCTTCCCCGCAGAGAAGACATCTTCCCACCTTAGGAGCTTGCCTCTTCCTCCTCTTTTGTCTGAAATAATCCCTAACAATACTCCGAACAGTTTGCTTTATCTCTCCAATTGTAGCATTTTCTAAAAGACCTTTTTCCTTGACCCTCTGGGTGATCATTTCCCTTAGAAGGTCCCTTTCCTCATCAGTTAGGCTTTTCCTTTTCAAAAACCCATCCTCTATGATACCATTTAAGAAGGCTGTCTTATCGTGGAAAAAATTGTTGACTGCCTCTCTGATCTCTTTAAGAACTATATTATTCCTCGTGATTAGATAACTATGCTTGTCTATTTCAAACTTGTCCGAACACATAAAAACTTGAATTTGTATGGGAGTAAAATATGCCTCATAATCAGGAACATGTTTCGTCTCTCCTGTATCAAACTTAAAGGCTACAAAGTAGTTACCTTTGAAGTAGATCGGTAGGGCATTAGGTGCTTTTAGTCTGTCGTTTACGATGTTAAGCCAAGTCTTTTCTGAGTATTCATCAAAGGGCCTAACAATTGACCAAGTTTCTATCTCTTCTAAAGGGTTAAGAACGGCTGGTTCTTTGCCATAGAAGAGGAGAGAGAGGGCTCTTAGTAGCTTGGCGAGCCATTTGTTTAACTTAAAGGGAAGAGGCATAACAGGTTTGTTCCAAATCTTGCCAACCCAATCGTAAAAAAGAAAAAACCCATAGTTTAAAAGTAAGCCGTTAAGCAGAGGGGCAGGGATGTCCAAAGGCTTTTGCAAGGTATTAAAAGGAAAGGCAGAAATGGCAGTTCCGAGGTATGTGGTCCATCCTTTTAAAAGTCTCAAGTAAATCCATCTTCTCTTCTCGGCGGGAAGTTTATCCCATGCATAAATATGTCCGACTACATAATCATATTCAAAGGTACTGTCATTAAACTTTGGAATAGTAGAATTTTTTTCTCCATCCATTTATAGACCTCCTCAATCCTTTCTACGAAAGTTAAACTGAATATAAAAAAAGTCAAGGAGGTGTAAAGTTATGCAAAAAGAAAAACTTGAACATCACGGGAAGTTTGGTCTTTACAGGATTGATGATCTTGTAGAGCTTCTCAGGGTCGGGCGGTCCACAATTTACCTTTGGGTGAAGGAGGGCCGGTTCCCCAAGCCTGTGAAGTTGAGCCGTCGAGTTTCAGGCTGGCTAAGGTCTGATGTTCATGCTTGGCTCGAGGCAAGGAAAGAAGAAATAAAAGAGGAAAATGCGTAGTTCCTCACTTTCCTGTGTTTAAACAGAAGGAGGGATAGGGTGGAAATTAATGCCTTGGTTGAAAGGATTAAACGATCTTTAGATTATCGAAGTTTTTATGAAAAATATTTAAATTTTGAAATTTTTTACAATGGAGGAAATCAAGGTTTAGCAAAATGTCCTTTCCATGATGATACTAATCCAAGTCTATCTGTAGATTTTAAAGAAGGGGTTTGGCATTGCTTTGGGTGTGATAAATCAGGAGATGTTTTTTCTTTTATTCAGGAATTAGAAAAGCTCTCTTTTAACGAGGCTGTAGAAAAGCTGGCAGAAGAGGTTGGAATAAGGTTAAACGATAAAAAAGAAAATAAGCAAAGCAAAGAAACGAAAAAGTTCAAACAAAGTGAAAAACCAAAGAATTTACAAGAAGATATAAAAGACCTTTCAAAGAAATTTTCCAAATCAGGCTTTTATGTTTATAAAACCATTGAAAGAAAAGCTGCATATCGGAAGTGGTGGTTTCGAGAGGTTAAAGAAGAATTTAAAGAGAAAATAGGAAGAAATAAAACTTTTCTAAAAGAACCACTCACCATAGATTTTGCAGGGAGCGGTAAGTCTCTTCTTTTCAATCTTCCCGAACTTACCAAGCCTAATCTTCGTTTTATCTTTTTAACTGAAGGAGAAAAGGATTGCCTGAATTTACAAAAAGATTTGAAAGAATCCTATAATCAAGGAATTAGTGCAGAGTTTACTCCAGATAATACAGCTGTTATTGGATATAATAACTTTGAGGTAGAGTTTCAGAATTCAGAATGTTCTGAATTTTTCTTAGACAAAATCGTTTATATTTTTGTGGATGCTGATGAACCAGGGAGAAAAAAAGCTTTTAAGGCTGTTGAAGTTCTACAAGATTATGCCAAGGAAATTTATTTAGTTGAACCTGGTGAAGGAAAGAATGATGGTTATGATATTTCAGACTTTTTGGCTGAAGGACATCCATTCTTAGCAGCTATTACCTTTTTCAGTAAGAGAGTCTATTATAGGCGCTGGGTTGAAATTTCAGATTTATTAGAGCTTGAAAATTTAGACATTCCTGAATCTCAATATATTTCTTTTTTAAAAATTCCTGAATCAAACTTAGCTCTTCTTGTCGGACAAGGAGGTGTTGGAAAATCTCTGTTTTTACTTTTCTTAGCTCTTGAGTTAGCTCAAAACGGATATTTCGTGGCGTATCTCTCTTTAGAAGATTCTCTTAATACCTTACTTAGGCGAGTAAAGTATTTGAAAAGAAGAAAAAAGTTTAAAATCCAAGGAAAACTCCGTTTAGAAGAAGTAACAGCTGTAGAAAATTTGAAAGGATACCTTATGCAAAAATTAGAAAAATTAAATAATACATATCAAATTTTTATAATAGACCCTATTGGAAGCGTTTTCGAGGATGAAAATTCTAATCCAGAAATTCAAAAATTTTTAAGACAACTTCAGCTTTTTTGCTCTTTAAATGAGAAAAATATTATTCTTTCTCATCATCTAAGAAAGCAGAAAGTTGAGGGAAAAGAGAACAGATTTGACCTTTATCACAAAGTGCGGGGTGCCTCTTCTTTTGTGAATAACTGTAGGGCGGTTTACCTTGCAATCAAAGAAGGAGAATATGATCTTAAAGTTAGGACTCTAAAAAATAATTACGGTTCTGTAAATAATGATTTTTTAATCACTAATCTGTTTAGCTTTGAAGAACCATTACCTATTGAAATTAAAAAAATATCCCAGGAGGTAGAAGATGTTTCCTCAAATAAAGGAAGAGACAAATCACTTGCATGATGGTGAAATTTTTGTTTATCACAGGGTGTTAAAGTTTCCTCCCTTTCCAGCTAAGAAAGTTACTTTTTATGAACATCTTTTAAAAGACGGTAAAGCAATCATGGAATCTTTAATCCCAGTAAATGTAAAGGATTGGGAAAAATTTCTTGCTGTTCTCTATCTCCAACAGAAAAATCCTCATAAAGTGATAATGAAGGAAATGAGGACACAAATAGGAGATGGTTGGGAAGAAGTAGTAGTTTTAGGTTTTTGGCTTAAAGATGTGGCCCAAATTTTAAATTCTCACGATTATCCAAATATAGTCAAGGCTTTTGAAAATCTTTGTAAAATAACCTTAAAATATGTCTTTTATAAGAAAAATAAAGAGCTGCTTACTCATCCTTTATTATCTGTAAAAAAGACTGAAAAAGGCTTTATTATTCTACTGATTGAGAAATTCTTTTGGGAAATATCTTGTGAACACAGTTTAAAAATTAATTTTGAAGTTTTTAAATCTTTAAAAGGGGTTGCTAAGAATCTTTATTGCTACTTAACAAGTAATCCAGCTTCTGAATTTAAAGTAAAAACCCTCATCCAGCGAACAGGAATTCTCGCTAAAGATCCTTATAAAGCCAAACAGCAATTAAAAGAGACCCTTTCCGTGTTGGTAGAAAAGGGTATTCTCTGCTCTTTTGAGTTTATTGAAGATAAGGTGAAGATATGGAGATAGATAAAAAATTTCCGAAGCGGGTAGAAAATTCATCCGAGACGGGTAGATAAGGAAAAATTAAAAATGAGAAATAATGCGAGTTTCAGGACATTCAGCAAGGTAGGCATAGATATATATATGCATAGAGCATATATAAGAAAACAGTCTTTAAAAGACTGTTCCTTTTAAAAGGGAGAAAGAGATGGATAGAAAAACAGAGCTTCTGCTAAAGTGCTTTCAAAAATATCAGGATAACCCAGGAGATCACGAAGCCTTTCTTAATTGGTTAGCTTGTCTATTTCTCATCTATCCAGAGCTTAACAAAATGCCTTTGTCTTGGCAAGGATTAAAAAAAATCTGTAAAAAACTAAAAGTAAAAATAATTGAAGAAGTTGGATTTTCTTCTTTTAAGGGCCTTTGTGTTTCTTCTAATATAAATATTTCTTTAGGCCAAAAAAATAATATTTTAGCTGAAGGAGATAAAGCTAAACTTATTTCCGATTCTTTATGGAAATCTCTTTCTAAAAGTGTAAAGGAAAGTGGATATGCCATTGTCTTAGAAAAAGGGTTACCCAGGCTTTATAAAGTTTTTACTTTGGCGCATGAAGTTGGACACATGCTGCTTGATCATCACTTATTTAGTGATAGCAGCTTTTACAACATCAAGGAATTTCAAGCTGACTTTTTTGCGTATGTAGTAACGGATATTTTCCCAGAATATTTGGATTGTCAAGGAAAAAGCGTTTTTTCAAGACTTAAAGAACTTTGGCTTCAAAATTTCTATTTACCAATAAAAAAACTCTAAAGGAGGTGTGTTATGTTTAACTTCAACCATGCTGAGGTTTTGAAGGAGTATGCTAACGAGAAGGTTATTCTTGAGTTCATGCGGTTAGTTAGTGGATTCAATTATCACAAGGCACAATGGAAGAAGGATCCTCGTTTCTTTGATACGCTTGGGAGAATTGATGTGAACGCTTTTTACAAAGCTAAGAGGATAGGATATAAGGACTTTACCTATAACGGAACCCCTACCGATCCTTTTTATTTTGAAGTGGAAGAGAGTAGGGGTTTACTTCTTTACCTTCCAGCCTTGAAGGTGTATCAGGATGGTAAGAAGAGGGGTAGAGATGTTTTTGTGAGGATCAGGTGGATAAATAGACGGTTTTCGGTTGAACGGGTAAGGCAGGTGCCTAATTATATTTCAGACAACACTTTAATTCCCATCAAAAAAGTTCTTAAAAAAGGAAGTCTCCAAGAGTCTTTTTCCCTTTTAAGTGATGAGGAAAAGGTTGAGGGTGACTTGAGGGAAGCCCACTTTTCTTTAATGATTCATTATTTATTCAATAATTCAAACCTTAAATTGGATCAAAAGATTAAGCTTGCGGCCCTTATCATGAACGAACAGGACCCTTACGAAGTCCTCGCTTAAAAGGGTGAGTTGTGAAGTAAGATTAATTAAAAACTTTTAAGGAGGAGGTAGAGCTATGCAAGTTAAGAAAACAGAAGTAAATCCTTTAACTGCTACTCTTTGGTTCCGTGTAGGAGAGCTTCAAGAGGAACACTTAAAAATTGAAAGTGGCGCTTTAGCTATGGAGTGTTTACACTGGATAAGTATCCTTTTATATGAAACCGAAGAGATATCCGAAATAGAAGAAGCACGGAAAAATATCTACTACCTTTTGCCGTCTCTTTTTAACCTATTATCGGAATACCTATGGGATAGAAAAGCGAAAATACAAACCCTTACTGATGAAATAAGAAGTGCGCTTCATAGAATTGATGAGTTTTCTGAAGCTAAAGAGAAAAAAGAAAATTTATAAAAATTTGAATGTTTTAAAAATTGGACGGGTTCTTCCTGGAGTGGAGGTGCACGGGTCGGCGCCCGGCGGCGGGCGTCCGAGTTTGAACTTGCCAAAATTCATTGCGGCTGCACTCGAAGTCGTGTCAAAGCTGGTTAAAACTCTGTCAAAGTTTTGTCAAACAAAAAAGAACAGAGTTTGACAATTTAGTTTTTTGGAGTAAACATTTTTAATATGTTACTCTACCCAATAGGTAATCATTTTTGCCGGGAGTTGAATTCCCCAGTTGTAGAGAGAGGGATTGAGTTATCAATGGAGTTATCCAAAAAATTGACATATTCCAAAGCCTTAAAAATTAACGGTTTTAAGTTTTAATTCGACTCCCCTCATCTCCAAAATCTAAAGTTCTAATAAACTTATCAATAAAATCAAGTTAAATCTTGTCTAATAAAAAAGATATTATTATAATTTTATTAAATTTTAAAGTTTATTTTTAGAAATATTAGGAGAAGATAATATGGCTTTAAAGTGTGCTATTTATGATGTTAAAAAAGATTTAAAAGTATGGGAAAAATTTGTTAAAAGATTTGAAGAAGTTTTTAAAGATAAAATTATTTTAAAATTTTTCACAAAAGAAGATAAAAAAAAGTTAACTGCTGAAAATTTTGATATATATTATATTTCTCCAGATTTTTTAATTGATTTAAATCTAAAAAATTATATACCTATTGCTAGGTTTACTGAAGAAAAAAGAAGCTTTTTGTTAATAAAAAAGAAAAAAAGAGAGCTTCCATTTTTAATTAAAGCGATTTTACTTAAAAATTCTTTTTTTTTGCTTCCTTTAATAAAATTTTTTAGAAATATTACCCATATTGAATTCTGGTATGTAGATAACTGTGAAAGTGTTTTAAATCTTGTTTATGAAGAAAAAGCTGATATCGGAGTTGTTTGTGATGAGGTTTTTCAAAATTACAAAGATAACAGCAATTTTGAAGTTTTAGAAAAGTTTGAAGTTCCCTATAATAGACTTTTAATAGTTCCCTTTCAATATGAGGAGAAATTAAAAAAAATCATAAAAGATATTCCAGAATTGATTTTTATAGACAAGAAAGAGGCAGAATTTATAACCACAATTTATACTTTGATTAGCTATTTTTCAGCTCTCAAAGAATTACACAATATTTCCTTGGCTGTTTTAAATGCACCTTCTATTGGTGTAATTATTTATAGAGAAAAAATTTTATATGCTAATAAATTTGTGCAAGAGGTTACAGGGTATACAGGGGATGAATTAAAGAATATGTCCATTCTTGAACTTATACATGAAAGCGAAAATTTAGAAGAAATGAAGAAAGTAATTGAGAAAAGACTTTCAGGAGAGCAGTTAGAAAGACTTTATGTAGAATTAAAAGCTAAAAGAAAAGACAGTTCATTTTTTTATATTCTTGCTTTTTCAAAAACTATCCTTTATGAAGGAAATTATGCAGATTTGGTGATATTTATAGATATAACAAGAAGAAAAAAAATTGAAAGGCTTTATGAGGTTTTAAGAGAAATCAATCAGTTAATTATAACGTCTTTGGTGGAGGAGGAACTTTATCAAAAGATTTGTTACACATTGGTTGAAAAATTAGGATTAAGATTTGTTTGGATAGGTATTACTGACAAAAAAGACAAATTTTTAAGACCCATTTTCAAATATGGATATGAAAACGGATTTTTGGATAAAGTAAAAAGTTCAATTTTTGAAGAATTACCAGAAGGTAGAAGCTGTGTAGGTATAGCATATAGAGAAAAAAGAGTAGTAATTTTTGAAGATACAAGAGTTCATCCTCTTGTAGAACCATGGAGAAAAGAAATGTTAAAAAGAGGCTATCTTTCTACAGCAGCCATACCTGTTATTAAAGATAATGAAGTTGTAGCTGTTATTACAATGTATGCAAATGAACCTAACTTCTTTGAAGAAGAAGTAAAATTTTTACTTGAAGAGCTTCAAAAAGATCTAAATTTTGCTCTTCAGAAAATGGAGGAATTTAGAAATAGTATAATAATAAAAACGGCTTTAGAAAGTTCGGATGAGTGGGTGTTAGTAACTGATATTGATGGAACTATACTTTATGCCAATCAGGCAGTTTTACAAATAAGTGGTTATTCAAAAGATGAGCTTATAGGTAAAAATGTAAAAATTTTCTATTCAGATTATCATTCAGAGGAATTTTACAAAAAAGTTTGGGAAACTATTCTATCAGGTAAATCTTTTAGCAATATTTTTGTAAATAAAAATAAAAGAGGAGAATATTTTTATCTTGAGCAAAAAATTATTCCTGTGGAACTTCCTGGTGGAATAAAAAGATTTGTTAGTGTAGCAAAGGATGTAACTAAGGAGATGATACTTTCAAAGGAACTTGAAAAATTAAAATTTAAAGATATGATGACAGGTCTTTATAATTTCAATGGTTTTTCCTTAGCAATACAAGATCTTCTTAAAATAGAAAAAGATTCTTCTCTTCTTGTATTAATAGACATTTACGGTCTTACTTATTTAAACCAGACTTATGGACTTGAGTTCGGAAATAAAGTATTAAAAGAGGTTGCTAATAGACTTAGAAATTTTTTTAGAAAAGAGGACATTATAGGAAGAGTAGGAGGGGATGAATTTGGTATATATATAAAAGGATTGAAAAGAAAAGAAGATGCTATCTTTATTAAGAAAAAACTTGAAATGATTTTTGAAAAACCCTTTGTAATTGATGATCTTGAGTTGAATATTAAGATAAACGGAGGAGTTGCAATATTCCCTGAGGATGGTAAAGATTTTAGAGTTCTTTACGAACACGCGAGTGTAGCTCTTTCAGAAGCAAAAATAGAAGGAGCTAATGTGATTAAATTTTTTAACCCTGCTATGGAAAAAAAAGCCAAGAGCTTTATATGGGTTGCTAATCTTGTTGAAAAAGCATTGAAGGAAAATCTCTTTGTATTTTTTTATCAACCTTATTTTTATACTAATACTTTGAAACTGGCAGGATTTGAGGCTCTTGTAAGGATAAAAGATAAAGAAGGAAATATTTATAAACCAGCTGAATTTATAAATTATTTAGAAAGAAGCCCTTACCTTAAAGATTTTGAAGCTTGGGCTTTACAAGAAGTTGTAAATAAGATAAAAAAATGGAATATTCCTATATCTTTAAATATATCTGCTAACAGTTTAAAAAGTGAAGATTTTATTGAAAGATATTTAGAAAAATGTAAATATTTAAAAGTTCCTTTAACTCTTGAACTAACAGAAAGAGCAATTATTGAGAATATGGAACAGGTAAAAAATATATTTAATGAATTAAAAAATTATAAAATAGAAATCAAAATTGCTATAGATGATTTTGGAACAGGTTATTCAGCTCTTATTTATTTAAAAGATATTCCTGCAGATTATCTAAAAATAGATATGTCATTTATAAAAGAATTGTCTAAAGGACCTAAGGAGAGAGCTATAGTTGAAACTATAATTTATCTTGCTCATTCCTTGGGAATGAAAACCATAGCAGAAGGGGTGGAAACTCAAGAACAATTAAAAATCTTAAAAGAACTCAATTGTGACCTTGTTCAAGGTTTTCTCTTAGCAAAACCTATGACAGAAGAAGAAGTGGAAAAAATTTATATTTTTAAAAAAGCATAAAAATTTGAAAATGGTTAAAGAAAAGGTAGAAAAATTTTTAAGAAAAAAGCATTATTTATATTTATTTGTTACAATTTTTTTTCTTTTTTATTACATAGTGTTTTTAATTTTTATAAACACAACTAAAAAAAATGCAATAAAAGCGGTATTGTCTGCAAAGTTAATGGAAGAAAAAATCCATGTAGACGTTTCTATTAAAAATATGGAATATATAATGTTCCATTATATAGAACATCATCTATTAAAAGAAAATAAAGAAGCTATAAATTTTTTTGCAAAGGCAATAAAAACTTCAAATAAGAAAAAAAGAAATAGAATTAGAAAAGAGTTATATTATAAACTTTTACCTCTTTATAACGAGCTTAAAAAAATAGGAATTACTCAAATACATTTCCATACCAAGGATTTTAAAAGTTTTTTAAGAATGGACAAACCTGAAAAATATGGGGATGATCTCCGAAAAGTGAGAGCTTCTGTAGTTTATGTGAATACTTATAAAAAGCCTTGGTTCGGCTTTGAAATAGGTAAATCTTTACCTGGATTTAGGTACATTGTTCCAATTGTAATAAATGGAGAGCATATAGGAAGTGTTGAACTGGTCTGGAGGGTTAAAGATTTTTATAGATTTTTATTAGAAACTCACGAGAATGAGTATCCTATTTTTCTCTTAAAAGTATTTGAAATTAAAGAAAAACTTTTTACGGAATTTAAAAAATATTATGCAATTTCACCTTTTGGAAGAAACTGGCTTTTAAAAAAAGATTGGATAACTAAGAAACAAGTTTATCAAATAATTCAAAAATTATCAAAAGATAAAAAATTTTTAAAATTTTTAAATTCAGATAAGAAAATTGGTTATTATTTAAATTTAAATAATAAAATTTATTCTGTTGTGAAAATCCCTTTTAAAAATATTAAAGGAGAATTATGTGCTACTCTTATGTTTTTGGCTGAGGATAATAATATAAAATTAACCTTAAATATTTACAAAAGAGAATTAATATTTGGTTCTTTTGGTTTAATACTTTCATATTTGCTTATTTTAATAATTTATCATATGTATTTAAAAATAAAAAAAGAAAGAAATCTTTTTAAAACTTTAACTGACACATTAGAAGCAGGTATATATATAGTGAAGGAAAAAGAGGGAATAATTTTTGTCAATCCCATGGCTTTAAAACTTTTAGGATATTCTTTTGAAGAAATAAGAAGAAAAGAACCTCATTATATTTTCCATGCTGATGCTTTAGGCGGTGTGCCTTTAGAAGAATGTCCTGTTATTAAAACATTAAAAAAAGGAGAAACATTCAAAGCAGATATAGAGCTTATAAGAAAGGATGGAACAAAATTTTGGGCTTATATGATAGCTACTCCTTTATTTGAAAATAGAAAATTTATAGGAAGAATGACTATTTTTATTAATATAACTGAAAGAAAACAGCTTGAAGAGAAGCTTCGTAGTATGGCTATTACCGATCCACTTACAGGATTATTTAATAGAAGACATGTTTTTAATATATTAAAAAAAGAAAAATCCAAGGCTGATAGAGGAATTAGCAGCTTTTGTATAGTATTAATAGACATAGATAATTTTAAAAATATAAATGATACCTATGGGCATGATATAGGTGATGAAGTTCTTATAAATATAGCTTCATTTTTAAAGAAAAATTTGAGAGCTTATGATGTGGTTGCCAGGTGGGGTGGAGAGGAATTCTTAGTTATTCTACCTAATATAAATATCAAAGGTGCTGCTATTTCAGCAGAAAGAATAAGAAAAGCCATTGAAAAGATGGATATCAGTGGTATCAAAACGACAGTAAGTTTGGGAGTAACATGTTATAAACCTGTAGAAAGTTTAAATAAAACTATAAAAAGAGCAGATGAAGCACTTTATGAAGCCAAAAAACAAGGTAAAAACAAAATTATAATAAAAATGAAAGAAATTTTTTATGACGTTAATGAATTGTTATAAAAATATTTTATTAATAAAACAATTTTATATGTATAAGTATTAAAATTTATATTGCTTAAAACAGGCTTTGGTGCTATTATATATTGCTAATATCAAAAAGAGGAGTAAAAGATGAGTACAAAAGAACTGGAAAAGGACTTAGTTTATAAGGCTAAACACGTTTATGAGATTATAGATAAAGAAGAAAAAGAAATTTTAGAAAATTTGTCCAAAGAATATATAAATTTTCTTTCTGAAGCTAAAACAGAAAGAGAGACGATAGAGATAGCCAGAAAATATTTAGAAAAAGCAGGTTTTAAAGAAAATAATTCTGAAAGAGGATATTTTATTTATAAAAATAAAATGCTTGCTGCCTGGAGGCAAGGTAAGAAGCCTATCACAGAGGGATTGAGGATTGTAGTAAGTCATATAGATACTCCAAGGCTTGATTTAAAGCTCCATCCCCTTTTTGAAGATGTCCATTTAGCTTTTTTAAAAACTCATTACTATGGTGGAATAAAGAAATATCATTGGGTTGCTCAGCCTTTGGCGTTGCATGGCATAGTTGCCAAAAAGGACGGGGGAGTAATCAAAGTGGTTATAGGAGAAAATGATGAAGATCCTGTTTTTACTATATGTGATCTCCTCCCTCATCTTGCAAGAAAAATTCAATCCGAGAAAAAGCTTTCAGAAGCTATTGTGGGAGAAAAACTTAATGTTTTAGTAGCAGGTATTCCTATAGAGGATGAAGAAGAGGTAAAAGAAAAAGTAAAACTTCATTTTTTAAAACTACTTTATGAAAAATATGGAATAAAAGAAGAAGATTTTGTTTGTGCAGAAATTTATGTGGTGCCAGCAGGAAAAGCAAGGGAAGTAGGGCTTGACAGGGCTTTTATTGGAGGATATGGACAAGATGATAGGATCTGTGCTTTTACCTCTTTAAAAGCCTTTTTAGAAGTAGAAGATCCTGAATATTTTAATTTACTTCTGTTTATGGATAAAGAAGAAATTGGATCAGAAGGTAATACTTCTGCCAAAAGTAGAATTTTTGAAGGTGTAATTTATAATCTTATCAAGCAGGCTGATCTTCCTGCTACTGCAGATGTGTTTTTTAGCCTTATGATGAAAACCAAAACCCTTTCTGCTGATGTTACTGCAGGTATAGATCCTAATTATATAGAAGTGCATGATAAATTAAATGATGCTAAAATGGGATTTGGCGTAGCTGTTAGTAGATATACAGGACATGGTGGAAAATATATGGCAAATGAGGCTCATGCTGAATTTTTAGCCTGGCTTCTTAATAACTGGGATAAAAATAAGGTAGTTTATCAGGTTTGTTCTATGGGAAAAGTGGATGAAGGAGGTGGAGGAACTGTAGCTAAATATTTTGCATCTTATGGAATGGATGTAGTTGATGTAGGTACACCTTTACTTTCCATGCATTCTCCTTTTGAAATAGCCCATAAGGGTGATTTTTATATGACTTATAAAGCCTTTAAAGTATTTTTTAAAGTATAAATATGCCTGTTGCTGAGGGAAATTATGTTTTACTTTTAACCTCTGATGGACGGTCTTATCTTGTAGAGGTTAAGGATACCTATTTTCATACTCATAAAGATTCAGTTTATCTAAAAGAGCTTATAGGTAAAGAATTTGGAGAAATAATCCTGGGTAAGAATGGAACCAAGTTTTATCTTGTAAAGCCATCTCTTTATGATTTTTTAATGAAAGTAGAAAGAGCTACTCAGGTTATTTATCCTAAGGATATAGGCTATATTTTACAAAAACTTGATGTAGGACCTGGAAAAGTTGTTCTTGAGTGTGGAGGAGGATCTGGTGCTTTAACTACAGCTTTTGCTTTTATGGTAGGAGAGGATGGAAAAGTAATTTCCTATGAAAAAGAAGAGAAATTCCAAAAAATTGCTCAAAAAAATTTAAAAAAAATAGGGCTTTTAAACAGAGTTATTTTTAAGAATAAAGAGGTTAAAGAGGCTTTTGAAGAAAAAGAAGTTGAAGCGGTATTTTTAGATTTAAAAGAACCCTGGGTTCTTTTAAAAGCAGCTTGGGAAGCTTTAAAAGGTGGACATTTCCTTGGAATTTTGGTTCCTACCACCAATCAGGTTTCCAGATGTTTAACAGAGCTTGAAAAATACCCTTTTGTAGATATAGAAGTGGTAGAAATTTTACTTAGAAAATATAAAACCAATCCTGAAAGACTCAGGCCAGAAGATAGAATGGTTGCTCATACAGGGTTCTTAATTTTTGCTAAAAAAGTCTGGGAAAAATAAAAATGCCTGTAGATATATATTTAACTACGGAAGATTTGATTTCAGAGGATTTGCTTAAGGATTTAGAAAAAAAAATAAAAAAAGCTTTAAGAATATTAAAACTTCCTAAAAAAGAGATCTCTTTAACTTTTGTAGATAATAAACATATCTGGAAATTGAATAAGCAATATCTGGGAAGAGATTATCCTACTAATGTTTTATCTTTTCCTTTTGCTAAGGAGAGGATTTTAGTTTCTGATCTTTTAGGAGAAATTATTATTTCTGTAGAAAAGGCTAAAGAAGAAGCGGAATTTTATGGATTGAATTTTGAAAACTATCTTTTGGCTTTAATAATACATGGATTACTTCATCTCCTTGACTATGACCATGAAAAAGGAGTTTATTCACCTTGGCTTATGTTAAAAAATGAATTAAATTTGTTAAATAAATTGGGTTTTAAAGAAGGTAAAAAGGAGATTATAAATTTTACAAAAAGGAGGGAATATATGCCTGCCAAATTAGCTGTTAATGTAGATCATGTGGCTACAGTGAGAGAAGCAAGAAAGGTACCTTATCCTGATCCTGTTCATGCAGCTGTATTAGCAGAGCTTGGAGGAGCAGATGGCATAGTGGTTCATTTGCGTTTAGATAGAAGACATATTAAAGAAAGAGATGTGAGAATTATTAAAGATATTATAAAAACCAAGCTTATTTTAGAAATGGCTATAGATGAAGAATTGATAAAATTTGCTAAAGAAATTAAACCTTATCAGGTTACTTTAGTTCCTGAAAGAGTAGAGGAAATAACTACAGAAGGTGGGATGATTTTAGAGGGTAGGGTAGATGAGGTAAAAAAAGCTGTAAAAGAACTGAATAAGGCTGGTATAAAAGTAAGTCTATTTATAAATCCTGATGAAAAGACTGTTAAACTTGCCAAAAAAACCGGAGCTCAGATTGTAGAAATTCACACTGGAATTTATGCAGATGCTGAAACTGAAGAAGAAAGAGAAAAAGAGTTTTCTAAAATAGAAATATCAGCAAGACTTGCTAAAGATTCAGGTTTAATAGTGCATGCAGGTCATGGCTTGAGCTATGAAAATATAGGACCAGTTGCTGCTATTCCTGAAATTGAAGAATTTAGCATAGGACATAGCATTGTTTCAAGGGCTATAATGGTTGGAATGGAAAAGGCTGTTAGAGAAATGAAGGAACTAATTCTTAGAGCAAGAGGCTAAAAGGATTTAAATTATTTTAAAGATTTTACTTTTAAAGTCAGTCCTTCTTTTGCTATTATTATAACTTTTGAGCCCTTTGGTATATATTCATCGGATATAGCTTTCCATATTTCACCTTCTACAAAAATTTTTCCTTTTTCAGAATCTATATCTTCAAGAACTTTTCCTATTTTACCTATTAAAGCTTCGCTTCCTGAAACAGGTTTTTTTCTTAAAGTTTTTACTGCTAAATAAGTAATACCAGCTAAAAGAGCAGAAAAAGTTAAAACAACAGTATATAAAAAGGGTTGATAAACTCTTAAAGCAGGTGGATTTTTTCCAAAAAGCATAATAGAACCTAAAAACAAACAAATTGTTCCTCCTAAGGCTAAAAGACCATGAGAGGTTATTTGTATTTCTAAAAAGAAAAGAATTCCTGCTAAGATAATAAGTGAAAGACCTGCATAATTAATAGGTAAGATACTTAAACCCACAAATGCTAAAATAAGGCAAATTGCTCCAATAACCCCAGGAAAAATAGCTCCGGGATGAGCGAATTCAAAATATATTCCTACAAGACCAAGCATTAAAAGAAAATAAACCAAATTGGGATTAGTGAGAATTTTAAGAAGTTTAGTTTTAAAATCTTCTTTTATTTCTATAATTTCGCAATTTTTAAGATTAAGAGTTATTTTTTGATTATTTATCCAGATTATCCTTCCTGTTGCCTGATTAATAAGATCATTTAAATCTTTAGCAATAATTTCTATTACCTTCATTTTTAAAGCCTCTTTTTCAGTAATGCTTTTACTTTCTTTAATAGCTTTTTCTGCAAATTTTATATTTCTGTGTCTCATTTGAGCCAAATTTTTAGCCCAGGCTACCAAGTCATTTATAATTTTTTTCATAACTTCTTTATCAGTTTTCCCTGTAAGTTCTATAGGATGAGCTGCTCCTACATGAGTTCCTGGAGCCATAGCAGCAAGATGAGAAGCAAGGAGAATAAAAGTTCCAGCCGAAGCTGCTCTTGCTCCAGAAGGACTTACATAGACAATTATAGGGACTTTGCTTTGTAACATATCTTTAACAATTTTTCTGGTTGATTCTACCAGACCACCAGGTGTGTCTAGTTCAATAATAAGAGCTTTAGCATTTTTTTGATTGGCAAGATCAATGCTATAACTTAGAAAATTTGCAATAACAGGAGTAATAGGTGCATCTATTTTTACAAGATAGATTTTATTTTCTGCAGCTAAAAGTTTGATATAAGAAATTAAAAGAAAAATTAACGTAATTTTAAGAAGTTTTAAATAATTCTTCATAAAGCTTCCTGAATTTTTGTAAATCTTCCCAAACCATGCGTTTTACTGCAGGATTTTTTAAAATATAATTAGGATGATAGGTAAAAATGATAGAAATATTTCTTTTTATTTTAAATACTTTACCTCTTATAGAGGAAAAGGTAGGATTGTTTTCTAAAAAGATTTTTGGAGGTGTGAAACCAAGAGCAAGTATTAATTTAGGTTTAATATATTTTATTTGCTTTAATAAATAGGATTTACAGGCTTCTATTTCTTCTTTTTCAGGGGGTCTTCCTCCTGGAGTTTTACATTTTACAGCATGTGTAATAAAAAAGTCTTCTTTTTTTAACTTAATTGCTTGAAGCATTCGTTTTAATAAATCTTCAATTTGTCCTACAAAAGGTCTACCATAAAAATCTTCATCTTTATCTGGATATTCAGAAATAATCATAAGTTGTGAATTAATATTTCCTTCTCCCCAAATAGCCTGTTTTCTAACTCTATGAAGAGGGCACTTTTCACAGGTTAAAATAGAATTTTTAAGATTATCTAAGCCATTTTCTGAAATAAAATTTTCACTTTGCAAAAATTTTATTAGATTATTTGTGGTAGGGATTACTTCAAGCCCAATTTCATTAAAATAGATCAGATATTTTTTAATTTCTTCTAACAAATTCATATTTTTGAAATTATATGCTAAAAAATATAAATTGTCAAAACTAACTTACTTTTACACCTCGCACAGGTGTAAAAAATTGGTAGCTTTGTAATTTTTAAAAATGGTATTAAATTTATAAAAATATGATAGAGCTGGAAATTCCAGGGAAAGGGAAAATAAATTTGAAATATCTGGTTAGTGATTTCACAGGAACTTTATCTGTTGATGGAATTTTAATCTCAGAAGTAAAAGATCTTCTTAATAACCTTTCTAAATATCTAAAAATTTATATTCTTACTGCGGATACTTTTGGCAAAGCAAAAGAGGCTTTAAAAGATGTGAATGCTGAAGTAATAATTTTACAACCAGGAAATGAGGCAGAACAAAAAGAAAAATTTATAGAAAAATTAGGAAGTGAATTTGTAATAACCTTTGGAAATGGAAGAAATGACAAAAAAATGCTTAAAAAATCTAAAATAGGTGTAGCTATTATGTTAGAAGAAGGATGTGCAGTAGAAAGCTTATTAAATGCAAATATAGTTGTTAAATCCCCTATAGATGCTCTTAATCTTTTATTAAATCCTAAAAGACTTATAGCGGTATTGAGAAGTTAAATGAATAAAACCACTTTTATACTTTGGCTTTTAACTATTTCTTTTTGGGGTGTAAGTCCTATTATTGAAAAATTAGGACTTAAAAATGTAGATCCTTTGCCAGCTTTATTTATAAGAACTTTTACAGCTTTAATTTTTATTTTTATAGTTTTACTTTTTACTTCTTCTTTTAACTTCTCTAACTTATCTTTAAAGGATATAAGTATTATTTCTTTAAGTGGAATTGTGGGTGGTTTTTTAGGAATGTTTACCTATTTTATTTTATTAAAGTCTCAAAATGCTTCACAAATAGTTCCTCTTACTTCTACTTATCCTTTAGTAGCTACTTTTTTAGCAGTTCTTATTCTAAAAGAAGACTTATCTTTAGCTAAATTTTTAGGAACTTTATTTGTAGTTATCGGTATTTATCTTTTGTTTAAAAGTTCTAATTGAGTATAATACAATAATAAAATTACTGATAAATAAAATTTCTATTGTAAAAACACAAATTTTATTCTATAATTTAAAGCAAATTTTTAAAAAGGGGGTTTTTATGGAAAGAACTTTGGTTATGATCAAGCCTGATGGTGTTCAGAGGAATCTTATAGGAAAAATCATTAATATTTTTGAAGAAAAAGGTTTAAAGGTAATTGCTTTGAAAAAGGTAAGACTTTCTAAGGAACAAGCAAAAGCTTTTTATATAGTGCATAAAGATAGACCATTTTATGAAGAACTTACAGACTATATGAGTTCTGGACCAGTTGTGGCTATGGTATTAGAAGGAGAAGATGCTATCAAAAGAGTTAGAGAAATTATGGGAGCTACTGACCCTGCAGAAGCTGCAGAAGGTACAATTAGAAAGCTTTTTGGGCTTGATAAAGGGAGAAATACTGTTCACGGGTCTGATAGCCCAGAATCAGCTTCTAAAGAAATACCTTTCTTTTTTAGTGAATTTGAATTAATAGGAGCTGAATAACCCAAAAATTACCACTTCGTAAGTGGTAATTTTTTACCACTTCGTAAGTGGTAAAAAAAATGGTTAGGTAGATGAATGAAAAAGAATGGATAAAATATCTTAAAAAATATTTATATGAAAAAAAACCTGTTTTTAAAAGCACTAATGAAGACTGTGGTGTTATAAAAATTTCTAAAACTAAATACCTTTTATTAACTACTGATGCTTTAGTAGAAAATATTCATTTTAAGTTTGATTATACTTCTTATTTTGATTTAGGAGCAAAATTAGCAGCTTCTAATTTAAGTGATATAGCAGCTATGGGAGGAGAGCCTAAATGGGCTCTCCTTACTCTTGGTTCTCCCTCTCCTATAAATCCTTATTGGATAGATCCTCTCATGGAAGGGCTTGTTTCAACTTTAAAAAAATATGGTGCTTATTTAATTGGAGGAGATACTGTAAAAAGCTCAACCTTTTTTATAAATTTAACTCTGATAGGAGAAACTAAAAATCCTATTTTAAGAAAAGGAGCTATACCTGGAGATTTAATTTTTGTATCAAAACCTTTGGGTGAAAGTGCTGCATTTTTAAGATTAATTAAAACCTTTAATTTAAAAGAAATTCCTCAAAATATAAAAAAAGCCCATTTAACTCCTGAGCCTGAAATAATTTTAGGAAAAGAGCTTTCTAAAAAAAAATTAGCAACCTCTATGATTGATATTTCTGATGGATTGCTGCTTGATCTTTGGAGAATTTGTGAAGAGAATGAAGTAGGTGCAGAATTATACCAGGAAAAAATTCCTATAGGTAAAGGAGCTACTTTTGAGGAAGCTCTGAGTGGTGGAGAGGATTATGCTTTACTTTTTACTGTAAGTTCTCAAAATTTATATGAAATCCCAAAATTAACTAAAAAACTTAAAAAAGAAATTTTTAATATAGGCAAAATTATTACAGAGAAAAAACTTTTTTTGATAGATAAAAATCAAAAAAAAGAAATAAAACCCTTAGGATTTGATCACTTTAAGAAGGGGGCTTAAAGCCCCCTTTATTATTTTTCTACATTAATTTTAATGACCTTTTTCTTTTCCTCGGGTTTTTTAGGTAAAACAACTTTTAATACCCCGTCTTTATAAGAGGCTTCAATTTTATCTTCATCTACTTCACAAGGCAGTTGAATAGATCTCATAAAACTACCATAATATCTTTCCATTCTATAATAATTTTCTTTTTTTTCCTCTTCTTCTTTCTTTTTTTCACCTTTAATTACTAAAACATTATCTATTAAGCTGATTTCCATGTCCTCAGGTTTTACACCTGGTACATCTACTTTTACAATAACTGCATCATTAGTTTCTGAAACATCTACAGCTGGTATCCATTCTATACTTTCCCACTTTTCTGGTAGATAACTTTTACCAAAAAATTCTTGCCATATACGATCCATTTCTTTTTTTAATTCTTGAATTGGACGCCAAACAGCTAAATCTGTCATATCTCTCACCTCCTTTCGTTTATTTTTTTCAAAGTTCTGTATAAAAAAGTAAGAATAAAAAAATTTTTTTCAAGAGCATTTATATGATAAAAACTTCTATACTTTTTAAAATTAAATATATTGAAACTTTGTTAATAGTATTTACTTTTTTATTTAAATAAATTTTTACTAAAATTTGAGGAGGTTAGAAATGAAACTTGATAAATTTACTTTTAAAGCACAAGAAGCTTTACAAGAAGCTCAACGTATAGCAGAATCTTTCAATCATCCACAATTAGAGCCAGAACATTTATTAAAAGCTCTGGTTCAACAAGAGGGTGGTTTAATCCCTATAATTTTAGATCGTCTTGGAGTAAATTCTAAAATTGTAGCTTCAGATTTAGATGAAATTTTTGAAAAATTCCCTAAGGTTGCTCATGGAACTTATCAATTATATGTTTCTGTAAATTTCAAACAGGTGCTTGATAAAGCTGAAGCTTTAGCAAAAGAAATGAGAGATGAATACATTTCAACAGAACATTTATTTTTGGCTATTATTGATAGCCCAACACCTGCTGGAGAGATTTTAAGAAGAAGAGGAATTACTTTTAGTAATACTAAAGAGGTTATTAATAAAATAAGAAAAGGACAGAGAATTACTGATCAAAATCCAGAAGAAAAATATCAAGCTTTGGAAAAATATGGAAGAGATTTAACAGCTCTTGCTAAAGCTGGTAAACTTGATCCTGTAATTGGAAGAGACGAAGAAATTAGAAGGGTTATGCACATTCTTTCCAGAAGAACTAAAAATAATCCTGTTTTAGTAGGAGAGCCAGGTGTAGGTAAAACAGCTATAGTAGAAGGTCTGGCTCAAAGAATTGTAGCTGGAGATGTGCCTGAGATCTTAAAAAATAAAAGAATTATTCAGTTAGATTTAGGTGCTTTACTTGCAGGAACAAAATTTAGAGGAGAGTTTGAAGAAAGACTTAAGGCTGTCTTAAGAGAGGTGCAGGCAAGTGAAGGTGAAATAATTCTTTTTATTGATGAAATTCATACTATTGTAGGAGCTGGTGCTGCTGAAGGAGCTATGGATGCTGCTAATATGCTTAAACCTGCTCTTGCAAGAGGTGAGCTCAGGTGTATCGGAGCTACTACCATAGAAGAGTATCGTAAGCACATAGAAAAAGATCCTGCTTTAGAAAGAAGATTCCAGCCTGTCTATGTAGATGAACCATCTCCAGAGGAAGCTATTGCTATTTTAAGAGGATTAAAAGAAAAATACGAAGTGCATCACGGAGTTAAGATTACAGACAATGCTATTGTTGCAGCAGTTATGTTATCTCACAGATACATTACAGATAGATATTTGCCGGATAAAGCTATAGATTTAATAGATGAAGCTGCTGCTAAACTTCGCATAGAAATAGATTCTATGCCTACAGAAATAGATGAAATAGAAAGAAAGATTAAACAGCTTGAAATTGAAAAAGTGGCTTTAGAAAAAGAAACAGATCCTAAAGCAAAAGAAAGACTTAAAAAAATTTTGGATCAACTTGAAGAATTAAGAGCAAAGGTTGAGGCTTTAAAGACTCAGTGGTTAAAAGAAAAAGAGGTTATTCAAAAGATAAGAAAACTAAAAGAAAGGATAGATCAACTCAAAATTGAAGCTCAACAAGCAGAGAGAAAAGGTGATCTCAACAGAGTAGCAGAAATCATTTATGGAATTATCCCACAGTTAGAAAAAGAATTAGAGGAAGAGAACAAGAAGTTAGCTGAGATTCAAAAAGAGGGTAAATTCTTAAAAGAAGAAGTTGATGCAGAAGATATTGCACAAATTATATCCAAATGGACAGGTATTCCTGTAAGCAGGCTTTTAGAGAGTGAAAGGGAAAAACTACTTAAAATTGAAGAGAGATTAAGACAAAGGGTAGTTGGACAGGATCATGCCATTTCTGCTGTAGCCAATGCTTTAAGAAGAGCCCGTGCAGGACTTAAAGATCCAAATAGACCTATTGGTTCTTTCTTGTTTATTGGACCTACAGGAGTAGGAAAAACAGAGTTAGCCAAAGCCTTGGCAGAATTTATGTTTGATACTGAAGACGCTATGATAAGAATTGATATGACTGAATACATGGAAAAACACTCTGTAGCAAGGCTTATAGGTGCACCCCCTGGATATGTAGGTTATGAAGAAGGAGGACAGCTTACTGAAGCAGTTAGAAGGCGTCCTTATTCTGTAATTTTGTTTGATGAAGTTGAAAAGGCTCATCCTGATGTATTTAATATTCTTTTGCAGGTACTTGATGATGGAAGACTTACAGATGGTAAAGGGCGTACAGTAGATTTTAGAAATACTATAATTATTATGACTTCTAATGTGGGTAGTTTCTATTTCCAAGATCCTTCACTTTCTCGTAATGAAATAGAAAATAAAATTCAGGATTTACTCAAAACCACTTTTAGACCTGAATTTTTAAATCGTATTGATGAGATTATAATTTTTAACAACCTTACCAGAGAAGACATAATCAAAATTGTGGATATTCAAATAAAATATCTCAATGAAAGATTGGCAGAAAAGGGAATGATTTTAGAGCTTACAGAAAAAGCAAAAGAATTGTTAGCTACCTATGGATATGATCCTCTTTTTGGAGCAAGGCCTCTTAAGAGAGCTATACAGCGTTATATTGAGAATCCTTTAGCCTTAAAAATTTTAGAAGGGACTTTTAATGAAGGAGATAAAATAATAGTGGATGCTAATGAATTAGGTGAATTTGTTTTTAAAAAAGCAGAGATACATTAATAAAAAGGGGGGATTTCCCCCCTTTCTTTAGAGCTATTATAATTCTTTCCACTTCGTAGTGCGAATTAGGTTTTATCTTGCTCTTTTTTCATAATTTAGTATAATCTGATCTATGGAAAAAGAACGTTTTGTTCCTGATACAAGTATTTTTACTAATCCAGATGTGTATGTTCAATTTGGGCAAAACCCCTCAGAAGCTTTTACTAATTTTCTTTTAATGGTAGCAGAATTAGAAGGAGAGGTAGCTGTATATATTCCTACCTCTGTTTTTGATGAATTAAAAAGAATGCTTTCTAACCTGAAAATTCCTCCCAAAGCAAGATCTATTTTAAAAATCAAATCTCCAAAAAAATATGAACTTTATATTCCTGCTTTTTTGATGTATGAATTTATAGAAGAGCTTCGTAATCGTATCAATAAAGGCTTAAGAGTAGCTGAAGAAGCTGTAAAAGCCTCGACTTATAAAAAACCGGAAGAAATTCTTAAATTTTTAAGAAGACGCTATAGAGAGGTTTTAAGAGAAGGAATAGTAGATAGTAAAGAAGATTTGGAAATAATTTTACTTGCTCTGGAACTTGATGCTATTGTCCTTTCGGCAGATCGCGGTGTTTTGAATATGGCGGATAAATTAGGGCTCAGGTATTTAGAACCTAAGGATATAAAAGATACACTTGAAGGGTTTAAAATCTGGTGATTATTTTATTTCTACATCCTTAAACATAATTTCCTGTAAAATAAGTTCTGAGACATCCTTTGCCAGCATTTTTAGAGCTTCCTCTCTTCCTGGATCAAGAACATTTGCTGTTTCTAAAGGAACACGATAAATTTCATAACGACTTATAGCTCCTTTCAAAATAATCTTTCCTGTTTTTCTTTCTATTAATTGATAGCTTCCTTGGAAATTTATTTTTCTTTCTTTAGTCTGAATAAAATTTTGATAAGAAACTGGTTGTAAATAAATTCTTTTTACTTCACCTTTAAAAATCAGATCTGCCTGGTTTTTATTATAAACAGGGATTAAAAACTTTCCTTGAGAAATTTTATGACGAAGTTCATAAGCTAATATTTCTCCTAAGTTAGTTTCAGAGGTATAATTTTTCCAAGGAGGAATATAAATAGTTTTCCATTCAGATTTAAAATAAGCTGGTTTTTTGTAAAATTTATATCCACAAGAAATTAAAAATGAACTAAGCAACCACAAAATTAATAAGTTTCTTAGGTACAAATACCACATTTTTAATGATTTTTCCCTCCAAATATTTTTTTATTTTGGGACGTTCTTTGACTATTTCAATAATTTCTTCTTTAGAAGTTTCTACAGATACTTCCATTTGGTCTCTTACTTTTCCATTAACCTGAATTACAAGTGTAAAAACATCTTCTTCAATAAGATCTGAATCATACTCAGGAAAAGCTTCTAAAGAAATAAAGGTATCATGTCCAAGTTCTTTCCATAATTCTTCTGCAATATGAGGACAAACAGGAGAAAGAATAAGAAGAATTTTTTCAAAACACTCTTTTAATACCTTTTTAACTATTTCCTTTTCTAAAGAAACTTCTTTTAAAGTATCCTGTAGAAGATTCAAAAATTCCATTATAGCTGCAATGCCAGTATTAAAATGGAGCCTTTTTTCAAAATCTTCTCCCACTTTTTTTATTGTTTGATGTAATTTTCTGCGTAATTTCAATAAATTATTTGGCAAATTTTTGAAATCTTCTGAAATATAGGAAATCTTTTTAAGATTTTCTGAATAATCTATTATTAAATTATAAAGTCTTTTTAGAAATCTATAAGCTCCTTCTATTCCATGATCACTCCATTCAAGATCTCTCTCGGGAGGTGCTGCAAAGGCTATAAATAACCTTACAGTGTCTGCTCCGTATTTTTCTATCATCTTATCAGGATCAACTACATTGCATTTACTCTTGGACATCTTTTCAGATTTACCTATTATTACTTGCTCTCCACACCCATCTTTAAGGCATTTACCTTCTGGTGAGACCTCTTCAGGATAAACCCAGCCATGCACAGGGCATTTATAAGTTTCTTTAATTACCATTCCTTGAGTTAATAGATTAGTAAAAGGTTCATCAATTTTAAAGTATCCAAGATCTCTTAAAACTTTGGTAAAAAATCTGGCATAAAGAAGATGTAAAATAGCATGTTCTATACCACCGATATATTGATCTACCGGTAACCAATATTCTACCTCTTCTTTATTAAAAGGTTCTGTATAATCAGGACAGGTAAACCTGGCAAAATACCATGAAGATTCCATAAAAGTATCAAAGGTATCAGTTTCTCTTTTAGCAGGAGAGCCACATTTAGGACAGGTTGTATTTACAAATTCTGGAAGATTAGGAAGTGGTGATCTTCCTGAAGCATCAATCTGAGCATCTAATGGTAAAACTACAGGAAGATTTTCAATCCTTTCCGGAACAATACCACACTTTTCACAATAAATCATAGGAATAGGGCAACCCCAGTATCTTTGACGGGAGATTCCCCAGTCTCTAAGTCTATAAGTAATTTTCTTTTTACCAAGTCCTTTTTCTTCTAAATAAGCTGTAATTTTAGCTTTACCTTCTATACTATCAAGTCCTGTAAAAATATCAGAATTTACCATTATACCAGGATCTTCATAAGCCTCTGTCATCTCTTCAGGATTTAAATCTCTATCCTTGGGTTTAATAACTACTTTTATAGGAAGACCATATTTTTTAGCAAATTCAAAATCTCTTTGATCATGGGCGGGAACACACATTATGGCACCAGTTCCATATTCCATAAGAACAAAATTAGCAGCAAAAAGAGGAAGTTTTTCTCCTGTTAAAGGATGTATAGTATAGGTTTCTAAAAACAAACCTTCTTTTTCAGCAAGTCCTGCCTCTATCTCTCTTTTTTCTTTTCTAACTTTTTCTATAAAAGTTTGCAGTTTATTTAAAAAACCCTTTTTTTCTGCAATTTTTCTGGCTATAGGATGCTCTGGTGAGATACAGACAAAAGTAGCTCCGTAAAGAGTATCAGGACGGGTGGTGTAAACAATAAGATTATCTTCTATATCAGAAATATAAAATTTTATTTCAGCACCTTCGCTTTTCCCGATCCAGTTTCTTTGCATGATAATTACTTTTTCAGGCCAATGACCTTCAAGTTTTTTTAAATCTTCAAGAAGCTCTTCTGCATAAGCTGTAATTTTCAAGAACCAGCCATCCATTTCCTTAAAAGTAACCTCTGTTCCACATCTCCAGCATTTTCCGTCTTCAACTTGTTCATTGGCAAGTACAGTGTGACAAGTTGGACACCAGTTAACTAAAGTCTTTTTTCTATAAGCAAGCCCCTTTTCATACATTTCTATAAAAAATCTTTGTTCATGTTTATAATATTCAGGATCACAGGTAGCTATTTCTCTGCTCCAGTCATAACTAAAACCAAGCTTTTTAAGTTGCTTTTTCATATAATCTATATTAGAATAAGTCCATTTTGCAGGATGAATACCATGTTTTAAAGCAGCATTTTCTGCGGGAAGACCAAAGGCATCCCAACCCATAGGATGAAGAACATTATAACCTTTCATTCTTTTAATGCGAGCTAAAATATCTCCAAGAGTATAATTTCTTACATGTCCCATATGAATGCGTCCTGAAGGATAGGGAAACATTTCTAAAACATAATATTTAGGTTTAGAAGGATCAGCTTTTACCTGAAAAATTTTGTTTTCTTCCCAAAGTCTTTGCCATTTAGTTTCTATCTCAGAAAAATCATATCTTTTCATTGCTTTCATAACCTCCCGTAAGAATTAATTTCTGGAAAAAGCAATTTTAATTTTAATAAGAGATAAAAAAAATGCAAATTAAGAAAAAAGATTTTTTTATTTCTTCTTCTGTAAGAGGTTTGCTTAAATAAAAACTTTATCCGTATTTAATATTTAATTGTTTACAATGTTTAAAATTTTTTCATTTTCTATACATTTAGCAATAAGTTTTATATCTGTTTTTTACAAAAAATATTAATAGCTTCAATAAAAGCCAAATTTGAAAGCAGTGTCTACCCAAGTGTGTAAAAATAAAAAAGTGGTAAAATGAATAAATTACAAAAAGGGATGGATATATGGCTAAATCTACTAAAATGTTAAACTCTAAAGAAGTACAAACTGCTATGGGAGTTTTCACAATTTTATTTGCTCTTAATATCCACAACCTATGCAAAGTTCTTGATCTACTTCTAATTTTATTATATTATTCACTTTTATAAATATTTTCTACTATAGCTTCTGCAAACTCGGAGCATTTAACTTCTTTAGCTCCTTCAAGATTTCTGGCAAGATCATAAGTAACAATTTTTTGTTGAATTGTTTTAGATAGAGCCTCCCATATAAGTTCAGCAGCTTCTTTCCAGCCAATATATTCCAACATCATTTTTCCGGATAAGATAAGAGAAGAAGGATTCACCTTATCAAGACCTGCATATTTAGGAGCAGAACCATGAGTTGCTTCAAATATAGCATAACCGTCTCCTATATTAGCTCCTGGAGCCATCCCAAGACCACCAACTTGAGCTGCTAAAGCATCAGACAAATAATCTCCATTTAAATTAGGAGTTGCAAGCACACTATATTCCTCTGGTCTTAAAAGAGCCCATTGAAACATAGCATCTGCTATTCTATCTTTTATAACCACTATTCCTTCAGGAACACCATTGGGATATTTTTCAGATATTTCAGCTTCAGCTACAGTTTTATCTGGGAATTCAACTTTTGCTAATTCATATCCCCAGTTTCTAAAAGCACCCTCGGTGTATTTCATAATATTACCTTTATGAACCAAAGTAACACTGGGAAGACCGTTTTCCAAAGCATATTTTATAGCTTTTCTAACAAGCCTATAAGTTCCAAATTTACTTATAGGTTTTATTCCGATACCAGAATCTTCTCTGATTTCCTTTCCAAAATTTTCTTTTATAAATTCTATAAGTTTTTTAGCCTCAGTAGAGCCTTCAGGATATTCTATACCAGCATATACATCTTCTGTATTTTCTCTAAAAATCACCATATTAACCTTTTCAGGATGTTTTACAGGGGACGGTGTTCCAGGAATCCATCTTACAGGTCTTACACAGGCATAAAGATCTAATACCTGCCTTAAGGTAACATTTAAGCTTCTAAATCCTCCTCCAACAGGTGTTGTAAGAGGACCTTTTAAAGCTACAACGCATTCTTTTATGGTATTTAAAGTTTCTTCTGGTAAATAATTACCTGTTTCTTTATAAGCCTTTTCTCCTGCTAAAATCTCTTTCCAAATGATCTTTCTTTTTCCACCATAAGCCTTATCTACTGCTGCATTAAGAACTTTGAGAGTAGCTTTCATTATATCAGGTCCTATTCCATCACCTTCTATATAAGGAATTTCTGGATCATCAGGAACTATAAGTGAAAAATTTTCAGTTAATTTAATTTTACTCATAAAAACCTCCTAAAAATAATAATTCTTTTGAAATCTACCACAAATTTAAATTTTTGACAATATATATAAAACCAAAAAATTCCACTTACGAAGTGGTAATATGGAGGTAGCATAGGATCTAAGTTTTATAAAAATTTGACTTAATTCAAAACTGTTATATTTTTAAATGAGAGGTTAACTATGAGAAAATGGAGAAGGAAATATTACGATATATTTTCTAAATTTTATGATTGGATTATAAAGCTGCATTCTCAGGATAAAAGTGAAGCTTTAAGAGAATTTCTTATTAAAAAGGCAGAAATAAACTCTGGATTTAAAGTGCTTGATATATGTACAGGAACTGGTTCTGTAGCTATAAAAGCTAAACAGATGTGTTCTGAATGTAAAGTATATGGCTTGGATTTTTCCAAAGGAATGCTGGAAAAGGCTAAAGCAAAAGATAAAAGAATAGGCTGGATTCTTGCTTCAGTAACTAATATGCCTTTTAAAAGTGAAACTTTTGATGTGGTTCTTTGTTCTCATGCCTTTTATGAATTAAAAGGTCTGGAAAAATTTCAGGCTCTGGAAGAAATAAGAAGAATTCTTAAGCCTAAAGGAAAGTTTTTGATGATGGAACATGAAGTTCCTAAAAATAAATTTATTAAATTATTGTATTATATAAGACTCGCTTCTATGGGGTCTGCTGATGGCTTTCAATTTGTTAAAAAAGAGTTAGAAATTTTTGCTAAATATTTTAAAAAAATTAAAAAAGATCACTCTCCTACTGGAAGGTCTAAGGTAATAATTGGAATAAAAGAATAAAAAATTTTTTATTTGCAATTTTATTAAATTATGCTATATTAGGCATAGTTTTATTTTAAGGAGGGATATTTATGTTACCTGTAATAAAAGAAGTTGAAAGACGTTATCTCCGTGATGATCTTCCTAAATTTAATCCAGGAGATACAATAAGAGTCCATTTTAGATTAAAAGAAGGGGAAGAAAAAGAAAGAGTTCAAATTTTTGAAGGTGTGGTAATTAGAAGAAGAGGGTCCGGGGTTAATGCCACTTTTACAGTAAGAAAAATTTCCTTTGGAGTAGGAGTAGAAAGAACTTTTCCTTTCCATTCCCCTCGTATTGAAAAGATAGAAATTGTTAGAAGAGGAAGAGTTAGAAGGGCAAGGCTTTATTATCTTAGAGAACGTTTTGGAAAAGCTGCTCGTATTAAAGAAAGATTTAATGATAAAATTATGGAATAATTATTAAAAATTTTGGAAATTAACTTATTTAAAATAAAAGAAAAAATAGATTTAGAGAAAACTTTTTATTCTCAAGGTTATGTTTTAATTGCAGGAGTAGATGAAGCAGGAAGAGGAGCTATTGCAGGTCCTGTCTTTGCTTCAGCAGTTATTTTACCTCCGGATTTCAAATCTTCAAAAATAAAAGATTCAAAACTTTTATCTCCCAAAAAAAGAGAAAGGCTTTTTCAGTTTATTCAAGAAGTAGCTATAGATTACAGTATAGCTTATGCAGAAGTAGAAGAGATCAATAAAAAAGGAATTTCTAAAGCCACTTTTAAAGCCATGCAAAGGGCTTTAGAAAATTTAAAAATAAAACCTCAATTGGTTTTAATAGATGGTCCTCAAATAATTTCTGGATACAAAAATTTGCAAAAAGCTATTGTAGATGGAGATAACTTTTGTCTCTCTATTTCTGCAGCTTCAATTTTAGCTAAAGTAGCAAGGGACAAATATATGGAAAAAATATCAGAACTTTATCCCCAATATGAGTTCTGGCGTCATAAAGGTTATGCTACCAAATTTCATCTTGAAATTATTAAAAAATTTGGCCCTTGTCCTATTCATAGAATATATTATAAATGTTTTAAATGATCTTGAAAAATCTTTTTAAAAAACTATCTTCTAAAGAAAAAGGTCAAAAATCAGAAAATATTGCAGAAAAATATCTAAAATCAAAGGGATTTAAAATTTTAGCCAAAAATTACAGAACTAAGGCAGGAGAGATAGATATTATAGCAATTAAAAATAAAACTTTAGTTTTTGTGGAAGTAAAAAGTGAAATAGAAAAAATTAATTTTAGTGCAGAAGAAAAAGTAGATTTTAAGAAAAAAAATAAAATTTTTAAAGTAGCAGAGCATTTTTTGGTTAAAAATTTAAAAAAGTTAAGAAAAATAGAGGATATAAGATTTGATGTTATTGTAGTTAGATTTGATAATACCAAAGAGGAGGTAATTCATTATGAAGGAGCTTTCTATAAGGAAGGAGATCTTACCTGGGGTTGATTTAGACACATTTTTAAGGATGTCTGATCAGGAGGTTGAAAAGGTTTTAGCGCCTTTAAAGTTTCACGAGATCTATAATATTGTATTAAATGCACCTTGGGAGGTAAAAGCTAAATTAATTATCAATTCTCCTTATCCAGAGGGTTTGGTAAAAAATTTGCCACCTCAAGAATTATTTTTAACTTTAAAAGCTTCTTCTCTTGATTTAGCAGTAGAACTTTTTTCTTATGCTAAAGGAACTCAGATTCAGTTTCTTTTTGATATAGATACTTGGTATAAGGATAGAATTAAAGCAGATCGTGTAGCCTCCTGGATAATTTTGCTTTTTGAAGCTGGGGAAGATAAAGTTTTAGAATGGTTAAGAATAGCAGATTGGGATTATTTAATTACTATTTTTCAGAAATTTGTGAGAGTTTATAAAAGACCTGATGATATAGAACTCATTGAAGCTATAGATTTTTTACCTCCTTATACCTTGGATGATTTTTATTATGTAGATTTTAAAAATGACTCTCTGGAATTTTATTTTAGAAGAATGTTAGAAATTATAAAATCAGAATTACCAGACATTTATTTTGCTTTAATGGAATCTATTATTTGGGAAATCCCAGCAGAAGTAGAAGAAAGGGCTTATAGATGGAGAAATGGAAGATTAGCAGATGAAGGGATACCAGAATATTTTGAAGCTTTAGATGTTTATACTCCTATTCATCCTAAAGGTTTGAGAAAAATTGATTCAAAGTATTTATCTTTAGAAGGAGAGGTTCAGCCTTCTATAAATATTATGATTTATGGTGGTCCTGAAGAATTGTTTATTTTTAAAGTTTTAGAGCTTATTAATAACCCTGATCAGACAAATAGATTAAAAAAAGAACTGGCTTGGGTTGCTAATAAAGTTATTATAGTAGATAATATAGTAATAGATGATATAGAACAAGTTAAAAAAAGCTTAGATAAAGTCTGGGGTTTTTTAAGTATAGGTTTAGAATATCTCTCTTCCGGAAATTTAGAGGTAGCGAAGAAATTTTTAGAAGAGCATTTTTTAGAAGATATTTTTAGAGTAGCACAGACAGTTTTGAAAGATTTAAGAAGATTTGCTTTACGTATGATAAAGAGTAAAGATTTTGATCCAGCTATCCTTAGATATTTGGATCAACCTTACAAGGGCTATTTGCAGGGTATTTTGGTAAATAAAATAAATAAAATAAAGCTTTTCCAGCCACATAAAATAGGAACTTCAGAAGAATACACCATTTTTAGACGAATAAATGAGATAAATACTGTTAGAAGATATATAGAAGAAATTAATTATATAGCACCTGTAATTGCAAAGGTTTTTGGTTCTCCTTTAGTTTGGATAAATGAAGTAAATCAGCCTGGGAGAAATTTTGATGCTAAATTTCTTACCTGGAGCAGTTTAATACTTACAGCTCTTGCTAACTGGATTTATAGAAAAGAGTTTGTTTTTAAAGCTTTACCTAAGAATGTCTGGAAAGAAGTTTTACAAGAATTGTTAGAAAATAAAGAAGGTAAGTGTTTTATGAAAGAAGATATTAAAAAGATTTTGTTTGAAAATTTTGAAAAATTTGTTAAATCAGAGTGGTATTATGAACCAGAATTGATGAGTTCTTTTTTAAACTTTGTAATTAACAAATTTGAAAATGAATTTAAACTTGTAGATCTTGATGATCCACCAGATCCTAAATATCAGACACTAATTCTTATTGATTTAGGATTAAAAGATGAAGAAGAAAAAAAAGATTAATTTGAAAGAATCTGGATTTGTTATCTTAAAACAAAGATATTTAGTTAAAAATGAAAATAATGAAATTATTGAAACACCAGAGCAGCTCTTTGAAAGAGTTGCAAGGTCAGTAGCAGAAGCTGAAAAGAGATTTTCGCAAAGAAAGGATAGGGTAGAGTATTATACTGAAAAATTTTATGAATTAATGGCTAATTTTGATTTTTTGCCTAATTCTCCTACTTTAATGAATGCAGGTCGTCCTTTAGGTCAGCTTTCAGCTTGTTTTGTTTTACCTATAGAGGACTCCTTAGATTCTATTTTTGAAACATTAAAATATGCTGCTTTGATTCATAAATCTGGAGGAGGGACAGGTTTTTCTTTTTCTAATTTAAGGCCTAAAGGAGATATAGTTGCTTCCACTCAAGGAGTAGCAAGTGGCCCGTTATCCTTTATAAAAGTTTTTGATAGTGCTACAGAAGCGATAAAACAAGGTGGCAAAAGACGCGGTGCTAATATGGGAATTTTAAGAGTAGATCATCCTGATATAGAAGAATTTATACTGGCAAAAAGAGATTCTAATCAACTTAACAATTTTAATCTTTCTGTAGCTATAACAGATAAATTTATGGAAGCTTTAAGAAAGAAAGAAAAATTTCCTTTAATAAATCCTCGCAATAAATCTATAGTTAAACATGTGGATCCAGAAAAACTTTTTGATTTAATTGTAGAATCTGCTTGGGCTTGCGGGGATCCAGGAGTAATATTTATTGATACTATAAATAAATACAATCCCACTCTTCATATAGGAAAAATAGAGGCTACCAATCCCTGTGGAGAGCAACCTTTGCTACCTTTTGAGTCCTGTAACTTGGGGTCTATCAATTTAGCTAATTTTGTAGAAAACGGACAAATTAACTGGAAAAGATTAAAAGAAGTGATACATTTAGCAGTAAGATTTTTGGATAATGTAATAGAGATAAATAAATTTCCTTTACCTCAAATAGCTAAAATAACCAGACTTAACCGTAAAATAGGGCTTGGAGTAATGGGATTTGCTGATATGCTTATCAAACTTAATATTTCTTATGCAGATAAAAAGGCTTTAGAAATAGCAGAAGATGTTATGAAATTTATAAATAAAGAATCAGTAAAAGCTTCCCAGGAACTTGGTAAAGAAAGAGGTAATTTCCCAGCTTATCCTGGAAGTATATGGGATAAACCAGGGAGTCCTTATATGAGAAATGCCACCACTACTACTATAGCTCCTACTGGGAGTATTTCACTTATTGCAGGAGTATCTTCTGGTATAGAACCACTTTTTGGTATTTATTATGAAAGAAAAACCTTGGACAATACGGTTTTAAAAGAAATTCATCCTTTATTTATAGAAAAACTAAAAGAAGAGGGATATTCAGATAAAGAGATTGATAACATAATAGAAAAGGTTAAAGAAAAAGGAATATTAAAAAATCTTAATTTACCAGAAAGTATAAAAAAGATTTTTGTTACTACTTATGAAATTAGTCCAGAACAACATTTATTAATCCAAAAGGCTTTTCAAAAATATACTCATAATGCAGTTTCTAAAACCATTAATTTACCTTCTTATATTTCTGTAGAAGATGTTAAAAAAATTTATTTAAAAGCCTATGAATTAGAGTTAAAAGGTGTTACAATTTACAGATACGGTTCTAAACCTAATCAAGTTATTTTTATTGGGGGAGCAAAAGAAATAGAATTATCCTGTCCTATTTGTAGTTTCTCTTTAATGTAAAAGCAGGGAGGATAAAATGGAAGAAGTTAAGATAGGATTGCTTGGTTTTGGAACAGTAGGTTCTGGAGTTTATGAATTACTTCAAAAAAATGCAGATCTTATTAAAGAAAGGATAGGGATTAAACCTGTTGTTAAGAAAATTTTAGTAAAAGATTTAAAAAAAGAAAGAAAGATCAATAATTCTAAATTATTTACTACCAACATAGAAGATATTTTAAATGATCCAGAAATAAGTATCATTTGTGAACTAATAGGAGGTATTCAACCTGCTAAAGATTTTATTATAAAAGCTTTTAAAAAAGGTAAAGAGGTTATAACAGCAAATAAAGCCATATTAGCTCAATATGGAGATGAAGTCTGGAAAGAAGCATATAAAAATAAAAGATTTTTAGGATTTGAGGCAGCTGTAGGAGGAGGTATACCTATCATTAAGACTTTAAAAGAAGCTTTAATAGGAAATAAAATTCAATCTATAATAGGAATAATTAATGGAACCACTAATTATATTTTAACAAAGATGTTAGAGGATAATATAAGCTTTGAAGAAGCATTAAAAGAAGCTAAAAAGAAAGGATACGCTGAAGCAGATCCAACACTTGATATTAATGGAATGGATTCAGCTCATAAGATTTCTATTTTAGCATCCTTAGCTTTTGGTGTATTTATTCATGTTTCTAAAGTTTATATAGAAGGTATAGAGGATATAGATCTTATGGATTTAAAGTTTGCAAAAGATTTCGGGTATGTAATAAAATTATTAGCCTTTGCTAAAAAGAAAAATAATCAAATTGAAATAAGGGTGCATCCAACTTTAATACCAGAAAATCATGTCTTGACTTCAGTTAGACTTAATTATAATGCTTTATATATTACAGGAGATTTTGTGGGAGACATTTTATTATATGGCTTAGGTGCTGGGAAAGAACCTACTGCAAGTGCTGTAGTGAGTGATATAGTATCTGCTATAGAATATTCTTATTTTAGAAAAGAACCTTTTATTAAATATCCCTTGACCGAGAGGAAGAAAATTATTAAAATAAAACCAATGGAAGAAGTAGAATTCCAATATTATTTCAGATTTTCAGCTATAGATAAACCTGGAGTTTTATCCAAAATTTCAGGAATTTTAGGAAATTATAATATTAGTATAGCTTCTGTGGTTCAAATTGGAAGACAGAAACAAAAAGGTTCTGTTCCTATTGTAATGTTAACCCATGAAACTAAAGAAAAAAATGTAATAAAAGCTTTAAAAGAGATAGATAAATTAGATGTAGTTACTTCTCCTACTAAAAGGTTAAGAATTATGGAATAAAAAATAGAGGATAGAAATGGTAATAAAGGTTCCAAAGGGGTTTTATCAAATAATAAAAGGAAAAGAGGTAATTTTAAAAACAGAATTTTTAGGAAGTGGAGTTGCTATTGGAGTGTTAGATAAAATTAATGAAATAGGTGGTTTATGTTATTATGTGCTTCCTTATAAAGAACATGATATAGAAATAGAAGATGGAGAATTGGTGTTATCTGGAGAAAGTTTAATACCTCTGTTTTTTGAAGAGTTAGAAAAATCAGGAGCAGATTTTCAGATAGCAAAAGTGGTAGTAGTAGGTGCAAGTGTTTATAAAAACAATCCCAAAGATTTAGAACTTCCTGAAACAAACTTAAAGGTAGCTAAAAGTTTAATAAAAAAGAAGATAGCTTTTGAAAACAATGTTACTTTTAAAATAAATTTCAATTGTCAAGTTTATGCAGAGGTAAATTTAAAAGAGAAAAGCATAAAAATTAACTTAAATGGTAAGGAAGAAATATTATGAAAAAAGATGATAAAATTTTAGAAAAAATTTTTGATAAAGTTGATACTATACCTACCTTTCCTAAGGTAGCTTATCAAGCTTTATATCTTCTTAGAGAAGAAGATATAGATTTTAAAAAATTAGAAAAAATTATTAAAAGCGATCCAGGAATTACTGCTAATTTTTTAAAAATGGTGAATTCTCCTGCATTTGGTTTACCTCAAAAAATAGATTCTTTATTTAAAGCCTTTATGTTTTTAGGTATTAATCAAATTAAATTTATTATTATTGCATCTGTAGCCAAAAATTATTTTGAAAAAGATTTAATAGGATATGGAATGAAAGCTGAGGAAATTTGGCTTCATTCTATTGCATGTGGATTTATAGCTGAAGAAATAGCTTTTGATCTTGGTTTATCGCCTTTAAAAATAGAAGCAGTATATGTGGCTTCAGTTTTACATGATATAGGTAAAATTGTTTTAGATTTATATACTAAATTAGAAATTGAAGATTTTCGTAAAATCATAATGGAAAATCCTCAATGGGATTTTATTCAAGTAGAATGGTTGGTTTTGGGGGTAGATCATGGATTAGTAGGAGCCCATTTATTGGAAAGATGGAGATTTCCTAAAACAATATGCTTTGCTATAAGAGCTCATCATGATCCTGATCTGATGATCCAAGATGAAATAGCAAGTATTACAGGATTAGCAAATATATTAGCTAATATGATAGGAATTGGAGGGGGTGTAGATGTTTTTAATTACAGAATCCCAGATAATCTTTTGAAGGAATTAAATATAGATGTTAAGAAAGTTTATAAATACCTTAAATCTGGATTATATAAAACCCTTGTTTTCCAAAGAGGATTTTAAAATGTTATAAGAAATCTTAAGTAAACCCTTGACAAAAAAATAAAAGGACTAATATTTTTAAGAAAATTTAAATTTATATAAGGAGGGTAAGCCATGAAAAAAGTAGTTTCTTTCATGTTAAGTTTAGCTTTGGCTGGTTTAATTGGATTAACTGCTGGATGTAAAAAGAAAGAAAAAGCTCCTGCTCCAGAGACTCCCAAAAAGGAAGTTACTGCTCCTGAAAAAGAAGCTCCAGCTAAAGCTACTCCTGAAAAAAAAGCTGAAGAACAAAAAGCTGCTCCTGAAAAAACTGAGCATAAATAATATAAAAACAAATTATTTATTTAAAGGGGGATATTTCCCCCTTTATTTTAATAATTGTTTTGAAGTATTTTTATAAAAATTTTTTTACAGAGAATGTAGAAATTGAGAAAATTATAAAGAAAATAAACTTTGTTGTTTAAGACCTGTAGAAATTTCCTTTTCTGAAGGTTCAAATATTTTAACTACTCCATATTCTCCATCATACCCAGGTTTAACAAAAACGTTACCTTTTCTTACCTTTTCAATTGCTTCTAAAAGTTTTTCAGGAAAAGTCTTTTCTAAATCTTTAAGATCTAATTTTAACAGAATCTCAAATTCTGTTCCTACTAAGGAGATATATTGCTCATAAAGCTTGTTTATGGTTTTGCTATTTTTAGAAATATTATAAACTTCAGCTAAAATTTCTATAAAAGGTACTAAATGTACTGATAAGGGCTTATTTTCAGGGATATAACCTTCTTCTCTATCAGCAAAAAGTTCTATTCTATGAGAAACTCCTATAGTTAAAGGTTTACCACATTTAGGGCATTTATATCCTAAGGATCTTGTTTCCTTAGGAGATAAGCATACTTTGCAATGTCTGTGTCCATCATAATGATATTTTCCTTCTTCAGGATAAAATTCTATAGTAAAGGCCAAGTTTCCAGTTTTTATAGAATTATAGATATTTTCATAAGTAAGAGGATAAAAAAAGGCTGTAGCTTCTCGTCCTAATTTAGCTGGAGAATGAGAATCTGAGCAAGATATAAGAGTGATATGATCAAGTTTAGAGATTCTCCAATTCATTTCAGGATCAGAGGATAATCCAGTTTCTATAGCATATATGAATGGGGTAGCATCTCTAAAAGCTTCTTCCAATGAATCAAAGCCTGAAAAAGCTCCAAAAACTCCATACCATGGGGTCCATGCATGAGCTGGGATTATTAAAATTTTATCAGAAATTTTTAATAAATCTAAGGTTAATTTTTCGCAGGAAATACCAAAAGTTGGTCTTCCGTCTATAAGAAGATTTCCTAATTTAGACAAATATAAATTTATTTCTTCTACTGTTTCAAAATCGGGAGCTATGATTAGAATATGGACTCTTCTGTTAGATTTATTGTTTTGTGAAAAAATAAGAGACACTTCAGAGGTCAGGATGAACTTAGGACCTTCTGGTAGATCTTTATATATGAACAAATCAGAATCAGGATCATATTCTAAAAATTCTTTTAATTCTTTATACCATAAAGGATGTGTAAAATCCCCTGTTCCTATTAAATCCAGTCCTTTCATTTTTCCGATCTTGGCAATAAAAGGAATTTCCATTAATTTGCTACAAGCCCGACTATACTTAGAATGAATATGAAGATCCGCTAAAAAACTCTTGTTTAACAAATCTTGAGAAGGTAGTTTTTGATTTTTTTTCATAGCTTCTAAAAATTAAATCACATCTTTAAGAATTATCAACTTCTTAACCAAAAATTACCACTTACGAAGTGGTAATTTTTTACCACTTGCGAAGTGGTAAAAAGAAAATAAGATTGAAAATTTTGGTAAAATTGTTAAAGTTTAAAATATAAAGAGCAAAAATTAAAATTTTTAGGAGGGTATTTTATGTTAGAATTTACTTTTACTTTTAAAGGCTTTGATTCTTCAGAAGCTATTAAACAATATGCAGAAAAGAAATTTAAAAGATTTGAAAAGTATTTTGAAGGCCCTGTTAATGTTCAAGTTGTTTTTAAAAGAGAAAAGTTTAGAGAAATAGTAGAAGTTCTTATAACTGGTGATGGTGAACAAATTATAGCTAAGGAAGAAACCTTAGATATTTATGAAGCTATAGATTTAGCTTATGAAACTCTGGAAAAGCAAATAAAAAAACTAAAAGAAAAAAAGAAAAATTTTAGAAAAGGAAGAGGAGTTGAAATTTCTATTAGTCAACCAGAACCAAAATATGAAATTCAAAATGTAGAAGTAACTCCTATGTCTACAGAAGAGGCTATAGAATGGTTTACTAAAAATCAAAAAAAGCCTTTTATGTTATTTTATAATATAGATTATGACAAAATTTGTTTAATATATTCAAAAGGAGAAAAACCAATAATAGTAATTCCTGAAATGTCTTAACTCCCATGATAAATTTAGTTATTATTACAGGTATTTCTGGATCAGGTAAAAGCACTACTTTAAAAGCTTTTGAAGATATGGGATATTTAGCTATTGATAATTTTCCGATTCGGCTTTTATCTCTATTTCTAAAAGAAGTGAAAGAAAGCTTAGATAATAGAGATATAGCTTTGGTAATGGACTTAAGAGATAAATATTTTTTAAAAGATTATCCCAAGATTTTTCAAGAACTCAAAAATAAAGGATATAATTATGAAATAATATTTCTGGATGCAAAAACTGACATCCTTATTACAAGGTTTAATCAAACCCGTAGGATACACCCTTTAATGAAAGAAGGGATAAGGAGTTTAGAAGAAGCTATAGAAAAAGAAAAAAAACTTTTGGCAGATTTAAAAGAATTGGCAACTTTATTTTTAGATACCTCTAATTTTAATATTCATCAACTCAGAAATGAAATTTTTAAATTTTATAGAAATAGAAATTTACAAAAATTGGTATTACATTTAATAGCCTTTGGTTACAAATATGGAATTCCCAATGAAGCTAATTTTCTTTTTGATGTAAGAGTCTTACCAAATCCTTATTTTGTACCTGAATTAAAAACTCTAAGCGGAAGGGATAAGGAAATAAAAAAGTATTTATTAAGTTTTTCCGAAACAACGCAATTATTAAATTATTTAGAAGAATTTCTAAATTGGTTAATACCTTTTTATTATAAAGAAGATAAACATTGTTTGACCATTGGAATAGGTTGCACAGGTGGACGACATAGATCTCCAGCTGTTATAGATTTCTTAACTGAAAAATTGCAATTGAAATATCCTGATATAGATATAGTAGTTACTTATAGAGATATAGAAAAGGATGTTAAGAATTAAAGAAGCTAAAGAGGAGGATTTAAAAGAAATTGTTAAAATAGAAAGGGAACTTTTTTTAGAAGAAGCTTGGAATTATAAGCAGATTTATCAGGAATTTAAAAATCTATTTTCCAAAATTTATCTTTTAAAAGAAAATGACAAGATTTTAGGATATTTAATTTTTAGAATTATATTTCCAGAGACTGAATTGCTTAGAATAGGTGTAAAAAAAGAATTCCAAAAAAAGGGTTTGGGGACTTTTTTAATGAACAGCTTTTTGAAAGAACAACAAAAGGAAGGAATAAAAAAGATTTTTTTAGAGGTTAATAATTCCAATAATTTAGCTTATAAATTCTATAGAAAATTCGGTTTTCAGGACTTATATTTTAGAAAAAGATATTATAAAAATGGAGATGCAGTGATAATGCAAAAATCTCTGTAATAAGGAGGAAATAGATATGATAAGAGTTGGAATAAATGGATTTGGAAGAATCGGGAGATGTATCTTGAGGGCAAGATTTAAGTATCCAGAGTTTAATAATATTGAAATAGTAGCTATAAATGATCTTTCTTCTCCAGAGATGTTGGCTCACCTATTTAAATATGATACTATTTTTGGTAGATTACCCTATGAGGTAGAAATACAGGGAGATTATCTTATTATTAATAAAAAGAAAATAAGAATCTTTAAAGAACCTGATCCAGAAAAAATTCCCTGGAAAGAAGAAGGGATTGTTTATGTAATAGAATCTACGGGGAGATTTAGAGAAGGAGATTTGGCTCGTAAGCATATTTTAGCAGGAGCTAAAAGAGTGATTATATCCGCGCCTGCCAAAAATGAAGATATAACTATTGTGATGGGAGTAAATGAAGAAAAATATGATCCTACTAAGCATTTTATTATTTCTAATGCCTCCTGTACAACTAATTGCTTAGCACCTATTTTGGCAACTTTAATCAAGTATTATGAAATAGAAAAAGGTTTTATGACAACAGTTCATTCTTACACAAATGATCAGAGATTGTTAGATATGATTCATCCTAAGGATTTCAGAAGAGCAAGAGCTGCTGCCCAAAATATTATTCCTACTTCTACTGGAGCAGCTAAAGCTATAGGAAAAGTTATACCAGAGCTTGCAGGAAAAATAGATGGCATGTCTATAAGAGTTCCCACTCCTAATGTTTCCTTAGTGGATTTAAATATTTTAATTAAAGGAGAAACTACTCCTACAGAAATTAATAGAATTTTTAAAGAAAATCAAAATAGATATATTAGATATATAGAGGAACCTTTGGTTTCTTCTGATTTAATAGGAGATCCTCATAGTGCTATAATAGATGGTTTATCTACTAAAGTAATTGATAAAAATTTGATAAAACTCTTAGCTTGGTATGATAATGAGTGGGGTTATTCTGTAAGAATGCTTGATCTTTTAAACTATATGATACAAAAAGAAATATAAAAAAATTTTATGGAACAATTTACCTCCAAGGCTTTATTAGCAAATTTAGCCTGTACTTTTGTAAAAGAAGTCCATTATGATCCTAAATATAATATTTTTCTGGAAATATTTTCTAAATACCCAGCTTTAAAAAAACAGATAAAAATACTTTTAAAAGAAGCCTTTCATCCTTACAAAAATAGTTATTTAGTTTTAGAAGAATTCAGAAGTTTTTTTTTAAAAAATCTTTCTATACTTTTTAAACATCCTTATAAATCTCAAGGTTATTGGCTTATTTTTGATATTCTTTTCAAATTTTTTGAAGAAGATAAAAACCTAAATATAAAAACTGCTGAAACTATATTTTCAATTTTAGATAAAACCGCAAATATTTTAGATCCTGATACTTTTTATGAGATAATTCCTATTTTTAAAGAGGTTCTTAAAGCTATCATAAGCCTTCCTGATGAATATTTTTTGAACTTTTTAGAAAATTATTATTCTTTCAAGAAACTAATTCTTAAATTAATAAAATTATCTCCTTCACAGGAGTTAAAGGGAATATATATAGAACTTTTAAAGAGATCTTACATTTTAACTTATAATCTTTGGAAAAAACTCGGGGAAAAATATGCTAAAAATTTGCCAAAAAATTTGTTCTATTTAAAAATTGATAAATCAATATTTGATGTTTCTTATTTTGAAAAATTAATAAATTTGCTAAATCAGGATAAAATAAATTTACAAAATTTATTAACTTTACCAGATCATTTGGATTTATTGAAAAAACTCAAAGATTTTATTTATTTTATCAATACTTCTGATTCTCCAAACATTTCAGATGAAATTAAAATTGAGTTTTTATTTGAACTAATAGAGACACCTATTTTAAGATTAATTCATGAAGAATTGATTAGAGAAGTTAACAATAATTTAATATTTTTAATTAATTCTAAACCTTCTCAAAATTTAGATGAATTTATTATAAAATTTTTCAGGATATTAAAAGAAAAGTTGCATTTGTATCCTTGGACAGCTTTGGAGTGTATCAAAAATATAGGAATATGTGTTTTAAATAAAAAAGATGTTTATTTAATAGAAATTTTAATTAATGAAATCATAAAATTTGGTTTTCAGCCTCCTCAGATAAAAGGAATAGATGCCAATTGGAGGATTAAACAGAATCCTAATCATCTCCTAAATATAAAAGTTTGGTTAGACATATTTAAAGCAAATCCAGAATGGTGTAGTAGCTTATTAGCAGGTTTAATATTAAATTTAAAGTTATACGGAGTTTCTATAAAAGATACTGATCTTTTTCAAAAAGATATTACTAATTTGCTTAATTCTCCTATAAAGCCTGTTTATAATCTTATTAAACAATTCTGTAAAATTTTACCTATTTACTATAACGAAATAGGAGCTGAGGGACTTATAAGAGATATTTCCACAGAAATAGATGAGATATTTCAGAGAAAGGATTCGCTCATTTACTTTTTAAGAAAATTCGTTCATATAGAAAATTCAAGTTTAGCAGTAGATTTTATAAAAAATATATTAAATTACTGGCTTACTTTAAATGAAGATTTTATAAAGAAATATTTACCTGAAGAATTATTTTATAGAATTACTCAAGAAGAAAAAGAATATCATATAAAAATGCAAACTTTGTTAAAACAATTATGCAATATTTTTAATTATAAAGATATCAACGATATTTTAAATCAGGATGTAAAAATTATTGAAGAACAAGTTGAAAGTATAGAGTTTGATAAAAATTACAGAAAGAAACTTGTTTTACTCATTAAATTATATCATTTAGAATATCAAAAGTATTTTGGAGTATTAAAAGATATAGATATTTTGACTACACAATATTCTCCTAAGGATTTTCCTTTTGTTTTGAAAATAAAAGAAATTTTGGAAAGTAAAGAATTAGATATTTACAAAAAAGTAGAAATAATTTTAGATTGGCTGAATGAGCTAAAAGAGATAATTCTTTCTAAACAAAAATTTACTCCTGTAGAAGAAATTTTGCTTAAAAGACATGTGGCTGTGGATATACCTTCTATGTATGGAAGATACAAAGAAAAAAAATTTGATGCCTTGGGTCTTTCTTTTAGATTAGAATATTTAGTTAATTGCCTTTTAGAAAAACTGGTAGAAGACCTTGATTTGCAGTTTATTACCAGAGCTTTCTTTTTTAAAATTTTCAAAATATTAAAACTATTTAAAAAAGCTTTAGAGATTGATGGAATTTTTTCCCAAAAATTTGATCTTTATTTAAATCTTCTTGAAAGCTCGTTGAAGAGTTATCCTTTAACTTATACTCAATATTTAGATATATTTAAAGGTTTAATAGATGGAGTTCAACATATCGTAAAAGTTTATTATGTAAATCCTTATCTAAAGGTTTTTCCCTTAGTATTTGAAGTTCTTAATATGGAAGAAGTACAGGATAAATATAAAAATTGTTTATACGGATTAAATAAGGAACAAAGTTATTTTTGCATCAGTGAAATGGTTATAAAAGATGCTATTGAGTCTGCTTTTGCTTTAAAATATTTGGATAGATTTTTAAGAAAATTATACCAGATATTAACTTCTTATTTTGAAAAAATTGATAAAAAAGATTTGAATTTGTTAATGAGCTATGATCCAGGAAGAACAATTTCTTTCATACAAAATCCCAATAATTTAGTTATAGATCTTTTGTATTTAGGAAACAAAGGTTACAACTTAATAATTGTTTCTAAAGAAAATAATGATTTTAAGATAAAAATTCCTTATGGTTTTATTTTAACTACAGAGGTATTTAGATGTTATAAACTTATTTCAAAGTATTCAGAGCTTTGGAATGATTATGAAAACCGAATAAAAGAAAATATCAGTTTATTAGAGCAATTAACCAAAAAAAGATATGGAGATAAAGAAAATCCTCTGCTTTTAAGTGTAAGGAGTGGAGCTCCTATTTCCATGCCTGGTATGATGAATTCTATTTTGAATGTAGGTATTAATTTAGAAACAGTAGAAGGTTTATTTAAGCAAACTAAAAATTTGTGGTTTGCCTGGGATACTTATAGAAGATTTATTCAGAGTTGGGCTATGGCTTTTGGTGTTTCAAGGGATTTTTTTAATAATTTAATGAGGGAACACAAAAGGAAATACAAAGTAAAAAAGAAAAAGGAATTTACAGGAGAACAGATGCAGGAATTAGCTCTTATTTATAGAAAATCTGTAGAAAAGTTGGGTATTCCTGTTATAGATGATCCTTGGGAACAATTGTTTAAAAGCATAGAACTTACTATGAATTCCTGGTATAACCAAAAGTCTATGGCTTATAGAGAAATTATGCAGATAGCAGAGGAATGGGGAACAGCAGTAATAGTTCAGCAAATGGTTTTTGGAAATAAAAATCCTTCTTCAGGTACAGGAGTTACTTTAACCACTTCACCTGTAGGAAAATTTCCAAGGATTATTCTTTGGGGTGATTATACTCCATATAATCAAGGAGAAGACATTGTTTCAGGACTTGTAAATACATATCCTATATCTTTAGAACAGAGAAAAATAGAGGGAAGAGAAGGACCTTCTTTACAAGAGGCTTTTCCTGAAATTTATCAAAAGCTTTTAGATTTTGCTTATTATCTGGTTTACGAAAAAGGCTGGGGACATCAGGAAATAGAATTTACTTTTGAAAGTGAAAAAGCTGAAGATCTTTATGTTTTACAAATAAGAGATATTATTTTAAGAGAGGAAAGAGAAATTCCATTTTTTAACAAAAAGTTATTAAAAACCTTAGAGTGTATAGGAAAAGGTATAGGAGTTTGTGGAGGACTCATTTCTGGAAGAATAGTTTTTACTTTAGAAGATATTTTAAAATTTAAAGAAAGAAAAGAGCCTTTGATTTTACTTAGATATGATACCGTGCCTGATAACATTAAAGAGATTTCTTTAGTAGATGGCATCTTAACAGCCAGAGGAGGACAAACTTCTCATGCAGCTATTGTTGCTTCAAGACTTGGAAAAATATGTGTAGTAGGGTGTGAGAATTTAAGCATAGATGAGATTAAAAAAGAAGTAAAAATAAATGGATATACTTTAAAATTAGGTGATTGGATTACTTTAAATGGAACAAATGGTCAAGTTTTTAAAGGAAAAATAGAAGCTTTGGTTAAAATAAATTAAAAGGAGGTTAGCCATGAAATTAGGTATTAATGGTTTTGGAAGAATAGGTAAACTTACTCTTTGGCATCATGTAGCAAGAAAGTATTTTGATGAAATAGTAGTAAATATAGGAAGAGAAGTAGGAACTTCTTTTTCAGATATAGCAAGTTATATAGAAAAAGATAGTACCTATGGATGGTTACCTGTTTATCTTTACGGACATAAAGCTAAAAGAGTTATAGAAAATCTGAATGAAAAAGAAGGCACTATGTATGTAGATGGTATAAAAGTTAAATTTTTAAGAAAAACAAGAAACCCTAAGGAGATTAATTGGAGAGAAGAGGGGGTAAGATTGGTTGTAGAGTGTTCTGGGAAGTTTAGGGATCCTAATATAGATCCAGATAATCCTAAAGGATCTGTGAGAGGTCATTTAACAGCAGGAGCAGAAAAAGTAATAGTTTCTGCACCCTTTAAAATAAAAGATAAAGAAAAGGGAATACCGGAAGATGCAGTTACAGTAGTATATGGAATTAATGAAGACGTGTATCAACCTAATAAGCATAATATTATTTCAGCAGCTTCTTGCACCACTACTTGTTTATCTTACATGGTAAAACCACTTTTGGATTACTTTGGAGCAGATAGAATTTTATCTGCTTCTATGGTTACAGTTCATGCTGCTACAAGTTCTCAGGTAGTTTTGGATAGACTTCCTAAGGAAGGAAAAAAGGATTTAAGAAGAATGAGAAGTGTGTTTAATAATATTATTTTAACCACTACAGGAGCTGCAGAGGCTTTAGCTCTTGTTATTCCAGAAATGAAAAGAATAGGATTTATGGCAGAAAGTGTAAGAGTGCCTTTGACTACAGGAAGTTTAATTATTCTCACAGTAAATATTCAGGATGAAAGTGTAGAAAATCATATCAACCGTGAGCTTATAAATAATATTTATAAAGAAGCAGCAAGCACAAAATATAAAGACTATTTAATTTTTACTATGGAACAAAATGTATCTTCTGATATAATAGGATATCCAAAAGCTGCAGCTATAATTGAAGGAGCAGAAACACATACAAGAACAGCTCTGGCAAAGGTAGATATCTGCAAAGTTTTACCTGAGATAGGAAAAGAAGTTTGCACCCATGTTGAAATACCTGTTACACAGGTGGTTGTTTATGGATGGTATGATAATGAGCTTGGATCCTATACTAATATGTTAGGAGATCTTACAGTATTTATTGCTGAAAAGATGATTTAAACTATGATGAGGAGAAAAGGTAGGGAAATAGCTTTACAGATTCTTTATCAAAAAGATATAGCTGATCTTTCTATAGAAGAAGCTATAGAAAATTATAAAAGATATTTAAATATAAATAATATACAAGCTCTAAAGTTTGGAGAAGAGCTGGTGAGGGGGGTATTAGATAATTTGGATTTTATAGATAAAATTATTCAAAAATACACCCCCTCTTGGCCTTTAGAAAGAATGAATATAACAGATAAAAATATTCTTAGATTGGCAGTATATGAAATGTTTTTTAGACCTGATATTCCTGAAGTTGTTTCTATTAATGAGGCTGTAGAACTTGCTAAATTATACGGAACAGATGATTCTCCAGCATTTATAAATGGAGTTTTAGATAGTATCTTTAAAAAAGAAATTAAGTCTAAGAAACTATGAGAATTTTTAAAATTATTACTATTGATGGACCTGCTTCTTCTGGTAAGACTACCATTTCAAGATTACTGGCTAAAAAATTGAATTACTTACTTTTGGAATCGGGAAGTTTGTATAGATTGGTAACTTATTTATTACTTTCCACTTCTGATTTAAAAAATTATCTAAAAGATTCACAAAAATTGTTGAAATTTTTAGAAGATATGTTTAAAGAAATAGAAATAAAGCTTTTATCAGAAGGAACTTTTATTTATTGGAAAGAAAGATTGATAAAGGAAGAGCTCAGATCCAAAGATGTTGAGAATGTCGTTTCTAAGGTAGCAGCTTTAAAAGAAGTAAGAGATTTCTTAACAAATTTTATGAGAAAATTGGCAGAAAACAAATCTATAGTTGCTGAAGGAAGAGATATGGGAAGTGTTGTTTTTCCCTATGCAGATTTAAAAATTTTTCTTACAGCAAGTGATGAAGTGAGGGCAAGAAGAAGATTTAAAGAAAAACTAAATAAAGAATCAAATTGTAAGTATGAGGAAGTGTTAGAAAATATTAAATTTAGAGATGAGCTTGACAGTAAACGAGCTGTGGCTCCTTTAACTGTTCCAGATAGTGCTTATGTTATAGATACCTCTTATTTAACTCCTGAACAGGTATTAAATGAAATTTTAAAGTTAATAGAAAAATGAGAAAAAAAGAAAAATTGAGTTTACAGGAATTTATAAAAAAAGAGAAGGCAAAAGCAAGGAAACTTAAAAATACAAGATGGTGGAGGAGACAGATAGAAAGGGGGATTTGTTATTATTGTGGAAAAAAAGTTAAGCCAGAAGAGCTTACTATGGATCACAAAATTCCTCTTTCTCGTGGTGGCACCTCTGATAGATCTAATATAGTTCCTGCCTGTAAAGAGTGTAATAACAAAAAGAAATATTTACTTCCTTGGGAATGGGAGGAATATCTAAGAAGACTTAGAGAAGGAAAAGAGAAATTATGTGTGGAATAATAGGATATATTGGGAAAAGACAAATTATTCCTGTACTTTTAGAGGGACTCAGAAGATTAGAATATAGAGGATATGATTCTGCAGGTATAGTATTTTTAGAAAAAAATAAGATAAAGGTTATTAAAACTAAAGGCAGAATTTTCAATTTAGAAGAAAAGATATTTAAAAAGCCACCTTTAGAGGCTAAAGCTCCAGGGCTTGGGCATACTCGTTGGGCAACTCATGGAGAACCCTCTGATGAAAATGCTCATCCTCATATGGATTGTAAAGAAGAATTGTCCTTGGTTCACAACGGAATTATAGAAAATTACTATGAATTAAAACAAAAACTATTAAAAAAAGGTCATAGATTTTGCTCTGCCACGGATACAGAAGTTATTGTTCATTTGGTAGAAGACTATTTAAATGAGGGACTAAATATTAAAGAAGCTTTTTTTAGAACTTTAAAAGATTTAAAAGGCTCTTTTGCTATAGCTTTAATCTATAAAAAGCATCCTGAATTTATTTTAGTTGCCAGGAACCAGAGTCCTGTTGTGCTGGGTGTAGGAGAAGAAGAAAATTTCGTAGCTTCAGATATTCCTGCCTTGCTTCCTTTTACTAAAAAAGTAGTTTTTTTAAATGATGGAGAAGTAGCGATTTTATATAAGGATAAAATAGAGGTTTATGATTCTAAAAAGAATAAAATTGAAAAAGAACCAGTTCTTATTTCTTGGGATCTTGCTTCTGCGGAAAAAGGTGGTTATGCCCATTTTATGCTTAAAGAGATTTGTGAGCAACCAGAGGCTATTAAACATACTTTACTTGGAAGGATAAATCTTGATAACAAGGAAATAGATTTTTCAAAGGAAGGGCTTGTTAAGGAATTTTTAGAAGATGTTCAAAAAGTATTTATAGTTGCTTGTGGAACTTCTTATCATGCAGGATTAGTAGCTAAATATCTCATAGAAAGGCATTTGGAAATTCCTGTTGAAGTAGATCTTGCTTCGGAATTTAGATATAGAAATCCTTTAATTAATTCCAAAACTTTATTTATTGGAGTTTCTCAATCAGGAGAAACTGCTGATACCTTAGCAAGCTTGCGTTTGGCTAAGGAAAAAGGAGCTAAAATTTTATCTATTTGTAATGTTTTAGGAAGCACCATTGCCAGAGAGAGTGGTGTAGTTTTATATACCCAGGCAGGTCCTGAAATAAGTGTAGCCTCTACCAAAGCTTTTACTACTCAGGTCTTAGTTTTTATTTTGCTTGCTTTTTATTTAAAAAAAATGCTTTATGGAAAAGATGAAGATAAGGAAAAAGTAGATGCTTTAATAAAGATTTCTAATCAGTTGGATAATTTTATAGAAAAGATAAGACCGAAGATTAAAGAAATTTCAGAAAAATGGCATAATATAAGTAATTGTCTTTATTTAGGAAGGAACATACTTTTTCCAATTGCTTTAGAGGGTGCTTTAAAATTGAAAGAGATAGCTTATATTCATGCTGAAGGGTATGCAGCAGGGGAAATGAAACATGGTCCAATTGCCTTGATTGAAGAAAATGTTCCTTCTATAATTTTAGCAGCTAAGGAAACAGGTATTGTTTATGAAAAAACCTTATCCAATGCAGAGGAAGTGAAATCAAGAAGAGGTCCTATTATTTCCATAATTTCTGAAAATTCAGAAGAATTTAAAAAGATTTCTTATGATTATATAGAAGTTCCCTTGACTTTCTATGAATTTTTACCTATATTTTATGTAGTTCCTTTACAGCTTCTTGCTTATGAAATAGCAGCGCTTAGAGGCTGTGATATTGATAAACCAAGAAATTTGGCAAAAAGTGTAACAGTAGAATAGGAGGAAAAAATGGAATGCAAAAAAGAACAAAATTTGAAAAGATGTAATTGCACCTATGAACCCTGTCCTAAAAAAGGAATGTGTTGTGAGTGTTTGCGTTATCATTTAAGCATGAGACAACTTCCAGCCTGTTGTTTCCCACCAGAGTATGAAAAAACCTATGACAGGAGTTTTGAATTGTTTGCGAAATTAGTGCAGGAAGGTAAAGTGTAATTATGGAAAGTAAAGTCCTGGCAGAGGAAATCTTAAAGCTTTTAGAATCCAAAAAAGCAGAAGATATAGTTTTAATAGATATAAGAGATAAAGTTGATTATGCAGATTATTTAATCATTTGTAGTGCCCATTCTACAAAACATACCCAAGGTCTTACAGATTTTGTAATTTTTGAATTAGAAAAATTTGGTATAAAGCCTTTAAACATAGAAGGATTTGAATTAGGGCAATGGATTGTAATTGATTTTGATTCAGTTATAGTTCATATCTTTTATGAGCCTATTAGAAAAGTTTATGCTCTTGAAGAATTATGGATGGATTATCCTCCTTCAAAAAAGAATTTTCAAAATGAGGCTCAAAAGATTCTTCAAGAGCAAAAATAGTTAATTTATTTTCTATAGTTTCAATGAGTAAGTCCAGGTTTTTTCCTGTTTTAGCAGAAATAGGAATGGCTTTATATTTAAAGCATAAATTTTTCAGGAAGTTAGGGGAAAATTCCCCATTTTTTTCTAATAGGTCTATCTTATTAAAAACCACCAATCTGGGGTAATTCAAAAGATCCATTTCTTCTAAAAGATTTTCTACTGTTTCTATATGATTTTCAAAATCAGGATGAGATATATCTACTATATGTAAAAGCAAATCTGCAGAATAAAGTTCTTCCAAAGTAGCTTTAAAAGCTTTTTTAAGGTCTTCAGGCAAATCTCTTATAAAACCCACTGTATCGGTCATTAAGAAAACTCCACCAGATTTTGTTCTAACAGCTTTTGTAACAGGATCAAGGGTTGCAAAAAGTTTATCCTCTGCTAAATATTCACTTTTGGAAAGGGTATTAAGGAGAGTTGTTTTCCCAGCGTTAGTATATCCAATAATAGCTACAACTTTAAAATTAAGTTTTTTTCGTCTTTTTCTTCTTAATTCTCTTTCTTGAGAAATTTTTTTCAATTCCTTTTCAAGCTTAGCAATACGATCTTTTATTCTTCTTCTATCTATTTCAAGTTTAGTTTCTCCAGGACCTCTTCCGCCTATACCACCTGTTAAACGAGAGAAGGCATCATCTTTAGCTCTTAAACGGGGTAAAGTATATTTTAATTGAGCTATTTCAACCTGTATTTTACCTTCCTTAGAACGAGCTCTCTGAGCAAAAATATCAAGTATTAATTGAGTGCGGTCTATAACTCTTAAATCTGTAGCTTCATTTAAGGCTCTAACCTGGGAAGGGGTAAGTTCTCTATCAAAAATCAATAAATTTGCTCTCTTACGAAGAGCTAAAATCATGACTTCCAGAAGTTTTCCTTTTCCTATGACATAACGGGGATCAGGAGAATTTCTTTTTTGGATAATCTCTCCTACTACAGTAACTCCTGCAGTTCTGGCGAGTTCTTTAAGTTCAGCTATTCTTTCTTCTAAATAAAAATCTTTTGGCTCTTTTAGAAATATAAGAATAGCTCTGTCTTTATTTTCATCTATTTCTTTTAAAGGTCTGACCCGATCTAATTCATCTTCTAAGTTTTTAATTAGTTCTAAGAAGTTTTCTTTTAATTCCCAGACATAGCAAGGTTTTAAGAAATAAAAATAATTATTTTCTTGATCAGAAAACTTTTTGGAAAAAAAATCTGGATCAGGTAAAATATGAGCTATATGAATTTTTCCAGGCTCTCCTGTATTTTTTGCTTCTAAAGCACCTATTAAATCAAGTCTTAATAAACCTAAATCCAGAAGATCATCTTGATCAAGACCAGATTCAGTATGTTTATGAGAGAGAATATGTGTATGAATGAATCTTAAGCCTTTGAGTCTGGCAATATGATCGCGATATCCTTTCAGTTCAGGGATTACTATTCTATTAAAAGTTCCCACTATTACATAATCTATTTCACCTTTGCGATTTATAAGAATACCTATTTGACGATTTAAATCCGCTGAAATTTGTGCTAATTCCTTAGCAAGTTCATGAGTTATAATAGAAGCTGGAGGAACTCTACGTCTGTAAAGACGCTCTAATCTTTTTAGCTCACTTGGTTTTAATCCTATAGTATTTCCATAAACTGTGTAACTCATTTACCTCCTTAAAGATAGTTTAAATTTTTTAGTTTAAATATAAGATTTTATTTTATTATTGCAAGTATCATTTTTAATTTTTTCCAATAGAAGAAAAAGAGCAACTCCAAAAGCAACTGCTACATTTAAAGATTCTTTTTCTCCATAAAGAGGAATTTCTACAATAAAATCAGCATTTAATAAAATTTTATCATCTATACCTGTTACTTCATTTCCAATAATTAGAGCTAAAGGAAAATCTTCAGCATTTATATTTTGAATAGGAATGCTATTCTTAGTTATTTCCAAAGCTACAATTTTAAAGCCCTCTTTTTTAAGAGTTTTTATTGCTTCAAGAGTATCAGAAAAATAAATCCATGGTATAAGTTCAGTAGTTCCAAGAGCAGTTTTTTCTATTTTAGGATGAGGAGGATAAGCAGTTATTCCGCATAAAATTAGTTTTGAAATATAAGCACATTCAGCAGTGCGAAACATAGACCCTACATTATAGGCACTTCTTATATTATCAAGGACCGCTACAATAGGAAAACGCTGAGGTGGACGGTTTTTTCTCCATTTTTTAAGAATTTCCTCGCCTTCTAATTTAGACATAATGCTATATTTTATTATAAGACTATAAAACTTCAACTTTACCCTTCCGAAAGTAGCAAAAGTTGATTAAAATAAAAAGTTATGTTGGATTATCCTTTTAATTTCCCTAAAATAAAAGCAATTTTTTTAGAACGATTAAATAGATTTGTAATAAAAGCCAAGATAAAAGATAAAGAAGTTTTAGCCTATTTACCTAATCCAGGAAGACTCTGGGAGTTATTATTAAAAGACACAGAACTTCTTTTAGTAAAAAATAAAAAACCTGTTAAGCTTTCTTATACAGTTTTAGCCTGTAAAAAGGCTGATACCTATGTTTTGCTTCATACCCATCTTACTAATAAAATAATAAAAAATCTTATAATGGAAAAAAAATTAAATATTTTTAAAGATTATAGAATTATAAAAGAAGAACCTAAATATGGCCATAGCAGATTCGATCTTCTTTTAGAAAATGAAAAAACACATGAAAAGAAGTACTTAGAAATAAAAAGTTGCACCCTTTTTGGAAAGGAAATTGCCATGTTTCCTGATGCAGAAACCAAAAGAGGAACTAAGCACCTTTTAGAATTAAAAGAACTTTCTTTGAATAAAGAGAGAACAGGAATTTTGTTTGTAATTATGAATCCAAATGTAAGGTTTTTCTTACCAGCTTATCATATAGATATAGAATTTGCTCAAACTTTTTTAAAAGTAAGAGATTTAATAGACATAAAAGCTATTTCTTTAAAATGGGACAAAACTTTTAGCTATGTAACAGAAATAAAAGAGGTTAAAATTCCCTTTGATATTTTAGAAAAAGAAGCCTTGAATAAAGGGGCATATTTATTGATTTTGAAGTTGAAAAAATTTGAAAAAATAAATTTGTCTAATAAAAATTGGGAACTTAAACCTGGGTTTTACATATATGTAGGTTCTGCCAAAAGAAATCTAAAACAAAGGATAAATAGACATTTGAGAAAAAAGAAAAATAAAAAATGGCATATAGATTATTTAATAGAAAAGACTGACTGGATAAAAGTTATTCCGATAAGGACTTCAGAAGATTTAGAATGCAGGTTAGCAGAAGATTTGAGTCTATTGGCTGAGGATAAAGTTTTAGATTTTGGTTGCTCTGATTGTAAGTGCCCGAGTCATTTGTTTTATTTTTCTGAAAATCCTGTTAATAATTCAAAATTTCAGAATTTTTTAATTTATTATAGGATAAATAGATTATGTTCTTACCTAAATTAGACTTGAAAACTGGTAGCAGAGCTATTATTTTTTTTACAATGCCTGAGTGGAATTTTGCTAAAACCTTTTTAAACTTTAAAAATTCTTATACTTTTCTAAATATAAATCTAAAATATGATGAAAAGTCTTTAATAGCAGGACCTATAATAGGAGCTCCACTTTTAAGTATATTTTTAGAAATTTTAAAAAATTTAGGTATAAAAGAAATCATTGCTATGGGGTGGGCAGGGAAATTCAAAAGTTCTTCTCTTAAAATAGGGGATCTTTTTTTGCCAATTAAAGCCTATTCTTTAGAAGGAACAAGTAAATTTTATTTTACTAATAAAAAAGTTTTTCTTCCTGATAAAGAGATTACAGAAAAATTAAAAAAAGAGCTTAAAAATATAGAATTGTGTTTTAAGAAAGGATCTATAATTTCGGTTGATGCGCCTGTAAGATTTGAAAAAAATAGAGATTTAATACAAAAATGGGATCAAAAAGTTGAAGCTATGGATATGGAAACTTCAGCTTTATTTTCTATAGGTTCGTCTTTACAAATAAAGATATGTGTTCTACATTTTATTATTGATGAAATAGGAAAATTTTTAAATCTAAGATCTGAAAAAATGATAAAAGAGAAAAGAGAAAAACTTTTAAAAATTTGGAGAAGATTTTTAAATTATGAATTCTAATATAAAAAAAAGAAAAACAAATCCTTTTGAAATTTTGGGTTTATCTCCCAAGATTGTTAAGGAACTGGATGAGGAATCTTTATATAAATTAGTAAGAGCTATTTATAGGGTTCTTCAAATGATTTATCATCCAGATAGGGGAGGGGATCCTAATAAAGCTTTAGAAATAAATCTTGCTTTTGAATTGTTAAATTTAGAAAAGAACCCAGAATCTTTTAAAGAATATAGAAAAAAATATATAGAACGACTTTCAAGAAAAACTCTACAGACAAAAATAGAGAACTTAGAAATCCAGAATAGAAAATTAAATTTTTATAATCAACTTCTTAAAGAAAAATTTTGGCAGTTTTTAAAAAATGATTTTGAGGCTTTAAAAGACCTTTTTAAACAAAATAAAGGCTTTAGACTAAAAATATTTGATGTAGTCTCTTATTTTAATTTTTCTCATTTAAGAAGAATAAAAAAACAAATGTTTTTTAAAGATTTGATATTATATGAAGATTTTGTCTTAATAAGAGGTAGTTATGAAAAGTTTTTTAAAAAAATTCTCAATTATAAATATATAGGAACTATAAAAAGAGAGTATATAGAACCTTGGGTTCTTTTAGAAAGAAGTTTAAGGGAAGAGGCTCCATATTTAAAGAATTTTATTAAAGAAAATATTTTTATAAAAGAATGTTTAATTTTTTTAAATTTTAATATAGAACCTAATTCTTACATTTTCTTTTATGATTTTAAAAATACCCAGAAAATTGTTTTAGAAGGGGTGGTTATAAAATTGGAAGAAATACCTTATCCAGAAATACTTGAAATTCTTAAAAAGGAAACTGTCAAATCTAAGGATAAAAAAGATACTGATAATATTTTAAATCAAGAATTATTAGAAATTTAAATTTAAAAATTTTTTAAAATAATTTATTTTTAGCAAGATTTATTTTGGAATAAATTTGAATTTTTTCAAAAATTTTGTTAAAACTTTGAAATTTCAAAAAAAATTCTTATATTTTTTATGAAATAAAATCATAGGAGGAGGTAAGAAATGGTTAAATTTAAACTTGAAAGGATTTTAATTGCTACAGATGGAACACCAGCTTCTCAGACAGCTATAAAAGCTGGTATTTATCTTGCTAAGAATTTCGGTAGCAAAATTTATGGAATTTGTGTAGGAGAGCTCCCTCTTCCAGGATTACCTGTAATAGAGGCAATGGAAAAAAGAGCCAAAGAGATAGTAGATCAATTAAAATCTGAGGTAGAAAAGGAAGGTATAGACTGTGAAGTGATTCCAGAGCTGGCTGATGAAGTTGCAGATTGCATAATAGAAGAAGCTAAAAAGAGAAATGTAGATCTTGTTATTGTAGGTAAAAAGAAAAAAAGACCAATTTTAACAAGTGTTGCTATACCAGTAACTGCACATTGTCCTTTGGATGTATTGGTTGTTCCAGAGGGTATTAAACCAGATTTTAGTAAAATTTTAATTGCAGTAGATGGAACTGTTTATAGTGAATTAGCTGCTAAAAAAGGATTTGAAATGGTTAAAAAGCTTGGAAGTGAGGTATTAGTAATCTCTGTAGCTGAAAACGATGAAGATGTTCCCTATGCTGAAGAAGCTGTAAATTTAACTCAATATGTAGCAGAAAAAGAAGGAGTTTCAATTAAACCAGTAATTGAAAAAGGTAAACCTACAGAAAAAATAATAGAAACTGCTAAAAATAATTCTATAGGTTTAATCATAATGGGATCTCATGGGAAATCAAGTGAAGATTATGCTATAGGGGATATAATTAGAAAGGTTTTAGAAGTCACCACAATTCCTGTAATGGTAGTAAAAAGACCAAAATAATTAGCTGATATATAAACCTAATCCTTTTAAATAAGAAGTTTCCTCAACAAAAGGATTTATTGGGTGGTCAGGAGCCTGACCACCTTGGTAAATTACTTTTCCCTTTTTATTTAGTTTACTTAAATTTATTTTTATTAAGCTCCATAACATTTCCATTTTTAAAAAATAAGAACAAGAAAAAGCAAAGAAAAATCCTTTTTCTATAGCTTTTAATCCTAAAAAATAAAGAAATTTATATTTCTTTTCTCCTTCAGAAAAATTTTTTTGAGATTTTATAAAAGCTGGAGGATCTAAAATAATTAGATCACTTTTAGGAGGATTCTTCAGTATTTGAAAGGCATCACCATGCAAAGTTATTATTTTATCTTTGCAATTATTTATTTTTGCTATTTCTTCTGCTATATCTAAAGCCAAAGAAGATCTGTCTATTAAAAAAACCTTTTTAGCTCCTCCTTTTAGAGCATAAAAAGAAAATCCTCCTATATAAGAAAACACATCTATTAAAGTTTGTTTTTCTGCTATTTTTACAATAAATCTTCTATTTTCTCTCTGATCCAAGAAAAAACCAGTTTTTTGCCCTTGCTTAATAGGGATTAAAAATTTAATTCCATCTATATTAACTAAAATCGGATCTTCTATTTTTCCATAAACAATTTTCACATATAAATCAAGCCTTTCTTCTTTTCTTTTTGCTGAATCATTTTTTAATATAATAGCTTCGGGGTTAAAAAGTTCTATCAAAGCTGATATTATGTAACTTTTTAATTTTTCCATTCCAAGGGTTTGAATCTGGACAATTATTACTTTTTCATAAATATCTATAATTAAGCCAGGAAGAAAATCACCTTCGGAAAAGATAAGTCTAAAACATTTTTCATAAGGATAAAAAATTTTACGCAATCTCAAAGCTTTATTAAAAGAATTTAAGAAAAAATCTTTATTGATAGGTTCTTCATGTTTAGTAAGGATTTTTAAAGAGAAATAACTTTCAGGATTAAAATATCCAATTCCTAAAAAATAATTTTCTTTAGTAACAATTTTTACTAAACTACCTGGTTCTAAATTTTTAGAAATTTTGCGAAAATCTATAATATCCTTGGATGTGAACCAGAGATGTTGATTTAAATAGTTTTTAAATCCTTTATCATTTAATTTTATTACAGGATAATTCATTGATTTTACCTATATTTAAATTAATAGCTTGGGTAGGGCATATTTGCATACAATTTAGACATCTAAAGCAATCTACAGAATTGAGTTGATCCGGAATGGATAAATTGGAAGGGCAAATATTTTCACAAATTTTACAAGAGGTGCATCTATCAGGATTAAAAGAAAGTTTTAAAAAACAAAAGCGATTAAAAAAACCATAAATTAATCCTAAAGGACATAAATTTTTACAAAAAAATCTCAAATCAATAATACATAATAAAAAAATAGAAACTAAAATCAGACTTTTTAAATAAAAGATAGTGCCTACCAATGTTCTGAGGTTCTTGTGCAAAAGAAGATTTAAATATCCACCTTCAAGGGTTCCTGCAGGACATAAATATTTACAAAATCCTAAGATCCCATATCCCAGATCAGTTATTACAAACAGAGGGATTATAAAAATAAATATAATTAAAATTATATATTTAAAATACCGTTGTATTTGAAAAGGCAAAATGATATTTTTTTTAAAAAAAGGGATTTTATAAATCAAGTCTTGCAAAAAACCAAAAGGACACAACCATCCACATATAAATCTTCCTAAGGCAAATCCAAAAAGAAAAAAAAATCCGGTAATATAAAATAAAGCTCCTAAAAATACCTGCAAAGATAAGACTCTAATAGAGATTAAAAAATTTTGCAAAATCCCTAAGGGACAACCGAAAAAACTGGCAGGGCAGGAATGGCAATTTAATCCAGGAGCACAAAATTTTTTTAAAAATCCAGTATAAATGTTATAAGTAAAAATAGAATTTATATACCCATTGTGTAAAATGGTGGAAAGAATCTGGATAAATCTTCTTTTATTCATCTCCTAAACCCATACAGGACAAACAAATAGTAGAAGCTCTGGAATGAACAAAATCATATCCATGAAATTTAATCCCTATGGTAAATAAAAAAAATAAAAGAATTAAAAAAATTAAAAGTTTTTTCATTGTAGTTTAGATTTAATAAAATCTGCTAAATCCTGAGCTATCTCTTCTATTAAATCAGCAGATTCTCCCTCTACCATTACCCTGTATTTAGGTTCAGTTCCTGATGGTCTAACAATAACTCTTCCTTTTTTATTTAATCTTTTTTTTGCTTTTTCAATTTTTTCTTTCAGACCCTCTACTTTTTCTACAGGTAATTTTTCTTTTACTTTAACATTTTTAATTACTTGAGGATACTTATCAAATAAGTTTGTTAATTCTGAAAGAGGTTTTTCTTTCTCTTTCATCAAAGCTATTAGTCTAATAGCTGTTAACAATCCATCTCCTGTAGTGGCTTTATCTAAGAAGATGATATGTCCTGAAGTTTCTCCACCCAAGATACTACCTTTTTCTTTCATTTCCATAACTACATATCTATCACCTACAGGTGTTCTTATAAAATCAATACCTTTGCTTTTTAAATATTTCTCCAGTCCTAAATTACTCATAATAGTTCCTACCACAGTATTTTTCCATAGCATATTTTTTTCTTTAAACTCAATAGCAAACAAGGCAAGCAAATCATCTCCATCAATTAAATTTCCTTTTTCATCTATTATTACAATCCTATCTGCATCCCCATCCAGAGCTATACCAAGATGGGCTTTACTTTCCAAAACTTTTTGTCTCAATTTTTCAGGATATAAAGCTCCGCAATTTTCATTAATATTTATACCATCAGGATTGCACCCTATTGTAATCACTTTTGCTCCCAGTTCCTCTAAGGTTTGAGGGCCTACTTGATAGGCTGCACCATTAGCACAATCTATAACAACTTTTATGTCTTCAAAATCAAGATAAGGAGGAACTACAGATTTTAAATGAACTGCATATCTTCCTATAGCGTCTTTTATTCTGAAAGCTCTGCCTAAGTCATTTTTAAATTTTCTGATATTTCTAAAATTTTCGTCAAAAATGAGATCTTCAATTTTTTTTTCCAATTCATCTGACAATTTATATCCATTTTTATCAAAAATTTTTATTCCATTATCATAATAAAGATTATGAGAAGCAGAGATCATAATTCCAGCATCAGCTCTCATATCCTTAGTTAAAAAGGCTATAGCAGGAGTAGGTAAGGGACCAATGAGCCAAGTTGAAATTCCCATAGAACAAAGCCCTGAGACTAAAGCAGATTCAAAAATATATCCTGAAAGTCTGGTATCTTTACCTATTATTACTTTACTAAGATGGCTATTGGAATTTTTAAAAAGATAACCTATAGCTCTACCAACCTGTAAAACTATTTCAGGAAGCATGGGAAAAGTATTGGCTTCGCCTCTTATACCATCTGTTCCAAAAAGTTTTTTTCCCATATTTATTTCTCCTTTTCTTTGTAGATTACTTTTACCTTTTCAGGATTAATAGAAATAGTTCCTAAAGGAGGTACAATTTCCACTTCCATTTTTTTTATCAATTTTAACTTCAAAAAATTAATAGGCTTGGTATAAATTGCCTTAGTATGAGAAAGAATATCAATGGGAGCTTTAATAATAGCATAAGATGGGATAATATTTATCTTAAACTTAGTTGAATTTAAAAGTTCAGAATCTTCAAAAGAAACCTTTATCGGAACTTTTTTAGTAGATATTTTTTTAACAACTATGGTTATAAAATTAGGATTTACTTCTTTTATTTTTACATTTTGAGGTAAATTAATTTTTTCAATAGGAACTCTTATTTGGTAAATGCCAGGAGCATATTTTGAAACATCTATTTCTATTTTTAAATTTTTTTTAGATAAATTGATCAGAATTCTTCTTATAGCTACGACCCTTAATATTACAGAAGAAGGGCTAATTTCTATCAGATATTTGGAATTTATAGGTTTATAAGTTATAGGAATTTCTATGTTTTTTTCAATGGGTTTTCCCCATACTACAAAATACCACAAGGTGGTAGCAATTAAAAAAGCCACAACTTTTAACTTATGTTCCCTTTTGAATTTCATGGCTTAATCTTGTCCACCAAGGAGCTTTGGATTTAAAACCCAATAACTGAGAAAGCATTTTTCTTAAAGTTGCAGGGGTTATATCTCTGGTTATTTTTCCACTTACTGCTAAAGAAATATAACCGGTCTCTTCTGAAACTACAATAGCCACGGCATCAGTAATTTCTGTAATTCCTATAGCAGCTCTATGTCTGGTTCCTAAATCCTTAGCAATATCAGGGTTAGTAGATAAAGGTAAAATAACTCCAGCTGCTAAAACTTTTCCTTTACTGATAACTACCGCACCATCATGTAAAGGACTTTTTGGATAAAATATACTTATTAAAAGTTCCTTGGTTATTTTAGAATCTAAAATAGTTGCCCCCTCTAAAAAATCTTTTAGACTTATCTCTCTTTCAAATACAATAAGAGCGCCTATCTTCTTTTCAGCTAAATTAGTAACAGCTTTTACTACTTCCTCTATACTATAAGAATACTCAGTTTGAATTTTAGTAAAAGGTGGTTTACCAATTTGAGCTAAAGCTTTTTTAATATCGTCCTGAAATAAAATGATAATTAATATAAAAATAGAAGACATAAAAGTATTTAAGAGCCAGTTTAAAGTAAGAAGCTGTAAAACATCTGAGATAAAGTATAGTAAAACAATTACAATTAAACCTGCTGCTATTTGTAAAGCTCTTCCTCCTTGAAGTAACAAAAGAATTCTGTAAATGATATAAGTCACTATAAGAATATCTATTATATCTCTAAGAGTAATAGAGTAAAAAATTTCTAAAATTTTTAAAAAATATATTTTCAAATCAAAACTCCTGATCAGTTTATTAGAATTTTAAAAACTTTAATAGCGTCTTTATTAAAGTCAACTTTATGAACTCTTAGAAAATGAACTTTTTTAAGATAAGTAAAAATAGAAACTCCTATAGTTCCTCCTTCTCTTTGTTGAGGAGGTTTGTTTATTATTTTTCCTATAAAGCTTTTCCGAGAATGGCCAATAAGTACAGGACGATTTAATTCATAAAAACTTTCTAAATTTTTTAGAATTTCTATATTGTGTTCAAAAGTCTTTCCAAATCCTATGCCTGGGTCAATAATAATTTTCTCAAAAGATATACCTTGTTCTACTAAAAATTCTATTCTATTTTTAAAAAATTTTTTAATATCTTCAATTACATTATCATAAACAGGATTAATTTGCATGGTCTTGGGAGTTCCTTGCATATGCATAATTATTACAGGACAATTATAATCCTTTATTACATTCAGCATATTTTTATCAAACCTAAGAGCACTAATATCATTAACTATATCTGCTCCAACTTTTAAAGCTTCTGCAGCTACTTTACTTTTATAAGTATCTACAGAGATTATAGCAGAAGGAAATTCTTCTTTTATAGCTTTAATTACAGGTATTACTCTTTGGAGTTCCTCTTCTTCAGAAACAGAGTTAGAAAAAGGTCTGGTAGATTCTCCACCAACATCTATAATATCAGCTCCCTCTTCCAATAATTCCTTTGCCCTAAGAATAGCGTTTTTTAGATTAAAATATCTTCCTCCATCTGAAAAGGAATCAGGAGTAACATTTAAAATCCCTACGAAATAAGGAATTTCTTTCCAATCAAATACTTTAGATCCTATACTTAAAGGAGATAGCATTCTAAATTTAATATCCTTCTAAAATTACCTTAAATCTATCAGCATCAATAGTCTCTTCTTCTAAAAGAGCTTCAGCTACTTGATGAAGTTTATGTAAATATTGATTTATAATATTTTTTGCTTTTTCATAACAATTTTGTACAATTGTTTTAGTTTCTTCATCTATTATACGGGCTGTTTCTTCTGAATAATCTCTTAGTTGAAACAATTCTTTTCCTAAGAAAATGTGTTCATCACCTTTACCATAAGCAAGAGGCCCTAATTTTTTACTCATACCCCAATCACAAACCATTTTTCTGGCAATTTGAGTAGCTTTTTTAAGATCATCCTGAGCACCAGTACTTAATTTATTAAAAATAATCTCTTCACTTACTCTTCCTCCTAAAAGAACTGTTATCTTTTTTAATAAATAATCTTCTGTATAAATATGTCTATCATCTAAAGGTAATTGTTGAGTTACTCCTAAAGCTTGTCCCCTTGGTATTATACTGATTTTATGAACTGGGTCAGGGTCAGGAAGATAATAAGCTACCAGAGCATGCCCTGCTTCGTGATAAGCTATTATCTTTTTCTCTTCATCATTAAGAACCATTCCCTTTCTTTCTTTTCCCATAAGTATTTTATCCTTAGCTTCTTCTATATCCTCCAATTCTATCTTTTCTTTTCCCTTTTTAGCAGCAATTAAAGCAGCTTCATTTAACATATTTTCAAGATTAGCACCTGTAAATCCTGGTGTCCCTTTAGCTATAGTTCTAAAATCTATAGATTCGTCAATCTTAAATTTTTTAGCATAAAGTTTTAAAATAGCTTCTCTACCTTTTACATCAGGAGGTGGAACAACCACCTGTCTATCAAATCTACCAGGGCGTAAAAGAGCAGGATCTAAAATATCTGGTCTATTTGTAGCTGCTATTACTACAATCCCTTCTGCAGTATCAAATCCGTCCATTTCTACAAGTAGTTGATTAAGAGTTTGCTCTCTTTCATCATGGCCTCCTCCAAGACCAGCTCCTCTTTGTCTTCCTACAGCATCTATTTCATCTATAAAAATAATACAAGGAGCATGAGATTTAGCTTGGGCAAATAGATCTCTTACGCGTGCAGCTCCAACTCCTACAAACATTTCTACAAAATCAGATCCACTTATGCTAAAAAAAGGAACTCCTGCTTCTCCTGCAATAGCCTTTGCAAGTAAAGTTTTTCCTGTTCCTGGAGGACCTACTAATAAAATTCCTTTAGGAATACGAGCCCCTAATTTGGTAAATTTAGAGGGATTTTTGAGAAATTCTACCACCTCTTGAAGTTCTTCCTTAGCTTCCTCTATACCTGCTACATCTTTAAAAGTTACTTTACTTTCTCCTTCTTTTATTAAACGTGCTCTGCTTTTAATAAAAGTAAAAGGTTTATTACCTGGTTGCATTTGTCTTAAAAAACCTATCCATAGAACTATCAAAACTATAAAAGGTAACCATGAAATTAAAAAAGTTGTTATCCAATTGTTCTGATTTTCAGGTTTAGCCAGAATTTCCACATTTTTTTGCTTTAATAAAGGAATGAGTTGATTATCTCCAGGATTATAGGTTATAATTCTTTTCCCAGAGTTAAGCTGAGCAGTGATTTTGTTTCCTTCAATAGTTACCTCTTTTATTTTTCCTTGATTAAGTTTTTCTAAAAATTCAGTATAACTTATATTATTAGTAGTATAAAAAGTGGTTTGATTATAAAAAAGATTATAACCCAAGATTACTAAAAGCCCTATAATTAACCATATAAACAAACTTTTCCCGACCTTTTGCATAAGAAAATTTAAACCTCCTTTATTATTTATCAATTTTTTAATTTATAACAACTTTTTTTAAATTCAATAATCTTAACAGAACCTATTTACAATTATAGAACCAATACCAATTTGGATATCATTTTCCTTTCTTTATTTGAATTAAGGAAGCTTCCAAATAAAAAACCAAAGGACCTCTTTTTTCTTCTGAAACAGTATAAGTTTTATCTGTAATACCTACTATAACTCCTGGATAAACTACCTCTAAAACCTTAATTATCTTGTTTTTAAAAACAGTTATCTGCTTTTTTAAATCTGTTATAGCAACACGAATTTTATCCAATTCATCCAAGTGCTTTTGAAACTGATCTTTAATTTTTTCTAAAATACCCTCTTTTTCTTTGGTTAATCTACCTTCTTTTTTCAATTTCTCTCCTAATTCCAAACCCACTTTCAATTTCTTAAGAGATTCTCTAAACAAAACCTCTTTTTGAATACAGTTTAAATAAGACTCTATAATATCAGCTTTATAACCCGCAAGGATTTGAGTAGGGGTTTGGGATTCATTTCCCAAGATTTTAGCTTCTATATTTCCACTGCATTTTATTGATCCGCCATAGATTATGCCTTTTCCTGAGGTTGCCAGGATATCTCCCATAACATAAGTATCCGAGAAAATGAGATAGCTATCAATGACGAGATTACCTTCTATTT
>NZ_JQKW01000011.1 GCF_000746255.1 Thermodesulfobacterium hydrogeniphilum
ATAGAGCTTCTCTATCTCTGGGGATGTTTAGATTAAGTAGACCGAAAAGGCAAGCTAATTCTCTTTCGTAAAAACCATTAGCTTTGTTTTTAGGATTTTGTTCTTTTTGTTGTTTAAGAAATAGTTCTCTTTGTTTAAGCATAAGGAGATTGAGAAGTTGTTCAGCGATGAAGGTTAAAGCCTCATAAGAAGTAGAATTTTGAGCTTCTCTGATAAGTTTTTCAATTTCAGCATTTAAATCAATCTCTTTTACTTCCATTTCTTTAACCTCCTCCTTACTCTCTTATTTCTCTATACTATCATAAATCAGACATAATTTAAATAATACTTCCTTTTAGATAGTTTTTATTTAAAATTTGAGAGTAGGAGTAAAAGGGGTTTTATTTAAAAAATGGGGGTATTGTGCTTAGAAAATAATTAAAGTAGGAATTTTAATTGGGTTTATTTTTAATTTTTACGAATTTTTTAAGAAGAGTTAATTTTTGGGGAAGATTTTTTTTTAAAATTTTTGGATAGGGCTTCACAATAAAGTTTCAATTTATAGCATGAAAAAAATGATTTTGGGTAAATTTTTTACTCCTTCAACCTTAAGCGGGAATTTTGGTTTTGAATTTTGTATTTTTTAAAAAACGGTTTATAATTATAATGTGCTTGGGGAAAGGGTTAATCCTTCTCCAGGCTTAAAAATAAATTAAAGGAGGGATAAATTATGCCTTTAGATCCAGAAATTAAAAAAGAGATTATTGAAAAATTTCAACGCCATCCCAATGATACAGGGTCTCCAGAAGTACAAATTGCACTTCTAACTGCAAGAATTAAACAATTGGAAGAACATCTTAAAATACATCGTAAAGATTTTCATTCAAGAAGAGGTCTTATGAAAATCATTGGTCAAAGAAGAGCTCTTTTAAATTATCTTAAAAGGACCGATTTTAATAGATATAGAAATCTCCTTCAATCCTTGGGTCTAAAAAAATAATCTTCTAATATTTAAAAATAATAAAAAAGGGGTAGGATTTAAATCCTACCCCTTTTTTATTCTCCAGTATTAAAAGCTTTTAAACCCAACCTTTTTCTTCATAGATAATTCTGCCAGTTCCAGCAGGAATAAGTCTACCTATGATCACATTTTCTTTTAATCCTTTAAGATAATCTACTTTACCTGCAATAGAAGCCTCTGTTAAAACTCTGGTAGTTTCTTGGAATGAAGCTGCAGATAACCAAGATTCTGTAAGCAACGCTGCTTTTGTAATTCCAAGAATAATAGGTTCTGCTACTGCGGGTTTGCCACCCTGAGCTATAACCTTTTCATTCTCCTCTTCAAATTTTACTTTATCTACAATTTCTCCTATCATGAAATTGGTATCACCCACTTCTTTTATTTTAACTTTTTTTAACATTTGTTTTACAATAACCTCAAAGTGTTTATCATTTATTTTAACACCCTGTAATCTATAAACTTCCTGTATCTCTTCAACTAAAAATCGCGCTACTCCTTTTATCCCTTTTATTTTTAAAATATCATGAGGATTTGGAGAACCTTCTATCAAAGGATCTCCAGCTTTAACTACATCTCCTTCTCTAACAACTATATATTTTCCTTTAGAAATATAATACTCTAAAGGCTCTCCAACTTCGGGTTGAATAACTATTTTCTTTTTACCTCTTGTTTCTTTTTCAAATACAACTCTCCCATCAATTTCTGTAATAATAGCATAATCCTTAGGCTTACGAGCTTCAAAGAGATCAGTAACCTTAGGTAAACCACCTGTAATATCCTTAGCTTTTAAAGTCTCTCTTGGAATTCTTGCAATAACATCTCCAGCATGGACATAATCTCCTTCTTGAACACTAATAATTGCTCCCACAGGCAATTCATAACGGGCTTTTCCTCTACCTTCAGGTAGATCAATAGTTCTTCCTTTTTCATCTTTTATAGAAATACGAGGACGATAATCTGTAAGTTTATAGTCTCTTACAATAATACTAACTCTTCCTGTAGTAGGATCAATTTTTTCATCAACTGTTACTCCATCTATAATATCTCCAAATTTTACTCTTCCTGATACTTCAGTAATAATAGGTGTAGTATAAGGATCCCATTCTACTAATAAATCACCTGGTTTTACTTCCTGTTTTTCTTCTACTCTTATTTTAGCTCCATAAGTTACAGGATATTTTTCTATAATTCTGCCATCTGGAGATACTATAGCTATTTCTCCCTGTCTGTTTAAAGCTACTAATGTCCCATCCTCTCTTCTTACCTTTCTTATGTTAATAAATTCCACTTTACCTTGAGATTGAGCTCTATGCTCATTTTGTTCAAGAGCTTTACCTACTGCTCCTCCAATATGGAACGTTCTCATAGTAAGCTGAGTTCCAGGTTCTCCAATTGATTGAGCAGCAATTATTCCCACAGCCTCTCCAATCTCTACTAATTTACCTGTGGCAAGATCTCTTCCATAACACTTCCTACAAACTCCGTGTTTAGCTTCACAAGTAAGAACAGATCTAATAGTAACTTTTTCAATTCCAGCTTCTTTCATTTTTTTAACTGCTAATTCATCTATTTCTTCATTAGCTTTTACTATTACTTCACCTGATATAGGATCAACAATATCTTCTAAAGCCACTCTTCCAAGAACTCTATCCCAAACTGGTTCAATAATCTCACCTGCCTCAATAAGGTGTCCTATTTCTATACCATCTATAGTTCCGCAGTCCTCTTCGGTAACTATACAATCTTGAGCTACATCTACTAACTTACGGGTAAGATAACCTGCATTAGCAGTTTTAAGAGCTGTATCCGCAAGTCCTTTACGAGCACCATGAGTAGAAACAAAATACTCAAGAACTGACAAACCTTCCCTAAAATTGCTCTTAATAGGTGTTTCAATAATTTCTCCAGATGGTTTAGCCATCAAACCTCTCATACCTGCAAGCTGTCTTATCTGATCTTTAGAACCACGTGCCCCAGAAAAAGCCATAATATAAACAGGATTAAAACTTGGACCCTTTACCTTTTCTCCATTAGGTCCTATATATTCCTTTGTTTCCATTTCTTTGATCATCTCTTCCGTAACTTTTTCAGTAGCATTAGACCAAATATCTACAGCTTTATTGTATCTCTCACTTTCAGTAATTAAACCTTCTCTATACTGATCCCAAATCTCTGCTACCTTTTTTTCAGCCTCTTCTAAAATTTGAGCTTTTTTCTTGGGAATAGTTAAATAATCTACAGAAATGGATAAAGCTGCCTCTGTAGCTTGAGCAAAACCTAAATCTTTAAGTCTATCAGCGAAAATAACAGTCTTTTTAAGACCTGCTCTACGGTAAGATATATCTATAAGCTTTTGCAACTCTTTTTTAGTAAGTGGTTTATTATATTCTTCAAAATCTATTTCTTCAGGAACAATAGTAGAAAATATTACTCTTCCCACTGTGGTTTCTATAAGTTTTCCCTTTATTTTAACTCTAATTTTAGCCTGCAAATCAACAGCACCTGTTTGGTAAGCTAAAATAACCTCATCTTTATCCTTAAAAATTTTACCCTCACCTTTGGCAAAGGGTCTTTCTATAGTCATATAAAAAATACCAAGAACCATATCTTGGGTAGGATAAACAACAGGAATTCCATTAGCAGGTAAAAGTATGTTATTTGTAGAAAGAATTAAAACTCTATTTTCAACCTGAGCTTCTACAGAAAGCGGCACATGAACAGCCATCTGGTCTCCATCAAAGTCTGCATTATAAGCAACACAAACCAAAGGATGGAGCTGAATAGCTTTAGTATCAATTAACACAGGCTCAAAAGCCTGGATTCCAAGCCTGTGTAATGTAGGAGCACGATTAAGCATAATAGGATATTCTTTTACAATTTCATCTAAAGCATCCCATACTGCAGGATGTTCTTCTTCTACCAATCTTTTTGCAGTCTTTATATTAGTAGCATATCCATGTTTTTCTAACCAACCGTAAATATAAGGTTTAAAAAGCTCTAAAGCCATCTTTTTTGGCAGACCACATTGATGCATCCTTAGTTCAGGTCCAGCAACTATTACTGATCTTCCAGAAAAATCCACTCTTTTACCAAGAAGATTCTGTCTAAATCTACCCTGTTTACCCTTTAAAACATCAGACAAACTTTTTAAAGGTCTTCTATTTGGTCCCATTACAGGACGCCCTCTTCTACCGTTATCAAAAAGCGCATCAACAGCTTCCTGAAGCATTCTTTTTTCATTCTTCAAAATGATATCAGGAGCATCAAGATCTATAAGCTTTTTCAGTCTTACATTACGATTGATAACTCTTCTATATAAATCATTTAAATCTGAAGTTGCAAATCTTCCACCTTCCAAAGGAACTAAAGGTCTTAATTCAGGAGGAATAACAGGGATAACTTGTAAGATCATCCATTCAGGTTTATTTCCAGAGAATTTAAAAGCACGAGCCAATTGTAAACGTTTACCCAGTTTCTTTCTACGAGCTTCACTGTGAGTGGTCTGCATTTCTATTTGAATATCTTGAATTAATTTATCCAAATCTAAATTTTTCAAAAGCTCATAAATCGCAGCAGCTCCTGTATCAGCTATAATTTGATCTCCATACATTTCTTTAAGAGTATAATATTTATCTTCAGTAAGAATAGTTCCCACAGGAAATTCATCTATCTGACTTTCAATAACTACATATTTTTCTAAATAAAGTATAGACTCCACTTCTTTAAGAGTCATATTAAGTAAAAGCCCAATTTTGCTTGGTATACTTCTTAAATACCAGATATGAGCTACAGGTGCAGCAAGTTCTATATGCCCCATTCTTTCTCTTCTTACCTTGCTCTGAATAACCTCAACTCCACATTTTTCACAAATAACTCCTCTATGTTTCATTCCTTTATATTTTCCACAAAGACACTCAAAATCTCTTACAGGACCAAAAATTTTAGCACAAAAAAGTCCATCTTTTTCAGGTTTTAAAGTCCTGTAATTTATAGTTTCTGGCTTTTTTACCTCTCCATAACTCCATTCTCTTATTTTTTCAGGAGAGGCTATTCCTAATTTTATAGCTCTTATTTTCATTAAATCCTTTGGTTTTTCTAAAATTGAAAGGAGTTCTTTCATTATAAATACACCCCCTTTTATATTAATCTTCTAATTCTTCTATTAATTCTATATCAAGGCAAAGCCCTTGTAATTCTTTCATTAATACTTTAAAACTTTCAGGCATACCTCCTTCTAAGAAATTTTTACCCTTTACTAATTTTTCATACATCTTTGTTCTTCCTTCTACATCATCACTTTTAACAGTAAGAAATTCGTGTAAAGTATAAGCTGCACCATAAGCTTCTATAGCCCAGACCTCCATCTCCCCCAATCTCTGTCCGCCAAATTGAGATTTTCCACCAAGTGGTTGCTGAGTAATTAAAGAATAAGGACCTGTAGAACGAGCATGTATCTTATCATCTACTAAATGATGCAATTTAAGCATATGCATATATCCTACAGTAACAGGCTCTTTAAAAGGTTCTCCTGTCATACCATTATAAAGAATAGTTGTTCCGCTTTCACTTAAACCAGCTAACTTAAGCCATTTTTTAATCTCTTCTTCTTTAGCACCAGCAAAAACAGGTGTTGCAATGGGTATTCCATCAATAAATCCTTTTGCAAGTTCTATTATTTCTTCATCACTTTTACCTTCTACTAATCTCTCATATTCATCCTTATAAAAAATCTCTTTTAATAAGGCTTTCACACTTTCTACTTGATATTCCTGAGCAAGCTTAGCAATCTTTTTACCTAATTCTTTACAAGCCCAGCCAAGATGAGTTTCTAAAAGCTGTCCTATATTCATACGAGAGGGAACACCAAGAGGAGAAAGAATCATATCTACAGGTGTGCCATCTGGCAAATATGGCATATCTTCAATAGGAACTATTTTAGAAACAACTCCTTTATTTCCATGTCTTCCAGCCATTTTATCTCCGGGCTGAAGTTTTCTCTTCATAGCTACATATACCTTAACAATCTTCAAAACACCTGGAGGAAGCTCATCTCCTTTTTTAATTTTGTTAATTTTAGCTTCATATTCATCCATAATTTGTTTTCTCTTCTTCTCATAAGCTTTTAAAATCCTGGATACCACATCCTTCTTAGAAGATGGAACAATATCCTTTATTTTGGAAAGCAAAGAAGCAGGTATAGATTTTAATAAATCTAAAGTAAATTCATCATTTTTATTAATATAAATTTCTTCTTCTTTTTCTAAATTATTTGTAGCCTTTTCACCTTGTAATACTTGAGCCAAGGTATTAATTACTCCTCTTGTAAGGACCTCTAAAATATCTGCCTGATTTCTTAATAGTCTTGCTATAGCTTCATCTTCTTTCTGTTTAGCTCTTATATCCTTTTCCAAACCTTTACGGGTAAGAATTTTTGTATCTATTACTATACCTTCTATCCCTGCTGGAACTCTTAAAGAAGTATCTTTTACATCCTTAGCTTTTTCTCCAAAAATTGCTCTCAAAAGTCTTTCTTCAGGAGTAAGAGTGGTTTCACCTTTAGGAGTAACTTTTCCTACTAAAATATCACCTGGTCTTACATAACTCCCTATTTTAACAATACCACTCTCATCCAAATTAGCTAAAAGTTCGTCCCCTACATTAGGTAAATCTCTGGTGATTTCTTCTCTCCCAAGTTTGGTTTCCCTTGCTACACATTCAAATTCTTCAATATGTATAGAAGTAAAAACATCATCTTTAACCAATCTTTCAGATATTATTATAGAGTCCTCAAAATTATATCCTCTCCAAGGCATAAAAGCTACTAATATATCTTTTCCAAGAGCAAGTTCTCCATGATCAATAGAAGGACCATCTGCTAAAATATCACCCTTTTTAATTCTCTGACCTGGTTTTACTATAGGCTTTTGATTAAAAGTGGTATTTTGGTTTGATTTTTTCCACTTAATCAATTCATAAATTTTTATTTCTGGAAGTTCTCCCTCTTTACTGTCATATCTTACTACTATTCTTGTGCTATCTACATCTTCTACAATACCATCTTTTTCAGCTATTATAATCATCCCTGAATTAAGAGCTACAGCTTTTTCCATTCCAGAACCAATAAGAGGTCTTTGGGTTTTTATTAAAGGTACTGCCTGTCTTTGCATGTTAGAACCCATGAGAGCACGGTTGGCATCGTCATGTTCCAAGAAAGGTATTAAGGAACTGGAGACGCTGACTATTTGTGCAGGAAAAAGATCAACAAGATCCACTTCATCTCTATGAGCTACAATAAAATCACCATTTTTTCTGGCAGGAACATACTCGTCTAAAATATTTCCTTCTTTATCTATCCTAATAGTGGACTGAGCAATCACCAGATCTTTTTCTTCTGCAGCATTTAAATAAATGACCTGTTTAGTAACCTTTCCGTTTTTTACCAATCTATAAGGTGTTTGTAAAAATCCATAGGGATTGGTTTGAGCATAGGTAGTAGGAGACACTATCAAACCAATATTAGGACCTTCAGGGGTCTCAATAGGACAAATTCTCCCATAGTGACTGGGATGAACATCTCTAACCTCAAAACCCGCTCTTTCTCTTGTTAATCCTCCAGGACCTAAAGCTGAAAGCCTTCTTTTATGTGTGAGCATAGAAAGTACATTAGTCTGATCCATGAATTGGGAAAGTTGTCCCTGAGCAAAAAATTCCTTTACAGCTGCTATAACAGGTTTACTATTAATTAACTCTGCTGGGGTAACAGCTTCTAATTCTTGTAACTGAAGCTTTTCTTTAATGGCTCTTTCCATTCTCATTAAACCAATCAGAAATTGATTCTCAACCAATTCCCCTACCGCTCTTACTCTTCTATTGGCTAAACTATCTATATCATCTCCTTCCTCTTCTCTTTCTTTTAAACGAATCAATTCTTTTAATATAGCTATAATATCTTCCAAAGTGAGTATTCTTTGAGTAATAGGTATATCTAAATTTAAACGTAAGTTGATCTTATACCTTCCAATCTCAGACAAATCATAAGTAGCAGGATCAAAAAACAGAGATCTAAAATACGCTTCAGCTACTTCTAAAGTTACAGGACTGGATGGCCTCATTTTTTTGTATATTTCTATTAAAGCATCTTCTTTTGTTTTAGACTTATCTGTTTTTAAAGCATCTCTTAAAGCTGAAGTATAACGATGGGTATCCATAAAAAGAACTTCTATTTCTTTTATATTTTTTTCTCTAAGTTCTTGTAATTTTTCCTTAGTAATTTCTTTATTTACTTCTAATAATATCTCTCCTGTTTCTGGATCAACTATCTCCTTAGCACAAGCTTTACCTATAAGAACCTCATCAGGTAACTTTATAGTGTTTATACCTGCTTTTTTTAATCTTCTAATTATGCCTATACTTATAACTTTGCCTTTTTTTACTAATACATCCCCTGTTTCCGGATGTATGATATCTATCATAGCTTTTTGCCCGGATAACAATTCATAATCTATAAATAGCTCCACTCCATCTTCTAAAATCTTGTATTTTTCTGTAGGATAAAATAAAGAAAGAATTTCTTCATCAGTCAATCCCATGGCTTTAAGAAATACTGTAGCACTAATATTTTTTCTTTTATCAATTCTTACTAAAAATCTTCCTTTATAATCATAAATAAAATCTAACCAAGAACCTTTTACAGGAATAACTCTACCTATATAGGTCAGTCTTCCAGCTTTAGCATGAGTTTTATCTTTTTCAAAAATAACACCGGGAGATCTTTGAAGTTGATTAACTACTGCTCTTTCTGTTCCATTTATAATAAATCTTCCATCTTCTGTCATAATAGGGATAGCACCAAAGTATATTTCCTGTTCTTTTATATCTTTTATACTTTTTACTCCTGTTTCTGGATCCATATCATAAGTAACCAAACGAACTCTAAGTTTCATAGGGGCTTCATAGGTAAGCCCTTTTTCTTTAGCTTCATCTGGAGTGAGTTCTGGTTCTAAGATTTTATAATCTATATATTCTAAAACAGCTGTTTCAGAATAATCTTTTATAGGAAATACAGATTTAAAGCATCTATGAATTCCCACATCATTTCGTCTATCTGGAGGGGTATTAGCCTGAAGGAAACGATTATAAGATTCCTTGGGAATCTTTAAAAGATATGGCACATCTTTTATTTGTTTTACTTTAGCAAAGCTTTTTCTAACTCTGAGATTTTGATTAGAATTAGACATGTTTAAATTCCCCTCCTTGAAAATTTTAAATAATGACAAAAAGGGTTTTCCCCTTTATAAAGAGGAAAACCCTTTTATATTCTTTTATAGCTTTTATAGAATATTTTTTAATAATGATCAAGGCTATTTTATTTCTACTTTTGCCCCTGCTTCTTCTAATTTTTTCTTAATTTCTTCAGCTTCTTCCTTAGAAACACCTGTTTTTACTGGTTTTGGAGCACTTTCTACTAAATCTTTGGCTTCTTTTAATCCTAAACCTGTAATTTCTCTTACTGCTTTTATTACCTGAATTTTATTACCACCTATTTCACTTAAAATAACATCAAATTCTGTCTTTTCTTCAGCAGGTGCTGCTCCTTCAGCAGCTCCTGGGGCAGCTCCAACTGCAGCAACTGCTGCAACAGGTGCAGCAGCAGATACTCCAAATTTCTCCTCAAGTTCTTTAATAAATTCAGATAACTCTAAAACACTCATGTTTGCAATAAATTCAATCACTTCTTCCTTTGTTACCGGCATTTCTAACCCTCCTTTTTATTTTCTTTTATTCACCTTTTGCTTTCTTTTCTTCAATAGCTTTAAGCACATATAAAAAGTTTCTAAGCACAGCAGCAAGTACTCCCACAAAATTAGAAATAGGAGCCTGCAAGGTTCCAAGTAATTGAGCAAGTAATACTTCTTTAGAAGGTAGTTTAACTAATTGCTCTATTGCTTCAGCATTATAACCTTTACCCTGAATTACAAATCCTCTTAATTGTAAGGATGTATGTTCTTTAACAAATTCATGTAAAACTTTAGCAACTTCAACAGGGTCTTTATAAACAAACACCAAAGCTGTTGGCCCTTCCACATAATCATTTACCGGATGAGCTGGTGTTTCCTGAGAAGCTATCCTTATTAAAGTATTTTTAGCTATTCTAAATTCTCCACCTTTTTCTCTTATAAGCTTTCTTATCTCATTACTTTCAGCAGCTGTAAATCCTCTATATGTGGTTATAAAAACCCCTTCACATTTAAGAAACTTCTCTTTCAAATTTTTGATAATTTCTGCTTTTTGTGCTCGGGTAAGCAAGGTTTACCTCCTTAAATAAATTCTTCATACCGAAAGGGCACCCTTTCGCCTCAGTAGGCTGAGGGAGTACTCCCTCTATTTAAGCCTTTAAAGGCACCTACCTGTCTTAGGCCCCAAGAGTAACCCTCATAGGAAGGACTCTCCAGGGGCTTTATCCTAAAAATTCTTTAATCTCCAGAATACCTTTGTATCAAATTTCTTACATCATTGGGATCCACTTTAATCCCAGGTCCCATGGTAGTAGAAATAGCAATTCCTTTTATATACTGTCCTTTAGCTGCAGGTGGTTTAGCCTTTAAAAGCGCATCAAAAAATGCTGCCATGTTTTCTAAAAGTTTCTTTTCGCCAAATGAAACCTTTCCTACAGGAACATGAACAACCCCACCTCTATCTACTTTAAAATCAATTTTTCCTGCTTTTATATCTCTAACTGCCTTAGCCACATCAAAGGTTACTGTACCTGTTTTGGAACTTGGCATCAAACCACGAGGTCCTAAAATCTTACCCAGTCTACTTACAAGTGGCATCATATCAGGAGTAGCAATAACTTTATCAAATTCTAACCAGTTTTCTTTTTGAATTTTTTCTATTAAATCTTCATCTCCTACATAATCAGCTCCTGCTTCCTTAGCTTCTTTGGCTTTTTCTCCTTTAGCAAAAACCAATACTTTAACTGTTTTACCTGTACCATGAGGCAAAACTACTGAACCTCTAACCATTTGATCAGCATGACGAGGATCTACCCCTAAATTAACTGCCACTTCCACAGTTTCATCAAATTTGGCATAAGCTGTATCAAGAGCCAATTTTACAGCATCTTCAAAAGAATATTTTTTAGTTCTATCTACCTTAGCTAAAGCTTCTCTATATTTTTTCCCATGTTTCGCCATTTTTTCACCTCTCCTAATCTACAATTTCTATGCCCATACTTTTTGCAGTACCTTCTATAGTTCTCATAGCTGTTTCTAAAGATGAAGCATTCATATCTTTCATCTTCATTTTCGCAATTTCTTCAAGCTGTTTCCTTGTTACTTTACCCACAATCTCCTTACCAGGATTATGAGCTCCCACCTCAATTCCAGCAGCCTTTTTTAAAAGCACTGAAGCCGGTGGAGTTTTTAATTCAAAAGTAAAAGATCTATCAGCATAAACTGTGATCACTACCGGAATAATATATCCTTCTTGTCCACGTGTCTTTTCATTAAATGCTTTAACAAATTCCATAATATTAACACCATGTTGACCCAAAGCTGGACCAACTGGAGGCGCTGGTGTTGCTTGACCAGCAGGAATTTGCAATTTTATCTGAGCAATTACTTTCTTAGCCATATTACCCTATCCCTCCTAAATCTTCTGTAAGTATGCAAATTCTATTTCAACAGGAGTCTCTCTACCAAAAATACTTACTAAAACTTTAACTTTTCCTTTCTCAGGTTTAACCTCATCTACAATACCTATAAAATTAGCAAAAGGACCTTCTGTAATTCTAACTCTATCTCCCTGCATAAATTGGTATCTTGGTTTTGGTTTTATTTCTTCTACTACTAATTGAGAAATAAGCTTTTCTACTTCTTCTGTTCTAAAAATATAAAGTTTATCACCACCTACTATGTCTAAAACCCCCTCTATTTTTTTTATCTCTTCCTTAAGCTCCTGATCTATATCTCCATATACCAAAAAATATCCTGAGTAAAATTTTTGAGAAACCTGTTTTTCAGGTGAAAAAATAACTTCTATATCCTTAGGAGGTGGAACAAAAAATCTTTCTATTTTATCTTTCAATCCTTTTTCTTCTAACAAAGATTCTATCTGATTCTTTATCTTTTCTTCTAATCCAGACCAAACTTGTACAGAATACCAAATCTTAGCCACTTTATCTCACCAAAAATGAAATTATAAAATTATAAATCACATCTAACAAACCTAAATATCCCCCTATAAATAAACTAAAAGCAAGTACCATTAAGGCACTCATTAAAACCTGTTTCCTTTCAGGCCAAGTAATTTTCTTGGCCTCTATTTTAACATCTTTTAAAAATTTTACAGCCTTATTTACTAAATTTCCTTCTTTTATGTTTATATTCTTAACAGCTGCTTTATTTGGATTTTTAGTAGTTACCTTTTTAGCCATTTTAAATTATCAACTATTTAATAACTATCAGAGTTCAATAATATTATCTTTAAAAAGACAATAATCCCCTTACTTATCAAATATCTTTAACTCACAAAACTTTATCACATCTCAAAAATTTGTCAATAACCTATTGACATCTATATAATTATTATTTTTTGGAACTTTTTATCAAGATAAAATAGAAATATAAAGATCTAAAGACTTTAGAATAAAAATATATTAAAGCACCGTCCAAAATGGACGGTGCTTTAATATATTTTTAGTGTCCTCCTACACCAGGCATAATAATAGGCTTTAATATGGCAAAAAGAAATTCTATAGTCAAAATAATAAAAAATATAGTATAAGCTTTTTGGCCTTTTGTTTTAAAAATTCCTGATACTAATCCAGCTAAAGGTGCAAGAGCTAAAATACAAATTCCTACCATACTAAGACAATCCATAGCTGTAAGATTGGTAAGAAACCAAGAATACCCATAAACTCTTATACCCTTAACTTCTTCCCAAAATTTACTAACCGGTAAATTCCAGTGAGAAATTGCATGTTTCATATTTACAAAACCAGGAAGTCCAAATAAATAGAGTAAACCGAAAATTACCATCACAATTAAACCTATATAAGTTGTAATTTCCATAAATTTAGCAAAAGTGATATTTAAAGGATCCACATAAACCTTATTTTCTTTATTCATATTTAACCTCCCATTTTTATAAATTTTTTAATTAAAGTATATGCAAACCTTTTAATCCTTTAATAATATTCAAACTTGCAGCAAGTAACATAATAGCCATAACTAAATATTTTACGAACACGGGTTTGGCTTTTACAGCTAATTTAGCTCCAATACGGGCTCCAATAGAAATTCCTATTACTGAAGGAACTACAATTAAAGGAAGAACCGCTCCTTTAGAGATATAAATCCATGCTGCAGCAGCATCATTTACTGCAATAATTGCCATACTGGTAGAAGTTGCTACTTTAATAGGTGCTCCCATAAGAAGGTTTAAAACTGGAACATTAGCCCAACCTGCTCCCAAACCAAACATTCCTGCTATAAAACCTACCAAAGCAAAGAAAAAAATGCCTACAGGTAGACGAGTAATTCTATATTCCACAATTTTATTTAAAGTAGGCTCAAACCAGCTTCCTGTAAGCCCTAAAGCCTTAGACAAGTTATCCTGCTCTTTTACTTCTGGAAATTCTACCCTTTTTGAAGTAAGCATTACTATAAAAATAATAAATAAAACTATTCCTAATGCAATGGTAATATAGTATTTTCCAGAAGGAAAAGCATTTGTAATCCATAATCCCACTATTCCACCTAAAATAGAAGTTACCATTGAAACACAAACTACTGGAGCCATAATTTTTACATTGGCTAAGCCCTTTCTAATAAGCTCTGGAGAAGATGAAAGAGCACTGGTTAAAGCCATAATAAGTCCTGTACCTCTAATGAAGTCTACACTAAATGGAAAAAAAGCTGTAGAAAGAGGGACAAATAATACTCCCCCTCCTACACCTGACATAGGAGCTATAAGACCAATTATAAAAGTAAATCCAAAAAGAATAATAGGCCAGCTCCACCATGGCAAACCACTTGAAACCTGTGATGCTGCTCCACTTTCAGCAAAAGCTAAACCATTATATACTAATAATAAGTTTAAAATACATAAACTCCACCAGAGAAATTTTCTCATATAAACCCCTCCCTATTAATTTTTCGTTTTATTCCTAAAATTTCCACTTAAAAAAACAATAATGTCTAAGAAACCCCTTTGAAACTTAGTTCTCACCTCCCTTCTTTTTTAAATTTTTTAATTATTATTAAAAAATTTAATTTTAAATGTCAATCTCAAAAATTTTGAAATTTTTTTAAATCTAATCAATAAAAAGCTAAATGCTAACACTTTTTGATTTTTATAAATATTTTTTAAATTTTATCTCTATTTTTCTTCTTTTTTAAATACATCAAAAGTATTTTGAAAAAATTATAAAAAATAATATAAAAAATATTTGATTTTTATTAAAATGTTTTATACTAATTTCATGTCTCAAAATAAAATTGTTATTTTAGGAATAGGAAATATTTTACTTTCAGATGAAGGGATAGGAGTTAAGGTGGTAAAAGATCTTGAAAAAAGACTTAAATCTATAGAAAATGTAGAACTGGTTGATGGAGGAGTAGGAGGGTTTTCTTTATTACCTTTTATAGAATCAGCAGAAAAACTTTTGGTTATAGATGCAATCTCTGGTAATAGCCCTCCTGGAACTATTTATAAATTTAAAAATGAAGAAATCCCAAGCCAAACCATAGAAAAAATATCACTTCATGAAATTAGTTTTTCTGACATTTTAACCCTTGCTAAATTAAGAGGCAAATACCCTAAGGAAATAGTTATTATAGGAATTGAACCTGAATCCTTAGAAATGGGTATAGAACTCTCAGAACTTGTTAAAGCTAATTATGAAAAACTTATTGAAGAAGTTCTTAAACAGCTTGAAGAATGGGGGATAAAACCTTAGGTCTCCTCTTCCAGTTCCAAGGATTTAAGAAGCATTTCTTCCCCAGAAATAACTTTTGTATTTAAAGATCCGCAATAAGGACAACTAATATCCCATTTATCTTTTACAAACTCTTTTCCACAATCCAAACATCTTAATTTAAGATCTTCAATTTCAATAAAAATTTCTGCATTTTCAAGGGGGCTCCCCTTTTTGAAAAAATCTAAAGCTGTTTTTAATAAATCTATCTCAACTCCTGAAAATTTGCCTATAAGCAAAACTGCTTTGGTAATCTTCTTCCCAGGATATTGTTGAACAATATCTTCTACAGTTTTTATAATGTTTTGAACAATAAAAAACTCATGCATAGATTAATTATATCACTATCTTTTCTGTTTTTAAATAAATAAAACCTCTGTTTTTATAGAACAAATCTATTTTACAAAATTGTCCCTAAGGGAACAATTTTTCATTGTTCTTTTAAATTTTTATTTTTTAATTTATTGAAAATCCTGAAAAATTTTTTGATAGCAATTTTTAAAATACTTGATAGAATTTGAGTATATTTTTGCTTGTCAAATTTTGATAAAAAAATTCTTACAGGAGGTGAATAGATGATGAAAAAAAAATTACAAGTCTTGGGATTGACAGGAGCTTTAATTTTAAGTTCTGTAGCTTCTTCACAAGGTTTTCAAATTAAAGTTGATGAGGACACCTTTGCTAATATAGCTGCTCAGGTGAGAGTTTTTTACTTGAATAAGGATAAAGATACAAATCATAATTACAGATACAATAGATTTCAAGTTTCTAAATTCAGGATCGGTGCCAAAGGACAGATTAATAAGCTTATTCAATTTTATGGAATGTTTGATGCAAAATATAATAGCAAAACCGGCGAAAATCCAGGTTCTTTATGGGAAGCAGGAATTCAATTTAGTTTTGCTCCTGAGTTTGTGGTAAAATTTGGCAAAATGCGTGTCCCCTTTAGTAGGCATAATTTTACATCCCGTTATGTTAGCCCTGTTATGTCAAGTAACGGAGACATCTTTCTTCCAGATCAATTTAAAATTGCTTTAAAAGCTATCAAACCTTATCCAGGGGGATATAAAGCATCCGATCCTTTTAAAAGAACTGATTTTGGAACAGTTATAGCAGGTTATATTAAAAATGGTCTTTTTAAATACTATGTTGGTATTTTTAATGAAGATAGATCAAATTCTAATAAAGTATGGACTCTTAATAGTGGATGGGCTAATGCAACCACTACTGGAAATGTAAAAGACAAAAAGAATTTTGAATATGATATAAGAGTTGAATTTACTCCTACCTTTTTGGGATTTAAATCTGAAAAAACCGCTCTTAATTCAGCTATGAGAGAGGCTCAGACTTATCTTGGAAAATTTGACACTATGACTATTGGAATAGGCTATCATCACGAAAAGCATCTAAATGGACTTAATAAAACTATCTATGGAACCTCCTCTCTTGTTAGGTACGCTTGGGATGCTGACTTCTCTCTTGAAAAAACATTTGCTAAAAAATATATTACAGGATTACAAGCAGGTTATATGAGCTTTCATAATACACATCTTTATGAAACAGTCTCTAATGTATACAAAAAAGGAGATGCTTGGACCTGGTATTTGGGAGGGCATCTTATTTATGGAGAAAAAATAGGTATGGGATATCCTGGAATAGCCTTTAGATATGAATATATAGAAATAGATGGAAAATATAACAATAAAAGTGATTTAGTTTATGATCGTTATGGAATATGTTTTGATTACTGGTTCTCAAGAAGCACAAGAATTGCCACAGGTGTTGATTTTGTGAGAGCTAAAGACGCCTTAAAGGAGTATCTAAAAGCTAATAATTATGAGTATTCTACTACAGACTGGTATATAGGTGTTTTTACACAATTCTAATTAAAAAGAGGAGAGCTTAATAAGCTCTCCTCTTTTAACATATTCTTGGAAATAATTCTCCTGAAGTATTCTCAAGAATTCTCAGAGTTCCGTAAAGAGTTTTTAGAATAACCTGTGGAGAATCTGTTTTTTCTATAACCCTTCCAATAATCTGAGCTTCTTTTCCAGAAGGATGTTTTTTAACAATTTCTAAAGCTTTTTTTGCAATTTTTTCAGGAAGAGCTATAACAACTCTCCCTTCACAAGCTAAGTGATACGGTTCAAAACCAAGAGCCTCGCAAAAAGCTTTAACCTGAGCTCTTACAGGAATATATTCTTCTTCTACCAAAATGTTCACTTTAGAACTGTAAGCCCATTCATAAAGTGTAGCAGAAAGTCCTCCTCTGGTAGGATCTCTCATAGCATGAATCTCTATATTATTTTCAAAAAGTGGCTCTACCAAAGGCCACAAAGTTTCACAATCGCTTAATAGATCAATATCCATGTTTATACCTTCTCTCTCAGCTAAAATACATGCTCCATGATCACCTATAGGACCTGAAACTATGATTACATCTCCAGGTTGTATATTCTGACAGGAAATCCCTTCATAAACTATTTTACCTATACCAGAGGTAGTAATAAAAATTCCATCCACTTCTTTTTTAGGAACTATTTTGGTATCTCCTGCTACTATATATAGTTTATTCTTTTGAGCTTCTTCTTGCATACTTTTCAATATCTTTTCTAAATCTTTTTTAGAAAAACCTTCTTCTATAATAAAACTAACTGTTAAATAAAGTGGTTTTGCTCCCATTACCACTAAATCATTAACAGTTCCAGTTATAGCAAGCTTTCCTATATTACCACCCTTAAAAAATATAGGTTTTACAGTAAAACCATCAATAGTAAAAGCAATTTTATTCTTTTCTTCTTGTAAAACCGCTGCATCTTCAAGTTGTTCTAAAATTGGATTGGAAAAATATTTTAGAAAAATATCTTTAATAAGATAAAAAGTCTCTTCACCTCCACCACCATGAGCTAAGAGCAGTTTATCTAATTTCATATTTTTTTCCCTTTAAACCAATTTCTGACGATATTCTTTGAGCTTGTTTTCTACAAAATCAATCCAATCTTCAAAACCTTCTCCTGTTTTAGAAGATAAAGCCATAACTTTAGCTTGAGGATTAATTCTTTTTATCTGCTCTTTTACTCTATCCAAATTAAAATCAAAATAAGGAAGTAAATCAATTTTGGTTATAACTATTAATTCTGAAGATTTAAAAATAAGTGGATACTTTTCAGGTTTATCTTCCCCTTCAGGAACTGAGAGAAGGGTTACATTTAAATGTGTCCCCAGATCATAATTGGCAGGACAGACGAGATTACCTATATTTTCAACAAATAAAATATCTATCTGATCCATAGGAAGATGATGCATAGCTTTATGAACTAAAGAAGCATCTAAGTGACAAGCACTGCCTGTGGTTATTTGATAAACAGGAATGCCTTTCTGTCTAATTCTTTCTGCATCTCTTTCTGTCTCTAAATCACCCTCTATTACACCAAGGCGATATTTATCCTTTAAAAGTTCCAGAGTCTTTTCCAAAAGAGTAGTTTTACCAGCTCCAGGAGCACTCATTAAATTGATAGCATAAATTTTGTAAGTTTCAAAATGTTCTCTATTATGCTTGGCCTGGAATTGGTTGTATTTTAAAATGTCCTCAAAAACTTCTATGGCTTTTTTATCTGAAGTCTCAGTAATACCACAACCACATTCTTTACACATATTACTCTCCTGTTTAAAATTTTTAATATTACTTTTTATAATTAATTATACTGCATAATTTTAAAAATGTAAAATTAAAAATACTCTTGATTTGTCAATAAAAAATTTTAAATTCAGAACAAATGTTTAAAAAAATCAAAAATTTATTTTTGGTTCTAAATTTTTTCATTTTGTGTCTAAATAGTTGTAATACTGATTCTAAACAGGTTAAAAAATCTCAAACTAATGTTTTGAAAGGTCCTGCGATAGTTATAGGTATTTTATCTCAGGACTCTCCTAAGAACATTTTAAACACATTATATCCTCTTAAAAACTTTTTAGAAAGTAAATTAAAAAGACCTGTAAAAATTGAAATATCACAGGATTTTAATGAATATTATCAAAAAATAAAAAATAAAAAGATAGATCTTTTGATTTTGGATCCTGCTACTTATTGTGAAATAAGATGGAAATTACATAGATATATTATTCCTTTAGTAAAACCTGAAGGGGGAGAAGGAGAAATAACTAGTGTTTTTATAACTAAAAATAGTTTTCACATAGATAGAATTTTTGATGCAATAAATAAAAAAAGTGCTTTGGGAGATGAAAGGTCCTCTTTTAGTTATTTAATTCCTCTTTCCATGTTAAAAGATGTGGGATTATCTTTAAAAGATTTTAAGGAAGTGGCTACTATAAAAAATGAAGATAGAATTGCTCTTTTTGTTCTTATAGGAGAATATGAAGTAGGAGCTTTAAGTGAACCTATAGCTAATAAATATTTAAAAGATGGTCTTAAAATAATCAAAAAATCAGAACCCACTCCTAAGTTTCTTATTGCTACAAGAATTGATTTTGAAGAAAAAAATAAGATAAAAAATTTATTGTTAAAAGATATAAATAAAGATGTTTTAAAAGCTTTTAATATTGAAAAATTTGTTTTTGCTGAAGACAGAGACTTTGATTATATAAGGGTTTTGATACGCAATTTTAAAGGCAAAGATTATATAGAATATCCTAAAAATACTATAAAAGTTGCCATTCTCCCTCTTTATAGCCCTTTAACTATTTACAAAAAATTTGATCCTCTTATGAGATATCTTTCAGAAAAAACAGGGTATGAATTTAAAATGGTTATTCCTAAAAATTTTGAAGAATTTATAAAAATTGTTAGCCAAGGAAAGGTTCATTTTTCTTATCAAAATCCTTATGTTTATGCTATTATATCTAAAAAATATCCTTTAAAGGTTTTAGCTATAACTGTGGGAGAGGAATGTGTTTTTGAACATAAAAAAAAGGGTCTGCGGTGGAGATACTTTTAGAGGAGTTATTATTGTAAAAAGGGAGGTAATATAAATTCCATAAAAGATTTAAAAGGAAAAAAAATATTTATTGTTTCTCCCTATTCTGCAGGAGGATTTTTAGCACAAAAGATTTTTTTAGAAAAAAGGGGATTTAATGTGTATAAAGATTTTAAACTTATAGATGCTAAAAGACAAGAGAAAGTGATAATAGGAGTTTATAAAGAGGAAGCAGATGCCGGATTTGTAAGAGAATCTGCTCTTTCAGTTTTTTCTAAGGAAGTAGATATGTCCAAGATAAAAGTTCTGGCTTTTACAGATTATCTTCCTAATTGGCCTTTTTGTGCAGTAAATGTGGATCCCAAACTTGCAAAAAAGTGAAAGATTTACTAATACACCTTAAGAATAAAGAAGTTCTTAAAAAAGCTAATATCAAAGGATTTGGACTGGCCTCTGATGAAAATTATAAATTTCTTAAAAAATTGGCAAACAAGACCTATTAAACTTTTTAAAAATTTGGAAATATCTTGGAAACGTCTTAGTATTAGAAAGAAAATTTTTGTATCATCTTTTGCTATAATTATTTCTTTGGTTTTTCTAATAGATTTCCTTATTTTGAGTTATCAAGAACAAACTCTCAAAAAAGAAATTTACAATAGATTAAGATCTCATTTAAATGCTCTTGCTTATGAGATCATAGATTATATTGTATTCTTAGATCCTCTGAAGCTTGATGAAAAAATATCTTTTTAATGCAAAATCCCGGAGTTAAATATATAATGATTGCGGATTTAAATGGTAGAATTCTTGCTCATAGTGATCATAAAGAACTTGGAACCTACATTAAAATTGAACCTGCTACTTTTAAATATTGGGAAAAAGAAAAATCTAAAATAAAAATCATTAATATTCCCATTTTTAAAGAAGACTATCCTTTGGGAATCATAAGAGTTGGTATTTCAGAAGAGAGTATAAATAATTATATAAAAAATTCTTTTCAAAAACTTAGAAAATATATTTTTATAATCTCTGCTGGTATATTGCTTTTGACTTTATTCTTTTCTTATTTTCTTGCTAACACACTAACAAAACCCCTTTCCAAACTCAAGGAAAAAATGGCTAATTTGCGAACTGATAAACTTAAATTGTGTGAAAATGAAAATTTAATAGTTTGCAAGGATTTTTATAAATGTAATGAAATTAATTGTCCTGCTTACGGTAAAACAAGATGTTGGTTAATTTTTGAAGCTCCTAAAATATGTAAAAAAAGGTATAACATAGATTGCCATGAATGCTTTGTTTATAAAATCTCTTGTGGAGATGAAATTGGATATCTTATAGAAACTTTTAATGAAATGATAATTAAATTAAAACATTATTTAATAGAACTTGAAAAGAGCAATTTAGAAAAACTTAAGTTAGAAAAGTCTTCAGCTATAGCTGAAATGGCAATGGTGGTAACTCATGAAATAAAAATCCTTTAAATGCTATCAAAGCTGCTTCTTCTTATTTAAAAGCCAATTTTAAAGGGAAGGTTCTAACTGAATTTTTATCTATTATTGATAAAGAAGTTGAAAGATTAAATGAACTAATAAGCGGATTCCTCGCCTATGCCAGATCTTTACCTTTAAAGCTTGAAAAAAATGATATTAATGCTATTTTAAAAGAGGTAGTAAAATTAATTCAACCTGAAGTTGAAGAAAACGGTAAAATATTAAAAACAGATTTTGATTTTAAAATTCCTGAGTTTTATTTTGATTCTTCCCAAATAAAACAGGCTATATTAAATTTATTGCTAAATGCTGAAGACGCTACAAAAAGAGGGGATATTATTTTAGTTAAAACCGAAAAAGAAGGAAATAATGTTAAAATAATTATAAAAGATACTGGTATAGGGATATCAAAAGATCAGCTTGATAAAATTTTTGAACCCTTTTTTTTACTACTAAGGTTACTGGTTCTGGTTTGGGATTAGCTTGTGTAGAACGGATTATTAGAGAACATCATGGAAAAATTGAAGTTAAAAGCGAGGTAGGAAAAGGAACAGAATTTATAATTAAGTTGCCTCTGAGATATGAAGCCTAAAATTCTTTTTATAGATGATGAAATAAATAGTTTAAAAGCTATTTCTGCTATTTTAGAAAAGTCTGGTTTTGAAGTAATAACAGCGAAAACCGCTGAAGAAGGAATTGGCAAACTTCATAATATAACTCCTAACTGTATTCTATTAGATTACCGTCTTCCTGGAATGAATGGAATTGAAATGCTGAAATGGTTAAAAGAAAAAAACTATCACATTCCTATAGTCATTCTTACTGCTTTTGGAACCATTGAAAAAGCTGTAGAAGCTATGAAATTAGAAGCTTTCCATTATTTAGTCAAACCTGTTGATCCTGACTTATTAATAGATGTTATAAAAGAAGCCGCCACAAAACATACTATACCTTTGGATTATTCTTCTTATGAAAAAAAATTTCCAGAAATAATTGGAAGAAGCAAAGCTATTAGAGAAGTGTTTTATATAATTGAAATGGTAGCTAAGAGTAATGCAAATGTTCTTATTACAGGTGAGAGTGGTACAGGAAAAGAATTAATAGCAAGAGCTATTTATAAACATTCTCTTCGCAAAAACAAACCTTTTGTAGTAGTAGATTGCACTACCATTCCTGAAAATCTTTTAGAGAGTGAATTATTCGGTTATGAAAAAGGGGCTTTTACAGGAGCAACAGAAAAGAAGAAAGGTCTTATTGAACTTGCTAATGGAGGACCCCTGTTCTTAGATGAAATAGGAGAACTCCCTTTAAATCTACAAAAAAAATTTTTAAGATTCTTGCAAGAAAAAGAAATTCAGCGTCTGGGAAGTTTAAATAAGATAAAAGTTGATGTAAGAATTATCTCTGCTACAAATCAAGATTTAGAAAGGGCTGTTAAAGAAGGGGCTTTTAGAGAGGATTTATACTGGCGACTAAATGTGGTCAGAATTCATTTGCCACCACTTAGAGAAAGAAAAGAGGATATTCCTTTATTAGTCCAACATTTTTTAAATAAATATGCTAAAGAAAATAATAAACCCATCCCCAATTTAGAACCCGAAGTTATGGATGCTTTAATGAGTTATGATTGGCCTGGAAATATAAGGGAATTGGCTCATGTAATTGAAAGAGCCGTAGTTCTTTCTCCTTCAGGAATAATCTCAATAAAACATTTACCCAGAAGAATTAAAGAAAAATCAGGCTGGGAAGAAAGGAGGAGGTTCTATGAAATTACAATTTAGTTTTTTAAAAAAATTTAAACCTGTAGTAGTATGCATTTTTGTTATTTTTTCTTGTTTATGGATTTATTGGTTAAGCACCTCATCTGTCAAAGCTGAGAAAGTGCAAAAACTCTCTACCTCAACTGCTGTAACTTCTAACCATCAATCAAAAACTTTAAATAATTTAGGTCTCTCTGGAAAATTAGCCAAATTGATTGAAAAAACCCCTGTATGTAGTGCAACTTTAAAAAAAGGTTGTATTGATCCAAAAGCTCCAAAAGGATATTTAGGAATTCCTGGAGCCCCAAAACCAAACTTACTCATTGCTTTTCTATGGGCTCTCTGGGTAGGATGGATCTTTTCTACAGTAGGAGCCTTTGGCGGAATCATGGCTGGAGTAGGACATATTACAATTTATGGATTAGGCAATTATGCAAGTTCATTTAAAAAGACAAATTCTGCTTTAAACAAATTTCTTACAGATACTATCCGTGTTTCTAATATGTTTTTAGTTGGATTAAGTGCTTTGATTTCTTCTTTTAATTATTGGCGTATGAAAAGAATTGTAGCTCCTCTTGCTATTGCAATGGCTATTGGAGCTGTAGGAGGTGCAGTATTTATAGCTGAACTTACAGCTGGAAAAATCAGTTTAAAAGAATATATAGGGTATTTTGGTTTAGCTGTTTTTGTTGTAGCTGGTTTTATGTGGTATGGAACAACTGAAAGAGCCAGAGCCAAAAGAAAAGCAGCAAGAGAAGCTGCTAAACGCTTTGAAGAAGCTGCTAAAAAAGGAGAAACTGTAGAAGGAGTTAAGATTATAAAATTTGGATTAACTGAATGTGTTTTTACCTTTGCAGGAGTAGAATTCAAATTTAATCCTTTACTTGCTGCTATAGGCGGTGCAGCAATTGCAACTATTGCCGTATTCTTAGGTATAGGTGGCGGATTCTTATTAGTACCTTTTATGACAGATATTGTTAAATTACCTATGTTTATTGTAGCAGGAACCTCTGCATTTATAGTTATGATAAAAATGATAGTTGGTATATTTACTTATATGGTAGCTAAAGGTGTAATGGTCTGGTGGCCACTTATTGGAACTGAACTTGCTGGTATATTTATTGGATCCATGATAGGACCTCGCACTCAAAGATACATTCCTGATATATGGTTAAAACGTTTATTTGTACTCTTGGCTATATACGTAGGATTACGTTATACCACTAAAGGGTTTTTTGGAAGAAGTATAGTTCCTCCTTATTAATTATTATCTTTTTGTATTCCAAATACAAGCCCTGAGAAAACAATCTCAGGGCTTGTATTATTTTAGGAGGTAAAAATGCTTGGAAATTTTGAATTCTATTATCTCAAATTTTTATTCATAATTGATAAAATATTTATCATACCCTATAAATTTTTCTATTTCATTTTTAAAAATCCTGTCTGGGCTTATTTTTTGGGAACTTTTATTTTAAGCTTCACAGCTCTACTAATTGGTAAACTATTATTAGGCTTTGTTTTTTATATAAATCGCTCATATATAAAAAGTTTAAATGAAGAACTGATTAAGTGGTATAATTTATCTGTAGAAGCTTTAGAAAAAAAAGATTCTGAAAAATTTCATCTTTTTAATAAGGAAGCTAATGAATATTTTGGAAAACTTTTCTTTTTGAATATAGCTCAATCTATAAGTCTATTAGTTATTCTACCTTTTATACTTGCCTGGTTGCAATTCAGGTTTGGAGAAATTAAATTCCCTTTACCAGTTTCAATCCCTTTTATAGGAAGTCAAGCAAATTATATTTTTGTTTTTCTGATATGCTATTTATTAGCCTGGTTATTTTATAAACAAATTTATAGATTTTTACCCATTTATAGAAAAATTGAAAAATTTATAGTCATTTGTGGGGATGTTCAAAAAGAAATGAAAAGCATGGCAGAGGTCTTAAAAAAGAAAATTGAAGCTTCCAAAATCAAATAATTATCTATCTTTTTGTCTCTTTTCAATTATCTTTTAAAACATTATAATAGCTTTTAAAATCTCTTAAAAAATTTTATTAAAAAAATTTTATTAAAAAATGAAATGGAAAATATTTCTTTTATGCATTTTCTTTTTGAGTGGATATTCTAAAGCTTTCCCTCATATTTACAAATGTATTGATCCTGAAACAGGGGAAATATTTTTTACTAATTATAAAAAACTATCTTTAAATGAAAAATGCAAACTTATTATAAAGGAAAGAAAAAATTCTTCTATAAAAATACCTTATGAGGAGTGGTTTGAAAAAATAGGGAAGTCTTTTTCTTTGGATCCAGCTTTATTAAAAGCAATTGCTAAAGTGGAGTCTTCTTTTAATCCTAAAGCTATTTCACCCAAAGGAGCTCTTGGCCTTATGCAACTCATGCCTTCCACTATCAAATCCTTAAGAATTAAAGATCCTTTTGATCCTGTAGAAAATTTGAAAGGTGGAGCTATGTATTTTAAACAACTTTTAGATGAATTTAAAGATTTGTCTCTTGCTTTAGCAGCCTATCATGCAGGTCCAAAGAAAGTTAAAGCTTATAAAGGCATACCTCCTTTTCCAGAAACACAAAATTTTGTAAAAAATGTTCTTCATTATTATTCAATATTCAAAAATAAATAAATTCTAATCTCCTTAGAGTTTTTTCTTTGAAATTTTTAAAATTTTTATTATACTTATTTTTCTAATTAAGTTTTTAAGTAGTCCTGAGGAGGGATTTTATGCATTTTTTGCTTAAAGATGAAAATACTAAAAAATTCCTTTTAGGAAATGAGGCTATAGCAAGAGCTTCTATAGAAAGCCAGTTAAGAATTGCTTCTGCCTATCCTGGAACACCTTCTTCAGAAATTGCCAATAATCTTTTTCAGATTCAAATTGATTTACCAGGATTTTATTTTGAGTTTGCTACTAATGAAAAAGTAGCTATGGAAATAGTTGGAGCAGCATCTGCTTGTGGATTAAGAGCTCTTACTTGTATGAAACATGTGGGGTTAAATGTAGCAAGTGATGCTTTTATGACCTTAGGATATATAGGGGTTAAAGGGGGATTGGTAGTTGTTACAGCAGATGATCCTTCCTGTCACTCCAGCCAAAATGAACAAGATAATCGTTATTATGCCAGATTAGCTCAGATACCTATGCTTGAGCCTTTTGATCCTCAGTCTGCCTATGAATTAACTAAACATGCCTTTGAAATCTCAGAAAAATTGGAACTTCCTGTTCTTTTAAGAACAACCACCAGAGTTTCTCATGCCAGAAGCACAGTTGAAGTGGCCTCTATACCTTGGGAATTTTATAAAAATTTTGTAAAAGGGCACTTTGAGAAAGATATCAGGAGATTTGTCCCTGTTCCTGCTGTTGCCAGAGAAAGGCATAAAATATTATTGCAAAAATTAAATGAAGCTCAGGTTTTAGCAGAAAATTTCAAATTGAATAAACTTATTCTAAAAGGTAAATATGGCATTTGTGCTTCAGGAGTATCCATTAATTATGTACTTGATGCTTTAGAAGAGCTTGGCATGTCTGAAGATGTGTCTCTGCTTCTTTTAACCTTTACCCATCCCTTTCCTGAAAAACTGGCTAAAGAATTTTTATCTCATGTTGAAACCTGTTTAGTAGTAGAAGAACTTGAACTCTATTTAGAAGAACAATTAAGAATTACAGCCTATAATCATGCATTAAATACTAAAATCCTTGGTAAGACAGAAGGTTTCTTTCCAAGAAATTTTGAATTTACTCCTTATCAGATTAAAAATGCTATTTCAAAGGCTTTTAAAAAAGAAGAAATTAAAGTTGATATACCTCCTTTTGATTTTTCTTCAGATCTTCCTCAAAGACCGCCCACCCTTTGTCCTGGATGCCCTCATAGAGAAACCTATAAACTTATAAAAGAAATTCTTCAAGAGCTGGGTATAGAAGAAAATACCATTTATCCTACAGATATTGGATGTTATACCCTTGGTATTATGCCTCCTCTTAAAATGGCAGATTATCTTCTTTGTATGGGCTCAAGTATAGGCACTTCCTGTGGCTTTGATGTAGCTACAGAGCAAAAAATAGTGGCTTTTATTGGAGATTCCACCTTTTTCCATGCTGGTCTTCCCTCTTTAGTAAATGCTAAATATAATCTTCATAACTTTACTTTAGTAGTTCTTGATAATCAAACCACAGCTATGACAGGTCATCAACCTGTTCCTTCTCAGGAATTAAAATCTGCTTTTTTAAAAGATCATCCTATTATTCCTATTAAAAAGATCGTGGAAGCATTAGATATTCCTTATGTAGAGATTAATCCTTATAAAAAAGAGGAAACCAAAAAACTGATTAAACCTCTTCTTGAAAAGAAAGAACTTTCTGTAATAATAGCTAAAGCACCCTGTATTTTATACAAAACAAAAATTCAAAAGGAGAAATAATTATGAAAAAAATAAAAGGATTAGTAGTTGGAGTAGGGGGGCAAGGAATTATACTTTTTACCAGAGTTTTAGGGGAAGCATGTGTAAAAGAAAACATACCTATTATAGTTTCTGAAATTCATGGGATGGCACAAAGAGGAGGTGTAGTAGAGAGCTCTATTTGTATTTATGGAAAATCTCCTTATGTCTCCGAAGGAGAAGCAGATTTTTTAATTGCTTTTGAACCTGCAGAAGCTCTTAGATTTATAAAAAGAACCCAAAAGAATACCGTTTTTATTATAAGTAAAAATCCAGTTTTACCTCTCTCAGTAAAAGAGGGTTCTGCCACCTATCCTGATTTAAGCCCTTTTTTTGAAAAAATAAAAGACTATTTTTCTAAAATATTTTTTATACCTGGAGAAGACCTTGCTAAAGAAGCAGGCTCAGGAAAAGCCTTAAACATAGTTATGCTGGGTGCCTCTTCTGCTTTAGGACTTTTTCCTGTATCTCCTAAAAGTTTAAAAGAAACTCTTTTAACCCTTTTACCTGAAAAGTTGCATGAGATGAATTTAAAAGCCTTTGATTTAGGATTTAACTATATAAAATCTCTGATGTAAAATTTCATAAAGAATTATACCTGTTGCCACAGCTACATTTAAAGACTGAGCTTTGCCAAATACAGGAATAGTAAGATTTTTATCTGCTAAATTTTTAGCCTCTTTAGAAAGACCTTTAGCCTCATTTCCCAAGATTAAAGCTACCTTATCTGAAAAATTCACTTCAAAAAGATTAATTCCATTTTTTGCTACAGTTCCTATAATCTGAAAATTTTCTTTTTTAAGTTGGAGAATAATTTCTTTTATAGATTCTACAGGCAAAACTGGAAGATGAAGAATACTTCCTGCACTACTACGGACTGCTTTAGGAGTATAAGGATCGGCAGTACCTTTAGTGTAGAAAATTGCTTTAACTCCGGCAGCATCAGCTACTCTTATTATAGCTCCCACATTACTTGGATCCTGTATAGACTCCAAAATTAAAATTGTATTAGCTTTAGCTTGAAAAACTTCTTCTTTTTTAAATTTTTCAGGTTGTTTTATAGCAGATATTATACCTTGAGGAGCTTCTGTATATGAAATTTCTTTTATAAGATTATCAGAAAAAATATAAACAGGAATATTTTTTGATTTCGCAAGTTTTATAATCTCTTTAGCTTTTTCTGTTTTTTCAAGTTCTTCACCTATTCCAATTAAAATTACAGGAGCATTATTTTGTATAGCCTCTTTTACAAAAACAAAACCTTCTAATAAAAAGGCTTTTTGTTTTTTTCTAGTGTGAGAATTAATCAAAGCTTTTAAAAATTTAAAAATTTTGTTTTCTTTGCTTTTTATAATTTTTTTTGGAGACATAATAAAATATTGACGGAGGAGGCGGGATTCGAACCCGCGGTGCAGACTTTAATCTGCACAGCCGATTTCGAGTCGGCCCCCTTCGTCCACTCGGGCACTCCTCCTTTTTTAAAACTTTAGTATATTTATAATAAAATTTTTTAATTAATTTTTTAAAATTATCTTTGAATTTTTAAATCTTTTATATTATAATTATATATTCAAATAAAAATTTTAAAATCGCAAATCAAAGGAGTTTTTTAATGAAAGTAAAAGACATAATGGAAACTGATCTCATTACTCTAAAACCTGACAATACAATTCAGGATTTAATTAAATGCTTTTCAGATACTGAGGTAGGGAGCGTCATTATTATAAATGATAATAATGAACCTATCCATATAATCACTCTTAGAGATTTACCAAAAATATTTTTAATTCAACCTTCTCCTTCTTACATCAAAAATATCTTAAAAGCTCTTAATAAAACTAAAAAATCTTTGATAACTATCTCTGCAAATAAATCCTTTACAGAAGCTCTGACCTTAATGAACAAGTTTGATATAAGTCATATTCCTGTAATTAATAATAAAAATAAATTGATAGGAATTCTTAGCTTAAGAAATATAGTAAAATCAGTTCCTGAAGTGATCTATTTAGATCCCCTTACTGAGGTTAATAATAGATTATATTTAGATCTGGTTAAACAAAAATTAAAAAAATCTAAAGGTTCAATTTCTGTTTTAATGATAGATTTGGACAATTTTAAAAATATTAACGATACCTATGGACATCTTTTAGGAGATGTGGTATTAAAAAACGTGGCTAAAACCATTAAAAATAATGTTAAAATAAGTGATGAAGTAATAAGATATGGAGGGGAAGAATTTTTGGTAATTGCTTATAGATGCGATCTTAAAACAGGCAAAATTGTTGCAGAGCGTTTAAGAAAGAAAGTTGAAAAAATAAAAATCAAAGGGTATCCTGATATACATATTACAGTAAGCATAGGTGTTGCCTGCTACCATCCAGGAGATGATCTGTTTTCAACAATTGAAAAAGCTGATAAAGCTATGTATCAAGCTAAAAGATTGGGAAAAAATAGAGTGGAAATTTGGAAAGAAGATATCGGTTTAAATAATTTAAACAATAAAAAAGATTTTTCTACCTTTTTAATTTAAAAAAATTTTTTAAAATATTTTGAGCCTTTTCTTTTAGAAGCCCTTCTCTTATTTTAAGTCTGTGATTTAATCTCTGATCTTGCACTATGTTATAAATACTTCCGCAAGCTCCTGTTTTTTTATCTTTTGTAGCAAAAATTAGTTCTTCTATCCTTGCAAGAACAAGAGCATAGGCACACATAGGACAGGGTTCCAAAGTAACATACATTTTGCAACCGAGCAATCTATAATTCCCTAAGTTTTGGCAGGCCTCTTTTATAGCAATAATTTCAGCATGAGCTGTAGGATCATTTAATTTGATCATTTGATTTCTTCCTCTTCCTATAATCTCCCCTTCAGGACCAATTATAATAGCTCCTACAGGAACCTCCTCTTCTTTAAAAGCTATTTCAGCTTCTTTTAAAGCTTCTTCCATAAAAAAATGATCTTTTTCATTAAACATCATGTTTAAATTATTTTATAATCAAACTTATAATAAAATATACCAAAGGTAAAGTTATAGATAAAGTTTCTAAATAAATTATTTGTCCAAGAGGTCTATCTTTAATAATAATTGTAAGCAAATAAGCCAAAATCCACACTAAAAATGTTAAAAGATAAGATAAATTATAAAAAATAACAGGAATTATAATTAAAATACCTGAAATTATTGTTAAGAACATAAGTTTATATACTACACTTTCTCTATAAGATAAAGAAAAAAGCAAAAAATTTTTAGGTAAAAAACCATCTGTTTGAAAATATACTAATTCCAAATATAATCTTAAGAATAATAAAATATTTATGATCTGTAAAAAAAATATTGCAAAATTTATATCCCAAAAGGGATATAAATATAAGGATAAGCCTATAAAAAATAAAAACTCCCATAAGAAAGAAAGAGAAGTTTTAAATAAAATCTGATCCAAGAAGAATAAAACTATAGCTAAACCAAGAATTTTCGGTTTGTAACCTATAGCTCCTATTAAAGTTAAAAGTGCTGATAATACAATTAAAAATTTAACTAAGGTTTTGTGTTTATTTATACAGAGATATTTTACAGAATAATAAAATTTAAAGCTTTCTTGATTTTGTAGATTTAAAAAATTATACCTAAACATTAAAAATGAAAAGACAAAAAGAGTTAGGAAAAAGGTTTTAAAATTCCAAGGGTAATTTATAAAATTTAAAAATCCCAACCATAAAAATAAAAAATTTAAAGTATAAAGAAGAGACAAAAAGGAAAAAGCCTTTAAAAGTCTATAAAAATTTGAGGTTTTAGATTTAATAAAGTCAACCACTTCATTTATAAGCCAGTTGGGAGTTGAAGCCCCTGCAGTAATTCCTATGATCTTGCAATTTTTAAGTTCTTCCCAAGGTAATTCCTCTGGTTTTTCTATTAAATATACTTTTTTGCCTTCTTTTTTAGCAATCTCAGCAAGTCTGTTAGTGTTAGCACTAAATTTTCCTCCGATCACTATAATAGCATCTGAGCTCTGGCTTAAGGTTCTTACTTCATTTTGTCTTACCTCTGTAGCATTGCAAATGGTATTTATAATCTGACCATTAGGATATTTATCAAGAATAGCCTCAGAAAGTTCCTTAAACAGTTTTTTATTCTGGGTAGTTTGAGAAAGAATTACATAGTTTTTAAGTTCTGGCAATTTTTCTACATCCTCAATAGAATTCACTACATAGCCCTTATTTTTACAATATCCGAGAATTCCTTTTACCTCAGCATGATTTTTATCCCCTATGATAATCACTTCTTTTCCTTGCGAAACAGCTTTTTTAGCAAGAGCTTGAACTTTTAAAACTCTGGGGCAGGTTCCATCTATAATTTTGTGCTTTTTGAAAAGTTCTTCTTTTTCTTCAGGAGGGACTCCATGAGCTCTTAAAATACATACTCCAGAAGGAAATTCTTCTTTAGTGTCTTTTATAATTTTTACTCCCAAGATATTTAAAAGCTCCAAGGTTTGAGGATTATGGATAAGAGGACCATAAGTATAAATAGGATATCTTCCTTCATTTAAAGCTTTTAGAACCAAATTAACCGCTCTTCTTACCCCCATGCAAAATCCTGCTTTTTTAGCAATTCTTATTTTCATAAAAATCCTCTTCTTAAGCTTTTTTCTAAACTTTCTATAATCCCTTGTTCAGCCATACTAAAATAACCTTCTTTTCCTATGATTATATGATCTAAAACTTTAATTTGAAGCAAATTACCTGCCAAAATTAAAACTTTTGTAATATTCAAATCTTGTTGAGATGGCTTAATCTCACCTGAAGGATGATTATGAGCTAAAATTACTGAAACCGCTTTTTTTTCTAAAGCTTTAGTAAAAATCTCCCTGGGATAAACCGCACTTTCTGTAACAGTTCCTAAAAATAAAGTATCTATTTCAATGATCTTAGATTTAGAATCTAAAAAAATAACCTTTAAAACCTCTCTATTCAGATTTTGCATTTCATACTTTAAATAATTATATACCTCTTCTGGTGACCTTAAATAATCAGCATTCAAAGCTTTGCATTTTAAGTACCTTCTGGCCACTTCTTTTATTACTTTCAAAGGTAAAGCTGATTTCTCTTTAAGGCCTTTTATTTGTGAAAGCTCTTCTAAAGGGGCATCAAGAACTTTATCCAAAGTTTTATAGCGATTAAGTAATTCTCTGGCGAGTTTTCTTGTATCTTTATAGGGAATATTAAGCATAAGTAAAAGTTCCAAAAGATCCTCATCTGTAAATTTATCAGGTCCCTCTTTTAAAAATCTTTCTTTTACCCTTCTTCTATGTCCCTTAGCCTTTTCATAAGCTTGTAAAGCAGTCTTTTCTTTCTTTAAAATAGACATTTTACAAACTAAATTTTATTCTTGGTTTTTCTTTTATTTGAAAGTCTCCTGTATCAATCTTATAAATTAATCCCTTTCCTTTAGCAATTAAACCTTTCTTTTTTACCAAAACTTTTTTATCTGTAATAATTAATCCCTGTTTAGGAAAATAAATGAGTTCATCTGTAAAAACCTCTCCAAATTTTTGAGTAAAAAGATGCACTTTCCCTATAAGTAAAAATTTATCCTTTTTTCTATTATAAAAACCTTTATCTGCTATTATTTTTAAATTTTTTTGTAAATTTATAATAATAATTTTTATAGCTTCGCAAATATTATCAGATCGCTCTTTAAATACAGATGCTTTAAACTTCCAGACTAATTTTTCTTTTTTATAAAAAGCATATTCTATATCCTGGGCTATAACTTTAAAAGTTTTATTTTTAGCCTGCAAAGAAAAAGGTAAATTAATAATTAAAATAAGTAAGAGCGTAATAATTCTTCCCATTTTCCTTTGGCCTTTAAAATAAGATCACATACCTCTCGGACAGCTCCTAAACCACCAGGACGATTAGTAACATAATCTACATATTCATTCACAGGAGGCCAGGCATTGGGAACACCTATAGCAAGTCCAACCCTCTTTAAAATAGGCAAATCTACCCAGTCATCTCCCATATAAGCTACTTCTTCATCTTTTAAATTTTTCTCTTTTAAAATTTTTTCATAAAATGGTAATTTACCAACTTTTCCCTGAACCTGAAAAAGCAATTCAATTCCAAGTTCCTTAGCTCTATTCTGAGTAACTAAGGAAAATCTACTTGAAAGAATAGCAACTTCTACTCCTATTTTTTGAAGCAGTTTTATTCCCATTCCATCAAGAACATTAAAATGTTTAATTTCTTCTCCTTGACTTGTAAGAATAATTTTACCATCTGTTAAAATACCATCTACATCTAAAAGCAAAAGTTTAATTTTTTCTGCTTTTTTAAGAATTTCCAGAGGAAAATCCATATTTTTTAACAACCTCTCTTAAATCTCTAATTTGAGATAAAATGTTTTCTAACTCATCTAAAGGTAAAGAGTTGGGGCCATCACAAAGAGCCTTGTCAGGCTCTGGATGAACTTCCATAAAAATTCCATCTACCCCTACTGCTACAGCTGCTCTTATTAGATAAGGAATAAATTCTCTTTCTCCTCCTGACTTACCTTCTCCACCTCCAGGAAGCTGAACACTATGAGTGGCATCATAAATTACTCTTACTCCAAAACTTTTCATAATAGGAATGCTCCTAAAATCTACCACCAGATTTCTGTATCCAAAGATATAACCTCTTTCTGTAAGCAAGACCTCAGCAGGATTGTAAGCTTGTGCTTTTTGCAAGGCATATTTCATATCCCAGGGAGCCATAAATTGGCCTTTTTTAATATTCACTATTTTCCCTGTTTTAGCAGCCTCTACAATTAAATCCGTTTGTCTGCAAAGAAAAGCCGGTATTTGAATAATATCCACCACTTCAGAGACAGGTTTCACCTGCCAGGTTTCATGCACATCTGTAGTAATAGTTACTCCTATCTTATCTTTTATCTCAGAAAGCCAAGCTAAACCTTTTTCAAGACCCGGACCCCTGTAAGAAAATAAAGAAGTTCTGTTAGCTTTATCAAAAGAAGCCTTAAATACATAGTCAAACCCAAAGCTAAGCACAAGATTTTTCAAATATTGGGCTATATAAAAAGCTGTATCAAAATCTTCTAAAACACAAGGACCTGCAATTATAAGAAAATTCTTCATGTTATTTCCTTTTTTGCTAAATTTTACAACTTATTTTATAATCAAAATAACATACTTCAAGAGGTTAAAACTTTATGGATTATTTAAAGTTTGAAAAAGGTTATATTAAAAAAAGGTGGACAGGAAAAATATCTATAGCTCTGGTTTTCCCTAATATTTACAAAATAGGAATGTCAAATCTTGGATTTTTATATATCTATCAAGAGTTAAATAAATATAATGAAATAGTTTGTGAAAGGGTGTTTTTACCTGAAAAGAATGAACCTTTAAGATCAGTTGAAAGTAATCGCCCTCTTAAGGATTTTGATATAATTCTATTTTCTATTGCTTTTGAAGTTGATTATATAAATGTTTTAAAAATTTTAAATCAAGCTAAAATATGCTTAGATCCTCAAAAAAGAGATGAAATAGTTTTAGCAGGTGGAGTTGCAACTTGGCTTAATCCAGATCCTTTAGTTCCATTTATAGATGGTTTTATCTTGGGAGAATGGGAAAAATTAGAAAATGAAATAGTTCCTTTATTTTTAGAATATTTTCAAGATAAAAAAACTTTACTTTTAAATCTAAATAAGTTTTCTTACTTTTATGCACCTTTAATTGAAGAAAAAAGTCTTATAAAAATAGCTAAAAGTAAAAAGACTACAAAAGCTGTTTTTTCTAAAATTATCAGTGAAAAGGCTGAATTTTCCAACACCTATTTAATAGAGATTTCAAAGGGCTGTGGAAGGGGGTGTAGATTCTGTGCGGCAGGTTTTGTTTACAGACCTCCTCGCAGTTATTCTGAAGAAATTTTAGAAGGGGTTGTTAATAACATTCCAAAAGGTTCAAAAGTAGGATTGATAGGACTTGAATTTGCCAATAAAAAAGAAATCTTTTGTACAGGTAAAAAACTTATTGAAAATGATTGTATCCTTACCTTTTCCTCTTTAAGGATAGATACTTTAAATGATGATTTTTTAGAGCTATTAAGAGGAACAAGAAGTATCGCTATTGCGCCTGAAACAGGATCTTTGAGATTAAAAAAAGTTATTAATAAAAATCTTTCTGAAGAAGAAATTTTTGAAGCTTTAGAAAAATTTGAGGAAAAAGGACTAAAAAATGTTAAATTTTATTTCATGCTTGGATTACCCATGGAAACAGAAGAAGACTTAGAAGAAACAGTAAAGTTTATAAAAAAGATTTTAAAGAAAAAATTTTTTTTGAATTTTTCTTTTTCATTTTCTTTTTTTGTTCCAAAACCTCATACACCTTTTCAATGGCATAAATTCTTAGATATTAAAATTCTCAAAGAAAGAGAAGTTTTTATAAGAAAAAGACTTTATTTTATAAAAAATTTAAAAATAGATCCTCCTAAGGAGGCTCTATTACAAACTATTATAGCAAGAGGAAATAGAAATTTAAAAGAGTTTTTAATAGCTATGGCTAAAGGAGAAAAATTAAACAGAGCTATAAAGAAAATAGTAGATATAAATGAGATCCTTCATCCTAAAGAGGATTTAAAGTATAAATTTACTTGGGATAAGATAGATACAGGAGTAAAAAAGGAATATTTATGGAAAGAATGGCAAAAAGCTTTGCAATTTAAGGTAACCTCTTTTTGTCAACCTGAAAAATGTAAGCGTTGTGGAGCTTGCTGATTAATCGTTATTTTTTAACAATCTATTTATAAGAAGAAGATAGTCTCTTAAATGTCTGATAATTAAAAATCTATGTCTGACTCTTTCTTTAGCATGAAATCCCATAGTTTTTCTAATTTCAGGATTTGCCAGAAGATATCTTATACGAACTGCTGTGCCTTCTATACTATTTACCAAATATCCTGTAATTCCATGAACAATTTGGCGTTTTATTCCACCTACATTAGAACCTATCACAGGTTTAGCTTTCCACATAGCCTCTGAAACAACTAAGCCAAAACCCTCTTTTAAAGACTTCTGAACCACTACAGTTGCTCCTCTTTGAAAGGCATTTATTTCTTTGTGACTATTAGGAGGAAGATTTAAAATAAATATATCTTTATCACCTGTAGCGAAATTTAAAAGTTCCTTGTATACCTGTTCCCCCTCTGGGTCATCTGGAGCAAAAGCTCCTACTAAAACAACTTGACAATCATATTTCTTTTTAACCAATTTATAAGCCTTTAACACTCCAAAAGGATCCTTTAACCTATCAAAACGAGAAACCTGTAAAATAATGGGTTTTTCTGGATTTATACCAAATCTGGTTAAGGTATTTATAATTTCTTCTTGAGACAACTCTATATGCTTAGGATGAAGAGGATCTATAGAGGGAGCAATAATATAAGTAGGTATAGTAATCCCTTCATAAGCAAATTCAGGCATATGGAAAATACAGGCATCATAAGCATTCAAAAAATTTTCCAAAAAATGCCAGGCTTTGGGATCAGGAGTAGAAGTGTCTATATGACATCTCCAAATCCACTTCTGTCCAGGTTGTTTTTTAATAACAAGCCCCATAGGTTGGGGATCATGAATAAAAATTACATCATAATTTTCTGTATCTATTTGATTCATATTTTCATAAGTAATTTTCAAATAATAAACTATCTCATCACTATTTATTTCCTCTTTTCCTGGCATGTGAAGAAGATTATGTAATTTTTTAGTAAAATTAAAAAAAGTTCTGTCTCCTTTTATAATCTGCCAGTCTGTTTCAATACCAAGTTCATTCATAAGGGGAACTAATCTATTTAAGATTTCAGCAACTCCTCCTCCTTCTTTAGTAGAATTTACATGGAGAACTTTTATTCCTTTAAGTTTTCTACTTATTAAAAATAATTCATCTATAAATTCTTCACCTATGTAAGGAATATACTTTTCAATCATTTTTTATCTTCCAGTATGTTTAGTATTTTTTTCTTTATATCATATAAATTATCACTATAAATATCTAATTTATTAATAAACTCAGCCTTTTTAGCCTCTCCTATGCTTATTAACCATTCTGAATAATCATTTATTAGTGATTTCTTTTCTAATTTAGAGGTAATAAGATGATAAAATAAAGAATTTATAGAAGAATTTTTAAAACCTTCTATAAACTCTTTTAAATCCTTAGCCTGATATCCAAGCTCTAAAATCTGTCTTTCTGCTTTTCTAAAATAAAAAGGTGTCAATTCTCTTTTTATTTTTTCATCATAATTGGTTTCCAAAATATGAACTAAATCCCTTCTTAGGTCTTCTAAATCATAATAATCAACAGGATCTATAGCAGAAATTTTTTCAGCTAATAAAATATAATTATTTTTATACAACCAATAAGCAAAACTATTAGAATAATGCACAGGAAGATCATGGTATTTAAACATATTTATATAAACATGATAAAAGAGGGATAATTTATCAATAACTTTTAAAGCTTCAATAAAATCTCTTATGGTATAAACTTTTATTCCTGTATATTTAGAAATCCAAAGCTCTGTTTTAAATATAAAAGAATTACCCATCTTTATTCCACCAAATTTTTAAGAAGTTTTCTTACATCTTTGTATGATTTGGCACTATATTTAGCTAAGGATTTTCCTAATCCAACTTTTATGGTAATAGCCTCCTCAGGTAACGCTCTAAATAAATCTTCATCTGTTATATCATCTCCAATAGCTAAAATAAAATCGTAATTTTTTTCTTTTAAAAAGATATTAGCAGCTACGCCTTTGTCAATACCTGCAGGTCTAACTTCTACAACTTTATTTCCTAAAAGGACATTTGCCTGCATGTTTCCTGTTAAAATTAATAATTCATCAATTAGTTCAGCTACTCTTAAACTTGCCAATTCTGGATCAGCATTTCTATAATGAAAAACTATAGAAAATTCTTTTTCTTCTATAAAAGACTGAGGTAAACGATCCACATAAATTTCCATAATATTTCTGATAGGTTCTTTAAAATCAGGAGATATATTGACCATAGGTTCCCAATCAGAATTGTATTTTTTAATAAATATACCGTGCTCTGAAATGAAATTGACCTTTATTCCACTAAACCATCTTACAAGATCTTCTTTTTTTCTTCCGGATATTATAACAATATCTGTATTAGGAAGATTAGAAATTTGTTCCAAAAGGTTTTTTATTTCTCTATCCGGAATAGCTAAGGATGGTTTGGAAACTATAGCTACTAAAGTCCCATCATAATCTAAAAACAAAATCCTGTTAGATGCCCTCTGAAATTTTTCTTTGATTTGATGAATAATAGCTTCGTTTAAAAATTTTGTATTTAATTTCTCTTTTGTTTCTATTAAATATTTTAATGTGTTAAAAAAATCCTGACCCCATTTAACAATATCATATCTTCTAAGTCTCTCCTGCATGATAGAAAGTCTTTCTTTTTGTTCTTCTCTTGGCATTTCTATAGCTTTTTCTATAGCATAGGAAAGTTCGCTTATAGAATTGGGATTTACTATTAATGCTTCCCCTAACTCCTTAGCACTTCCTGCAAACTCTGATAAAATAATCACTCCTTTTAAATCTTTTCTTGAAGCTACAAATTCCTTAGCTATAAGGTTCATTCCATCTTTTAAAGGTGTTACTAATATAGCATTGCAAGCTAAATAATGAGCTGTAAGTTCTTCAAAATTAAGAGAACGATAGTAATATAATACTGGAACCCAATCAATTTTACCAAATTTTCCATTTATTTCACTTATCTTTTCTTCTAACTGTTTTTTCATTCTTTGATAATGTTCTACCCCTTCCCTGGAAGGAACCACCACCATTATAAGAACAACTTTCCCCCTTAAATCAGGTCTTCTAATTAAAAGATCTTCAAAAGCAAGAAGTCTATTGTAAATTCCTTTAGTATAATCCAATCTATCTACAGAAAAAATTATTCTTTTATCTTTAAGTTGATATTGGATAGTTTTGAGTATACTTTTTACATTCTCATTTTCACAGGCATTAAAAAACAAGTCAAAATCAATTCCCATAGGGAAGGTATCAACTTTTACAAGTCTATTTTTATATAAGATATCTCCCATTTTATGGTCAATTCCTAAGGTGCGAGAAAGACTTCTTAAAAAATTGGTAGTGTATTCATAGGTATGAAATCCTATAAGATCACATCCTAAAAGTCCTACTAAAATTTCTCTTCTCCAAGGAAGTTGCATAAATACTTCTGGTGGAGGGAAAGGTATATGTAAAAAGAAACCAAGCATAATATTAGGAAATTTCTCTCTTAATAAGGACGGTAGAAGCATGAGATGATAATCATGAATCCATACTATAGAATTTTCATCCACATGTTTTACAGTCTCTTCAAAAAAAATCTGATTCACAGTAACATAACTATTCCAATAAGTCTCTTCATACACTACATAACTTGGGAAACTGTGAAAAAGAGGCCAGAGAGTTTTATTGCAAAAACCATTGTAAAATTTATCTAACAATTTAGCAGGAACTGAAACTGGATAGCAATTTATATCTTTGCTTTTTTCCTTTATTATTTCAAATTTCTTTTTATCAAAGTGAGAACCAGGCCATCCAATCCAAGTATAATTATTTATATTGGACTTTTTTAGAAAAGTTTCTAAACCAGAAACTAATCCACCCGGGCTTTTAACAAAAGTAAGATCCTTTTTAACACTAAAAGGAAGTCTATTAGCTACAATTATAAGTTTTTCATTAAAAAAATTCATAATATAATTTTTTATAAATGTTATCTTTTTAGTTTTTATTTAAAAACAATTTCTACTTTATCGGGAGAAATTTTTCTAACATTTAAGTTTTCTTTAAAATACTTTCCTACTCCTTTTACAAGACTTGCTACTAAATCTATTAATCTTCTTGGTGATTCATAGGTCATTATAAGAGTTTTATCATCTTTCCATTCATATTTAAATCTAGGTGGCTTGGCACCAGGCATAGATTTGGTAGTAAGGACATGAACTTTATCCATTTTTAGAAGAAAATCTTTGGCAGATTTAGCCTGATTATAAAAAGGAGCATATAACTTAGGAGCAAAAGAACAAGCCCAATATTCTCCAAAAGCATCAAAAGCCTGCTGTAATGAAATATTAAGCTCTTTACATAAAATATTTATAATTTTTAAAACATCATTATCATTTATATCTTGAGTAGGTAAAAACATTGTACCCTTAGGAAAACCAGATTTTTGAAGAATATCATCCCATTTTTCTTTACCAAATTTTTCTTTCACCATCTCTGCAAGAGCATTGGCTATAACACCTTTCATTTGCAACCACCTTCTTAAATTTTTAAATTCTATTTTACATATTTAGTCAAATAAGTCAATTATAATAGATTTGAATTTTTTAAGATTTTTACCATTTTTTTTTAAATGTATTAAAATAATATTTTATAAAAAACACTTGCTCTTATTTCAATTTATTGTAAAATTGGATTTACTATGAGTATACTGGTTTCTCTTAGTATATTTCCTTTAGACAAAGGAGAAAGTGTTAGTACCTATGTAGCAAGAATTCTTGAAACAATTGATAAATCAGGTATCCCTTATAAACTCACTCCTATGGATACAGTTATAGAGGTTGACGATGAAGAACTTGATAAAATTTTAAGTCTCATTAAAGAGAGTATAAGAGTTTTAGAAAAAGATTGTAATAGAATTATAGTAAATATAAAAATGGATTATCGAAAGGGCAGAAAGGGTGGTTTAACTCAAAAGCAGAAATCTGTAGAGGAAAAAGTAGGAAGATCTCTTGATAAAGCTTAGTTGGAGGATCCCTTTTTGAAACCAAAAAAGATAGTTTTAGCTTATTCTGGTGGTTTAGATACTTCTGTTATTCTTAAGTGGCTTATTGAAAAATATCAATGTCCTGTTATTGCCTATTGTGCTAATCTTGGTCAGGAAGAGGATTGGGAAGAAATCAGAGAAAAAGGTCTTAAATGTGGAGCAGAAAAAGTAATTATAAAAGATTTAAGAGAAGAATTTGTTAAAAATTATGTTTTTTTTGCTATAAAAGCTGGAGCAGTTTATGAATCCTGGTATCTAATGGGAACATCTTTAGCCCGTCCTCTTATTGCTAAGGAACAGGTTAAAATTGCTAAGGAAGAAGGAGCAGATGCAGTAGCTCATGGAGCTACTGGTAAAGGAAATGATCAGGTCAGATTTGAGTTAACTTATTCTGCTTTGGCTCCAGATTTAAAAGTAATTGCTCCTTGGAGAGAATGGAATTTCAAAGGAAGATCTGATCTTATAGAATATGCTAAAAAACATGGAATACCTGTTCCTGTAACCCCTGAAAAGCCTTATAGTATAGATGCTAATCTTTTTCATATAAGTTATGAAGGTGGTATATTAGAGGATTTATGGAATGAGCCTCCAGAAGATATGTTTATTATGACTATCTCTCCTGAAAAAGCACCTGATAAACCTGAATATATAGAAATAGATTTTAAAGAAGGTGAACCAGTAGCTATAAATGGAGAAAAATTAAATCCTGTTGAACTGCTTTTCAAACTTAATAAAATCGGTGGAAAACACGGAATAGGTAGAGTTGATATGGTAGAAAATCGTTTTGTTGGAATAAAAAGCAGAGGAATTTATGAAACCCCTGGTGGAACCATTCTTCATGCAGCACACAGAGCTTTGGAACAGATCACCCTTGATAGAGAAGTTATGAGACTTAAAGATATTCTTATGCCCAAAATCGCAGAACTTATTTATTATGGTTTCTGGTTTAGCCCAGAATTCCAGTCTTTAAAAGCTTTTATAGAAAAAACTCAGGAAAGAGTTACAGGAACTGTAAAACTTAAACTTTATAAAGGTAATGTAATAATAGCAGGAAGAAAAAGTCCCTACAGCCTTTATAAAAAAGAGCTTGCTTCTTTTGAAGAAAAAGAAGGCTATAATCCAAAAGATGCAGAAGGTTTTATAAGACTCCAAGGGTTAAGACTGAAAATTAACAACATTTTACATGGAGGGGAACTATGAAAATATTTGTGGATACAGCTCAGATAGAAGAAATTAGAAAAGTAAAAGAATGGGGTATTTTAGATGGAATTACTACTAATCCGACTCTTCTTTCTAAAACTGGTAAGCCCTGGAAAGAAGCAGCTATGGAGATTTTAAAAGAAGTCTCAGATAAACCAGTATCATTAGAAGTAATAGCTACTGATTTTGAAGGCATGGTTAAAGAAGCCAAAGAACTTGCTAAAATGGGAGATAATGTAGTTATAAAAATACCTTTTACTGTAGAGGGAACAAAAGCAATTAAAGCTCTGGTTTCAGAAGGTATAAAAGTTAATGTAACTTTGGTTTTTTCTCCTTTACAGGCTTTAATCGCTGCAAAAGCTGGAGCTACTTATGTTTCTCCTTTTATAGGAAGACTTGATGATATTTCTCATGATGGAATAAGTATGTTAGAAGAAATTATTCAGATTTATGATGTTTATGGTTTTGAGACCGAAATTATAGCAGCAAGTATTCGCCATGTAGATCATGTAAGAAGGTGTGCTTTGCTCGGAGTGGATATCGCCACTATACCTTTTAAAGTTATACAGCAGATGTTTAAACATCCTCTTACAGATATTGGATTAACGAAATTTTTGGAAGATGCTAAAAAAGCCAATATAAGTATTATTTAATGCTGGATCTTTTAGCTGATATAGATATTAAACTGTTTTATCTAATCAATCATTTTCATGTATCTATTTTAGATTTACTTTTACCTTTATTTAGTAAATCTGATTTTATATATATTTTTTATTCTATTACTGGTAGTTTTTTGTTATTAAAATATTCTATTAAAAAAAGCTTGATTATTTACTTATTTTTTATTATAGGGTTTCTTTGGGTGGATTTTAGTTGTGCCAAGATTTTAAAGCCTTATTTTCAAAGAAAAAGACCTTTTGTAAGTATAAATAAAGTTTATTATTATTCTGAAGGAAGCTTTCAGATTTTAGATAGACCTTTAAATAAACATACAAGTTACAGTTTTCCTTCTAACCATGCTTCTAATGTAGGGTATGCTTCTTCTTTTTTAAGTTTTTATTTTCCAAAAGTCAGTTTTCTTTGGATTTTGTTTGCTTTAATTGTTGGTTGGTCCCGTATTTATTTAGGAGTGCATTTTCTCTCTGATATTTTGGCAGGTTATTTTTATGGATTTTTTTGGGCTTTTATTTTTTACCAAATAACAAAATTACCACTTCGTAAGTGGTAATTTTTGGTAAAAATTTGACAAAAAAATTTTTGTTATTATTATATAATTATAGAAGAATTAAAGTTGGAGGTATATTATGCCGATAAATAATATAAAAAATATACCAGAGGTGATGTATATGAAAATAAATAATATTGCTGGAAAAAATTTAGAAGATTTAAAAAATATAAAAGAAGCAAAAAAAAGAGAAAATGTAACTAATAAAATTGCTCCTCCTAAACAAAATTTGAGAACTAAAAATACTGAAACAGTTCGCCTTGCTTCTCAAAAAATGATTGAAAAAGCTGTAAAAAAAACTGGTAATATGCCAGAAATTAGAGAAGAAAAAGTAGCTCAAATAAAAGCCCAAGTTCAGGAAGGAACTTATAATGTCTCTAACAGAGAGATTGCCCGCTCTATGATTGGTAATTTACTTAATGAGATTGCTTAATTTTTTCAATAATTTTAGTAGTGGAAATATTATAAGAAAATTCAATCCTAACTACTTTTCCTCCATAACTTTTTACAAAGTTGGCTCCTACAATTTTGTCTTCATCCCAATCTGCACCTTTTACTAAAACGTCTGGTTTTAATTCTTTTATTAATCTTTCAGGGGTTTCCTCATCAAAAATTATAATGTAATCTACACATTCTAAAGCAGATAAGACCGAAGCCCTAAATGATTCATAATTTATAGGCCTTAAATCGCCTTTTATCTTTTTTATAGAAATGTCACTATTTAAACCAACTACCAAAATATCTCCCAAAGCCCTTGCTTTTTGTAAATAGTCTACATGCCCCGCATGTAATATATCAAAGCAACCATTAGTAAAAACCACTATCTGGCCTTTTTTTCTTCTTTCTTCAAGAATTTCTTTGACAGTTTCAAGAGATTTAACCTTACTTTTATATAATTTAAAATAAGGGGTCTTTAAAGGATAAGGTAGGTTTTCATCAAGAGTATCAAAATTAAAATTGATTATTGTTTCGTCTTTATATAACTCATTAAGTAATATCCCCTTAGGCGAAAATATAGCAGAATCTCCTAAAGCATTTATTCCTATTACATAGCATTGATTTTCTATAGCCCTTGCTTTTAACAAAGTTTTCCAATGATCTATTCTTTGAGATGGCCATTGGGCAAAAACTATAATAACATCAGTTCCTTGTTTTATTAATTCCCTTGCTATTTCAGGACTTCTTAATTCAAAACATATAATAATCCCAAATTTTAAATTTTTAATTTTTACCAATTCCCTTTTTTCTCCAGGAGAAAAAGGTTCATCTAATACAGGAAATAAAATGTTTTTTTCTGCAACAATTTTTATCTCTTGAGAAGTTAAAAGATAAATAGAATTACAAATTTTTCCATTTTTATAAAAAGGAGCACCTAAAATAAGGTATTGATTATCTCTTAATAACTTTTGAATTTCAAAAAGCGATTTTTTAATCATTTTTTGAGAACAGGAAGTAAAATCAAATTTATAACCTGTTAGAGCTAATTCTGGCAATAATAAAAGTTCAGCTTTGGAATTTTTAATAAAGTTTTTTATCTTTTTAATATTTTCTTCTAATTTTGAAGAATTTTGCATTTGAAAGACTTCAACACTTAACATAAAAAATCCTTTAATTTAAAGTATTCTTAGCTATAGTAAGCACATAGATCTCTTTAGCACCTGCTTTTTTCAAAGCTTTAGAAGCTTCATTTAAAGTTGCTCCTGTAGTCATAACATCATCTATTAAAAGAATAGTCTTATTTTTTACTTTTAAATTTGCTTCAAAAGCATTTTTAACATTTTTCCATCTCTCTTTTTGAGATAGTTCAGTTTGAGGTTTTGTATACTTAATTCTTTTTAAAAGCTCTTGAGAAGGTCTTTTGCCTAAAAAACCCCAGGCAATCAAAAAACTTTGATTAAATCCCCTAACTTTTAATCTTTCTGAAGATAAAGGAACAGGAATAACTAAATCAAACGCTGGGATTTTATCAATAAAAACACTTTTAAGTAATTTTCCTAATTTATACCCTAAACTAAAATCTTTACCAAATTTTAAAGAGATAATCCAATCAGAAACAGGTTTTTTATAATAAAACGCTGAAAATGTTTTATTAAAATAAAACTTCTGTGTTTGACAATAAGAACAATAATTAATTTCTTTATAAGAAAGTAAATTCTTTAAATGATCTGGAAGAGGAGTTCCACATTTTTGACAATAAAGTTTTAAAAAAGGTAATTTAGGGAAACAATTATTACAAATTAAAATTTCATTGTAACTTAATGGTCTCTGGCAAAGTTTACAAAATTCAGGAAAAATAAAATTAAAGATTTTATTTAGAAAATTCATTTTTCATTTTGATAATTTCCAAAACTAATTCTGCAGTAATTACCATATCTTTTAAAGCTATATATTCTTCAGTAGTATGAACTTTTTGCATTCCTGTACCAAGAATAAGACATTTTAATCCTTTTTCATTAAAAACATTTGCATCTGAAGCCCCTTCTTTTCTTTTAAAACTTATTTTTAAGCCTAATTTTTCACCTGCCTTTTTAACAAGTTGACAAATAGAATCTTCAGGAGGAATATAAAAAGCTTGATAAACTTTATCAAAATCAACTTCGGCTTTAGGAAGATCATTGAGTTTAAAAGGATAAGAAGAAATTATTTTTTCTGCTTGTTTTTGAATTGAACTTTTAAGATTTTCCAATTTTTCATCATTATGGCTTCTTATTTCTCCTTCTGCTAAAGCTTTCTCAGGGACAATATTTACAAATTTTCCACCAGAAATAATACCTATATTCATAGTAGTTTCTTTATCTATTCTTCCTATAGGAAGCTCAGCAATTATTTTTGAAATAATATGAATAGCATTTATTCCTTTTTCAGGTTCTAAGCCTGCATGAGCAGATTTTCCTTTAACTTTTAATTTAAATTGATAAGAAGACGGAGCTCCTATAATAACTTCTGTAGGATTTTCGCTATCAAGAATAAATCCCTCTCTTGCATCTATAAGATTTATATCTAAATATTTAGCTCCAAGTAATCCTATTTCTTCACAGGTAGTAAAGATTAAATCTAAGGGAGGATGAGGCATTTTGGTTTCTTTAAGGATTTTTGTAATCTCTATTAAAATAGCAATAGCAGACTTATCATCAGCCCCCAAAATGGTTCTTCCATCACTTTTAAAAATTCCATTTTCAAATATTATTTTAGGATTTTCATAAGGTCCTACTGTATCAAGATGAGCCCCTAAAAACAAAGGAGAAGTTGAAATAGTTCCAGGAATTTTTATAATTAAATTTCCAACTTCAGAACCTGTGTTTTCTGCAGATCTATCAAAAAGACATTTATATCCAAGAGCATCAAAAATATTAGCTATATAATAAGCTATTTTCCCCTCTTTTTTAGAAGGACTTTCTATACTTACAAGATTTTTAAACTCTAAGGCTAATCTATCTATATTTATCATTTTTAATACCTTATTTCAAAATCCGTAAATTCGCCTTTATAAGGTTCTTCTATAACTTCAACTTTTGTTACCTTAGCATGAGGAGACCCTTTATGACACCAGGCTATCATTTGATCAACCGCTCCGTCTTCTCCTTCAAAAACTGCCTCCACCCTTCCATCAGGTAAATTTCTTACCCAACCCTTAACACCAAGTTTTTTAGCCTCTGCTTCTGTATAAGCTCTAAAAAATACCCCTTGAACTCTTCCTGAAATAAAAACATGAACCCTTTTCATAAAACATCACCTCCTTAATTTTAGGATTATTTATTAAAAGCTAAAAAAGTCAAGATATTTTAAATGATAAAAATTATAATCAAGGAATTCTTTTATTTAAATCTGTAATAAGGAATTTTAATTATGGATATTTTTTTCTTGATTTTATTCTTTCCAAAAATTCATCCGCTAATTTTAAAAAAGCTTCACTTGCTTTGTTATTAGGAGAATAATCAATTACAGGTTTGCCAAAACTGGGTGCCTCACTAACTCTTACACTCCTGGGAATAAGAGTATTAAAAATTATCCATTTAAAATGCTCTTTAGCTTCTTCTGCTACCTCATGAGAAAGCTTGTTTCTCTTATCATACATAGTTAAAACTAAACCAAAAAGCATTAAATCAGGATTTAAACTTTTTTTTATCCCTCTTATAGTTTTTACAAGTAAAGATAAACCTTCTAAAGCATAATATTCACATTGAAGGGGTATAATTATTCCTTCACAAGCAGTAAGAATATTTACAGTAATAAGACTCAAAGATGGAGGAGAATCTATAAATATAAAATCAAAAAAATCTTTTAAAGGTTTATCTTGATAAAAACTGTTTTTAATTAAATTTTTCAAAACATACTCCCTATTTGGATATTCTACTAACTCAACTTCCAATCCAACCAGATCAATAGAGGAAGGTAAAAGATATAGATTGGGAAAGGGATTTTTAATGAACTTTTCACAATATCCTTCGATAATAGCCTGATATATACTTTCCTCTTTACCTACTTTAATTCCTAAACCACTTCCTGCATTAGCCTGTGGATCAAAATCAATAAGAAGGATTTTATAATCCCTTAAACTTAGAGCTCTTGCTAAATTTATAGCTATAGTGGTTTTACCAACTCCACCCTTCTGATTAATAAAAGCAAAAATTTTCATAAAATGGGCTCTTAAAAATGAATGTAATACCAATTATTTAAAAGAATTATCAAGAAAAAAATAATACTTATATAACCATTGGTGGTAAAAAAAGCTTTATTAATCTTAGAAAGGTCATATTCCTTTATAAGACTATGTTCATAAGATAAGAATAAACTTATCAAAATCAATCCTACATAATAGATCCAGGTTGTTTTAGTATAAATGAAGCCTGTTATTACTAATGAAAAAAAAGTAATTAAATGTAAAGCTCTTGCAATTTTAAGGGCTTTAGCTATACCAAATTTAACAGGTATGGATTTTAAGCCCATTTTTTTATCAAATTCGTAATCCTGAAGACTATAAAGAATATCAAACCCTGAAACCCAAGATGCCATAGCTATTCCAAGGAAGATGGCTAACAAAGAGATGGTTTCATTTAAAGCTACATCTATAGCTATGGGTATCAAAAAATAAACAACACCCAGAATTAAATGAGGAAAATAGGTAATTCTTTTAGCAAAAGGATAAAGCCATAAAAATAAAACCACTACAGGACTTAAAATAAAGGCTAAATGATTGATTTTATAACAAAAAAAGATAAAAAATAAACCACTTATTAAAATCAGTAACTTTAATTCCCAATCCTTTACTAAACCACTGGCATGAGGCCATATACGTGTTCTTGGATTTTTTTCATCAAAGGGTTTATCTATATAACGATTAAAAGCCATTCCAAGAGTCCGAGCAGAAACCATTGCCATTAAAATATAAACTATTTTTATCCAGGATGGAAATTCTTTATAAAGAATTAATAAACTTGCTAAACCAAAAGGTAAGGCAAAAATAGTATGTTCAAATTTTAAAAGTTCTGAATATAACTTTAGTTTGTGAATAATTTTAGCCATATTTTTTCACCTTTAAGCAATATTTTGGATTTGTTCTCTTAATTTCTCTATCAAATCTTTTACTTTTACAGCTATCAAAGAAATTTCGGGAGATTGAGCTTTATTGGATAGGGTATTTATCTCTCTAAACATTTCCTGACATAAAAAATCAAGTTTTTTCCCACATTTTTCTTCTTCCATAGTAAGTTCAAAATGATTAATATGAATTTTTAAACGATCAAGTTCTTCAGTAAAATCAATTTTATCTAAAAGATGAACCACCTCTTGATAAAATCTATTTTCATCTATACTTTTAAGATCAAATTCTTGAAAAAGTTTATCCAACCGTTTTTTCAGCTTTTCTTTGTTTTTTTCTATAATTTCCTCTTTTAGTTTTTCTATTTCAGAAACCTTTTCTTTTAATTCAATTAGATGCGCTTTAAGAAATTCTTTTAAAGATTCTCCTTCTTTTTGACGGAAAGTTTTTAACTCTTCTAAAGCCTGTTTTAAAGCTGGATAAATTTCCTCCCAGAGTTTTTCCAGATCCTCTTCTTTATCTTCTAAAATGATATAATCTCTAAATCTCAGAAAATCTGAAAAACTAAGGGGTTCTTCAAATCCGAGTTCATATTTTAAACATGTTAAAGCAGCTTTTAATCTTCTTGCCAGTTCTAAATCAAGTAAGATTTCTTTTGCTACAAGCCCTGCACCTGTATATCTTATCTGTAATTCTATTTTTCCTCTATTAAAATATTCAGAAATAAGTTTTCTAATTCTTTCTTCTAAATAGGTATATCTTCTTGGAAGTCTTAAAGAAATATCTAAATATCTGGAATTTACACTTTTTATATAAACAGAAATGATATAATTTTCAGCTTGAGAAACACCTTTGCCAAAACCTGTCATACTTTCCATAAAAAACTCCTTTAATGTAAATAGTTTTTTACAAATTCTAAAACTTTTTCTTTTTCCTCTGGTCTAAACCAGTATATATCTGGCTCCTTTTTAAACCAGGTAAGCTGTCTTTTAGCATAACGTCTTGTATCCCTTTGAATAAGCTCTATAGCTTTCTCTAAACTTAGCTCTCCTTTTAAGTGCTGCACTATATACTTATAACCTATAGCTTTAAAAGGTTTTAATTCTGGGGGATAGCCTTTTTCTAAAAGATTTTTTACCTCTTCAATCCAGCCTGCTTCTATCATTCTTAATACTCTTTGATTTATCCTCTCATAAAGTTTTTTTCTGGAAACATTTAAACCGATTTTTAAAATATTATACCTTTTTTCTCCAAAAAAGGGATGCTCTTTGTGAAATTGGGAAAAAGGTTTAGAGGTGGTATAAATTACTTCTAAAGCTCTTGTAATTCTTACTTTATCCTTTGGAGAAATTTTAGCTGCATATTCTGGATCAAAGTTTTTAAGCTCCGCATAAAGCTTATTTAAGTCTTTTTCCGCCTCTTTTCTTACTTTTTCTCTTATATTTTCTGGAATTTCTACCGGAAAAAGTCCATATTCCAAAGCCCTTAAATACAATCCTGTTCCCCCAACTAAAATGGGAAGATGCTCTTTTTCTAAAACCTCATCTATTGTTTTATCAGCTATTTCTATAAATTTAGCAGCGTTAAATTCCTCTTCTAAGTCTAAAAAATCATATAAATGATGAGGCACTTTTTCCATATCCTCTTTACTTGGTTTAGCTGTTCCTATATTTAGTTCTTTATAAAACTGGATAGAATCAAAGTTAATAATTTCTCCTTTTAAATTTTCTGCTAAATAAATTGCCAATTCTGATTTTCCAACACCTGTAGGACCAACTATAGCAAGAATTTTTTCCTTTCTTCTCATAACTTTCTTCTTAGTTTAGTTTCTATTTCAGAAAGAGTTATTTTAAAATAAAGAGGTCTGCCATGAGGACAGGTTTGAAGATTTCTTTTAAAAAGCTCATCTATTAAATAATGTATTTCCATTTCTGGCAGAACCTCTCCTTTTTTTCTGGCTAATTTACAAGCATAACCTGCTAAAATTTCTTCTTTAAGCTTCTCAGGATCAGAAAAAGGTTCTTCCAAAACTTTTTCTAAGATTTCTTTTATATCCTCTTTAAAAATAACAGGTATCTTTTTTAAGATAAGTTCATTTTCCTTTATAAATTCAAGCTCAAAACCCAAGGCTTCAAGTGATTTTAGCTTTTCCTCTAAATCCATTAAAGCTGAATCAGAAAGTTTTATCAAAACAGGAATTAATAGCTCCTGCAAAATAGTTTTTGTATATTTATCTTTCAAGTTTTCAAAAATCACCCTTTCACAAAGAGCATGCTGATCAATCACCAAAAGTGCTTCTTCTAATTCTACCAAAAAATAGGTATTGAGAAAACTACCCAAATAACGATACCTTTTTTGAAAGGATGGAGCAAAAATACCAATAGATTTTTCTCTAAAATCAGGTTTAACAAAAGTTTTTGATTGAGAAGTGCTGTATTCTAAAGGAAGATCTTCTTTTACTTTATAAGAAGGGGCTTCTGAAGAAGGTATGTAAAAATTTTTTTTAGACTTAAAAAACTTTTCTAAAGCTGAATCTAAGGCAAAAAACAAAGCCTTTTCATCTTTAAAACGGACTTCCCATTTTGCAGGGTGCACATTTACATCTACTAAATGATAAGGAACTTTTATAGAAATCACTCCTGCAGGAAATCCAAGATTTCCATAATAAGGCTTTAAAGCATTTAAAATTATTTTGGTTAGTTTTTCATCTTTTATCAGTCTTTTATTAACTAAAGTATATAAATATTTGGTATGAGGAAAGGTTTGAGAAGTATCAGTTAGAACCAAATCTATAGAATAAGGTGGATTTTCCACATAGATTTCTCCAAAAGCATCTACTTTTATTTCTATAATATAACTTAAAAGTTCTTTTAGACTTCCTCCTTCCCAGAAGAATAAAAGCTTTTCTCCCCTTTCACTTAAACTTTTAACTTGATATTTAATTTCAGGATGACAAAGAGAAAGGCCTTTTATAATTTCCATAATTTTTAGGGTTTCACCCCTTGGTGTCTTAAGAAAGGCTTTTCTGGCAGGAAGATTAGCAAAAAGATTTTTTACAATTACCAAGGTTCCTTTGTTTAATTTAGTAGGTTTAAAAGAAACCTCTTTACCAAATTCTACTTTAATTTCATAAGCTTCTGGATTATCTATATATTTACTTTTAATAGTTAGCTTTGAAACCTGAGCAATACTTGCCAAAGCTTCTCCTCTAAAACCAAAAGTAACAATTCTGAAAATATCTGCTAAATTTTTTATCTTGCTGGTAGCATGGTGTTTGTAGCAGAGTTTTAAATCTTCAGGCTCAATTCCTTCTCCATCATCATAAACTGAAATCTCTTTTATACCCCCTTCTTTTAGAGTTATTTTTATAGAACCTGCTCCAGCATCAAAGGAATTTTCTACAAGTTCTTTTACTACAGAAGCAGGTCTTTCTACAACTTCTCCAGCTGCAATTTTAGATTTTATTTCTTCTGGAAGAATATGTATTTTGGGCATATTTTATAATTTTAAAAGATTGATTAACTCTTTACAATGAGAAGCACATTTTTCCAGAATATTTTTTTCTTCGGATTCCAAGTTTATTTCTATAATTTTTTCTATGCCATTCTTACCCAAAACCACAGGCACTCCTAAAAACACTCCATTTATTCCATACTCACCTTCTAAATAAACAGAACAGGTTAAAACCCTTTTTTCATCTTTTAAAATAGCCTCTGCCATTTCTATTATAGAAAGTCCTGGAGTTATAAAAGCACTTCCTGTTTTTAAATAAGAAACTATTTCACCTCCTCCTTTTTTAGTTCTTTCCACTATTTCCTCTATTTTGGCTTTGGATAAAAGTTCTGTAATAGGTATTCCTGCTACATTAGCAAGTCTTACTAAAGGTAGCATCAGATCTCCATGAATACCCATTACCAAAGCCTGAACATCCTTAGGAGACACACCAAGAGCCTGAGCTATAAAATAGCGATATCTTGCAGAATCAAGAACTCCTGCCATTCCTAAAATTCTATTTTTAGGAAAACCAGTAACTTTATAAGCCACATAAACCATAGCATCAAGCGGATTAGTAACAACTATTACTATGCTTTGAGGAGTAAACTCTTTTATTTTTTCAGCACAAGATTTAACAATTTCTTTATTTATATTTAATAGGTCTTCTCTTGACATGCCAGGTTGCCTTGGTTTTCCTGCAGTAATAACCACTATATCAGAATCTTTTAGAGCTGAAAAATCTTCTGTTCCCCAGATCTTTCCAAAATAACCAAAAAGAGGACTACTTTGTGCAAGATCCAAGGCTTTACCTTTGGCAAGATCAGGTATGACATCAATTAAAACAATTTCCTTAGCAAGATTTTTTATCACAGCCCAATGAGCACAGCTTGTTCCCACAGCTCCTGCTCCTATAATAGAAAGCTTAGCCATTTTAACCCCCCTTTTTCAAATAATTTTAACCATTTTTTAAAAATCTTTACTTTTTCTTCTCCATATTTGGATATTTCTTTTATCACTTCCTCTACAGATTTTTCTTTAACTATTCCATCTGGACGTTTAGAAAAAAACTTATCTGCAAAAGCAATTATTTTTTCTTCTAAAGTTTGAGGAACCATATCTCTTGGAGGTAAAGGCAATTTCTTTTTTATAATCTCATCTTTGGTAATCCCTACACCAATATGTCTTTCGCAAACCAAAGCGTGTTTTGGATATCCCTCCTTTTCAAGAAGTTCTCTACCTAAATAACCATGAGCTATATAAGGGTATTTCCCTTCAGGATTCAGTTCAGGAATATAAGTAAAAATTACTCCTATATCATGAAGCATAGCAGCTTCATAAATAAACTGTTTATCTACCTCTGGAAACTTTTCAGCAATTTTCAGGGCTTTTTCTGTTACAGCTTGGGAATGCTTGAGAAGAATTTCAAAAAGTTTAGGATTTTTAGAATAATATTTTTCTAAAATCTTTATAGGATCCATGAAATTAAATATAATGGGAAAATCTGAAAGTGCCAATAGATTATTTAAAATTTACTTAATAAATAAATATTTTTCAATAACCCTTTTAAAAATTTCTTTTATTTCTTTATCCTCAATGGAGTTGCAAATGTTTTCCGAAATAGTTTCAATTTCTTCAGGCTTAAAGTTTTTCTTTTGAGTTGTTAAATAATTATTCTTTTTACTTAAATAGGGATTAATTTTAAAACGAACTTCACAGAAAAGAGGTTTAAGCTCTGAGGGAACTTTATTTTCAAGCCTTTCTAAAATTTCTAAAGAATAAGGAGACAGCATTTGCAAATAGTAATGATTAGGAACTTCAATAAATAAAATACCCTCTCTAAAATCAGATGGTTTTATTTTATTAACAAATTTCTTTCCAACAATACTTTCCCAATATTTTTGAGCTATTTCAAGGGCAATAACATTTTTTTTAATTTTAGCAGGAATAAAAGGCGACTCAAAAAAGAGTTCCTTAAACTTAAGCATAATTTAAAATTCTTTTAAAACTTCTTCTAAAGCTTTATACACTTTATCTTGCAATTTTTGTAAAAATTCTTCTGTTTCTGCTTCAAATCTCAAAACTAAAACAGGCTGAGTATTAGAAGCTCTTACCAAAGCCCAGCCTTCCTTAAATTCAATTCTTGCTCCATCCACATCTATTACATTTAAACCTTCCTTTTTAAATTTTTCCACCAATTTTGTTACTACTTTAAATTTGATTTCATCAGGGCATTCTTTCCTAATCTCAGGAGTGGAATACATCTTTGGAAGATCTTTTAAGTATTCTGAAAGAGGAATATTATTTTGAGATAAAATTTCAGCAAGTCTTACAGAAGCATAAACTCCATCATCAAATCCAAACCATTTATCTGCAAAAAAGATATGTCCACTCATTTCTCCTGCAAGCAAAGCTTTTTCTTCCTTCATTTTGTTTTTAATTAAAGAATGTCCTGTTTTCCACATAATAGGTGTGCCACCAAATTTAGCCACAGTTTCATAAAGCACACGAGAACATTTTACCTCACCTATAATTTTAGCTCCGGGATGTTTTTTTATTAAATCCTTAGCAAAAATTAATAAAAGCTGGTCTCCCCAGATAATATTTCCATTTTCATCTATTACCCCGATTCTATCTCCATCTCCATCATATCCAAATCCTACATCATAACCTTTAGATATAACTGTTTCTTTAAGCCATTTTAAGTTATCAGGAACCACAGGGTCTGGGAAATGATTAGAGAAATTCCCATCAACTTCACAGAACAAACATTCAATTTGGCAACCTAAATTTTTAAAAATTTTAGGAGCAGTAAGAGCACAAACCCCATTTCCAGGATCAAGCACCACTTTAAGTGGTCTTTCAAGCTTTACATTATTACAGACATAATTTATATAATTTTCTAAAATCTCTTTTTCTTCTACTTTGCCTATACCTTTCTCAAAATCTTGATTTTCTATAAGTTTTCTTATTTCCTGAATTTGGGGACCGAAAAGAGTATCTTTGCCTATGCAAATTTTAAGACCATTAAATTCTGGGGGATTATGAGAACCTGTAACCTGAATACCACCATCAATACCTTCTAAATTAAATAAAGAAAAATACATCACAGGAGTTGGACAAATTCCGATATTTATTACATCTACACCAGTAGAAAGTATTCCCTCTATAAGAGCATTTTGTAAGAATGGAGAAGAGAGTCTTCCATCTCTTCCACAGGTTACTTTTTTACCTCCCTTTCTTTTTACCATAGTTCCATAGGCTTTACCTATTTCTCTTACCACATCCTCTGTAAAATCCTCTCCCACTTTTCCTCTGATATCATATTCTCTAAAAATATAAGGACTTACTTTCATATAAGCCTCCTCTTTTGACAAAGTTTTATTCTATATAAAATCATTGATATAAGGATTTACGCAAATTAAAATAAAACATATATTAAAGATTTTCAACTGTTTAAAAGGATTTTATATATTATTTTGCTCTCTTCTCATTCTTTCAGCTTCTTTTTTAATTTCTACTAAAGTTTCTTTCATTTTAGCATATCCATACCAGGTAGTATAATCCGGCATAATATGAAAAGCTGCTTGATAAGTTTTCATTCTGTAATCCATAAACATTTCATAAAGCATTTCTTCTATGGGTGTATCTACTTCGTAAAAATTGAGTAAATCAGGATAGGGCCAGGTAACTTGATCAGGCTTCTTAGGAATAATTCCATCTTTATATAAATCTTTTACAATATTAATAGCCTCTGCAAAAATTTTATCCGCAGCTTTAATCATAAGATCAGCATTTTTTAAATTTTCTCTGGCAAAACTTTCAGAGTGACATTTCTTACAAATATTTATCATTTTTGCTCTTTCTTCCTTCCAGGATTTTTCATCTAATCTGGCAAGATTAGCTGCTTTTACTAATTCCAATCTTTTAGTGGGTTTCCCATCAGGATTTAACACCCCCAGAGCTTTAAGAATAGTTATTCTATAGTTAAGCCACTCTTTATCAGGCTCAGGTAATCTCAAAGCCAAAAATCCCCAGGCAGTTATTACTTTATGATTTCCATCAGGCATATGACAATCTTGACAAGTAGGTCCCCTATGAGCTTTTCTATTGGTTAAATATGCAGAACCATGTTTGGAATGAAACCACATTTCCCATTGAGCATGATCAAAACCTGTATGACAACTATTACAGGCTTCTGGTTGTTTTGCTTCCTCTACAGAAAAGGCATGTCTTGTATGACAATTTTGACAATCCATTCCATATTTATAATATTTTCTATATTTCACGCTATCTCTTATTTTATCGTCCACTATCCCAAGATTATGACAACCGTTACATCCCTTTTGACCTGCAATAAATGCTTCAGGTTGTTTATGAGCAAATTCAGGAAAAGCTATGATTGCTAAAAGACCCAAAGCATGTTTGCCTGAAAGATATTGATTGGCTTGCTGAGGATGACATTGTTTGCAAGTACTAATAGCAGGAAGTTTAGCTTTTTGAGCATCATTCATATTTGTATGCTTTTCTCCATGACAGACCTTACAAGTAAGCACTTTAGACATCTTGCTTCTATTAAAATCTTTTACAATTTGAGGAGTAACTTTTTTGTGACAATCCTCACAAGATGAAGGTATAGCTTTAGAATTTTGATAAAATCCAAATAATAAAATTATAGCCAATAAAACTATTTTTTTCATCTTATTTCTCCTTTTAGTTATTTCCTTTATTTAAAATTATTGTAAAATTTTAAACTTATAAGTCAAGTTAAATCAAATGCTTATGAAAAAAGTTTTAGTTCTTGGAGGAACAGGATTTATTGGGAGTTACTTAATACCTTATCTTTCAAAATCAGGTTATGAAATTTATCTTCTTACAAGAAATCCAGGAAAAGCAAAAAAATTTTCTTCAAAAATAAAAATAATAAAAGGAAATCCTCTGCAATTAAAAGATTGGAGTGAAATAGCTAAAAAGGTTGATATAGCTATAAATCTTGTAGGACAGAATATTTTCGGTAGATGGACAAAAAAATACAAAGAGCTAATTTTAGAAAGTAGAATAAAATCTACAGAAAATATTGTTTTTGCTTTAAAATCCGGAGCTATTCTTGTTAATGCTTCTGCAGTTGGATATTATGGAAATAAAGGGGAAGAACTTGTTACAGAAGAAAGCAAGCCAGGAAATGATTTTCTTTCTAAAGTCTGTATAGAATGGGAGAAAAAAGCTTTTGCTGGCAAAGAAAAAGATTTAAAAGTAATTATTCTTAGAATTGGTGTTGTCCTTGGAAAAGGAGGTATGTTTGCAAGAATATTACCTATTTTTAAATTAGGATTAGGAGGAACCATAGGAAATGGAAAGCAGTGGTTTCCCTGGATTCATATTGAAGATCTTGTGCAAGCAATTCATTTTTTAATACAAAAACCTTATGAAGGCATTTATAACCTTGTCTCTCCAAATCCTGTAACTAATAAAGAGTTTACAAAAATCTTGGCTAAAATCTTGAAAAGACCTGCTTTTTTAAAAATTCCTGATTTAATCTTAAAATTTATTCTGGGAGAGGTTTCTCAGCTTGCTATTGCAAGTATTAAAGCTTATCCCAAGGGTCTTTTAAGTCTGGGGTTTAATTTTAAATTTCCTTATCTGGAAGAGTCTTTGAGAGACTTAATTAAAAGGGAGAATTTATGAAATATGAATTATTAAAATTTTTAAAAAAAATTATTTTTTACCCTTTACTTAAAATAGGTGGAGTTTCTGTAAGCATTTTTTCTATTTTAAAATTCCTTCTTATTATATCTATCGGAATTTTTATTTTAAAATTTCTTAACCGTCGAATTAAAAAATTTTTTTCAAATAAACTACCTCTTCCAGAACATACTATAAATACAATTGTAACTATTTTTTATTATTCACTTTTGGTAATTTTATTTATAGTTGCTCTTTCTACAGTAGGGATTAATCTCACTCAAATAGGATTTCTCTTAGGTGCTCTTGGAGTAGGTATTGGATTTGGTCTTCAATCTATTTTTAGTAACTTTATTTCAGGGATAATTTTGCTTTTAGAAGGAAGTCTTAAAGTTGGTGATTTGGTGGAGCTTGAAGATGGTGTCTTAGGAGTGGTAAAAAAGATTGCTATGCGTTCCACTATAATTCGCACCTTTGATGGAAAGGATGTAATTGTTCCTAATTCTGAATTTATAACAAAACGCATTTCTACCTGGACTTATGAGGATGATTGGAGAAGAATTCACGTCCCTTTTGGTGTAGCTTACGGAAGTAACCCCGAAAAAGTAAGAGATGTAGTTTTAGAAGCAGCTAAAAAAGTACCCTTTACAAGTGAAGATTCTGAACATATTACCCAAGTAAGGTTTACTGAATTTGGGGATAATTCTTTAAATTTTGAATTAGTTGTATGGATTCGTCAAAGTCAAGTACGAAAAGCTTTAATAGGCATTAAAAGTGAATATTATTATGCTATTTACAAAGCTTTAGTAGAAGCTGGTATAGAAATTCCATTTCCTCAAAGAGATATTCATTTTAAAAGTTTAAGTCCTCAGATTTTAGAAGCTTTAAATGAAATTTTAAAGAAAAATAGTAATTGAATCTTTAAACTCTATAACAACTTTAATAAAGCTTCTTTTTCAGTTCTTTTTAAAAAAATTTAAAAGTTGCAAAATTTTTAATTAAAGATAAAATATTTTTTAATAAAATAAATTAATTTAGTTGGATATAATACAAATGAGCTCAGGACTTAAAGTTAGAAAAGCAGGGATATTTCTTTCTATAAGTTCTTTACCCTCATCTTTTGGAATAGGAGACTTTGGAGAGGAAGCTTATAATTTTGTTGATTTCCTTAAAAATAGCGGACAAAGTATCTGGCAAATTCTTCCTATCAATCCCACCTCTGAAAAATTTGGAAATTCTCCTTATCATGCTTTATCTCTTTATGCAGGAAATTATATCTTAATAAACCCGGAAAAGCTTCATCAAGAAGGGTTATTAAATAAAGAAGAGCTTAAAGATATTCCTTCTTTTCCAAAGGAAAAAATAGAATATAAAAAGATCTATAAATTCAAAGAAATGCTTTTAAGGAAAGCTTATAATAGATTTAAACCTGATTGGGAATATGAAAAATTTTGTCAGGAGAACAAAGATTGGCTTGAAGATTATGCTTTTTTTGAAGCTCTTAGGTTAAAAACAGATAAAGAATGGAAAGAATGGGATGAAGATTTAAAAAAAAGAAAATCTTCAGCTATTAAATCTGCTAAAGAAAAATTAAAAGAAGAAATAGGGTTTATTAAATTTATTCAATTCATTTTTTTTAAACAATGGTTTGCTCTTAAAAATTATGCCAATTCTAAAGGTATTCATATAATAGGTGATTTGCCTATTTATCCAGCTTATGAAAGTTTTGAAGTTTGGAAGAATCCAAAAATTTTCAAACTTGATAAAGAACTTAAGCCTTGTACTGTAGCAGGAGTGCCTCCTGATTATTTCAGTAAAACTGGACAATTATGGGGTAATCCTGTCTATAATTGGAGAAAATTAAAAGAAACATCTTTTGAATGGTGGATAAAAAGAATTGAACACAATCTAAAACTTTTTGATTTCATTAGATTAGATCATTTTAGAGGATTTATAGCTTATTGGGAAATTCCTGCGGGAGAAAAAACAGCAGTTAATGGTAAATGGATAAAGGCGCCTGCTGAGGAGTTTTTTGAGAGAATACTAAAAACATTTCCCTCAGCAGGTTTTATTGTTGAGGATCTTGGAGAAATAACCGAAGATGTAAAATACATTAAAAATAAATTCGATTTTCCTGGAATGAAAGTTCTTGAGTTTGCTTTTTATAAATCTAAAAGCCCTTATCTCCTTCATAATTGTGAAAGGAATTCTGTAATATACACATCAACTCATGATCTACCTCCTGTAAAAGCTTGGTTTAAAAAACTGGATAAAAAATACAAAGAAAAAATTTTTAAATATCTGGGAAAAAAAATAAAAGAAAGAGAAATAAGTTGGGAAATGATAAGGTTAGCTTATATGTCAAGATCAGCTTTTGTTATTATACCTATGCAGGATATCCTTTCTCTTGGAGAAGAAGCTATTATAAACACTCCTGCTAAACCTTTTGGTAATTGGGAATGGAAAATGAGTAAAAATTATTTTTCTTCTGAACTTATAGAAAAACTTCATGAGTATGTTTTGATTTTTGAACGTTAGGTTTTTTAAAATGAGATATATATGTATCCATGGACATTTTTACCAACCTCCAAGAGAAAATCCCTGGTTAGAGAGTGTAGAATTAGAAGATACAGCTTATCCTTATCATGATTGGAATGAGAGAATAACTGCTGAATGTTACGCTCCTAATACTGCTTCAAGAATTCTTAATCCTTATGGATTTATAGTTGATATAATAAATAATTACTCCAAAATAAGTTTTAATTTTGGTCCAACACTTCTTATCTGGCTAAAAGAAAATAAACCAGAGGTTTACAAAAAAATTTTAGAAGCAGATAGACTTAGTGCTAAGAGATTTTCAGGACATGGATCTGCTATAGCTCAGGCTTATAATCATATAATTTTACCCTTAGCTAATACTCAGGATAAGAAAACCCAAATTTATTGGGGTATAAGAGATTTTACCAGCAGATTTGAAAGATATCCTGAGGGTATGTGGCTCCCTGAAACAGCAGTAGATTATGAAACTTTGGAAATACTTGCTAAATACGGCATCAAATTTACTATTCTTGCTCCTCATCAGGCTAAAAGAGTTAAAAAAATAGAAAGTAAAGATTGGATAGAAGTAAATGAAAAAAATATAGACACAACCAAGTCTTATTTGTGCAAGCTTCCCTCTGGAAGAAATATAAATATCTTCTTCTATAACGGTAAGGTCTCTCATAAAGTTGCTTTTGGAAGGTTATTAGTAAATGGAGAAACTTTTGCAAAAGAATTAATCTTTAATTTAAAAAATGATAAAACAATTCCTCAAATAGTTAATATTGCTACTGATGGAGAAACTTATGGACATTATTATAGATTCGGAGATATGGCTTTATCTTATTGTCTTTATTATATAGAAACTAATCATTTAGCTGAGATAACCAATTATGCAGAGTATTTGATGAAATATCCACCGATTTATGAAGTGGAAATCAGAGAAAATACCTCTTGGAGTTGTATTCATGGAGTAGAAAGATGGAAAAATGATTGTGGATGTAATACTGGAAAGCATCCTCAATGGAATCAATCTTGGAGAAAACCCTTAAGAGAAGCCATGGATTGGTTAAGAGATCAACTTATATCTATTTATGAAGAAAAAGCCAGTAAGTATTTTGCTGATCCCTGGAAAGTAAAAAATGAATATATAGAAGTAATTCTTGATAGAAGTAGAACAGAAAAATTTTTTAAAACATATGCAATAAAAGAACTTAGTTTGGAAGAAAAAAGAGAGGCTTTAAAACTTTTAGAAATGCAAAGAAATGCACTTTTAATGTATACCAGTTGTGGATGGTATTTTGATGATATCTCAGGTATAGAATCTATTCAAATTATGAAATATGCTGCAAGAGCTATGCAACTTGCTGAAGAGATAACAGGAATTTCTTTAGAAGAAAAATATCTTGATATTTTGAAAGATGCTCTCAGTAATATACCCAAATTTGAAAATGGAGCCAAGGTTTATAAGTTATTTGTAAAACCAAGTATAGTGAAATTACAAAAAGTAGGTGTGCATTATGCTATATCTTCTTTATTTAGAGATTATACCCCTAAAACTCAAATATTTTGTTATACCATAGAAAAGAAAATGTATGAAAAATTTGAGGCTGGAAAGTTTGGATTAGCTATAGGAAGAGTTAAAATAACTTCTAATATTACTCTGGATGAGGAAATAGTTGATTTTGCTGCTTTACATTTTGGAGATCATAATAGCTGTGTAGGAGTTAGCTCATATAAAGATGACCAAATCTTTCAAAACATGTTTTTAGAAATAAAAAATGCTTTTGAGACAGGAGATATGACAGAAACTTTAAAAACTATTAATAAATATTTTAGTCCTGAGATTTATACATTGAGACATTTATTTAAAGATGAACAAAGAAAAATTTTAAAACAAGCTTTGAAGTTTGTTATAAAAGAAATAAAAAATATATTTAGAGATATATATGAAGAACAATATAATATTATGAATTTTTTAAGAACTTTGGATGTTCCTTTACCAGCTCCTATGTTTGTAGTAGCAGAGCTTGTAGTAAATGAAGAATTAAAAGATATGTTTAAAAAAGAAAAAATAAATATAGAAAATTTAGAAAAACTGGTTAAAGATGCTAAAAGATGGAAAATAAGATTACAGAAAGAAGGTATAGAGTTTCATGCTACTTCTTTTCTTGAAAAAAGAGCAGAAGAATTATATAACAAACCTGAAGATCTTCAAAACATGCAAGACTTAATAGCTATTTTGGATTTGTTAAAAGAAATTTCTATTGAGCCTAATCTATGGAAAATCCAAAATGAATGTTTTTATATCGCAAAGAAAATTTTCAAAATTGCAGAAAAAGAAGCAAAATCAGGAAATGAAAAATATCAAAAATGGCTTGAAAAATTTTTAGAACTTTGCAAAGTGCTAAAAATAAAAATAATAACATCTTAAATTCTTAATTGTAATATTAAAAAAACTTTAAAATAATAATTAAACTTGGTGTTTTAATAATTATATATTAAAATGTTAAAGTTATGAATTTTCAATTTTTTAAATATCTTAAAACAGTTGTTTTACCATTTTTCAAAAAAATTAATAAAGATGAAATTCCAGTGTATGCTCAAGCTTTAACTTTTAATACTTTACTTACTATTATTCCTATCCTTGGTCTTATAATTTCTTTAGCTCGTATTTTTGTGCCTCAACAAACCTTAGTTAATCAGATAATTTTAGAAGTAGCTAAATATTTAACACCTGAGGCTACTCAAAAAGTGATTAAAGTTATTTTTCAAATTTTAAAAGGTTTGGAGAAATTTCCCTTAGGTAAATTTAGTATTGTAACCTATTTTTTAATGGGTAGTGGTTTGCTTTTTCAAATAGAAGATGTTTTGAACAAAATTTTTGAAAGCTCAAAAAGAAGAACTTTTGTTCAAAGATTGACTTTTTTTTGGTTATTTATTACCCTTACTCCTTTAATCTTTTTAATGCCTCTTTCCTTTCATTCTTATATATCTAATTTCTCAAGTTTAATATTTTTTCTTATATTTCTTTTCTTTTTTTTAATGTATATCTATTTCCCTGCTAAAGATGTACCTAAAAAAGAAGCTTTAATAGGAGCTATATTTTCAACAGGTCTTTGGATCTTTTCTTCTTATATATATTCTATTTATATTAAATATGCTGTAAACTATTCTAAAATTTATGGATCCTTAGCTGCTATTCCACTTTTTCTTATCTGGATTTTTATAAACTGGTCTATTTTTCTTTTAGGTGCTGAATTAATTGTATTTTTAGAACAAAAAGCCTGGAAAAAAATTCACTTTGAATTACCACATTTATGGTTAAAACTTTACATAATGTATATAATTGGCAAAAATTTCTCTGAAGGTAAAAATTTAAATATCTATGAACTTTCAAAAATTTTAGATATTTCACCTATGTTAGTAGAATCAAGCCTGCAGGAATTGGAATCTCAGGGTTTTATCGTCATAAAAGAAGATAACATATTTTTAGCAAAACCCTTAGATAAAATTAAAATAACTGATATTATAGAATTAAAAACTTTATTACAAGCTCGCTCTTCAGAACTTAATGAATTTTTAAAAAAAGTTAAAAAATTGTTAACACATACTTTTGAGATAACTCTACAAGATCTTGTTACTTAGAGCTTTAAAATATCATCCCAGCTTAAAAGATGGACACCTTTTTCTTGTAAAATGGAAATACTTTTATCAAGATTATTTGTTTTTAAAACTACCACTGCTTTTTCCTTGGATTTTTCTACAAAGGCATAAATATATTCTACATTTATATCAGCATCATATAAATATTTTAATATTTCTGCCAAACCACCTGGTTCGTCTTTTACACCAACAGCTATAACATTGGTTATTTTTGTAGTAAATCCATTTTCCTCCAAAGCTTTTTTAGCTTCCTCAGGATTATTAACGATCATTCTTAAAATACCAAATTCAGAGGTATCAGCTATAGAAAGAGCCCTTATATTTATATTTTTATCTGCTACAGCTTTTAAAGCTTCATAAAGCCTTCCCTTTTTATTTTCTAAAAATACAGAAATTTGTTTTATTTTCATAACTTAGCCTCCTATTTTAAATTTCTCTTATCTATAATTCTTTTAGCCTTTCCTTCACTTCTTGGAATACTTTTAGGCTCAACCAATGTAACCTTTACTCTTACTCCTACAGCTTCTTCTACTCTTTTTTCCAATTTTTTACGAAGATTTTCTATAGTTTTTACATCATCAGAAAAAACCTCTTTTGACATTTCTACCTGAACTTCTATTTCATCCAAATAATGAGGTCTGGTAAGCACTATTTGATAATGAGGCTCTACTCCCTGCACTTCAAGAATAGCCTGTTCAATCTGATAAGGAAAAATCATTACACCTCTTACTTTTATCATATCATCACTTCTTCCTTTAATTCTTTCTATTCTGGCCAAAGTTCTTCCACAGTCGCATTTCTCTCTATGAAGAGTAGTTATATCTCTGGTTCTAAAACGTATCATCGGCATTCCTTCACGAGAGAGACTTGTTATTACAAGTTCTCCTTCCTGACCTTCGGGCAGAGTTTCTCCTGTCTCAGGATCAATAATTTCTACTAAGAAATGATCCTCCCAGATGTGCAATCCATTTTTAGCAGGACATTCATGAGCAACTCCTGGACCAATTATTTCGGTAAGTCCATAAACATTATACGCCTCTATTCCAAATCTTTTTTCAATTTCTTTTCTCATTTCTTCAGTCCACATCTCAGCACCAAAACTTCCTTTCTTAAGTTTCAAAGCTGAAGGATCAATCCCCATCTCTTCTTTGGCATATTCTGCTAAATAAAGAGCATAAGAAGGAGTGCAGGCAATTACTGTAGTTCCAAAGTCTTTCATAAGTTCAATTTGTCTTCTGGTATTTCCTGCAGAGGCAGGAACTACTGTTGCACCTATTTTTTGAGCTCCGTAATGAAATCCAAGTCCACCTGTGAATAATCCATAACCATAAGCAATTTGAATAATATCATCTTTAGTAACTCCTATCATTGTAAGAGAACGAGCTATCAGTTCTGCCCAAAGTTCTATATCCTTTCTGGTATAACCTGCTACAACAGGCTTACCTGTGGTTCCACTAGAGGTGTGAACTTCTACTATTTCACTTAAAGGCTCTGCAAATAGCCCAAAAGGATAGGCTTCTCTCATATCCATTTTACTTGTAAAAGGCAAATATTTTATATCATCTAAGGTTTTAATATCTTCTGGTTTTATCCCCTTTTCATCAAATTTCTTTTTATAAAAAGGAACTCTTTCATAAACTCTTTTAACTACTTCTTTTAATTTTTTTAATTGAAGCTCTCTTAACTTTTCTTCATCCATACATTCAATTTCTTTATTCCAAAACATAAAAACTTCCTCCTTTACTTTATATAATCCTTAGTAAGAAGATTATATCCATTATTTTTTAAGGCTCCAAGAGATTCTTCAAAATTATCAACCTCAAAAATAAAGAAGGCTTTTTTTCTACTTTCTGGAACATAAACTAAAGCATTTTCTATATTTACTCCTTTTGAAGAAATAAATTTAACTACTTCATGAAGCCCCCCTGGTTTATCTACTATTTCAATTCCTATAGCAGGAGTTATAGCTACAGCAAATCCCTTTTCTTTAAAAAGCTGATAGGCTTCTTGAGTTTTATCTACAAAAATTTTAATTACTCCAAAATCTTTAACACTGGTAATAGAAAAACCCAGAATATTTATTTGGCTATCAGCCAAAATTTTGGTTATTTTTTCTAATTTACCTGGCTTATTCTCTACAAATATAGAAATAATTTCTACTTTATGCATTTTATGCCTCCTATAAAGTCCTTTTATCTATTACTCTTTTCGCTTTTCCTTCACTTACTGGTAAGGTGCCGGGTTCTAATAATTCAACCTTTGGTCTTACCAAAATTGTCTTTCTTAATTTTTCTATAATTTCTTCTCTAAGCTTTAAAAGCCTTTCTACTCTACCATCAAAGAAATCTCTATCTATTTCTACTTTTACAATCATTTCATCATAATTTTCAAGCACAATTTGATAATTCTGAGCTACTCCTTTTATACTCATAAGCACAGCTTCTATTTGTTGTGGAAAAATATTTACTCCTCTAACTATAAACATATCATCGCTTCTTCCGAGAATTCTTGAAATTCTTCTATGAATTCTTCCGCAAGGACAAGGTTCGTTTATAAAATAAGTGAGATCTCTGGTTCTATATCTTATAAGAGGCATAGCTTCTCTATTAAGAGAAGTTAAAATCAGCTCTCCTATTTCTCCTTCTTTTACAGGTTCTCCTGTTTGTGGATTTATAATTTCTGCCAAGAAGGCATCTTCCCAAATATGAAGTCCATTTTTATAAACACATTCAAATCCAACACCAGGACCTCCCATTTCAGAAAGTCCATAACAATTATAGACATCTATCCCAAGCATATCTTCTATTTTTTTTCTTGTTTCTTCAGAATAAGGTTCAGCTCCTAAATAGGCTCTTTTTATTTTTAAATCTTTTCTTGGATCTATGCCTTTTTCCAGAATTACAGAAGCTACATAAAGGGCATAACTTGGTGTCATGTGAAAACAAGTAGTTCCAAAAGTTTTCATTAATTCTATTTGTCTTTCTGTATTTCCAGGCCCTGCAGGAATAACCATGACTCCTACTTTTTCAGCTCCATAATGCATTATAAAAGCACCTGTAAAAAGTCCATAGGTCATGGAATTTTGCAAAACATCTCCTTTAGTAGTTCCTGACATTACCAAACATCTGGCAATAAGTTCTGCACCAAAATCTATATCTTTTTTTGTAAAAAATATGGCTTTAGGTTTACCTGTAGTTCCACTGGAGGTGTGAAGCCTTATCACCTCTTCTTTTGGAACAGCTAAAAGTCCATAAGGATAATCCACAAAAAGATCCTCTTTTGTAGTAAAGGGTAGTTTTACAATATCTTCTAAGGTTTTAATATCTGAAGGTTTTACTCCTGCTTCTTCAAATTTTTTACGATAGTGAGGCACTTTATTATAAACAACTTCCACCACTCTTTTTAATCTTTCAAGTTGAAGTTTTTTTAGCTCCTTTTCTGGTAATGTCTCTATTTCCCGATTCCAGAAAGACACATCCACCTTTTATCCTCCTTTTTCTCAGTTTTCATATACTACTTTTCCCATATCTCTTATATCATATCCTCCTAATTTTATAACCATATTTCTAAAATCATTATCATTTCTTATAATATCAAGAAAAGCTTTTATAATTTCAAGATCTAAAAATTCCTTAGGAATGAGAATGTCATATCTCTCTTCTGTAAGAGGAATAAAATCCAGACCAAGTGCTTTTGCTGCAGCATATATACCTAATCCCACATCTGCTCTGCCGCTTAGCACTGCCTGAGCAACTCCCATGTGGGTATATTCTTCATTTTCATAGCCTTTTATTTTAATAGGGTCTATCCCAAGTTCTCTTAAATGTTTATCAAGAAGAAGTCTTGTTCCTGAACCTGACTGTCTGTTTATAAAAATTACATCTTTTCTAATAAGGTCTTCAAAACTTTTAATATTTTTGGGATTACCTTTTTTAATAATAAATCCCTGTGTTCTATAAACTAAGTTTATCAAAACTACTTTTTTTTCTGGTAAAAGTTTTTTTATAAAGGGTATATTATATTCTCCTGTTATTTCATCTAAAAGATGAGTGCCAGCTATATGAGCCTCTCTTTTTTTAATAGCAATTAACCCTCCCATAGAACCTACATGTGCAGAAGAAAGACTCACATGAGGATATTTTTTTCTAAGAAAATTATAAAGAATATCCAAGGTATTATCATGGCTTCCTATACAAACAATGGTATTATCTATCTCTTCTTTAGTTCTCCATAAATAAACCTCTACATTTTGGCCAGGAGAATATCCTTCAGAACCAGCAGGTATAACTATATAACCATCTGCTCTTACTACAGACATGAGAAGACCTGCTCCTCTTCCCATAGGAGAAACTATATACTTATTACCCACTTTACCGACTTTTACTCTTATAAATTCATCTACACCTATAGCTGATGAAATTTGTCTTGAAAGAATAGCTTGGATTCTTTCTTCTTTGGGAAGTTTTGTTCCCAAAAAAAGCTCCAAAAGAGGTCTTACAAATAAATAATAACAGAATATAGCTGAAACAGGGTATCCTGGAATACCTAAAACAGGTTTGTTATTTATAAATCCAGCTATAAAAGGTTTTCCTGGTTTAATAGCCACACCATTGATAATAACTTCACCAAGTTGGTTTATAATATAGTAAGTAAAATCCTCTTTCCCATAACCTGAACCTGCATTTAAAAGAACCATATCACATTCTTCCAAAGCCTTTAGAAGATTATTTTTTATATCATTTTCTTCATCCTTAGAAATAGAATAAACCTTAGGTTCTCCTCCATCTTCTCTTATAAGATTAGAAAGCACTGCAGAATTGTATTCTATAAGATATGGTGGTTTTAAAGTAAATTTTTTTAATTTTTCTGGTTCTATTAATTCCGACCCTGTAGGAATAATTCCTATTAAAGGTTTTTTTCTAACTTTTATTTCTGTGATACCACTTGCAAGAATAGCTCCGATTTCAACAGGTTTTATAAAATAATTCTCAGGAATTATCATTTCTGTAGCCACAATATCTTCCCCTATAGGCCGGACATCGTGATAAGGAGGATAGGATTTATAAATTTCTATATATCCATTTTTTATATTTACTTCTTCAACAGGAATTACAGCATCAAAGTTTTCGGGAAGAGGATCGCCTGTTTCAATCCAGATAGCTTCCTCTCCTATTTTTAGTCTCACAGGATCTTTTTCAGTAGCTGAAAATGTATCCTTTGATCTCACTGCATATCCATCCATAGCTGCAGAATGGAAATAAGGAGAAGAAAGCCTTGCAAAGACAGGTTCTGCCGTAATCCTACCTACAGAATCCTTTACACTTATAAATTCTCCTTCAAGAGGAAACTTGCACCTTTTTTCAAATTCTTTATTAAGTATATCAAGAGCAGCATTAAGGGTTATCAGCTTGTGAAAATGATGCCTTCCCATCTTTAAACCTTTCTTATACCCAGCACATTAGGAGACTTCCTTTCATAACCCCTTTCCTGTGCCACTACATCAAGAGGCAAACTTATAAGATCTATAAGAAATAGGTCTCTAAACCTATCAAATACATCTGCTTTAAAACTTTTTATATAACTTTTACAATTTTTGCACAAATCTATTCTTATTTCATCTTCATCCACAAGAAGGTCTATCTGGGTAGGATCTCTTACCAAACAATTTGCACAGCCTATCCTGAAAATTTTACCCCGAGTCTCACAAAGTGTGCAAACTATGTATCTGCGATTATCTTCGTCTATCAAGGCAAGAGAAGGAGAGCTTCCACATACTGGACACTTTCCCTCTTCAAAAGAGTATTCTCCTTTTCTTTCTGAAGCTAAATAAAAACCTTTCATTAAAATAAATAAAGACCTTTCAACTTCCTCTCCCTGCTCTTTTTCAAGAGGAAGATCTTTTAAACATAAAGGATTATTAAAGGGATCTTCGTTCAATTTCTTTATACTTTCTTTTAGAAAATCTACAAATTCATAGGGAACATCAAAAATCTCAGCAAAAGGGGTAAGCACTTCCTCTACTTTTGAAGCACCTTTAACTTTTTCCTTAAATTGCAAGAGCTTTTCATAAAGATTCAGTACCTCCTCCAAATGCGGTCTTTCTTTTTTTAAATTACTTATTAAAACACATTTATTCATTAATAATACCCCCTTATTAAGATTTAACCTTATCACAAAACTTGAGAAAAGACAAGAGAAGGGGAAAGGTTCTCTTTTCCTTTCCCCTTTTTATAATTTTTAAACTCTCACCAGAGTTTCTTTGCTTCCGAGAAACTTCCGGACTATAGAGGCATCAACTGGAATTCCTTTTTTGACAAGACCTCTAAGAAGTTCTCCTAAGGCTAACACATCTTCAGAAACTTTTGGATTTTCTACCAACTGATAAACCTTAGGAGGCTCATTAAGAGCGTATATTACTCCTAAACCACCTCTTTCTTTTTCTCCATATATGTATTTAAAGCCCTCTTTTTTGGCCTGAGCAATAAGTTCGTCTCTGTCTCCAAATCTGATAGCCCCTGTAGGACAGGCCTTGGCACAGGCAGGCTCAAGCCCTGCTTTAACCCTGTCAATGCACATGTGACACTTGGAAATTTTACCATTTTCGTCATATCTCGGAATATTGAAAGGACAGGCATAACTACATGCTCTACAACCAATACAAATACTTTTATCATAAAAAACTATACCTGTTTCCTTATCCTGCTGCAAAGCATGTACAGGACATACCTGTACACAAGCAGGATCTCCACAATGCCTGCATCTCTGACTTACAAAGAGCCATTTTAAATTGCCAAAGGCATCCGTAGTTTCTATAAAATGAATTTTATTATAAGTGCTTCCACTCAAATCTGGAGGATTTTCATGAGTTCCTCTATTTTTTGTTTTTTCAGCTGGCAATTGATTCCATGACTTACACGCCACCTGACAGGACCTGCATCCTATACAAAGCTCCGGTGTTATAAGCAGTGCCTTCCTTGCCATTTTTATACCCCCTTAAATTTCTTTTACATTTCTTTTTTGATAACAAGGGCAGGGCACAATCCCTGCCCTTATTTTATCTTTTTAAGCTTTTTCAATATTCACCATAAATACCTTGGTTTCAGGAATTGTTGTATTTGGATCACCCACATCCGGAGTAAGGAGGTTTGCACTGTCTCCACCACTTCCATCTTTTGGCCACTGCCAGCCAAAGTGCCAGGGAAGACCTACCACATGCACAGTCTTACCAAGCACCTTAAGAGGTTTAATTCTCTCAGTTACTATGGCAATTGCCCAGAGCTCACCTCTTGGAGACTTGACTATCACCTTGTCTCCAGACTTTATTCCTTTTTCCTGTGCAAATTCTTTGCTCATCTCCACAAAAATTTGTGGCTCAAGCTCAAGGAGCCAGTCCATGTGCCTTGTCATAACACCAGTTTGCCAGTGCTCAGTGACTCTGTAAGTGGTTCCCACAATGGGATATCTTGGATCATGAATAGCAAGTTTATCAACAGGTTTTGCCTTAAATATCTTGGCAAGTGGATTGAATTTGTACTTGGGATAAAGCGGGTTCTTACTAAGTGGGGACTCAACTGGCTCATAGTAAGTTGGGAATGGACCATCTGCCCTTCCCTTTCCAAAGATTACTCCCACTCCAAGAGGTTTCATAATAAAGGGCAGAACTCCTCCAAGGGCAAGAGGTGGCTGTGGGCCATCAGGCACATCTCCAACCCATTTCTTCTTACTTGCATCCCACTTAATAACTGGCCTTTCAGGATCCCAGGGCTTTCCATAAAGATCCACACTGGCACGGTTATAAAGAATTCTTCTATTAAGTGGCCAACACCAGGCCCACTTTGGATAAAGCCCAAGACCTGTAGGATCTTCTTTACCTCTCCTTGCCATCATATTGCCTTCTTCTGGATAGCTACCAGAATAGAGCCAGTTTCCACAGGCAGTAGAACCATCATCTTGGAGATATACAAAATTTGGCACCTGTTGACCCTTACTGAATTTCTTGCCCTTCACCACTTTATCAGCGGTAAAGTATCCATTGATCTCCTTGGCAATAATAGTGGTGTCAACTTTTTCATCTCCATAATTCCAGTTGAGGTGAAGAATAGGCTCTGGAAATACCCCACCTTCTTTCTCATAAAGTGCTTTTATTCTTTTATAAAGTTCATTCATTATTTCAGCATCGGGTTTACATTCACCGGGTGGTTCAACTGCCTTATAACGCCACTGGGCAAGTCTTCCAGAATTTGTAATACTTCCTTCCTTTTCTACAGATGCTGCACAAGGTAGGAAAAATACTTCTGTCTTTATCTTCTTGGGATCCATTCCAGGACCTTTCCAGAAAGAGGCTGTCTCATTGTCCCAGAGATTTACAGTTACCATCCAGTCAAGTTTAGCAAGAGCCTCTCTAACTTTATTAGCATTTGCTGTAGAGCATGCAGGATTCTGACCCCAGGCAAAAAATCCCTTAATCTCACCATTATACATGGCATCAAAAAGATTAAGCCAGGCATAACTTTTATTCTCATCCCTCTTGGGCAAATATTGATAACAGAACTCATTTTCAGGCTTAGCATAATTTCCATAAAATGCCTTAAGCAAGCTTACTATATACTTAGGACGATGTTTCCACCAGTTAAGGCTCTTTGGCTCCTTGGTGATAGGAGTATAGTTCTTGATATAGGTCTTTAAATCTACATCTGTTGCTTTTGGTGTAGGAAGATATCCAGGCAGGATGTGAAAGAGTATGCAATGGTCTGTTGAACCCTGCACATTAGATTCACCTCTAAGTGCGTTAACTCCACCACCTGCCATTCCGATGTTTCCAAGAAGAAGCTGGATAATGGCCATAGCCCTGATGTTCTGCACACCAGTTGTGTGCTGAGTCCAACCCATGGCATAGCACTCTGTCATCACCCTATTGGGTTTACCAGTAGAGGCAATAATTTCATAAATTTCAAGAATCTTATCCTTGGGGATACCAGTGATTTCAGAGACTTTTTCAGGGGTATACCTTGCAAAGTGCCTCTGAAGGAGTCTTAACACGCACCGAGGATGCTTCAGTGTAGGATCTTTCTTTGGCACTCCGTTTTCATCAAGTTCAAATTTCCATGTGGACTTATCATACTTCTTAGTCTTTGGATCAAAACCAGAAAATACGCCATCCAAATCATCAGGAAGCTTAAACTCTGGTACCACTATAAAAGGAGCATCTGTGTAATTTACCACATAGTCTTTAAAATAAAGTTCGTTGTCAATGATGTACTTAATAAGACCTCCAAGAAAAGCAATGTCAGTACCTGGGCGGATCTGGGCATAGATATCAGCTTTGGCAGCAGTACGGGAAAACTTGGGATCTATAACAATGAGCTTGGCACCTCTCTCTTTCTTGGCCTTCATTATCCATTTCATTGAGACTGGGTGGTTTTCTGCAGGGTTACCACCCATTACCAAAATTACATCGGAATTCTTGAGGTCAATCCAGTGATTTGTCATTGCGCCTCTTCCGAACGACTCTGCCAGAGCCGCCACGGTGGCGCTGTGTCATATTCGCGCTTGGTGTTCAATATAAACAATTCCTAATGCTCGCATGAGTTTTTGAAGAATGTAACACTCCTCATTATCAAGAGCAGCAGAACCTACATGAGCAATTGCCTCAATTCTGTTTACTACCCTTCCCTTTTCATCCTTGTGAATAAAATACTTGTCTCTGGTTTCTTTTACCAACTTAGCAATCCTATCAAGAGCCCAATCCCAGGAAACCTCCTTCCAGGTATCACTATAGGGAGCACGATAAAGTGGTTTTAGCACTCTGTAAGGATTGTTGACAAGCTGATAAAGAGATGAACCCTTAGGACAAAGGCTTCCCTCATTAATAGGGCTATCTGGATCACCCTCAGTAGCAACCACCTTACCACCCTTGGCATATACAATAATACTACAACCAACTGAGCAATAGGGGCAAACAGTGGTTATTTCTTTAGCATTTTTTATCCTGAGCTCCTTAGCATAGGCCTTAACAGAACTAAGATCCAAACTAAAGGAGCTCAGGACAAGGGAACTTATTGAAAGCTTTAGAAAATCTCTACGAGTTAACTTCATCTTTTCCCCTCCATTTTTAAAAGTATTTTTATAATATTTAGCTAATTTATAGTCTCTTTTAATAAATTTAAAAAATTCAGAACAAAAGGCAAGTTTAAAAATTTTATAAATAATTAAAATCTCTAAATTTATCATTTATTTTCCTTTATTTTAGAATGTTATTCTTTTAATTTTTGCAATTTTTTTAAGAAATTGCATAGTAACAGGCAACGCGATGTTCTTCACTATAAAGAATGGAGGGAGAAAATTTGCATTCCTCCATAGCCAAAGAACAGCAGAGATGAAACTTACAACCTGAAGAGGGATTTTTTGGATTGAGTGCATCTCCTAAAACTTAGGGATATCAACTGGAGCAAAGGTTCTTTCCTGTAAGGGCCAACTCCTCCTGCAGTCTGGTCAGGTCTGAAAAGGTACCCGAAAGAATTTTTTCAGGTTGCTTCTCTTGGAGTGAAATATATCTTATCAAATAAGAAGACTTCTCCTTATTCCACTAACGTCAGTAAACGCTTAATTAAAATCACCCAAACTTCATTTTGAGATACAGGATTAGCTCTCCGGCTTCCAAAAATACTATGCCTCTCTCGGAGAAATTCTTATAAGATGAAAAATAATAAAACTTTTAGAAATCAAGGCATCTTCTTATGTTCCTCTTAAAAAAATATCAGGTTTAAAGCAATTTTTAAAAGATTTTAAAGAAAGAGCTCTTTTGGGTTGATAGTTTATCCAAGAAAGAAAATTTTTAAGGCATCTGAAATATTTTTTTTATTTTCTGGAGCTCTGTGCTAATAAAAGAAAAAGGTGTATAATAACAAACATGCTGGATAAGGGTTATCTTTCAAGAAAAAAAGCCCTTGAACTGCTTTTATCTCACCTAAAATTTAGAGTTCTTGAAGCCGAGACAATTCCTATAGAAAAAGCCTATGGAAGGGTAGTTTACGAAGATATAAAAGCCCCTGAGGATCTCCCAGGGTTTGAACGCTCAACAGTTGACGGCTATGCTGTAAATGCTGCTGATACCTTTGGTGCAAAGGAAACATCCCCTACTTATCTCACCCTCAAAGGTGAAATCTCCATGGGAGAAATACCTTCCTTTGAATTAAAAAGGGGGGAGTGTGCCTACATCCATACAGGTGGAATGCTTCCTCCTGGAGCTAATGCAGTAGTAATGGTTGAGCATACAAGCCTGGCTGGAGGAAATTTGGTAGAAATTTTTAAAGCCGTTTCCCCATACGAAAATGTGATTCTAAGAGATGAAGACGCAAAAAAAGGAGAAGTAATAATACCTGCGGGAAAAAGGCTTAAACCTCAGGATATAGGAGCACTTGCAGGCTTAGGAATTTCTGAAATAAAGGTTGTTAAAAAGCCTAAAATTGCTATTATCCTTACAGGAGATGAAATTATTCCTCATACTGAAAAAATTACACCTGGAAAGGTCAGAGATATAAATTCTTTCACTTTATCTGGTCTGATAGATGAAACAGGTGGAGTTTCTTTAAAAATGGGAATTGTAGAAGATAATTATGAAAAAATTAAAGAAATGGTGCAGAAGGCATACGAATTAGCAGATATAATTTTAATTACAGGGGGAACAAGTGCAGGAACTAAGGATATGACAGCCCAAATTATTAATGAATTAGGTAAACCTGGTATTTTATTTCATGGAGTTTCTATAAAACCTGGCAAACCTATTATTGCAGGAATTTGCAATGACAAACCTGTTTTTGGATTGCCAGGACATCCTGTAGCGGTATATATTTGCTTTGATCTTTTTGTAAAACCTGTTATAGAAAAAATGATGGGATTAAATAAAAGATCCTTTAAGCCTAAGATAAAAGCAAAAATATCTAAAAGTATATATTCTCAAGCTGGAAGGACAGATTTTATAAGGGTTTTTTTGGAAAAAAGAGATGGAGAACTTTGGGCTGTTCCACTTTTAAGTAAATCTGGATTAATAATGAGCTTGGTTAAAGCTGATGGTTTAATTTGTATTCCAGAAAACTTGTTAGGATATGAAAAAGGAAAAGAAGTAGAAGTAGAGTTAATATAAAGAGGCCTCTTCATCTTATTTTGCTGAAGAGGCCTCTTCAATCTCTCAATTTTTAGAAGAAATAATAAAAACTTAACATAAAGCGATTAACAATCCCATCATCTCCATCACTTTTTCTGTAATCAGTAATAGCACGGAGATATTCAAACCCTGTTCCAAGTTCAGGCACGAACCTGTAAAGAAAATGTGCATAATACATCTGTTGTTGAAGTCTTGCACCAGGTACATACTTCAAGTCACTATTTAATGGATTATCCACACCCCATCCAAACCAGCTCTGAAGTTTTGGAGTGAGTTTCACTCCAAGTTCCACCCATCCTCCCACAGCATGAATAGGAGTAATAGAAACTATTTTATCTGCAGTTTTATCAAATTTAGTTAAATCTGTAGCATAAGCATAACCGCCTGCACTATTATCATAATATTTAATTCTTGCAGTTTGTCCTACAGCACCTGTATAATAACCGCCTAATCCCTGTCCATACCAGAATTCTCCTGAAAGAGTAGGTTTAAACTTTGCTAAAACTGGTAAAGGTAAACGCAATTCCAGTCCTGTAGAAAAACTTGTAGTTTTTACAGCTCCTGTTAGACTTTTATAGTCTTTTTTATATTCTTGTCCTGAATAATGACCAAACAAGGCAAATAAAGCGGGGCTGTCAAAGAGTTTAGTTTGATAAGCAACTCTTGCTTCAACCCCAGGAGCTCCAAAATCCGCATTAGGCTCGTTATCAAATACCACCACTCCATTTAATTTCCCAAAATTAAAAGGTTTATCAAGAGCTAACTGGAATTTTAAAAGATCTTTATTAGATAGTTTAAAGTTTTTTGTAAGCCTTATTTGAGTTAATCTATAACCCAAATTCCCCATATAAGATCCTGCTGGAAAGTTTGATAGATGAGGATAAAGCTGAGCAATGGTCATCCAGTCATGTCCAACTCTGAATTCCCAAGAATTTTTAATAACTTCAAGATAAGCAAGTCTTGCTCTTAAAGGAGCATGCTGAGGATTCCAGGGAGTTTGTTCTTCATTGTGAGATTCTGTGTAAAAATCCATCTCAAATTTTCCTTTTATAGTAAAATCTTTGTAAGGTTTTATTAAATCTAACCCAAATCTGCTGTGTCTAAAAGTAAGAGTTGAAGTAGAATCATGTCTTCCTTTGCTTTTTGGCAAAGCCCACAATAAGTATATTGTTCCTACTGAAGCAGAATCTTGCCAAATTAAATCACCCTTTATATAACCATAAAAATCTACTTTTGACTTTCCTGCACCATACCCACCTTTAGAAAAAAAGCCAGAAAGCATTCCTCCTTCTTTTGTTTTGGCAAGCTTTTCTTTAGTTTCTGCAACTTCTTTTTTAACTTCTTTAATCTCGACTTTCTGCTGGGCTTTTAATCTTTCAATTTCACTTTTTAAATACTGGTTTTCTTGCTTTAACTCTTTAACTTCCTTAATCAATTCTTGAACAAGTTTGTACATCTCTTCATCTGTTACAGAAAAACCCGAAGAAGGTAAAGAAAGAAGACCACAGGTTAATAAAATTGCTCCCAATTTCTTCATTTGATCTCCTCCTCTTTATAAAATTTTATTCTTTATATTTATTTAAATTTAAAAATTTTAAAAAAATTTCTATAACATTGTTTATCAATTTTTTCAAGACTTTGTTTGAAAAAATCTTTTAATTTAGAAATTTTTTACTTCTAATTGATGCTATTGCCAGTAGTAAAACACAAACAACTATAAAAATTCGTGCAACAATTAAATTCCAAGACATGTGTGAAAAATACTGAGGAAACTTTACAATTGCCCAGAAATAAAAAAGAACTCCTATAAAAATAAGAGACAAGCTATAAAATATATAAACAAAAATTTTGGGAATTCTTAAAAAGGCGTTTTTATTCAATTCTTTATGAAAAGAATCTACTCCAAAAAGCCATACAAAGGCAAAGATCTCTATAAAACCGAAAATAATAAGAAATAAAGTTCCTGCCCAGAAATCCAGCTCGTCAAGAAACTCGGGAATAAAAGCTGAAAGAAAAGCTCCTAAGGAAACCATAAGCACAGCTATACTTACAGCTTTATTATGAGACCATTTCATTTCATCTTCAAAAAGAGCAATTAATGGCTGAGTCAAAGCAAGGGATGAGGTTAAAGCTGCTATAAAAAGCAAAAAAAACCAAATAAAAGAAAGAAACCAGCCAAAAGGAAGACTCATCAAAATAGCAGGCATGCTTATAAAACCCAATCTAAAAGTGCCTTCATTGGCAAGAGTGGGAATAGAAGAAGCACCAAAGATTGCAAAAGCTGCAGGAATAGCAATAGATCCTCCTATTACTATCTCTACAAATTCATTTAATCCTGCAGTATAAAGACCTATTTTTAGAACATCTTCATTTTCTTTTACATAACTTGCATAAGTAGCAATAGCTCCCATAGCTAAGGATAAAGTAAAAAAAATTTGTCCTGCTGCTTCTACCCAGACTTGAGGATTCAAAAGTTTATTAAAATTAGGTTTAAAAATAAAACAAAGGCCTTCAAGGCCTTTCCAATGGTTCAAAGATAAAGAAACAATTGATAAAATTATTCCCATAAGAAAAAGGAGAGGAATTCCTATTTTAGCTGTAAATTCAATACCTTTTACAACCCCTTTATATAAAAGATAAGCATTAATACATAAAGTTATGATTAAAAACACAATAGCCCATAAACAGGGCCGAGTGTAATTCCTATAAAAATCCAAAAAGGGCATCATAGCTAATTGAGGATCGGAAGAATGTACAGGATGTGGCATTTTGTGAAAAATAGATAAAATAGCAAAACCCAAAGTCCAGGATTCAATATAGATATAATAACAAACTATAAGAAAAGGAATAGTAACCCCTAAGCTTCCAACAGCTCTTGCTAAGGATGATTGATTAAAAAATTCTCCCATAATGCCAGCCATAGAGCCATGGCCTTTAGAACCTGCATATCTACCTATTACCCATTCTAAGATCATAAGAGGAATTCCGAGAACTATCAAAGAGATAAAATAAGGAATAATAAATGCTCCGCCTCCATAAAGAGCAACCTTAGAGGGAAAACGAAGAATATTACCCAGACCTATAGCATTTCCTGCAGCAGCAAAAACAAGCCCTATTTTGGAAGCCCATGTTTCTCTTTTATGCATAATTTTTCAATATATATCGCTTAAAAAAATTTTTGTCAATAAGGTAAAAATACACTGCTTAAATTCCAGTTGAAAAGTTTAGAACCTGAAGTAAAATTCCTTTCAATTAAGCCCTGATTTTGATCAAAGCAGAAAAAGAGAATCGGCAAAGACTTTTATTTCTTATATTTTAGAATGTTTAAAAAATTCAAAAAATATAAAAATTTAATAGTCTTTATACTTCTTTATTTTTCTTTTAAACTTCTCTATCTTTATCACTTAAAACTTCCTTTGTCTTATGATGAAGCTTATTACTGGGATTGGTCAAGAATTTTAGATTGGGGATATTATAGCAAACCCCCTATGGTAGCTTGGCTGATAAAAATTTCTACTGAGATATTTGGAATATCTGAATTTGCTGTAAGATTTCCTGCTTTGGTTTGCAATACTCTCTCTTTGCTCTTTTCTTATCTCTTGGTTGATCGTTATTTTGAAAGAATTAAAGCAAATTATTTGGTTCTAACATTAGCTTTTCTTCCTATTTTAACAGTTTACAGTTTTATAATGACTATAGATCCACCTTTTATTCTTTTCTGGATTATAGCAACTTATTTCTTCTGTTTATATTTAGAAAACCCTAATTACAAAAATGCTTTTTTAACAGGTATTTTCACAGGACTTGGACTTCTAAGTAAACAAACTATGTTTGCATTCTGGATATTAAGTTTATTTTATTTAATATTTTTTAGAAAAAATTTAGCTTTTAAAAAGTCAAGCTTATTTTTAATCTTAATACCATTTTTGATTTATTTTCCTAATTTATGCTGGAATTATACACATCAATTTGTTATGTTTAAACACACAGAACATCATTTTTCCAAAATTGGTTTTTCTTTTGAAAAATTTTTTTCTTTTTTTATAGAATGTTTAGTAATTTATTCTTTTTTTCTTTTGATTTTTCTATATAAAGGCATAGAATATATTAAAAGAGAGAGTTTTTTTTCACAAATTTTAAATTTTTTGTATATTTTATCTTTTCCTTTAAGTTTATTTTTTATTTTAATAAGCATTTATATTAGATTGAATATTAATTGGATAATGCCTTTCATACTTTCTGGATTTCTTTTCACTTTTGCTTATTTAAAATTTGACAAAAATTATAAAAGTTTTTTTTATTTAAATCTAATTTTTATAATTTTAGTTTCTGGTATTACCTTATATTCGGGCTTTATATATAATAAAGCTCCATCTTTAATTCAGCCAATTTTTAGTAAATTCAAGGGTTGGAAAGAACTCGCTAAGGAAGTAGAAAAATTTTATAAACCAAATATTCCAATTGTTGTATCTCATAGAGAAATAGCATCTTCTTTAGCTTTTTATATAAAAGAACATCCTTATATTTATGTAATTAAAACTCAAAATTTTCCAGAAAATCAGTATCAAATCTGGAGAGATGATAGAGAACTTAATGGTAAAATAGTTTTGGTAGTTAAAAAATGGGGCTCTCCACCTGAATATTTAAAAAAAGCCTTTAAACTTTCTGAAATAAGAATTAAAATAACAGAAAAGAAATATAAGGATTATTCCATTTGGCAAGGAATTTGGAAAAAAAGTGATTGAAAAATGGCTTATTATTGTCAAGAGTGCGGTTATAAAAGTTTAAAATGGCTGGGTAGATGTCCTGAATGTGGAGCCTGGAATTCCTTTGTAGAAGAAAAAGCATCTAAAAAAAGAAAAATTTCTTCATTCAAGGCTAAGATCTTAAAACTTTCTGAAGTAAGATATGAAACTAAAAAAAGATTAAAAACAGGGCTTAGTGAATTTGATTTGGTTTTAGGCGGAGGCATAGTTCCCTCTTCTCTTATTCTTATTGGAGGAGATCCAGGAATAGGAAAATCTACTCTTCTTACCCAAATAGCTGGACTTCTTGCTGAAAAAAATTTAAAAGTTGTTTATGTTTCTGCTGAGGAATCTGCTGAACAGGTGAAATTAAGAGTTGATAGATTAAAGGTTAGCAAGGATTTTTATTTTATTTCAGATACAGATTTATCAGCCATTTTAGAGACTGCAGAAGAGATTAATCCTCAGCTTCTTATTGTAGATTCTATTCAGACCGTTTATCTTCCGGAATTACAGAGCTCCCCTGGAGGAGTCTCTCAAATAAAAGAATGCACCAATGCTCTAATGCGTTTAGCCAAAGAAAAAAACATAGTGGTAATTTTAGTAGGACATATTACCAAGGGTGGAATAATTGCTGGTCCTAAAATTTTAGAACATTTGGTAGATGTTGTGCTTTATTTAGAAGGAGAAAAAGAAACGGGTTTTAGAATTCTCAGAGCTGTTAAAAATCGCTTTGGTCCTGTAAATGAAATAGGTGTTTTTATAATGACAGAAAATGGTTTAATTCCTCATTCTCAGTATGAAGATATTTTTCTTGCTGGAGAAGAAGGAGCTATTTTTTGCATTATAGAAGGCACTCGTCCTCTTCTGGTAGAAGTTCAGGCTCTGGTAACAAAAAGTTATTTATCTATGCCAAGGAGAACAGCAGTTGGGTTTGATCCTGTAAGACTTTCTTTATTGGTAGCTATTTTGGAAAAAAAAGTTGGTTTTAATTTTAGCCAGCAGGATATTTATGTAAAAATATCAGGTGGTTTGAGAATAACTGATCCTGCAGCTGATCTTGCAGTAGCTATGGCTTTAATTTCAAGCTTAATAGAAAAAAGTCTACCTAAAAATACTGTTTTCATAGGAGAAATTGGCCTTTCAGCAGAACTAAGACCTGTTAGAGATATAGGTTTGAGGCTGAAAGAGGTCGAAAAAAAGGGTATGAAAAAAGCTTTTATCCCTGCAGGAGTTAGTTTAAACAAAAAAGAATTTAAAATGGAAATTGTTCCTTGTAAAAAGGTTTCTGAAGTCTGTAGATATATTTTTAAATGAGGCTTGAATGTTTGATCAATTTTTTTCTCTCTGGAACAATAGAGACGAGCTAAGAGCTTTTATTAGTATTCATCCTTATTTAGGAATTGTTGTATTTATAGCTCTTCAAGTTTTACAGGTAGTTATAGCTCCTTTGCCAGGAGAAGCTACAGGTTTTTTGGCGGGTTTTTTCTTTGGAGCATTTAAAGGGCTTATCATAAGCATGATAGGTATTATCATCGGTTCTTCCATAGCTTTTTATGTAGCGAAAGTCTGTGAAAAAAAATGGTTTAAAAAATACGAAAAATCTCCAATATACTTAAAAATAAAAAAAATCTTTAAAAAACATGGATTAACAGGAGTTTTTATTTTATATCTATTTCCGGGGTTTCCCAAAGATTTGCTTAACTATTTTTTAGGTTTTATGCCTATTACTTTTAAGGGTTTTATAACTATTTGTGCTTTGGGAAGGATACCTGCAACTTTTGCTTTAACCTTGCAAGGAGATGTAGTTTATAAAGGAGATCCTAAAAGAGTTTTAATAAGTTCTACTATTTTTGTAATAGCTTTTTTAACTTTTCTTTTAATAAAAAAAAGAATTTATTTTTGGCTGGAAAACAACGCTACCACTTAATTCTTACTTTAACTCCTCTATTATTTAGATAATCTTTTATTTCTTTTATAGAATACATACCATAATGAACCATGGAAGCAATTAAAGCTGCATCAGCCTTTCCTTTTGTTAAAACCTGATAAAGATGTTCTGGACACCCGGCTCCACCAGAGGCAATCACAGGAATATTAACCGCTTCTGCAATCATTTTGGTAATAGTTAATTCATAACCTTCTTTAGTTCCATCTGCATCTATAGAATTTAAACATATTTCTCCTGCTCCCAAGTTTTCTGCTTCCTTAGCCCACCAGACCGCATCAATTCCCATGGGTTGTCTTCCACCTTTTATCCATACTTCGTATCCAGAAGGGATTTTAGAAGAAGGCTCAACTTTTTTTACATCCATTCCAAGAACAATACATTGAGAGCCAAAAGCTTTAGCACCTTCATAAATCAGTTTAGGATTAAGTACCGCTGCTGTATTAATAGAAACTTTTTCTGCTCCTGCTAATAAAACATCTCTCATATCATCCAAACTTTTTATTCCACCCCCTACTGAAAAGGGAATGAAAATTCTTTCAGCAGTCCTACGAACTACATCAAGCATAATGCCTCTATGTTCAGCACTGGCTGTAATATCATAAAATACTATTTCATCTGCTCCTTCTAAATAATATTTTTCAGCCATTTCCACAGGATCTCCAACCTCTACGTTATTTTTAAATTTTACACCTTTAGTAGTTTTTCCATCTTTAACATCTAAACAAACTATAATTCTTTTACTAAGCATAGTTTCTACTCCAATTTTAAAGATTTTTTTAAAAAGATTACAATAAAGTTTTAAAATTAAAAGAGGGAAACCCCCCTCTTTCTAATTTTAAGCTCAGCTAAATCTACCGCTTCCACAAGAAAACCCGTTAGATTTACTTTTAACTGAAGAAAAACTTGTTACAAGTTTTTCTATTTTTTTAGAACCACAATAAGGACAATTTATTTCTTTTTCTTCTTCTCTTTTAAAGATTAATTTTTCAAAATTTTTACCACAATTATAGCATTTAAATTCATAAATAGGCATATTTATTCCCTCCTTTTTATTTTTAAAGCATTTAAGTAATATAAGAAATAACTTATGATTTTCAATATTCAAAAGATTATAACGATTTTCTTTAGATCAATAAAATTTTCAGGTATTAGGATTTTTCTGTTTCTTTAAAAAGCCAATTTATAAAACATTCAATTCCTTCTTTAATTTCAGAAAGTTGAACAATACAGGGACAGGTATAGGAATGTAGTTCTAAAATTTTCTGTTTTACCTTTTCATAAAGAGAAGAGCGGGTTTTAATAAATAAGATACTTTCTTTAGACTCTTCTATCTTCCCTTCCCACCAATACATGGAAATTACATTAGTATAAATATTTACACAAGCACTAAGTTTATTTTCAAGAAGAGCTTTAGCAATTTTTTTAGCCTCTTCTTCAGAACTACAGGTTACATAAACTAAAATAAGTTTATCTTCCATAAGTAAGCCCCTTTATATAAAATTTTAGATATATAAAATTATTTATAAAACCTAATTCTTTAAAGTCAAGTTTTACCACTTCTTAAAGCGGTAATAAGGTAGTTATAAAGTTCTTTTGCAGACAAATTATATTTTTTTGCTAAAATTTTAGCAATTTCTTTATGTTTTAATCCATCGGCTTTTAAATTTTTGACTTCTTCTTTAAGTTTTTTCCAATCTATCTTTTGTGGTTCTTCCTGTTTCTCTGGCATTATAATCAAAGTTATTTCTCCTAAAAATTCTTCTCTCTTACTAAGTGTTTGCAAATCTGTCCACAAAAGTTCTTCGTGTATTTTTGTTAATTCTCTGGCAAAAAAACAATCCCTGTTCCCAAAAATTTCTAAAAAATTTTTAAGGGTCTTATTTATTCGATGAGGAGCTTCAAAAATAACAATAGGTAAATTCTTAGGTAAACTTTCTAGAATTTTTTTCTGTTCCTGCTTTTTTCTTGGCAAAAATCCTAAAAATATGAAACCTTTATCTAATTGTATTCCTGAAGCACTCAAAGCACATGTTAAAGCAGATGGCCCTGGTATAGGAATAACTTTAATACTTCTTTTGTAAGCTTCTCTAACTAAATAAGATCCTGGATCAGAAATAATAGGAGATCCAGCTTCACTTACTAAGGCTACATCTATCCCCTCTTCTAAAAGCTTTAGAACCTTCTCGCTTTTTTCTTTTTCTACATCTTTATAAAAACTTATTAGCTTCTTTGAACTACATCCGTAATGACTTAAAAGTTTCTTTAAAGTCCTTGTATCTTCACAAGCTATATATTCCACAGTTTGCAATACATCTAAAGCTCTAAAAGTAATATCTCTTAAATTTCCTATAGGCAAAGCTACTACAAACAGCTGTCCTTTTTGGGTATTAGAATCCATTTTTAAATTATATTTTCATCTCTATGAGGAACCCAAACATATTTAAAAAATTTTTGCTCGTTTTTAAGCAATTCTTTAGGAACATTTTCAATTATATTTTTAGCCCAATCTTCAATTTTTTTACCAATTTCTTTTCCCCATTTTATAAAAATTTCTCTTTTATAATCTTCGGAAGAAAGAATTTTACCTGCTACATAAGGTTTACTATCATATGCTGCAAGTTTAAAAATATTAAAAGTCTTCCAATCAAGGGCTTCTAATTCTTTGCTTTTTCTTTTTTCTTCTTCAATTCTATAATTTCTTATAGAATGAGCTAATTTTTTAAAAATGGCATATTTTAAAGCTTCGGCAATCCCTATAGCCTCTGCTAAATCTTCTGGATATCCTAATTTTAAAGCTCTATATTTTTGTAAAGCAGCCATTTTAGGAAATCTGTTAATTACTATTTTTCCCATTTTAATTTTAAAATATAAGTCTAAAAATTAAAATTAACACCAATTTGTAGCTTTAAATCTCTGTGTTAAAATGATTAAAACTTTAACAGGAGATTCTATATGGAATATAAGAACAAAAAATTATTGAAACTTAAAGAATTTTTAGAAAAAAATCAACTTTCTGCTTTTCTTTTTTCTTCCTCTTCTAATGTATTTTATCTTTCAAAATTTAAATCTACTAATGCCTATATAATTATTACCAAAAACAATCAATATTTTCTTACAGACGCAAGGTATTATGAAAAAGCTAAAGAGGAAATAAAAGACTATGAAGTTATTCAAATAAAAGATAACACTATAAAATTTCTAAAAAATTTTTTAAGAAGCTTAGAAATTAAAACCCTTGGCTTTGAAAAAGACAAAGTAAGTTGTGAATTTAAAGAGAAATTAAGAACTAAAGGCATAAAACTGAAAGGCTTTTCTCGAGTGCTTAAAGATTTTAGAATAATAAAAGATGAAGAAGAGATAAAAATAATAAAAGATGGAATAAAAAAAACAGATAAAGTTTATAAAAGTTTTTTAGAGGAGCTAAAGAAACAATTAAAAAAACAAATTTTTCTGACAGAACTTAATTTAAGAGGGATTTTAGTTTATAAAATGTTTGAAGTTGGTGCTTCAGGAGAAAGTTTTCCTTCTATTATAGCCAGTGGTTCTCATTCTGCTATACCTCACTGGGAAAGTTCCTATCAAGAAATAAAATTAAATGCTCCTTTACTTGTAGACATGGGGCTTATCTGGAAAGGTTATTGCACAGATTTCACCAGAACCTTATTTATAGGAAAACCTGACGAGGAGTTTAAAAAGATGTATGAAATAGTAAAAACAGCTTGGTATAAAGGATTTGAAAGGGTTAAAAGAGGAGTCTCTATAGCAGAAATTGATAAAACTATAAGGGAATATTTCCAAGAAAAAGGTCTGGCAGAATACTTTATCCATGCTACAGGCCATGGGGTAGGTGTAGAAATTCACGAAGCTCCCAGAATTTTTTATAAAAATTCAGAAGAAGGAATCATAGAAGATGGTATGGTTTTTACTATAGAACCAGGTTTGTATTTTCCTGGAAAATACGGTATTCGTTTAGAGAATATAATCATAGTTGAAAATGGTAGAGGAGAAAATTTTTCAGAAATAGATCTGGATTTAAAAGTTATTGATCTTTTGTAAGGGATAGATTATGAAAATTATAAAAGTTGCACTGGTAGGAAATCCTAATGTAGGTAAAACAAGTATTCTTAATCACTTAGTTGGAACAAATTTAAAAATTGGAAACTGGTCAGGAGTAACTGTTGAAAAAAAGGAAGGTTATATCAATTATTTAGATTATAAGATCCATTTTATAGATTTACCAGGAGTGTATACTTTAGAAAATATAACTTCTGAAGACGAAAAAGTAGCTTTAGAATATTTAACCAAGGAAGATTATGATGTGATTTTAAATGTCATAGAGACCCCAAAAATAGAGAGGGACTTATATCTTACCTGTCAGCTTTTGGATTTGAATAAGCCTATGGTTTTAGCATTAAATATGATAGATGAAGCAGAAAAATTAGGAATTGAAGTTGATAAGGAAAGACTTTCGCAATTATTAAAAACAAAAGTTGTAAAAACCGTAGGTAGAACAGGACAAGGAGTGAAAGATCTTTTGCCTGCTATTGTAGAAACCTATGAAAACAATTTAAAACCAATAAATATAAAATATCCTGAAAAAGTAGAAAGATATTTAAAGAAAAAAGAAATGTTTAATACAAATATTTCTAAATTTAGTTTAGTAGAAAAAATAAAAGAAGAAAATCCTAGTTTATATGAATTAGTTAAAGCTAAAAGATTTAGATTTTCTCAAGGGGTTGCTAAAGAGGTTACTCGTAAAAAACTCATACCCAAACAAAATTTGAGTGATTTTTTAGATAGATTTTTACTTCACCCTTTTATAGGAAGCGTTTTATTTTTATTGATTATGTATTTATTTTTTAAAATTTCTTTTGATTTTTCTTCTCCTTTTATAGATTGGATAGATGGATTTTTAAATGAATTTTTAGCACCTTTAGTATATGAGGTATTCCATAAAATAGGTACACCAGAATTTTTAAATAATTTCTTTTCTGAAGCTATTATAGGTGGGGTAGGAGCAGTATTAACCTTTTTACCACTTATTTTTATTATGTATTTTCTTTTAACTTTACTTGAAACTTCCGGTTATTTACCAAGAGTAGCCTTTTTAATGGATAGTTTTACTCATAAAATTGGGTTACATGGACAAAGTGTAATTCCTTTAATGCTTGCTTTAGGGTGTAATGTGCCTGCAGTTATTGCTACAAGAACTTTTCAAGATATTAAAGATAAACTTTTAGTAATAGCTATGATTCCTTTCATTTCTTGTCCAGCAAGATTGGTAGTTTTTGCCTATATATCCTTTTTATTTTTCAAAAATCCAGTATTTATAATATTTTCTTTATATTTATTAGGAATTCTTTTTTCTATTTTAACAAGTGTAATTTTAAGAAAAACCTTCTTAAAAAAAACATTGGCTCATTTTGTAATGGACTTACCTCCTTATCGTATTCCTTCATTTAAAGTAATTTTTAATATAACCATGGTTTATGTAAAAGAATTTTTATACAGAGCAGGAACTATAATATTTTTTGTATCCATAGTAGTTTGGCTTTTGTTAAATTTACCTCCAGGTGAAAAAAATATAGAAAACACTTATGCAGGAAAACTTGGGAAAACTTTAAGTTATGTATTTAAACCTATTGGCTTAGGAGACTGGAGAATCACCACTTCTTTACTTTCGGGATTTCTGGCAAGAGAGGCTATAATAAGCAATATGGGAGTAATCATTTCAAAGGAAAAGGGGAAAAAACCTAAAAATATTGAAATAACAATAGCTTTTAAAAAACAAATAAAAAATCTGACTTCAACTATTAAAAATGCAATAATAACCTTATTAGATCCTTTACCTAAATCCTTAGAAATAAAAAAAGAAGATATAGGAATAAAAAAACAAATAAAAAAAATAATAAATTCTAAAGAAGCTATATCTCTATTGCTTTTTGTTTTAATTTATAATTCCTGTGTAGCTACAGTAGTTGCTATGGGAAAAGAAGGGAACTGGAAATTTGCATTAGGATTTTTGATTTATAGTTTTATCTTGGCCTGGTTAGCAGCTTTTATAAACTGTTTGATTTGTAATTTTGTTCATTTATAAATAAATTTTTCAGTTGCCCTTTCAAATTTTAAAAAAATTTTTGAAAATTTTTATTTTAAGAGGGTTTACTCCAAATGTGATATTCTAAAATAGTAATCAAGTGTGCCATTTTAAAATTGTAACCACAATTGGATAAAAAACACTTGACTTAATAAAAAAATTATGTTACGATGGGTTTTATGAATTTTTATTTTTTTACTAAATATTTTTTTATAAAAATCTTTATTGTTTTATATTTAATTTTAAATTTATTTCTCAGTTTGGGTATATGTGCAGAAAGTGCAAAAACTCCAAGTTCTGAAGAAGCGATTTTACAAGAAAAAGGTGGAGTTTTACTTCCAAAAGGCACTTTAGTTATTGAACCAGGATTTCAATACTCGCATACATCAAGAGCAAGAATAGCTATAAGTGGATTTACCATTTTAGAAGCGATAGTAATAGGTAAAATCAAGACAGAAGATATTAAAAAAGATGTGTTTATGGGATATCTTAATTTTCGTTATGGCCTTTTAAATAATCTTCAATTAGAAGCACAGGTCCCTTATATGTATCGTAAAGAGCGCTATGCTTACAAAGAGGATTCTTCTACTACAGAAAAAACAGTTACAGATTCAAACATTGGTGATATCTCTTTTGGCGCTTCCTATCAAATTTTGTATGAAAAAGGAAGTATTCCGGATGTGGTGCTTAATTTTAAAGTTAAAACAAAAACTGGTAAAGATCCTTATCATATAGAAACCAATGATAAAGGTATACCCAAGGAACTTCCTACAGGAAATGGTCACTGGGGAATTTCTGGAGGTATAACATTAGTAAAAAGAAGCGATCCAGCTGTTTTGTTTGGTAGCTTAGCCTATTTTTATAATTTTAAACGGAATGTAGAAGGCTACGGAGAGATGAAACCTGGTAGCAGCATTGATTTTAGTATAGGTATGGCTTATGCTTTAAATGAAAAACTTTCTACTTATATTTCGTATGATCAAAAAATATATTCTCATACAACACAAGAAGGTGAAGATGTTGTAGGAACTGATTTTAATGTAGGTATGCTTTATTTTGGGACTTCTTATGTAATATCCCCTAAAACATCTCTTAATTTTTCAGTAGGAGTAGGACTCACTAATGATGCTCCGGATGTTACTGTTGAGATCAGACTTCCTATAAAATTTTAATTTTATTTAGGTATGTTTATTTCGTAATATTTGATAAGATTATAGATTGTTGGTCTACTTACATTCAAAGCTTTAGCTGTTTTACTTATGTTAAAATTGTAATTTTCAAGTGTTTTTATCAGTTTATTTTTATCTATATATGATCTTCTTCTATATTTTTTATTTTCTTGAGAAAAATTTATCATTGGTTCTGTTAATTCATCAATCCCGAGATCTTTAGAGGTGACTTCTGTACTTTCAGATAATACTAAAGCTCTTCGAATTTTATTAATCAACTCTCTTACATTTCCTGGCCAATCATATTCCATAATAGCTTTTTTGGCATCCTCAGAAAATTGTTTAAAATTTATATTATATTCTTTAGCAAATCTTTTTAAAAAATAATTAGCTAAAACAATTTTATCATTTCCTCTATCTTTTAAAGATGGCAGCTCTATAGTAAATACACTTAAACGGTAATATAAATCTGCCCTAAAATTCCCATTTTTTACTTCATTTTCAAGATCTCTATTTGTTGCAGCAATAACTCTTACATCAACTTTTTTAGATTTTTCACTTCCTATTCTTTCAACAATTCCATCTTCTAAAAATCTTAAAATTTTTGCTTGTAAAGATAAAGGCAGTTCTCCTATTTCATCAAGGAAAAGTATTCCTCCATTAGCTAATTCTACTTTTCCGTTTTTAACATTATATGCTCCTGTAAAAGCACCTTTTTCATATCCAAAAAGTTCTGCTTCCAGTAAATTTTCTGGAATAGATGCGCAATTTATTACTATAAAAGGTCTACCTTTTCTCGAACTCTTTTCATAAATAGCTTTAGCTACCAACTCTTTACCTGTGCCACTTTCTCCCAAAATCAAGACCGGAATATCTAATGGAGCTACTTTTCTTATTAGAGAAAAAATTTTTAGCATCTTCTCACAAGTCCCTACAAATTCTACATTTTCATCATAATTTCCTTTGGATAACAAAGATTTATTAAAGTTTATGTAAAATTCAATTAAATCATCAATTTTTATTTGATTTGATAAGTTTTTAAGTCTATATAAAAATGTCTGTTTAAAATGATTAAACACATATTCAGAATTAAATATTTCTAAAGAAAAATGACAATTTGGACAAACAACGTCATTATCAAGTAAAGAATTACAATATGGACAAGTTTCCCAAGAAGTAGAATATAAATTACTACAGATGAATTTCCAAAGCTTTAAAAATATTTCTTTTTCTGTAATTAAAAATTCTAAAGCAGTTCCTTTATCATCTTCTCTTATCTTCTTTGCAGGAATTCTTAATTCTGTATCTTTATAAGGTATTAAAATTTCTATAATATCTTTTTTTGATGGAATTTTATTTTTTAAAAAACATCCGCTTAAACTTAAGCCTTCTAATATTACTCTTTTTTTTTCAAATTCTTCAGAAGATATAATAGCATTTACAGGTTTTTTAAGGCGAATATCTAAACGCATTTTTAATTATCTTTATTTAATAAATTATTTTATAATAAAAATGTCTATAATAGATTTTAAAATAATGCAAAAAAATATAGTTTCAAGGAATAAAAAAACAAAAAATTTAAAGTATTTTTATAAAACTGTAATATAGTCAATTTACAATCTTTTACATCTTTTTACATTTTTTACACATTTTACAGTTTCTATTTTCTCTTTCATTAAGGAAATCCACAGTTTAAGTTCTGGCATGATTATTGCGGTATATAAAATATTATGAAAATAAAATCCAAAATAAAAAATTTAACTATTATAAGCCTGCTCACCTTTTTCTTACTTTTACCTAACATTGGGGAAAGCGAAGAAAATTTATTTTTATACCCTGATCTTAAAATTTTTAATTCCCGTTCTTTAAATGAGGTAATTGGTGGTAAAGAAACTGGATCTATTTATTACATAGAAAAAAATAAAATTATTTTATGGGATGAAGCTAATGAAGCTAAAAAAGTTAAAATTACCCAGTTAAACATTTTTAAAGGTGATAATAACATAGGTTACTCTACACTTATAATATCTTCTAAATAGGAGAAACATGATGAAAAAATTAGTAATAACTTCAATAATCTCTCTTTTATTTCTTAGTAGTGGAGTCTTGAGTGGAGAAATTAACAAAACCACAATTACAGATCATGTATTTTCAGGTGCTTCTGGAGTAGCAGGGATAAATATGGCTTCTGGAAATAACCATGTTCAAGCTAATACGTGGAGAATAGGATTAGGAGAATATAATTTTGGACTTTTAAAACAGGATACAATATGTGTGAGTAAACCACCTGATAAATCTATAGATTTAATTGGAGGCAATGCTTTTTCTGGTGTAAAAGGCATTTTTTCTATAAATCAGGCTTCTGGTTCTGGAAGCGCTGAGGCTAATTTAGTTTCTATTTCTTTTGGTAAAAAATTGGGAAGTTCAGCTCTTGCTCAAACTGTAGCAAAAATAGATAAGCAAAATCTATATTCTGGTGAATCTTTAGATATTATTTCTGGAGCAGCCTTTTTTGAATCAAAAGGGGTAATACAGGTTAATCAATCAGCTGGGATAGGAAATGGTATTGCCAATACCTTTCATTTAAATTTTAACAGGGCAACTCTTAAATAACATAAAAAACTTAAAAGGAGGTGTATGATGTTAAAAAGAGTGCTTAGAAAAAAATTGGTTTTAGCAGGTGTTTTAGTAGTTTCAGTATCTTTATTAGCTCCTATGGGAGTTAAAGCTCAAGATGGAAATGGATATTGTGATGAGTCTTGTTCAGAATCACAGATTGGGAATTATGAAGTATCTCAAATAATGAACATTGAAGACACGCAAAGTTATTCTTCTACCATCATTACTGAAATTTCAATTACAGGTGAAGATGTAGAAGTAAGCGGATTAGTAAGAGCTCTCAGTAAAAATGATCAATTTGTTATGTTCAATGAGATTGATAATTACGGAACTAAAAACGAAGGCTCAGTAAGTGGTGATGTTCTTAGTGGAGCGCAGGGTAACATAGGTACTAATGTAGTAGCAGGTGATTTTAATGCACAAAGTAATATAGTTGCAATTGCTACTGGAGAACAAGAAACTTCATTAGTTGAATCTAAGACTTTCAGTGTTCAAAAGGCTGAGTATAACTATGTAAATAATGAAGGAGTAACAAATACTGCTTCCGCAAGTGATAATGTATTATCAGGTGCACAAGGAAATATCGGACTTAATATTGCTGCTGGAGTTGATAACGCTCAAACAAATCAATTAGGTATAGCTGTTGGTTCAGCTAAGGTTGGAATAGCTGTAGCATATGTTCAGCAGAAATCTAAGTATAACATAGTAAGCAATCAGCCTATCGTAGAAGAAACAGAAGGAGAAGGAATTCCCATTGAATTGGAAGTTCAAATGAACGAAGATATTTCTGGTAATTTGGATGGTAGTTATACTGGAACAGAAGAAGGAACAATATGGGATAGCTTTGGTAATCCAGAAAATACTTATACTGGAGATGCAGAGGGGACAGTTAGTGGAGATATAGGTATAGAGAATATTGAACTTACTGGAACTATTACAGGTTCTATACCTATAGGTATAGCAAATATTAACACCACAAATACAGCTTCTTTAAGTGGTAGTGTACTTTCAAGTGCAGTAGGGAACATAGGTGTTAATGTTGCAGCAGGAAGCAACAACCTTCAGACAAATACTCTTTCTGTAAGTTATACATCCGCAGGTGAATCTGTAATTCCTGTTTCATCTGGAATTTAAGTAATATTTAAATATGTTATAAAGGGGGGACTTTGTCTCCCCTCATTTTTGTTTTTAGGAGTTTTTAAAAAATGGTTTTTAAGATAATAAAAAATTTAAGTTTGAGTTTCTTTTTCTTTAGCTTTTTTCTATATCAAGGTGCTTATTCAGGAGAGGTAGAAGTTAAAACAGGTTCTTGTGGAGGTTATATCCAAAAACATGTATTGAGTATGAAAGAACTTCGTTTTAAAAATCTTATCAAACAAAAATATGATCTAAGTTGTGGAAGTGCTGCTCTTGCTTCTTTACTTAAATATTATTACAACTTTGATATTAATGAAGAAAATATAATAAAAAATATTTTAAAACACGCTGATATAAAAAAAATCAAAGCTCGTGGCTTTTCAATGTTAGATTTAAAAAAAGGAGCTGAAAGATTAGGTTTCAAAGCAGAAGGTTATAAAGTACCCTTTGAAAAGTTGTCTTTAATAAATATTCCTACTATCGTTCTTTTAAATATTAACAATTATAAACATTTTGTAATTTTAAAAGGTGTAAAAGGTAATAAAGTATTTTTAGCAGATCCAGCTTATGGTCATAAAGTAATGGATTTAAGTCAGTTTAAAAAGTCTTGGAATGGTATTCTTCTTGCTGTTTTTGGAAAAAGGCCAAAAGAAACAGTTTGGAAACTTGATAATAAAAAAGTTCCAAAAGAAAGTATTTGGGCATTAGAAAATAGTGTTATTACAAACTTTTTTTTAATAAAACAACCTTTTGAAATAAAACCTTAAAGGAGATTTGATATGTTTAAAAAAACTTTTTTAATTATAAGTTTTATATCAGTAATAACTCTATTTATAGGAGTATTTAAAGGATTTGCAATTGAAAATGAAATTAACAACATTTTTAATGACGAAAAATTAGTTAAAAGTGAGTCTTTACAGGAAATAAGAGGCGGTTATAAGGGGATTTATTTTCAAGTAATTTTTACAGGATATTGGGATGATTTGGGACACGATGTTCGTATAGAAGGTAGTAATGACTTTATAGGTATGAAAAATAATCAAGATACTTCTGACTTTTCAAAAAATACAGTTTCTTCATCTGGAGTAAAAGTAAAAAGTTTTGCTATTATAGGAAATTTTAATGGAGCAAATGGAATTTTCCAGATCAATCAAGTTCCAGGTTCAAATAATATTGTAAGAAATAATTTAATAATAAATATAAATATATTTAATGATCAAGAACCACCTACTAAATCTTTAAATGAAATGTTCGGGAATATGCCATTAAACTTATAAATTTCATTATTTAAAAATGAGATATTAATTTATATAAAGTTTATCAAAAAACCTTATATAAACTTTCCCAAGCACTTGACAAAATAAATAAAGCGGTTATTTTAAAAATTAACTTAAAAAGTGGGGCCGTAGCTCAGAGGGAGAGCGCGTGAATGGCATTCACGAGGTCGTGGGTTCAAGTCCCACCGGCTCCACCAAAAGTGAGTTCTTTATTTCGGTTAAATTATCATAAAGATTTATTCCTTCTGTTTCAAAAAAGATTTTAATCTCCAAAAAACTGTTTGTTTATTAATAAAAACTATAACTAATAAATTGAAATTTATTTTTTTCTAACCATAATTTTTATATACTATTGATAAAAATAAAAAAAGGTTTATTTTTATTGAAATGTTAAACAAATTTTTTTCCACAAAGGGTTTAAATTATGGCTAACAAAATTGTTAATTTAGATCAAAAAGTAAAAACATCTGAAGAAACTAAATTATCTCCTTTAGATGAAATTACTCTTAGAACCACCAAAGAAATTGTTATTAAATTTATAGAAATGGGGAGATGCTCTCCTGGGACTTTTGAGGAGGTTTTTACTCAGGTTTTTAATGTAATTAAAAAAACTCTTACCAAATCTTAAAAAATTTAATGTATCTTCTTGCTATTCATGGTAGTCCCAGAAAAAATGGAAATACAGAAATATTATTAGATGCTTTTTTGAATGGAGTAAATCAACATTTTATTGTTGAAAAAATCAGACTTTCAGAACTAAATTATCAGCCTTGTTTAGAATGTGGAAAATGCGAGAAGCAAGGAACTTGCATTCTTCAAGACGATTTTCAGCTCCTTTATGAAAAAATCTTAAAAGCTGATTTTTTAGTAATTGCTACCCCTGTATTTTTTTATAATCATACTTCTTATGTGCAGGCTTTTTTTGAAAGATTTCAAGTTTTTTGGGTAAGAAAATATCTTCTAAAATTGCCCCATCCTTTTAATAAACAACCCAAAGGAATACTGTTATCCTTAGGTGCTACTAAAGGTGCTAAAATTTTTGAGGCTACTATAAGAAGCTTTAAATATGTCTTAGATACTATTTATGGAAAATATGTAGGAGGTTTATTTTTTAGAAACATAGAAAAAAAAGGAGAAATTTTAAATTATCCAGAATATTTAGAAAAAGCCAAAAATTTGGGAATTCAAATAGCTACTCTACCTGAAGAAAAGTGGGAATTATAAAAATAACTTGCTATATTCTTCTGCTCTTTTTTTTATATCTTTAGCCTGCCAGATATCACTTACCACTGCTATCATATCTGCCCCAAGAGAAACAAGTTCTTTAGCTCTTTCTAAGTTTATTCCACCTATAGCACAAATTGGAATTTTTAAAATCCTTTTGGCTTGAACTAAAATATCCTTAGAAATTACCTTAGCTTCTGGTTTAGTTGGTGAAGAATAAAAGCTTCCAAAAGTTACATAATTTACTGAGAGAGATTCCATAAATTTAGCTCTCTCAAGATCTCCATAACAAGATACACCTATAATTTTGTTTTTTAAAATTTTACGAGCTTCTTCTGGAGGAAAGTCATCTTTGCCTAAGTGAACTCCATCTGCATTTACTTCTAAAACCAATTCTATTCTATCATCTATAATAAATAAAGCTCCATATTTTTGGCAAAGATTTTTTAATTTTTTAGCATAAGGAATTAAAAAATTATTGGAATGAGTTTTATCTCTTAGCTGAACAATTTTAGTCCCGCCTTTTAGAGCTTCCTCTACTTTTTTTAAAATTTGGTTATTTTCATAAGGGGTAAGTTTTTCGTCTGTTATTACATAAAAACCTTTTAAACTCATATATTTAATATCTTTTAATAATTTCTGCTTCTGGTAATTGAGTTTTTAAAAATGTACTTATTTCCTGATAAAATTCTTCAGAATAAGGAGTAACTTTTTCTCCACTTAATGTTTCTTCTGCTGGAACATATTTTTGGATAGCAATAAATTTAAAATCTTTTAAATAGGGAAGCATTTCTTTCAGATCCTTCTCTGTAATCAAAGGAGGATAACAGGTTATCCTTATTTCCACTTTTTCTGGAATTTTTTTTAAAATTTTAAAGGTTTCTTTAACTTTAGTAAAATCTCCTTTTACTTTGTGATATTTTTGAGGAGAAGTTTTAAAATCCACTGCCCAGAAATCCACAATATCCATTTCTACAAGAGATTTTACTAAATCAGGAGCAGAACCATTGGTATCAAGTTTAACAGGAAGCTCTATTTCAAAGCGAATTCTTTCTATGAAAGTGATCAACCTTCTTCCCCAGAGAGTTGGTTCTCCTCCTGTAATAACCACACCTTTTATAAAACCTTTTCTTCTTTCAAGTTCTTTTAAAATCGCTTCTTCTGGTATATCTTCCAGAAGATTAAATCTTTCTGGAAGAACCAGATCAATATTATAGCAATAGGGACAGCGAAAATTACAGCCGTAAGTAAATATTACAGAAGAAATCCTTCCAGGGTAATCAACCAAACTGGTCCCACGAAAACCTTTAATCATGAAAGAAAGTATAAAAGAAAAATAGAAAAATAAAAGGGGCAAAAGCCCCTTTTTTTGTTTAGAAGTTATAAAAAGCTGATAAAGTGAAACGATTACCTGTATCTACATTATTATCACGCTCTGTTTCTATATGAACAACCTCTGCGCCTACCTTTACATTCTCAGTAAATTTATACCAGAGATTAGCAAAATATTGAGTATTTTTAGTAAATTGTCTATCATTTAAACCTGCAATAGTGGTTCCTTTTAAAAGCTCACTATCATTGGGATTATCTATACCAGCACCTATGGTAAAAGTCCAGCGAGGAGCAAAAAACCAGGTTAAATCAGCCCAACCACCCCAAGCTTCTATAGGATTTCTTGTATTAGAATTTACATCCAGATCATAGCGCAAAAATTCAGCACCCAAGCCTTTTCCTGTCCAGGCTTCTCCTTTAAATAAAAATTTCTGCTCAGCTAATTTAAAATTAAATTTCCATTCTCCTGCCAAAAGCCAGCAATCCACATCATCTATAGAGCTATCATGTCTGCCATGTTTATATCCACCACCAAGAGCTATCATATTTCCTTTTCCAAGAAATCCATCTTTATATTGAATTCTTGATAAAACCCAAGGCATACGCTCTTTAGACGATGTATGCTGTCTTCTATGCTGCATAACTGAAACCAAAATCTGCCAGTTATTGTTTAAATCTTTTCTTAAAGTAACCTGAGGAATACGCCACCAAAGGTTTCCTGCAGCAGTTAAAATTCCAAAGTCTACGGTAGACGGATTAAGTTGTGCTACAGGGATCCAGTCCTGCCCCACTCTTAAATCCAATCTTTTTTGAAAGTTATTAAAATCTATATAAGCTAATCTAAGACGAGGAATCAAATTGTTTCCTGAATTAGTTCCATAAAAATCTGCTTCTATTCTTCCTTTTATTAACCAATTTCCTTTTTTATGACTAATAATAGCTCCTATTCTTGTATCTCTTGGATTGAAATTGGAAGAATCGTTTTTATAATCTGCATGAGTTTCTCTATTAGCTATAGCACCCACGAAATCATTATATTTTTCTATACGAGCAGTATCATAATGATAATCAATTTTTACTCTTCCATAAAGCTTCCATTCTAAACCAGGTTTAGCTTTTACTACACCTGTTTTTTCAGGAACTGTTACTTTTTCTGTTTTGGCTTGCATCTCTTGCAGTTTTTTTTGTAAATTAGTAATTTGAGCTTGCATAACAGCCATCTGCTGTTTTAAAGCTTCAATTTGTGCCTTTAATTCCTCTGGTGTTTCTCCAAAGGATACTTTAGCAAAAGAACACACTCCAATTAAAGCTGAAGCTAAAATTTTCATTCCTTTACCTAATTTCATTCTTCACCTCCTACCTATTTTTAATTCTATAAGCTTATAAAAAATTATCTTTTTAGTTTAACATTGTAAAAGTTTATACTATATTTTGAGAAATTTTTCTCAAAAAACTCTTATCATAAAAATGTTTTTAAAATTTTTAATTTAAAAAACAATTGATTATTTTCTCAAAAAATTTATTTTTATATCCAAACCTTAAAATAAAAAATTACCACTTCGTAAGTGGTAATTTAGAGGTGAGATTATATGCAGGTTTTGGAAAAAGAAAGTGTTTTTAAGCTTAAAGCAAATATAGAACCAAAAGGAGATCAACCTAAAGCTATTAAAAATTTGGTAGAAGGAATTAAAAAAGGAATTAAACATCAGGTTTTACTTGGAGTAACAGGATCCGGAAAAACCTTTACCATGGCAAATGTTATTGCAAAGGTCGGTAAGCCCACCCTTATAATAGCTCCCAATAAAACCTTAGCAGCTCAGCTTTATAATGAATTCAAAAAACTTTTCCCAGAAAATGCAGTAGAATATTTTGTTTCTTATTATGATTATTATCAGCCAGAAGCCTATGTTCCTGTTACAGATACTTATATTGAGAAAGATGCCTCTATAAATGATTTTATAGATAGACTCAGACACTCTGCTACTGCAGCAGTTCTTTCAAGAAGAGATGTAATTGTAATAGCAAGTGTTTCATGCATTTATGGTTTGGGCTCCCCTGAAGAGTATTTTCAAAAGCATCTCTACTTGAGAAAAGGAGCAGAAATTAGTAGAGATGAATTGTTAAGAGCTCTTGTTACCATGCATTATGAAAGAACTGAGATGGATTTTACTCGTGCTACTTTTAGAGTAAGAGGAGATATTATAGAGATTTTCCCTTCTAATGAAGAAAAAAAAGCAGTAAGAGTAAGTCTCTGGGGAAATGAAATAGAGGAAATAAAAATTATAGATCCTTTTAGAGGAAAAATTCTGGGAAAAGTAAATGAAATTGTCATTTTTCCAGCAAGTCATTATGTAACTTCAGAAGATAAACTTCGCAGAGCTATAAAAGAAATTCGCAAAGAACTAAAAGAAAGAGTAGAATACTTTAAAAGCCAGGGACTATATCAATACGCAGAAAGATTGGAAAAGAGAACCCTTTATGATTTGGAATTATTAGAAGAGGTGGGTTATTGTAAAGGTATTGAAAACTATAGTAGATATTTAGATGGAAGAAAACCTGGAGAACCTCCTTATACTCTTTTAGATTATTTTCCAGACGATTTCCTTCTTTTTGTAGATGAAAGCCATATCACAATCCCTCAGATAACAGGAATGTATAGAGGTGATAGAAGTAGAAAGGAAACCTTAGTGGAGTATGGATTCAGACTTCCTTCTGCTCTTGATAATCGTCCTCTCACTTTTGAAGAATTTGAAGAAAGAATAAATCAGGTTATTTATGTATCTGCTACTCCTGGAGATTATGAAATTGAAAAAGCAGAAGGAAGGATTATAGAACAAATCATCCGTCCAACAGGGTTATTAGATCCTAAGGTTGAAGTAAGATCCTCTGAAAATCAGGTAGAAGATCTTTTCTTTGAAATAAAAAAACGTGCTAAAGCAGGAGAAAGAGTTCTGGTCTGCACTTTAACCAAACGTATGGCTGAAGAATTGACAGATTATTATAAAGAATTTGGTATTAAAGCCTGTTATATGCATTCTGATTTAAAAACCCTTGAAAGAGCAAGAATTATAAGAGATTTAAGAAAAGGAGTTTATGATGTTTTAATAGGAATAAACCTTTTAAGAGAGGGGCTGGATTTACCTGAGGTTTCTCTTATTGCTATTCTTGATGCAGACAAAGAGGGATTTTTAAGATCAGAAAGAGCCCTTATTCAAATGATAGGAAGAGCTGCCAGAAATGTTAATGGAACTGCTATTCTTTATGCTCAAAGCATAACCCCTGCTATGAAAAAAGCTATAGAAGAGACAGAAAGAAGAAGGAAAATTCAGGAAGAGTATAATAAAAAACATGGCATAACTCCCAAAACTGTGGTAAAATCTTTGGAAGACCCCTTAATGAAAATGGTAGAAGCAGATTTTGTAAATCTGGAAAAATTGTTGGAAATTGAAGAGGTTTTTAACTCCTTGGAGGAATTAAAAGCTGAAATAGCTAAACTTGAAAAAGAAATGAAAGAAGCAGCTAAAAATTACGAATTTGAAAGAGCAGCTATTTTAAGAGATAAGCTCTTTTCTCTAAAACAAATGGCTTTACAATGGGAATAATTTATGCCAAGACTTCCTAAAACCAATCCAAGAGCAGTTGCTCTTAAGATTTTAATTCGCTGGGAAAAAGGAAAACCACTTCTTGATGAAATCCTTTCTCAGGTTTTAACCAAAAGTGTTCTTCCTGATGAAAGGGATAGAGCTTTGGTTGGCGAGCTGGTTAATGGTGTAATAAGGTATCTCTATTATATAGATTTTGTAATTTCGCGTTTTTCTGATCATTCCTTAGAAAAAATGGATCCAGAGGTTAGAAATATATTGCGTCTTGGAACTTATCAACTCCTTTATACTCGCATTCCTGAAAGAGTTGCTTTAGCAGAAAGTCTAAAAATACTCTCACATAGAAAAAGAGGACAATGGATTAAAAATTTAGTAAACGCTATTTTACATAAAATTGCAGAAAATAAAAATAATCTTCCCGAACCACCTGATTTTAATCCAGTTTATTATCTTTCTGTAAAATATTCTTTTCCTGAGTGGTTGGTTAAAAGATGGCTTGATAGATTTGGATTTAAGGAAACCAAAGCTTTACTTATAGCAAGTAATGAACGTCCACCTCTGGTAATCCGTGTAAACATTTTAAAAGTAAGCAGAGATAATTTCCTTGTCTATCTTCAAAAAGATGAGGTTCCTCAGGCTAAAGCCTGTCCTTATAGTCCTGCAGGAATAATTTTAGAAGGTTTTAGAGGAAAGGTTACAGAGCTAAAAGCCTATCATTTTGGATGGATAAGCGTGCAGGATTCAGCCAGCCAGCTGGTTACTTATCTTTTAAATCCTAAACCAGGAGAAAAAATACTTGATGCCTGTGCAGGAGTTGGTGGAAAAACTACTCATATAGCAGAACTTATGAAAAATAAAGGCTTTATATGGGCTTTTGATCTTTATCCCTGGAGATTGGAAAAACTTAAAGAAAATTTTCAAAGGCTTGGATTAAAGGAGCCTAAGGTTTTTCAAGGAGATGTAATAGATGAGCTTCAAAAAATGAAAGCTCCTTCCTTTGATAGGATACTTATAGATGCTCCATGTACTGGAACAGGAGTAATAAGAAAACATCCTGATATTAAATGGGCTCGTACACAAGAAAATTTTTTAAAAATTCCAGAAAAACAGCTTAGACTTTTAGAAGGACTTGCTCCCTTTCTCAGATCTAAAGGAATTATGGTTTATGCTACCTGTAGTTTGGAACCCGAAGAAAATGAAGAAGTAATAACAAAATTTCTGGAAAAACATCCTGAATTTGAAATAGAGAATCCTTTAATCGTGCTTGAAAAATCTTGCGGAAATAAAATCAAAGAATTAATAGAAAAAAATAAATATCTAAAAACTTATCCTCATAAACATAATTTAGACGGATTTTTTGCAGTAAGACTTAGAAAAAGATAAAAAGGGGGTTGTAAATGGAACCCTTTATGAAGTTCTTTCAAGATGTGAGTCATTACTTGAATTTTATTATTTTAGGTGTTCCTATTTATAAAATTGCTTTAAGCATAGGAGTATTTCTTTTATCAATATTTTTAAGAAAAGTTTTTGTAGTAGTTATTTTTAGAGTTGTTGAACGTTTTGTTAAAAAGACCTCTACTGAAATAGACGATATAATTTTACAAATCATTTCAAAGCCTTTGACTTTTCTTTTTATAATAGGTGGTATATTCTTTGCTCTTCTGATCTTAGGTATAGAACATATTATAATATCAAAAATTTTGAAAACTCTTTTTATCTTTGTTTTTGCCTGGATTTTATACAATGCTGTAATAATTTCAGAGAGTTACATATATTCTTTTGCAGAAAAGTTTGGGAAAGAAATTAGCCAAGAGATTGGCAGTTTTTTTATAAAGTTATGCAAAATATTCATAATAGGTCTTGCGACTTTATCTATTCTTCAAGACTGGGGAATTAATGTTAGTGCTGTAATTGCTTCCTTGGGGTTGGGAGGACTTGCTTTTGCTCTTGCTGCTAAAGATACGGTGGCTAATTTGTTTGGTGGATTAACTGTGCTTATAGATAAAACTATGAAAATAGGAGACTGGATAAAAATTGGTGATATGGAAGGAATTGTAGAAGATATAGGCTTAAGAACCACTAAAATAAGAAGTTTTGAAAAAAGTTTAATCACTATACCCAATCAAATGCTTGCCAATCAGTTCTTAGAAAATTTCTCTAAAAGGAATGTAAGAAGAATAAAAATGATTATTGGTGTAACTTATGATACCACAAGAGAGCAAATGGTTAAAATTCTTGAAGAAATAAGAAATATGTTAAAAAATCACCCAAAAATTGCTAAAGATCAGCTTTTAATGGTATATTTTACAGATTTTGGGGATAGTTCTTTAAATATTTTTATCTACTGTTTCACTAACACAGCTGTATGGGAAGAATATTTAGCTATAAAAGAAGATGTAAATTTAAAAATAATGGAAATAATTGAAAGAAACGGAGCTTCTTTTGCTTTTCCAAGCACATCTATCTATGTAGAAAAACTTCCAGAACTCCCACTTTATCAATCTAAGGAACGAAAAAATTTCTAAATAAGTCCATAATTTTCTTTTAAAATCTTTTTTAATTGCTCTAAGGAGTTTTCAGCTAAACCTGCTAATGGAGGTCTTACTTCTGGAGTTTCAATTTTACCCATAAGCCAAAGAGCATATTTAGCAGGCACAGGATTGGTTTCAATAAACATAGCTTTGTAAAGTGTATAAAGTTTAAGATTTAATTTCTGAGCTTTTGCTACATCCCCTTTTAAAGAACTCTCCATAAGTTCTGCCATTTCTTTTGGTATAACATTAGCAGCAACTGAAATAACTCCCTTTCCTCCAAGCATTACAGTAGCATAAGCTGTAAAATCATCTCCTGAAAGAATAGTAAAATCCTCAGGACATTTAAGTAAGAGTTCAGTAACCTGCTTAATATTTCCACAGGCTTCTTTGATAGCTACAATATTCTCAATTTGAGCAAGCTTAGCTGTAGTATCAGGTAAAAGATTTACAGAGGTCCTTCCAGGAACATTATAAAGAATAATGGGTATATTTGTATTTTTTGCAATGTAACTATAGTGTTCATAAAGTCCATTTTGAGTAGGTTTATTATAATATGGTGTAACAATTAAAGCTGCATCAAAACCCATTTCTTCTGCCATCTTGGTATATTCTAAAGCTAATTTAGTATTGTTTGTTCCTGTTCCTACTATTAAAGGAACTTTTCCTTTAACTTCTTCTAAAGCTATTTCCATTATTCTTTTTCTTTCCTCTTTGTCTATAGTTGCAGCCTCTCCAGTTGTTCCAAGAACTAAAATCCCATGAGTTCCCTCTTGAATATGCCATTTTAAAAGATTTCTAAAAGATTGTTCGTCTACTTTTCCATCCTTAAAAGGTGTTATTAAAGCAACTATAGAACCTTGTAGATTCATATTATCCCCCCTTCCTTAATTTTTTTATCTTAAGGCATCTTCTTTTATTTTACCTTCAAAAACAAAAATAGTATCCCCTTCTAAATATATTTTATTCTCTATTTCATCTATGTATATAGTTAGAACTTCTCCCCCACGTGTTAAAACATTTACAGGATTTTCTATTAACCCAAGCTTATAAGCTATATAAGCTGAAGCAGAAGAACCTGTTCCACAAGCTAAGGTTTCTGCTTCTACTCCTCTTTCATAAGTTCTTACTTTTAAAAATTTTTGGCCATTCTTTTCTTCTATTTTGACAAAATTTACATTGGTGCCAGATGGTTTAAACATTTCATGATACCTGATTTTTGCTCCGATTTCTTCTATAGGTAATTCTTCAAGTTTATCCCAGAAAATAACCACATGGGGAACACCTGTGTTTACAAAATGAGAAACAAAATTCTGTTGATTTATTCTTATTGATAAATTTATTTGCAAATCTTTTGGCTCAGTAAGTGCCACTTTTACTCTTTTGCCTTTTACTTCAGCATAAATAAGACCTGCCTTGGTTTCAAAATAAAATGGACTTTTAAATAACCCTATTTCTTCTACCAATCTCGCTACACATCTTGCTCCATTTCCACACATTTCTGCTTCACTTCCATCAGCATTAAAAAATCTCCAAGCAAATTTAGCCTCAGGACTAACAGGATTTTCTAAAAAAATTAAACCATCTGCAGAAATTGAAAATTTATAACGACAAAGCTTTTTAGCCAAAAATTTGCCTTCTTCTGGAGAGATCTTTTTATCAAAGTTTAAAATAATAATAAAATCATTGCCAGAAGCACATAATTTATAAAAATTTAAATCTATAAATCTTCGCAAATCCTCCATAAATAATTCCTTAACTATTTAACTTTGTTTTATAAAATTTTAGCTTAATTCTTGTAAAACTTCAAGAATTTTTTCCTTAGGAGGTTCTTCATAAAAAACAAATTTACCGATTTTTTTCAAAAGAACTATAGTAAGCTTTCCTTTTGCTACTTTTTTATCTTTTCTCATGTGTTTAATTAAATTTTCTATATTTAAATTTTTAGGAAGTTTAATAGGCATTTCAAGTTTTTCAAGCAAATTCTTTAAAGGCTGATAAACTTCTTCTTCTGCTACCCCAAGTTTTTCAGATAATTTTGCTTCGGCAAGCATTCCTATGGCAACTGCTAAACCATGGGCAATAGTATAATTAAGTTCTGTTTCTATAGCATGTCCCACAGTGTGTCCAAAATTTAAAACCCTTCTTAATCCCCCTTCCTTTTCATCTCTGGAAACTACATAAGCTTTAGTTTTACAGCTTTCATAAATAATATATTCTAAGTCATCAGAATTGAGCTTATAGATATTTTTCCCTTTTTTTGCAATAAAATTAAAGAGCCTTTTTTTCATAATACAACCATATTTAATAACTTCTGCCAGTCCGTTTTTAATTTCTTTTAATGGTAATGTTTTTAATACCAAAGGATCTATATAAACTCTGACAGGTTGATAAAAAGTTCCTATAAGATTTTTACCTTCTGGTAGATCAACCCCTGTTTTACCTCCCACAGAACTATCCACTTGAGCAAGCAAAGTGGTAGGTATTTGCACATAAGGTATTCCTCTAAGATAGATACTGGCAAGAAACCCCGCTATATCTCCTGTCACCCCACCTCCTAATGCAATTATCATATCCTTTCTATCATAATTTTTTTGTATCATTTGTCTACCAAGAGAAATAACTGTATCTATATTTTTAGATCCCTCTCCTGCTGGAAAAGAAAAAATTTCAGCTTTTATACCCTTTTTTTGGAAATTTTTTAAAAACTTTTCTCCATAAAGTTTTTTAACATTTGAATCTGTAATAATAGCAACTTTACCAAAATTGAAATTAACCTTAAGATCATCAGGTATTTTTGATAATAAATTTTCTTCTATTAAAATCTCATAAAAAGGTTTGGTTTTTACTTCAAGAATTTTCATCAGAAAGTTTTTAAAATTTTGAGAAATTCTTTAACTTTTGCAGGTGCTTTTTTCCCTTTTTCTTCCACAATTTTTACAATAGCACTTCCAACTACCAAAGCATCTGCATAAGGAGAAAGCATTTTAACATGCTCTGGTTTTGAAATGCCAAAACCTACTGCTACAGGTATAGAAGAGAGACTTTTTACCAGTTGCAAACGCTCTAACACATCCTCTGGCAATTTATCTCTTGCACCTGTAATACCTGTTAAAGAAACATAATAGAGAAATCCTGAAGATTTTTGAGCTATTTTTCTAATTCTTTCCTCAGAAGAAGTAGGTGCTGCTAAAAATATAGTAGCAAGACCTTTTCCTTTGTTTGCTTTTAACCAGGGATTAGCCTCTTCTATGGGTAGATCAGGTATAATAAACCCAGAAAGACCTGAATCTAAAGCAAATTTAACAGCTCTCTCAAGTCCAAATCTATAAAAAATGTTATAATAGGTCATACACACAAGTGGTATAGGATATCCTTTATCATTGAGCCTTTTTACAAATTCAAAAAAATTTTCCAAAGTTGGTTTATGTTCCAGAGCCCTTACTACAGCTTTTTGAATAGTTGGACCATCTGCTACTGGATCGGAAAAAGGAAATCCCAGCTCTATACAGGCAGGACTGACTTCAGCCATTTCCCATAAAATAGCCTCTGTGGTTTCAAGATCAGGATCCCAGCAAGTAATGTAAGGTATAAGAGGAATTTCTCCTTTTCTTTTTAAATCTTTTATAGATTTTTCTATAAAAGTAGCCCCTTTTAACATAACTCCTCTATTTTTTTTCTTCCAGGTATTTTTTAACAGAACTTACATCTTTATCTCCTCTTCCAGAAAGATTAATAACTACTATAGTTCCCTTAGCTAAATTCTTAGCAATTTTCATCAAATAGGCTACAGCATGAGAGGATTCAAGAGCAGGTATAATTCCTTCAGTTTCAGATAAAACCTGAAAAGCTTCCAAAGCTTCTTCATCTGTTACAGATACATATTGTGCTCTTCCTGTATCTTTAAAATAGGAATGCTCAGGCCCTACTCCTGGATAATCAAGACCAGGAGCTATGGAATGAGCTCCTTTAATTTGTCCTACTTTGTCCTGAAGAAGATAACTTAAGGTGCCATGTAAAACTCCTGGCTCACCCACACATAAACTTGCTGAATGAAAATTGGTATCAAGTCCATGACCAGCAGCTTCAACTCCTATAAGCTTAACCTCTTTGTCTCTAACAAAAGGATAAAAAATACCCATAGCATTAGACCCACCACCTACACAAGCCATAATAATATCAGGAAGTTTACCCTCTTTTTTAAGGATTTGTTTTTTTGTTTCTATTCCTATAATACTTTGAAAATCTCTTACCATCATAGGATAAGGATGAGGGCCTACTACAGAGCCTATTACATAAAAAGTATTTTTAACATTTGTAACCCAGTCTCTTAAAGCTTCATTTATAGCATCTTTGAGAGTTTGAGTCCCAGAATAAACTGGAATAACTTCAGCTCCAAGGAGTTTCATACGAAAAACATTTAAAGATTGTCTTTCTGTATCCTTAGCTCCCATATAAACCACACAGGGTATATTAAAATAGGCACAAGCTGTAGCAGTTGCAACTCCATGCTGACCTGCTCCTGTTTCTGCAATAATTCTTGTTTTGCCCATCTTTTTAGCAAGAAGAACCTGCCCTATTGTGTTATTGAGTTTATGAGCTCCACTGTGAAGCAAATCTTCTCTTTTTAGATAAACCTTTATATGCCCACCAAGATATTTAGAAAAATTAGCTGCATAGGTAAGTGGGGTTGGTCTTCCTGCATACTCTTGTAAAATTTCCCTCCATTCTTTCCAGAAAGAAGAATCTTTTCTAAAACGATAATAGGCTTCCTCTAATTCATAAAGAGCTGGAATAAGAGTTTCAGGAACAAACCGTCCACCAAATTTGCCAAAATATCCTTTCTTATTAGGTACCTTCATAAGTCATCAGTATAAAACGTTTTTTATTTTTAGCAATAGAACAGCGTTGATTTTTTATATTTTAAAGAAATCTACTTAAAAATTTTATACCAGAAAAGAGAGAAGACTATTTCTACTATTTTTTCAGAAATATAATGAGAAATATAAGCTCCTATAGGAGCTACTATTACAGAGCCAAAAATAATAGGAATAGCAGTTTTGAAATCAATTAATCTCCTTTTCAAATTATAGAGGGTTACAGATGAAGTTGATATAAAGTTAGTGAAAAGCCCTGCAGTTCTGGCTATAGGAAAAGAAATGCCGAGGAATACCAAAATAGCATATCATTGTTATACATCTCTTTTTAAGTATCTCAAGACTTAATAAATCTCTTACAGATCTTTACGCATTAATTGATGAGCTTCTTCAATTGAATTTATCTCTTTTATTTTTCCTTTGATTAAAACTGAAAAGGTATCTCCTATTATTTGAGCTTCCACAGGATCATGAGTTACATAAATTACTGGTATATTAAGAAATTTTAAAACTTCTTTAAATTTTTCAAGCAATTTTTCTTTTATAGCTAAATCAAGATCACTTAAAGGCTCATCTAAAAGAATAACTTCTGGTTGAGAAACTAAAGCCCTTGCCAGAGAAACTCTGCTTTTGTATCCTCCACTTAAAATATCTGTTTTTTTCTCTAAATATGGTTCTAAATCAAGCATTTTTACTAACTGATCAGCAAGTTTTTTAGAACCTCTTTTATTTTTAAGTGAATAGTAAATATTTTCTTTAACTGTGAGATGAGGAAATAAAGCTGGATGCTGAGGAACATATCCTATGTTTCTATCTTCGGGATCTAATTTTGTAATATCTTTATCATTGATAAAAATTTGACCTTCATCAGGTTGAATAAGCCCTGCTATAATTTTCAAAAAAGTTGATTTTCCACTTCCATTTAATCCCATAATTACTTTTATTTCTGAAGGATTAACTTTAAGATTTACTTTATTTAAAATTACATTTTTACCAAAAAATTTTTTTAAATTTTCTATTCTAAGCATCTTTCTTTCTCAGACTTAAAAGTGTTACTATTGAAAAAGACAAAATTATACAAAAAACACTGGCTGTTATAGCCATTTCAAGTTCTCCTTCTTCAACCTTCGTAAAAACATAGGATGCTAAAACCTGAGTTTTCCCAGGCAAATTTCCTCCAAACATAACAACTGCAGCAAATTCACTTAAAGATCTTGAAAAAGCAAGCACAATAGCAGAAAACAGTGCTTCTTTTAAATTTGGTAAAACTATTCTAAAATAAACCTTAAGTGGTGAATCTCCCAAGGTGCGAGCCACATCTATTATTTCTTTATCTATTTTATCTAAAGCCGAGGCTATACTCCTTGCAGCTAAAGGATAAGAAACAAAAAACATGGCAAGTATAACTGCTAAAATGGTAAAAGCTAAACCAGTTTCTCCTATAAATCCAAAATTTTTTCTTCCAAAAGCAACTAAAAGTGCCAAACCTGCTACAGTATGAGGAATAGCTATAGGCAAATCATTCATTAAATTTGATAGTTTGTAAATTATGGTATCTCTATAAAATAGATAACAATATCCAAACCCTATAGCCAAAATTAAACCTAATAAAGCTGCTAATAAAGCTGCTATTATAGTATTTTTAAAACTAAGCCAAAAATAAATATCAGAAAAAGTTTTTTTTATACCTAAAAAATCCAAGTTTATAAAAAGAGAAAAAACAGGATAAACAATCAAAAACAGAAACGAAACAAAAAAAATTAAAAGTAAAAAATTTTTCTTAAAATTTTTCATTTTCATATTTATTCCATCCATACTTATTAAAAATATTTATATTATGACAAAGGAAATTATAAAACTTTTCAGCTAATTTTATATTTCCTCCTTTAATTAAACCCACTCCATAAACTATTTGACCTGTGATACTTTCAGGCAAAATCTGAACAGGTTTTAATCCATATCCATAAGCTACACTTTTATAGATAAACCCTGCATCTACCTGATCTTCCTTTACCATAATAGCTACCTGATTAACAGTGCCTGGTCTTGTTTTAAGGTTTCCTATAGCAAGAATTTTATCCCATAAACCAAGCTTTTTTAAAGCCCTTTCTGCATAAACTCCAACAGGAGCCTTAGGATCTGCTACAGCTAAAATAACTCCTGGTTTGATTAGATCATTTATAGACTTAATTTTCTTTCTACCGGTCTTTGAAACTACTAACACTAATTTATCTGTCAAAAATTTTTCTCCTTTTATCAATCTTCCTTGATTTTCAAGCCTTTTTACATATCTCCAATCAGCACTAAAATACAAATCACAAGGCTGACCCTGAATAATTTGAGTATAAAGTCCACCTGAAGCTCCATAATTAACACGAATCTCAATATCTGGATATTTCTCTTTAAACTTTTGTATAACCTCATCCATAGGTTTTTTAAGACTGGCAGCTACATACAAATTTAAAACTTGTTTATTAGATTTCATAAAGTCGAAGAAAGCATAAGAATCATTTTTAAAAACAAATAATCCTATGATAATCAAAAAAATTTTTAGAAAATTTTTCATATAATATTTTTTTTCATTATATTTTTATAAATATAACGAAATTAATTATAGAAATTAAAAAGATTTTGTCAAGACTTTATAAAAGCTGTTTAAAATAAAATATTTGACCAATTTTCCAAATTTGTTTAAAATTAAAACTATGAAAAAAAGAGGGAGAAAAAGAAAGAAAGATCCTCATTTACTGTGTATCTTAGAAAGTGAAGAAAAAAAGGATTTTCAATTAAAAGGAAAACTCTGGATTGAAGGAAAAGAAGGCACTTTCCTTGGTTGTGGTAGAATAGCTCTTCTTGAAAAAATTAAAGAATTAGGATCTATTTCAAAAGCTGCTAAGTCCATGAATATGTCTTATAAACATGCCTGGGATTTAATAAATTCTATGAATAGACAGGCTAAAACCCATTTAGTAGAAACTAAAATAGGAGGGAAAAAAGGAGGAGGAACTCATTTAACTGAAGCTGGAGAAAAAGCAATTCAACAATTTAAAGAAATATATAGAGAGTTTCAAGAATTTTTAAATAAAACTGTGAAAAAACTAGATTTATAATATTTTTATTCTCTATGATAAGGAATCCCTTTGATTATAGTAAAACTTCTATAAATAGCTTCCAATAATACTAAAAGAGCTATTTCGTGATTTAAGGTAAATTTAGATAAACTTAAAAGTTCTTTAGCTTCTTTTTTAAAATTCTCTGAAATACCATCAGGTCCACCGATTACAAAAGCTATTTGAGAAAAATTTTCTATCAAATTTTTTAAATATTTAGCCAATTCTTGGCTTTTAAAAATTTTTCCTTTTTCATCAAGAATTATAAGATAATCTTTTTTTGAAATATATTTCTTTAAAATCTCCTCTTCTTTTTGTAATCTCAGTTTTTTATTCAGCTTTTCAGTTTTTACCTTAGGAGCTATAATCTCTAAATCTATAAAAGGTTTTATTTTTTTTGAATAGTATTCTAAACCTTCTTTTATAAAATTAAATTTTATAGGACCTGGAATAAGGACTTTTATTTTATGAGACATATTTAATATCCGAAACCATAACCTCCCAGACCTTTTAATTCAAATCTAAAAAAGAATTTGGTATCTCTTGGAGTTACATCCATTCCCAAGCCAATAAGATAACATTCATGTAAATATACTCCCTCTAATCTCATTTCAGTAGTTTCTTTTTTAATAAGATTTCTGCTTATAAAAAAGTTGCTTTGAAATCTGTTGAAAAAGGTAGATCTTAAATTTAATGTTAATTGTCTTGTATGCCAAGCAGAATCATCTTGATAACCAAGATTTATAGAATCTATTAAAATATTTCTTAATCCCAAGGTGAGAGAATGTTTCTTAAATCCAAGTCCATAAAAATTATAAGTTCCATCATATCTTACATTTAAATATGGGGCATAATTTATCAAAACTTGCAAGTATAAATCGGAAAGTGCTCTATCTTCAGGGCCTGTAGCTGTAGCAGAGCGTTCAGCTTTAGTAAAATCATATTGTTGATATGCTCTAATTATAAAGAGATTTTTATGATGAGGGAAACTAAAAAATTGCCATAAACCAAATTCTATAGCATTGGTTTTATCGCTAATTAAATCTTCATAGGTAAATTGAGGAACATCTGTTTCACTGGGTCTATTTCTATAAAAATAGCTAATATAGGGCTTTAAAATATGTAAAAATTCAAGATTCTGGTTAAATATAGTCAAAAATTTATAATTTTTTAAAAGAAAAACGTAAGAAGTTAAATTGAATTCATAAAAATTTCTGGATAAACTTTTTTTACCAAAATCCCCTTTTTTGCTTAGATTATAAAAATCCAAATTATATCTAAAAACTATCTCATTAAAAATCTGAGAAAAATTAAATGGATAAGAAAGTTCTATTTTTGAGTTTAATTTATGACCATAATATCCCTCTTTTCTGGTATTATAAAAATAGTTTAAAGCTAAATGAGCAAGGATATTTTTATATATATCGAAAGGTAATAAATCTGCTTGTAGACTTAACACAGGTTGTAAAATTTGGTCTTCATCCAAATTTCCATGATAATCCAAATATCTGCTTTCTACTTTAGTATATATACTATTTTTAAAATACTGAATCCAAAATTTTGAAGTTCTGTATTCCTGTGATTTATCTTCTATATCTCTGTTAAATCTTTGCAAAAATAAAAGCCTGTTATTGGTATAACTCCCTTCTCCAACATCAAATTCTTGTAAAAAGTCCTTTTCTGAAACAACATCTATATCTAAATGTGCATCCAAATTTGATTTAAAAACAGAATCTATTTTCCCAATAACCCACCATTTATGTCTTTTTTCTTTAGAAGATACATATTCTTGTTTTTTAGTATCATTTAAATACCGAATTTTAAAAATACTTTGAAGTCCTTCAGATATTTTAAATTCGTTTTCTAAATCCCACAAAAGTCCTCTTTGAGTTAAATACATAGGAGAAATAGTAAAATCAAGTTGATCTGTAATAGCCCAGAAAAAAGGAAGCTGTATTCCAAAACCCAATCTGTTACCCTGAGCAAATCCAGGAGTTAAAAAACCGGTTTTTCTTGGAGGAGCAATAGGTAAACTCACCTTGGGAAAATAAGCAGTTTTTGGAATATAAACTACAGGTATCTTTTTTATTCTAATTTTGGTTGAATCCCCGCTACTTATACCTTGAGAAGTTAAAACAATATTGTCTAACTCTACACTCCACGGTGGAAAATCCTTTTCTTTTTCACAATCTTCTAAACTACAAGTAGTTATAAGTGCTTTCTTAGCAAAATATTCATTTAAGGAATTTTTATGGAAGTCCTTGGCTTTAATCCTTATTCCTTGTTTTTTTAAAAAAATAAATATGTGATCTGACCATAATTCCCCATTTCTAACATCTAAAAATCCCTTATCTCCTTCTGCTATAATCTGTCTTTCTTTATCAAAGATTTTAAAATTTTTTAAAATTACATATCCGGTTTTGATTTCATATTTAACTTCCTGAGCCCAAATTAAAATAGTTTTATCACCTATTACAACATCACCTTCAGCAATAATAACTCCGAAATTATTAAAAGTTTCTATTTTTTTAGCAGTAATCTCAAAACGACTTTTAGGTGCAGCAAAAATAGAATTATTAAAAATAATAAAAAAAAGGAATAATAACAAAAATCTTATTTTTTTTAAAAAACACATCTATCATCTAAAATAAGAAATATTTTAAAATTTCTGTCTTAAAAACTTCTTATTCTTCCTCTTCTTCCAAAAGCTCATCCACTTCTTCTTCTCCAGCCTCCAATTCTTCAGCCTGTTCTTCATCTTTCATAAGAAGCATAGTTAAGAATTCTCCAACATGGGTTTTCTCTTCACGGGCTACATCAAGAAGAATAGCTTTTAAATTTTCATCCTCTGCCATAGACGCTAATTGCTCATAAAGATTAATAGCATCAAGCTCTGCTATAATAGCTGTTCTAAGAATCTGTTTATCAATATCTTCTTCATCAATTCTTGATAAATCATAAGGTATTTTTGCAAGCATAAAAAAAACCCCCTTTATTTAATATTTAATTTTAATTTTAGCTTACACTTATATAAAATTCAAGACAAAATTTATTTTTAAGAAATCAGAACCTTCAAATCTAAATTCTTAAAGGTATCAAACATCAAATTAATATGATCATAAGAAGGATTTAATTTATATCCATTTACCTCAAAACTTATTAAATAATCTGGATATTTAAGATATAATTTTATAGGTAAATAAGTTTCTTCTTCCTCCTTTGCTAAGAAATTTTTAAAATATTCCAAGGTGTCTTCTTTAGCTATTTCTGGAGTAATTATTATTTCAATTCTACCATTTTTGAAAAATCTTAAATCTCTTAATTCTGCTATATCTTCCACTAATAAAGACAGATTCTCTTCTTCTTTATCTACTTCTACTTTAAACCAAAGAAGAGCTCCATCTGTTAAAATTTGTATATACTGTTTTAAAAGATCAGGGAAAATTATAGCTCTTAAAGAAGAATATTCATCTTCTATTTTAACAATAGCCATTTTATCACCATTTCTGGTGGTCTTTAGTTTTAATTCAGAAATAAGTCCTGCTATAATTGCTTTTGTTCCATCTTTTACATTTTTTATATTTTCTAAATTATAAGAAGAAAATATCTTTATCCATTTTCTAAACCTCTTTAAAGGATGATCTGTAAGATAAAAACCCAAAGCCTCTTTTTCAAAAGCTAATTTTTCATCCAAATTCCATTCAGGAACCTCTTCCAATTTGATAGAGGAAGCTACATTTAATAAACTTGCTTGTCCAAAAAGAGAAGAAAATTTAGATTGAGTAGAAACTGATAATACTGAAGGTAAATTATGCATAAGTTTTGCTCTATTTGGTTCCAAATTATCAAATGCTCCTGCTTTAATAAGAGCTTCTACAGTTTTTTTATTAACCTTTTTCGTATCTACTTTATTACAAAAGTCCAAAAAGGAATTATAAGGTCTTTTTCTTAATATTTCATTTACAGCTTCTTCACCAACATTTTTAATGGCATGAAGTCCTATTCTAATAGCCCCATCTTCCACAGAAAATCCTGCCTCACTTTTATTGATATCTGGTGGTAAAATTTTTATTCCCATTTCATTTGCCACAGAAAGGTATTTACTAACCTCTTCGCTTTTATTGGCTTCATAGGTAAGAATTGAAGCCATAAAATAAACTGGATAATGCGCTTTTAAATAAGCAGTTTGATAAGCTATTAAGGCATAAGCTGCAGAATGGCTTTTATTAAATCCATAATGAGCAAATTTTTCTATAAGATCAAAAACCTTCTTAGCTATCTCTTCAGGGATACCTCTTTCTACAGATCTGGAAACAAATTCACCTCTCAAACTTTCCATTAGTTCTTTTTCTTTTTTACCAATAGCTCTTCTTAATAAATCTGCTTCCCCAAGAGTATATCCTGCAAAAGCTCTGGCAATTTCCATTACCTGCTCTTGATAAACAATTACACCATAAGTTTCTTTTAAAATTGGTTCTAAAAGAGGATGTAAATATTCTGGCTTTCTTCTTCCGTGTTTGGTTTCTATATATTGATCTACTAATCCACCTTCCAAAGGACCTGGTCTGTATAAAGCCAGAACTGCTATAAGATCATTAAAGTCTGAGGGTTTAAGTCTTCTTAATAATTCTTTCATTCCCTGAGATTCTAATTGAAATACCCCATCTGTTTCTCCTTTCCTGAGAAGTTCAAAAGTTTTTTTATCGTTAAGAGGAATATTATTTAAATCCAAATTCACACCTTCATATTTTTTTATCATTTTTAAAGTATGGTCTATAATAGTAAGGGTCTTTAATCCAAGAAAATCAAATTTGATAAGCCCTACAGTTTCACATGATTTCATATCAAACTGAACTACAACTTCTCCTTCATCACCTTTCATTAAAGGTGCAACTTCTATAATGGGTTTCCCTGAAATAATTACTCCTGCTGCATGCTGGCTGGCATGTCTGGGAAGCCTTTCCAATTTTCTGGCAAGTTCAAATAGTTGCTTAAGCTTCTCATTTTTTTTCATCAATTCTTGAAATTCTGGTCTTTTTAATTCTTCTTCTAAAGACACATCTATTCCCGGGCTTATCATTTTAGCAATAGGGTCTATTTCTTTGGGCTTAAAACCAAGAACTCTACCAACATCTCTTACTACTTGTCTTGCTTTAAGCTGACCAAAGGTTGCGATTTTAGCAATGTATTCTCTTCCATAGGTTCTGGCTACATATTCTATAACTTCATCTCTTCTTTCCATACAAAAATCCACATCTACATCAGGGAGACTTGGTCTTTCTTTGTTTAAAAATCTTTCAAAAAGAAGTCCCCATCTCAAAGGATCCAGATTAGTAATTCCAAGAGCATAGGAGGTTAAAGCACCTGCAGCAGAGCCTCTTCCAGGACCAACAGGAATCCCTTTAGAACGAGCCCATTCAATAAAATCAGAAACTATAAGAAAATAACTGGCATATCCCTTTTCTATAATCACCTCTAATTCATACTCAAGCCTTTCCCAATACTTATTTTTATCCGTAAAAAGCTCTCCCTTAGCTTCTAACTCCTGTAATCTTTTAGCAAGCCCTTCTCTTGCTCTCTTTGCAAAATAACTTTCTGCAGTTTCTCCAAAAGGTATTCTGGCTTTTGGAAATAAAACCTCTCCTGTTTGAATTTCAAAATTTATTTTGTCAAAAATTTCCATTGTATTTGTGATAATTTCAGAAGGTAAGTCCTTAAATCTTTCCTTCATTTCTTCAGCATTTGCCAGATAAAGCTTGTTAGTATTAAATTTAAACCTATCAGGATCAGAAAGTTTATGTCCTGTCTGAATACATAGAAGAACTTCATGAGCTAAAGCATCTTCTTTATCCAAATAATGACAATCTGCAGTAGCTATACATTTTATTCCAAGTTTTTCTGCAATCTCCAAAAGTTGAGTATTTACTTTTTCTTGTTCCGGAAGATCATTTCTTTGCAATTCTAAATAAAAATCATCTTTAAAAAGTTCCTTATACCATTTAGCAACTTCTATAGCTTTGTCTATCTGCCCATTTAAAATTAGCTTAGGGATTTCCCCTTCCAAACAGGCTGACATAGCAATAAGACCCTCATGATATTGCCTTAAAACTTCTTTATCAATACGGGGTCTATAATAAAACCCTTCTAAATAAGCTATACTTGCAAGCTTTAAAAGATTTTTATATCCTGTTTCATTTTTAGCCAGTAAAACAATATGATGGGTTCTTGCTTCTCCTTTTTTAGAAGCTTTTTTATCAAAACGGGATCCCTCTGCCATATAAAATTCACATCCTAAAATCGGCTTTAAATCTGATTCTCTTAGCTTTTTATAAAAATAAATAAGTCCATAAAGAGTCCCATGATCAGTAATAGCACATCCAGGCATTTTATAATCTATAAGTCTTTTAACCAGATCATCTATATGAATTGCTCCATCAAGAAGACTCCATTCTGTATGAACATGCAAATGCACAAAATCAGACATAGAAAAAACACACCCCCTTTTGAAAGAGTTCTTAAATTAATTTAACTCTTTTAAATCTCTTTTTCAATCCCTTTCAAATTTAGGGAAATTGAGAAACTATGGTTCAAGAAAAACCAAGTTGTCTCTGTGAATTACTTCTTTATTGATTTTTTCTCGTGAAATCTTTAACTTTAATAATTCCTCAGAAGAAAAATTTACCAATCCTTTAGCTAAAATCTGACCTTTCATATTGATACATTCAACACAAGCACCTTTAGGAAAATTCCCTTCTACACTTATTATACCTCCTATTAAAAGACTTTTCCCCCTTTTTAAAATAGCCTCTTCTGCACCTTCATCTATATAAATCTTTCCTTCTGGTTTTATATAATATTTTATCCAAAGTTTTCTCATATTAAGTTTCCTTTCTTCTGCCCAAAAAATGGTTCCTATCTCTTCTCCGCTCCAAAATTTCTCTAAAACTAAAGGCTCTCTTCCAGGCAAAATTACCACAGGAATTCCCATAGAAGTAACCATTTTAGCAGCAAGAAGTTTAGAATACATACCACCTCTTCCAAGTCTTCCTGGTTTGCTTCCAGCCATAGAAAAAATTTCAGGGGTTATTCTTTCTACCTCTCTTATTTTTTGAGCTTTTGGATTGATTCTTGGATCTTCTTCATAAAGAGCATCTATATCTGAAAGAATTATTAAAAAGTCAGCTTCAATAGTTCCTGATACAAGAGCTGATAAAATATCGTTATCGCTAAATTTTATACTTTCTGTGGTAACAGTATCATTTTCATTTACAATTGGAACTATATTCCATTTTAATAAAGTTTCCAGAGTTTTTTTAGCATTTAAATATCTTTCTCTTAGAGATAAATCTTCAGCTGTTAATAAAATTTGAGCTACATGAATTTGATATTGTTGAAATAAATCTTCATAAGCCTGAATTAAAGCTGCTTGACCAATAGCAGCTAAAGCCTGCTTTTCTGTTAAAGATATGGGTTTTTTATAATAATTTAATTTAGCTCTTCCACAAGCAATAGCTCCTGAAGATACCAAAACTACTTTATATCCTGCTTTAACAAGCCTGTTTATTTCATAAGTGAGATTATGTAAAACTTGATAGTTTAATCCTTCATCTTCTTTGGTAATAACTGCACTTCCTACTTTTATAACAACTTTCTTAGTTTTTCTAAGAATTTTTTCTAATCTTTCTTTTTTATTCATTTATAAAATCTTCTTCTTTTTCTTTTATTTCTTTAATTTTATTCCATAATGCATAAAGTAGCTCAGGTATTCCCTGACCTGTAACTGCAGAAATAGGATAGATCTTTTTTTGATCTTCCTTAGAAAAAAGGGTTATTAATTCTTTAATTTTTTCAGGATCAGGAATTAAATCAATCTTGTTTAATGCTATTAAATATTCTTTTTCTAAAAGCTTAGGATTAAACAATTTCAGTTCATCTTTTAAAATTTCGTAATCTTTTATTATTTCTTTTTCTTTAGAAACATCAAGCACATATAAAAGAATTCGGGTTCTTTCTATATGTTTTAAAAATTCGTGTCCCAGACCTATACCTTTATGTGCACCTTCTATAAGCCCTGGAATGTCAGCTACTACAAAGGTTTCACCTTCAATAAGTTTAACTACTCCTAAATTTGGTTGTAAAGTGGTAAAAGGATAATCAGCTATTTTAGGTTTAGCAGCAGAAATTCTACTAAGAAGGGTAGATTTCCCTGCATTGGGAAACCCTACCATACCTACATCTGCTATAAGTTTTAATTCTAAAATCAGCCATCTTTCTTCACCTGGTTGTCCTGGTTCTGCAATTCTGGGAGCCTGTCTGGTAGGAGTAGCAAAATGTGCATTACCCCTTCCACCTTTACCACCTTTGGCTACCACTAATTTTTGATTAGGTTTAACAAGATCTCCGAGAATCTCCCCGGTTTCAGCATCCCTAACAATTGTTCCTACAGGTACACGTAAAATTAAATCTTCTCCATCTCTTCCTTTCATCTTTTTGCCCATTCCAGGCTTACCATTTTCAGCCTTAAAATGAACTTTATAATAGAAATCATAAAGAGTATGAATCTGAGGATCTGCTACTAAAATTACATCTCCACCATCTCCTCCATCTCCTCCATCAGGCCCTCCCTTAGGAACATACTTTTCCCGTCTGAAACTTATACAGCCATTTCCTCCTTTTCCAGCTTTCACAAAAATTTTAGCTTGATCTACAAATCTTGCCATTAATCGAGTTATACCTTTTTATTTGGAAATTTAAAATATTTAGCAAATAGTTTAATAAATTTTTGAATATTAAATTCTTCAGGAGAAATTCCTAAGTTCTCAAAAGGAATTTCAGCTCTTGCTTTCTCTCTGTGTCCACCTGCTAATCCTATTGACTTAAAAAGCTTGGTAGCCAATTTACCTGCATCCTTTCTATATCCATCACATCTTATAATAATAATTAAATTTTTTTTATATTCCCCCCCTACAAAAACCCAAGAAGTCTCATAAACTTTATTTAAAAAATCTGCTATTAACACTAACACATCTGTATTAGAAACCTTGCCTATATAAGTGAACATCCTATTTTTTTGAAACTTCAATTGATCTAAAGCTGTTTTAAAATATCTAAGCTCTGATCGTCTTAAATCTGAAGTCTCTATTTTATTTAGCAAATGTCTGTTCATACATTTAAACAATTTTTGAAATGCTAAAACATCTTGCAACTGAGTGCTTTTTTCAAAATTATCTGTATCTGTTTTTATGCCATAAATCAAAGCTGTAGCTAAATAAACAGTAGGTTTTATTTTTAATGCTTTTAAATATTCAAACAAAATTGTAGCAGTAGCTCCATATTCAGGACGTACATCCACATAATCTGCTTCCCATCCTTCTGTATAAGGATGATGATCTATCACAGCTGTCCACTTTATATTTTTAAACTCTTCTCTGTGTAAAGGTTGAGAATCTACCAAAATAAATTTGTTATGATCCTCCAATAATTTGGGATAAAACTTTATAGAGGGAATTTTTAAAACTTTAATCATTACTTGATTGTTTAATCTGGTTATCTCATTAATATGAGATATAGTTACTTTTTCAACTTTATTATGTAAGATTCTTTTTACAGCAAGAGCTGAAGACAAAGCATCAGGATCAGCCCATATTAAAATGAGAACTCTATCTTCTTTTTCAAAAAGCTTTAAAAAATAATTAACCCTTTCTCTATTAGATTTAAACCTTCTTTTTTTATTATTTCGGCTTATTTTAGGCATATAAAAGGAAGGACTGAATCTCTTCTAAATAATTTTTTAAATTATAATACAGATATATATTGAGGTCAATTTCAGCTTTTCCTTCTAACCAGTCAATTATGGCTTTATTTCCTATTAAGATTTCTATAGGTCTTTTTTTCTCTTCAAATTCATAAGGTCCTTTTAAAAATTTAAAACTTTCATAGGTTTCTCTAATGGTTTTTAAAATCAGCAAAGAGGTTTTAACAGGTTTAAATTTTCTAAAATCTACTATATGGATTTGAAACCCATAACATTTTTCTCCTTTCCATTTATCAAACCAAGGTTCAAAAAGTAGAGGTCTTAAAATAAATCCATCCTTTTCTGAATTGAAAATTTTATCAAATCTTTGTTTTAATTCTTTAATGTTTAAAAAGGGCGCTCCAAAAATAAAAAAAGGTAATGTAGTGCCTCTTCCTTCTGAAAGATTGGTTCCTTCTAAAAGTACCTGTCCAGAGTAAACAAGAGTAGTTTCCCAAGTGGGGATATTAGGAGATGGAAACACCCAGTTTCTTTTCAAATCTCCAAATAAGCTATTTCTTCTGTATCCCTTTATTTTTATAACCTCTAATTTTAGATTTTTAAAATGTCTTTTTTTAAATAAAATAGCCAGTTCTCCTAAGGTTAAACCATGTCTTAAAGGTAAAGAATCCATTCCTACGAAAGAAAAATATTCTGGCTCTAAAACAGGACCTTCCACCTCAGAACCTACAGGATTGGGTCTATCAAGAATAATTAAGGATTTACCCTTTTTTTCGCAAACACTCATCAAAAGGTATAAAGTCCATATGTAAGTATAAACTCTACATCCCACATCTTGTAAATCTATAAACACAATATCAACCTCATCTAAGTGCGCATCTTCTGGTTTCAATCTTGGTCCATAAAGACTTATAATAGGTGTCTGAGTAAAAGGTTCTATACTGTCTTCTGAACCTATCATATTAGCCTGTTTTTCTGAATATAATCCATGCTGAGGAGAAAAAATAATTTTAAAATCTTTACCAAAGTATTTTTTAAAAAGAATAAAAGCAGGTGTAAATTTATAATTAACAGATGCCTGATTACAAAGAAGAGCTATTTTTTTCCCTTGATATTTTTTATACAATCCCTCTTCAAAAAATCTATCCAAACCAAACAAGATCTTAGGATTTTTTATCATAAATATCTGGCTTGGAAAAATTAAAACTTTGTATATAAATTTTTATACCTTTAGCAATTCCCTCTGCAATTAAATCCAGATAATGAGTATTTTTTAATCTTGCCTCTTCAGTAGGATTACTTATAAAAGATACTTCTACCAAAACAGCCGGCATTCTTGTACCAACTAAAACCAAAAAAGGAGCGTATTTCACTCCCCGATCTATAGTATCAGGATAATAGCGAGATAAACTTCTTATCAGTTGATTTTGAATTTTTTCAGCTAAAAGTCTTGATTCAGAAAGCTTGGTATTGGCTAAAATAGCCTTTACTAAATCTTGTAAATCACTTAATCTTTTATTTGAAACTGCATTTTCTAAAGCTGCCACTCTCATAGCTTCTGGATCTGTAGTAAAATTAAGATAATAAGTTTCTATACCTCTGGCTGCAGAATCAGGAGAGGCATTCGCATGGATAGAAATAAATAAATCTGCTTTTTTGCTATTAGCTATAGCTGCTCTTTTCATTAAGGGAATAAATATATCTCTATTCCGTGTAAGAATAACCTCTACATTAAGCCTTTTCTTTAATTTTTTTTGCAAGATTTTAGCTATTCTAAGCACCACATCTTTTTCTTTAAGCCCTGTAGGACCTATAGCTCCTGCATCACGTCCTCCATGTCCAGGATCTATTACTATTCTTTTTATCCCTAAACCTAATTGCCTGGCTAAATTGATATAATTTGAATTTGCTTTTTCAGCTTCTTTTTCTTTGGAAATTTTACTGATTAGTTTTATCTTCTTGTGTTCTCCTACTAAATCCAAAACTAACTGATAAGGGTCTTTTAATTTGAAAATTTTATAAGAAGTTAAACTTGTTAAATCCAAAACTACCCTGACTGTATTTTTGTCAAATTGTCCTACCCTAATTCTGGTTAAATGGGCATTTTTAATATCTATTTTCTTAGGTATTTTGCTATTTAAAATAGCTGGATATATATCTACATAAATTCTGGGAGGTTTTCCTTTACTTCCTTTTAATATATCAGTCTTATAATCAAAATTTCCTGACACATCAATTATCACCCTAGTATAATCCTCTCCTGTAACAGGTTGAATATCTATTATCTTTTTAAGACCAACTGTTAAATTTAAAGATTTAACATTTTCCTTTTTTATCTCTTGGGTTATCTTTTTGAAACCTAATTTTACTAAATATAGACTTTCTGGATACTTTTGAGAAAATATTTTCTTTAATTTCTCTGCTTTATTTAAATCTTTGAGGTGTTTTTCATAAATTTTAATTAATTTAAAATAAGCTACTTCTGTTTCAGGAGCAGAAGAAAAGTTATTAATAAGCAGTTTATATTTTTTTATAGCTTCTTTTAAATCTCTTTTTTTTGAAGATTTAACATAAAGTTGATAATAAATATCTGCTGTTCTTAAAATAGCTTTAGGAGCTATTTCACTTGCAGGGTAAAGAAGATAAATTCGTCTATACTCTCCTATAAGATTTAACCACTCTCTTCTGGTTGTCTTTGCATTGGAAAAAAGCTTATTATATTCTTGTTCAAGTTTTTTAAAATACTTTCCTATTTCTGTATTTTTTAAAAGCTCTATTTCTTGCTTTTTTAATGCAGTTTTTAATATTTTCTTTTTGGTTTTCTCCTTTTTAGCTATCCATTTTTTTGTCTTCTCTTTTTTAGCTTTTACCTTTAATCTCTGCCCTATATAAATTCTATCTGTTTTTAATCCATTTAATTCCTTGAGCTCTTTTAATGTCATTCCATACTTCTTGGCTA
>NZ_JQKW01000012.1 GCF_000746255.1 Thermodesulfobacterium hydrogeniphilum
GAAGGCGCCTGGAATGGCCCGCCAGAGAGGGTGAAAGCCCCGTAGGCGAAAAGGGAGCGGTCTCCCTGGGTGTAGATCCCGAGTAGCACGGGACACGAGGAATCCCGTGTGAATCAGGGGGGACCACCCTCCAAGGCTAAATACTACCCGCACACCGATAGTGCACTAGTACCGTGAGGGAAAGGTGAAAAGAACCCCGGGAGGGGAGTGAAATAGAACCTGAAACCGCCAGCCTACAAGCGGTCGGAGGGGAGCTTTGCTCCCTGACGGCGTGCCTTTTGCATAATGAGCCCGGGAGTTGTCGTCAGCGGCAAGGCTAAGCCGTTGAGGCGGAGCCGTAGCGAAAGCGAGTCCGAATAGGGCGTTAAGTCGCTGGCGGCAGACCCGAAGCGGGACGATCTACCCATGGCCAGGGTGAAGGTGGGTTAAACCCCACTGGAGGCCCGAACCGGTGGAGGGTTAAAACTCCTCGGATGAGCTGTGGGTAGGAGTGAAAAGCTAATCGAGTCCCGTGATAGCTGGTTCTCCCCGAAATGCATTGAGGTGCAGCCTCGGGTGGTCGCTGCCGGGGGTAGAGCACTGTTTGGGCTAGGGGGCTTAACGGCCTACCAAACCCAGGCAAACTCCGAATACCGGCAAGCGTAGCCCGGGAGTGAGTCTTAGGGCGCTAACGTCCTAGGACGAGAGGGCAAGAACCCAGACCGCCAGCTAAGGCCCCTAAGTCCTGGCTAAGTGGGAAAGGAGGTGCCCCTGCTTAGACACCCAGGATGTTGGCTTAGAAGCAGCCATCATTTAAAGAGTGCGTAACAGCTCACTGGGCGAGCGGGGGTGCGCCGAAAATTACTCGGGGCTTAAGCCAGGCGCCGAAGCTGCGGGCCTGCGTGCATAGAGCACGCAGGCGGTAGGGGAGCACTCCGGTTGCCGATGAAGGTAGTCCGTAAGGACTACTGGAGGTTCCGGAGGAGAGAATCCGGGCACGAGTAGCGATAAGGAGGGTGAGAATCCCTCCCGCCGTAAGCCCAAGGTTTCCTGGGGAAGGGTCGTCCGCCCAGGGTTAGCCGGCCCCTAACCCGAGGCCGAAAGGCGTAGGGGATGGGAAGTGGGGTTAATATTCCCCCGCCATCAGGGTGGAGGCCAAGGGGTGACGCAGGAGGGAAGGGCTCCGGGGCTATATGGTTGGCCCTCCAAACCTCTAGCCCGATGATGGACCGAGGCAAATCCCGGTCCGGAGGGTGAGGGGGAGTAAGTAACCGCAAGCTACGGCTTGTGGGAAGGAGCTCGGACCACACTGCCAAGAAATAACCTCGTGGCCGTTGAAGCCCTGGTGACCGTACCGCAAACCGACACAGGTGGGCGGGCTGAGTATGCTCAGGCGCGTGGGGTAACCCTGGCTAAGGAACTCGGCAAATTGGCCCCGTAACTTCGGGAGAAGGGGTGCCCGCGTGTAGGTGTAGGTCCTCGCGACCGAAGCCGAGGCGGGTTGCAGGGAACCGGCGGTGGCGACTGTTTACCAAAAACACAGGGCTCTGCTAACTCGTAAGAGGACGTATAGGGCCCGACGCCTGCCCGGTGCTGGAAGGTGAAGGGGTGGGGTTAGCGGAGGATTATTCTTCCGCGAAGCTCTGCCCTTAAGCCCCAGTAAACGGCGGCCGTAACTATAACGGTCCTAAGGTAGCGAAATTCCTTGTCGGGTAAGTTCCGACCTGCATGAATGGCGTAACGACTGCCGCGCTGTCTCGGCCAGGGGCCCAGCGAAACTGTAGTCTCGGCGAAGATGCCGAGTACCCGCGGTGGGACGGAAAGACCCCGTGGAGCTTTACTGCAGCTTGGCATTGAATCTTGGGGTAGGATGTGCAGGATAGGTGGGAGGCTGTGAAGCCGGGGCGCCAGCTCCGGTGGAGCCACCGGTGAGATACCACCCTTCCTGCCTCAGGGTTCTAACCTGCGGGAGTTAGCCTCCCGAGGGACAGTGCCTGGCGGGCAGTTTGACTGGGGCGGTCGCCTCCTAAAAGGTAACGGAGGCGCCCAAAGGTCCCCTCAGGTGGTATGGAAATCCACCGTTGAGTGTAAGGGCATAAGGGGGCTTGACTGCGAGGCCGATAGGCCGAGCAGGGGGGAAACCCGGGCCTAGTGACCCGGCGGTCCTGAGTGGAAGGGCCGTCGATCAACGGATAAAAGTTACCCCGGGGATAACAGGCTGATCGCTCCCAAGAGTTCACATCGACGGAGCGGTTTGGCACCTCGATGTCGGCTCATCCCATCCTGGGGCTGAAGAAGGTCCCAAGGGTCGGGCTGTTCGCCCGTTAAAGGGGTACGTGAGCTGGGTTCAGAACGTCGTGAGACAGTTCGGTCCCTATCCACCGCGGGCGCAGGAGGCTTGAGGGGAGCTGCCCCTAGTACGAGAGGACCGGGGTGGACGCACCTCTGGTGACCCGGTTGTTCCACCAGGAGCAGAGCCGGGTAGCCATGTGCGGAAGGGATAACCGCTGAAAGCATCTAAGCGGGAAGCCCACCCCAAGATAAGGCCTCCCGTGGACAGGGTAACCTGTCCCCTGAAGGGCCCAGGGAGACTACCTGGTTGATAGGCCGGAGGTGGAAGCCCAGCAATGGGTGGAGCCGACCGGTACTAATAGCCCGTGCGGCTTGGCTGCAGAACCAGCTTAAAGATCCAAAGGATACCCTATTCACTTGTTTAAAATATTTTAGATTTCCCGGGTGCCTATACCGGAGGGGAAACACCCGTTCCCATTCCGAACACGGTCGTTAAGCCCTCCAGGGCCGATGGTACTGGGGCGTTACCGCCCTGGGAGAGTAGGTCGGTGCCCGGGATTTTTTTATTTAATAGTTCCTTACTTTGATCAATAATAAATAATATGAGATTTTTTTTTAAATATTTAGGTGTTTTATCTTTATTTATCTTTTTTATTCTTTCTATTCTAATTTTCGTTTCTTTTTTATATCTAAAAGTCAGTTTGCCCAGTATCTCTAAGCTTAAAAATTACCATCCTCAACAAACCAATATAGTTTATGATATAAATGGAAACATTATAGCTTTCTTGGGTCCTGTTCGTAGAATTTATGTTCCCTTAAAAGATATTCCTCCTCATGTAATAAAAGCTTTTCTTGCAGCTGAAGATGCTCATTTCTATGAACATAGAGGTATAGATTTTTTAGGAATGTTAAGAGCTTTATATAAAGATATTATACATGGCAAAATAGTTCAAGGTGGAAGCACTATAACCCAACAAGTTGTTAAATCTCTGCTTTTATCTCCTGAAAGAACCATAAGAAGAAAAATAAAAGAAATATTTTTAGCCTGGCAAATTGAAAAATATTTAACTAAAAATCAAATACTTACTATATATTTAAATCAAATCTATTTAGGAGAAGGAGCCTACGGGGTAGAAGCAGCAGCTTTAACTTATTTTAATAAACATGTCTGGGAGTTAAATCTTAGTGAAGCAGCAGTTTTAGCAGGTCTTCCAGCAGCTCCAAGTAAATATAATCCTTTAAAAAATTATAAATTAGCCCTTGCTCGTAGAAACTACGTTTTAAAAAGAATGGCAGAAGAAGGTTTTATATCTTGGAAAAAAGCTCAGATACTCTCTGCTCAGCCTATAAAATTAAATCCAAGAAATATAAGTATTCCTGCTTATGCAGCTTATTTTATAGATGCTATGAAAGAAGAATTAGAAAAAATTCTGCCTTCTGAGGTAATTAAACAGGGTGGATTAAGTATTTATACTACCTTAGATCTAAAATGGCAAAAAAAAGCTTATGAAAATGCTATAAAAACTTTGAATTCTCTTTTTCCAAATAGAAAATCTCCTGAAATAGCTGTAGTGTGTATAGATAATCAGGATGGGGGAGTTAGAGTTCTAATTGGTGGAAAAAACTATCTTAAATCATCATATAACCGTGCCATTTACGCTAAGCGTCAGCCTGGTTCAGCTTTTAAACCCTTTTTATGGGCAAAGGCTATAGATGATGGAATTTTAACTCCTGATGCAATAGTTCCTGATGAACCTTTATACTTGCCAGGAATAAATAATGGTAAAGATTGGGCTCCCAGAAATTATGATGGAAAATACTTAGGCCTTATTCCTTTAAAAGATGCTTTAGCTTATTCAAGAAATACAGTAGCTGTCAGAATTGCACTTATGTTAGGTCTTGATAGAATTGCAGATATATTAAATAAACTTGATCTTAAATTTAACAAAATTTTAAATTATAGTATAGCCCTGGGAACTTATGAGGTAACACCTTTAGAATTAACCAGATCTTTTACTATATTCCCAAATATGGGAAATATGGTAACTCCTAAATTTATAGAAGAAATATATGCAGGACTTATTTATAAAAATCCTAAACCTATATATAAAAGCAAGATAATTATAAAACCTGTTATATCTGAATATACCGCTTATATAATGAATGATTTTCTCCAGGCTGTAGTAGAGTATGGAACAGGAAAGTGTGCTCAAGCTTTAGGAGTTCCTGTGGCAGGTAAAACAGGTACCACTCAGGAATATAAAGATGCCTGGTTTATAGGTTATACCCCCTTTTATACATGCGGAGTTTGGGTAGGGTATGATAAAAAAAGAAGCTTAGGTAGAGGAGAAACCGGTGGAAAAGTAGCCTGTCCTATTTGGTTAAGTGTAATGAAAAGTATTAACCATGTATCGCAACAATTCCCAGTTTATATTTCCATCCCTAAAGAAAAAAATATAATTTTACAAAACTCAACCACTGAAAATCTATTGAATGTATTTAATTAGAATATAGAAATTTCTTCTTCTAATTTTTGAAGCTTTCTTGGCAATCTTTCTATATTATCTTTTCTAAAAGTAATAATTTTAAATTTAGAATTCAAAGATTGATGAAGTTTATCTAAAACATCTTTTACAGGCTCTTTAAACCTTATAAAAACTCTCCTTTTACAAGCATCACTATAACAAAGCTCATCTTTCCAGCTTAATAAGCTATAAATTTCTATATTTAATTTTTCAAAAATTTCTAAAACATTTTTTATTTCTAAATAAGAATTTACTATTAAACTCACCTGATAAGGACTTTGGTAAACTCCGGTGATATTTACAAAAATTTTAAAAATATCTGTTTGAGTAATAATTCCTACTACAAAACCATCTTTATTAATTACAGGTAATCCAGAAATTTTATTTTCTAACATTAAAACAGCAGCATATTCTACAGTATCATCAGGATATACTACAATAGGATCTTTAGTCATAATATCTTTAACTTTAATTTCAGAAAGTAAATAATAGAATTCATGAATATCAAAGGCTGTAATTTTAGAAGGAGTAGCTTCTCTTATATCTGAGATAGTTATTATACCAATCAATTTTCCATTTTTAGTAATGGGAATTCTGCGGATTTTAAATTCTTTTAAAATTTGAATAGCTTTAATAACAGATTCATTTTCATCAAGTGTTATAACTTCTTCTGTCATCCAATGTTGTACTAATAACATTGTTAAAAACCTCCTAATTTATGAATTAGGTGTAGCATAACTATGTAGTCCTGATAATAAAAAGTTTACTCCAAAATAAGTAAAAAGTACAGAGGCAAAACCTATTATGCTTAACCATGCCATTTTTTTTCCTCTCCAACCTCTGGTTAAACGAGCATGGATAGTACCTCCATAAATAAGCCAAGTAATAAAAGACCAAGTTTCTTTTGGATCCCAGCTCCAATAACTGCCCCAAGCTTGTTCAGCCCAAACTGAACCTGTTATAATTCCTAAGCTAAGCCAGAAAAATCCAAAAAGAATAAGTCTATACATCAAATTATCTAAGGTTGTAGGAGAAGGAAGATAGTTTTTAAAATTACTTTTGCTACTTAGTAGATAAAAAATTCCCAAAGCAAAAGCTACAGCAAAGGCACCATAACCTAAAAAACATGTAATAACATGTGCTATAAGCCAGTTACTTTTTAAAGCAGGAAGAAGGGGTTTTATCTCTGCATCAGCTTTTAAAGAGGCATAAGACATAATAAAGCTCGCTACCAAAAAAACTATACTTCCAAAAATTTTTGTAGGTAATTTAAATTCTAAAAATAAATAAATACCAGCAGTACAAAGCCCAAAAAATACCAAAGATTCATAAAGATTAGATAAAGGTATATAACCAAAGCCAGCTTGATGAGTTTGAATCCATCTAACTATAAATGCTAAAAAATTTAATATAAAACCACTCCAGCCTATAGTAGAACCTACTAATGCTCCTAATTCCCATTTAAAAATCCAGTATATTAAATAAATTATACCAGCTAATAAATATATAAAAGTACTTAAACTAAATAGCAAACTGTTTTCAGGAAGCAAAGTATGAGTCCCGAAAGCGCTTAAAGCATAAATTAAAATAGCTAAAATACAGCCTATAAAAAAATTTTTAAATTGCATTTAATATACCTCCTGCAATTTTTAACTTAAATATACTTAGAATTTTATAAAAAACAACTTTTTTCTAAGTAGATATTATATTCAAAACTTTCAATAAAGGCAAAAGTTTATGACAGATCTCAATCCACTCTTTTTTCCCCTCTTCAACTTCATCCATAAATTTTTCAAGCTCTCTGGTAAATTCTTCAGATACATATTCTTCATAATTAGATTTTAAATAATTGTAAACTTCTTTTCCTAAGGGGGTAGGTACTAATCCACCATTTTTAAGTTCATAAACATAATACCTTTGTAATAAAGTAGAGACAATTTCAGCATAAGTAGAGGGTCTTCCCAGGCCTCTTTTTTTCATTTCTTGAATAAGAGAACCCTGATTATAAAGAAAAACCTTAGGAACTTTAGTATATTGCACATTTTCAGGATATAAATTTTTTGAGGATTTGAAAAGTTGGGGCTTGGTCCAGAAGTATTCATATCCAGGTTCAATAATATCCAAAATAAGGGTTTCTTTCCAAGAATAAGAAAGGAGTCTAAATTCAAATACGCCTTTTAAAACTTTTGTTTTTCTGGTCTGGCTTGCCATAAATCTTCTAAAAATTATATCATAAAGCTTAAAACTATCCTTAGGCTTTTTAAAAGTTAAAAGACCATGTGCTACTCTTAGTTTAATTTCAGTTAAATCCCAAGGTCGGGTAGGTCTTATACCTTCATGTGCCCCCTCACTATACCATTCTCTTGGAAAAAAATATTCTTCTCCCAAAATCTGAGTAATGTATGGTTTGGCTACTTGATAGCGTCCTACATCTGAAATTCTTGTAGAATCTGTTCTATGATAAGTGATTAATCCAAGTTCAAAGAGTTCCTGTAAAAGCTGCATAGTGTAAGCTGAAGAAAATTTAAAAAAATGAAAGGCCTCTTCTAAAATTGTATCTGTAGTGTACGGAGGAGGTGGTGAGATTTCATCTTCAAATCGTTTAATTTCTACTATATTAAGCTTGGGAAATTCCTCTAAAATTTTTTTAGCTAATTCCTTATCTTCAAGTTCAATAGAAAATTTATTTCCATTTAATTCAAAACTTATTCTGTATTTGTGTTGTTTAGCTAATTCTGCTCTTTCTATAATCCACCCAAGCACAGGAGTTTGAACTCTGCCAGCAGATAAATAATGTTTTTTAAAAACCTTCCATAATTGTTGAGAGAGGGAAAACCCTACCCACCTATCTGCTATACGTCTTGCTAACTGGGCTTTAACTCTATACAAATTTATTTCTTGAGGAGACTCTAAAGCTTTTCTTAAAGCTCTTTCTGTAACTTCATGAAATTCCAATCTTTTTATATTAGGTTGAAAGGGTTTTAAATTTATATATAAATCATAGGCAATTTTTTCTCCTTCTGCATCAGGATCTGAGGCTACAAAGGTCTTGTCAGCGCAAAAAGAAAGAGTTCTTAAAACCTCAATGATTTCTCCTTTATCAAATATTTCTTTACCATTCTTTGGTTTTTCATCTACATACTGTTCTCCTGTCTCTTTGTCAATTTTAATGGTACCAAACACAGGATAAAAATTTCCATTAGATTTTAAAACCCCAAATATACCCTTTTTTCTGGAAAGATTAAAAACATGCCCCAAAGAAGCACAAATAGAAAGCAAAGTGTTTTCCATAGGTATTTCATAAACCCAGACATTTTTAATTCTTCTAATAGATGGTTTTCCAAAAAAATTCGCAATAGTTTTGGCTTTATGAGGAGATTCTACAATAATAAGATAATTTTTGAAATCTATTTTTTCTTTAATTAACTTTTGTCTTTCTTCTTTTATTTTTTTATCCAGCTTTAAAGCCTCTTCAAAATTTATCTCTTTAATTTCTGTCTCATCTCCTAAATAAAACCTAAGGCGTTTTTTAAGGCTATTTAAAGCCTTAAAATTATCAACTAAAATAATAGAAAGCCCTGGTAAAAGCCCTCTTGTAGTTAATCTTGAAACTCTACCAGATGCTTGTAGATAAGAAGAGGCATTTCCTACTATCACATTATAACTTCCATCTTCATCCCTTTCTAAAAAGACCTCATCACTTTTTTCAAGTTTTTTTATAAATTCTGAATTGTTAAGTTTAGATTCCAAAAACTCTTTTATAGAAAGTATTTTCTTATAAAGACCTTCATATTGAGACACTTGTTCTTCTTTTAAAGTTAAATATCTTTTTAAATAAGCTATATAAGAAAGAGCAGTTATTCTTTCTTCATCTTCAAAAAGAGGCATTAAAGAAAGAGTTATATTATGAAGAAATTGAGGAGAAATAGAAAGTGAAAAACCTTCTTTACTTTTTGAAAGCGGAAAAACATGCTTGGGAACTCCTAAAAAAATGACATACCTTAAAATTTCAGGAAGATCTACACCTCTTACCAAAGGATTACTTATATGACATAATCCTATAGCTACATCTACTTCTTTATTTTTTAAAGCATTTAAAAGATCTTTTTCCTTAGCCTCTAAATAAGAAATAACTTTATAACCTTTATCTTTTAAGTAATTAGTGGCAATTTCTACATAACTTCTTCCAAAAGCTTCTTCTATAAATAAAAGCCCACCTTCTTTTAAATATTTTATAAGTTTTTCAGCTTCCTCAAGAAGTTTATAAAAAATAAGATCTTTTTTATCTTTTGAATTTTCTTTTTCTAAATTATTTAAATCTACAGATATATAAGAGTCTATTACCTTTCTTAAAGTAGAAACAAAACGGGTTATCTCAAAACCAAGAAGGTTTTGGAAAAGAAGAACTCTGTTAGTTTTAGGCTTAAGAGTGGCAGAAGAAACTATAAGTTGCTTTAATTTGTTTTTATGTTTTTCCTTTATTTTAAGAAGTTTTTCATAATCTTTTTCATTCTTATTTCTTTTTAAGGCTAATTCTATCTCTTTTTTGGAAAAACCAAGTAATAAAAATAGGTTATCTACATTTTTACCGCTTTTTAAAAAAGAATCCACATCATCTACAAAAATAAAAGAAAAATCTATATTTTTCAAAAGATCAAAATTTCTATGCATAAAGGCAGAGGTGCAGATAAAAATATTAAATTTACCTTGTTCCAAAAGCTCTTTCTCTTTTTTAGTCCCTGTATAACTTAAAATTCGTTTTGTTTTTAAATAAGGCTCTTTTATTTTTTCTAAATAATTATAAAGTCTTTCTTCTACCTGTTTTACAAGCATTTTAGTTGGGACTATAATAAGGGCTTTTTTAGTGGTAAGAATACTGCTTATCAACCCAAAAGTGGATTTTCCTGTGCCAGTGGGAGCTACTATAGCAAAGGATTCACCTAAAAAAAATCTTTTAGCCCATCCTATTTGTAAAGAAGAAGGAGAGGTTTTTAAGATTTGATTAAAAATTTCTTTAAAAATTTTTACTTTTTTTTCTACTTCACAATAAACTTTTAGATCTTTTAAAGTTTTTTGTGAATCTAAAATATAACATATTTCATTTATATTAAATTGAGATAATTTGGATTCTTCATCTAAGCATTTATCACAGGGAAGACCTTTAAAAAGTCTTTCATCAGAAATTATATTATGACAATTGGGACAACCGTTGGCAACATAAAAAAGCATAAAACCTCCTATTCTTTACTTAGCCTGATTCTATTATAATATATAATATTTAAAAACAATAAAAGGAAAATAAAAAAAAACAAGCCAAGGAAAAAATTTTTATGTTGAATTTTATAATTAAAACCAATGATCTTTTTACCAAGCTAAGCATTCTATCTCAGGCTGCTAAATATGATAAAATTTGCACAGGCACAGGAAAAGAATTTAAAACTGATAAAAGCTTTTTGAACGGTATTTATTATACATACCTTTCTAATGGAAAATGTATGCCTCTTTTAAAGATTCTTTATACCAATATTTGTAAAAATGATTGTAAATACTGCTATAATCGGAGAGCTAATGATATCAAGAGAACTATTTTTTCTCCTGAAGAAATAGCAAAACTTAGTGTAGAGCTTTATAAAAAAGGCTATATAAAAGGTTTATTTTTAAGTTCTGGTATCTATCATAGCTCTGATGACACTATGGAGCTTATGATAAAAGCTATAGAAATTCTGAGAAAAATCTACGATTTTAAGGGATATATTCATCTTAAGATTTTACCAGGAACTTCTGAAGAGCTAATAAAAAAAGCTGTAATACTTGCAAATAGAGTAAGCTGTAATATAGAACTTCCAACGCAAAAAAGTTTGAAATTTTTAGCTCCTGAAAAGGATAAGAACGAACTTATAAAAACCTTGGCACTTATTAAAAAAGCAAAACTTGAAATAGAAAAACCTGTTTCCTCCTCTACTCAGCTTATTATTGGAGCAACTCCTGATAATGATAAAACTATTTTAAATTTAGCAAAAAGTTTATATAAAAATAAACTGGTAAAAAGAATTTATTATTCTGCTTATATCCCTGTTAATAATGATCCTGAGCTTCCTAAAATAGACAAATCTCCTTATAGAAGAGAACACAGACTTTACCAGGCAGATTGGCTGATAAGATTTTATGGTTTTTCCTTAGATGAAATTTTTTCTGATAAAGAAAATTTAGACCTTGAAATAGATCCAAAGCTAAAATGGGCTCTTTCTCATCCTGAATTTTTTCCGGTAGATCTTGCTAAATCTGATTATTGGGAATTAATAAGAGTGCCTGGTATAGGAATTAAAACTGCTAAAAAGATTATAGAAATTAGAAAAACTTCTGAAATAAATGAAGGAGTATTAAAAAAGCTGGGAATACCTTTAAAAAAAGCTATGTATTTTATAATAATTAAAGGTAAACCTTTAAAAAGACCAAGTTCTTTTAAAATCAATCAGTTGACTTTTAATTTTTCTTCGGAGAAAAAAAGTGTCCAATTATTTTGATAAGATTGCAGATAAATATGATAAATGGTATCAAACGAAAGTAGGAAACTATGTAGATACTACAGAAAAAGACCTGATTTTTTCTTTGCTAAAAAGTAAAAATGGATTAGCCTTGGATTTGGGTTGTGGAACAGGAAATTACACTTTGGAACTTTTTAAAAGAGGTTTTGAAGTGATAGGAGTTGATATAAGCAAAGAAATGCTAAAAATTGCTAAAAAGAAATTCCCTAAAAGCTTTTTTATAAGAGCAGATGCTTATAAATTACCCTTTAAAAAAGAAACTTTTGATCTTGTTTTAAGTATTACTATGTTTGAGTTTATAAAAAAGCCTGAAGAGGTTCTAAAAGAGATTTATAAAATTTTAAAACCAGGAGGAGAACTTATTATAGGAACTATGAATGAGAGAAGCCTCTGGTTTTTTTTTAAAAAACTTAAAAGCCTGTTTGTAGAAACAGCTTATAGATATGCCAATTTTTATACTCCCAGTGAGCTTAAAAAATTATGTCTTTCCTGTGGATTTAGAGAAATAGAAGTAAGAGGTATTATTTATTTACCTTCATTTTTTCCTTTTTTAAATTTTGCTAAAAAATTGGATAAAAAGCTTGCTAACACTTTTTTAAAAAACATAGGAGCCTTTGTAGTTGTAAGATGTAAAAAATGAGATAAGGAGTAATTTTTATGAAAATAAAAGATCTAATTTATTTAGATTACAATGCTACCACACCTTGTTTACCAGAGGTAATAGAAGCTTTTAAGCTTTATTCCTTAGAATATTTTGCAAATCCAAGCTCAGGCCATAAATTTGGTATATTTGTAAAAGAACATTTAGAAAAGTTTCGCCAGAAAATAGCAGAACTTATAAATGCTGAACCAGAGGAAATCTATTTTACTTCAGGAGGAACAGAATCTAATCATTTAGCTCTATTTGGAATAGCTTTAGCCAAAGAAAAAGGGCATATTTTAGTAAGTGCTTTTGAACATCCCTCAGTTTTAAATCCGGCTGCAAAGCTTTTAGAACTTGGTTTTGATGTAGATTTTATACCTGTTAATTCTCAGGGTTATGTAGAACCTGGAGAAATAGAAAAACGCTTAAAATCTGATACTATATTAGTTTCTGTAATGTTTGCTAATAATGAAATAGGAACAATCCAGCCTGTAAAAGAAATAGCCCAAATCTGTAAAGAAAGAAAGATTATATTTCATACTGATGCCTGTCAGGCTGTAGGAAAAATTCCGGTTGATGTAAAAGAAATTGGATGTGATCTTTTAAGTATAGCAGGACATAAAATGTATGCTCCCAAGGGGATAGGAGCTATTTTTATCAGAAAAAGTGTTGATATTTCTCCTTTATTTTTTGGAGGGGGACAGGAAAGAGGAATAAGACCAGGAACAGAGCCAGTAGGGCTTATTGCTGCTCTGGCTAAAGCTGCAGAAATAGCTAAAATAGATGTGGAAGCTGAAGCAGAAAGGCTTATCTATTTAAGAGAACAATTATACGAAGGCTTAAAAGAAATTTATCCTGAGCTTTATCGTTATGGTATTCCAGAAAAAACTCTACCCAACACCTTAACTATTTCTTTTGTAGGAAAAAAGGGAACTCAAATTTTAGCTGATCTTCATCAGATTTGTGCTTCTACAGGCTCTGCCTGCCATGATAGAAAAGGCTCACACACTCTTTTAGCTTTAAAAGTTAAGCCTGAAATAGCAGAAGGAACTATAAGGTTTTCCTTAGGAAGATATACTAATCTTGAAGATATAGAAAATACACTGGAATTTTTCCGTGAGTATTTTAAATGATGTTTAAAAACACAGGACAGATATTTTTAATAAAATCCTTTGATCTTAGCTTAGAAGAAAAATCTTTTTATAAAGATTTAAATTTTAAGCACTTTATATTTTTTAAAGAGCATTTTAAAAGAGATTTTAGAGCTTATTTAGAGAATCTTAAACAGAATTTAAATCTGGGTTTTTTGGCTGTGGATCAGGAAGGGGGAAGGGTTTGTAGGATAGATGGTGATTTCAAGTCCCCCTTAGAAATAGCCAGTTTATATCAGGAAAAAAAGGATGAAAATATAGTAAGATCCTGGGCTAAAAAAATAGCTGAAACAGTAAAGAATTACAACCTTAATTTAAATCTTGCTCCTTGTGTAGATTTGGCGGATGAAAAAGTAGAGGATTTTTTGAGAAACAGAACCTTTGGAAAAGATCCTGATCTTGTTAAAAGACTTGCTAAAATTTTTATAGAGGAACATAAAAAACAAAGTATATTCACTTGTATTAAGCATTTTCCAGGATTAAAAGATATTGAAATAGATCCACATAAAGAACTTCCTTTTAAAGAAAGACTTGATAAGGAAAGTCTTAAAGTTTTTAAATTTTTTATAAAAAAAAATATGTCTTTTATTATGACTACTCATATTTTAATTAAAGAAATAGAAAATATTCCTGTAACTTTTTCTGAAAAAATGATAAGTTTTTTAAGAAAAAAATTGAATTATAAAGGACTGATTTTTACAGATGATTTAAATATGGGGGCGTTAAATAAGTGGGAACTTCAGGAGAGGATTATTTTAAGCATAGCAAGTGGCCATAATATTCTTATTTTTTGTGGATACTGGGAAAATTTAGCTCAAGCTATTTTTGATATAAAATCAGAGTTAGAAAAAAGTCAGATATTAAAAGAAAGACTCAAAGAGAGTCTGTTTGTTTTAAAAAGATATTTTTAAAAGATAAAATATCCACAGGATAATTGATACTAAAAATACAGAAGGTGTAAGATATTTATATACTTTCACCAGATCAGCTTTATAATATTTAGAAGTCAAGATTAAACAGAGATGAAGAGGAGAAAGCATAACTCCCATTAATCCTCCACCGAAAATTAACATAAAATTTAAAGGATTAAAAAAACTTCCCATACCACTGAAATTTAAAAGTAAAGGAAAAACTATAGCAGAAAATCCTAATTCTATACCTACTGCAAAACCTATTATAAAGGAAAGCATAAAAGCAGCAAATGGAATAGGAATATGAAACATTTTTAAATCCTCAAAAAATATTTGAGCAGAATTAGTATAAATAATAAGATGTTTGTAAAACATTACTCCTATAATAAGAAGAAGGATACCAGGATCAAGAGAATTTCTTAAAATCCCTTTTATTTGTGATGGTTTAGGGTGTTTATGAAAATAAAGTAGGGCTATTGTACATGGAATAGTAATCAGAAGTTTTATGTGAAAAAAGAAGGAGAGGATAATTATTAAAATAAGGGGATATAAAGAAGAAATAACAGATTTAAGATCATTTAAATTAAAAGAAGTTTTTGTGCGCATTTTAAAGAAATCTTTCATAAAAATAAAAATCATAATTATCATTGCCAGAGTTATTAAATAATCTGCTTCAATTATCTTTAAAAGTTCGGCATTTGTTATAGTTTTTGCAAGGATAAAGCTTGGGTAAAGAGGCCATACAGCAACCCATAGATGTCTACACCAATAATTTATAAAAGTGGCTTTTACTGGATCCACTTGATATTTTAAAACAAGGTCTTTTATCATTATAGCTGATACTAAAGCTCCTCCAGGCATTGGTAGAAATCCTACTATAGCTGGCAAAATGATTAGACTCATTTTACCAGTAAGTGCTTCAATTTTCTCACTTAGGTTTTGGAATAGACCAAACTCTTGCATAGAGAATCCTAAGATAAAAGCAGAAACAATAAGAACTATAAGTTCTAAAGTGTCTTTAGAAGTAATAGTGATAAGAAATCTTGTTAAAGTTTTTTCTTTAATAGTAAGAAATCCAAGAACAAAAGATCCTATTAATATAGCAAGAGTAACACTCTTTTTAGTGCGAATTATGAAAAGAATTATAAATATAGAAAGAAGCAATGCAAAACATGGATTCATAATGTTTTAAATTATAATACAAATTTTAATAAAAACTTGGATGATATTTGGAAAGAGGTATAATTATTTTAATATCAAAAATAATTGAAAAGGAAATGAAAAATGAGCAAGAAGGTTTTATATGAGGAAGTGGTATCAGCAGTAAAAGAGGGATATATTAAAGCCTGTAAAAAGCTTCCAGAAAATGTAATAAAGTTTTTTGAAGAAGCATTAAAAAAGGAGAAAAATCTTTTAGCAAAAGCTGTTTTTGAGGTATTAATAGAAAACAGCAGAATAGCTGAGAAAGAAGCACTTCCTCTTTGTCAGGATACTGGTATTCCTGTAGTATGGGTAAGAATAGGGGAAAAGATAAAGATTGAGAATTTAGAGAAGGCTATTAATGAAGGTTTAGCTTTGGCTCAAAAAGAAGGGTATCTCAGAGCTTCTGTTTGTGATCCTCTTACCAGAAAGAATACAGGAACAAATACTCCTGCTGTAATTCATTATGAAATTGTGCCAGAAGATATATTTGAAATAGAACTTTTGCCAAAGGGATGTGGAAGTGAGAATATGAGTGCTCTTGCTATGTTATCTCCTTCAGCTGGTGTTGAAGGGATTAAAAATTTTGTAATAGAAACAGTTAAAAAAGCAGGACCTAATCCTTGTCCACCGGTTATTGTAGGAGTAGGGATAGGAGGAGATTTTGAAAAATCTGCACTTTTAGCCAAAAGGGCTTTATATAGAGAAATTGGTGCTTTAAATTCAGATCCAGAAATTGCAAAAATAGAGAAAGAACTTTTAGAAAAAATAAATACTCTTGGTATAGGTCCTTTGGGTTTTAAAGGAAATATCACATGTTTAGCAGTGCATATAGAAACTCATCCCTGTCATATAGCCAGTTTACCTGTGGCTGTGAATATACAATGTCATTGCGCGAGAATTTTTAAAATAAAATTTTTATAATGGAAAAATTATGAAAGCTTTTCTGAAATATTTTTTAATTTTTTCAGTTTTAGCCTTTTGGGGATGTGGAAAAAAAAGTCCACCTTTATCTATAGAACAGAGTATCCCCAAGGATATTTATTTTGAGGTTAAAGCAACTCAGGCAGGTTTTGAACTACTTATTAATTTACCTACTGAAACAAGAGGAGGATATCCTTTAACAAAAATTAAAAAATTAATTATAGAAAAAAAAGAGATTCCTTTGGATATTCCAAAAGCTAAAGAAAAAGTTTATAAAATAAAACTCTCTCCGAAATTACACTCTGCAGGAAATTTAATAATTTATAATGACTATAAAGTAAAAAATAGATATGCTTACACTTATAGAATAAAAATAGAAAAAGATTTTTTAGTAAAAACTTCATATACAGAACCAATAACAGTTTATTGGCACAATCCACCAGGACTTCCCAAAAATTTTAAAATAATTCCATATGAAAAGAATATGGTTATATTATCTTGGGAAAAACCTGTTCATGATATTTATGGACTTTATTTAGAAGGAACAATTTTTTATGAAATAGAGAAAATTACAGATAGCAAAACAGAGATTATAAAGATAAAGAATAAAAAAGAGTTTTGGGATAAAATAGACTCTTCTCAAAGGACTTGTTATAGTATAAGAGCAGTGCTTAATTTTAGAGGAACTCCTATTCCAGGTCCTAAAATTCCTGAAAAATGTATAAAAATTGATAAATAAACTAAAAATGTTTTTCTCTTTGCGTTTTAAATTTTTGTGGTATAGTTTTTCAAATAAAATTTAATTATCTGGAGTATTGCCTTGATGAAAGTTAAAAATTGGATGATTACAGATTTAATTACTGCTACTCCAAATAATACAGTAGAAGAAGCTATACAATTAATGAAAAAACATTCTATTAGGCATTTACCTATTATGGAAAAAGGAAAATTAGCGGGATTTGTTACAGAAAGTAATCTTAGACCTTATTTGTATCCAGAAAAGCTGCAACTTCCTTTAAAGGAAGTTATGATTTTAAATCCTATTACTATAACTCCTGACACCTCTATTGATGAAGCTGCAAAAATTATCTATAAATATAAAATTGGAGGATTACCTGTAGTTAATCAGGGGAAATTGGTAGGAATAATTACTATAACAGATATTTTAGAAGCCTTTATAGAATTGATGGGGATCTTAAGAGCTTCTTCTCGTTTAGATGTTATTCCTAATAAGGGAAATCTTGATGAAGTTCTGGAAATTATAAGAAAAGGCGGAGGAAAGGTTATTTCTATAGGAATGGATGTTAATCTTGATGGAGAAAAGGTTTATTTTATAAGACTTGAAAAAATAGCCTTAGATAAAATAGCTTCTGATTTAGAAGCTTATGGTCATAAGGTAGTTGCTTTGATAGAATAGGAGGAAATTGATGGAAGAATTTAAAGTGAGAAAAACTATAGAAGAAATAAATAAAAAAATAGAAAAAGGAGAAGCTGTAGTTTTAACTGCAGAGGAGTTCTGTAAATTCGTTAAAGAGGTGGGTCCTGTTCAAGCAGCCAAAGAGGTGGATGTAGTTACCACTGGAACTTTTTCTCCTATGTGTTCTTCAGGAGCTTTTATTAATTTTGGTCATACTACACCCACTATTAAAGCCTATAGAGTTTGGCTAAATGATGTTCCAGCTTATGCTGGAATCGCAGCAGTAGATATTTATATTGGAGCTGCAGAACCAAGAGAGGATGATCCTCTAAATAAAGTATTTCCTGGCCAGTTTCTTTACGGTGGAGGCCATGTTATTCATGATCTTGTAGCAGGTAAAAAAATTCATTTAAGAGCTATTGGTTATGGAACACATTGTTACCCCAGAAAATCTTTTGAAACAGAAATAACCATCCATGATTTAGTAAATGCGGTTTTATGTAATCCAAGAAATTGTTATCAAAATTATTGCTGTGCCATAAATTTATCTGATAAGATGCTTTATACTTATATGGGAGTATTAAAGCCTAATTTAGGAAATGCTAATTATGCTACAGCGGGATGTTTATCACCTTTATTAAAGGATCCTTATTTAAAAACTATAGGAATAGGAACTCGGATATTCTTAGGTGGAACTAAAGGTTATGTAATTTGGGCAGGAACTCAATATAAAACAGAAGTTAAACGAACTCCTAAGGGTGTGCCTATTCAACCTGCAGCAACATTAATGGTAATAGGTAATCTTAAAGAGATGAGTCCTGAATGGTTAGTAGGAACAAGTCATATAGGTTATGGTTGCTCTATGGCTGTAGGTTTAGGAATTCCTATACCTATTCTTAATGAACAGATAGCAGAATGGGCTGGTCTTTCTGATGAAGATCTTTTTACTCAAGTAATAGATTATTCCTATGATTATCCTAATGGTATTCAACGTAATTATGGAATAGTAAGTTATGCAGAACTTAAAAGTGGAAAGATAAATATCCTTGGAAAGGAAGTACCTACCTGTCCTGTTTCCAGTTTACCTAAAGCAAGAAAAATTGCAGAAATATTAAAAACTTGGATAAAAAATGGAGAGATGTTGTTAACTGAACCTGTTGCCAGTTTACCAGGAGCTACTTTATTTTCCATGAGATAAAAAGGGAGGAATTATGGAAGGATTTTTGTTAATTTTTCAGATAATTTTATCTATATTAATAGTGCTTATTGTATTAGTGAATGTAACAAAAGGTTCTGAATATGGAGCAGTTTTTAGAGGAGCTGAGACCATTTTTGGAGGAGCGGGTCCCACAAGTTTTTTAAATAAAGTTACCATGATTTTGATTGTTTTGTTTTTTTTAAATTCTCTTTTACTTACCAAACTTATTACAGAAAAAAACAAGTCTGTTATGTTTAAAATTCCTCAAGCAACTACCAAAGTAAAAACTCGATCAGAAATTCCCACACCTCCTGAGACTATCCCAGTTCCTCCTAAAAAAGAAGTTAATCCTTCAGAAAATACTTCTAAAAAGTAATTTGGAATGAAAAAAGTTGTTATATTTGGTGCCACTGGTTCCATAGGTAGTTCTACTATAAATATTATTAAAACTTATCCAGAAAAATTTAAAATTTTAGCTATTTCTTGTAAATCACAAATAAAGGCATTAAAAAAACTTGCTGAAGAGTTTAAAGTTCCCTATTTAGCAGTAGAAAAAGAAAAAGATGCTGTAAATTTAAAAAAATCCTTAAAATACAAAGCTGAAATTTATTATGGAGATGAAGGGCTTAAAATATTAGCAACTTTAAAAGAAGCTGATATTTTTGTTATAGGAATTTCAGGAATAAAGGCTTTAATTCCTACTTATTATTCTTTGCAGAGTGGAAAAAGAGTAGCTATTGCTAATAAAGAAAGTCTTATAGTAGCAGGGGAATTTTTAAAAAAAATAGCCAGAGAATACAATACAGAGCTTATACCTGTAGATAGTGAACACTCTTCTCTTTTTCAGCTATTGCAAAAGGAAAAAAGAAAGAACATTAAGAAGTTAATTCTTACAGCTTCAGGAGGTCCTTTTTATAAAACACCTTTGAAAAAGTTTTCCGAGATCACTCCTGAAGAAGCAGTTTCTCATCCTAATTGGAAAATGGGAGCTAAAATCTCTGTTGATTCTGCTACTCTTATGAATAAAGGCTTTGAGGTTTTAGAAGCCAAAGTTTTGTTTGATTTCCCTTTAGAAAAAATAGAAGTTTTAATACATCCTCAAAGTTTGGTTCATGGTTTAATTGAACTTATTGATGGAAGCTTTTTAATGCACTTAAGTTATCCTGATATGAAAATAGCTATTTCCTATGCTTTAAATTATCCTGAAAGAATAGAACTTCCGGTTAAAAATATAAATTTAGCTGAAATTGGAAACCTAATTTTTGAAAAGCCGGATTTTGAAAAATTTCCTTGTTTAAAGTTAGCTTATGAGGTTGGAAATTTAGGAGGGCTTTATCCTTTAATTTTGGAAGCAGCTGATGAAGTAATAGTAGAAGCATTTCTTAATAAAAAAATATCTTTTGATAAAATTCCCTATTTTATTGAAAAAACTCTAAAGGAGTTTAAAATACCTTCTATGAATTTTGAAGCATTAGATATTTTCAAAATTTTAGAAATACATAAAGAAATATGCAACTTTACTCAAGATCTTATTAGAGGACAAACAAAATGATAACAACTGTTTCGGTAGCTCTTGCTGTAATAGGAATACTTATTTTTATACATGAATTTGGGCATTTTTTAGCTGCTAAATTAATGGGAGTAAAAGTTGAAATTTTTTCTTTAGGTTTTGGCCCTCGTTTAATAGGCTTTACTATTGGAGAAACAGAGTATAGAATTTCCTTGGTTCCCTTAGGAGGATATGTAAAACTATATGGAGAACATCCTGAAGCAATAATTTCTGGAATAAAAGAAAAAGCCTATGCTTTTAAAAAACCCTGGCAAAAAGCTGTTATTGTAATAGCAGGACCTTTAGCTAATTTTGTTTTACCAATTTTTATTTTTTGGTTTTTATTTGCCGTAGCAGGGTCTTCTATAATTCCAGCAAAAGTAGGAGAGGTCCTGCCAAAATCTCCTGCCAAAAGAGCTGGTATTCAGAAAGGAGATGAGATTATAGAAGTAAATGGGAAAAAAGTCAAATCTTTTGAAGAAATTGTTTTATATTTAAGAACCAATAATAAAGTAAATACAGTTCAATTGAAAATAAAAAGAGGTAATAAAATTTTAGATCTTTATATCAAGCCAGAATATAAAGAAGGTTACAACATTTTTGGTAAAAAGACAAAGATTCCCTTTTTAGGGATAAAGGCAAGCCAGGAAATTATTCATAAAAAATACAATTTTATAAAAGCTTTTGTTTGGGCTTTACAAAAGGTATGGGAGATAACATCTTTAACTTTTATAGCTATTTTTAAATTGTTTACAGGGCAACTTCCTTTTTCTACTCTTGGAGGACCAATTACTATTGGTAAAATAGCAGGGGATACAGCCAGATTAGGGTTTTATCCTTTACTCTCTTTCACAGCTTTACTCTCTATCAATTTGGGTATTATTAATATTTTACCTATTCCCATGCTGGATGGAGGACATTTGGTTCTTCTTGGTATAGAAGCCATAAGAAAAGAACCTCTATCTTTAAAAACTCAGGAGATTATTTTTAAAATAGGTTTAATTTTTATTATTGCTTTAAGTATAGCTGTTTTTTATAATGATATTATTAGATTACTTAGCGGATGGAAGCTCCCTTAATTCTTGCCATAGAAACCTCTGGTAAAACTGGAGGTATAGCTCTATTTAAAGAAAGGCTTCTAAGCAGCGTCTCTTTATCCTCTCAAGAATCCTATTCTAAAGTTATTTTTAAAACTCTAACTTTTATTACAGAGGTTTTAAATTTTTCTTTAGAAGAGGTTGATTATTATGCTATAGATGTTGGTCCTGGTAGTTTTACAGGTCTAAGAATAGGACTTTCAGTTTTAAAGGGATTAAATTTGGTTTATCCTAAGCCTGTAATTCCTTTATGTAGTTTAGAAATATTAGCCACTAATTTTATTAATCACTCTTTACCCCTTGTTAGTTTAGTAAATGCTTATAGCAAAGAAGTTTTTTTAGCTATTTATCAATGGGAGGATTTCAAACTTAATACTAAATTAGCTCCTTGTTGCATCTCTTTAAAAGAAATCTCTAATTATATAAATGAGCCTGCTCTATTTTTAAGTGAAACTTTAGAAATCTGGGATGAGTTTTTTAAAAAGGAATTAAAAAATTTTTATATTAAGCCTGAAATTCCCGTTAATATAAGTGCTGAATTGGTAGCTAAATTGGCTTATTTGAAAATAAAACAAAACAAAGTAGAATTTAAAGATGCTGAGACTCTGTTACCTTTTTATTTGAAATCCTCTGAAGCAGAAAGAAAAAAAGGACTTAAAATAGCATGATTTCATTTTTATTGAAGCGTTTTTTCAGTTTTTTAATTACTCTTTTTGGAATGACTGTTATTAGTTTTTCTATTATTCATTTAGCTCCTGGAGGACCTTTAAGTCCTCTTACAGAATTTAATCCTAAAATAAGCCCTGAGTATAGAGAAAAACTTGTAAAAATGTATGGATTAGATAAACCTCTTTATATCCAATACTGGAATTGGTTGAAAGGGATAATAAAACTGGATTTTGGCAGATCCTTTTCTTTAGATCAAAGACCTGTTTGGGATAAAATTAAAGAAAGACTTCCCATTACTATTTTTATAAATGTTATTTCCTTAGTATTAATACTTTTAATAGCTATACCCCTGGGAGTTTATTCAGCTGTGAAAGCCGAAAGTATTTTTGACAAGGCTGTTACTGTAGTTACCTTTATAGGCTATGCTATGCCAAGTTTTTGGTTAGCTATAATATTAATGATGATTTTTGGAGTAAAATTACACTGGCTTCCTGTTTCAGGTCTTCATTCTACAATAGGTTATGAAGAAATGACGACCTTGCAAAAAATTTGGGACTGGACAAAACATTTAATTTGTCCTTTATTTGTAGCTACTTTTGGGGGATTGGCTGGTGTTTTAAGATATGTGCGAAACTCTATGGTAGAGGTTTTAAAAGCTGATTTTATACTTTTTGCCAGAGCTAAGGGATTACCTGAGAAAGTGGTAATTTACAAACATGCTTTGAGAAATGCTCTTTTACCTCTTATTACTATCTTAGGTCTATCATTACCAGGTCTTATTGGAGGGAGTGTAATTTTTGAAAGTATTTTTGGAATTCCCGGAGTGGGACAACTTATGTGGCAGGCTGTTATGGCAAGAGATTATCCTGTTATTATGGCAAATTTATTTTTGATATCTCTTCTTACACTCTTAGGAAATTTTTTAGCAGATCTTGGCTATGCCTTAGCTGATCCACGAATTAGACTAAATCATAAAAAATGAAAATTTTAAAAGAACTTTTAAATCATAAAATAGGACTTATTTCCTTATGTATTATTACAATTCTTGCTATTTTAGCTATTTTTGCACCTTATATAGCACCCTATGATCCCTTTGGGATTAATGTAAATGAAATTTTACAACCTCCATCTTTAAAACATCTTCTGGGAACAGACTTACTTGGAAGGGATGTTTTTAGTAGAATGATTTATGCTTCAAGAATTTCCTTAGAGGTTAGTATAGTAGCAGTAGGGATTTCTGTGAGTATAGGAGTATTTTTAGGTGCATTAGCAGGTTATTTTGGTGGTATAGTAGATCAAATTATTTGTAGGTTTATTGATATAATGCTTTGTTTCCCTACTATTTTCTTAATTTTAGCTATTATTGCTTATTTAGAGCCATCTATTTTAACTATTATGATAGTTATTGGATCAACCAGCTGGATGGGTGTTGCTCGTTTAGTTAGGGCTGAGATTTTATCTCTTAAAGAAAGGGATTTTGTTCAGATAGCTAAGGTTTATGGAGCAAGTTCTTTTAGGATAATTTTTAAACATCTTCTTCCTAATGCTTTACCCCCTATCTTGGTTTCTGCTTCTTTAGGTTTGGGACAGGCTATTTTAATTGAATCTGCTCTTTCTTTTCTTGGAATAGGGGTGCAACCTCCTACTCCGTCTTGGGGAAACATGTTAATTGAAGGGAAGGAGACCTTAGAAGTGGCTTGGTGGCTTTCTGTTTTTCCAGGTTTAGCTATACTTATAACAGTTTTAGCTTTTACTCTTTTAGGAGAGACTTTACAAGATATCTTAAATCCAAAGAAAGAGAAATAAAAATATGGTGCCGAGGGCGGGACTCGAACCCGCACGGACTTACGTCCACTAGCCCCTCAAGCCAGCGCGTCTACCAATTCCGCCACCTCGGCGTTACATAATAATATATTATTATTTTATACTTTGTCAAGATTTTATAAAATCAATTATTTAATAAACATAAAATCTTTCTCCTTTGAATGTAACATTTTAAAATTGTAACCACATCAAACATAAAAGGCTTGATTTTTTTTATAATTGGTTTACATTCAAAAAATATGGAAGAAATGGATAAAATTGTCAGTCTTAAAGATTGGATTGATTCCTTTTGGAATTTTCAAGAGGAAGATTTAAAATATTTTAAAGGCCTTATTACAAAAAAAAATCCCTTTGATCCAGAAGAGATTTTGGTTAATATAAAAGAGAGAATTAATGCAAGGAAAGTTTTTTATCAAATTTATAAATATTTACCTCGTAAGGACCTACCTTTAAATGAACTGGAATGGGCAGAACAAAAATTAGCAGAAATCCTTGTTAGAGAAGAATTGATTACAGATCTGATTAACAAAACCTTAGAGGTTTTGACCTTTCTTATAGATCAGGACCAGGATAAATCTCTTAATATTTCAGAAATATTTCCTAATTCTTTTATTTTACATTAATAATCTAAAATTATGCTTAAAGATCAGGAAATTTTAAACAGAGCTAAAGAGATTTTGAACACAGAAAAAGAGGGTCTGGAAGAGATAATAAAAAATTTAGATAATTCTTTTGTAAAAGCAGTAAGATTAATTTTAAATACTAAAGGCAGAGTTGTAGTTACAGGGGTTGGTAAAAGCGGGCTTATTGGTAGAAAAATTTCTGCTACTCTTTCTTCTACAGGAACTCCATCTTTTTTTCTGCATCCAGTAGAGGCTTTACATGGTGATCTTGGAATGGTTATTCCTGATGATGTGGTTCTTGCTATTTCCTATTCAGGGAATACCCTGGAGGTATGCGAAATTGTTGCTATCTTAAAGAAAAGAAACATAAAAATCATAGGATTAACAGGAAATTTAGAAAGTAATCTGGCTAAGCTTTCAGATATAGTGATTAATTCTAAAATTCCTAAGGAAGCTTGTCCTTTTAATCTTGCTCCTACTACAAGCACCACAGCAGCCCTTGCTTTAGGAGATGCTTTAGCTATTTGTCTTTTTGAATTGAAAGGTCTGGGATCTGAAGATTTCAGAAGAAATCATCCTGGTGGATCCTTGGGAGAAAGATTAAAGGTAAAAGTTAAAGAAATTATGCTTAAAGATGATAAAATACCTGTGGTTCAGGAAGGCACTTTTTTAAAAGATGCTATTATAGAAATTGATAGAAAAAAATTGGGGTGTGTTTTAATTGTTAATAATTATGGAAATCTATCAGGAATAATTACTGATGGAGATTTAAGAAGAATTCTGTTAAAGTTTCAAAAAATTGATGATTTAAAAGTGGAAGAGGTAATGACTCAAAATCCCAAAATAATAGAGGAAAACCGTTTGGCTTCAGAAGCTTTAGAATTGATGGAAAAACATCTTATCACGGTTCTTCCTGTAGTAAATTTTGATAATAAATTAGTAGGAATTCTTCATTTACATGACATTTTAGGAAAAGGAACCTTTAAATTTACTGTCTAAATAACTTAGCAATTTATTCAAATTTTCCTCAATAGACAACTCTGCTTTAAGAACTACATGACTGAACCATGGTAAATAGGCTTTATAAATTTTGGAGACCTTTTCTAAAAACTCTTTTCTTTCAAAAATACTGAGCTCTTCTTTACGATTGTTTATTCTTTCAAAAGCCAAATCTAAAGGCAGGTCCAAAAATACTATTAAATCTGGAAGAGGCGCTATGGTTTCATTTTCTATTATTAAATCTTTTAAAGATAGCCCTTGTGCACCTTGATAGGCTATAGTAGAAAGGTAATATCTATCAAGAATAATCCATTTACCTTTATTTAAAGCAGGAATTAAAATATTTTCCACATGCCATTTGCGATCTTTTAAAAAATACTCATTAATTTCTGAAACTGAAATGTTCCCATTTTTCAATAATTCTCTGAGTTTTTTACCATAAGGTCCAAAAGTAGGCTCTGCTGATAAAATACAATCTATACCTTTTTCTTTTAAAATTTTAGCTAAAGCTTTGCTAAATGTTGTTTTACCTGCTCCGTCTATTCCCTCTATTACAATAAGTTTCCCTTTTCTAACAAATTCAAGTTTTAGCCGTTCTTTGAGCAAATTTCTATTTTCTTTGGTTAGTTTGCATAAAAAAACTGGTTCATAGTTTCTAACCTTTTTAAGAAATGGGTGATCTGCAAGACCTACAGTTGCTATTAAATAATTTTGAGAATTTAGTAAACTTTCTATAAATTTACAGAATTTATTAGAAAAAGCTTCCATTTTTCCAATCTCATCAATAATAAAAAAACTTTTAGGATCTTTTAATTTTTCAAAAAAATCACTTATTATATTTTCAAGATCATTTAAAAAGACTACATATTTTCCTACACAGGGTTTATTTTTAAATTCTGAAGGATTCAAAAGATTTTTCTTTTTAGCTAAAAGGTATTCCTTTTTGGAATCAAGAAGTTTTATTTTAAAACCTTGTCTCTTTTCTTTTTTTCTAATTTCCAGAGTAATAAATCCATAAAAATTAAAGGGTATTTTATGGTTTTTTAAGAAGTTATACAAAAACTCAGTAAGAGTGGTTTTACCAACTCCTGGTAACCCAGTTATTAAAAATTTTGTCCGAGGGCTATTAAGAAACATTATCTTTTGATAGGTTTAGAGGATAAAAGAACATAAGTTGCTCCCATACCACCATCACAAGGTCTGGCTGAGCAATAAGCTAAAATGTATTTTCTAAAAGGACCTTTTTCAAGCCATTCTTTTACTTTGTTTTTTAAAACTGGTTCTTTTTTTGAAGAAAGACCTCGTCCATGAATAATAAGAACACATTTATCTCCATTTAAAATAGCTCTTTTCATAAACTCTTCAAAAGCAAATTTGGCTTCATCTACAAACATACCTCTAAGATTAAGGGTTCTCTGGACTGAAAATTTTCCTTCTCTCAGGTTTTTTATAATTTGCCTGCTTATACCAGAAGCCTTGCCTTCTATATATTCAGAGGTTAACCAAACTTTAACTTCTATTTTTTCTGGAGGCCAATCTTTTCTTTTTTGCCAAAAAGCTTTTTTTGGAGTAAACCTCCAGAAGAAATTTTTTTCTTTCAAAGGCTGAGATTTTTCAATTACTTCTAACCAATCTCTTTCTTTGCATACTCTTGGCTTTTCAGAAAAACCAAACTCTTTCTTTTTAAAAGAATTTAAGGGGATACTTAAGTATCCCCTTAATTTTTCAAAAGGACGATACATTTTTTATTTTTTTAACCCTTTCTCAAAGATTCTTTCACATTTTTCAGCAGCTGCTTCGGCTTTTTGAGCAGCTTCCTCTGCTTTATTAGCAGCTTCTATAGCTCTTTGAGAAGCCTCCATAGCCTGTTGAGAAGCTTCCATAGCTTCACTTTTATCTATTTTACATTGATTTAATTGGGTTTTCAAAGCCTCCACTTCTGCTTTTAAGGCATTGATTTCATTCTGAACTTTTGTAACATCATCAACAGTTGCCCATTTAGGAGCAGTTTTTTCAGGAGCTTTAACCGGACAGGTGCAACCAAAAGCCAATAGCCCTGCTACGCTAATCCCTGCTAATTTTAATAATAATCTTTTCATAACACACCTCCCTTTTATATTATTAAGCAATATTACATATTATTATATCATTTTTAAAAATTTTAAACCTAATTTTAAAATTTTTAACCCTTTATACAACCCATTGGAAGAAGTTTAGCTACCTTTTTAGTCAACCCTGCTTTACAGGAAGATTCTATTACCTCATTTATATCTTTATAGGCTTCAGGAGCTTCTTCTGCTAATCCTCTTTTGGACTTCCCCATTATAATTATTCCCCTTTTTCTCAGGTCTTCTATTATTTTATTAGCTCTAAAGGACTTTAGAGCCTGATGTCTGCTTAGTGTTCTTCCTGCTCCATGACAAGCCGAACCAAAAGACTTTTTTTCACATTCCTTAGTCCCTACTAAAATATAAGAAGCTGTTCCCATAGATCCACCTATAATCACAGGTTGACCAACTTTTCTATAGGCTATTGGCAACTTTTTTCTTCCTGGTCCCCAGGCTCTGGTAGCTCCTTTTCTATGCACATAAAGTTTTAAAATTTTCCCATTTACTTCATGCTCTTCAACTTTGCAAGTGTTATGACTTACATCATAAAGAACTTTTAAATGAATTCTTGGAAAGAATTTTTTAAATACCAATCTTACTAAATGAGTTATAACCTGTCTGTTAGCCAAAGCACAATTAATCCCGCATATCATAGCTTTGAAATATTTTTGTCCCTCTGGGGAATTAATAGGAGCACAAACTAATTCTTTTTCTTTAATAGGAATACCATATTTTTTAGCTGCTTTAGCTAAAACTGGTAAATAATCTGTAGCAATTTGATGCCCGAGGGCACGAGATCCACAGTGAAAAGTTACTACTACCTGATTTTCAAAAAGACCAAAAGCTTCAGCCACATCTTTATCATATATTTCTGCTACATATTGAATTTCTAAATAGTGGTTTCCTGAACCAAGAGTTCCCACCTGTCTATATTGTCTTTTTTTAGCTTCCATTGAGACATAATCAGGATCACCTCCAGGCATACAGCCCTTTTCTTCAATATACTCTAAATCTTCCCATTCTCCATATCCCTTTTCTACAGCCCATTTAGCTCCTCCCACCAAAACTTCATCTAACTTAGAAGGAGAAAGCTTTATCTCCCCTTCAGATCCTACTCCTGTAGGAACAGTTTCAAACAGTTCTTTTACCAGTTTTTCTAAAAGGGGTTTTACTTCTTCTTTTATTAAAGGTGTGGTTAAAGTTCTTACACCACAGGAAATATCATAACCCACTCCACCTACAGAAATTATGCCTCCTGCATCCGGATCAAAAGCTGCTACTCCTCCTATAGGGAATCCATATCCCCAATGAGCATCAGGCATAGCAATGGAAGCTTTTACAATACCTGGAAGACTGGCAACATTACTCACCTGCTCATAAACTTTCTCATCCATTTCCTCTATTAATTTTTTACTGGCAAAAATTAAACCAGGAACCCTCATATCTCCTTTTTGCGGAATTTTCCATTCATAATCAGAAATTTTTTTTAATTTTTTTAATTCCATAGAATTTTCTCCTGTTTTTTAAATTTTTTCTAATTTTATTATGTTAAAAATTTATTTCTTAAAATCAAGGGCTTTTTTATTTCTTATTTTGTGGTATAAATTGTAATATGTTTAAAGGAACCACAGTTATAGCTGTTAAAAAGGATAATAAAATTGCTATGGCAGGTGATGGTCAGGTTACTTTGGGAAATACTGTTTTAAAACATAAAGCGAGGAAAATTAGAAGGCTTTATAAAGGCCAAGTTTTAGTGGGTTTTGCAGGTTCTACAGCAGATGCTCTCACTCTTTTTGAAAGACTGGAAAAAAAATTAGAAACCTATAGTGGTCAACTTCTTAGAGCTGCAGTAGAACTTGCTAAGGACTGGAGAACAGATAAAATCCTTAGACGCTTGGAAGCTTTTCTTATTGCTTGTGATAAAAATCATATTTTACTTATTTCTGGTGCTGGAGATGTAGTAGAACCTGATGAAGAGGTAATAGCTATTGGATCTGGTGGTCCTATGGCTTTAGCAGCTGCCAAAGCTATGCTCAGATTTTCCAATCTTTCTGCTAAAGAAATTGCAGAAAATGCTATTAAAATCGCTGGAGAAATCTGTATTTATACCAATTCTGAAATTATTGTAGAGGAGCTATGAGTATTAATAAAGAATTAACTCCAAGAGAGATCGTAAAGGAACTTGATCGTTATATTGTAGGACAGGCTAAAGCTAAAAAGGCTGTAGCTATTGCTATGAGAAATCGCTGGAGAAGACAGCAATTAAAAGGTCCTTTAAAAGAAGAAATTTATCCTAAAAATATCTTGATGATAGGTCCTACTGGGGTTGGTAAAACTGAAATTGCAAGAAGATTGGCTAAACTTTCTAATTCCCCTTTTCTAAAAGTTGAAGCTACTAAATTTACAGAAGTAGGTTATGTAGGTAGAGATGTAGAATCCATGATAAGAGATTTGGTTCATATTGCGGTTCAAATGGTGAGAGAGGAGGAAGAAAAAAAAGTTTTAGAAAAAGCAAGGCAAATTGCAGAAGAGAGAATAGTTGATCTTCTTATTCCTGCTACTTCTTCTAAAGTTGAATATGATCCTTTGACCAAAGAAAAATTTTTAAAAATGCTTAGAGAAGGTAAATTAGATGAAAGATATATAGAAATAGAGATAGAAGCCAGTCAAAAGCCCCCTACTATAGAGATTCTTGCTGCTTCAGGATTAGAAGAAATTGAAATGCAACTCAGAGATATGTTATCCACCTTTCTTCCATTTAAAACTAAAAGAAAAAGAGTAAAAGTAAAAGAAGCTCTGGAAATTTTAACCAAGGAAGAAGCTTCTAAACTTATAGATATGGATAAAGTTATAAAAGAAGCTATTCATAGAACAGAGACAAGCGGAATTATATTTATTGATGAGATAGATAAAATTGCCAGTAGAGTCGATGCTCACGGACCTGATGTTTCCAGAGAAGGAGTGCAGAGGGATCTTCTTCCTATTGTAGAAGGAACTACTGTTAATACTCGTTATGGTATGGTAAAAACAGATTATATTCTCTTTATAGGAAGCGGAGCTTTTCATATTGCTAAACCTTCTGATCTTATCCCAGAACTTCAAGGAAGATTTCCTATCAGAGTGGAGCTTGATCCTTTAACTAAGGAAGATTTTGTTAAAATTCTTACAGAGCCAGAAAATGCTATTATTAAACAATATCAAGCACTTTTAGCTACAGAAAGCATTACTCTTGAGTTCACCCCAGAAGCTATAGAAGAACTGGCTCAAATTGCTTTTGAGATAAATCAAAGAATGGAAAATATAGGAGCAAGAAGGCTCTATACTGTAGTTGAAAAAGTCTTAGAAGATATCTCTTTTGAAGCACCTGATATCGCTCCAACTAAAATTGTTATTACATCTGAATATGTAAGAGAAAGATTGGAAAATATTGTTTCTGATGAAGAAATTGTAAAATTTATTTTATAGGCTTTACATAAAGATCATAAACTCCTGTTTTTTTAATTTTAGTCTTAATCAAATCTCCAGGATATACTTTATAAGTTTTAGAATTCTCTATGTAAGAAATTCCATCTATTTCAGGAGCTTGAATTTTAGCTATGCCAAAAAGTCTTCCTTTTATATCTTCTCCCAAAACCAGAACCTCTTCTTCCTGTCCTTTTCTTCTTTGTAATCTTTTCTTGGAAATTTCTTTTTGAAGTTTCATAATTATTTTTCTACGCTTTATTTTCTCTTTGTAAGGAACCTTAGGAAACATTTTTTCTGCAGGTGTTCCTTCTTCTGCATAAAAAATAAAAACTCCTAAATGATCAAATTCAATTTCTTTCAAGAACTCATATAAAAACTCAAATTCTTTTTCTCCTTCTCCTGGAAATCCTACAATTACAGTAGTTCTTATAGCTGAAAAAGGATTAATATCTCTTATATAACTGATAATTTCTTTTATATAGTCTGAATTAGAAGGTCTTTTCATTTTTTTTAAAATATCAGGATGGGCATGTTGAATAGGTAAATCAAAATAAGGAACTACCTTAGGATTGGCTAAAATATCTTTTATAAACTTTTTATTTATTCCAGAAGGATATAAATAAAGTAATCTGATTCTAAAATCATAGGGTAAATTTGATATTTTGTCTATTAATTTTAAAAGTCCTTTTTTTTCTCCCAAATCTTTACCATAAGAAGTTATATCCTGAGCGACCAAAATAAGTTCTTTTATACCTTTTTTTAAAAGATTTTCTGTTTCTTTTATAAGTAAATCCACCGGTTTACTTCTGAAAGCTCCTCTAATTTTGGGAATGGTGCAATAAGAACATTTCCTATTGCATCCTTCTGCAATTTTTAAATAGGCATAAAAAGGACTTTCTGTAAGAATTCTATTTAGAGGTTCCTTTTCAGTAAATTTTTGATAAGGCTCTATACCATAAAATTCATCTACCTCTGGAAGTAATTTTTTTAAAGTTTCTTTACCATATCTTGCAGTTAAACAGCCAGAAACTATTAGTTTTTGATTTTCTTTTTTAATTTCTCCCAGTTCAAAAATATGATCTAAAGCCTCTTCAACTGCTGGTCTGATAAAAGCACAGGTATTGATCCAGATAATATCTGCTTCTTCTGGATCAAGCACTATTTTATAATTTTTTTGTCCTAAAATATAAAGAAGTTTTTCAAAGTCTACTTTATTTTTGGGACAACCCAAGCTAACAGGATAAATTTTAGGCATATTAAGAATAAGAAATAGATTTTATTTCTTTGATTTCATTAGATTCATTTAAATAAACCAGAGTAGTCTGAAAGTTTTTTAACTCTTCTTCTAAAACCCAGGAGAAAGCCACAATAATGATTTTATCACCTATTTCTCCTTTTCTTGCAGCTGCTCCATTAAGAATGACTTCTCCTTTTTTACCCTCTATAAGATAAGTTTCAAATCGCTCTCCATTATTTACATTATAAATCCAAACAGCTTCAAAAGGCTTTAAATTGGCTTTTGCCATAATTTCTTTATCCAAGGTTAAACTACCTTCATAAAAAAGATTTTTATCAGTAATATTAGCCAGATGCACCTTGCTTTTTAATAATTTAATATACATATCTTCTTTAACCCCCTTTAAGGGTTTATTATTTTATTATCTATTAGTCTTGCTTTTCCAACATATACTGCTAAGGCACAAAGAACAGGTTTATCAATTATTTTTACAGGCTCCAAGGTTTGAGGATCTACTAATTCAATATACTGAACTTTAGTAAAAGGGAAACCATGGATAAAATTTTCTAATTGCTTTTTTATTTTTTGTGGATTTTTTTCTCCCTCTTTTACTAATTTTTCAGCCAATAATAAAGCTTTATAAAGACACAGAGCAGAATTTCTTTCCAATGAGGAAAGATAAGTATTTCTGGAACTCATAGCAAGACCATCTTTTTCTCTTACCGTAGGATGTCCCACTATTTCTACATCTAAATTTAGATCTTTCACCATTTGTTTTATAACCTGAAGTTGTTGATAATCCTTTTCTCCAAAAATTGCTATATCAGGTTTAACAATATTAAAAAGTTTTAAAACTACAGTAGTAACTCCTTTGAAATGTCCTGGTCTAAAAGCTCCGCATAAATTTTGAGTTAATTTGGTAACCTCAACATAGGTTTGAAAATCTGGTGAATACATTTCTTCAGCTGAAGGAGCAAAAACAACATCTGTTTCTTCTTTTTCCAGAAGAGAAAGATCTCTTTCCAAATCTCTGGGATAATCTCTAAAATCCTCTTTTGGTCCAAATTGTAAAGGATTAACAAAAATACTAACTACTAATTTATCTCCCAATTCTCTTGCTTTTCTGACAAGTGCTAAATGCCCCTCATGTAAAAAACCCATGGTAGGAACAAAAGCAATTTTTTGCCCCTCTTTTTTCCATTTACTGCTAATTTTTTTCATTTGAGATATAGTTTTAATTAATTCCATAAGCCTTATCTAAAATTCCAAATTTTTATAAGGATTTAATATATTTGCCAAATTTTCTAATAACAATTTTTTTAATTTTTTTTCTTTCTGTATATTTTTAAATTTCCCCAAACCATTAGTTTTCAAACGTTCTATTAAATAACCTTTATACCAAGTTTCAACAGTAAGATATTTTATTCCTTTATAATACTCAGTTATATAAAAATTAATAAAGGTAAAATTATTCAACTTTAAATATAACTCACCTTGCCAAAATTCCAAAGGTTTTATTTTAACAGGATAAGCTAATTTTTTTAAAATTTCAAATAAAGATTTTTTAGAATTTATAATAATAACTTTTTCTTTTATGTAAATCTGATTTAAAAGTTTTAACAGATCTTTATTATTTAAAGCTATGCATCCTTTTGTCCAGTTATAATTTTTATAAATATAAGAATTTCTTTTTTCTAAACGATAAGCTCCTCCACCATGGATTCCTATTCCATTTCCAAGAGATGTATTTAAAATTTTGTTTTTTCTTAATTTATCTAATAAATTAGAAAAAGTTTCTTTATTAAAAATTCCTTTATAATAAGCCAGAGAAAGATCATTTAGATTGGGATAATTAAGAGCTAAAAAGTATTTATATTGTTTGGAAGGTCTTATTTTAATAATTTTATAAATCCCTTCAGGAGTTAAAAAGTCTCCTCTTTTTTCTTTGGGAAGCAGACTTTCAAGACCCATACCTACTTTATAAGAGGCTATTAATTGATTGTTTTTATAAATTTTTAAAATTTTTTCAGCTTTATCAATTAAAAGAAAATCTCCAGCCCGGCAGATTGAAATTTTTAAAATTATAATCAAAAAAATTATTTTTTTCATTTTTACCTTGACTTTTAGATTAAATTTTATATTATAAATCTGTATGGAAGTAATTACAATAAAAACAAATAAAAAAACAGAACTTATAGATATTACTCAGGAAGTTGCTAAGGTTCTTCCTCCAGAAGATGGTATTTGTATAATTTATGTGCCACATACTACAGCTGGTATAATAGTAAATGAAGGAGCTGATCCTGCAGTCAAATATGATATTTTAAAAGTGTTTGATTTAATAGCCCCTGAAAATCTGGATTATCAGCACTTAGAAGGAAATTCCCCAGGACATGTAAAATCAAGTCTTACAGGCCCTTCAATAGTATTAATTGTTGAAAAAGGAAAACCTGTTTTAGGAACTTGGCAAAAGATCTTCTTTGCAGAATATGATGGTCCCAGAACAAGAAAGGTTTATGTAAAATTTATTAAAGGATAAATTATGAGATACAAAATTTTAGTGTATTTATTAATAAGCTTTTTTCTGTATAGTTGTGCTTCAGAAAAAAGATACAATATAGAAAAAACAAAATCTCACAAAGAAATAGCTGAGATCTATATTCAAGAGAATAAATATACAGAAGCTTTGGAAGAATTAAAATTAGCTAAACAGACTGATAAATGTGATCCAGAAATATATAATCTTCTTGGTGTAGTTTACATGGGAAAATATGAATTTAATAAAGCTGAAGAAAATTTAAAAGAAGCTATAAGGTTAGATCCTAATTTTTCAGAAGCTTATAATAATTTAGGTTCATTGATGATGCTTCAAAAAAGATACATAGAAGCCATAAAATATTTTAAAAAAGCCTTACAAAACCCATATTATACAAATGCTTATATTGCTAAAACTAACTTAGGATGGGCTTATTATCAATTAGGTGAAAAAAAGAAAGCTATTAATGTTCTTTTAGATGCTATGAGAGAAAATCCTCGTTATCCAAGAGTTTTAAACTATTTAGGACTCATTTATTTTAAGGAGGGGGATTTAAAATCAGCTAAATTTTATTTTAAACAGTCTTTAAAATTAGATAAAATTTCTGGGGAGGCAAGATATTATTTAGGAGAAATTTACTTTAGAGAAGGTAATTCTGAATTTGCTAAAGAGATCTGGCAATCTATAATTTATTTAGCTCCAGAATCTGAATGGGCTAATAAAGCTACAGAAAAGATCTATTTTTTAGAAAAAATGTCTTCTAATTCATAAAAGGAAGCTTTTAAAGTTTCCTTTTATGTTATTTTTCTCTTAAAGATAAGATTTGATTTTTTAAATATTCTCCTTTTTCTTCAAAAGCTTCCAAGCGATTCAAGGCCTTTAAAAAGGCTTTAATGCTTGCAATTACAATATCTCCATCTCTTCCAAGTCCTGCTGTTCTAAAACCTTTTTCATTTTCAATAATAACTCCACATACGCCCTCTGCTGAGGTTCCACCAGTAAGTGCACTTATGTTAAACTCAATTAGCTTAAGATGTTTCTTATTAGTATCTTTTTTAAAAGTATAACCTAAAGCTTCTGCAGTAGCTTTGTAAGCTGCATCTATAGGTCCAACTCCTAAACCTACAGAAACTTTTTTACCTTCTTTTTTATCCTCTATTTCAACTTGAGCTATGGGTTTTAAAGATCCACTACATACACTGATAACTTGAGAAGAAATTAAATAATATCTATATTTTTTTTCTAAGAATATATCAAGAAGGATTCCCTCAACATACTCTTCATCTATTTTCTTAAGCACATCTTTAATTTCTGTTCTAAATTTTTCAAAAACTAAATTTAAAACCTGATCATCAAACTGCCATCCTCTACTTTTTAATTTAAAACCAATAGCATGTCTTCCAGAGTGTTTACCGAGAACAATAGCAGAACCTGTCCAACCCACCTCTGCTGGATCAATTATTTCATAAGTTGTTCTTTCACAAATAACTCCATGTTGATGAATTCCTGATTCATGAGCAAAGGCATTAGCTCCAACTATAGCTTTATTTGGCTGAACAATCATACCAGTATATTTAGAAACTAATTGGCTGATAGGAACTATTTTTCTGGTATTTATATCTACTTGTAAAGGATAACCCAGTTTTTTTTCAAAAAAATCCTTTCTGGTTTTAAGAGTCATTATAATTTCTTCCAAAGCTGCATTTCCAGCTCTTTCTCCTATTCCATTAATAGTTCCTTCAATTTGAGTTGCACCTGCTAAAATTGCAGAAAGAGAATTAGCAACTGCTAATCCTAAATCATTATGGCAATGAACTGAGAGACGCAAATTGCCAGCTTTTAAATCTTCTTCGTATCCAGCTTCTATTAATTTATCAATAAGAAATTTTATTAAATCATAATATTCTTGAGGAACAGTATAACCTACAGTGTCAGGAATATTGATAGTTCTTGCTCCAGCTTTAACAGCTTCTAAGACTACCTGAGTTAAATATTCCCAATCACTACGGGTAGCATCTTCTGCTGAAAATTCCACATCAGGACAAAGAGAACAAGCATATTTCACAGCTTCTCTGGCGAGCTCTAATACCTGTTCTCTATTTTTTTTCAATTTATAGGTTAAATGAATATCTGAAGTTGCAATAAAGGTATGAATTCTTGGAGATTCAGCTTCTTTTAAGGCTTCATAAGCTACCTCTATATCCTTTTTATTAGCCCTTGCTAAAGCAGCTATAGTTGCTCCTTTTACTTTCTTAGCCAAGGTTTTTACTGCTTCAAAATCACCAGGAGAGGTTACAGGAAAACCAGCCTCAATAACATCTATTCCAAGTTCAACCAAAGCTTTACCAATTTCCACTTTTTGTTTTAAATCTAAGGAAACTCCTGGAGATTGTTCTCCATCTCTTAAGGTGGTATCAAAAAATACTATTTTAGGATTCAATTTTTTACCTCCTTTTTTTCAAGCTTTTAAAAAATTTTATCCTATTTTTAATTTTTGCCAATCTTTAAATTTTTCTGAAATTTTCTTAATAAGATTTTTTTAAATTTTACTAAAAATAAAAGATATAAAATGTATAAAATATATATAAAAATAAGCTAATAAAAATTAATATTTGAATTTTTTCACAAAATCAGTTAAAATTAAAATTATGATAAAAAAAGAAAAACTATTGGAAGTTGCTTTAAATTCTCTTAGGGATGCTATTGTTATTTTCAATGAATCTGGAGAAATTGTGTTTTATAACACAAAAGCTAAAAAATTGTTGGATTTACAAAAAAATAAAATATGGGGAAAAGATCCTTTTTGGGTACAATTGTATAAAAATTACAAAGATGTGAATGAAATTCTTTCTGAATCTAAAATCATAGAGAAAGATGGAAAGAATAAATATATAGAGATTTTTTGTAAAAAATTAAACAAACTAAATAGTGAAATATACATTTTGATTGTTCTGAAAGATGTTACCGAACAAAAAAATCTTTTAAAAGAACTGGAGATAAGTGAAAAAAGATTTAAAGATATAATGTATAAATCAGAAGATCCTATTTTATTAATTGATGAATTTTATACCATAATAGAATCTAATGATAGTACAGCTAAATTGTTTGGGTATAATTCCAGAGAAGAATTACTACAAAAAAGACCTCATCCTTCAGAACTCAGTCCACCTGTTCAATTTGATGGAAGAGATTCCTATGAAAAAGCCAATGAGATGATCCGTATAGCTTTTGAAAAGGGATATAACAGATTTGAGTGGATTCATCGTAAAAAAACAGGAGAAGATTTTTATGTAGAAGTTTCTTTAACTCCTATTATTTATCAAGGTAAAAAATTGTTATATTGCGTTTATCGTGATTTATCTAAGGAAAAAGAATTATATCATCTTTCTATCACTGATCCTCTAACACATATTTATAATCGACGCTATTTTATAGAAAGATTAAAAGAAGAAATAGATAAGGTGGAGAGAAAAAAGAGTAAATTTTCTTTAATAATGTTTGATATTGATCATTTCAAATCTGTAAATGATAAATTTGGACATAATGTAGGAGACTTAATTTTAAAAACACTGGTAGACATGGTAAAACAGAGAATTAGAAAAACAGATATTTTTGCTCGTTGGGGTGGAGAAGAATTTATAATTCTTTTACCTGATACTTTTATTCATCAAGCTATTCACCTGGCAGAAGATTTGAGAGAAAGAATCGAGCTTTATAAATTTCCAATAGTAGAACATATTACTGTTAGTTTTGGTGTAGCAGGGTATTGCGAAGAAGATGATATAGAAACATTGATAGATAGAGTTGATGCCATGCTTTATAAAGCTAAATCCGAGGGTAGAAACCGAGTTTGTTGGACCAAAGAATGTCAAGAGGAAATTTAGATTTTATTGGATGCGGTGCTTTAAATTGGGATATTTTTTTTGAAGTGGAAGATCTTCAAACTATAAAGTTCCAAGATATTGATATTATTCCTGGAAGAGAAACATCTCTTGAGAGAGATCAGTTTTTAAAATTCTTAGATTTTTTAGAAAAAAATGGAAAATTTCTTTTTGCCTGTGGAGGAGGATCTTCTGCTAATACTATTTATGCCTTGTCTTTATGGGGGTTTAAAACAGCTTTCATAGGAGCTGTAGGAGAGGATAATTTTGGTAAAAATATTTTAGAAGAATTTGAAAAAGTAAATTTAAATACAGAAAATATTTTAAAAAAAGGGGAAACAAGTCTTGCTCTTATTTTACTTGATAAAAACAAAGATAGATTTATAGCAGTAAGTCCCGGAAACAGCGAAAAATTTTTATTAGATAATATTCCAAAAAGACCTATAAAAAGTTTTTTTCATTTTTCTTCTTTTGCAAGTAAAGCCGGACAAAAATTTCAAAAAATTATTTTAAATAAATATAATCTAAGGATTTCTTTTGATCCTGGAGAAATTTATGTTAATCTTGGTAAAGATTTTTTAATTCCATGGCTAAAAGCCACTCAGTATTTATTTATAACTGAATATGAACTTCAAAAACTAAGGATTTCCTTAGATAACTTATATGAACTGGGTATAGAAAAAATTTTTTTAAAAAAAGGAAAAAAAGGAGCAGCTTTTTACTCTAAAAATAAAAGTTTAAAATTACCTGTATATAAAGTAGAAAAAATTATAGATAATACAGGTGCAGGAGATTATTTTAATGCTGGTATTTTGGCAGGTATAAAAATGAGATTGGAAGATGAAAAAGTTCTAAAATTAGGACTGTATTCAGCAGCTTTAAGTCTTAGAGATTATGGAAGAAAGGGTTGCTTAAATCAAAAGGAGTTTCAAAATTATATAAATTTGTTAAAATAAGATTAACTTAATTCTGGATTAATAATTTATGGACTTAAAAAAAGAACTTCCTAAAAATTTAGAAAAGTTATTAAAAATCCTTTCTGAGGATTCTTTATTTTCAGATATTTATTTAGAATATACTCAAACTTTACGTTTGGTTTTGGAACCAGAGAGAATAGATGAGATAAATTGGGGAGAAGAGAAAGGGATAGCTTTAAGGAAAATCACATCGGATTTTCAAAATATCTTTTCTTTTTCAAATAATTTTGATGAAACCTATTTAGAGGATCTTGCTAAAGGAGTTATTAAAAAGACAGCTTTAGAAAATACATTTTTTCAAACAAAATCTATAAAAATTTCTGAGGTTTCTACATTTTTTAAAATTTCTGAAATTTTAAAATCAAGGATTAATTTTTTAGAAAATTTAAAAAAAAGAATAAAAAATTTAAAAGAAATTAAACATTATAAAATTGGTTTAACAGAGATAAAAAAAGAGATAATAATTTTAAATTCAGAGGAAACATGGGTAGAAGAAATAAGACCTTATTTTAGAGTTGGAGTAATAGTAGTTGCAGAAAAAGAGGGAAGATTGGAGAGAGGTTATGAAGTAGCTGGAAGAACCTTAGCTTTTGAAAAAGCCAAAGAACTTCCCGAGTTTTTAAATCTTTCTGAAAAAGCAAGTGAGCTTGCCCTTAAAATGCTTTCAGCTAAAAAAGCTCCTGCAGGGGTTATGCCTGTTATTCTTTCAGGTGAAGCAGGAGGAACTATGATTCATGAGGCTGTAGGTCATGGATTAGAAGCAGATCATGCTGAAGAAGGATTATCTGTATATTCTGGGAAAATAGGAGAAAAAGTAGCAAGTGAGCTTATCACAGTAATTGATGATGCTACTTTGGAAACTTTATATGGATATTATAAATATGATGATGAAGGAATACCTTCTCAACCTGTAGTTTTAATAGAAAAAGGAATTCTTAAAAATTTTCTTTATGATAAGTTTTTTTCTCTTAAGTATGGAAAAAAATCTAATGGACATGGAAGAAGGCAAAGTTATAGGTATATTCCCCTCCCAAGAATGGGTAATACTTATATAGATAGAGGTTTTTGTAAACCAGAAGATATTTTAAAAAGTATAGATAAAGGTCTTCTGGTTAAAAAAATGGGAGGAGGAGAGGTTAATCCTTTAACAGGAGATTTTGTTTTTGAGGTTAGAGAGGGATATTATATAGATAAAGGAGAAATAGCCTATCCTATAAAAGGAGCTACTTTAGTAGGTAATGGTCCAAAGGTTTTAGAAATAATTGATATGGTAGGAAATGACCTGCATTTTGAGCCTGGTATATGTGGAAAAGATGGACAAGGGGTTCCAGTTTCAGATGCCCAACCCACTCTTAGAATACCTGAAATTACAGTAGGTGGAGTCTTAGAAAGTTAAGGAGGAGTAAAATGTGTGGACTTTTTGGAATTTTTGGAGTAAAAGAAGCTGCTAATTATACTTACTTTGGACTTTATTCTTTACAGCATAGGGGTCAAGAAAGTGCAGGTATAGCAGTTTATAATGGGAAAAAAATTAAAGAATGGAAAAATATAGGTTTAGTAAACGAAGTTTTTAATGAGGAAATTTTAAAAAATCTCCCTGGAGAAATTGCTATAGGACATGTTAGATACTCTACTACTGGGTCTGCTATTCTTCAAAATGTTCAGCCTTTTTGTATTAATTTTGCTAAAAAAACTATGGCTATTGTTCATAATGGAAATCTGGTTAATGCTTATTCTATCCGCTGTAATTTGGAAGAAGAAGGGCATATTTTTCAGACTACTATGGATAGTGAGGTAATTGTTCATCTTATAGTTAGAAATCTCAAAAAAGGATTAGTTGAAGCTATTGCAGAAACCATGAAGCAAATAAAAGGTGCTTATTCTGTTCTTCTTCTATATGATGATATATTAATAGCTTTTAGAGATCCATGGGGATTTAGACCTTTGGCTTTGGGTATGCTCAATGGAGGCTATGTGCTGGCTTCTGAAACCTGTGCTTTTGATCTCATTGGAGTTCAGTATTTAAGAGATATTGAACCAGGAGAAATTTTAGTAATAAATAAAGATGGTCTGACTTCTTATTATCCCTTTAAAAAGGAAAAAATTAATAAAAGCTTCTGTATTTTTGAGTTTATCTATTTTGCAAGACCTGATAGCTATATTTTTCAAAAAAGTGTATATCCTGTTCGCAAAAATTTAGGAAAAAATCTTTATAAAGAATGTCCTTTGGAAGCAGATTTTGTTATGCCTTTCCCAGATTCTGGAAATTACGCGGCTATAGGTTATTCTCAAGCAAGTGGGTTACCTTTAGAACTTTGTATGATAAGGAATCACTATGTAGGAAGAACTTTTATTCAACCTTCTCAAAGATTAAGAGATATTTCAGTAAAAATGAAGCTTAATCCTGTTAAAGAAATTATTAAGGGAAAAGAAGTTATTGTTATAGATGATTCTTTAGTAAGAGGCACTACCAGCAGAAATAGACTTAAAAGTATAAAAGAAGCTGGTGCTAAGAAAATTCATTTTCTTCTTTCCTGTCCACCTCTTAAATTCCCCTGTTTCTTTGGTATAGATTTTCCTTCTTCTTCAGAGCTTATTGCGGCTAAACATTCTGTAGAAGAAATCAGAAAATATCTGGATATAAATACACTTTATTATTTAAGTATTGAAGGACTTCTTGATGCAATAGGAGATTTAAGGAATAAAGTGTGTTTAGCCTGCTTTACAGGAGAATATCCAGTAGAGGTAGATTTTAGCTTTAGAAAAAACATTGCTGAGGTGTAATGCTGATTTAACACCAAGGGCTTTATAACCCGTCCGATAGAGAGATTTGTTAAGAAAAATTTTTTTAAGAAATTCAGCTATTAAACGTCTATGGCAACGGTCTGGATTATCTTTACTACACAAAAGGCACGTTTCATCAAAATTAATTTGTAATTCTTTATTAAAATTTTTCTCGTATTTATTCCATGTTATTTTTTTCTATAATTTTTGATAAGCTCTCCAGAAATAAGTTCTTTTATAAAGAAATCCAAATCTTTAGCTTTTGCAAAATTACTTGGCTGGGAATATAGATTTTATTATAATTTTTAGCAATTTTCTTCAATCCAGAAATACAAATCTCTTAAAAACTGGTCTAAAGTTTTATTCATACGAAACACAAGTTCTTCAAAATTCTGGACATCAAAATGATGTTCTATATAAAAGGTTTTTACATTATTTTCAAGTTTTACTATAGCTTTAAATCTAATTTCTCCTTTCTTTTCATTTTTGAAATAAGGTTCAAAGGAGAGAATATAAATACTTAAATCTTTTCCCTGGTTTTGATAAATAGAAGGAAAACTGTTTATAAGTGCCTGTTTAATTATACAAGAAAAGGAACAAGCCCATTTATTTAAGGCAAAATAATGCATTCCTTTAGCATCTCTGTAAACCATTTTTTCGGTATTTAAATAATCAGCTACTTTGATTTCAGAAAGTCTTATGTTACAGGAAAGATTATAAGTAGATCCAATTTCCAAAAGATGCATAGTTTCATAAGGAGTGGTTTTTAAAGTACAGGCAGAAAGCATAAAAATAATAATTAACCAAAAAAATTTTTTCATTTTCTTTCCTCCAGAGGATGGGGCTTGCTTTCTTTGATATTAATTAAAGAATAAGGCTCGGTGCTAAGTTTATGAGAAAGATCTCTTAATTCTTGAGAAGTTTCTTTAAGCTTTTCTAAAAGTGAGTTCAGTCTTGGCAAAGTTTCATAATTAGCATTTTGTGTTAAAATTTTTAATTGAGAGATTAATTTTTCTAAAGCTTTAGCTACTTTTTGATATTTTTCTACGGTAACATTTATTTTTTCTACATCTAAGGTTTCGATTTTATTTTGAGTTACTTTAACCAACTTTTTTCCTTCAGTAATAAACTTTTGGGTCTCAATAACTGCCTGATTTAATTCAGCCAATAACTTATCAGCTTTAAATATAAGCTGGTCTATTTTTTTTGTATTTTTGGGACTTAAAATTTCCTGAATTCTTAAAAGAACTCTATTAGCATTTTCTATAACTTCTGGAAGAGAACTTGTTATTTTTTGTAATTGAGAAGGTTTCATGGGTATAATTGTAAGTTTCTCTTTTTTATCATAACCAAGTTTAAAGCCTGTTTTTTTCTCAATATTTATATAAGAAAGGCCTGTTATACCTTGAATTCCAAGAGTAGCTACCATTCCATCAATAACTTTAAGTTTTTTATCAATAAGAACTTTTATTTTTACAGTATTTTGATCTTTAGGATCTATGCTGATTTTTTCTACTTTTCCTACCTGAACACCTTTATAATAAACTCCTGCTCCTTCTTTGAGTCCTGAGATAGACTCCGTGGTTATAATAAGATATTTTTTATATTCACCCTTCTCTCCAAATTTAGTGAAAATATATATGGTTAGAACAGAAACCACTACCATCAATAAAATAAAAAGACCTACTAAAATATAGTTTACTCTTCCCTCAAGCATTTAGAAATTCTCCTCTACTTGTTGAAATTAATTGTTGAATCCATTCATCCCTGGCTTTAGAAAGTTCCTTAGGATGTCCGTAAAAAGCTATTTCTCCTTTGGAAAGAACCAGCAGTTTATCTGCAATTCTTAAAGAAGATAAATCATGTGTTACCATAAGGACTGTAATCCCCATAAGATCTCTTAAAGTTTTTATAGTATGATCAAATTCTTCAGCACTAATAGGATCAAGACCTGAGGTTGGTTCATCAAGAATAAGTAATTCTGGATCAAGAGCAAGCGCTCTGGCAAGAGCAGCCTTTTTCTTCATTCCTCCTGATAATTCTTCAGGATACATATAAAAAACTTCCTCATCCAAGCCTGCAAGCTTTAGCTTTAAAAAAGCATTTTCTTTAATAAGCTCATTATAAATTTTTCTTCTTTTTATTACGGGATACATTATATTTTCTCCCACTGTCATAGAGGCAAAAAGAGCTGAAAATTGGAAAACTACCCCCATTCTATCTCTCATCTCCTGCTCTTCTTGAGGTGTAAGATGAGAAGTATCCTTTCCTTTAAAGTAGATTTTACCAGAGGCTGGCTTTAATAAAAGCAAAATAAGCTTAATAACTGTAGTTTTTCCTGAACCACTTCCTCCAACTAAAGCTACAATTTCTCCTGGTTCAATTTTAAAAGTAAGATTTTTATGAATAACTTTAGTTCCATATTTAGAAACTACATTTTTAAACTCAATTATAGGTGTCATAGCTTTATCCACATAAAAATTATAGAAAAAATGGCATCTATTAAAATTATTCCTGCTATACTTGAAACTACACTTTTCATAACACTATAGCCAAGACTTTCTGGTCTTTTTTCTGTCATAAAACCATAGAAAGTTCCTATGATAGCAATGTAAAATCCAAAAAAAGGAGTTTTTATCATTCCTGCCAAAAAATGTTTATTAGCCACTATTTCAGAAAGTCTAAAAAAGAAATCTCTAATATTTATATCAAGAATAATATCTGAAACAAGAGCACCTCCTAAAAGCATGGTTAAGGCAGAAAAAAGAGTTAAAAAAGGAGTAAAGAAAGTGGCAGAAATAAGACGTGGTAGGGTCAGAAGAACTACAGGAGAAAGCCCTAATACCTTTAAAGCATCAACTTCTTCGCTTACTTTTCTTAATCCTATATTAGCAGTATAACCGCTACTTACTCTACCGGCAAGTATTATGCCGGTAATAAGAGGGGCAAGTTCTCTAAAAGTTGAAATTCCAATTAAATTAACAATATAAATATTAGCTCCAAAAGTTTTTAATTGTACTGCACTTTGATATCCGATTACTATTCCTATTAAAAAAGAAAGCAAACCCAATATTCCAAGGCTACCAAGCCCTGAACTTTGTAAGTCTTTAAAAAAAGAGGACCATTCAAACTGTCTAAAATTTCTAAAACTATCTATAAGAATAAGTCCAAGGTATTCGCAAAAGTAGATAAAACTTAGAAAGCGTTGATAAATAAAATCTAAGGAGAACTTTTTAACTTCTCTTTTTTTATCTTCAGGATAAATCTTCCAAAGGCTTTCAAGAAACTTAAGGTGCTTTTCTGAAGCTTTAACTTGAGCTAAAGTAAGATGATTTATTTTTAAAAGTTTTATAATATAAGTTGCTCCAAAGGTATCTAATTTATTAATTTGGGTAAGATCTATAGATTTTACCTGTGAATATAAAGGAAGATTTTTAACTTCTTCAAAAGTAAGGTTACCTTTTAAAACTAAATCTATAACTTTATCTCCTTTTTGTTTGCTTTAACTACTTTTAAAAATTTACACAATTGGGTGGACACCCTCTCATAAAATAATTTCATTAGTGTAATGGCACTTAATCCAATATTTTTTCTTTTAATTTATCAAAAAACTTTTTAGTAGTTTTATTGCCTTTCAAATATTTTATAGTTTATATCTGTATCACATATAATCTCTACATTCTCCGTGCTTTCTCTCTCAATTTTTTTTGTAATATTTTTTTCAAAAACAAAAGATTCCTTCAAACTTTAGTTTTTTTTAGATTTTTGTGCTTCTCGTATTTTAACAAAAGGTAATTGTTTAAAAAAATTTATTAAGGCTCTTTCTTCTCTATTGTTCTCAACTTTTAAAATAACACGCATAAGATTTTCCTTGATTTCTTAAAATCTCTTATCTAAAAATCTAACCTGAAAATTTAGAAAATGTCAAGATTTTATTTTCCTAACGATATGCTTCAACCGCCCCGCGAAGCGAGAGAACGTAGCGACCGAGCGGAGCGGGGTCGGCTGCAAGCGATGTTAGCCGTGCATCTTCTCTATCCTCGGTCAGTAAGACATCCACTTCTAACCTGATGAGGGTCCTGCCTAATTCGAATAGGCTTTCTGAAGTTTGCGGTGTAATTCTTTTTCTTGCCGTAGTTCTTGACGAATTCAAACCCCTGTTTTTCAGCCAACGAACGGACAACCGGTAGAGGTAAGAAGTCGGGATCTCCTGGTTGTTCGGTAATGGAGAGAAGACCTGATGGTCGGAGAATTTTGTAGATGCCCTGAAGGCACGCTTCTGGATCTGACACCTCACCTAAAACGGCGACGAGAAAAACAACATCGAACTCATTCTCACCAAAGGGAAGATTGATAGCATCTCCAAGAGTAAATCCTACATTATGCAATCCTGCTGCTTCAAGTTTCCGACGGGCTTTTTCAAGCATCTCTTGCTGTATATCGAACAATTCTAGATGTCCCTGTGGAATACGGCGTGCAACTTCAACGCTGAAATAACCCGAACCCGCACCTATCTCAAGCACTTTTAAATTTTCTTTGAGATGAAGCCTATCAGCCAGCTTCTGGGGAGAAAGAATAAGTCTCCGTAAAGGAAAATCCAACCAGAAGGATATTTGAGATGGATAAATCCCCTTACCGAAAAAACGCCTTAGGATCCCTTTCTCTGCTGATCTCATTTGGTAGCCTCTTCTATTCTGGGTCAAAGTTTTCGGTCCAAAAATGAGTGTTACTACCATTGATAAGATAATAATCAAAATCAGACTATATAGCCTGCCTTGCTTTGTCAATGGAATGAAATTCCCACTGAAATTGCACATGAAATGGAAGAGGATAGCGGACAAGGTGCTGCGGTTGGTGTTGTTGTAAATCCAAGTGAATAGAATTGAAAGAAAGATTGGGCTAAAAATAAACGTCCAGAAATCCGATGTGCCAAATTTTAACACGTCGTGCTGCTATTGTCCTTTCATGAAGAAAAGAGGAAGATGCCACAATGCCCATACCACGCCCAAGATAACGCTTGAGAAAAAGGCATTATATCTCGCCTGTAGCCCATCCAGAGCATAACCACGCCAGTCCAGTTCTTCCGGTAATGGGCTATAGAGCAGGATAAAAACGGCAAAAGGAAGAATTCTCCAGGGTTCAGACAGCAGATTTCTGGCTGTTTCAAACTCTGGCCACGGGGAGCCGGTAAGGACGCTTAACAGAAGGGCAAGAGTATTCAGCACAGGAAATGTGAGCCAGATAACCAGATGCCATTTTTTACCAATCCGCCTGATGTCAAATACACGCTGCCAGTAATCTCGCCATTCTTCTTTATCGTGAGTGTGAGAGATTAGGATGATTTCCGCAATTGCAGGGCCGAACAATCCAAGGGCACCGAGAATTATTGCTGGGAATGTAAAAACATTCCAGCCTATCAATATAACCCACATCCAGAAAAACCATGAAATACCAAGAGCAAGGGCAAAAAACCGCCATGGATTTGCAGCTTTTGAGATTCCTTGTCTCATTATACTCACCTCTCTACCAGCCACTCCTCAGCAGGGCGCCATCTACAAGTAGGTGCATGTCTTTCGCTTCGCGCGGCTAATGCCCAAACTCAGCGGCCGACGGTATCGCCGGTCCGCTGAAGAGAGTTGTTAGAAACATAATTATTCAATAATTAGTTATCAAAAACGTCAAGATGATTAGTTAAAAGTTAAAACTTAAGCGATTTAATTTTCTTAATCATATCCATAAATTTATGAACTTTGTTGATTAAAGCTCTAAGTGTACAATCCCATTCAATATTTATTTGACCATTTTTTATGTGACCTACATTTTGAATTTGAAATTGTGCAACAATCTTTTTGAACAATGACGGTTTTAGAAGATCATTAATAATTTCTTCTTGTGATGACATTATGGTTGATGGTTGACTAATTTTATGCCCTAATAGCTGGGCTACATCTATAGCTTGTTCTAATTCTTTCTTTTTACTAATATTATACTTAATCTTATAAGCTAGTAAAAACTCATCTACTGGCGGAAAAAAATATCTGTCAATCAAATTATCTTTAATAAAAGTTTTTTTATCACACTGATTTTGAATAAAATTCTTTATGCTTTGCTTTGGAATATGATTGACATCTATTATTAATCCACCCCAATTATAAATAAATTGCTTAAAAATTCTCAACTGTTCAGAAAAATAATAAGGTGATATACTCATAGCCATAGCACCGTCATTGGTTATAGAAAATATTGCATTATTTAAAATAAAAAAAGGTCTATAAAAATCTTTAATAAGACTATGAGCTTCTTCTTTTAAAAAGAGATTTAATAATTCTTTACATTCAACATATTCAGGCAACTGCATTAATTCATTGCATAGTTTATTAAAATTACTATGTTCCTCAAAGTCATAATTTTTGTCAGTTTTTTTAAGATAAAAGATGGGATTGTATATCAAAAAACTTAAATTTTTATTATCTGCTTTAAAACTGGCACCAATATCTAATAAAGGCAATAAGATATCTTTTAGTTCTGATTCGGCACTTAAAAAACTAGAATAAACTGGCATTACAAGCAAGTAATGATTTAATTCTTCATTGAAGGCAATCGCACTAAATTTGTATCTTAAACCAGACGAACCTGTCAGAGTTACAAGATATCTAATTCGAGTAAAACCTAATTCTTTTAAAATATCTGTTATAAATTTATCATATGAAATATCAAGTGGTATTAACATTTGTTTGTCCTTTTTAACGTCTAAACTCAGCGGCGGCGTATAACGCCGTCCGCTGGAGAGGTTTGTTAGTTGTTTTATTTTTGAATAAGATCTAATAACTTATCAAATCTGCGTTGAATATGTTCATTTATCATGGATCTTTTAATATCTTTGTCTTTTTCTAATTTCTGAAAATCTTCTCTAATAATATCTGCCGCATCTGATATTAATTCTTCAATAATAGGAGTAGCTGTATCACTATAAAAAACATGTCTTATAGTACCCCATGAAGTTACTCCCCCTGGTTCTCCTAAGTACGCTAATACAAGCCATTTAAGAATTAAATATCTAATTTCTTTAGGTATAAATAATAACCCTCCAACTTCCTTTAAGGACCTAAGTAATGTTCCATGGTGAGGATAAGAAGTCCATCTATACCCAACTTGTTGCATTCTTTTAAAGAATGACAGAAAGAAGTCTTTTAAATAAGCGCGTTTTAAATAGGGAAAAATACCAGCTACATAAGCTATTCTCATAATTGTTAGGGATATTCCCTTCTTTTTAATTTTTTCTTGTATAAATTGAGCAATATTAAGTTTAACTGAATTTTGAGTACGTTCAGATAAAAATTTTAAAAAAGTAAAGGCATTTTGTCTTACTAATTCTGGATGTTTTTCATTTAATGCTACCGATATTAAAAATTTTAAAATTTCTTCTTGTCTAGGTTGAGGCGCTCGTTCATAGTCTTCTAATAAACTTGCAGATGGGATAGCTGGTTCAGGTTGTTCAATTAAGTTTTTTACATCCGTTACTCGAATTAAGTCAATAGGATCCTTTTCCAATACAACGTTGATACATGTTTGAAATATATACACACAATCTTCAATTCCGGCTTCATATTCGTTATCTTCATGTTCTAAATCTCTTCTTATTTCATAACAACGACACAACCTTCTCCACTCTGGACGAGTTAATATTCCTATGCGATATGCTAAATCTATAATTTTAGATGTTGGATATCGCTCAATATCTTCTTTAGAGGTTATAGGTGGTAACTTGTATTGTTTCGCTGCTTCAGCCGCAATATCTATGCCAGCGATTATAATTTTTTCTCTTAAATCGTGAATGGCTGCATTAAATATCCTTTGACATGCACTGCTTGGATCTACATGTATTAATCTTCTAACCCTTTGTATTAAATTTTTAGACTTCCACGCTGGTCTGATCTTGTCTAACAATGAAGGAACTTCTGAACTTTCTACTAATTCTACTGCAGGAGCGGGCACGATATCAGAAGACATTTTATCCTCCATCTCAAAACTAACATATATTTTCAACTGATGAGCTGTTTTTAAATTGTAAGATTTAATAAAAATTACTTGTATAATTAAATTTTTAAGATGTCAAATTTTAAAAATAATAATTATTTTTAAATTAACTTAAATAAATTTTAAAATTTATATTTATTTTTAAAAATCAAGTGATTTTTAATAATTCCTTTAATTTGTGTTGTTTTTTATTTAGTCATAAATTTAATTCTCAAAAAGAAATCACTTACAATAGTAATATTAGTTAACTGAAATATGTGGAAAAAACTTAGAAAGTTTCTTATAAAGTGTGGAAAAAAGAAAAACTAGTCCTTATACAATTTCATTGCTACTCATCTCTTAAAAGCCGGATACGATATAAGAACTATTCAAGAGCTTCTGGGACACAAAAGCGTGAAAACCACCATGATTTATACTCATATAGTGGAAAAGCGCGTCACCGGAGAGATAAGTCCTTTTGATCAACAGAGAGACTAAACAATTTCCATAAAAATTGAAATAAAACTAATTGCATGGTAAAATGATTGCAAATGAAAGCATATAAAAATTTGCAGGAATTTATTGAGGTTCTGGAAAAAGAGGGTGAGCTCTGTAGAATAAGCACTGAAGTTTCAGCAGAGCTTGAGATTACAGAAATTACAGACAGAGTCTGCAAACTTCAAGGGCCTGCTCTTTTTTTTGAAAAGGTAAAAGGGCACAAAATCCCTGTAGTAACCAATCTTTTTGGAAGCTATAAAAGAATTTTTCTTACTTTTGGAGTAAAGAGCCTTGATGAGCTTGCCTCTGAGCTTATAGAGTTTATGGAGATAAAGCAGGCAGAGGGCTTTCTTGAAAAGCTAAAACTTGTTCCCAAACTTTTAAAAGCTAAAAATGTCTTTCCTAAGCTGGTTGAAAAAGCTCCTTGTCAGGAGATAGTCTGGAAAGGTGAGAAGGTAGATCTTTATAAATTTCCAATTTTAAAATGCTGGCCTAAGGATGGAGGGCCTTTTATTACTCTTCCCTGCGTAATTACTAAAGATCCTGAAACCGGTGTAAGAAATATAGGAATGTATAGAATGCAGGTTTTTAGTAAAAATACTACAGGAATGCACTGGCAGATTCACAAAGTAGGGGCAAAGCACTATAGAAAAGCTGAAAAACTCGGGCAAAAACTTCCTGTAGCGGTAGCTATAGGACCTGATCCTGCGGTTATTTACTCTGCAACCGCCCCTTTACCTGAAGATATTGATGAACTTTTACTTGCAGGTTTTTTAAGGGGAAAGCCAGTTGAGCTTGTAAAATGTTTAACTGTTCCTCTTGAAGTCCCTGCTGAAAGTCAGATTGTTTTAGAAGGTTATGTAGAACCTTATGAAAGAGCTTTAGAAGGACCTTTTGGAGATCACACTGGTTATTATACTCCTCCTGATTATTATCCTGTTTTTAAAGTTACTTGTATTACCATGCGAAAGGATGCTATTTATCCAGCAACTATTGTAGGAAAACCCCCTCAGGAAGACTGCTTTCTTGGAAAGGTTACAGAAAGGCTTTTTTTACCTCTTATTAAGAAAATTTTACCTGAAGTGATAGATATAAATCTTCCTTGGGAAGGGGTTTTTCACAATTTAGCTTTTGTTTCCATAGATAAGAGGTATCCTGGGCATGCCTTTAAAGTGGCTTCTGCTCTTTGGGGACTTGGGCAGATGATGTTTACCAAAATAATAGTAGTATTTGATAAAGAGGTTGATGTTCAGAATATAAGCGAGGCTTTATTTTATATGAGTGGAAATGTGGATCCAGAGCGAGATATAATGGTAGTAAAAGGTCCTGTTGATGCTTTAGATCATGCAAGCCCTAAGCCTGCTTTTGGCTCTAAAATGTGCATTGACGCTACAAGAAAATGGAAAGAAGAAGGATATCAGAGAGAATGGCCTGAGGAAGCAGTGATGAGTCCAGAGGTTAAGTCTAAAATTGATAAAATCTGGAAAAAACTTAAAATAGAAGAGCTTTTAAAAAGGAGGTAAAAATTTTATGAAAGTGGCTATAATGAGCGACAGCCATGATTCTATTCCTAATTTGGAAAAAGCTATAGAGTTAGCTTTAACCAAAGGGGCTGAAGTGCTTTTTCATTGTGGAGACCTAATTTCTCCTTTTATGATACCTGTGTTAGCAAAATTTGGAAAAGAGACACATTTGATTTTAGGAAATAACCGTGGAGATGTGTATTTAATGATGGAACATTTAAAGAAATATCCTCACATAAAGTTTCATGGAGAACAGGCATTTTTGGATATTAAAAATTATAAAATTGCTATGGTGCATTATCCTAAAATAGCTTATGCCTTTGCAGTAACCGGGGAATATGATTTTGTTTTTTGTGGACATACTCATGTTTATGAGATAAAAGAGATTGGTAAAACCTTAGTAATAAATCCTGGAGAAATTTTAGGAAAAGAAGGTGCTCCAAGCTTTGTAATTTTGGATTTAAAGACTAAAGAACATGAAAGGATAGTTTTTTAAATAGGAGGTTTTTTATGCGCTGGAGTAAAGCTTTTATTCCTACTTTAAGAGAGGATCCTGCTGAAGCAGAAACCATCAGCCATAAGCTTTTACTTAGAGCTGGAATGATTAGAAAACTTGCTTCAGGAATTTATAACTTTTTACCTCTTGGATTAAAAGCTTTGAGGAAGATAGAAAATGTAGTTAGAACTGAAATGAATAAAGCTGGTGCTCAGGAAGTTCTTATGCCTATTGTTCAACCTGCTGAGCTATGGCAAGAAACCGGGCGCTGGGATGCTTATGGGAAAGAACTGTTGCGTTTTAAAGATAGAAAAGATCATGATTTTTGTCTTGGTCCTACTCATGAAGAAGTGATCACTGATATGGTAAGAAGAGATGTCAAATCTTATAAAGATCTGCCTTTGATTCTGTATCAAATCGCTACCAAATTCAGAGATGAGATACGTCCAAGGTTTGGTATTATGAGAGCAAGAGAGTTTATTATGAAAGATGCTTATAGCTTTGATGCAGATTGGGAGGGACTTGATAATAGTTATAATCTTATGTATGAAACATATGTGAGTATTTTTACCAAATGTGGTCTCAGATTCAAAGCAGTTGAGGCTCATACAGGAGCCATTGGAGGGGATGTTTCTCATGAATTCATGGTGCTTGCTGAAACCGGAGAGGATGTGCTTGCTTTTTGTGAAAAGTGTGGATATGCTTCCAATGTAGAACTTACTCCTGCAATTTCAGGAGAAAAATACCCTTCTGAGCCGGAAAAACCTCTTGAAAAAGTTTATACTCCCGGAGTTAAAACTGCTCAGGAAGTAGCTGATTTTTTGGGACTTCCTGTTTCCAAAATCACTAAGACTTTAATCTATATTCTGGATGAAAAAGAGGCTGTTGCTGTATGTATAAGAGGAGACCATGAAGTAAATGAAGTAAAACTTGAAAAACTTTTTCCAGAAAAATCAATAAGAATGGCACGAGAAGATGAAATAAAAAGAATTGTAGGGGCAAGCCCTGGATTTATCGGACCTAAAGGACTTAAATTAAAGATAGTTGTTGATAAGGCTCTGGAGGGTTATCCAAATTTTGTTATAGGAGCAAATGAAGACGAGTATCATTATATTAATGCTAATATGGGACGTGATTTTATACCTGACATAGTAGTAGATATAAGAAAAGCCTGTCCAGGAGATCTTTGTCCTAAGTGCGGAACCCCTTTAAGTTTTATCCGTGGCATAGAAGTAGGACATATTTTTAAGCTTGGAACCAAATACAGTCTTCCAATGAAAGCTATGTTTTTAGATAAAGATGGAAAAATGAAGCCTTTTATAATGGGATGTTATGGAATAGGAGTAAGTCGTATTCTTGCTGCTACTATTGAGCAGAATCATGATGAAAACGGAATTATTTTTCCCTGGCAGATTGCCCCTTATCAAATAGGTGTGGTTTATTTAAAAGATAAAATTAAAGAAGAAGCAGAAAAAATCTATCAGCAGCTTTCTAAAAATTGGGATGTGATTTTAGATGATAGAGACGAAAGACCAGGAGTAAAATTTAAAGATTTAGATCTTGTTGGAATACCTTTACAAATTATCTTAGGCAAAACCTTTGAAAAAACAGGAGAGGTTGAAGTAAAAATTAGGAAAACAGAAGAAAGAAAGCATATGAAACCTGATGAATTGGAGGAGTTTGTAAAGGAGTTTGAAAACAAAGCATAAATTTTTACAGGCTTTTTGAAATCATTTATAACTAAAATTAAAAAATTTGAAAAATTACTCTCCAGAAAATAGAAACAATCAATAAAGTGAAGCCGATTTTTGGGGTTTAAAATATGAAAAAAATCAAAATTTCAGAACTTGCAAAGATAATAAAAGGGAATCTTATAGGAGAGGATTTTGAAATAGAAGGAATAAATGCTATTCCTTTAGCTAAGGAAAAAGAGCTTATTTTTGTGGATTCACTAAAAAGGGTAGCCGAAGCTCAGAAAGCAAAAGCAAAAGCTATTCTTTGTCCTGAAGGTTTTGCAATCCACTTTCCTGACAAATCGGTTATAGAAGTAAAAGATGTAAGAGTAGCTTTTGCCAGAATTTCTGAAATTTTCAAAAAAGAAATAGAACCTCTCTGGGGTATAAGTTCTCAGGCTTTTATAGAAGAGGGGGTAAAGATAGAAGAACCCTGTGCTATTTATCCGTGGGTTTATATCCAGAAAGGAGCAGTTATTAAAAAAGAGGCTGTGCTTTTCCCTGGAGTTTTTATAGGAGCTCATGCTGAAATAGGAGAAAACACAATTATTTTCCCAAACGCAGTGATTTATCCTTATACCAAGATTGGGAAAAACTGTATTGTCCATGCAGGGGTAGTTATAGGAGCAGATGGCTTTGGTTTTGCTCAAGAGCCTTATGAAGATGGCTACCAAAATATTAAAATTTACCACTTCGGAAGTGTGAAAATTGAGGATGAGGTAGAAATCGGAGCAAATTCTACCATTGACAGAGCTGTTTTTGGAGAAACCATTATAGGAGAAGGCACAAAAATTGACAATCTGGTGCAAGTTGGTCATAATGTAAAAGTAGGAAAGCAAAATATTCTTGTTTCTCATACTGCTATAGGAGGAAGTGCGGTTTTAGAGGATTATGTTATGCTTGCTGGTCAAGTAGGGATTGCTCCTTATTCTCAAATAGGGAAGGGTGCTAAAGTTGCAGCTAAATCTGGAGTAGTAGGAAAAATACCAGCAGGAGCAGAAGTAGCAGGAATCCCTGCTATTAAAGCCAGTATCTGGAGGAAAGCAGCTGTTATATTTGCCAAACTTCCAGAAATTTATAGAGAATTTAAAAAATTTTTGAAAAATCAAACTTAACTTAGATGAATTATTATCAAAAAAATGTAGAAGAAACTTTAAAATTTCTAAAAACTTCATATAATGGGCTTTCTGAGGAAGAAGTTAAGAAGAGGCTCAGTCTTTATGGGTATAATATCTTAAAAGAGAAAAAGAAAAAAACTTCTCTTCAAATTTTTTTATCCCAGTTTAAAGATTTTCTTATTTTAATTCTTATTATAGCTGCCATTATATCTGGTTTTATAGGAGAAATTACAGATACCATTACCATAGTTGTTATTCTTTTGCTCAATGCAGTTATTGGTTTTATTCAGGAATACAGAGCTGAAAAAGCTATGGAGGCTCTTAAAAAACTTGCTTCTCCATATACTACAGTTATTAGAGAAGGAAAAGTTAAAAATATTTCTTCTGAAGAACTTGTGCCAGGAGATATAGTAATTCTTGAAGCAGGTAAAATTGTTCCTGCAGATTTAAGATTAATAGAAACTTATGATCTAAAAATTGATGAATCACCTCTTACAGGAGAATCTGTCCCTGTTTTAAAACACACAAGACCCATTCCAGAAGATAACCTTCCCATTGGTGACAGGAAAAATATGGCTTTTAAAGGCACTTTAGTGGTTTATGGTAGAGGAAAAGGAGTGGTTGTTGCTACAGGAATGGAAACTGAGCTTGGTAAAATTGCTCAGATGGTTCAGGAAGAGGAAAGTAAAACCCCTCTTCAAAAAAGACTCGCAGACTTCGGGAAAAAGCTTGGTATTGCAACTATAATTATTTGCGTAGTTATTTTTCTTTTAGGAATAATAAGAGGAGAGGAACCTTTATTAATGCTTCTTACTGCGGTTGCCCTGGCAGTAGCCGCTGTTCCTGAAGCTCTCCCTGCAGTAGTTACCATAACCCTTGCTCTTGGTGCTAAAAAAATGGTTAAGCAAAATGCTTTGGTCAGAAATTTACCAGCTGTTGAAACCCTTGGATCTGTAACCTATATATGCACAGATAAAACAGGAACTCTTACTCAAAATAAAATGACTGTAAGAAAAATCTTTTCCTCTGGAAAAGATTCAGAAAAAATTTTTCTTAATATAGCTCTAAATAATGATGTAGAAATAACTAAGGATAATCAATTTACAGGAGATCCAACAGAAATAGCTCTTTATCTATACGCTAAAAAACAGGGTTTTGATAAAAAAGAAATTGAAAAAATTTTTCCAAGAATCGCTGAAATACCCTTTAATTCTGTTAGAAAATGTATGACTACAGTACATAAAGCAGAAAAAGAATTTTTAGTTTTTACTAAAGGTGCTTTAGAAGTTCTTCTTGAAAAATCAACCTTTGTTGAAATAGAAGATGATATAAAACCTCTAACTGAAGAACTTAAAAAAGAAATTCTAAAGGAGGCAGAAAAATTTGCTTTAGAAGGCATGAGAATTTTAGCCTTTTCTTATAAAAAGATCAAAAATTTTTCTGATCCTAAGGATCTAGAAAAGGATTTAACTTTTCTTGGTTTTTGCGGAATGATGGATCCTCCAAGAGAAGGAGTTAAAGAGGCTATAAAACTTTGTAAAACAGCTGGTATAAAAGTTGTAATGATTACAGGAGATCATCCTTTAACAGCTCTTACTATAGGCAAAGAGCTTGGAATTGTGGAAGAAGGAGATAATCTTTCTGAAATTTTAATAACAGGAAGGGAATTAGAAGAATTAAGCTTAGAGGAATTTGAAAAAAGAGTGGAAAATATAAAAGTTTACGCCAGAGTTGCACCTGAGCAAAAACTCAAAATTGTTAAAGCTCTTCAAGATAGAGAACAGTTTGTAGCTATGACAGGAGATGGAGTAAATGATGCACCTGCTTTAAAAAAGGCAGATATTGGTGTTGCTATGGGAAGTGGAACAGATGTAGCAAAAGAAGCCTCAGATCTTATTCTTCTTGATGATAATTTTGCAACTATTGTAAAAGCTGTAAAAGAAGGAAGAAGAATTTATGATAATATTAGAAAATTTATTAAATACACCATGACCAGCAATTCAGGTGAAATCTGGACAGTAGGGGTTGCACCCTTTATAGAACTTCCTATTCCTCTTTTACCTGTGCATATTTTGTGGATAAATCTTATAACAGATGGATTGCCAGGTTTAACCCTTTCAGTAGAACCTCCTGAAAAGGATATAATGCAAAGATCTCCACGACATCCTAAGGAAAGTATTTTTGCCCGTGGTTTAGGAATTCATATTATCTGGGTAGGATTACTTATGGGAGCTGTTTCTTTATTTAGTCAGGCTATTTCTTTAAAATATAATATGCATTGGCAAACTATGGTTTTTACTGTTTTATGCCTAAGTCAGTTAGGCCATGTGTTAGCCATAAGATCTGAAAAAGAATCCCTTTTTAAATTAGGCTTATTTTCCAATATCCCTTTGTTGTTATCTGTTGTTTTTAGTATTCTTTTACAGCTTGCTATTATATATTATCCTTTTTTTAATAAAATTTTTCATACCCACGCTTTAAATTTACAGGAATTAACTCTTGCTTTTGTTCTTTCTTCTATAGTTCTTATAGCAGTTGAAATAGAAAAAGCTTTTAAAAGGAGATTAAAAAGAAGTTTTTATTAAAATTTCTTTTCTAATTTTTTGTAAAATATTATGGGCAAGTCTGGTAGGCTCAGGAATACGATAAATAGAAGTTTTTAAAACAAGTTTTATAGCTGTTTCTAAACTTATTTTATGTCCTACAGAAACATAAATAGGTTTTACCTTATCTCTTGTTCTTAAAACTGCACCAATTATTTTATTTTTATAAGTTAGATAAGAATAGCTACCTCGTTTTATTTCTACAGGATTATAATCTCCACAGAGTTTAGTTTTAGCAACTCCTACGGTTATAGCATCTGTTTCTACGCCAAAATGAGAGGCGATTCCACAGCCTCTGGGATGGGCTATTCCCTGACCATCTATGAAAATCACATCAGGCTTTATTTTAAGATTTTCATAAAGTTTTTTCATTAAAGGTAATTCTCTAAAAGCAAGAAAAGTGGGAATATAAGGAAAGTCTATTAATCCTTCCAGAGTTTCACAATGGATTGGTTTTAGAGTATTTATATCAATTATTGCTATACATGCCCAGGCTCTGGTAGGAGTTTCTTTGGGTTTTTCAAAGGTAACATCTATACCACCAATAGTTTTTATTTCTTTATCAAAAAGATCTTTTTCTATAACTCTTTTAGCACATTCGTGCTGAATTTTTTCAAGTCTTTTTAAAGTGCACAATTGTAAAAAACTAAGGCAGGGTTTCTACAGAAGAAAATCTGGGTTCATGCAAAGGAATTACTATGTCTACCATATTTTTAAATTTAATAATTTGATCATAAGCTAAATAAGGGTCTATATTGGTTCCAGGTGGTATAGCTTCCATTCCCATAGCCTTAATTTTAGCAGGGGGATCAAAGTTTTCCATAATTACACAGAAACCACTAATTCCTAACAATCCCTTTTCAGTATTGATTAAAACACTCATTCCTCCTTTAGTGTGTGCAGGGGTGTGAACCATAGTTATACCAGGGACAACTTCAAAAGTTTTTTCCTTAATATGAACCATTTGTCCTGCTTGATCTACTTCTTCTATAAATTCTGCCATATATCTATAATCTAAAGGATGAGGATTATAAGCAGTTTGAAATTCAAGTTCATGAGCATAAAAAGTGGCATTTATACATTTAAAATCATTTTCGCAATGATCATTGTGTAAATGAGTATGAATAACTATATCTATATCTTTGGGAGAAAGACCATATTTAGCCAAGCCCTCTTCAAAGGTATAAATTTTTCCTCCTATGGCATTTTCTCTAAATTCAGATTTTATAACTTCTAAAAGGCCTGTATCTATAAGAATATTCTTATCAGCTCCTTCTACAAGCCAGCAATATATAGGAATTACATATTCTTTTCCATAATCATGCTGATAGGTCATCATACCTTTATCAAAAACCTTAGTGCCCACTACAATAGGATGAATTCTATAAAAAGGCCCTTTTGCCATATTTTACCTCCCAAATAGAAACTATAAAAATATTTTACTTAAGAATTATTTAAAGTCAAATCTTTTATTTAGTCAAGAATCAACTTTACTTTTGTGCCTTTTCCCACCTCACTTTCTATTATCATATTCCAGCCATGAGCTTTTACAAAATGTTTGACTATAGCCAGTCCTAAACCTGTGCCACCAAGTTCCCTTGATCTTGCTTTATCAACCCTGTAAAATCTTTCTCCAAGTCTTGGAATATGTTCCTTGGGAATGCCTATTCCTGTATCTTCTACTGTAATTATAGAGGGAGAGGAAGTATATTTAATAGTTATCCCCCCTTTTTCTGTGAATTTTATACTATTATCTACAAGATTAATTAGAATTTGAATAAGTTTATCCCTATCAGCTTTGATAATAGGTATTTTTTTGCTATAAATTTCTTTTTTTAAATATAAATTTTTCTTTTTGGCTTTATTTTCTAAAGTAGTTATTACAGTATCTACTACTTCAAAAAGATTTACTTCAGTCTTATTGATTTGTAATTCCCCAAGCTCTATAGCAGAAAGAATTAATAGATCTTCAACCAAAGAGTTTAATCTTTCGCTGTGTTTTTTTATAATTTCTAAAAATTTTTTAGCATTTTCTTTATCATCCAGCGCACCCTCGAGTAAGGTTTCTGCAAAGCCTTTGATAGCAGTAATTGGAGTTTTAATCTCATGAGAAACAGCAGCTACAAAATCTGTTTTAATTTGTTCCAATCTTTTTAGTTTGGTAATATTAAACAAACTAAGTAAAATTCCCAATTCAAATTTTTCATTAGAAATTTGAATAAAGAAAGGCTTAGCAGTTACAGAAAGAATTCTTTTTTCAGGTTCTTTTATTTCTATCTCATCTCTTATTTCTTGTGATTTTTTCAAAGCTTCTTCTATAATGGAAAATAATTTTTCATGATAAATAAAGTCCTGTAATTTTTTATTTTCAAAATTTTCCCCTTTTAAACCAAAAAATTTTTTAAACTGTTTATTTAAAAAAAATATCTCATAATTTCTGTTTATTAAAAGTATAGCCTCTCTAACATTATCTAAAATATTATAAATAGTTTCATATTTTTTTATAAGTAAATCTATTAGATCGGGGTCTGTAATTTTATAGAATTTATTAAGATCCATTTATTTTATATTATCTGGAATATAATATCCTATTCCTCTTTTAGTTTTAATATATTTTGGCTTAGAAGGATCTTTTTCTATTTGAGCTCTTAGTCGTTTAATATGAACATCTATGGTTCTGGGATTAATATATACGTCTGATCCCCAAATAGCTTCAATAAGTTGTTCTCTGGTATAAACTCTTCCTTTATTTTCTGCTAAATAAAGAAGTATTTTAAACTCTGTAGCACTAAGCTCTATGGGCTTATCCTTTAAAGTTACTAAATATTTATCTTTGTTTATCTTTAAATTACCTATTTGAATAATTTTTTCTGTATTTGGGGAGATTGGCTTGGTTCTTCTTAGAACTGCTTTTATTCTGGCAATAAGTTCCCTGGGACTAAAAGGCTTGGTAATATAATCATCAGCTCCTAATTCAAGCCCTAAAATCTTATCTGCTTCTAAGGTTTTAGCTGTGAGTATAATAATAGGAAGATGAGCTGTTTTAGGATCTTCTTTTAATTTCTTGCAGAGTTCAAATCCACCTATACCAGGAAGCATAATATCTAAAATAATAAGATCGTATTTATTAGAACGGATTTTATTTAATCCTTCTTCACCATTATAGCTATAGTCAACTATAAAATTTTCTTTTTTTAAATTATAGGCAACTAACTCTACAATATCTTTTTCATCTTCTATTATTAAAATTTTAACAGATTCCATTTTAATAGATTTGATTTTGTTTCCAGTAATTTCTAATTTTTTCTTTTACTTCCTCAGGTAAAGGAACATAGGTAAGCTTTTTAGCTATTTTATCTCCATGTTTAAAAGCCCAATCAAAAAATTTCACTACATCTTTATTAATTTTTAAATTATCTTTAGCCAGAAGAATATAAGTTGCACCTGTTATAGGCCAGGCTTTTTCTCCAGGAGCATTGGTAAGCCAAGCATAAAAATGTTTTTTAGGATCTAAATCCACGGTTTTAGCTGCTTCCTTTATAGTTTTTTCTTCAGGAGCAACAATATTTCCTTTGGAATTTTTAAGTCCTATACAAGTTAATTTATTCTGAAAAGCATAAGCATACTCTACATAACCTATAGTATAAGGGGTTCTTTTTATATAATTAGAAACCCCCTCATTTCCTTTTGCTCCTATACCTGTTTTCCATTTTACTGAGGTTCCAAATCCTATTTCTTTTTTCCAAGCAGGACATACCTGACTTAAATAATGAGTAAATATAGCCGTGGTTCCTGAGCCATCGGATCTATAAACAGGAGTAATATTCTTATCAGGAAGTTTTATATCTGGATTTAATTTTTTTATTTCTGGATCATTCCATTTAGTAATTTTACCTAAGAAGATTTTACACAAAGTTTCTCCATCAAGAACCAAAGAATTTCTTTTTAGTTCTGGAAGATTTATTACAGGAACTACAGCTCCTATTACAGTAGGAAATTGCAATAATTTGTTTTTTTCTATTTCTTGAGGAGTAAGAGGTTTATCACTTGCTCCAAAATCAACAGTTCTTTCTATAATCTGCCTAATTCCTCCTCCAGAACCTATGGATTGATAATTTATCTTTATTCCAGTAAGTTTATAATATTTATCTGCCCAGTTGGCATACAAAGGATAAGGGAAACTTGCCCCTGCTCCATTTAAGAACTTCTTGTGGCTTGCTTCTTCTTTTTTTTCTTTACATGCTGTTAATCCTAAGCTTATAATTAAACAAAACAATAATAAAATTATTTTTTTCATAACTACACCTCTTTAGTTTTTGTGTATTTGTTTATATCTTTCTATTATTTCTTTCAAAGTAAAAAAGGCTTGAAATTCATATCCTTTGCTTTTTATATTTTCTTTTCCACCTTCTTCTCTATCAATCAAAGCTAAAATTTTCATTATTTTTAATCCTTCTTTTTCAGCAGCCTCTATAGCTTTTATTACAGACTTTCCTGTAGTTACCACATCTTCTACAATTACTGTGATCATTCCCTTTTTAACATTCCCTTCTATTTGTCTGTGTGTTCCATACTTTTTAGGTTCTTTTCTTATAAGAAAACCTTCTAAAGGATGTTCTTCTTCAGCTGCTTTTGCTAAAATTCCACATACTATAGGGTCTGCTCCTATACTCATTCCAGCTACAGCATCCACTTTTAAATATTTTATCTCTTCCCAGAAAAGTGATCCTATTAAATCAAAAGTTTTGGAATAAAGAGTCACCTTTCTACAATCTAAATAATAAGGACTTTCCTTACCACTTGATAAAATGAAAGGTTTATCAGGGCTGTATAAGAATGCTCTTTTTATAATATAATCAATTAATTCAGATTTTATAGCAGAAATATTAAGAAGTTTTAGACTTTTTATTAAGGGATAAGCTTCCCCTAAAAATCTATGAAGCTCTTTCTCTGCTTCTATTTCATCACTCATGTTATAAAATATGAGATTTTTAAGATGTTTAAAACTTTCAGTAGAAATATAAGTGAATTTTAAACCAAAACCTTTCTCTGGTTCTATTCTAACTACTTTACCTTTGAGAAAAATTTTTATACTTGGAACTATACCTTCTAAAAAGAAAATAATTGGAATTTCTGTATTAATTTCAGGAATTATAGAGCTTTCAATAAAAACTCCTCCATAGCTAATATCTTTAATTTCACCTTTATAACTTTTTTCTTTCCATATAAACTCTACTATAGCTGAAATAGGTATACGAGTAAATTTTCTGGTAGGCATTGCAATACATTATATATGAAGACAAAACATTAGCAAGGTTTAAAATTTAAACCATCCCCATCTTCTTCTACAGCCTTTACAAACACAACCCTTAGTAGATTTACCAATTAGTTCTACTTCTATATTTTTAGCAATACTTGAACTTACCACAATTTTACCTATACCATTTTTTAATAAAAAATTTCTTCCCCAAATCCTCAATATTTCAAAAGTATCCCCTTTTCGCAACCCCATTGCTTCTATTTTCCTTAAAATAATATCTTCCCCTATAAAATCTTTAATTTTTATTTTGTCTCCACATTTACTATCAGATAAAAGCATATTTAAACCATCCCTCCTTTTCTACATTCTAAACATGTTCCAAAAATTTCAAGATGATAACTTAATAAATGAAACTCCTTTTTTTTGGCATGTTCCTGAATTAATTCTATTAATTTAGGGTCTATTATTTCTTCTACTTTTTTACATTTTATACAGATGAAATGTAAATGAGGTAGTTTATTTATTACCACTTCATAATAAGCCCTGCCCTCTTGTTTATAGACTTCTTGAATATAACCAGCTTCTATTAATAAAGGTAGAGTTCTATAAATTGAAGCTTTAGAGATTTTACTTCCCTTTTTTTTAAGTTCCATATGTAGTTCATCTACATCAAAATGGTCCTTATACTTTAAAATTTCTATTAAAATTTCTTCTCTTTCTGGAGTATATTTTAATCCTTTACTTTTTATAAAAGCTCTAAAATTTTCTAAAATTTCAGAAATATCTATCATTACTTTATCTCTATTGAGATCTAATTTCAATTTTGATAGAAAATTTTATTTTGTCAAGCTCTATTTAATTTTTATCAAAAGCATTGATTTTTTTAAAAATAACTTTTTAATGTAAGTAATATGAATAACCTAAAAAATTATATTAAAAACAGGTATTTTTTCTTATTTTTATTTTCTTTTGTCTTTTTTATCTTAGGCAATTGGTTTTTTAGTTTAACTTCTCCAGACGAAGGAAAAAATGCTTTCCCTGTTTTACATATGCTTCAAACTAAAAATTTTCTTATTCCTTATTATAATTGTCAACCAAGATTTGAAAAACCTCCTATGCTTTATTGGCTTAGTGTAATTACTTCTTCTATTTTTGGATTAAATGAATTCAGTTTGAGAATAATTTCTGGAATTTCAGCAACTGGCATATTATTTTTTACCTATTTAATAGCTAAAAAATATTTTTCAGAAAAAAAGGCTTTAATCTCAGCTTTAATTCTTGTGACTATTCCTCATATATGGGTAGAAGCAAGAGCTTTTACTCCTGAGATGCTTTTAAATTTTTTTTCTGTAGGAGCTGTTTATTTATTCCTTAGTGAAAAAATTATCTGGGGCTGGATTTTTTTAGCTTTAGCTGTCCTTACTAAAGGACCAGTAGGTTTTATCTTACCTTTAATAGTTGTATTAGGATTCAAAATTTGCGAAAAAGATTTGAAATTGTCAAAATTGTTTAATATTAAAGGAATTTTATTATTTTTATTGATTTCAACTTCTTGGTATCTGTATATGCTTATCTATTTTGGATATGCTTATTTTTATAAATTTTTCCTTTATGAGAATATTTATAGATATTTTGGTCAAAAGTCTATTCATTCTTATCCTTTTTATTATTACTTTATTGTTCTTTTATTAGCTACATTTTTTTATATTCCTACCTATGTAAAACTTGTTTTTAAAATTAAACAAAATTTAAACAATTTTATAAATAATTATTCAAAAATATTACTTCATCCTTTATTCCCTTTTGTCTTTTGGTTTGTTTTTGTTTTTATATTTTATACTCTTGCTAAGAATAAACTTCACCATTATATTCTGTTTTGCTACCCACCTTTAGCAGTTATTTTAGCTAACTATTTGTCTGAAAAATATTTTAAAACTGTCTTAATTTTTTCTTGTTTCTTACTTATTTTTAGTTTGATATCCTTTTGCTCTTATGAAAAAAAGCGTTTTGTTTATAAAGTAAAACCATTTATTATAAATCCTTCAAGAAGTATAAAATTTTATAATACAGAGATATCTTGTTTAACCTTTTATGCTAAAAGGTGTATTTTTAAATATAAAGATAAAGAACCCATGCCTGATTTGATAATTACCAAAAAGAAATTTGAAAAAAATTTTTCAAATTGCAAAAAATTGATAGAAGCTTCTGAGTTTGGTAGATCTTACATTTTATTACAATGTAGATAATTTTATCTTTTACTTCTTGAGTATAAAAATTTGTATTGACATCAGACTTTAAAATGATAAAATTTAAATCCAAAATGGAAGTAAGCACTTACATAAATTAAGTTCCTTTATAAAAGGAGAAAATATGCAAAATAATAAAAAAAGATTAGGCTTTTTAATACTTACTTTTTTAGCTATAATTTTTATTTCTTGTCTTATTTATTTTATTTGGCATAGGTACCATTATGCTGTCTCAGATGCAGTTTTTGTCCAGGCAGATAATTTCACTTATGTAAGTTTTCCTAAGGTAAATGGAAAACTTATTAAACTCTATAAAAAAGAAGGAGATCCTGTAAAAAAAGGAGAAATCCTTGCAAAAATAGAAAACAAGGACTATGCCTTAAAAGTAGCACAATTAGAAAATTCTATTAAAGAATTAAACAACCAAATAAATTCTCTTACATATCAAATTGCAAAACTTGAAAAAGAGATACCTTTAAAAGTAAATCAACTGAAAGAAGAAAAAGAAAAATTAAAAGCTCAGGAAAAAGCTCAGTATTATACTATAGAACAATTAAAAATCCGTTTAGGACAGATTAAAAGGGATAGAAAAAGATATGAAACGCTTTTTAAAGATGGCTTAATTTCCACTCATGATTTGGAAAACATTCAAACCCAGGAAAAAGAACTGAAACATCAAATTTCTGCAGCTAAAGCTCAACTTTTAGCTATAAAAAAACAGCAAGAAGAAGTAGATAAAAACATTGCCATCACTTTAAATGAATATAAAACTGTTTTAGCATATAAATCATTTTTAACCTCTTTAAGAGCTAAAAGACTGGCTATTATTAAACAAAAAGAAGAAGCAGAGGTTTATTATCGTTATACCAAGCTTTACAGCCCTATTGATGGATTAATTGCTAAAAAATTCCATTCAGAAGGAGATGTTTTAAATCCAGGTGAACCTGTTTATGCTATAGTTGATCCTAAATCTTTTTATATCCAGGTCTGGTTAGAAGAGACTAAACTAAGAGGGGTTAAAAAAGGATGCCCTGCTAAAATCTGGCTTGATGCCTATCCTGATGAAGAGTTCGAAGGCGTGGTAGAAAATGTTTTGCCTGCTTCTGCTGCTACTTTTGCTCTTGTTCCAAGAGATATTTCCGCAGGAGAATTTACTAAACTTGCCCAGAGAATGCTTGTAAGAATTAAAATTATCAAAGGAAAAAGAGAATTGCTTAAAGTTGGTCTTGGTGGTGAGGTAGAAATTAAAAGATGTCTATAGATAATAAATCTATAGCTCCTGTTCATACTCTTATTTCTTCTAAAGAAAGAATTTTTATTACTATTTCTGTAATGATTGGTGCTTTTATGGCGGTTCTTGATACTACCATTATTGATGTTGTTCTTCCTAAAATGATGGGACCTCTTTCTACAGATTTATATGGAATTCAATGGGTAATTACCAGTTATATGATAGCAGCTGCTACTGCTCTTCTCTTTGTGGAAAATTTTGCTAAATATTTGGGTTATTCCTATACCTTTACTGTAGGAATGATAATTTTTACTATAGCAAGCTTTTTTTGTGGAAATGCTCATACCTTAGCAGAAATGATCACTTTTAGAAGTATTCAGGGAATAGGAGAGGCCTTTATTATGGCTTGTGCCCAAACTATACTCATGCTGGTCTATCCCCCAGAAAGAAAAGGATTAGCCTTAGGTATTTATGGATTAGGAGTAAGTTTTGCTCCTGCTCTTGGTCCAACCCTTGGTGGCTTTCTTACTGAACATTTAAACTGGAGATGGGTCTTTTTTGTAAATGTCCCTATAGGAATCTTAAATGTTTTAAACTCTTTTATAATTTTACCTAAATTTCTTGGAAAGCACAAAATCTTCCAATTTAATTTTATAAGTTATATTTTTATTGCCTTTGCTACTATTTCTCTTTTAATTATGCTTTCTAAAGGACAACAATATGGCTGGTTTCAATCTTTATTTATTATAAAATGTCTTTTTATTAGCTTGGCTTCTTTTTGTTTATTTTTTGCCAGTGAACTCTATTTTTTTTATAAAGGCAAACATACCCTTATAGAATGGAAAATTTTCAAATTTCCTGAATATACTTGGAGTATGGGATTTTATTTTTTTATTCTTGGATTTGGGATTTATCAAATTTTTTATTTGCTTCCTCTTTATTATGAAAATTTAAAAGGTCTTACCACATTTCAAACAGGCCTTCATATGTTACCTCCAGCTGCTTTGATAGGAACTTTCAGTATTATTTCAGGAGCTTTATCTGATAGAATTCCTCCGGGATTTATTTTGTTTTTTAATTGGATTTTGTTTCTTATTATATCCTTTTTTATATTTCCTAAACTCAATTATTATCTTCCTGCTTACAAAGCAGTTCTTTTAACCTTACCTTTGGGAATATGCATTGGAACTTTTTTTGCTCCTTTAACTAACTTGGCTATGAGAAAACTTGGTCCTCTTACAGGATTAGGAGTGGCTCTGATGCATTACATAAGATTTATAGGTGGCTCTTTTGGAACAGCTCTTGCCACCAATCATTTAGAGCGCCATACCACTATAAATTTTACCAGAATAACCGAGCTTCAAAATTGGTATTATGTAAAGCATTTTATTGAATCTAAAATACCTCTTATATCTAAATTTTTCCCTCCTGAACTCGCAGAAAAAAAGGCTAAAGTCTTACTTTATCATGCTCAGTATGTCCAAGCTCAAAGCTGGGCTTTTCAAGATACCTTTAGAGCTACAGGCTTTTGGGGATTAATAGGTGGTTGTTTTTTAATAATTTTGTTTTTGTCCAAACTAAGATCCTTTTTAAGATTGTTTTATTTAAAGTATAAATAACATCTGAATCTATTCACAATTTGGTTGGTCAATTCTACAGGCTCCACCTTCTTCAAAAGGAAATAAAATTTCAGAAGAATTAGGTATAAATGATGCTTTTCTCCTGATTTTAGTTTTTAACCAGTCTTTAATTTCTTTTTCTCCATTTATTACAAAAATTTTATTATTGTTAACTTTGTATATTAAAATTGGTATACTATCAAATTTTAAGATTTTTATTAAAGGATAAACCTTTTTAACCTCGTAAGTATTTATTTTGATTTGATTTTCTTTAGCATATTTTATAACAGCTTTACAATGAGGACAATTTTTTTGATATATAATAACAGGATATTTTAGGTTTAAAGAAATTAAAGGCATATTTACCAAATAAGTAGATATTAAAAGGGATATAAAGCCTGTAATTCCAACTAACCCTATAGTTTTATGTTTAGAAGATAAAAAATCCAAGAAAAATAATAAAAAGATAAAACCTGCTACAGTTAAACAAAAATGGCAAAATTCTTTTACATACCATGCTTGAAAACCTATAAAATATCCCTCTACAATTACACAAATTGACAGAATTAAACTTCTTAAAATCAATAATCTTTGATTTTTCAATAAAGAAAAAATAAATATACTTGAAAATATAAAAATTCCTAAGTAATTTAAAGTGTTATGTATGTCAAATATATGAACAACTGTGCAACCTTCTGTTTTACAAATAGAAGTACCTTTAAGATTTAGATAGATTTCTGTTAAAGTTAAAATTATACCAGCTAAACTAACAATAAGAATAATATAATTGATGACACTTCTTGATATTTTTTGGGAGGTATTTGATTTTATTCGCATATTTTCCATGAATTTTAATAATAAAACACCTGAATAAAATATCAATACCAATTTTTACCACTTACGAAGTGGTAAAATAGGTTAGTGTTGATTTCCTTTTAGAAATTTAAAGGCTTCTTCAAAAATTTTTATAGCACAGTAAGGTCCACACATGCTGCAAGCTTTGCTTTTAGAGATCCCTCCTTCTATTCTATAGCGTCTGGCTTTTTCTGGATCTATAGATAATTCAATTTGTTCTTCCCAATCAAGTTTTGCTCTGGCTTTAGCCATTTTTAGATCCCATTCCCAAGCACTTTTTATCCCTTTAACTAAATCACCTATATGAGCAGCTATTTTAGAAGCTATGGTTCCCTCTCTTACATCATCTATAGTAGGTAAACGCAAATGCTCTGCAGGTGTTAGATAGCATAAAAAATCTGCTCCAGCAGAAGCTGCTATAGCCCCTCCTATAGCTCCTACCAAATGATCATATCCAGGAGCTATATCTGTAGGAAGTGGTCCTAATACATAAAATGGTGCACCATGACAGAGTTTTTTCTGCAATTTTACATTAGTCTCTATTTGATCTAAAGGCACATGGCCAGGTCCTTCTATCATTACCTGCACCCCTTTATCCCAGGCTCTTAAAGTTAATTCTCCTAAAAGAATTAATTCCTGAATTTGTGCTTCATCTGTAGCATCAGCTATACAGCCAGGTCTTAGACCATCTCCTAAGGATAAGGTCACATCGTAAGTGCGGGCAATTTCTAAAAGTTCATCATAATGTTCATATAAAGGATTTTCTTTATTATTATAGATAATCCATTCTGCTAAGAATGAACCTCCTCTTGAAACAACCCCCAATATTCTTTCTTTATTTTTTAACCTTTGTAAGGATTCTTTAGTTACTCCACAGTGAACTGTCATAAAATCAATACCATCTTCTGCCTGTTTTTCTATAACTTTAAAAATTTCTGAAACAGTCATTTCTACAATGGATTTATGATGTTTTTCTACAGCTTCTATAGCAGCTTGATAAATAGGAACTGTTCCTAAAGGAACAGGGCAGTTTTCTCTTATAACCTTTCTTATCTCATCTAAATTTCCTCCTGTAGAAAGATCCATTATAGTATCTGCTCCATATTTTAAAGCTACTTGTAATTTTTCCAATTCCTCTTCTACATTGGGACGATCCTTAGAGGTCCCTATGTTAACATTTATTTTAGTTTTTAATCCCTTTCCTATAGCACAAAATTTTTTCACAAAGCCTTTTTTATTTCTACAGATTACTATTTCACCCTTGGTTAATTCTTCTCGGATATATTCTTCACTAACGTCTTCATTTTGAGCACAAATTTTCATTTCTTCTGTAACTTCTCCATTTTGAGCAAGTTCTTTAAGGGTCATAAAATTTTCATCCTCCTTTAATCTATATTTTTAGTAAAAATTTAATATAAAAACTAAAAAACTTGACAAGAAAAGAAAAAATTCACTACCGATTATTCCGAAGTTTCAAGACATATTTTATCTATCCCATGAAGCTCTTTAAAATAAACAGAAACATATTCATGAAAACCAATGTTTTTTACTCTAATTCCCACATAATTGGGCTCTATTGGGAACTCTCTTCCTCCTCTATCAACCAAAACTGCAAGCTCAATCTTTTTTGGTCTTCCTATGTCTATTAAAGCATCGAGAGCTGCTCTTACAGTTCTCCCTGTGTAAATTACATCATCTACTAAAATAATTATTCTATCTTCTATGGAAAAAGATATCTCTGTTCTTTTAACTTCTGGATAATTAGTAATTCTGGTCCAATCATCTCTGTAAAGTGTTATATCAAGATACCCTATAGGAACTTCAACTCCTGTTTTTTCAAAAAGTAAATTTTTTAATCTATTAGCAAAAGGAGCTCCTCCTGTCTGAATTCCTATTAAAGTCACTTTCTCCAAAAAGGGATGATTTTTTAAAATCTGATCCGCTACTTTTTCTATAAGTTTTTGAATTCTTTTGGGTCCTGCTATTACTTTTTTGACTTTTTGGGGTAAAATTTGCTTATCCATATTAGAATGATAAACCTATTTATCAAAATTTGCAAGGGGTTAAATCCATGAGAAACCAGATAAACTATAGAGTTATTTATGGTGATACAGATTGTGGTCAGGTTATGTATTATGCTAATTATTTTAGACTTTTTGAAATTGGAAGAACAGAATTAATTCGCTCTGCTGGGATTACTTATAAAGATATTGAAGAAAAATATAATATCATTTTGCCAGTGGTAGAAGCCTTTGCTAAATATAAAGCCTCTGCTAAATATGATGATCTTTTAACCATTGAAACTTTTATAAAAGAGCTAAAAACTCATAAAATTACTTTTGAATATCAAATTTTAAAAGAAGGAAGGCTTTTAGTAGAAGGATATACTGTACATGTGCCTATTAATAGAGAAGGTAAAATAGTTAAATTTCCAGAAGAAATTTATAAGATACTTAAAACTTTAGAAAAGAAAGGATAAAGTTATGAGAATGAACATAGGGATTGTAGGATTGCCAAATGTAGGAAAATCAACTATTTTTAATGCTTTAACTCAAACTGCCAAAGCAGAGGTAGCTAATTACCCCTTTTGTACAATTGATCCTAATGTAGGTATAGTAAATGTGCCTGATGATAGAGTTTATAAGATAGCAGAATTAGAAAGAAGCAAAAAAGTTACTCCTGCTACTATAGAATTTGTTGATATAGCAGGTTTAGTAAAAGGAGCCAGCAAAGGAGAAGGTTTGGGTAATCAGTTTCTTTCCCATATAAGACAGGTTGCAGCTATTGCTCATGTAATCAGGTGTTTTGAAGATCCAAATATAGTTCATGTAGAGGGTTCTATTAATCCTGTGAGAGATGCAGAGATTATAGAAATAGAACTTATAATGGCTGATCTTCAAACTGTAGAAAAAAGATTAGAAAGAACATTTAAAATTGCTAAATCTGGAAATAAAGAAGCTAAAAAAGAATTGGAAACTCTTGAAAAAGCCAAAGCTATTTTAGAAAATCTTCAATCTATCAGAATAAATTTAGATAAGTTTACCAAAGATGAGGTTAAATTTTTAGAAAAAACGCTTTTCCTTTTAACTTTAAAACCTCTTATGTACATTGCTAATGTTTCAGAAGATGATCTTCCTGATGGGAAAGATAATCCTTATGTAAAAGCTTTAAAGAATAAAGCTGAGAAAGAAGGTTCTCCTGTGGTGGTTCTTTGCGGAAAAATTGAGGAAGAAATAATAGAACTTCCAAAAGAAGAGAGAAAAGAGTTTTTAGAAGCTCTGGGATTGGATGAACCAGGATTAAATAAAATGATAAAAGTGGGATATAAATTATTAGATCTTATTACCTTTTTTACAGCTGGTCCAAAAGAAGCCAGAGCCTGGACCATTAAAAAAGGAACCAAAGCTCAACAGGCTGCAGGTGAGATACATTCAGATATAGAAAAAGGTTTTATTGCAGCAGAAGTTATATCTTATAAAAAATACATAGAAATTGGCTCTTTTCAAAAAGCAAAAGAGTTGGGAGCTGTAAGACTGGAAGGCCGAGACTATATAGTCCAAGATGGAGATATTATTTATTTTAGGTTCAATATTTAAATCTTGTTAAAAACTTTTAATTTTGTATTGACTTTTAATCTTTAAAATTTATTATATTTATTTAGAAAGTTTAATTTTTTTGGATTGTTCAAATTTAGGCAATCTAAAGAGGTAAAAATCATGTTGAAAGAACTCTTTCAACTTTTCACTCCTTATGAATGGATTCTTTCAAATAGATCAGCAGGATATGCTATGGGGAATGCATTTTTAGCAAATTCAAGAAAGTATCATGGTTTACTTATTGCAGGAAAAAATCAAGGTATAAGAATCCATCTGGTAAGTACTGTAGAAGAAAAATGTACCTTTCTCTCAGGTTTGGAATATTTTCTTGATACTAATTTTTATAGAGATACCACCTATCCTGAAGGTTATAAATTAATTAAAGAATTTTTTTATGGACCATATCCTCGTTTTTTCTTTGCTTGTCCTGTAACAAAAGATTTTTTTTTAGAAAAATTTATTCAGATGGATGAAAACAAAAATATAAGTTTGATAGGTTATAAAAATATCAGTTCCTACCCCTTTAGACTTGAGTTAAAGCCCAAATTTACTTTTAGAAACCATCATAATGTTCAATTTGAAAAAGACTGGAAAAGTTTACCTGTTGAAATAGATTTTTTTGAAAATGGAATATTTCTTTCCAAAGAGGATACCGGTCTTTTTCTTTATTTTTCAAAAGGGAATATAACTAAAGAAGAACTTTTTTATTACCAGGTATATTATCCCTTAGAAGATATGAGAGGTTATGAACCCTGGGAAGATCTTTATGCCCCTTTTAAAATTAAAGTTGATCTTTCTCCAGGAGAAATTTTTTATTTGATTTTTAGTGATACTTCTATTAAAGATTTTGAAAATCAAGTAAAAAAAATTAAAAATAGATACAAAAAATATCCTCAGCTTGATTTAAAAGAAAAAAAAGCTTTTACTTACAATGAATATCTTGAAATTTTAGAACTAATATTAGAAGAATTTATAATAAAGGATGATGTTATAGCGGGATTTCCATGGTTTTATAGCTGGGGAAGAGACACTTTTATAGGACTTCCTGCTTTGTTTTATTTAAAAAATGGTTTTGAAATTTGTTGTAAAATTTTCAAAAATTATAAAAAACGCATGAAAAACGGATTAATTCCAAATGTAGTGGGAAGTACTTCTGGAACTAATTATCATTCTGTAGACGGTTCCCTATGGTTTGGTTTAAGAATTTTTCAATTTTTAGAATTTTTCAAAGATAAAATTATAGAAGAACAAAAAAAGGATTTGCTCTCTGTTATAGAGGATATTATTTCTAATTATTTAGAAAATCCCTCTCTACCTTTTAGAGTTGATCCAGAAGATGGATTTATAGATATACCTGATAATATTAATCTATCTTTAACCTGGATGGATGCTATGGTAAACGGAGTGCCGGTTACTCCTCGTTATGGTAAACCAATAGAAATTTCTGCCCTCTGGTATAACCTTTTGAAATATACTTCCAAATATTTAGAAAACGATTTTCTTAGAGAATATAAAATAAAAAGTTTACTTGCTAAATTAAAAAAAGGATTTAGTAGATATTTTAATGGAGAATTATGGGCTGATCGTCTTTATAAAAATGAGCCTGTTTTTGAAATAAGACCCAATTATATAATTGCTCTTTCTTTACCTTTTGATATTTGTGATAGAAATGCTATGCTAAAAGGTGTAGAACTTGCTAAAAATGAACTTTTAACCTCCTATGGTTTAAGGTCTCTTTCTCCAAGACATCCCAATTTTAGGAAGAAATATTTTGGAAGCCAAGAAATGAGGGATTTAGCTTATCATAATGGAACAGTATGGGTTTGGCTTATTTATCCCTATGCAGAGGTCCTTAAAAAGATACATAAAAGAAAAACCAAGGTATTAAAAGATGAACTCACCCAGCTTGTAAAGCCTTTTAGAGAAAGAATTATGACTGGAAAGATGGCAAGCATTCCTGAACTTTACGATGGAGATAATCCCTTTTATCCTAAAGGAACTCATGCTCAGTTTTGGTCAGCTTCTGCGGTATTTCTTATAGAAAAGTTTTTGCAAAAATTAAAATAAAAAGTTTTTAAAAAAGGAGTTTTAAATATGAGAGTACTAATGCTTACTTGGGAATATCCACCTTTTATTGTAGGTGGCCTTGGAATAGCTTGTTATGGTTTATTTAAAGCTTTAGCAGAAAAAGGAGTGAAAATTTATATGATAATGCCTACCAAAGAGAAAGTTTTTTTTGAAATCTCTTCTCCTTGGGAGGCAGACTATCCTGTTGCTAAAAAATGGGATAAAAAACAGATTAAACCTGTGCCTTTAAAGTTTTATCAATTTCATTATTTAGTTTCTGAAGGAGCTTATGCTACTCTTGTTACAAAACATTTAGAAAAAATTCAAGAATTTCCAGTTTTTACACATAAGAAAGTTAAAAAAATACCTGATGAAATTTTAAAAAGACTGGATTTTATAATGAACCAAGGGAATGATTTATTAGCTAAGGTGAAATTTTATACTAAGCATGTATTAGAGGTTAGCCAAAATCTGGATTTTGATTTAATTCATACTCATGACTGGCTTACTTATCCTGCTGGTTTGATTTTAAAAGATTTAACAAGTCGTCCCTTAATAAGTCATATTCATGCAACTGAATTTGATAGAGCAATAGGTTATGGACATCCCATTATACATGAAATAGAATATTTAGGCTTAAATTATGCAGATAAAGTAATAACTGTATCAAATTATACTGCTGAGGTTATAAAGAAACATTATAAAGTTCCTTCAGAAAAGATTAAAGTTATTTATAACGCTTTTACTACTTTTACAGAAATACCTAAGAAATATAAAAAATTCAAAGAACCTGTAGTTTTGTTTTTAGGAAGACTTACTCCTCAAAAAGGACCTAAACTATTTTTAGAGATAGCTAAAAGAATTATTCAACAATATGGAAAAAAGGTAAGATTTTTAATAGCTGGTGCTGGAGATATGGAAAGAGAACTTATGCTTGAAGCTGCCAGCTTTGGTATCGGAACACAAATTATGTTTACAGGTTTTTTAACAAGGAAAGAAGTAGAAGAGGCTTTAAGTATAAGTGATATTGTAGTAATGCCTTCTGTTTCTGAGCCTTTTGGTATTGTAGCTTTAGAGGCTATGTATTTTGGTTGTGCTCTTATTATATCTAAACAATCTGGTGTTTCTGAAATTATTAAAAATGCGTATAAAGTTGATTTTTGGGATATAGATAAAATGGTAAATTATGTGGTGGATTTATTAGAAAATCCTGATAAACTTAAAGAAATGCAATTTAAAGCTGAAGAAGAAGTTAAAACTATTAAGTGGTCTGATAGAGCAGAGGATATTGTTAAAGTATATCAGGAATTAATTAGTTAAACATGCTTTATATAATATTTTATTTTCAAGTTCATCAACCCTTTCGGATCAATAAATATAAAGTTTTTGATATTAATGAATCAGTAGCCTATTTTGATGAAGAATTAAATAGATTTGTTTTCAATAAAGTTTCTGAAAAATGTTATCTTCCGGCAAATGCTTTATTTAAAGAACTAATAGAAACTTTTGAAGGGCAGTTTAAGATTTCCTATAGTATTACAGGAACATTTATAGAGCAAGCCAAAGCCTATCGTCCTGATGTATATGATTCTTTTTTAGATCTTGTTAAAACAGGTGGAGTGGAATTGCTTAATGAAACTTATTATCATTCCCTGGCTTCTATTTTTGATCTGGAAGAATTTATAGAACAGGTAGAAGAGCATGCTGAACTTATAAAAAAAGAGTTTGGTTTTATACCTACAGTATTTAGAAATACAGAATTGATTTATTTTGATAAGCTTTCAGATCTTCTTTTATCAAATTTTCCGCAAATTGATACTATTTTAATTGAGGGTGCTGATAAAATTCTAAGAGGAGATTCTCCCTTGTATGCCCGAATCTCTTATAACCATGGTCATCTTCTTCTTTTAAAGCATTACAAACTTTCAGATGATATTGCTTTCAGATTTAGTGATAGAAATTGGGAAGAATATCCTTTAACTGCTGAAAGGTATGTTTCTTGGATAAAAGATCTCACTTTAATGGAGAAAGAGGGAAGAAATCTTTATTTAAATCTATTTATGGATTATGAAACTTTCGGAGAACATCAGTGGAAGGAAAGTGGAATTTTTGATTTTATAAAGCGTGTAATAGAATTACTTTTAAAAGAAAAAAATATCAAATTTTTATGGCCCTCAGAAGTTAAAAGTACTTTAAATTATAAACCCAAAACTTTATCTGTTCCTAATCCCACATCTTGGGCTGATACAGAACGGGATTTGTCAGCTTGGCTTTCCAATCCTTTACAATGGAATGCTATGAAAACCTGTTATGAGCTACTTAAAAAAGCCAAAGAAAAGGGAAGAAAAGATTTAATTACATTACTCAAAAAACTTACTACTTCAGATCATTTTTATTACATGTGTATTAAATATTTTCAGGATGGAGATGTACATAAATATTTTTCTCCTTATGATTCTCCTGAAGAAGTTTATAGATACTATATAGCTATTTTAACAGATATAGAAGAAAGACTGGAGGAGTGAGTTATGAAATTTAAAAAATTTTTTGTTTACCCTAAGATACCACAAAATCTTCAAAAGCTTTTGTATATTTCTAATAATTTATGGTTTAGTTGGAACTACGAAGCACTATCTTTATTTTACAAAATAGATCATGAAGCTTTTAGAAGGGTAAAATACAATACCAGAAAATTTTTAAATCTTCTTCCTAAGGTTACTATAGAGCAATTAGCAAATGATGAAAAATTTTTAATGGATTTAGAAGACCTTTGGGAAAGTTTTGAAGAATATAAAAAATATAAACATCCTATAATAGAAGAAGCTGGGATTAAAGAAGATGATGTAATAGCTTACTTTTGCACAGAATTCGGATTTCATCCATCTCTTCCTATTTATGCAGGAGGGTTAGGAATTTTAGCAGGTGATATGATTATTGGAGCTTCAGATCTTGGTTTACCCCTGATTGGGATAGGGTTATTATATAAACACGGTTATTTGCGTCAAAAAATTGACTACTCTATAAAAACTCAGGTTGAAGAATCTGATGAAATAGATGTATTTTTAAATCTTCTTCAAGAGATTAAAGATGAAAATAATAAACCTCTCATTATAACTCTTAATATATTAGATGAACCCATAAAAATAAAAATATGGGCTTTAGAAGTAGGAAGAACTAAATGTTATTTATTAGATACTGATCTTCCAGAAAATCCACCTAAATTTAGAGACATCTTACGTTTTCTTTATCCTGGAGATATAGAAAAGAGAATACTCCAAGAAATTATTTTAGGTATGGGAGGTTATTATGCTTTAAAAGCTCTTGGAATAAAACCCAAGATTTATCATTTAAATGAAGGTCATTCTGCATTTGTAATCTGGGCTCGTTTAAAAGATTTGATAAAAGAAGAAGGTTTATCCTTAGAAGAAGCTAAAATGATAATTAAAGAAACCACAGTTTTTACTACCCATACTCCTGTAATTTCTGGAAATGAACATTTTCCTACTGATTTGGTAAAAAAATATTTTTGCGCAGAATTAGAAGAACTTTTTGATTTAGATCTTAGAAAAAATATTTTTGATGAAGGACTTATACCCAAGGAAACAGATATATTTTGGCTTCCTGCTTTAGCTATAAGAAATTCTGCTTATGTAAATGCTGTTTCTAAGCTTCATCAAACTACTACTAAAAAAATGTGGGCTCCTATTTTTGAAAAATTGGTTTTAGAAGAAATTCCCATTGATTATGTTACCAATGGAGTTCATTGGAGATGGTTAAGTGAGCCTTTTTATTTTCTTTTAAAAAAATACTTAGGCTCCCATTTCATTTATATGACCCCGGAAGATCCCCGTTGGGAGGATATTTTTAAAATACCTGATGAGGAAATCTGGGATGCCCATAAAAGGAACAAATATAAACTTGTTACTTTTCTCAAAAAATATATGGAAGAGGAGTTTTTAAAAATCGGAGTCTCTCTTGATAAAATGAAGTCTTTAAAGGCTCCCAAAGCTCATAATTTAATTATAACCTGCGCCAGGCGTATTACAGGATATAAAAGGAATACTCTTATTCTCTATAATAAAGAAAAAATTGCGGAAATTTTAAGAAATACTGATACAGTCTTGCTTTTTGCTGGTAAAGCCCATCCTAAGGATTTGGAAGGAAAAAAAATAATTCAAGAAATTTTAGAATTTAGAGAGCAGTATAAACTATATGATAAAGTTTTATTTCTTGAGAATTATGATCTTCATTTAGCCAGATATTTACTTTGGGGTTCAGATGTTTGGCTAAATACTCCTTTTAGACCTATGGAAGCTTCTGGAACTTCAGGTATGAAAGCTTGTATGAATGGTGTTTTACATCTTAGTGTTTTGGACGGTTGGTGGCCAGAAGGATATAATGGAACTAATGGATGGGCTATTTATCCTAAGGAAGGACTACCCCCTTATAATATTTATGAAGTTAACCAAATTTATACACTTTTAGAAAATGAAATCCAACCTTTATTTTATGAAAGAGATGAAGAGGATATCCCAAGAGGCTGGGTAAAAATGATGAAACAAGCCATTTATACAGCCTGTAGATTTTTTTCCATGAATAGAGTCCTTATAGAATACTTACAGAAATTTTATCTTCCATCTCTAAATAATTCTAAATTACTTACAGAAAATAATTACGCTCTGCTTCATAAAATAACTGAAGAAGCTAAAAACATTTTAGAAAAATGGGAAGAAATTGAAATTTATGGTGTTTATGACAATTTAGTTTCTGCAGAAGTTTATGAAGAAGAGAATTTAGAAATAACTTTAGAAGCTAATTTAGCTGGTTTATCTCCTGATCTTGTAGAAGCTCAGGTGGTATTTTTAGATGAAATTTATTGCGTGGTTGCTCTTGGAATAGAAGAAGAGGTTCAAACTCATGTTAAGGTTTTTCCTCTTGAATTTAAAGAGTTTAAAGACAATAAGGCTATATTTAGCGGAAAATTCCCTCTTTATGGTTCGGGTTTAAAGCAATATAGTGTAAGATTAGTGCCCAAAAATCATTTTATTAGAAAAGCTTATCCTGATTTAATAAAGTGGAAAAATTAAAATCCTGTCTTATATTTTAAGATGTAAGATTTTATTAAAGGAGTCAAACTATGGATACTTTAATCTATATTTTGATAATTTTGTCTATTGTATTGGTTGGTGTTGCTATTTTCTGGTTTATAAAATTAAATCAAACAGTTAATAAAATAAATGAAAAACTGGATAATTTAAATCCAATTTTAGAAAATCTAAAAAATACAACCCAAACTGCTAATGAAAGTTTTAGTATTTTGAATAATACTTTAAATAATACCAATGATCTTATTATAAACTTAAGGATTCTTCCTAAAATAATAGAAGAATTAGGAGATACTGTAAAAGATTTTAACAAATTTTTAAAAAGTCAAATAGAAGTCGTAACAGATGAAGTAAAAGATATGTCCTTAGAAACTAAAGAAACTATAAATAATGTTAAAGCTATAACAAATAAAGCTAAAGAAGCTGTAGATTCTTTAGATCCTTTGATAAAATCTGTGAGTGATTTGGGAAATACTACCAAACTTTTTGTAGATTCCTTAAATAATCAAGTGAAAAATTTTTATATAGAAATAGTGTCTATAACAGAAGGATTAAGGACTTTTAGAGAAAATATAAAGAAAATCTTAGCATTTAAAAAATAATTTTAAGGGGGTGTTAATATGGAAGGAAATGCAACAAAGGTATGTGTAGCATTTTTAGCTGGTGTGATTGTGGGAGGTATAGCAGGTTTACTTTTAGCTCCTACAAGTGGTCCTGAGATTAGGAAAAAGATTAAAAATGAATTGGAAGAAACAGTAGAAAAAGTAAAAGCTGAAGCTGAAACACTTAAAGCAAAAGCTGATGAGTTAAGTGTTAAAGCAAAAGAGATTCTTGAGGCTAAAAAAGAAGAGGTAAAAGAAGTTTTGGAAAAAAGTAAAGAAACCGTTAAAGAAAAAAAAGAAGAATTAGCTTCTAAACTTCTTAAAAAAGAGGAAGAGGTTTAATTACCAATGAAATTTGTTTTTTAAAATTTGAAAATAATTTCTTTTAATAGAAGGGATTATTTTCAAAGTTTTTTCAGCTTTCTGAAAACGAAGAGGTTTATTTTCTTTTATGATTAAATTGGTTTGACCATCAATTAAAAGATGGACCTCTTCGTTTTTAGATTGTTTCTTTTTTTCTAAAATTATTTCTAAGTTATAATGATCAGGAATTATAAAAGGCTTCATATTTATTTTAAAGGAACATATAGGTGTGCATATAAAGACTTTAGACTCTGGATGAACTATAGGACCTCCTGCAGATAAATTATAGGCAGTAGAACCTGTGGGAGTGGAGATAATTAAGCCATCTCCATAAATAGTTGTAACTTCTATATTTTCAATTTTAAGAGTGAGGTATATTATTTTCCCAAGAGTGCCTTTCATAATAGCTCCTTCATTTAAAGCAACAAAACTTTGATTTTCATAGATTATTTTTAGAAGGCTCCTTTCTTCAAATTTTATTTTATTATTTTTTAAAGCATTCAAGGTTTCAGGGAGTTCATTTATATAAGTTTCTGTAAGAAAACCAAAATTTCCCATATTAACACCAAGAATAGGAAGGTCATATTTATAAGCATAGGGAACTGCTCTAAGGAATGTGCCATCTCCACCAAGAACTAAAATAGCAGTAATATCTTTTAAATCTTCAGGGCTTAAAGTAGAAGCCTCTTCTATATGGATTAAAGAGATTTTTTTTTGCTCCTGAAGTTCTTTAAGAACAGAAGGGAAGGATATGAGTTCTTTTTTTATAAATAGAAATCTAAGCATAAAAAAATTTTACTTTTTTTAAAGAAATATGCAAGGTTTATAAGATTTTTTTATTTAAAAGCTCTTGACAAATGGCAAAGATTTTTTATTATTAAAAATATCTAATAGGCTTTTATTGTCTAAATAATCGGGACGTAGCGCAGCTTGGAAGCGCACCCGCTTGGGGTGTGGGGGGTCGGCGGTTCAAATCCGCCCGTCCCGATTTTTTTTATTTGGATATTTTAAAAATTTTTAAAATAGTTTATAATTATGCCACCGTAAAAATAAAATAAATAATAACCGGGCACCTTGCCTGGGGGGAGGTGAGCTATGAGAACAGAAGCCCTTTGCCAGGTTGAAAAGTTACAAGTATATCCTACCCAGCAAGGTGCATTAAAACGATGTATCTGGTGGTATCATCTTATTGCTGAATTCTGGGAATGTCCATTTGATACCTTAGCTGAAGCTAAAACAGTAGAAAAGGCTTTAAAATCTGCTTTAAATTTTAACGGTAAAAAAAGAGATATTCATGCTATTAGTTATCAATTTCAGCCTTTTGGAGTTTCTGCTCAGGTAAATTCAGGTACAGCACAAATTTATATTCATACTTGGCCTGAAAATGGATATGGTGCTATAGATATTTTGGCAGAAAGTAAAGAAGATGCCTATAAAATTTTAAAAAAATTGCAAGAAAATTTAAAACCAAAAAATATTTACATAGCTGAAATAGTCAGAGGTATTTCTGAAGACAGAGCTAATGGAGAGGGAGGAGAAACTTGACTGGGAATTTCTGGTGGAGGGAAAAGATTTTTAAAGATTTTGGGCATGCTTATAAAGTTGAATTAGTTTTTGAAGAAACTAATTTGCAAAAGATACAAATATTCAAAAATCCTTCATGGGGTTATTTTTTTGTTTTAGATGGAATTGTTCAGTTTACCGAAAGAGATGAATTTATATATCATGAAACTATAACCTATCTTCCAGCAAGTTTACTCCCATCCCCACCTGAAGAAGTTCTTATCATTGGTGGTGGGGATGGTGGTGTTTTAAGAGAACTTCAAAAAATTCCTTCCATTAAAAAAGTCATTCAGTATGAAGTAGATACTAATGTTTTTGAACTCTGCCAAAAATATTTTCCTAAGATTTCAGGAGATTATTCTGATCCTAAGGTAAATTTTATTATAAAAGATGGGCTTCTTGGATTAAAAGAATGTCCTTCAGAGAGTTTTGATTTAATTATAGTGGATTGCACAGATCCTGTAGGACCTGCCAAAACTTTATATACTCTGGAATTTTACCAAGAGGCTAAAAGAGTTCTCAAACCTTATGGTGTTTTTATCCAGCAAGCAAGCCTACCTGTTTATTTTCCTCATGTTATAAAAGAATCTTATCCATTAATAAAATCTGCTTTTCCTTTAGTTAAAATAATAAGAGCTTATGTCCCCTGCTATGGAGAAGAAATAGCTTTTTTCTTAGCTACTAAAGAACCTAAGGATTGGTTTAACCCTAAACAGATTTTTAAAGGAAAATATTATTATCCAGGACTTAATCCTTATTATTTTACTCTTCCTAATACATGGCTAAAACTTATTTCAGAATAAAAGGATCTATTTCTTGAAAATTACAGGAGGCTTTTTAAAAGGACAAAAGCTTTTTTTACCTCCTCCTAAAATTTTAGAAATTCGTCCTTTAAGAAGTAGAATTAGAAAAGCTATTTTTGATATTTTGGGACAAACACTTTCTAATTGGAAAGTTCTGGATCTTTTTGCAGGAACAGGAGCTTTGGGTATAGAAGCACTTTCAAGAGGTGCAGATTTTGCGGTTTTTGTAGATTACAGCTCTCTCAGTATTTCTCTTATTAAAAAAAATCTTGAAAAATTTAAATTACAAGATAAAGCTCAGGTTTATAAATTAAAACTTCCAGATGGTCTTATTAAACTTTCTAAAAATTATAAAAATTTTTTTAATTTAGTTTTTATAACTCCCCCTTATAAAAAAAATCTTGCATTAAAAACTTTAGAAACTTTTCCAGAGTTTTTATTAGCTACGGAACCTATAATAATTACAGAAGAACATACTGATATACAACTTCCAGAAAAAATTAATAATTTAGAACTCCTACAAAAACGAACTTATGGAGAAACTTCTTTATATTTTTACAGCTTTTCTCAATAATTCTAATTTTCTTTGCGCTTTTGTATAATATTCCACCAGTTTAAATAATTTTGAGCAGCTTTTATCAAATCTCCTCCAGCTTTACGCATTTCTCTTTTAAAACGGCGTTTTTCTTTGGTACTATCGTAAAATACTGTAAGTAATTTTATTGAAGATTTATCTTTGGCTTTATCAATAAGCTGTTGCAGAGCTTTTACAGTATTTCCTATGCACCAGCATTTTTCTCCATCAAGAGAAACTAATAAACGCATTTTTCCCCTCCTTAAAGACAGATCTTATCAGCAAGAGAAAAAATCGTGAGAGATATTAAAAATATAATCAAATTTTAAAAAATTCCAAGAGGAAGACAGGATTTTTTTATTATTTTACAAAGGGATGTTTTTTTATAAAAAGGGTTTAAAATATAAAATATGGATACAGTAATTATAGATGGAGTTACTTTATATTTAGCTCATCCTGATGAGTTGAATATACCTTTGTATAATAAAGAGGATATTATTGAACAAATTTTAGCTTGTTGGTTTGTTTTAGATGAAAAAGATATTCCGCTTACTCCTCGTTTAGTGGGAAAACCAGGGGTAGGAAAAACTACTTTGGCTTATGCTGCTGCTAAAAGATTAAATAAAGAAGTCTATATTTTCCAGGCTACAGTAGATACCAGACCAGAAGATCTTATTATAACACCTGTGATTTCTGAAGATAAAAAAATTCGTTATGTAGCAAGTCCTATAGTAACAGCAATGATAAAAGGCGGAGTTGCTATTATAGATGAGGCTAATAGAATGAGTGAAAAATCATGGGCATCTTTAGCTCCTCTTCTTGATGCCAGGCGTTATGTGGAATCTATTATTGCTGGAATAAAAATAAAAGCCCATCCAGATTTTAGACTCTGTGTAACTATGAATGAAGATGCATCTACTTTTGAACTTCCAGAATATATTCAATCCAGACTTCAACCTCAAATATTTATTGATTTCCCAAGCTATGAAGAAGAAAAAGCTATCTTAAAAACAAATCTACCCTGGTTAGAAGAAGGTCTGCTTGATTATATAGTTAAATTTTTACAAATAACTCATGAGTATGGAGAACCTTATAGTATAAGAGATGGAGTTAGTATAGGAAGATATGTTCTTAAAAAATTGGCTTTTCTTAAAAATAATTCTTCTAACACCTCTAAAGAGCCTTTAGATCTTCTTAAAGAGGCTATTTCTTTGATTTTAGGACAACAAGCCTTAGTTTATTTTAAAGAATTTATAGAAAATAAAGGAAAAAGTAAAGCTGGGAAGCCCTTGCTTTATCCCTTAGATTAAAATATGCTAAAAATTGAATACACCTTTCAGAATAAAACTTCAATTCTTTATTTTTTACCTTTTTTCCCAGAAAATTTAGAAACAACTCAAGCTATTTTAAAAACACTTTCAGAAATAAAACCCCAAGTAGTTGCATTAACTTTACCTTTTTTTGTTAAGGATAAATGGATAGAAGCTGTAAATGGTCTTCCTGATATTTATGTTTTAACTTTGACATATAAAACCAATGAAATGGAATATCTTTTAATTTCTCCTATCTGTGCTTTGGTAGAAGGAACAAGGTTTGCTTTATCTAATAATATTATACTTTCTTTTATAGATCTTCCTAAGGAAACCCCTTTTCAAGAAATAATAGAACCACCTCTTCCCCTTTATCTTATAAAAAATTGGGGATATAAAAGGTATACTGAAAAAGTTTTTTCTTTTTTACCAAAACATATAACCCAAAGAGAAAAATTTATAGGAGAGAGAGTCTTTGAACTTGTTTCTAAATATTCTTCTATAGCTATTATCTTACCTTTTTATCAGCTAAAAAGTGTCTTGGAAGCTTTTAAAAATGCTTCAGGTCTTTTATATCTTCCAAAAGATATTCCCAAGAATATAGAAATATTTTCTTTGCATACTCAGAGTATAAGAGAACTTCTTTCAGAGCCTGCTTATTTTCAGAGTGCTTATGAAAAAAATCGTAAGAAGTTTTTGGAAAATTCTAAATTTTATTTAGATAGAATTACTCTTTATGAAGAGATTATAGAAAAGGCTCAGGAAAAATATAGAAAGGAAACAGGAATACAGCTTTCTATTAGAGATTTTAATGTTTTTGGGCAGTTTTTAAGGAATTTTCTTTTAATAAAAGGGCGTTATATACCAGATCTTTTTGATCTTGTTTTAACAGCAAGAGGTATTGGAGGAGATGAATTTGCTTTCTGGCTTTGGGAAATTGCTACGTATTATGATTTGCAAAATGAAAAGAAATATTATCCAGTTTTAAAACTTTCTGCTGAGGAATTAAATCTTCCTACTAAAAAATTGAGACTTTTTCGGAAAATAAAGAGTATAAGAAGTTGTTTGAGATTTTTAAAAAGATTTACTACAAGAGAAGAAAGGCGAAATTTAGTCCAAAGTTTTTCAGGAAAGGTAATATGTTCTTTTCCTCCTGAGGATATAATAGTAGAGACTTTTGGCAAAAAAGCAATGGAAAAGGGACTAAGAGTTATTACAGAAAATCTCAGAAAAATAGAGCCTTTTACAACCTCTCTTAAAGATGGACTTGATATAAGAGAGACAATAAGGAAATGGATTTTTGAAGAGACACCCTATGTAAAAGAAGATCCTCAAACTCATGCCAAAGCAGGTTCTATAGTTATTATTTTTGAAGAGGATCCAAATCCTGTGACAGGAAGGGAAAGATACCCTTGGAATTTTACTTGGCATGGAGAACATCATCAGGAATCTGATATGGCTTTTTATGCTACTGATCCTTCTTTAAATATAGTAGGCCCAGGTATAGCCAAGGCCAAATACGGCGGTTTTATGCTTACCTATCCTCCTATGAGGGTATATGATGTTTGGGAAGATTCTTATTTTGATATAGCAGAAAATAAAGCAGAAAGATTACTTTTAGCAGGTATAGATTATAGTTTAGAAAAATATATAGTTTATATAGCCAAAAAGCCTCCCAGTCAATTGGTTAAACGTTTTGCTAATTTTCAAGGAAAAAAAATTATTTTTATTCCTATAGGATCTTTTTCCAAAACATTATTAGAAAAAATTCGCATTTTTCATGTTTTGGAAGGACATTATGTAAGATCTTACGCTCATAAGTATATAAATAAATAACAAAATACCAAATTACCACTTACGAAGTGGTAATTTTTGGTTTGGTGTATTCAAAATATTGACATATATGTCAAAAATATGATATAATAGAAATATGGCTTATCTTTTAGAGACTAAAAATCCTTTAATGCAACAGGTATATAAACTGGCTAAAAAGGTGGCTCCTTCTTCAAGTACTGTACTTCTATTAGGAGAATCAGGAACAGGGAAAGAGGTTTTAGCTAAGTATATTCATTTTTGTAGTAAAAGAGAAGGTCCTTTTGTAGCTATCAATTGTGCTGCCATTCCTGAAGAACTTCTGGAAGCAGAACTTTTTGGATATGAAAAAGGTGCTTTTACAGGTGCTATAAAAAGTAAACCAGGTAAATTTGAGTTGGCTCATAAAGGAACTTTATTCCTTGATGAAATAGGAGACCTTAGTCCAAAATTACAAGCTAAACTTTTGAGAGTCTTGCAAGAAAAACAAGTTGAACGATTAGGAAGTGATCACCCTATTAAAGTAGAAGTTAGAATTATAGCTGCTACTAATAAAGATTTAGAAAAAGAAGTTGAAAAGGGAAATTTTATAGAGGATCTATTTTATAGATTAAATGTAATACCTATTAAAATCCCACCTCTTAGAGAAAGAAAAGAAGATATTCCTCTTTTGGCTAATTTTTTTCTAAAAAAAATCTGTCAGAGAGAAGGAATAGAAGAAAAAAAATTTTCTGAAAAAGCTATAAAAGCTCTTATAAATTACTCTTGGCCTGGAAATGTAAGAGAATTGGAAAACCTTATAGAAAGAGTAGTAATACTTTCTGAAAGCAATATAATTGAAGAGGAGGAATTATTTCCTCAACCTTTAGCTTTTAGAAATATGGAAGATAATCTTGTTGAAGATAAATATGTTTTGCTTAAATCTCTTAATATTCCTGAAATTTCAGAGGAGGGTGTAGAACTTAATAAAATTCTAAGAGAAATAGAAATGTTTTATCTCAAAAGAGCTTTGGAATTGTCTAAGGGTGTCAAAACCAGAGCTGCTAAACTTCTTGGACTCAATAGAACGACCTTCATTGAGAAACTTAAAAAATACAATTTAACATAAAATAGGTATAAATTTTGCTCCATTTATACTTGAAATATGAAAATCTCAAAACTATTTATATTTTCAATTTTAATAAATATTTTATTAATAAGTGAAATTTTTTCTCAGGAAGTATCTAATCTGCCTTTTAAATTTAAATATCAAATAAAAGGAGAAAAAATAGTTAAACAAATTAAATTAGCATATTCTAAAAAGAATTATAAAAAAATTATTACTCTGGTAAAACAGATTCCTCCTATATTTTACTTAAGACCAGAAGAGAATCTTATAATAGCAGAAAGCTATCTTCAGTTAGGTTATCCAAAAGAGGCTATAAATTTCGCTAAAAAGGTAATTTCAGTTAAAAGGGGATCTTTTGAGGCTTGTAAAGCAGAATTGATAAAAATTAAAGCTTTAATAATAATGGAAAAAACCAAAAATTTAAAAAAAGAATTGGAAGATTTTAGTAAATCCTATTGTGGTAAAAGTTTTACACAAGAAGCTCAAGCTCTTTTATGTTATTTAAAAGCTCTTCCTCTGGAAGAAACTAAAAAACTTAATAAAAATCTATTAAAAAAAATTTTAGGAGAAATACATAGAATAAAAAGTTTTTACTTGTTAAATTTAGGTGAATTGGAAAAAGCTAAAAATGAAATTTTTTATTATATAAATGTCTATGGAAATATAAAAGAAGCTCCTCAGCTTTTATTTAAACTGGCTGAAGGGTACTTTAAAAAGGAGAAAAGAGAACAAGCCAAGGTTCTTTATAAATTGATAATTACTCAATGGGATGGAACCAAAGAGGCTCTTTTATCCAAATTCAGACTTTATCAGATAGCCTATGAAAAAATTCTTGCCAAAGAATTAGTTCCTAAAAAGATGATAGAAGATCTGATTTTTTATATTGCAGAGATTAAACTGAGATATCCCAAGGAAAAAATAGCAGAGGAAGCTCAAATTTTAGAAATAAAAATTTATAGAGATATGAAAAATCATAAAATGCTAAGGAAAGCTTTTAAAGATTTTATAAAAAATTATCCTGAAAGTCCATTTGTAAAAACTGCTTCTAAATTTTATTGCAAAGCTATAACTACCATTTTTGAAAAAGATTATAAAAGGAAAAAATTAAAAGAAATTCTTGAGATAGAAAAAGAAGACAAAGAATATCTGCAAAAAACTAAATGTGGAGATCCCTATTATATCTTGGGAAGTTTACTTTTGGATTATAATTTTTATAATCAAGGGGCTTATAATTTTATAACTGCTTATGAACTTGGTGTGTCTAATAAAGACAAATCAGACTTAATTTTAAAGCTAAGTTTAACAGCTTTTGAAACCGGAGAATATAGTTTATTTAAAGATCTTTTTGGTTATTTAATATCTAAATATAAAGAAAAATTTTTAAATTCAGATCCTTTTTATTTTTATTTAAGAGCTATTTACGAAGCACAAAAAAATTTAAACAAAGCTGATTATTATTTAAAAAAGGCTTTAAAATCCTCTTTACCTGAGTTTTATAAAGAACAACTCCTTAGAGTATTAAGAGACAGAGCTATAGCTTTAAAGAACTATCAAAAAGCTTTTGATTATGTAAATAATCCTATTTTTAAAGCAAAACCTGAAGATTATGCCTTTTTACTTTTAGAAACTTTTTACAAAAATTCTGATCTTTTTGAAGAAATTCTTAAAGTTTCTAAAGAAAAATTTCCTAAGAATACCACTATAAAATGGATTGAGGCTTATTATTTAGAAAGAAAAGGAGAGGTAAGGAAAGCAGATAAAATCTGGGAAGATCTAAAAGAGGGTTCAGAATATGAAAATGAACTTGCCAGAAGTTATGAAAAATTAAAGGAATTAGTAGAGAAATCTCATCAATTAGTATTTTAATTATGAAAGGTAAAATTTGTTTAATTGGAAACAGTTTAGAAATAAAGTTATTAAAAGAATCCTTAGAAGAAAGAGGACTAAAGATTTTTTATTTTAAACCTTCAGAGGTTGATTATAAATCGCTGGACCCTGATTCTATAGATGTTTTGGTTTATGAACTTTCCTTAGAAGAGACCAAAAATCCCAATATAGTGGATAAATTTTTTAAATTAGGGTTTAAAACAATTATATTTTTGGCAGAAAAAGCGGATTTAGAATATGCTATAGAATTTATTAAGAAAGGAGCCTATGATTTTAAGTTGCTTTCCACTCCTTTAGAAATAATAGAAAAAGCTATTCTTTATGCCTTGGAAGATAAAAGAATTCTATGGCAGGAAGAGACTTTTCTTACTAAAAATCCCTATATGTTACAAATTCTTAGAAAATTAGAGACCATAGCTCAAAGTAAAGCTCCTATTCTTTTAATTGGTGAATCCGGAACAGGAAAAGAACTTCTTTCCAAATTTATACATCAAAAAAGTCCAAGAAAATATGGTCCTTTTATAGCTATCAATTGTGCAGCCCTTCCTGATACTCTTTTAGAATCAGAACTTTTTGGATATGAAAAAGGTGCTTTTTCAGGAGCAACTTTTAGAAAAAAAGGAAAAATAGAAATCGCAGATGGCGGAACTCTCCTTCTGGATGAAATTACAGAAATGCAACCCCAATTACAAAGTAAACTTTTAAGAGTTCTTCAAGAAGAAGAGGTAGATCGTTTGGGAGGTTATCAGCCTATAAAAGTTGATATTAGATTGGTTTCTACTACTAATAGAGACATTGAAAAAGAGGTTAAAGAAGGAAGGTTTAGAGCAGATCTTTATTATAGAATTAATGTCATAACTGTCAAAATTCCGCCATTAAGAGAAAGAAAAGAAGATATAGAGCTTTTAGCCAATTTTTTTCTGGAAAAATTTTCCCGTTTATATAATAAAAATATTAAAGGTTTTACTGATTCTGCTTTCAATTTTTTAAAAAACTATGATTTTCCCGGTAATGTAAGAGAACTAAAAAATATGATAGAAAGAGCAGTGCTTACCTGTGAAAATACCATGATAGATGTCAGATATTTAACAGATCCCTTTTCTCAGGAAAATTTTCAGGAATTGCAAAAAACCTCTTCTAAAACAGGCATAAACTTTGCTTTAAATAATATAGAAATAAAATCCTTAGCTGAATTAGAAAGAGAAGCTATTTTAAAAGCTTTAGAAATTTGTAAAGGTAATAAAACCAGAGCTGCAGAACTTTTAGGAATAACTGTAAGAACTTTAAGAAACAAACTTAAACAGTATGAAGAACAGGGATTATTAAAAAGGATTTGAACAATGTGGGGAATATTTGAAAAAACTTTTAATATAGCCAAACAGGCATTGAAACTGCGATCTTATAAACATTCTCTTTTAGCTTCTAATATTGCAAATGTAGATACTCCTGGTTATAGGCGAAAGGATATACCTTTTGAAAAGGTAATGCAAGCTTATCTTTCAAATAAGGGTTTACCTCTAAAAACAACCAATCCTAAACATATCACCGGAAAACCTACAAGTATTAAAGAAATTGCAGAGACATATAAAGAAAATACTCTTGGGACTCCCAATAATGTGAGTCTTGAAGAAGAGATAACAGAACTTATTCAAAATCAGGTTTTGTATGAAGCAACTTTACAGGCTTTAGCTAAGGAAATAGAAAGATTAAAAGAAGCAATAACAGAAGGAGGTAGATAATTATGGGATTATTGGATATTTTTAAAATATCAGGAAGTGGTTTATATGCACAGAGAGTTAGATTAAGTATATCTGCTACCAATATTGCTAATGCTCAGGTTACAAGAACTTTAGAAGGAGGGCCTTATAGAGCTAAAGATGTAATTCTAAAGGCTGTGCCTATTTCCGAAAAAGATCCTAATTTAAAAGCAGTAGAAGTAGCAGATATAGTAGATGATCCAGCACCTTTTAAAGAAGTTTATGATCCCAATCATCCAGATGCTGATAAAAGAGGCATTGTTAAATATCCTAATGTTGATGTGATTACAGAAATGGTGGAACTCCTTTCTGCAGGACGTGCTTATCAAGCTAATTTAACAGTATTATCCACTGCCAAAAGCATGGCTTTAAGAACATTAGACCTTTTAAAATAAACTTAGGAGGTTTATCTTATGAAAATATATAATTCTTTAAATTTAAATGGTTTTAATAATATTATCCCAAAAAAGCAAAATATACCGGATTTTAAAGATTTTCTTTTGGAAAAAATTAAAGAGATTGACAATTCTCAAAAACAGGCAGAGCAAATGATTCAGGCTTTGGCAAAAGGTGAAGATGTGGATCTCTCACAAGTAGCTTTAACTATATCTAAAGCAGATCTTGATTTTAAATTGCTTTTGAGAATAAGAAATAAAATTTTAGATGCTTATCAGGAAATTATGAGAATGCAAATTTAGTGAATTAGAGGTAGAATAGATGATTCCAGATTTAAAGAGTCTTCCCTCTCAGTTGAAAGAGTTCTGGAATAAACTTAATAAACAGCAAAAAATATCTCTTATAGGAGGAAGCATAGGTCTCACTTTAGCCATATTTTTAACTATTTGGTTTTTAACAAAACCAAATTGGGGGTTACTTTATAGAGGTCTTGATGAACAAACTACAGATCAGATAATTCAATACCTTAAAACTCAAAAAATTCCTTATAAGATAGAGGCTGATGGAAGTATATATGTGCCCAAGGAAAAAGTTCCTGAGTTAAGAATGGAAATAGCTGGTAAAGGGCTTGTTGGAGGTACAGGTCCGGGTTTTGAGCTTTTTGATAAAGAGCAAATGGGTTTAACAGAGTTTCAGGAAAAGGTAAACTATCAAAGAGCTTTGCAAGGAGAGCTTGAAAGAAGTATCAAAGGTATAAGAGGAATAAAGTATGTAAGGGTTCATTTAGCTTTGCCTAAGGAAAGTCTTTTTATTGAGGAGGAAAAGCCTCCCAAGGCTTCAGTTTTAATAAGACTAAAACCAGGATACCATCTTTCTCCATCTGAAATTAGAGGGATTATTAATTTAGTAAGTGGTGCTGTTCCTAAGCTTGAGCCTCAAAATATTACTATAATTGATGCTGATACAGGGAAAAGCTATAAGCTTCCTTCTCAAGAAGAGGAATTTACGACTACTCAATTGGCATATAAGAAAAAGATAGAAGAAGATTTGAAAAATAAAATAGAAGAGCTTTTAGGAAGGGCTTTAGGTTATGGAAAAGCTGTAGCTCAAGTTTCAGTAGATCTTTCTTTTGATAAAAAAAACATAGTAGAGGAAACTTATGATCCTGAAAGTAAAGCTGTGGTTTCTGAGGAAACCGAAGAAGAACAAAAAGTTACAGGTAATCCTCCAGGAGGGATTCCAGGTGTAAAAGGGTCTTTAGCACAGAAGTTTGAAGCTACCTCTGGTAAAACTCAAGGAGAAAGTTATTTACATAAAAAAACTATAAAAAATTACAATGTAAGTAAAAAGGTAACAAACCTTGAAATTTCACCAGGAAGTATTAAAAAAATAAGTGTAGCAGTATTGATTGATAAAAGTGTATTGTCTGGAAATGATACTGCTAAAATTGCCTGGATTGAAGATTTAGTAAAAGGAGCTATAGGATATAATCCTGATAGAGGAGATGTAGTTAAAGTTGAAGCTAAAACATTTGTAAAACCTCCAGTGGTAAAACCTGGAATTATGGATTATGTAGCTCAATTTTATAAACCCATATTATTATTTGTTGGATTGATTTTATTCTTCATTTTTGTAATAAAACCTTTGATTAAAGCTCTTTCTCCTAAACCTGTGCCTGAGGAGGCCCCTGAAGTATTAGAAACTAAGCCAACTGTAGAGGGTGAGGTAGAAGAAAAAGAAGGGCCTTTACCACATGAAATAGCTTTGGGTATTATACAAAGTCAGCCTGAAAAAGCGGCGGTTTTAATTAAAAAATGGCTTTTAGAAGAAAGCTTAGAAGAAAGAAAGAAGGCTTTAGCAGAAGCTGGATATTAATCTATGGCTAAATTGGATCCTAATAAATTAACAGGTCCTCAAAAAGCAGCTATATTTTTAATGCTTATGGGAGATGAGTTTACCTCTGAAGTCTACAAATATTTGGATGAAGAGGATATTAAGAGAATCGGTATAGAAATGGCAAAAATTGAATATATTCCTGCTGAGGCTGTAAAAAAAGTCTTAGAGGAAGCTAACATAGAAGCTAAAGAAATGTTAGGCGATATTACTGTCTCTCCAGAAGAGTTTCTTAAACAAAGTTTAATAAAAGCTTATGGAGAAAAAGGTAAAGAACTTTTTGAAGAAATAAAAAAAGAAGTGGGTCCAGAAACTTTTAAAAAGCTTAAAAAGCTTGATCCTAAAACTATAGCCAGTTTTTTATCTAATGAACACCCTCAAACAATTGCTATTATTTTAGTTCACTTAGAGCCTGAATTATCTGGTCAAATATTACAATTTCTTCCTGAAAAAATAAGAGCAGAAGTCTTATTAAGAATTGCAACTTTAAGTAAAGTTGATCCTGAAATTGTAAAGGAAATAAGTGAAGCTTTAGAAAATGAACTTCAAAGTGTAGGAGGGGCTTTGGGTAAAAAGATAGGAGGACCTGAAAAGGCTGCAGAAATTTTATCCCATGCAGGTAGAGAACTTGAAGATGAAGTCCTTACAGAAATAGAAGATGAAAGTCCTGAGTTAGCTGAAGAAATAAGAAAATATCTATTTACTTTTGAAGACTTTATTAATGTGGATGATTTTGCTATTCAAACCCTGCTTAGAGAAATTTCCACAGATGATCTTAAGTTGGCTCTTAAAGGAGCTTCTCCTGAAGTTAAAGAAAAGTTTTTCAGAAATATGAGTAAACGTGCTGCAGACTTGATAAAAGAAGAATTAGAAATAATGGGACCTGTTAGAATAAGTGAGGTAGAAAAAGCTCAACAAAATATCATTAGGATTGCCAAAAAATTAGAACAAGAAGGTAAAATAATTCTTACCAAAGGAGAAGAAGAATTTGTCTAAAATTTTGAAAAATAAAGAAATTTTAAATTTTTCTGTTCTGGTTCCAGATTTAAATCCTGTTAAAGAAGAAAAATTTAAATTTGCTTTTGAAAAAACTCAGAAAGAGTCTATAAATTTAGAAAAAGAATTAGAGAAGTTAAAGGAAAAAGCTATAAAAGAAGGTTTAGAAAAGGGTTACAAGGAAGGTTTAAAAAAAGGGTATTTAGAAGGATATGAAAAAGGTTATAAAGATGCTTCTGAAAAAGCCCAAAAAGAAAAAGAAAGAGAATATAGAGTTTTAAAAGATAGTTTAGAACAAAAATATAATAAAAAAATAAAAGATGTAGAAAAATTTTTGAAAAATTTAAAAAAAGAGACAGAAAATTCAGTTCTTAATCTTGATAAAGAAGTTTTAAAGCTGGCTATAGATATAGCAGAAAAGATAGTTTGTAAAGAAATTAAGATAAATCCTGAAATATCTTTAAATATTATTAAAGAAGCATTAAATTATATTGCTGAGGGGATAGAGGTTAATATAAAAGTTAATCCTGAAGAGCTAAATTACTTAAAAGAAAACTTACTTAAAAATATAAAAACTTTTAAAAAGATAAATTTTATACCTGATGAATCCATTTCAAAAGGTGGGGTTTTTATTGAAACATCCTTGGGTGTAATTGATGCAACTTTTGAAAAAAGATGGCAAAGACTTCTTGACGAATTGTTAAAAGATGAGAATTAAAAGTTTAGAACTTTATAAAAAAAGATTAGAAAAATTTATTCCCTTTGAAATATACGGATATGTTACTAAGGTCTTGGGTCTCACTATAGAAAGTACGGGTCCTTTTTTAAAAGTTGGGGATTTATGCAAAATAGAGGGGCAAAATGCTCATCTTTTAGCTGAGGTTATAGGATTTAAAGATAATAAACTTTTGCTTACAGCCTTAGGAGACTTAAAGGGTGTAGAAATAGGAGCTAAAGTTTATCCCTTAGGTTCTTCTTATGCTCCAGTGGGAGAGGATTTTTTAGGAAGAGTGGTAAATGCTTTGGGAGAGTCCTTAGATTCAAAACCAAAACCAAAACCTTCTGATTTTTATCCTTTATATGGAGAACCTTTGAAACCTTTAGAAAGAGCACCTATTAAAGAAGTACTTGATGTGGGAGTAAAAGCTATAAATGCTTTACTTACCATAGGAAGAGGTCAAAGAATGGCTATTATGGCTGGTTCTGGTGTAGGGAAAAGTACACTTCTTGGAATGATTGCCAGATATACCACAGCAGATATTAATATAATCGCCCTTATTGGAGAAAGAGGTAGAGAAGTGAGAGAATTTATAGAAAGAGATCTTAGAGAAACAGGTCTTAAAAGGTCTGTGGTAGTTGTTGCAACCTCTGATGAAGCTCCTTCTATTAGAATAAGAGCAGCTTATTATGCTATGTCCTTAGCAGAGTATTTTAGAGATAAAGGATATAAAGTTCTTCTTCTTATGGATTCTTTGACACGTTTTTGTATGGCTGGTAGAGAAATAGGTTTAGCTTCAGGGGAACCACCTACTGCAAGAGGATATACTCCTTCAGTCTTCGCGATTTTGCCCAAGCTCTTAGAAAGAGTAGGTCCTAAATTAGGGTCAGGAGATATTACAGGTATTTATACAGTTTTAGTAGAAGGGGATGATTTTAATGATCCTATTGCGGATGCAGTTAGAAGTATTGTAGATGGACATATTGTTTTATCAAGAGATCTTGCTCATGAAGGACATTACCCTCCTATAGATGTTCTTGCAAGCATAAGCAGGGTTATGAAAGATATAGTTCCAGAAGAACATCTAAATTTGGCTTATGAAACTATTTCAATTTTAGCAACTTATAAAAAAGCAGAAGATTTGATTAATATAGGAGCTTATGTGAAAGGTTCTAATCCTGAAATAGATAGAGCTTTAGCTTTGATAGGTCCTTTGAAAAATTTTTTGAAACAGCATTTAGATGAATCTTATTCTTTAGAAGAGTCTTTAAATTTACTTAGAAATATTATAAGAAACTAAGATGGAAAACAAGATAAAAGTTTTAAAGCTTCTAACTTGGTATAAGAGTTTACAAGAAGAACAAGCAAAGTTTAGTGTGACTCAAGCAAAAATAAATTTAGATAAACTTTTGAAAGAAAAACAAGAACTTTTAAAACAGAAAAAAGAAAATTATAATATTTTAAAGAAAAAAAACTTAATTTCTGCTGAAGAACTCAAAAATTATATTTTTAAAATAGAAAAAATCTTTGAATATCAAGAAAATTTAAATAATAAAATAAATGCTCAAAAGGAAGAACTCAAAAATTTATATAAACTTTTAGAAAAGGCTTATAAAGAAAGAAAAGTTATGGAAAATTTGAAAGATAAGGCTATAAGAGATTTGTTATTTGAAAATACTAAAAAGTTTTATAGGGAAATGGATGATTTGGTAGTGTTAATACAGGGTTTTAAAGATGAAAAATTTAACAAAGATTTTTAAAATAAAATATTTATTTTGGATTTTATTTATTTTGGGTTTAGCTAAATTTTTTTTAATTTTGTTTTTATTAGGATTTCATACTTATAATTTAGAAGCTAAAGAAAAGTCATTTAACAAGACTGGTTGTCCTCCAGAGTTTTCAGAAATTTTAATACTTGAAAAAAAAAGCCTTTATGAAAAAGAAAAGAAAATGGAGACAAAAGAAAAAGAGTTAAAACTTTTACAAAGGCGTATACAGGAGCAAATGATGGCTTTAAAAGAATTAGAAGCTTCCATAGATGAAAAATTAAAAAAACTTCAGATGATTCAAGATAAAAAGGTCAAGCTTTTAGTAAAAGCTGTAGCAGAGATGAGGCCTTCAAAAGCTGCCAATGTTTTACTTAATATGGACAGAGAGATGGCTGTAAAAATTTTGAGCCAATTAAAAAGCACTCAAGTAGCTAATATTTTAAGTGCTATGCCTCCGGATAAAGCTGCAGCTTTATCTGAAGCCCTTTCAGGATACCCTCCTAAGGAGTATTAATTTTTAATCTAAAACAACTCTGTTTTTTCCTAAATCTTTAGCTTTATACATTCTTTTATCAACCAGTTTAAATAGGTCTAATAATGAATTAGCCTCTTTTGGTGCCTCTGCTATTCCCAAACTTGCTGTAATTTTTATAATTTCACCATTTTCTAATTCTAATTTAAAGTTTTCTAAATTTTTTCTCAATCTTTCAGCAACTTTCATTGCCTCAAATTTAGTAGTATAAGGTAAAATAATTAAAAATTCTTCTCCTCCCCATCTTCCACATATATCAGAGGCTCTTATACTTTTTAAAATCAATTCACTTACCTTTTTAAGAAGTCTATCCCCAATCAAATGTCCCCATATATCATTAATCCTTTTAAAATCATCCAAATCCAGAAGGATTATTGATAAAGGCTGGTTTTTCCTTAAATGGAAATAGAACTCCTTATTTAAAATTTCCTGTAAGAATCTGCGATTATAAAGATTTGTAAGATGATCTTTTACAGAGGCTTCTTGTGCAATTTTCAAGAGCTTTAGGTTAAAAAAATAAGGAGTAAATATATTAAAATAGTTTTGTAAAGAGGTAATATTTTCTTCAGAAAATGGTGAAGATTTTATTAAAGTTATAATGTTAACTACCTTTCCTTCAAAAACCAAAGGGAAACAAATATAATTCAGATTTTCTGGTACATTAGATAAAGGGCAAATAATTTTCTCTTTTATTACAGATCTACCACTTATAAATGCCCTACAAGAAATAGGTGTATCAATTAAGCAATCTTTCCAATATTCTTTTTTTCCAGCTAATCTTGTAGTAATTATTTTATTGATATTAAGGTCTATTTCAAAAATATGAACAGTATCCACAAAGTCTAAAAGAAAATTTTCTAAAATCTTATAAGCTTCTTCTTCAGTTTTGCAAATACTTAAATTTGAAATAAATTTATCAAAATTGGTTAAAGCTTTATACCTACTTACAATAACAATATAAGGTTCTTTGTTTAATAACAAAGAAGAAACCCTTATTTCTACAGGAATTTTTTTTCCTGTTTTTGTAATATAAAATCTTTCACCTTTTATATTAACTCCTTTATAAGTTACTAATTCCATATTTTTTATAATTTCTTCTTTTGGTAAATCAACAATCTCAAAAATAGTTTTTTTAGAAAATTCTTCTTCAGAATAACCAAGTTTTTTCAAAATAGCCTGATTATAAAGTTTAATTTTTCCAGTTTTGGGTTCTACAACCATGATAAAATCTTCTACAGAGTTTATGATATTATAAATGTTTGAAAGTTCTTTTTCTAATTTTTTTAATTCATTATAATTTTCAGTAACATCTCTTAAAACTAAATGAATTCTTCCTTCTCCTTCTATTTGTAATTTTAAATAAGATGCTGAAATTTCAAAAACCTTTTTATCTTTTGTTTTAATCTTTTCTCTATAAATATTTTGATCTTTTCTAAGTTTTCCATAAATTTTTAACCAGTCATTTTCATCAAAAATATTCAAGACATTTTTATCTTTTAAATAATTTCCAAATAACTGAACAGCTTTTTCATTTCCCCAAAAAATAACCTGTTCACACCCTAAATCAAGAATTTCAAGAACAATTTCAGGTAAAATATAAAGAAGATCTTTAGCCTGTTTAAATTTATTTTCAATATAATAAGAATAATTATGTTTTGCTAAAAATAACAGATCTCTTTGAGAAATGATTCCTATGGCCTCTCCATTTTTGTTAATGACTATAATATGTCTTATATTCTGATTTTTAAATACATTTAAAGCAGAGGAAATAGGAGCATCCTCTTTTAAGGTATAAACTTTTTTTATAGCAACATCTTTAAGTTGAGTTTCTAAACTTTTATTTTCTGCTAAATAAAGAAAATCTTTTTCGGTTAGGATTCCTATAGGTTTTTTATTTTTATCTAAAATTGGAACAGAACCTATATTTTTTTCAGCTAATAGTTCCAATGCTGAATTAAGGTTATCTTCTGGAAAAAGATAGTAAAAAGGTTTTTCTGAAATAAGTTCTTTTAATGTGATTTCTTTTTTAAAAAGCTCATTTTCTAAAAATTGAATAATATCATCATAGGTTATTACCCCCTTATAAGCACCTTTGTGATCAATCACTATCAAACGTCTTATAAAATATTCAACCATGAGATTAATAGCCACTGCAATAGGACGATCTTCTTTAATTTTAATAAGATTTTTTGAAATATAAGGAAATATTTTATCTTTTAAAGAAACTTTTTTATATAAAAGTTTTATAATATCTCTTTCCGTTAATATGCCTTCGGGAAAATGATCTTCCATAATTATTAAAAAAGTTTCCTTATGTTTTTTCATTAATTGTAGAACAGTTTCTAAGGATGCATTTTTATGGACTGTTAAAGCTTTATGATAAGGAATACCAGTTAAAAGATTTTTGAATAACATTTTGAACATTTAATAGCATTTATTTGCACAATTATTTATTTCAAGTAAACTTTAGTAAATTTTTATAATTTGTCAAGATGACTTGTTTTAATTTTGGATTTCCTCTTTGGAAATGGTTGTGATCTCTGAAAAAATATGTACTTTTTTTAAAAATTTACTTAATACCAATCCAAATTCAAATAAAAGATACAATGGAACAGCTAAAAGGGATAAATTAAAAGCATCTGGAGTAGGAGTTATTACAGCTGCTACAATAACTATGATAAAAAAAATTTCTTTTCTGTATTTACTTAGTTTATAAGGATTGATAATATGACTTAAAGATAAAAAAGCTATTAATAAAGGCATTTCAAATATCAAGCCAAAAGCCAAGATAAAAAAACTAAAAAAATTAACAAAATGCCCCAAAGAAATAGCTGGTTCTATTTTCTCAGTTCTGAAAGATAACAGAAATTTTATTCCAAAGGGAAAGGTTACTTCATAGGCAAAAATAGCACCTAAATAAAACAAAAATAGACCTAAAAAAAATAAACTCCAAAAGAATTTTTTTTTAAATGCGTAGATTAAATTTATAGAAAAAAGTAAAACATACCAAACTAAAGGGAAAAAGATTAAAAAAGTTAAAACAAAAGAAAATTTTAAAATAGACACTAAAGGTTCTGAAACACTATAGAAAATAAATTTTTGATGATAAGTTTTTTGAAAATAATTTAATATATAAGGAGAAGACCAAAAGAAAGTTAAATAAGTGATTAAAAATAGAAATATTAAAATAAAACCTTTAGTTTTCCATAGTTTTATAAGTATCTTTAAAATTTGAGCGATTTTTTTTGTTTGCATTAAAGAATATTGTCCCTAACCCATTCTATAGCATTTCTGAAAACAAGAAGTCCTTGGGCTATTTTTTCTTTTTCACGAGTCCAACGGGGATGATTAGTCCAGTGATTAAAAGCCTCAGGATGAGGCATAAGACCAAAAATTCTTCCTGTGGGATCTGTAATTCCTGCTATACCTTCTATAGAACCATTAGGATTATAAGGATATTTTGTAGTAGGTTGTTTGCTTTTAGGATCTATATATTGAATAGCTATTTGATTTTTTTGTTTTAGCTCTTCTAAAATTTCTTCATTTTCAGGAACAAAATTACCCTCTCCATGCCTTATAGGTAAATAAAGTTCATTTAAACCTTTTAAAAATATACAGGGAGTATTAGGATTTACTTTTAGATAAACCCATCTATCTTCAAATTTACCAGAATTATTATAAGTAAGAGAAACCTTCCTCTGTCCCAAATATTCCCCTCCAGGAAGAAGCCCAGTTTTTACCAAAAGCTGAAAACCATTGCATATACCAAGAATTAGTCCTCCTTCATTAAAAAATTTCATTAATTCATCCCAAAGAGATATTTTTCCTTTAATTTTTAAAAATCTAAATCTATGAGCACAGGCTTGTGCACTTCCCAAATGGTCTCCATCTAAAAATCCCCCAGGAAAACATAAAATATGATAATCAATAATTCTTTTTTCTCCTGAAAATATCTCTGATAAATGAACAATTTCAGGTGAAGCACCATTTATTTTAAAGGCATAAGCTGTTTCAACTTCACAGTTTATCCCATATCCACAAACTACAAGAACTTTTACTTTTTTCATTCCCTTTACAAACCTTTCTTTTAAGGTTATAGTTAATATTTAGTTATTATATTTCAAAAATTTTATTTTTCAAAACTTTAAATTCAAAGATGCATATAAAAATTTTAAAAAATTTTCTTTTTTTTACCTTTATGTTTCTTTTATTAAATTTTTTAAATACCTCTTATGCAAAAAAAATACCTTATTTACATCTTAAAATCCGACTTATACTTATTTCTGATTCTACAATAATAGGCTCCCTGTCAACAAAGTTAATACCTCATAAAAATTTTAATTTTTCATACCAACATTTAAAAATAAAAAAAATCAAATTACATAGAAGATATATAAAATCAAGTTTATTGAAAAATCTTTCAGTAAAAAGAAAAACCACTTTATATATAACATTTAAAAAACATATCAATTATGAAATTTTTCCTGTTAATGTATTTTCTAATTTTTTTCCTTTACCTAAGGAACCTTTTACCTATGAAATTATCTTTAAAGTCCCAAAAAATAAAAAAGTTTTTATTTTGATACCATCAGAAAAAGTTAAAATTTTAAAAAAGAGATACTATACGGTTTATATATTTAAAAATCCCCATCCTGTAATAAATCCTTGCTTGATTATGACAAAAATTAGACCTAAATCTTTAAGCTTTAACTATGAAAATCTAAGAGTTAAATTTTACTATTTGCCTTATAATAAAAATTTCTTTGAAAAGATAAAAATCTTTTGGGAAAAAATAATAAAAAATTGGCAAATATTAAACAACTTAGGAGAGAAATCTTATCTTTTTAAAAATATTTTTGTATTTTTAGATAATTCTTTTAAAGATGAGCTGAATTTTGCCAATATTTTGTTATTAAATTCTGCAATTTTGAATAAACCTGAAAAATTTTTACATTATTTGACTGAAAAAAAATTTAAAAGTGCTTTTTTTTTGAAAGACGAAGAAGATTTATTGATTGAAGGTTTAATAGATTATTTTATTGATTATAAACTTTCCCAGGATAAGAAAGCTTTTAGAAAAAAACTTTTAATTTTTAATAAAGATAAAGCTAAGGCTTTTTTCTATGTTTTTGAAATTGTTCAAAAAATTGGAGAAAAAAGATTTTTACAAAATCTGAAAGTTTTTTATAAAAAAAATTTTTTAACACCTCAAAAGTTTGAAACATTTGTAAAATCATTAAAAAACTTTTACCCTGAAAAACTTAAAAATTTTCCAGATTTTTCCAAATTTAAAAAAATTTCTATAGAAGCCCAGGTAAATTCTGTTAAGAAAACACTTTCAAAGTATATCATAAAATTTACTTTAAAAACTGATGCAAATAGATCTCTTAGAATTTCTTTAAAAATTGACTGTAATAATATGGAATATCCATATAAAATAACTTTATCTAATTCTACACAAAAAATTCAGTTGTTTTCCAAAGAAGAACCAAAAGGTATCTATATAGATCCTGATTATTTTCTCTGGAGAAAAATTTCTCCTAAGGAAATTCCTATTTCTATAGCTCATCTATTTCAAAAACCTGGTATTTTAGTATATTCTTCTGAAGATTTTCCTATTTACAGAGAAGTAATCAATTTTTTTAAAGACTTGGGTTATAAAAGCTTTAATTCTAAGCAAAATACTCTTAACCAGGCTTTCCAAAATATAATATATTTCGGAAAATCTCCTTTTCCTTGGATACTTAATTCTTCTGAAGAAGGTTTTTATTTTAAAGTTATACCTAATCCTTATAATAATAAAGGTTTAATAGGATTTATTATGAGTTCTTCTATGGAGGAAACAAAAAATGCAGTTAAATTATTACCTGATTTAATAGATTATTGTGAAATGATTGTTAAATCTGGAAACATAATTTTCAAAAGGTTAGATCAACCTATTAATGGTATCTATATTCCTGTAAAAAGGTCTTTTTATATTATGGATTCTAATAATTATCTATCTCTTGAGGATTTAGTATATCAATTAATTGATAACCAAATTATTTTATTAGGAGAAAATAAAGAAGATGCGAGTTCTTATACAGAATTTTATCAGAAATTTTTAAATAAATTTTTAAGAATTAATTCTAATTTTATAATAGCTGTGGATTTAGATCCAGCTATACAAACATATTTAGATAAATATTTAAAAAGTGAAATAACTCTTGAAGATGTTTTTAAATTTTTGGATTCTAAATATTTAGATATTAAAGTTGACACGTTGAAAGAAATTTTAAAATGGGCTAAGAATAATAATATAAAAGTAATAAGTATAGGTGTAGATTCAAAATTGTTACAGATGGTTTTGGAAAAGGGATTGTTAAATTTATCTAAGAAAGAAATGTTAAAGTTACCTGAAATGGATTTATTTAATCCTTCTTATAAAAATTATTTATTTAAAAAATTTCAGAATTCTCCTATTTATAAGAATTTTATCTTTGAAAATTTTTATCAAGCACAGATATTAAAAAGGGAAAGCTTAGCAGAACATATAACTAAACTTTTAAATAAATTTAAAAATATTCAAATAATTATCTTTACTGATGAAGAAAAGGTCAAATATCCTTGGGGAATTGGTATAAGTTTAAAGAAAAGAAATATAAATAATTTTAAAACAATAATTTTAAATTCTCAAACAAAATTAAACTCTAATTTAGCAGATTATTTAATTGGTGGGGAAAAACTTTCCCCCACCAATTAATTTTTATTTTTAATTAATCTTTTGCTACTGCTTCTTCAAGTTTTTTACCGGGTTTAAATTTGACTACCTTTTTAGCAGGAATTTTAATAGGTTGCCCTGTTCTGGGATTTCTTCCTTCTCTTTCAGCTCTTTTTACCACTTGAAAAGTCCCAAAACCGACCAAAACAACTTTATCGCCTTTAGAAACAGCCTCTTCTACAGCTTGCATAAAAGCATCTAAAAGCTTTTCTGCTGTAGCTTTAGGTACTTCAGCAATCTCTGCCATTCTCTTTACTAATTCTGCTTTGTTCATGATTCCCCCCTTTCATAGGATTTTTCTTATTTTAACAATTTTATAAGGATTTATTAATATTTGTCAAGGGGTAAAAAACAAAATTTTAGTTAAAATCTTTAAAATTTTTAAATTTTAATGAAATATTAAGTTGTTTCTTTTTAAAATTTTCAAATTTAAAAAAATATCTATATTTATAACAGATCTTTATTTTATAAATTTTGTTCTTAATTTTCAATATAATTTTGATTATTATTGGTTTGATTTAACCACTTTATCTTGTAAATTTCTATAATACATAGAAACAATCCCAAAATCAGAGGACCCAAAAATAATCCCAAAGCTCCAAATTTAATAAGTCCACCTAAAACAGAGAAAAATATAAGGAGATTGTGAATTTTAGTTTTTTCCCCTATTAAAATAGGTTTAATGAAATTGTCTATTTGAGAAATGATAATAATAGCATAGATAATTAAAATTGTAGCTTTTACATAGCTTCCGGTTATTAGTAGATAGATGACCAAAGGTCCCCATATTAAAGATGTTCCAAAAACAGGAATAAAAGAAGCTAACACAGTAAGAAAAGCCCATAATAAATATTGAGGAATTCCTAAAAAGAAATAAATTAAAAGTGCTAAAAAACCTTGGATTATTGCAGTAAGAATATTTCCATAAAGAACACCTTTTAATATTAAAGAAACCCTTTTTAAAATTTTTTGTTTTTCATAAGGTTCACCAGGAATGAGATCAAGAATTTCTTTAACAATTCTGTCTCCATCAACTAAAAAATAGTATAAAGTAATTAAAGTAAAAGCCAATTGGAATCCAAAAGAAACTATAATCTGTATAACATCTTTTAAAGATTGGAGTCCGGTTTGAATTAAATTAGAAAGAAATTCAGCTAATTTATCCTGTAATTGAGGTAAATAAATATGGATTTGTGATAAAAATTTTGAAATTATAAGATATATTTTGGGATGATTTTTAAGTTGTTCCAGATACTGAGAAAAATCTTTTTCAGTCATAGGTTGCAAGTTTTGTAAAAAAGAAAAAAGTTGATAATAAAAGTTAAGTAAAATTAAAGATAAAGGACCTATAATAAAAATTATAAATAGAATCATTACAAATATAGCTGATAGGCTTTTATAATTTTTAAAAAATTTAATTTTTACAAATTTATAAGCAGGGTAAATAAAAAAAGCTAAAATTCCAGACCAGCAAATAATCCTAAATAAAGGCGTTAAAAGATAAATGAAACTGATTATTATAAAAATAGACAGAACTAAAATTATCCAGAAACCTGTTTTTTTACAATTAGTTTCAAAATTTCTTTTAATATTCATAAATTTTTAATATAATCTCTAATTGTATATTTAACAAGTGAATTTTTAAAATAGTAACAAAAATATACTACTTTGAGGTTATTGTAAAGTTTTAAATAAAGATTATAATTAAAAATATGCCTATTTATGAATTTAGATGTGAAGTTTGTGGGGAAGTTTTTGAAAGTTTGCAAAAATTAGGGGATGATTTTCCTTCTTGCCCTAAGTGTAAATCCACACAGGTTATAAAGTTGCCTTCTATTTTTGGATTCCAAGATAAAAGTTCAAAAGTTTCAGCCAGAGAAAGAGCCATTTTAAAAAGGGCTAGAGATTACTTGGTTGATGGAAAAGTTGGGGAGGCTAGAAGATTTTTAGAAAAAGCTAAGGAATTTTATCCTACAGATACCATTAAAAAGCTATCAGATAAACTGGCTGAAAAAAAGGCTGTGAAAGGTGGATACATAAGTAAAACTGAATATGTGATTACTAAAAAGAAGGGGTAAAAGTTTTATGAGTCAAGAGGAAAAAGATCTATTTTCTAATTTGATAACCTTTAGTACTTTTATTTTATCTTTAAACACTGCAGCTTTGGTGCATTTAGGAGAACTTCCTGATCCAATCACCAATAAAAAACAGGTGAATTTAACTCTTGCTAAACAGACTATAGACACTCTGGAAATGTTGAGAGAAAAAACAAAAGGTAATCTCACCTTAGATGAAGAAAAACTTCTTCAAACCATAATTTATGAATTAAAACTCAAGTTTTTAAAACTTGTTGAGTAAATATATAATGAGAAGTTATTTTCTTTTATCTCCAGCTAAAATCAATCTCACTCTTCAAGTCCTAAATAAAAGAGAAGATAATTATCATGAGATTTATACTATTTTTCAAAAAATTGATCTTTTTGATGAAATAGAGATAAGAAAAGGAACCAGTTTTTTTTCTTTAGATTTTATAAGTGAAATACCTCTACCTTTAGAAGAAAACTTGGTTTATAGAGCTTATAAAAAATTTAAAGAAGTTTTTAAAATAAAAGATGAAGTTTCTATAAAAATCAAAAAAATCATACCTATGGGAGCGGGTCTTGGTGGTGGAAGCAGTAATGCAGGAACTGTTTTAAGGGCTTTGGCTTTTCTTTATGGGATAGATCCAGAAAGTCCTATTCTATATAAAATTGCTAAAAGTTTAGGAGCAGATGTTCCATTTTTTTTAAGCCCCTATCCTGCGGCAATAGGAAAGGGAATAGGTGAAATTTTGTTACCTTTTCCTTCATTTCCTGCTTGGTATATTTTAATTTGTCCTAAATTTTCTATAAATACAAAATGGGCTTATGAAAATTTAGGGTTGACAAAATCTAAAAAGCCTGTTTATTATTCTGCTGACATGGCTCCTTGGTATCACCCTCAGAAATTGATAAATGATTTTAAAGAATTGATTTATAAAAAATTTAAAATTTTAGAAGATTATGAAAAATTTTTAATAAAATTAGGATGTTGTGCTGTAGGATTAAGTGGAACAGGTTCTACCATTTTTGGAATTTTTGAAAAAAAACCTCCTATTTTTGCTTATGAAACTCTAAAAAAATTTTTAAAAGATGTTAAAATTTTTCTCGCTAAAAATTTAGAAATTAATTAAAGGAGGTTTTTTTCATGACAGTTAATGGGGGTTTTAAAGGATTTTGTGTGTTTTCAGGAACGGCCAATATTGAATTAGCTCAAAAAATTTGTAATTATCTTAATATTCCTTTAGGAGAGTGTATTATAAAAAGGTTCAGTGATGGAGAGATTTTTGTTGAGATAAAAGACAACATAAGGGGTGCAGATGTTTTTATAATACAGCCCACCTGTCCACCTGTTAATGAACATTTAATGGAGTTATTAATTATGATTGATGCAGCACGAAGAGCTTCGGCTAGAAGAATTACTGCAGTTTTACCTTATTATGGGTATGCCAGACAGGATAGAAAAACAGCTCCCAGAACCCCTATTTCTGCTAAATTAGTTGCTAATTTAATAGTTACTGCAGGAGCAAGAAGAGTTCTTACTATGGATTTACATGCTGGTCAAATTCAAGGTTTTTTTGATATACCTGTAGATCATCTTTATGCTTTACCGGTATTTCTTAAATATCTGAAAGAAAATTTTAAAGATAATGACTTGGTTATCGTGTCTCCCGATGCTGGAGGAGTTGAAAGAGCCAGAGAATATGCTAAAAGACTTAATGCCAGTATTGCTATTATAGATAAAAGAAGAGAAAGGGCAAATGAAAGCGTTGTAATGAATGTAGTGGGAGATGTTAAAGATAAGATAGCAATTATTATAGATGATATGATAGATACCGCAGGTACTATGTGTAATGCTGCAAATACCATAAAAGAAAGAGGAGCTATTGAAGTCTATGGAATGGCTACTCATCCTGTTTTATCAGGAAAAGCTCTTGAAAAAATAGAAAAATCATCTTTAAAAGCTCTTTTTGTGAGTGATACAATCCCTCTGAGAGAAGAAGCAAGATCTCTTGATAAAATAAAAGTTCTTTCAGTAGCTAATCTTTTAGGAGAGGCTATTAGAAGAATTCATACTGATGAATCTATTAGTTCTTTATTTATATAAGAAAAAAATTTAAATTAGAGGAGGAGAGATAAAATGAGGCAGGTAACTTTAAGTGCTATTAAAAGAGAAAAAACAGGAAAAGAAGTAGCTAAAAAATTAAGAAAACAGGGATTAATACCTGCTATTATTTATGGTCCTGATTTTGATCCACTTCCCATTGCAGTAAAGTTTAATGAATTAGAAAGTATTTTGCATAAATACAAGGGAGAAACTCTGCTCTTTAGCTTGGAATTTACTAACGGGCAAACCTCTAAGGTTCAAGCAATTTTAAAAGAATATCAGATTCATCCTGTTACTGATAAAATAATTCATTTAGATTTTGTTGCAATTAAAGAAGGAGAAACTATTAGCTTGGATATTCCTTTAGAATTTATAGGACGTCCTGTTGGAATAACCAGAGGTGGTTTGTTAGAAATTTTAATGCATGATCTTACTATAGAATGTTTGCCTGCTAATATCCCTGATAAAATTAGGGTAGATATTAGTAATCTTGATGTAGGAGATGTTTTGCACGTAAAAGATATTAAAGTTCCAGAAGGAGTGAAGGTTCTTGATGATCCTGAAGAGACAGTGGTTACCATTGTAGCTGAAAGGGGTGGTGGAGAAGCAGAAGAAGAAACAGAAAGCACCTTAGAATAGTTCTAAATAATGTGGCTTTTTTGTGGACTGGGGAATCCAGGAGAAAAATACAGATATACCAGACACAATTTTGGATTTTTAGTAGTGGAAGCTTTTGCTAAAAAACATCGTTTAAATTTTAAATTTTATAAAGAAATGGAAAGCGAAGCTACATTTTATAAAGATAAAGCTATTATTATAAAACCTCTTACTTTTATGAATCTTTCTGGAAAAGCTGTAAAAAAATGGGTTGAGAAGGAAAAAATACCTTTAGAAAGTTTATTAGTAATTTATGATGATATGGATTTGCCCTTAGGTAAAATAAAAATTTTACCTAAGGGTGGATCTGGTGGTCACAGAGGTATGATTTCTGTAATAGAAACCTTGGGTTCTTCTGATTTTCCAAGAATGAGACTTGGAATAGGTAAACCTATCAATCAATCAGTAACTGACTATGTCCTGTCCCTTTTTTCAGAAGAAGAAATAGAAATAGTGCATAAGATTATAGATATTGCCTCTTCTGCTCTTGATGATGTTCTTTATATAGGTTTATTAAAAACTATGACTAAATATAATTCTTTAAAGATTAATGATGAAATTTTTAAAAAACAACCATACATAAGATGAAGAAATGAAGTATAAAATTCTGGTTTTAGATTTTGGTTCTCAAACTACTCAACTTATTGCAAGAAGGATAAGAGAACAAGGGGTATATAGTGAAATAAACCCCTGTTTTGTTAGCTTAGAGGAAATTAAAGCTTTTAATCCTTCCGGGATCATATTTTCAGGTGGTCCAAGCAGTGTATACGATAAAGATGCTCCCAAGATTGATCCTAAGATTTTTGATTTAAACATTCCTATTTTGGGAATTTGTTATGGAGCTCAATTAATAAGTTATCTTTTAGGAGGTAAAGTTGAAAAAAGTAACAAAAGAGAGTATGGACCTGCTTATATAGAAATTTTAGAAGAAAATAAATTGCTTAAAGGTTTAGGGAAAGGAAATAAATACAAAGTCTGGATGAGTCATAGTGATAGGATAGAAAAACTTCCAGAGGGTTTTTATACCTTAGCTAAAACTGAACATTCTCCTTTTGCAGCTGTAGCCCATAAAATTAAACCTATTTATGGAGTTCAATTTCATCCTGAAGTAGCTCATACTGAGATAGGATTACAAATATTTAAGAATTTTGTTTTTGAGATCTGTAAATGCCAAGCAGACTGGAATATGCCTTCTTTTATAGAAAAAACTGTAGAAGAAATTCGTCATAAAGTTAAAGCAAATGAAAGAGTAATTTGTGCTCTTTCTGGAGGAATAGATTCTACTGTTACTGCGTTATTGGTTCATAAAGCTATAGGTGACAGACTTATTCCTATTTTTGTAAATAATGGAGTTTTAAGAAAAAATGAGCCAGAAGAAGTTTTAAAATTGATGAAAGAATTAGGACTTAAGGTTCATTATGTAGATGCAAGTGCTATTTTTCTTGAAAAATTAAAAGGAGTAGAAGATCCAGAGAAAAAAAGGAGAATTATAGGTGAAACCTTCATAGAGATTTTTGAAAAAGAGGGTAAAAAATTTGAGAAAGTAGTTTATTTAGCTCAGGGAACTCTCTATCCTGATGTTATAGAAAGCGTATCTTTTAGAGGACCTTCTGTGACCATTAAAACCCATCATAATGTTGGCGGACTTCCTGAAAGAATGAATTTAAAGCTTATAGAACCTTTGAGGGAGTTATTTAAAGATGAGGTTAGAAAAATAGCAGAAGTTCTTGGACTTCCTAAACATATCATATGGAGACAACCTTTTCCCGGTCCTGGTTTAGCTATAAGAATAATAGGAGAAGTGACTAAAGATAAGCTTGATATTTTAAGAGAAGCTGATGCCATTGTAACAGAAGAAATGCTTAAATCTGGATGGTATTATAAGGTCTGGCAGAGTTTTGCTGTGCTTCTTCCTATTAAAACAGTAGGAGTTATGGGAGATTATAGAACCTATGAATATGTAATTGCTATAAGATGTGTAGAAAGCCAAGATGCTATGACTGCAGATTGGGTGAAATTGCCCTATGAATTATTAGAAAGACTTTCTAATAGAATTATAAATGAAGTAAAAGGTGTGAATAGAGTAGTTTACGATATCTCTTCTAAACCCCCAGCTACTATTGAATGGGAATAAATTATTGTAGAAAATTTATTCATATTTCTTTTGGTTTAATTCTTTATTTTTTAAGTTTTATTTTGTCTTCTTTTTATTTCAAAATCGCTCTTTTTGGATTTTTTATAGGATTAAGTATATTTGAATTTTTAAGAATATTTTTTTTCGATTTGCTTCCTTTAAAAGGATTATGGTTTCCTCTTTTTAAAAAGGAAGAAATTTTTAGCATTAGTGATGCTTGGTTTTATCTTCTTGGAATAATTTTTAGCTGGTATTTTTTAAATCCCTTTCAATTTCGTTTAATTCTTCTTATTTTAACCTTAGCAGATCCAGTAGCCGCTTTGGTAGGCTTTTACATAGGAAGATATAAAATTTATAAATATAAAACCTTAGAGGGTGGGTTTGCTTTTTTGATAACTACTTTGATAATTGTTTATTTATATACCAAAAATTTGGCTCTGCATCACATAATTCTTTGTTTTATTGTGACTTTAGCAGAGATTTTTACTAAAAAAGACAATTTCTGGATTCCTTTTATGGGTAGCATTTATTTAAGATTTATTGACAAATTTTTAAAAGTTTTCTAAAATTTTAAGATAAATTTTACCAGCGTAATAAAGCTCCTCCGTAGGTAAAACCTCCACCAAAAGCCACTAATAAGACTAAATCTCCTTTTTTAAGCCTTCCCTCTTTTTCTGCTTCGTAAAGGGCTAAAGGAATGCTTGCAGCAGAGGTGTTTCCATATTTATTAATATTTACCATAACTTTTTCCTTGGGTAATCCTAACTTTTCTCTTAAATATTCTATAATTCTCAAATTAGCCTGATGAGGAACTAAAAGTTTTATATCTTCAGGGGAGAAATTATTTCTTTCTAAGAGATCCAAGCAGATTTTTTCCATCATTCTGGTAGCGACTTTAAAGACTTCTCTTCCTTTCATTTTTATATAAAATTCTTCCTTAGGGAGTCTTTCATCAAAAGGTGGGAAACAAGAACCACCACCTTTAAGAGTTAAAAGAGGCCAACATGAGCCATCTGCTCCTAAGTAAAAATCTATAATTCCCCTTTTTTCTGGATCAGGACTTTTTCCAACCACCGCTGCTCCTGCCCCATCTCCTAAAAGCACACATATAGTTCTATCTTGCCAGTTTGTTTTACGGGACAAAGCCTCAGCTCCTATTACCAAAATCTTCCAATCTGGATTAATTTTTATAAATTGATCAGCTACAATTAAACTATAAATAAAACCTGAACAAGTAGCAGATAAATCAAAAGCTCCAGCATTAGAAGCCTTTATACCATCTTGAACTAATACTGCCAGAGAAGGAATAATATAATCAGGAGTAACAGTAGCACATATAATTAGATTTATCTCCTCTGGAGAAACTTCAGCCTTTTCTAAAGCTTCTTTAGCAGCTTTTATAGCATAATCACTGATATTTTCTCCATCTTCTAAAACATGTCTTTCTTTTATCCCGGTTCTTTCTGTAATCCATTCATCTGAGGTATCAACCATTTTTTCTAAGTCAAAATTAGTAAGAACCTTAGGAGGAACAGCCATACCTATTCCAAGAACAGCTGACTTTATTTTGTTAAAATTCACTCTTTTCCTCCTCTTCAAAATAATCTTTATTTTCTTTTATAGCTTTTTCTAATTTTCTTACAAGGTCATTTTTAATAGAATTTATAGCAACTTTTATAGCATTTTTAATAGCCAAAGCATCAGACCTTCCATGAGCAATGATCACATTTCCTTTTACACCTAAAAGAGGAGCTCCTCCATATTCTCTCCAATCAGATTTTTTCTTAAAAGCCTTTAATGCATTTTTGGCTAATAACATTCCCATAATAGAAATAAAAGATTTTTTAACTTCATTTTTCAGCATTTCTATAATAACTTCTACTAATCCTTCAGAAAGCTTTAAACATATATTTCCTATAAATCCATCACAAACTATTACATCAACCTCACCTTTGAACATATCTCTACTTTCTATATTACCTACATAATTAAGTTTAGACTTTTTAAAAAGTTGATGAGCTTTTTTTACTAAAATATTACCTTTCCCTGATTCTTCTCCTATAGAAAGAAGGGCAATTTTAGGATTCTCTTTTCCCCAAATCTTTTCCAAAAAAATTTTACCCATTATTCCAAATAAAAATAGATCTAAGGGTTTAGAATCTACATTAGCTCCTACATCTATTAATACAAAAGGATCTTTTATAGAAGGTAAAAGAGTTGCTATAGCAGGACGTCTAACCCCTTTTAATCTTCCAAGAATAAAAATGCTTCCTGCTGCAACAGCTCCAGAATTACCTGCAGAAACAAAAGCAGAAGTTTCATTATTTTTTAATAATTCCAAGCCTTTAAAAATAGAAGAATTTTTCTTTTTTCTTAAAGCCTCTCCGGGGCTTTCGTCCATTTTAATAACTTCTTCTGCAAAAACCAGAGAAACTCTTTCATGATTTTCCCATGATCTTAAAACAGACTCTTTACCTACCAAATAAAGATATAGATCAGGAAACTCTTCAAGGGCTAATTTTGCACCTTTTAAAATAACAGAGGGGGCAAAATCACCTCCCATTACATCCAAAACTACTTTATACATTTTTTAAAAATATTACTTTTAAATTTCTTCTTCTTCAAAATAGGCCTTATTTTTATAATAACCACAGGAAGGACAAATTCTATGAGGTAATTTAGGAGATTTACATCTGGGACATAAAGATATAGAAGGTACTTCCAAGTTCCAATGAGCTCTTCTTTTTCCTCTTCTGGATCTGGATGTTTTCCTCTTAGGAACAGCCATAGTTATTGACCTCCTTTTTCTAAATTTTTATCCTTAAGTAAGGTTTTCAAAATAGCAAAAGGACTTTCCTTTTTATAAATTTTGCAATTACAAGTCTTTTTATTTAAATTAGTGCCACATATAGGACATAGTCCTTTACAATCAGGTTTACAGAGTTTTTTATAAGGAATAGATAAAAAAATTTCTTCTCTTAAAATATTATAAAAAGAAATCCAAGAATTTTCATAAAAACTAACTTCCATTTCTTCTTCCATTAACTCTTTTTCTCCTTCTATATTTAAAGAATTTAAAGGTTTTATATCTATTTTAAACTCGTGCTGTATAGGAAAGTCAAAGTTTGTTAAACATCTATCACATTCTAAAGAAAGAACGCCATTCAAAGAACCTTCTAATTTTACCTCAATTCCTATTTTTTTCAATTTTAGATATCCTGAAAAAGGTTTTTTTACCTTTAAATCATCTCCTAAATTGGATATATCTTTAAATTCAATTTTAAGTCCTTCAGGAGGAATATCGTCTAAAAATACTCCCCAATTTTTAAGATCTTCCATAAAATAAAATACACCTCTTTTTATAAATTTGATAAAATGATAAACCCAAAACTAAATTTGTCAAATTTATAACCAAAATTCCCGCTTAAGGTTGAAGGAGTAAACTTTATTGTGAAGTCTATCCAAAAATTTTAAAAAAATCTCCCCCCAAAAATTAATTCTTCTTAAAAAATTCGTAAAAATTAAAAATAAACCCAATTAAAATCCCTACTTTAATTATTTTCTAAGCACAATACCCCCATTTTTTAAATAAAACCCCTTTTACTCCTACTCTCAAATCTTAAATAAAAACTATCTAAAAACTAATCCCCTTTCTAATTGAGTAGCAGCAAAATATATCCAATCAATATGCACTATCTGTTTGGTAAACCATATCTTTAATCGCCGAGCATGTTTTACTACTTTGGCTGCCACTCTTAAAAAATGCTTAATTATTGTGCAGGGACGACATCTTCTGGCTTTCTC
>NZ_JQKW01000013.1 GCF_000746255.1 Thermodesulfobacterium hydrogeniphilum
ACCAGCTATCACGGGACTCGATTAGCTTTTCACTCCTACCCACAGCTCATCCGAGGAGTTTTAACCCTCCACCGGTTCGGGCCTCCAGTGGGGTTTAACCCACCTTCACCCTGGCCATGGGTAGATCGTCCCGCTTCGGGTCTGCCGCCAGCGACTTAACGCCCTATTCGGACTCGCTTTCGCTACGGCTCCGCCTCAACGGCTTAGCCTTGCCGCTGACGACAACTCCCGGGCTCATTATGCAAAAGGCACGCCGTCAGGGAGCAAAGCTCCCCTCCGACCGCTTGTAGGCTGGCGGTTTCAGGTTCTATTTCACTCCCCCCCCGGGGGTCTTTTCACCTTTCCCTCACGGTACTAGTGCACTATCGGTGTGCGGGTAGTATTTAGCCTTGGAGGGTGGTCCCCCCTGATTCACACGGGATTCCTCGTGTCCCGTGCTACTCGGGATCTACACCCAGGGAGACCGCTCCCTTTTCGCCTACGGGGCTTTCACCCTCTCTGGCGGGCCATTCCAGGCGCCTTCGGCTAAAGGAGCGGTTTTGTAACTCCCCGAGGAGTCCGTGGCCTCCTCCGGTGTAGTCCCACGACCCCAGACAGGCAACGCCCACGGGCTTAGACACCTGCCTGGTTTAGGCTCCTCCCCTTTCGCTCGCCGCTACTCAGGGAATCTCGGTTGATTTCTTTTCCTCGGGGTACTGAGATGTTTCACTTCCCCCGGTCTCGCCTCCATGGGCTTTTAACCCATGGATACCTGGGCATTCCCCCAGGTGGGTTTCCCCATTCGGGCATCCCCGGATCAACGCCTGTTTGCGGCTCCCCGGGGCTTATCGCAGCTTACCACGCCCTTCATCGCCTCCCGCACCCGAGGCATCCACCGCCAGCCCTTAGTAGCTTGGCTACAGTAACCAGCTTAAAGATACCAAAGGATACCTCTATTCACTTGTCAAAGATCTAAATTATCCACCACTTATCTTTAAGTGGTGGAGGTGAACGGATTCGAACCGTCGACCTCCGGCGTGCAAAGCCGGCGCTCTCCCAGCTGAGCTACACCCCCACTCTTCCTCCTAAACCCATTCTCTAAAAATAAGAGAATGGGCCTAGGAGGATTCGAACCTCCGACCTCACGCTTATCAGGCGTGCGCTCTAACCTAAGCTGAGCTATAGGCCCGTAATCCGTTCACCAATATTTTTCAAAGATCAAAAATTTATATTGAATAGCGCCTGCTCAGGACCCTATATTTTCTCCTTAGAAAGGAGGTGATCCACCCCCACCTTCCGGTAGGGGTACCTTGTTACGACTTCACCCCAGTCACCAGCCCTACCGTAGGCGCCCCCCTCCTGCTGAAGCAGGTTAGGGTAGCGACTTCGGGTAGGACCGGCTTCCGTGGTGTGACGGGCGGTGTGTACAAGGCCCGGGAACGTATTCACGGCGGCATGCTGATCCGCCATTACTAGCGATTCCGGCTTCACGGGGTCGAGTTGCAGACCCCGATCCGAACTGAGGAGGGCTTTCTGGGATTAGCTCCCCCTTACGGGTTCGCAACCCTCTGTACCCCCCATTGTAGCACGTGTGTAGCCCTGGGCATAAGGGCCATGAGGACTTGACGTCATCCCCTCCTTCCTCCGGGTTATCCCCGGCAGTCCCCCTAGAGTGCCCGGCATTACCCGCTGGCAACTAGGGGCAGGGGTTGCGCTCGTTGCGGGACTTAACCCAACATCTCACGACACGAGCTGACGACAGCCATGCAGCACCTGTGCCAGAGCGCCTGAGAAAAATCTCAGGCTCCCCCAGTGTTTCCACCGGGGTACAACCCTGGCATGTCAAGCCCAGGTAAGGTTCTTCGCTTTGCATCGAATTAAACCACGTGCTCCACCGCTTGTGCGGGCCCCCGTCAATTCCTTTGAGTTTCAGCCTTGCGGCCGTACTCCCCAGGCGGGGCGCTTAACGCGTTAGCTTCGGCACGGAGGGTTTAACCCCCCACACCTAGCGCCCATCGTTTACGGCGTGGACTACCCGGGTATCTAATCCGGTTTGCTCCCCACGCTTTCGTGCCTCAGCGTCAGGAACCGTCCAGCTGGCCGGCTTCCCCACCGGTGTTCCTCCCGATATCTACGGATTTCACCCCTACACCGGGAATTCCGCCAGCCTCTCCGGCCCTCAAGCCAGACAGTATCGTAGGCCTTTCCGGAGTTGAGCTCCGGGCTTTGACCTACGACTTGTCCGGCCGCCTACGCACCCTTTACGCCCAGTGATTCCGGGCAACGCTCGCCACCTGCGTATTACCGCGGCTGCTGGCACGCAGTTAGCCGTGGCTTTCTCCTGGGGTACCGTCAGCCTGGCTTAGCTATTCACTAAACCAGGGTTCTTCCCCCAGAACAGGGGTTTACGACCCGAAGGCCTTCTTCCCCCACGCGGCGTCGCTGGGTCAGGCTTGCGCCCATTGCCCAAGATTCCCCCCTGCTGCCTCCCGTAGGAGTCGGGCCCGTGTCTCAGTGCCCGTGTGGCCGACCACCCTCTCAGGCCGGCTACCCGTCGTAGGCTTGGTGGGCCGTTACCCCACCAACTACCTGATGGGCCGCGAGCCCCTCCCCAGGCAGGAGCTTGCTATGCAGAGGCCCCCCTTTCATCGCCAGACTTGCGCCTGGTGACTTTATCCGGTATTAGCCACCCTTTCGGGTGGTTATCCCAGACCCGGGGACAGGTTACTCACGTGTTACTCACCCGTCTGCCGCGGTACTTGGGTCGAAACCCTTTCCCGCACGACTTGCATGGGTTAGGCGCGCCGCTAGCGTTCGCCCTGAGCCAGGATCAAACCCTCAGGAAAAACTTCCCGGCTCATACGCACCTACTGTTGACAGTAGGTGCGGCCGCAAGTTTTCAAATAACTTGCGGGTCCCTCACAGGCGCTATTCAATTTTCAAAGATCATTCTCTTATCGTTAACAACTATATAATTTAAAACAAAAGTTATTTCTGTCAAGACCTTTTTTGAAAAATTTAAAAATTTATTTTAAAAGAACAAATAACTCCTATTTCAAATATTGAATGATAACACAATCAATCAATTTGTCAACCCAAAATTTTGGTTGACAAACAAATTATCCTTCCCTCCTAACCCCTCGCAGAGGGAAGGGAATTATGTTTTATTTCTCAAGCTATTGGATAGCTTATCTAAAAATCTTGGCTTTTCAAGAGTTTCACGGAAAATTTATTATTTAACAATTTAAAAGATCAACTAAGCAGAAATAAAATTTAATGTAAACTTTTAATCTGTCAAGAGGGGTTTGTTTTTTTATAAAAAATACTAAAAGGGAACAAAAAAAGACAAAATTACAGTAAAAGCAACTATCCACAAAATATTTACCCTTTTTAAAAGTGCTAATGTTAAAGCTGAAGCAAAAATTATCTTAAATAAATTCCAATCAATTCCTCCTATAAATTTTAGTTCTGCAAACAGTAGTAGTCCTGAAAAAGAAGCAATCAGTCCTCTTTTGGCTCTTACGAACCAAACTGAATGGCGAATCTTTGACTGGAGTTCTGAAGCAATAAAAATTATTACAAAAGAAGGAGTAAAAATTGAAATAGTGGCAACAATAGCACCTATAATTCCTAAGGTATAAAAACCAACAAAAGTTGCAGTAATAATTATTGGGCCAGGTGTAATCTGTCCCAAAGCTATACCATCCATAAATACAGTTTTACTCATCCAACCATACTTATCAACAACTTCACTTACCATAAGGGGTAAAGAAGCATACCCTCCTCCAAAAGCAAAAGCATCTACTTTCATCATAACAAAGGAAAGATTAAAATATTTTGGAAAAAATATGTACAAAATTCCCAGGCAACAAAATGGAAAAAGACTAAGTAAAAAAATCCTTTTCCAATTAATAATAAAAAGATCCTCTTGAGAGGCTATACCTTTATCTTTAAATATTAAAAGCGAAAACAAAAAGCAGGTAAAAATTATTAAAAATGGATTTACACCTAAGGAAAAAAGAATAAAAGCCAAAAAAGCTATGCTTACCTCTTTTACTTTCCGAGAAATTGGCAAAAAGAAATCAAAAAAAGCTTTTGCAACAATTGCAACAACTGCAACTCTTAAGGCTTTAAATATTTGAGCAACCTGAGGCAGATGCTGATGAGTAGTATAAACCCAGGAAAGCACTAATATTAGCAAAAATGCAGGCAAAACAAAACCTAAAAAACTACATAAACCTCCTAAAATGCCTCTTAATTTAAGCCCTACATAGGTAGCTACTTGAAGAGCAGTAGCTCCGGGAACTGCCTGAGCAATAGCTACACCTTCTTTAAATTCTCCTTCCTTTATCCATTTTTTTTGTCGCACAGAAAGATCTTTAATATACGCAACCATAGCAGGCCCACCAAAAGCACCAGCACCTAACTTTAAAAAAGAAAAAAATATCTCCCAAAGCGAATACTTCTTTTCCTCCACCTCTGTCTCCTCTCGCTTTTATCCGTTTTTTAGCAAAATACTTTGGTAAAAAGGATTATTCTATTATACTACATAATTTTGAAAACAAGGGGCAGGAAAAAATTGCACCTTTTGTTAATTATATCATCATAAGTAATACAAAATTTTCAAATCTTTCCATTACAACCTGTAGAGAGAATCTGCCTGAATTTGCAACTCTTCAAAAATGCGACAGAAGCTTTCTTATCCTATAAAATTCAGTTAAAAAATTTCGTTAAAATTTAACATACTTTAAGAAAAATTTTATACCAAGAATAAAAAACAGGATGCCTAAGAGTTTTTTTACCTGCTGAGGTTTTAGGTAACGGTGGGTAATATAAGAGGCAATGTAACCTGCAATTAAAGACGGTATTGCTGCAAAAAGAAGTATCATCCAATCTACACTTCCCATCTTCCAATAAGCAAGAAATCCTGTAAAAGAAGAAAAAGGAACTACGAATGCAGTGGTTACAGCAACTTTTTTGGGATTATATCCCAGAAGGATAAGAAAAGGTGAAATCAGCCCACCTCCTCCCACTCCAAGAAATCCAGATACAAATCCTGCAATAGCACCAATAAGCACAGGATAAAAGATAGAGGTTTCTTCTTTAAATACAGCTTTTTTTGGAACATACACCATTGTTCCTGCAAAAAAAAGAAAGGCAGTAAAAGCTATGGCTACGATTTTTTCAGGAAAGAGGTGCGATGCATAAGCTCCTATGGGAGAACAGGCAATAGAAGAAAGTATAAGGGGAAGGGCAAGTTTAAAATCAACCAAGCCTTTTTTTAGATTATAAAAGGTAGCAGAACCTGTTGACATAAAGTTTGCAAAAAGTCCTGTAGGACGCGCTATAGCAAAGGGAATACCGAGAAACACAAGTATAGGGACAATGGCAACCGCTGCCCCGACCCCCCCAAGGGCAAATAAAAAAGAAAAACTAAAACATACTCCAGCTACTTCTAAATAATGTGCAAGCATGACATCCCTCCATAGGCGATGTGTTAAATGCTAAAATATCCTCTACCAGAGCCTCTAAGATAATATTTACCCATAAAAGCTGTTTGGGTAATTCTATTCCTTATCTCAGAATTAATTTTAATTGTACAATCAGTTGCATATTGAAGCCTGTCTAAAAAACATACAGCTCATAGGTATATCAAGTCTCAATAATTACATAAAGTTTCATATTTTTATTTTATTAGCATCAAGTTTATCTAAAGCAATAACCCCAGCTCTAAAACCAAGAGTGGAAATCCAGCATTTATGTCTGTGAAATTCGAACATTTTTTTCAAGTTCTTTTTTAATTACCTGTTAATTTTTTAACCGTTACACAATTTTTTTACATAAGGAGGCTTAAAAATGCTTGCAAGCTCCGAAGATGTAGCATCTAAAATCTTTACCTTGTCAAAACCCTCGGTTAATAGAAAGAGATATGCCATAGTAGCCCTTATTTTCCCCGGACAAAACACAGCTATCTCTTTATCCTTAGGAATCTCTTCCAAACGCTCAGGGAGTTCTTTTAAAGGAATGTTTAATCCAAAAGGAAATTTCAAATAATTCAATTCTACCTCTTCTCTTACATCAAGAAGAACTACTTCATTTTTTAACAGCTTCTCCTTAAACTCCTGAAGCAAAATTTTAAATATCCCACTTGCAAAAAAATTAAGATCCATCTTTTTTAATACCTCTTTTATATCTTTGCTCATGACATACCTCCTTTAAAACTGTCTTTTATTGGGAATCATTTTCAACTTAAAAATATATAGCTATTTAGCTAAATGTCAAGAAAGAGTAGTATCTACCTATTTGTGTAAATTTTTTTATTCCTTCAACCTTAAGCGGGATTTTTGGTTTTAACTTGTCAAAAAATAAAAATTATCATAAATTTTATAATCATGAGTGAAATTATTTTTCTTGGAACAGCAGGAGCAAGGTATGTCGTAGCTAAACAACTTAGAGCCTCAGCAGGAACACTTATAAAAATTGAAGATTCTTACCTTCTTTTAGATCCAGGTCCAGGAACTCTTGTTTATCTTGCTAAAAGAAAAATTCCTTTACAAAAAATTAATACCATTTTGGTATCTCATCAACATTTAGACCATTCTGCAGATTTAAATATAATGGTAGATGCTATTACAGAAGGAGGATTTAAAAAAAGAGGAACTGTATTTTTGACAGAAAGCTCTCTAAAAGAACATATCCTTCTTCCCTATTTACAGCCCTTTTTATACCGACTTGAAATTTTAAAACCTTATACCTTTTTTGAAAACCCACCGTTTAAATTTAAAACTTCTTGTGAGTTAAAACATACTGCTGAAAATTATGGTTTTCTTTTTTATCTTCCTGAAGGAAAAATTTTAGGATTTCTTACAGATACAGCCTATTTTGAAGAACTTTCTGAAGAATTTAAAGATGCCCAAATTCTTGTAATAAATACTGTTCGTTATACCCCTAAGGAAGGGGTTTTACATATGAGTATTCCTGATATTAAAAAACTTTTAACTAAAATTAAACCAGAAACTGTTATTCTCACTCATTTTGGAATGACTATGCTAAAAGCTAATCCTTTTAAAGTAGCTAAAGACTTAAGTAAGGAGTTAAATTTAAATATAATTGCTGCTTATGATGGAATGAAATTAAATATTGAAAAGGAGCCGAAATAATTCGGCTCCTGATAAACCCTCTTAAGATCCTTTTGCTTCAGAGAATATTTGTGAAAAAGCTACATATATAGCTAAGGAACCGCATATAATACCTTCAATTCCTGCAATTTTACCAATCAAGGCATTACCAGTAGCTTCTTTAATAGCAAGCAAAAAGAATAAAATCCATAAAGTTATAAAAACAAGTTGAAGGCCCATGTTATGCTTTCCTATAAGAAGAGCTATCCACATTAAAAAAGTAAAAATTCCCCACATAATAAGATAAGCAACTATAGCCTCTTTAGCAGGACCAACCCACCAGCCAAGTTTGCTCATTAACAATAATCCAACCAAAGTTTCCCAAAATAATCCATAAGATAAAAAAGCTGTTGTACCAAAAGTGTTACCCTTAACCCATTCCATAATTCCAACTATTATCTGAGCAAGTCCACCATAAAAAATTCCCATAGCTAAAACCATTGTCCCTAAAGGAAAAATTCCAGCATTGTGCAAATTAAGCAAAACTGTAGTCATACCAAATGCTGTAAGACCTAAAGGTGCAGGATTAGCTAATCTGTTTCCCATACATCTACCTCCTTTTGTTTATTTTTATAAAATGGCTTTATAATAAAACAGATTAATTTGAAATAAAGAACTCTTTGTGAAATATTTCTCTTATAAATTTAACCAACACTATAATTGAGAAATTAGGATCTAATTTTAGATAAAATAAATTTTCTGAAAGTTTCTATTCCTTCTTTTTCTTTGCAGGAAGTTAAAAATAAAGGGATTTTGGGATCAAGATTGAAGATTTTTTTGTATATTTCTATTTGTTTTTTAATTTCGTTTTTAGAAAGAGTATCTATTTTATTGAGAACTATACAATAAGTTTTTTTGATAAAATTTACAAATTCTATAAGCTTTGTGTCCATAATATCTGGAGTTCTTCTTATATCAAAAATAAGAATCAATAAACGCAAATCTCTTACGGCTTTTAAATAACCTTCAATTAAATACTTCCATTTTTTTTGCATTTTGGGAGAAACCTTAGCAAAACCGTATCCAGGAAGATCAACCAAGTAAAAAAGATAGTCAACCCTGAAAAAATTTATAGCTTTAGTAAATCCAGGAGTTGAAGAGACTCTTGCTATATTTTTCCTATTTAAAAAAGCATTTATAAGAGAAGATTTCCCCACATTGGATCTACCTAAGAAAGCGATTTCTGGAAACTCTGGAGGGGGGAGATCTTTAAGATTGTATATGCTTTTTATAAATTCTATTTTTTTAAACATTGTTTTTAAATCAAAAAGGGGGAAGCAGGGTTTAAGTAAGCCGGGTTCTGTTACCTGGGTAATTTTTTCATCTTTGTGAAAAAATTACCCAGGTGGTGGTTATTTCTCTGGGGGTAGGATTACTCCTACCCTCAAGCGGCCTACCCGAGCGCATTGGGCGGGGCACCCGTCGCGCTCTTTTTGGCCTTGCTCCGGACGGGGGTTACCGTGCCACCGGATGTTACCATCCGGTGCGGTGGGCTCTTACCCCACCTTTTCACCCTTGCCCGCACCTAAGGAGTTTTTAAAAACTCCTTAGGCCGCTGGTGGTCTGTTTTCTGTGGCCCTTTCCAGGGATTACTCCCTCCGGGTGTTACCCGGCGTCCTCCCCTGTGGAGCCCGGACTTTCCTCCCTGGGAGCTTTTCAAAGAACTCCCAGAGCAACCACCTCTTAAACCCTGCTTCCCTTATTCTTATAAATTTAAAAAATAAAAAATTTTTATCTAATTTCAATAGGTTAATTGAATAAATCTGAGTAACTTTAAATCAAGAATTGAAAAATAGAGGAGATATATTAAATTTAAATTTAAAAACTGCGGGAGTGGCGGAACGGTAGACGCTCCGGACTTAGGATCCGGTGGGGATTATCCCCGTGAGGGTTCAAATCCCTCCTCCCGCATATTTCTTTCTATTTTTGTATAATTTTTAATTATTTACAAAAATTTCATTTAAATTACAAAATGTTTTAAAAATTTTTTATTTTTAACTATTGATTTTAAAAACAAAATTCTATAAAATAGAGTTATAAAACATCTCTTAATACTAATTTTAGAAAGGAGGTAAAAGTGGGATTATTTTCAAAATTAGATAAAACTCTTAAACTTCGTTGGAAACTTACCTTACCTTTAATCTTTATAATCACTATAGGTGTAATAATAACCGTATTAGTTACAAGCTATACACTTCATACTACCACTCTTTACCAGATCAAGAAAAAAACTTTACCCACCTATTATAAAGCTGTAAAAGAATCTTTAGTAAAAGATATGACAAATCCAAATTACAGAGAACTTCGCAATTATTATCTAAGCACTTTAAAAAATGTTAAAATTTTAAGAACAATAAAAGTGGATTCTCAATTTGGACAGGATAAAAACATATTTTATCCTTCTACTCCTGAAGAAAAAGAATTCTTATCAAAGGGTAAGGTAAAGGTTTTAGAAAAAGATGGCAATTTAATAGGTTTTTATCCTTTAAAAGCTGAAGAAAAATGTTTAACCTGTCATAAAGTAAATAAAGGAGATTTATTAGGTGGTTTAATAATAACCATGCCTTATAGAGACGTTTTTTCTTTAATAAATAAAATTAAAATTGGCTATGTTATCTTAGGTCTTTTAGGAATCATAGGAGCCTTTTTGTCAGTTTTTATAACTTATATTATAACACACAGACCTTTGAACAATTTTGCAAAAATTCTTAAAAAAATGGGAGAGGGAGATCTTACTGTAGAAATAAAATATCAAGATTATACTGATATAACAGGAAGAATGGCAAGAAGCATTCAGAAACTTATAAACTTTTTTACAAATCTAAATGAAAAATGTTTAAACTTCTCTCAAAGGTTATCAGATTCTATAGATAAGAGTTTTGAGTTATCAGATAAAATTTTAGAAAATGCAGAAACTCAAAAAACTCAAACTTCTCAAATAGCTGCGGCTATAGAAGAGATGTCTACTACTGTAGCAGATATTGCTAAAAATGCTAATCAGGTAGCTGAACTTGCTACTCAGAACATTAATCTTGCAGTTGAAGGCAAAGAATTGTCTGAAGAAGCTGGTGTAACTATAACCAGAGCTAATGAGCAAACTAAAGCTTTAAAAAATATAATAGAAAACTTAAATAAAAGAGCTGAGGAAATAGGTTACATTGTTCAACTTATTAAAGATATAGCTGATCAGACTAATCTTTTAGCACTTAATGCTACTATAGAAGCAGCAAGAGCTGGAGAACATGGAAAGGGATTTGCTGTAGTTGCTGATGAAATTAGAAAACTTGCTGATAGAACCCTGAACGCTACTAATGAAATAGCTAATATAATTAATACTATTCAGGGAGAAACTCGTGAAGCCTTTTCTAATATGGAAACAACTGCTAAGGATGTGGAAGATGCTTTGATAGGATTGAATAAAGTTAAAGATGCTCTTGATAACATTGTAAGTTCCTCTGAAAATGTTAAAAATGCTATAGCTCAAATAGCAGCTGCTACAGAAGAACAATCTATAGCAAGTGAAGAAGTCACCAAAAATGTAGAAAATGTAGCTGACTTAGCACATAAAGTTAAAGAATTGATAGAAAATCTTGGAAAATCTATATATCAACTTTTAATGATCTCTTCAGACTTAAGGCATTCAGCCACATCTGTAAAAATTCATAAGCTTAGGGAAATGCTTTTTGATATTTTCAAAAGTGACCATGAACGCTTGTATTTAAGAGTGAAAGCTCATTTGAAGGGTCTTGACAAACTTAACCCTGAAATTCTTGGTGATTATCAATCCTGCGAAATGGGTAAATGGATTTATAAAGGTGAAGGAGCAGAGCTTAAAGATTTACCCTTCTTTAAAGAGTTTGAAGAACTTCATAGAAATATTCATTTAACAGCAAAAGAAATTATACAAGCACATGATAGCGGAAATACGGAAAGAGTTAAACAATTACTTGAGAATGAAGAAAAACTGTTAGAACAATTTAAAAATATAATAGAGAAATTAAAGGAGGCTTATAAGTTGAAATAAAAAGAATTAATCTTTAAATGGAATGGCAAGTCTTCTTATATGAGTTTCTTTTTCTCTCCAATCTTTTAAAGCCTTAACCCAGAGATCTAAATATATTTTTTTTCCAAGAAGAAACTCTAATTCTTCTCTGGCTAAGGTTCCTATTTTTTTTAACATTTTTCCACCTTTACCAATAATAATCCCCTTTTGAGAATCTCTCTCAATAAATATTGTAGCTTGAATATAAAGAAGATTTCTATCCGGTTCTTCTCTGATTTCTTCCACTTTTACTGCTGTAGAATAAGGTATTTCCTGATATGTTAATAAAAATATTTTTTCTCTGATTATTTCTGCTATAAGCAAGTTTAAAGGAAGATCTGTAATACGATCTGGTTCATAATAAAAAGGACCTTCTGGTAAAATTTTAATTAACTCATCAATTACTCTATCCACTCCATCATTATGCAAAGCTGAAATAGGAATAATAGCCTTAAAATCATGGAGTTTAGAAAAATAATCAATAATAGGTAAAAGTTCCTGTTTTTTTATGAGATCAATTTTATTTAAAACCAAAATAGCAGGTTTATTGGCTTTCTTTATCAAATCTAAAATTTTTTCTTCTTCTGGTAATCTATGACTTACATCCATGACCCAGAGAATAGCATCAACCTCTTCCAAAACTTTTAAAGCTTCCTGAACCATAATTTGATTAAATAATGATTTGGCATCATGTATTCCTGGAGTATCAATGAAAATAATTTGATAATTATCTTTAGTAAACACTCCTCTGATATTAAAACGTGTTGTTTGAGGCTTAGGACTGACAATAGAAACTTTGGTTCCTAAAATCTGATTTAAAAGTGTGGACTTACCTACATTAGGAAGTCCTATAATAGCAACAAATCCTGATTTAGTAGGCCTTTTATCTACAAAGGCATTATTTTCTTCCATTATATACCCCTTTTAAGAATTTATTTTAAAAAGATAATATTTTAAAAAGATTTAATCAAGAGTAAAAGCCTTTAATTTTTTGCTAATTTCTTTTTTTAAAATGTTCAAAGCCTTTTTAGCTGCTAAGATTTCTGCTTCTTTTTTGGAAGTTCCTTTAGCTTTAGTAATTATTTCTCCATTTAATTTAATTGCTATTTCAAACTTAGGTTCATGTGATGGACCTGAAACTGAAATAACTTCATATTCTGGTCTTTGATTAAATTCCTTTTGACATAACTCTTGGAGTTGTGTTTTATAATCATGAGGAGGTGTTTTGGGAAATCTTGCTAAATATGAACGGAACCATTTTTTTATTTTTTCACAAGTAGGCTCCAAACCTGCATCTAAAAACATGGCTCCGATTACTGCTTCTAACGCTCTTGCTGAAATGTTGGATTTGCTTTTCATATCCAATTTTTTTTCTCTTTTTCCTAAAAAAATATAATCTAACAACTTTAATCTTTTAGCTATTTTTATCAGAGTATTTTTACATACTAAATAAGCTCTTTTTTTGGTAAGTTCACCTTCTTTATCTTCTGGAAATTTCTGAAAAATTAACATAGAAATACAAAGATTTAAAACTGAATCCCCTAAAAATTCTAATCTTTCATTATCTTCTAAATTTTCTTGTTTATGACTGATTTTATAAGATCTATGAGTTAAAGCTGTTTTAAGAAGATCTTTATTTTTAAATTGAAAACCTAAAATTTTCTCAAATTCTTCTAAATTTTTGTCCATCTAAAATTACTTTGCTACTAAAAAAGCTGTTTTAAATCTTAGTTTTTTTAATTCTTTAGCAAGTTCCAGAGCTTTATAAAAATCATTACTCAAATAGATTTGCACTCTATAATAAACAATTCCATCTTTAACAAAAGGCTCTATTTCTACTCTATTGAATTCTTTTTCCAAAGATTTTTTTAAATTTATAGCATTATTATAAATTTTAAAGGATCCCACTTGTAAATAAAAATTTCCCTGTCTAAAATTAGGGACATTTTTATATTTGATTCCAAAAGCTGTAAGTTCTCCCTCACTCAGGGCTACTATTTTTACTTTGGCAGTTCCTTTTCCTATCATACCAAGGTCTTTTGCAGCAATATAACTGAGATCTATACATCTATTTTTAACAAAAGGACCTCTATCATTTATTCTAACAATGGTTTGTTTACCATTTTCTAAATTAGTAACCAATACATAAGTTCCTATAGGCAAGGTTTTATGTGCAGCAGTATGATCATACATATTATAAATCTCTCCACTGGCAGAAAGTCTTCCATGAAATCCCGGACCATACCAAGAGGCTATACAAACTTCTTCATATCCTTGAGCTGAGGGCAAAGGATAATAAGTTTTACCATTTATAGTATAAGGTTTTAACCATTTAGGAAGATTATGAGAAGATCTATATCCCCGGTAAACTGCAGGCTTAGGAGGTCTGGCACATCCTTCTAATATCAATAGGAAAAAGACAAAATAAAAAAATTTTTTCACCTCTTTATCCTTTTAATAACATTTTCGCTACCTTTTTAGCAAAATATGTAATAATTAAATCTGCTCCTGCTCTTTTAATAGATATCAAGCTTTCCCAGAGAATTCTATCTTCATCCAACCAACCCATCTTAGCAGCAGCTTTTATCATAGCATATTCACCACTTACCTGATAAGCTGCCAGAGGATAATTAAACTCGGTTCTTAACATTTTTATAATATCCAAATAAGGCATAGCTGGTTTAACCATCAAAATATCAGCCCCTTCTTCTATATCTAAATATGCTTCTCTTAAAGCTTCTCTGCTGTTAGCAGGATCCATTTGATAAGAACGTCTATCTCCAAACTTAGGAGCAGATTCCGCTGCTTCTCTAAAAGGCCCGTAAAAAGCAGAACAATATTTAACAGAATAACTCATAATAGCTACATTAGAAAATCCTGCATCATCAAGGGCTTCTCTTATTCTTCCCACTCTTCCGTCCATCATATCAGATGGTGCAACTATATCAGCTCCAGCTTTAGCATGAGAAACAGCAATCTTAGCAAGTTGTTCCAAAGTGCTATCATTATCTACTTCTCCATTTTTAATAATACCACAATGTCCATGCGAAGTATATTCACAAAGACAAACATCTGTAATAACTACCAGTTCAGGAAATCTATCTTTTATTGCTTTTACAGCTTTTTGGATTATTCCATTTTTAGTATAAGCAGAAGATCCTACCTCGTCCTTTTTATCAGGGATACCAAAAAGAAGAATCGCTTTTATCCCTAAATCCACAGCTTCTTTAATATCTTCTAAAGCGTTATCTATGGAGAATCTATAAACTTCTGGCATAGATTTAATTTCTTGTTTGATTTTTTTACCTTCACAAATAAAAAGAGGATAAATAAGATCATTTACAGAAAGATGGGTTTCTCTAACCAAAGTCCTTATATTTTCTGTTCTTCTAAGTCTTCTTGGGCGATATTCGGGAAAAAGCATAACTCCCTCCTTTATTCCGGACTTAAAGCTTTTTCTAAATATTTATAAAATTCCCTAAGATCTTCTTTATAATTTTCTGTAAGGTGTATCATAATAACAGGTTTTTTCTTTTCTTCCAAAGCTCTGAAATCTCCACAAGCCTGAGCAAATTGTTGATCCCAAAAAGTATATCCCTCTCCAGGAATAATCTGGTTTTCTCTTCTTCCTCTTCTGGTAAATATCATAAATCTTGCCAAAACAGGACCACCCTTATAAAGCTGTCCTGTAGAATGAAGATAACGAGGACCAAAACCAAAAACTGTACTACAGGTCTTTTTTCCTCTTACCAAAGTTCTAAAATCCTTAAAAATTTCTTCTATTTCAGGATCTACAGGTAAATAAGCTAAAAATCCTACATAACTCCAAGGAGAAAAATCCTTAAAAAATTTTTTAAGCAAAGCTGTAAATTTAGGATATTCTATAGTAATAGTTTTATCATAAAAAAATCCCCAATTTGTATCTTCATCTAAGTAAAATTCTATACCAAAATCCTGGTCTTTTTTGAATTTTTCTAAAAATTCTTTAGTTTTTTGCTTAGTCAAAATTACATCTGGTTCATCAAATGGATTAAGACTCAAAAAATGTCCACATAATGCTATAGCAAGCATCCATCTGAAAACTTCAGCAAAAATTTCATATTTATCTTCTAAAACAAAAGTCTTTACATTAAAGCCCTCTTCTTTTAAATCATTAATTAACCTTTGATAAACATTTTCTCTGTTTTTTAAGGTAAGGTATATAAAGACTCTATCAGTTCCATAAACTGTGGGTGAACCCGGAGACTCTCCAACTATAGGAACTAAACCAGTTAATTCTTTTCCCAAACTTTCAGCTATAAGTTGTTCTAACCATAAGACAAAAGGCTTTAGTAATGGATCTGTAATAAAAGTTATTTTATCTTGTCCTAAAATATAACTTTCTATTAAAAATTCAGCCAAAAGAGCACCTAAATTATATCCCCAAGGAATATCAGGTTGGCAGGATTCATACATGTTTTTAGTATAGTTAAGGGCTTTATTAACATCTAAACCTAATAAACAGGCAGGAAGAAAACCTATTTCACTCAAAGCAGCATACCTTCCTCCTATAAAAGGGGGATGTTGAAAAATCTTTCTAAAGTTTAATTCCTTAGCCAAATTTTCTAAAGGCGTGCCTGGATCTGTCAAAGCTACAAACTGTGAGCCAGGATTAGAATTTATATCTTCCACCTTTTTCCAAAAATATTTAAAGTGGGAAAGGGTTTCTACAGTTGTTCCTGATTTAGATACAATAATAAATAAAGTTTTATCTAAGGGCAGTTTTTCTATCTGTTCTATATTTTCTGGATCATTGGTGTCAAGAACATGTAATTCAGGATAACCCTCTTCTGGCCCAAAAACCTCAGAAAGAACCAAAGGAAAAAGTGAAGACCCTCCCATTCCACACCAAACTATATGAGAAAAATTATTTTTAACATCTTCTGCAAAAGCTTGCAAATCTTTAATTCTGGGAAGTATATAATTAGGTCCATCTAACCAATCAAGTCTTTTTTTTATTTTGTCCTGAATTTGAGGATCTGAAGAAAATATAGAAGGATCTTTTTGAAAAAGCTTGGTTAAAAGCTCCTGTTTAACTTCATTAGAAAGGTTCTTAGGTCTTTTAACCTTTCCAAATTCTTTGTAAGTCTTTTTTATACCCGGAGGAACATTTATCATGCAGATCTCCTTTTAGTAAAATTTTTTATGAATTGATTTGCTAATTAAGTATTTTAAGAGCTTAGGTGGTTTTGTCAAGAGTTTTAGAGAAAAGGTTCTAAAGTAGAGTTAATTTTAACCAATTAAAAAGATAAAACAAACTTCCTAAAGCCAAAAATGGGCCAAAAGGGATCTCTGTTTGTAAATCAAGCATTTTTTGGGTTTGCTTTTTAAATTTATAATACAAATTAACCCCTAAAAAAACTAAAATCCCTGCTACAGAGGCTATAACTAAAACTGTATAGAAACTTTTATATCCTAAAAAGGCTCCTATTGCTCCCATAAGTTTAAAATCTCCCATTCCTATTCCTTCTTTTCCAGTAAAATGATAGTAAAATTCATTAATTAAAAACAAAAGACCTATACCTGAAAGACTAGATAAAAGACTCATACCAAAATCAACTAAGGGATTAAATTGAGATAAAGAGAATACCCAGCCTGCTAAAATAAGTCCTAAACTTAATTTATCAGGAATTTCTTTTATTTCTAAATCAATAAAAGATATAGGTATAAGCATTAAAACATAAAAAGAAAAACCAAAAAAAACAATCCAACCAAAAGAAGGTTTAAAATAAAAATAAGAATAAGTAAATAAACCTGTAGTAAGAAGTTCTATTAAAGGATATTTGATAGAAATTGGAGCTTTGCAATAGGCACATTTTCCTTTTAAAAATAAGTAAGAAAATAAAGGTATATTGTGATACCATTTTAATGTTTTCCCACATTTAGGGCAAAAAGAAAATAGAGGGTTCAAAATGGATAAACCTTTACTCCAGCGATAAATAACTACATTAAAAAAACTCCCTAAGCATAAACCCAAAACAAATAAACAGCAATAAATTATATATTCATTCATATATTTTTGATTAAAAAATTTGTTTGGTAGTGCTAATATGATTTTTTAGCTTTTTTCTGATCGTTCTTCTTCTAAAGCTCTTTTATAGGCTCTTTTGGCTTCTTCTATATAAGACAATGCCTTTAAATAATAGCTCCATACAGGAAGCATATTTTTATCTATATCTACTATTTCTATTCCAAGACCTGGCCTTTCTTGAGTTCCATGATGAATGACTACTCCATAAACAGGAATCAGACCTACATCTGGGATTTCTATTTCAAAATAGACCAATCTTTTAGTAGAAATTTTTTTATCTGTTTTTATAAAACATCCTTTATAAGAAATATCTCTTATTTCATAAGACTTATTATCTTCTGGAAAATAGGCTTTTAATCTTGTAATACACCTTGGAAATCTTCTAAGATCTATCATTTTGTATCTCCCTTAAAATTGCAGGAACAGCATTAGCTACTTCTGTGGCAGTATATCCAAAAGGGCCTTTTTCTTTTGATAAATAAATTCCTGCTCTACCGTGTAAAAATACTGCTAAACATGTAGCCTCAAAAGGGTCATATTTTTGAGCTATAAAAGCTCCTATCAAGCCTGCAAGAACATCTCCTGTTCCTCCTTGAGAAAGCCCTGGTTCATCTATACAAGAAACACCGCATCTTCCATCGGAAGAACATATTACAGAATGAGGCCCTTTTAAAAGGGCTATAGAATCTGTTAATTCAGCAAGTTTTTGAGTATGAGTTAAACGATCTTTTAATATGTCTTTTTTGGAAACTTTTAAAAGCCTTTCTGCTTCTCCTGGATGAGGAGTTAAAACTTTGGGAGCCTTATAAGTCTTTAAAATTTCTAAATTTTCTGATAACAAAGTTAATCCATCTGCATCTATAACTACAGGAATATCAATTTTTGATAACAATTCAAAAAAAAGCTTTTTTATCTCTTCACTTAAACCTAAACCTGGACCTATTACTAAAACACTTTTATTCTGACAGAGTTTTATAATTTTTGATAAATTAGTATAAGCAATCTCTCCTTTTTCATTTTCTTCTAATCCTGAAGTTAAAATCTCAGGGAGTATAGAAGCATAAATTTTTTGTAAACTTTCAGTAGAAGCAAGAGTAACTAAACCTGCTCCTCCTCTTAAAGCACCCAAAGCACAAAGAAGCCCTGCTCCGCTTTTACCTTTACTTCCTGCTAAAACCAAAACATGTCCAAAAGTTCCTTTATGAGTATACCCTTTTCTCGGCTTAAAAATCTTTTTAACCCATTCTAAATCTATAAATTTTCTTTTAGGACCTTTTTCTTCTATAACATTTTTGGGAAATCCTATAGAAACAATTTCTAAATTACCAGCATATTCCTTTCCTGGATAAAAATAATGCCCTAATTTAGGCAATTCAAAAGTTACTGTTAAATCTGCTTTAACACCAACTCCTAAAATTTGCCCTGTATTAGAGCAAATTCCTGAAGGAATATCTACAGCTACAATTTTTACTCCTTTTTTTTCTTTATAAATATTTATTTCTTGAATAATCTCAGCTAAAAATCCCTCTATAAGTCTTTTTAAGCCTGTACCAAAAATAGCATCAACTATAATTTCAGGTGAAAAAGTAAGGAGATGTTTTTTAAAGACTGTAATGTCCTTTATTATTTCTGTAGGAATATCTAATTTTTCTAAAATTTTAAGATTGGTTAAAGCCTCTCCTTTATATTTCTCTTTATCTGAAAGTAAAATAACTTTTACCTGATAACCCTTATCCCACAAGTGACGAGCACAAACCATTCCATCTCCGCCATTGTTTCCGGGACCGCATATTATTAAAACTTTTCTATAAAACTCCTTAGGATAATATTTAAAAATATTTTTTGCTACTCCCAGACCTGCTCTTTCCATTAAAACTTCTGCAGGGATACCTATTTCTTGAATAACTATTTTATCAAGATTCTGCATTTCTAAGGCAGTAAGGACTTTCATAAACAAGTACCTTGTTTATGTAATAATAACTACACTTATAGTATACTCATTTTCATGAGAAAGTGCAAGGGTAATTTTTTTACCCCCTCTTTCCTTAAAAACTCTCTCTGCTAAACCTGTTAATTTTAAACAAGGCCTACCTGTATCTATATTTCTTTTTAAAATTATTTCTTTAAATGAAAAAGGAGAATATCCTCCTACGGATTTATAGAAAGCTTCTTTGGAAGCAAAAGCTGAAGCTAAATGAATAACAAAATTTTTTCTTTGAAAAGCGTAATCTATTTCTTCCTGTGCAAAAATTTTATTTAAAAATTTTGACCCATAATTTTCATATAATTTTTGAATCCTTGGAATATATACTAAATCTATTCCTATCCCTATTATACTCAATTTTAATTTTTTTATTTTAATTTATCGGTTAATTCTTCTATTAAATTAATTCTACGCTCATGTCTTCCACCTTCAAAATCAGTGGATAAAAAAGTTTTTACAATTTCTATAGCCATTCCATCTCCAATTAATCTTCCTCCCATTATTAAAACATTAGCATTATTATGAAGCCTTGCCATTTTAGCTGAAAAAGGTTCATGACAAAGAGCTGCTCTTATTCCTTTAAAACGATTAGCAACTATGCTCATTCCTATCCCTGTTCCACAAATAAGAATTCCATAATCAGCTTCTTTATTAAGAAGTTTTTCAATAGCCTTAGCTCCATATTCAGGATAATCAACTGATACATGAGAATGACATCCTACATCTATAATTTCATGATTTTCTTTTTGAAGAAAATCTTTAATCTTTTCTTTTAAAAAAAAACCTGCATGATCTGATGCAATAACAATTTTCATTTTTTAGACTCCTTCCCATTTTTTAAAGACTAAACAGGCATTGGTTCCTCCAAAACCAAAGGCATTAGAGAGAGCTATTTTTATATTTGTTTTACGAGCTTGATTAGGAACATAATCAAGATCGCATTCAGGATCAGGTTCTTCTAAATTAATAGTAGGAGGAACAATTCCTTCATAAATAGACATTACTGTTAAAACTGCCTCTAAACCACCAGCTCCTCCTAATAAATGCCCTGTCATAGATTTAGTAGATGAAATCATAACTTTATAGGCATGATCCCCAAAAGCTTTTTTTATTGCTTTTGTTTCAGCTAAATCATTCAAGGGAGTGCTTGTTCCATGAGCATTAATATAATCAACCTGGGTAGGATCTATTCCAGCATCTTTTAAAGCAAGTTCTATGCATTTAGCTGCCCCTTCTCCATCTGGACAAGGGGCAGTCATATGATAAGCATCAGCATTAGCCCCATAACCTATAACTTCTGCATAAATTTTAGCACCTCTTTTTAAAGCATGTTCCATATCTTCTAAAATAAGAATTCCACACCCTTCAGCAATAACAAACCCATCTCTTTTAGCATCAAAAGGACGGGAAGCTTTTTCAGGTTCGTCATTTCTGGTTGAAAGAGCCTTCATAACAGAAAAACCAGCTACACACAGAGGAGTAATTAAACCCTCTGCTCCTCCACAAATCATAGCTTTAACTTTTCCTTCTCTTATAAGCTTAAAAGCCTCTCCTATAGCATGATTACCTGCAGCACAAGCTGTGCAAACCGCGATATTAGGACCTTTAACTCCATAAAGAATAGCAACTTGTCCAGCTGCCATATTAGGAATAATCATAGGTATAAAAAATGGTGTTACTCTTCTATAACCTTTTTCGTCTAAGATTCTGGTATAATGTTCTATCTGTCCTACCCCTCCCATTCCAACACCAATAATAACACCAACTTCATCTCCAAGATCACTGGTAGGTAGATTTGCATCTTCTAAAGCCATCCTGGTAGAAGCTAAAGCATACTGAATAAATAGATCTACTCTGGAAACTAATTTAGCAGGTATAAAATCTTCAGGTCTAAAATTTTTAACCTCTCCTGCAATTTGACTGGGAAGATTAGAAGGATCAAATTTAGTAATCCTTCCTATACCTGATTTGCCAGATTTTATATTTTTCCAAGTTTCCTCTACCCCTATACCTACAGGATTAACAGTTCCAAGTCCTGTAACTACAACTCTTCTTTTCACTTTAAAACCCTCTTCTATTGGTCTCCTATTTTGGATTTTACATAATCTATAACATCTTTAACTGTTCTAAGTTTCTCAGCATCTTCATCAGGAACTTCCATTCCAAAAGCCTCTTCCATAGCCATTACCAACTCTACTAAATCTAAAGAATCAGCTCCGAGATCCTCTACAAAAGAGGCTTCAGGTTTAATTTGATCTTTGGAAAGATTTAACTTTTGAGCAATAATATCAATAACTTTTTCTTCTACAGACATAAATCCCTCCTCTTGAAAAAATTTTTTTCTTTACTTTTACCAGATTTTTTTAAAATTACAAGATAATTTACTTATTTTTCTTTAAACTAAAAATAAAAAATACAAAAATAATTATACTCCAGATTATCAAAATTATACTTGCAAATAAAAATCCTTTTCTTAAAAAAGTCTGTAATAATAAAAAAAGACATAAAAATATAAAATACAAACTTAAACTCTTACTAAAACATGTTAACATTTTAGATGGTGCAAATTCTTCTAAATAAACATGCATTGGTAAAAATCCCAAAATAAAAGGCAAAAATAAATAAAATATTTTTAAAAATATCTCTGCTAATATATCATCATAGGGTCTTTTTACTTTTTTTAAAAATCTATATCTTTTTATAAGTTCTGAAAAAGAAAGAAATTCTATTGGTTTTTCTACAGTCACTAAGGTTGATGGCTTAAAAGGCAGTTTGGTTTTTATATTAGTAAAAAATTCTGGTTTAAATCCAAGTTCCTTTTTTTGTATTATAACCCCAGAAAGGACCCAGGTTTTATCAATATAATACCCGCTATCAATCCACCAGATCTCTTTTGGATCTTCCTTATCTAAAAAAACCAAAATTATATTCTTTAAATATTCTCCCTTAGGTTCTAATGGTTTAGCTATTAAATAATAGTTGTTTCCTGCAAAAAATATATCCCTATCAAAAATTAAATATTGCTTTTTTTGAGATTCTATTTTGTAATCCCAAGTATATAAACTCATAAAGGCAGCTTTAGGAAATATTAAATTCAAAATTAATCCTCCTAAGATAGAAATTATTAAAAGTCCCTTACTTAATTCCCTTAAAATTTCTTTTTTGGAAAATCCCAAGGATAAAAAAGCTAAAAGCTCATTAGTGCGATTCAGCCATAAAAGACAAAAAATACCAGAAAGTCCTATTATAAAAGGATAAATCTCATAGATATTAACCCATAACTTCCAAAATATATAAGATAAAAATAAATAAAAGGGCTTTTTAAATTTTAAAAAATCTCCTAATTTTTCAAAAAAATCTATAAGAATATAAAAACCACCAAAAATAAAAACTAACAAAGCAATTATTTTTAAAAGGTCTATTAAGATATACTTTTGAAATAGTCTAACTCTCACAGGAAAATCCCACCTTTTTTCTTTTTTAAAATTGCTATTTGTACAAAAAGTAATAAACTAACCGAGGTATAAAAAACAAGAAAACTTAATAAAGGATATAATCTTCCATTCTCTCCCAAAGAAACTAAAAATTGATAGGTTAAATAAAAAAGAAGATATACCACAATACCTATAAAAAATATCAAAAATTTATGGGAACTTCTTAAGCAAAAGCCTAATAAAAAAGCTTGTAATATTAAAAATATTATAGAAAAAGAATAAAGTATTCTACTATAATATTCTGTAAGATAACGATAATAACGAGATGTTTTAGGAGGTATTTTTTTCAATTCTTCTTTAAGTTCTAAAAAGGGTTTTTCACCTCTTGTAAAATATGGAATCTTTGCAAGCTCTTTTAGAGATACCAAAAATTTGTAATTTTTAAATTTTAAAACCTCTATATTTTCTGCTTTATTCAATGAAAAAGCCCAGCCTTGATCAAGCTCAAAAATATTGTCTTTAACAGAAAGATATCCTTCTTTAGTAAGAAATAACATTTTTTTCTCACCTGTCTTTTTAAAAAGGAAAACTTTTTCAAATTTATGTATATCTCCTTTTTTTTGAGAATTTTTTACATAAAGAACATAGATTTTTCCTAAGGGAACAGGTTTTTTAGCAGGGAATGGACGTTTAAATTGTTTTTTTATAAGATCTATTTTTATTATTTTCTGTGTTCTTTTAGTCCAGGGTAATATCCAAAAATTAGCTACAAAAGTTATAATAAAACTTATACCCATAAAGATACCAAGAGGTCTTAAAAAATCTTTTAAAGAAAAACCCAAAGAATAAAAAGCTAACAACTCTTTTTCGTCTTTTAAACGATAAATAGTAAAAATAACCCCCATAAAAGCAGATAAAGGATAAATAAAAGAAATGAATTGTAAAAAGATCAAAATAAAAATTGCAAAAATATGGAATAAAGATGGATTTAATTCTATAAATTTTTGTAAAGTGAAAATACCTTTAATAAGGGTTATAATTGCACTAAAACCAAAGAAAAAAGAAAAAGTGTAAAAAAAATATTCTTTAAGCTGATACTTTAGAAAAATTTTCATCTCTATTATTTTAAAGCTTTTTTGATAAAATTTAAGTAGTTTTATGATAAAGATAGGGTTATATCTTCATATACCTTTTTGTCTCAGAAAATGCCCTTATTGTGATTTTTATTCTATTCCTATAAAATTTAATAGAAATTTTGAAGAGAATTATTTAAAAGCTATTAAAAAAGAACTTGTTTTAATAAAAAATTTTCTATCAAAAAAAATACAAATAAAAGATTTTTCTTTTATTACTTTTTATGCTGGTGGAGGAACCCCTTCTCTTTTATCTCCTGATTTTTATGAAAATCTTTTTAATTTTTTGGATAATAATTTCAATTTTTCCCCTGCAGAGTTAACTTTGGAGGCTAATCCTGAAACTCTTACCTTAGAAAAGTTAAAAAATTTTCGTAAAATAGGAATAAATCGCTTAAGCCTGGGAGTGCAAAGTTTTTCCCAAAAAGGTTTAAAGTTTTTGGGAAGACTTCATACTGTAAGAGATATTGTCAAATCTATAAATTGGATTTCAAAAGCTAATTTTTCAAATTTTTCTCTGGATTTTATATTTGGTTGGAAAGGACAAGGAGAAAAAACTTTAAAAAAGGAAATTTTAAAGGCTTTAGAATTTGATCCTCCTCATTTTTCTTTTTATGAGTTAACTATAGAAAAAAATACCCCTTTTTATCATTTATATAAAGAAAAAAGCTGGTTTAAAGATAAAAAATCAGAAAAATTTTATCAAATTATAGAGGATACCTTGAGTAGTTATGGATATGATAGATATGAAATATCAAATTATGCTTTTTCTGGGTTTGAATGCAAGCACAATCTCATTTATTGGGAAGTAAAACCTTATTTAGGTTTGGGGCCTTCTGCTGTTTCAAGAATATCCTATCTTAGATGGGAAAATCCTCCTGACTTGAATCTTTATATTAATAATCTTTTAAAAAAGAATAAATTGCCTTTCAAAATTTTGGAAAAGCTTGACAACTTTGAATTTGCTAAAGAATATATCTTTATGGGGTTAAGACTTAAAAAGGGGATCAGTCTTGAAATTTTGAAAAACAAATATAAAACAAAAATAAAAACAGAAATCATAGATAGGCTTATTTATGAAGGTCTCTTAAGTAAAACAAAAGACAGAATATATCTCACTTTTAGAGGTAAGCTTCTTTATAATCGTATAGTTTTATTATTATGGGAGAATTTAATATGTGTATAACCCTAACCCCTTTTTTAAACGGTTCTTTAAGAGTTTATCAACCTGAAAAGGGTTATCGTTTTAGCATTGATGCAGTTTTATTAAGCTATTTTTTAAATCTAAAGCCGAATGAAAAAATTTTAGAAATCGGAGCAGGTTCTGGTATTATTTCCTTAATTGCCTTAAAACGCTTTCCTAAGGTGAAAATTTATGCCTTGGAAATAGAACCTATTTTTATAAAATGTTTAGCTAAAAATCGTGTGGAAAATAAATTAGAAGAAAGTTTTTTTATTATAAAAGGAGATATAAATAAACAACCTTTTAAACCAGAAGTCTTTGATGTAATTTTTGCCAATCCTCCTTATTTTAAATTCAAAGCAGGCAGAAAAAGCCCTTATGAAATAGAAAATTTTGCAAGAAAGGATTTAAAATTCAATTTAGAAAAATTCATTATAAAAGTTTCCTATCTCTTAAAAAATCGCGGAAAATTTTATCTTATTTTTACAGCTTTTAGATTAGCAGAATTGATTTTCTTTTTAAAAAAATATCATCTTGAACCTAAAACTATTAGATTGGTTTACTCCTATCCTGGAAGTGAGGCAAGATTAGTTCTTATTTCTGCAGTTAAAAACGCAGGAGAAGAAATAAGAATTTTACCACCTCTTTACATTTATCAATACAAAAAAGGTCCTTATACTAAAGAAGTAGAAAAAATGTTAAAAGGCTCATATTGAAAAACTCCTAATCAAGCCTATCTTTATTTTAAGAAGTCCTTAATAAAGGAGTCAAAAAATGAAAGTAGCTCTATTTTATGAAACTTTGGAAGATAAAAAGGTAAAATGTAAACTTTGTAATCACAATTGTATCATTCCTCCAAATTCTACAGGAATTTGTGGTGTTAGAAAAAATGAAGAAGGGGTTCTTTATTCCTTGGTCTATGGAAAGATTATAGCTGAGCATGTAGATCCTATAGAAAAGAAGCCTTTATTTCACTTCTTGCCAGGTTCTTGGAGTTATTCTATATCAACTGTAGGATGCAATTTTAGATGTAGCTTCTGCCAGAATTATGAAATTTCTCAGTATCCTCATATTTACAAAAGCATAGCAGGAAGACCAAAAACTCCCAAGGAAGTTGTAGAAGATGCTCTCAAAGAGGAAACTAAAAGTATTTCCTATACCTATACTGAACCTACTGTATATTTTGAATTTGCTTATGATTGTGCTAAATTAGCTGTTAAACATGGGTTAAAAAATGTTTTTGTTTCAAATGGGTATATGAGTAAAGAAGTTATAGATTATATTAAACCTTATTTACATGCTGCTAATATAGATCTAAAATCCTTTAAAGATAGTTTTTATAAAAATATCTGTAAAGCACGCCTTCAACCGGTTTTAGATAACTTAAAATACATTAAACAATTAGGTATCTGGTTAGAAGTTACTACTCTTATTATTCCTGGGGAAAATGATGATCCAGAAGAACTTAAAGATATCGCTAATTTTATCAAAACTGAATTAGGTCCTGAAACTCCCTGGCATATCTCCAGATTTTATCCTACTTATAAAATGCTTGATAAACCCTATACTCCTGAAGAAACTCTTTTAAGAGCTTATTATATAGGAAAAGAGGCAGGACTTTATTATATTTATATCGGAAATGTGCATGGTAATCAATATGAAAATACCTATTGTCCTCAGTGTAATACTTTAATTATTGAAAGATATGGTTTTAGGATTTTAAAAGTAAATTTAGGAGATAATAAAACCTGTCCTAACTGTGGATTTAAAATTCATGGAGTTTGGGTTTGATTTTTTAATATGTTTAGCTCTTAATTGCCCACAGGCAGCCTGAATACCAAGACCTTTACTTTTTCTAATTGTGGTTAAAATTCCTTGAGAAAGTAAGTATTTTTGAAACTTTTCTATCTCTTCTTCATCTGGTCTTTTAAAGGGTAAATCTGGATGAGGATTAAAGGGTATCAAATTTACTTTAAAGGGATAATCTTTCAATAATTCAGCCAACTTAGAAGCACTATTTAAATCACAATTCACGTCTTTTATAAGGATATATTCAATAGTTATTCTACCATGTTTAATTCTTGGAAATCTTTTACAAGCTGATATTACTTCTTTTATAGGATACTTTTTGGCAGCAGGAATTAATTTCTGGCGGATTTCATCTATAGGAGCATGAAGAGACAAAGCCAAAGCTGTAGGAAATTCCTTAGCTAAAATATCCATTCTTTCTACTATTCCTACTGTAGAAACTGTAAGTCTTTTTTTAGAATAATTAAATCCCTTAGGATGAGCTAAAATTTTAAGAGCTTTTATAAGATTTTCTAAGTTTAATAAAGGTTCTCCCATTCCCATAAAAACTATATTTCTAAGTGGAAGAATAGCTCCTTTTTCTTTTAAATATCTTCTTCCTAAAACTACCTGACCTATAATTTCATATACCTCTAAATTTCTTTTAAAACCCATAGTTCCTGTAAGACAGAATTTACATCCTATAGGGCATCCTACCTGGGTAGAAACACACAAAGTATAATGATCTCTTTCTGGAATGACTACAGTTTCTATTATTTCTCCATCTTTTAATTTAAGCACAAATTTAGTTGTTTCATCTATATCAGTTTTTTTTTCTATAATTTGAGGAAGTTCTAAGGAAAATTTTTCTGTGAGTTTTGCTCTTAAGGTTTTAGGAAGGTTGGTCATTTCATTAAAAGTTAGAGCCTCCCTACAGGTTATCCAGTGAAAAATCTGCTCCCCCCTGTAGGAAGGCTCTCCTAAATCTTTAATAAGCTCTTTTAATTCATCTAAGGTATAATTTCTTAAATTAAGTCTCTCCATTTTATAATTCTAAAGGTTTAACAAGATATACAGCAGGTAATTGGTTTAATTCCTCTAAAGCTTCTGAAGTTGGGGGTTGATCTAAACTTAATAAAATAACATTACTCTTTTTTAAAGGATCCTGTCCTACATACATTCTGGCAATATTCAAATTATATTTACCTAAGGTCATACCTATTTGTCCTATAACTCCTGGTTTATCCTCATTAAAAATATAAAGCATGTGTCCTTCAGGTAAAGCATCTAACCTGAATCCATTAATTCTGACTATACGGGGTTCTTTTTTACCAAAAAGTGTTCCTTCTACTACTGTTTCTCCTTCAGTATGTTTGACTTTTGCACTTATCAAAGAGGTAAAATCTTCTGCAGTTTCTGTTTTAGCTTCTATAACCTTTATATCTCTTTCTTTAGCTCTAATAAGAGCATTAACATAATTTACATCTTCTTTTAAAAATGGAGATAATAAGCCTTTTACAAAAGCAAGTGTTAGAGGTTTAACATCTAATTGAGCTATTTCTCCTTTGTAACTAATTTCAACCTCTTTAATAGCTCCTTCTGAAATTTGAGCAGCAAGCAATCCCATTTTCTCTGCTAAGGTTAAAATAGGTCCTATAATTTTTAAAGTTTCTGGGCTTAAAGATGGTACATTCACAGCATTTCTGATAATACCTTTAGTTAAATAATCTGCTACTTGTTGAGCAATTCCAATAGCTACAGTTTTTTGAGCTTCTACAGTAGAAGCTCCAAGATGAGGTGTTCCTATAAAATTATCCAAGGATAATAAAGGATGATCAGGATCTATAGGCTCTTTTTCATATACATCCAGAGCTGCTCCTGCTACCTTTCCTGAAACCATAGCTTTATATAAAGCCTCTTCATCAATAATTCCTCCTCTGGCACAGTTTATAATATAAACCCCATCTTTCATCATGGAAAAGGCTTTTTCATCAACAAGATGATAGGTGTCCTTTGTTAAAGGTGTGTGAATGGTTATAAAATCAGATCTTTTATATAATTCCTCCAAACTAACCAATTCTATACCTTTTTTCTCTGCAGCTTCTGGGGTTACAAAAGGATCATAACCAATAACTTTCATTTTTAATCCAAGAGCTCTATCTGCTACAATACTTCCTATTCTTCCTAAGCCAATAATACCAAGGATTTTATTATTTAATTCTACTCCCATAAATTTTTTCTTCTCCCATTTTCCAGCTTTAATAGAAGCTACAGCTTGTGGTATCTTACGAGCCAGAGCAAAAAGCAATGCTAAGGTATGTTCTGCTGCAGATAAAGTATTCCCTCCAGGAACATTCATCACTACTATTCCTTTTTCATTGGCAGCTTGTAAATCCACATTATCAAGACCTGTTCCAGCCCTTCCAATTACTTTTAAATTTTTGGCTCTTTCTATAACATCTCTGGTAACTTTTGTCCCACTTCTTATAATAAGTCCATCAAATTCCGGAATAATATTCAGCAATTCTTCGTAAGGAAGTCCGGGTTTATAAACTATCTCAATCCCAGCATCTTTTAAAATTTTTATACCATCCTCTGAAAGCGTATCAGAAATCAAAACCTTCATTTCTTTACCCCTCCTGATTACTTTATTTTTTATAAAAGTGTTTCTTTTATATAATCTTGTAAAATTTCCTCAGCAGCTTTTACACCTTTACCAAGTTCCACAGGATATCCAAAAAGATTTAATCCAATTTCTAAAGAAGAAATAGCTATAAGAAGATCAAAAGGAGATTGATCTCCCATGTGGGTAATTCTTATTATTTTTCCTTTTAGGTGTTCTTGACCTCCAGCAAATATAATACCAAGTTTATTTTTAAGAAAATTCAAAAGTTCTCCTACTTTAAAATTCTCTGGAGCTTTAACAACAGTAAGAGATTCAGATGGCACCTTTGCAAAAAGTTCTAATCCTAATGCTTTAACAGCTTCTCTACAAGCCTTAGCCTGAGTAGCATAATATTTGAATAGATTTTCAAGACCAATTTCTCTTATTCTTTTTAACATTTCTCTTAATCCAAGAAGCAAACTAACCGCAGGTGTGAAAGCTGTAGTATCCTTCTCATATGCTTTTTTTTCTTTTTTTAGATTGAAATAGTATTTAGGTAATTTTGAATTTTCTATTAAATTCCAGGCTTTATCAGAAAGGGCTATAAAAGATAATCCTGGAGGTAAACTTAAAGCCTTTTGAGATCCAGTAATAACTACATCAAGCCCCCATTTATCCATAGGGAGATCATATACCCCTAAGGCTGTAATAGCATCTACCACCAAAACCGTCTCTTTATCTTTTGTAATCTCTGCTATTTCTTTAACAGGATGTTTTACACCTGTAGATGTTTCACAGGCCTGAATTAAAATTCCCTTGGTATCTGGATTTTTTTCTATAGTCTTTTTAACATATTCTGGATCTACTGCTTCTCCCCAAGTAATTTCAATAGCTACAGGATTTAAACCATAAGTCTGAGATAATTCTAACCATCTTTTTCCGAATTTTCCTCCCACCACCACTATTACTTTATCTCCGGGTGAAAAAAGATTAACAATAGCAGCTTCCATTGCACCAGTGCCAGAAGAAGCAAAAAAATAAACCTCTTTTTGTGTTTGAAAAAGATATTTAAGGTTTTCTCTTATTTCTTTTAAAATTTCAGAAAATTCTGGTAGTCTGTGATGGGTCATAGGTTGACCCATAGTTAAAAGAACCTTAGGAGCTACTGCTACAGGTCCAGGAGTAAAAAGATATTTTTTAGCTAAAAACTCCATTAAAAAACCTCCTTTTTTAAATTTCTATATCTAAAATCTCAAAATTTTTAATTCCTGCAGGAGTTTTGACCTGCACCTCATCTCCTATTTCTTTACCTATTAAAGCTCTGGCAATAGGAGAATGTACAGAAATACAACCATTAGCTGGATCAGATTCATAAGGCCCAACAATTTTATAAACCACTATTTCATCTATATCTAAATTAAGAAGTTTTACTTTCACTCCAAATTGCACTCTATCTGGAACCTTTTTAAGAGGAGGAATTACTTCAGCATTAGCTAAAACGCCTGATAATTCCTGGATACGACCTTCTATATGAGCCTGTTTTTCTTTAGCTGCTTCATATTCTGCATTTTCAGAAAGATCTCCATGGGCTCTGGCTTCTTCTATAGCTTTAATCACATTTCTTCTTTCCACTTTAATAAGGTGCTCCAATTCTTTTTTTATTTTCTCTAATCCTTCCGGAGTAAAAGGTATCTTTGCCATGTCTAAACATTACCTCCTTTTATAATTTTTTTATTTTCCAATTCAGCACGAATCTTAGGTAAACAGTGAGGAAATTGTTTTTGTATAAAATTTATTAATTTTTCTCTTACTTCACAACGTAAATCCCAAGCTTTAGAAGAATCAGAAGCACTCATAAGTGCTCTCAATTCCATAGTCTTATCCGTAAGATCTGTTACTTGAAGTCCCCAAACTTTTCCATCCCAATTATTAGATTCTTTAAGAATCTCATAAAGTGCCTTTCTAACCGGATCTACAGGTAGATGATAATCAGCATAAATATAAACCGTAGCTAAAAGATCTGCAGAAACTCTGGTCCAGTTTTGAAAAGGTCTTTCTAAAAAATAATTTACAGGAACAATTAAACGTCTTTTATCCCAGACACGTACCACCACATAGGTGAGAGTAATTTCTTCAATACGTCCCCATTCTCCTTCTACAATAACTACATCATCTATTCGTATAGGTTGAGTAATAGCTAATTGAATACCAGCTATAATATTAGCCAAAGTCTTTTGAGCAGCTATCCCTAAAATAACACCTACTACCCCTGCTGAAGCCAAAAGACTCATTCCTATTTGTTTCACCTTTGGAAAAGTAAGAAGAGACAAAGAAAAAGCAAAAAATATGGAAATAACTATTATAATTCTTTTAAGTACTACTACCTGAGTATATATTTTACGAGCCTTGAGGTTATCAGGAGTATCCATTGGATAACGAGTAAGTATAAGTTTTTCTAAAAAATAAGCCCCAGCAATGAAAAGCCAAGCAATATCACATATTAAAATAAGTACAACTATATGTCTAAAAACACTTTTTACTTCTTCAGAAAACGGAACAAATGGAATCACCAAAAGAAGAATCCCAATAATAAAAATAACCAAAGCAGGACCACGTGAATATTTAATAATTAGATCATCAGTTTTACTTTTTGTTTTTAAGGTAATTTTTTTAAGTAAAAAATATAAAATAGTATGTAAAACTATTGCTGCAATAATTGAAATTACTAAAACACCAATTCCATATAATAAATTTTTATTAATTATTTCCAAAGTATTCCTCTCTTAATGTTAAAATTATTATATTAATGTTTAAAAGCTCTTTGAGCTGTAAATTTCATAGCAATATTATATTCATTACAAGCTTCAATTACTTCCCAGTCTCTTACAGATCCACCAGGTTGTAAAATCGCAGTAATTCCATGCTTAGCAACCACATCTACTGAGTCTCTAAAAGGGAAAAATCCATCTGAAATCATTACAGATCCTGCAAGTCCACCTTTATTTTTCTTGGTTTCCTCATCTATTTCCTCTTTTTGAGAAGCTGGTCTTAATCCCTTTTCAATTTCTAATTCTAATTGCTTATAAGGAATTCCGTATTTGTCATAACATAAAAGATCTGCATATTTAGTATAAGCTTTGAAAATAGCTATCTCTGCACAACCCACTCTATCCTGTTCCCCTGTTCCAATAGCTACAGTACATTCATCTTTAACAAATAAAACTGAATTAGAAGTTACACCAAGTTCTACAGCCCAACCAAAAATCATATCTCTAATTTCTCTTTCATCAGGTTCTCTCAGGCATTTATATTCTTTACCATCTTTTACAGCTACTGCAGGTTTTAAATCTTCCTTACTTCTAATTTTATTTTGCTGAGATACTTGAACTATAATACCACCATCTATAAGGCTTTTAAACTCTATCACTCTATAGTTTTGATAATCTTGAAGTTTATCCATATTTTTAATTCTAATAATTCTTAAAGATTTTTTTTGTTTTAAAATTTCAATAGCGCCATCTTCATATTCTGGAGCAGCTAATACTTCAAAATATTGGGAAGCAATAGCTTCAGCACAAGCTTTATCTACAGGATAATTTAAAGCTATAGCACCACCAAAAGCAGCAATTCTATCTGCTCTGAAAGCCCTTATAAAAGCCTCTTCTATAGTAGAACCATAGGCAACTCCGCAGGGATTATTATGTTTTACAATTACACATGCTGGTTTTTTAGTTAAATATCTTAAAATATTAAGAGCGTTATCTATATCTGTAAGATTAATCTTACTCGGATGTTTTCCAAATTGAATAAAATCAGATTCCTTTAAACTGGAAACTAACCCAAGGCCAGGAGCTATAAACTCACATTCTCCCAAAATTAAATTCCCTGCTACTAATTCATAAAGCGCTGCCTCTTGATCAGGGTTTTCACCATACCTCAAACCTCTTTTTTCAACAACTCCAGGTTCCACCTCTATTTCCCAAGTCCTTTTTTTGTAAATCAAAGTTTGATCACCAAAAGTTATTCTGATTTCAGAAGGAAAATGATCTCCTATTACTGTTCTATACATCTTCTTTAAATCTTCAGCCATAATCATACCCCCTTTATAGATTTTTAAATTTATTTATTGTTGTTTATAATATTATTTTTGTTTAAAATATTTGTCAAGAAAGTTTATTATTCAAAGATGTTAAATACTTTATCATATCTTCTGCAATTCTCCAACTTGCTCCAGGTCCTCCCAAAATTTGCTTTATTCTCTTTAATTCTGTTTTTATATTTTCTCTTTTTTCTTTATCTCTTATTAACTCTAATAACTTAGAACTAATATTTTCTATTTTATTTTTTCCTTTTAAGATCTCCGGATATACCTCTTTTCCTAAAATCAAATTAGCTAAACTTATATAAGGAACTTTAACCAAACTTTTAGCTAAAAAAAACATCCAAGAAGGTAAAGAATAAGTTACCACAGCTGGAGTTTCTACAATACCTGCTTCTAAGGTAACTGTTCCAGAAGCCAAAACTGCTACAGTAGAAAATTTTAAAATTTCATATTGAGTATTTTCTATAACTTTTATTTCCTCCTTTGCTTTATCCCATAAAAAGGAATCTTTTAATCCTGAAGCTTTTACCATTATACCCTGAACATAAGGTTCTTTCTCTTTTACTTTTTTAAAAACTTTTAAAAACATAGGAACATGTCTTACTATTTCTTTTTCTCTACTACCTGGAAAAAAACTTATTATAGGCTTATTTGGATCTAAATTATACACTTCATAAAAAACATCTTCTGATAAATTTAATTTAATTACGTCTAAAATTGGATGTCCTAAATAAATTGTAGAGATTCCATAAGAAGAAAAAAATTCTTTTTCAAAAGGTAAGACTACATAAAGTCTATCTACATATTTTTTAATAGTTTTGATTCTTCCTTTATTCCAAGCCCAGACCTGAGGAGCTATAAAGTATATAACAGGGTAACCTAATTTTTTAGCTAATTTTGCTATTTTTAAATTAAATCCGGGAAAATCTACTAAGATAACCACATCTATTATTTTCTTTTCTAAAAATCTTTTTAATCTTTTATATATAAACCAATACTTTTTAAGATCTGAAAAACCCGGAACTCCTACCAAAGCCAAAGACTCAGCTGGAAATAATATCTCAATTCCAAGACTTCTCATTTTAGGACCACCTATACCAATAAATTGAAAGACAGGATTCAATTCTTTCATAGCTTTGATCAACAAATAACCATAGAGATCTCCTGAAATTTCTCCAGTAATTAATAAAATTCTATGAGATAATTCTGGTTTCATAAGAACTTTCTTAAATTTTCATCTACTTGTCTTTTTATTTTAAATGCTAATTCTAAAGATTTTAATGCTTCCTCTCCTGTTACTTCAACCTTTTCCCCTGTTAATATGCTCTTTACAAATGAAGACAGTTCTTCTTTTAAAGGATCGCTTTTAAAAAAAGTCTGTTTATTTGATTGATATCCTTTTTTTGACATATCTACTTTTACTTCTAAATAACTTCTTTCTAAGGTATCCACTACATAATAAGCACCTTTTTCAAAAACTCTAAACCTTCTTTGTCTATTTAAAGATATTCTACTTGCCGTTAAATTGCAGGTAGTTCCATCTTTAAAAATAATTCTTGCATTTACAATATCTGGTAAAGATGTAAATAAAGGTGCTCCTACAGCATGTATTAATTCTATTTCTTGGTCTGGCTTTAAAAGACGAACAAGATCTAAATCATGTATCATTAAATCCAGAACAACATCTATATCTAAGTTTCTTTCTACAAAAGAAGACAACCGATGAGCTTCTATAAATAATGGATTTTTAACTTTTTTTAAAAGTTCTTTTACTGCAGGTTGAAATCTTTCTATATATCCAATTTGAAAAGGCAATTTCTTTTTTAAAGAAATTTCTACCAGTTCTTCAGCCTGCTTTAAATCATGAGTTAGAGGTTTTTCTAAAAATACTGCTTTCCCAGATTCTAAAAAATACTTACAAATTTCATAATGAGTAACTGTAGGAGTGACTATACTAACAGCATCAATCTTATTAAGAATTTTTTTATAATCTGTAAAAACCTGTGGAGAAATTCCAAATTGTTCTTTAAGTTTTTTACAGACCTTCTCTGCTTGTTTTAAATTTATATCTACTAAAGCTACAAGATCTACCTCCTGTATATCTGCTAATTTTTCAGCATGAAATTTCCCAAGATGTCCTAAACCTATAACTGCTATTTTTAGTTTATTCATTTTCTTTTTTATACCCTACTATTACTATTTTATGCTTATTAGCAAGTTTTAATGCTTCATCTCTTTGTAAAAAAAAGGTTTTCCCTGCTTCTAAAACTAAAACCTTAGCCTTAGCTTTTATTAAATTTTCTATAGTACGTAAGCCTATCACAGGTAAATCTAAACGCAAATCCTGTATAGGCTTAGCAACTTTTACAACTACCGCACCCTTTTTTAATTTACCCGCTCTTAAAATCGTAGCATCTGTTCCTTCCATAGCCTCTACAGCTACAGTCATTTTATTTTTTACTACTACACATTGACCAATATCTAAAGCTCCTATTTGTTTTGCTATATAAAAACCATATTCTATATCTTCCCATTCTTCAGAGGTAGGAGATCTTTTAGAAAGTACCCCTTCTGGAGTTAAAAACTCTTTCAAAAATTCAGCAGGGCCTCTTATTTTAAAACCTTCCTTTTCTAATTCATCTGCTACAGCCTTTAAAATAGTATTATCCTCTCTGTTTTTTAGTCTTCTCCATAAAGATAATGCTCTAAAATCAGGAATACTTAGTTTTAAAGCCAAACTTTTATCCACCTTTCCTAAAAAGACCAAATCCTTTACATTTTTTTCCTTAAAAATTTTTATAAGTTTTCCCAATTGCCCTATTGAGATTTTATAAACATCTTTTGTAATTTTTTTTAGCCTTTTTTCTTGTTCCTTAGAAAAACAAATAGCAACTACTTTACAATTTCTATTTTTTAAAGACTGAGCAAGTATAACAGGAAAATCCCCTTCTCCTGCGATAAGTCCTATAGTAGAATTATCCATAAAACTTAAAAAGCCTCTTCTCCTTCAAAGGGTTTTCTTCTCATAATACCCTGCTTTGATGAATTTTCTAAAAATTTAATAAGTTCTTCTACTACAGGTTCTCCTTTAAAAATGTCTTTTAATTCTTGTATTACTTCTTTAATAGTAGCTGGAGCATCCAAGAAGAATCCTATAGCTTGAGAAATTTTTCTTATATCCTCTTTTGAAAAACCTGCTCTTCTTAATCCTACGAGATTCACTCCTTGAATTTTAGCAGGAATACCAAAAACCTTTACATAAGGAGGAACATCTTTATCAACCCCTGTCATGGCACTAACAAAAGCATAAGCGCCTATTCTACAAAATTGATGAACCGCAGAAAAACCACCCATTACTACTCTATTACCTACTCTTACATGTCCTCCCAAGGTGGCATTGTTGGACATAACCACGTTATTACCAATTTTACAATCATGAGCTATATGCACATAACACATGAGCAAACAGTTATCTCCTATTCTGGTAATACCATCATCATAGGCAGTTCCACGATGAATAGTAACGAATTCTCTTATAATATTATTATTACCTATTTCCACAAAGGTTTCCTCACCTTTATAACCCAGATGTTGAGGAGCAGTTCCTATGACAGAAAATGGGCCAATTTGATTATTTTCTCCTATTTTGGTATTTGATTCTATATAGGTATTAGCTTTTATTACGGTTCCCTTTCCTATGCTTACTTTGGGCCCTATATAAACACCAGGAGCTATCTCTACATCTTCTGCAATTTGAGCTGAGGGATCTATAAAAGCTGTAGGATGAATTTTAGCCATAAACTAAGCCTCCTTGTCTTTCATAGCAGCAGTAATTTCACCTTCAGCAACAATTTTATCTCCTACTCTTGCTGTAGCTGTAGTTTTTATAATAGGTCCTTTTTTCTTAAATCCCTTAGCTTCTAAAATTAAGGTATCTCCAGGATAAACAGGCTGTCTAAATTTCGCCTTATCAACTCCAGCTAAAACAAAAAGTTTATCTTTATATTCTGGAAAAATGTATTTTAAACCTACTGCTGCAGCTTGAGCCATAGCTTCAATAATTAAAACCCCTGGCATAATAGGATATTCAGGGAAATGTCCCTGAAAAAAAGGCTCATTAATAGTAACATTTTTAATAGCTTTTACATATTCATTTTGAACATTTATTTCCAAGACTTTATCAATCATCAAAAAAGGAAATCTATGAGGTAAAAACTCAAAAATTTCCTGAATACTTATCTCTTTTTTTTCCATAAGTTTCCCCCTCTTGGAAATATTAGAAATTATATTATCATAAATTTATTACCTGCAAAGAGAAACAAATTAAAAATGTCAGAAAACCCAAAAAAAGAAAAATTTAAAAAGCTTTTAAATTATATTCAAGACAATTTTCCTTTGCATCCAAGACCCTTTCAGGTTTTATCTAAAAAGTTTAAACTCTCAGAAAAAGAAATAATTGATTATTTAAAACAATTAAAAGAAAAAAATATTATTAGACACTTCGGAGCCACTATCAATTCTCATAAGTTAAAATATACTACCTGTTTATGTGCAACTTCTATTCCAGAAAATAAAATAGATATAGCTTATAAAATTGCAGAACTTCCAGAAATAACCCATGCCTATTTAAGAGAACATAAGTTAAATTTTTGGTTTACTATAATCAGCAAAAGTGAAGAAGATTTATTAAATATTATCCAGAGTTTAGAAAAAACCTATAGTTTAAAAATAAAAGCATTTCCAGCTACAAAAAAGTTTAAAGTAAAAGCAGTTTTTGAATTATAGTTATTGCATAGCAGCTCCTGCTATTGTACCAAAAACAGTTATAGGCACCTGTTCTTCTACACCCTGTGCTGCTCTATTGACACTTCTAAGAGTTTTTTTAGCTTCTATATATAAAGAATCATCTTTATATAGTTTACCAAGGGTTCCTTTACCCTGTTCAATATTAGCTATCATTCTCTTTAAACCACTTGAGACCGCTTTCAGATCTCTATAAAGTTTATCATCTGTCATAAGCTTACCAAGAGTCCCTTCTCCATTTTTTAATTTTTCAGAAATATTTTCCAAATTAGCTACAGTCTGTGTTAATTTTTTATAAAGTTGTTCATCTTTTACTAATTTTCCTAAGGTTCCTTGTCCACTTTCTATTTGTTCAGCTATATGTTTTAAACTCTTTGTAGAAGCTGTAAGATTTTTATAAAGTGTATCATCATTAATAAGTTTACCCAGAGTTCCCTGCCCTTTTTCTATTTTTTCAGCAATAATTTTGAAACTTTTAGAAATTTCTTTTACATTGGATACTAACTCTTTTAAATTCTGCTTTCCTTCCTCAGTACTTAACAATTCTTTTAAACCCTCCAGTGTAGGGCCTATACTTGCCAAAATATCATCCATAGAAATTGGACTATGAGTTTTTGCTATTATAGAATTAGCTTCTAAATAATGCTGTGATTTACCAGGTTTAATATCCACAAATTTATCTCCTAAAACACCATAGGTTTTTATATAAGCCTCTGCATCATCTTGAATTTTATATTTTTTATAAATAATTAACTCTACTTTGGCTTTGCCATCAGGAGTTAATTCTATATCACCTACTTTACCTATATTAACTCCAGCCATCTCTATTTTAGCACCTTTTGTAAGCCCGGAAACATTTTCAAATACAGCATAAAGTTTGTAGGTATCCTTGGTGGTAAAAGTTTCTTCACCAAGTTTAAAAGTCAAATAAAAAAGCGCCAAAAGACCTATAAAAACAAAAATCCCAACCTTTATTTCGGTAGAGTTTCTTATGGTCATTTTCATCCCCCCTATATTAAAGCACTTTCTATAAAATTTCTTATAAAAGGTTCATCTATAGTTTTTATTTCCTCAGGGGTCCCTTCTACAAGAATTTTTCCTTGATGAAGAAAGGCGATCCTATCTGCAAATTTGAACGCAAGGGGTACATCATGGCTAATTACCACACAGGTTAAACTGTACCTTTCTTTCAAATCTTTGATTAATTCCATTATAGAAACCTGTAAAATAGGATCCAACCCTGTAGTAGGCTCATCAAATAGAACTATTTGAGGCTGTAGAGCTAAGGTTCTTGCTAAAGCAGCTCTTTTCCTCATTCCTCCAGATAATTCAGAAGGATATTTATCTTTTGCCTCTAATAAATTAACTACAGAAAGTAGCTCTTCTGCTTTTTCTTCTATTTCTTTTTTTGACATTTTAAAATGCTCTTTTAAAGGAAACATTACATTTTCTTTTACTGTCATAGAATCAAATAAAGCACCTTCCTGAAAAAGAAAACCTATTTTTTTTCTAATTTTTTGTAATTCCTTTTCAGAAAGTTTAGTAATATCTTGATTATCGAACCATATCTCTCCACTATCAGGCTTTAAAAGACCTACAATGTGTTTTATTAGAACACTTTTTCCTGTTCCACTTTGTCCCATAATAAAAGTAATTTGATTAGCAGGGATAATAAGGTTAACACCTCTTAAAACTTCAAATCCATCAAAACTTTTTTTAAGATCTTTTATATTAATCATAGTCTTTTAGAAAAATATAGTAGTTAAAATATAATCAGATATTAATATCCCTACAGTAGATATTACAACTGCCTCTGTAGTAGCTCTACCCACCCCTTCTGCTCCACCAGAAGCATAATATCCTTTATATCCACAAACTGTTACTAAAAATGCTCCAAAAAAAATTGATTTATATATTCCACTCATTATATCCTTTAATTCCACCATATCTATCATTCTTGCAGTTAGGATACCAGGATCAATATGAACCAAAAAAGCTCCAACAATGTAACCTCCAGCAATTCCTACTAAATCCGCTATAGCAGTTAAAAGTGGTAAAACTAAAATACCAGCCCAAAGTCTTGGACTCACAAGATATTGAATGGGATTTACAGCCATTATTTTTAAAGCATCTATCTGTTCAGTAATTCTCATGCTTCCCAGTTCTGCAGAGATAGCTGAACCAGCTCTTGCAATAACTACAACTGCAGTTAAAACTGGCCCAAGTTCTCTGGTCAAAGTTAAAGCCACCACTCCACCAAGAACACTCTGGGAACCAACCTTAGCAAGAGCAATATTTACCTGATAAGCTGTAACCATTCCTGAAAAAAGAGAAGTAAGGAATACTACTAAAAAAGAGTTTACTCCTATAAATTCCATATATTTAATAAGAAGTCCTATACGAAAAGGACGGGTAAAAAAATAAAAAAAGCTTTGTAAAAAGAAAATAAAGATTCCACCACAATCACAAATAACTTTTAAAAAAGCTTTTCCTAAAAGGGCAAAAAAATTCATTCTAAAATAGCCCCTTTAGCTCCTGATTTTACCAAAATATGATATTTTTTTAAAATTCCTTCTAATTTTTTCTTCTTAGGTTTCCATTTTTTTCTTCTTTTTTCCAATTCTTCTTCAGAAACTTTAAGATCAAGTTTTCTTTCTGGAATATCTATTTCTATAATATCACCATCTTTTACTAAAGCTATAGGACCTCCCTCTGCTGCCTCTGGGGAAACATGCCCTATACAAGCTCCTTGAGTCCCACCGCTAAATCTCCCATCAGTGACAAGGGCTACTGAATCTCCTAATCCCATTCCTATAATAGCAGATGTTGGAGAAAGCATTTCCCTCATACCAGGACCGCCCTTTGGACCTTCATATCTTATAACTACCACATCTCCTGGTTTTATTTTTTTATCAAGTATAGCCTTATAAGCTTCTTCTTCTGAATCAAAAACCTTAGCAGGTCCAGTATGTTTAAGCATCTTAGGAAGAACTGCACTGGTTTTAACCACTGCTCCTTCTGGAGCTAAAGTTCCATAAAGTATAGCTATTCCTCCTTCTTTAGCATAAGGTTCTTCTACAGATCTTATAACTTCCCTATTTAAAATTTCGGCGTTTTTCAAATTTTCTTTAAGGGTCTTTCCTGTAACTGTTTTAACATCTAAATGAATAATCCCCAGCTTAGAAAGTTCTTTCATTACTGCAGGAATTCCCCCTGCAAAATGCAAATCAACTACACTATGATCACCTGCAGGAATAAGTTTAGCAAGAACAGGTGTTTTTCTGGAAATTTCATCAAAAGTTTTTAAATCCAGATCCACTTTAGCTTCATGAGCAATAGCCATAAGATGTAAAACTGTATTAGTAGAACATCCTAAAGCCATATCTACAGCTATAGCGTTTTCAAAGGATTTTTTAGAGATTAATTTTCTTGGAGTAAGATTTTTCTTAACCAATTCCATAATTTTTCTTCCTGTTTCTTTGGCAAGTCTAATCCTATCAGCAAAAACAGCAGGAATAGTACCATTACCAGGAAGTGCCAAACCTATTGCCTCAGAAAGACAATTCATAGAATTAGCTGTAAACATACCAGCACAAGATCCGCAGGTAGGACAGGCACATGATTCCAACTCTGCTAATTCTTCTTCACTCATCTCTCCTCTTTTAACTTTTCCTATAGCCTCAAAAACAGAAATAAGATTTACTTTTTTACCTTTGTATAAACCAGTAAGCATAGGACCACCTGCTACAATAATAGAAGGAATATTTACTCTAAAAGCTGCCATAAGCATACCAGGAGTAATTTTATCACAACTTGTAACAAGAACTAAACCATCAAAAGCATGGGCTTGAGCCATTATTTCTATAGAATCGGCAATAATTTCTCTACTGGGTAGAGAATATTTCATCCCTTCATGATTCATGGCAATTCCATCACAAACCCCTATAACTCCAAATTCTACAGGAACCCCTCCAGCTTCCCTTATACCTGCCTTTACTGCCTCTACAATTTGTCTTAAATGAATATGTCCAGGAATTATTTCATTAAAAGAATTAGCAACTCCTATAAGAGGACGTTTTAACTCATCATTTGTAAAACCTGAAGCTTTAAATAAAGATCTATGAGGAGCTCTTTCAATACCCTTTTTTGCCTTGTCACTTCTCATTTAAAAGCCTCCTTTATAAATTTAAATCATTTTAGATAAAAAAATATTTTATAAAAATTAAACCTTGCTGTCAAGGAATTTTGTATTAAATTTATATAAAATTTTAATAAAGGAGGTTTTATGATTAAAGAAGCTGTAGAACAAGCCTTAGCTAAAGTAAGGCCTATGTTACAGGCTGATGGAGGAGATGTTGAATTAGTAGATGTAACGGAAGATGGTATAGTAAAAGTTAGATTAAAAGGAGCCTGTGGATCTTGCCCTATGGCAACTATGACTTTAAAAATGGGAATTGAAAGGTATCTAAAAAAAGAAGTTCCAGAAGTTACTGAAGTAGTTGCAGTTTAAAATTAAAAAAATTCTCTTGGGGTGAAAAAATGGCAAGAGTAACTGTAGAAGATTGTTTAAAAAAAGTTCCAAGTAGATTTAAATTAATTCATTTAGCCATAGAAAGAATTAAACAATTAAGAGAAGGAGCCCAACCTCTTATTGAATGTGACAATAAAGAAGTAGTTTTAGCTCTGAGAGAAATTGCTGCAGGATTCGTAACCCCTGAAAATATTAAAGATTTGATGAAAAAAGAAAGAGTTACCTCCCCTTATGAAATTTCTGAAATTTTAAAACAAAAAGGAACTAATAAATAAAAATGGCTTATAAAGATTATTATGCAATTTTAGGTATTCCACGCAATGCTACTCAAGAAGAGATAAAACGTGCCTATCGTAGACTTGCTCTCAAATATCATCCTGACAAAAATCCAGGAGATAAAGAGGCTGAAGAAAAATTTAAGGAAATTTCTGAAGCCTATGAAGTTCTTTCTGATCCCGAAAAAAGAGCTATATACGATAATTATGGTTATTCTGGACTAAAATCCTCTGGATATAGTGGATTTGAAGATATTTCTGATATTTTTAAAACTTTTTCTGATATTTTTGAAGATTTTTTTGGATTTTCTTTTGAAGAAAAATCCCAAACCAGACCCAGAGACGGAGCAGACCTTTCTTATGAAATAGTTTTAGATTTAGAAGATCTTTTTCAGGATAAAAAATTAGAAATAGAAGTAGAAAAATTGGAAGCTTGTGAATATTGCGGTGGTTTAGGATATGATCTTGAAAAAGGGGTTAAAACCTGTGAGACCTGTAAAGGAAAAGGAAGAGTTACTTATAGCGAAGGATTCTTTAGAATAAGTTATACCTGTCCAGATTGTAAAGGAAGAGGGACTATTTATGTAGAAAAGTGTTCTCATTGTAAAGGTTCTGGAAGAATTTGGAAAAAGAAAAAATTAAATATCACTATACCTGCTGGGGTAGAAGATGGAACTATTTTAAGAATACCAGGTGAAGGAGAAGCTGGTCTTTTTGGTGGAAGACCAGGCGATCTTTATATCAGAGTTAAAATTAAACCTCATCCTTATTTTTATAGAAATAAATCAGATATAATAGGAAATTTAAAAATAAATTTTATTTCAGCTATTTTAGGAGATAAAATTACAATCCCCTATTTTGGAGAAGAAGTAGAAGTAGAAATTCCTGCTGGAACTCAACCAGTAGATGAAATTGTTATAAAAAATAAAGGATTACCTGATCCTAAAACAGGAAAAAGAGGAAATCTTATTTTAAAAGTGCAAGTAGAACTTCCTAAAAAAGTTGGTGAAGAGGGTAAAAAACTTCTTAAAAAATTTGCTCAAGTAGAAGGTTTAGAAGATTTTAAAAATGGTTTAGAATCCTATCAAAAAAAGAAAAAAGAGGGATTCTGGAAAAAATTTATTTTTGGAAGTAAATAATGAATCAATTTTCTCATCTTGACAAAGATGGAAAACTTCATATGGTTGATATTAGTCCAAAAACTTTTACTGAAAGAGTTGCCATTGCTAAAGGAGAAATTATCTTCCCAGAGGAAATTTATCCTAAAATTTTTTCTCAAGATGTACCTAAGGGAGATTTTTTGGCCTGTGCTAAAGTTGCTGGAATTTTAGCTGCTAAAAAGACTTCAGAGCTTATCCCTTTATGTCATCCTTTACCAATTACCAAGATTGATATAGAGTTCAATTTTCTTCCAGAAAAATATTCCTTAGAAATTATAGGGAAGGTGAAAACTGTAGCTCAAACTGGTGTTGAAATGGAAGCTCTTACAGCTGTTTCAGTAGCTGCTCTTACTATTTATGATATGTGTAAATCCCTCCATAAAGGTATAAAAATAAATAATATCCGCCTTATCTATAAATCCGGCGGAAAAAGCGGAGAAACAATCCTTGAATAACCAAAAAAGGAGGATTGCATGGATAAAGAAAAACTTGAATTCTTTAAAAAACTTCTGCTTAAAAAAAAGGAACAAATTTTAAAAGAGGTTATTGAAACAAAAAAGGAATTAACAGAAGTTTCAGAACCTTTACCTGATGTTGTAGATCAGGCCTCTCAAGAAAGTGATCTTACTTTTAAATTAAGATTAAGAGATAGAGAACAAAAACTTCTCAAAAAGATAGAAAAGGCTTTAAAGAAAATAGAAGACGGAACTTATGGAATTTGCGAAATGTGTGGCGGAGAAATTGATGAAAAAAGACTTATAGCACGTCCTGAAGCTACTCTTTGCATAGAATGTAAAAAAGCTCAAGAAAGAATAGAAAAAATTAGAGGAGAATAAAAATTAAACTAAGGTGTCTACATCTAAAGAAAGATTTATTGAACTTTTTGAAATCTCTCAAAATAATTTAAAAGGTTTTGATCTTGAACTTCCATTTTATAAATTAATTGTTGTTACCGGAGTTTCTGGGGCAGGAAAATCAAGCTTAGTTTTTGATACTCTTTATGCAGAGGGACAAAGAAGATATTTAGAAACTTTTTCTTCTTATGTAAGACAATTCTTTGAAAAACTCCCTAAACCTAAGGTAAAGGCTGTTCATAATATCCCTGCTTCTTTAGCTTTTCCTCAAGGAAATTACATTAAAACATCTCGTTCAACAGTTGCTACTCTTACAGAAATAAGCCATTTTACCAAAATGCTTTATTATAAAGCTGGTATTCCAAAATGTCCAAATTGCAATAAATATATCCAGGTAAAAGATCCCCATTCTATTGCTAAGGAAATTATACAAAAATTCAAAAATATCCCTCTTTATCTAATTGCTCCTCAAAAGATTAAAACAAGCTTTGAATATTTAAAAAAAGGTCTTCTTTCTTCTGGATTTAGCAGAATTTTTCTAAATGGAAGGGTCTGTGAGATTGATGAAATAGAAAAACCACCAGATCAGGAGGAAATAGAGCTTGTTATTTATAGATTAAAACCCACTGAAAAAGATCTATCATCTCTTGTTTCAGCTATAGAACAGGCTTTTAAGATTTCAAGCCAGATGAAAATAAGAACTATTTATGGAGAAGAAATTTATTATACCCGAGATTTAATATGCCCTGATTGTGGTTTTAAAGTTCCTTTAAAAACTCCTAATCTTTTTTCCTTTAATACCTCTCAAGGAGCATGTCCGGAATGTAAAGGTTTTGGAAATCTTTTGGTGGTTGATTTTGAATCATTGGTAAAACATCCTGAAAAATCTATAAAAGATGGTGCTATACCTCTTCTTGATTATCCTTTTATGTTAGAAGTAAAAATAGATCTTTTGGATTATTTAAAACGCTTAAATATCTCTATAAATACTTCTTTTTATAAATTACCTGAAGAAATAAAAGAAAAAATTTTTTATGGTGAAAATGAGTGGTATGGTTTAAAAGAAGTAATAAATTGGCTGGAAAGTAAAAAATATAAATCTCATATAAGAATTCTTTTATCAAAACTAAGAAGAGAAATTATTTGTCCTTTATGTAAGGGTTCTCGTTTTAATCCTCAGGCTCTTTATTTTTATATAGATAATTTAAATATAGGAGATTTTTATGCTTTAGAAATAGAAAAGGCTAAAAAATTTATAGAATCTTTTCTTGCTAAAAATCAACTTCCTGCAGAAGAAAGACTGGCTAAGGAAATTTTAAAAAGACTTTCTTATTTGAAAGAGGTTGGGCTTTCCTATCTTACTTTAAATAGGACCAGCAGAACCCTTTCAGGCGGAGAAGCCAGCAGATGCCTTCTAACAAGAGCTTTGTCCTCTGATTTGGTAGAAACACTTTATCTCATAGATGAACCTACTACAGGACTTCATCCTCGTGATACACGCAGAATTTTAAAATTTATGGAAAATTTAGTATCTCAAAAAAATACAGTAGTGGTAGTAGAACATGATCCAGAGATAATTACACAGGCTGATTTTTTAATAGAGCTTGGTCCTCAAGGTGGAGAAAAGGGTGGATATCTTTTGCATGCAGGTTCTCCTAAGGATATTTTTAAAAAAGATACTCCTACAGCAGAAGCTTTAAAATTAGTAAGTTCGAAAAGAACCTTTTTCCCTTCTCAAATAAAATCTAAAAAAAATTTAATTTTCAAAAGAGCAAAAAAGTATAATCTCAAAAATATTTCTTTTTCTATACCCTTAGGCTGTATAACTTCTATTGTAGGAGTTTCTGGCTCTGGTAAATCTACTCTTTTAGAAGAAATTATTTATAAAGGAATCAATGCCTATAAAAATGAATTAAAGTTTGAAAATTGTAAAAAAATAGAGGGGATAGAGCATATTTCACAGGTACTTTTTCTTACACAGGAACCTTTAGCTAAGTCTCCCAGATCTGTTATAGCAAGTTATATAAATATTCTTCCTTTTATTAGAAAACTTCTTGCCAGTACACCTCTTGCTAAAAAATATGGTTATCCAGAAACTTTTTTTTCTTTTAATTCAGAATTAGCTCAATGTCCTGCCTGTAAAGGGCTGGGATTTGAAATTGTAGAAATGCAATTTTTATCAGATTTTGTAATCCCCTGTGAGGTTTGTAAGGGGACAAGATTTAGAGAAGAAGTGCTTGAGATTAAATGGCGAGGCAAAAATATTGCAGAAATCCTTGATTTAACTGTAGATTCTGCATTAGAATTTTTTGGAAGTCATACTCAAATAAAAAAGCATCTTGAAATTTTGAAAAAATTAGGACTGGGATATCTAAAACTTGGTCAACCTTTATCTACCCTTTCAGGAGGAGAAGCACAAAGGCTTAAAATTGCAGAGATCTTATCTCAAATAAAAAAAGAAAAAGCTTTAATTCTACTTGATGAACCCACAGTAGGCCTTCATTTAAAAGATATATCTAATCTTATCTCTGCTTTAAAATTTTTGAAAGAGGAAGGGCATACCATTGTTATAGTGGAACACAATCCTGAAATAATTTTAGCTTCAGACTGGGTTATAGAGCTTGGGCCTGAAGGAGGAGAAAAAGGTGGGTATCTCATTTTTGAAGGATCTCTTTCAGATTTTATAAAACTTGAAAAAGGAAAAAGCTTCACTTCTGATTATTTAAAAGAATATCTACAAGGCTTAAATCTTAAAGAAAAAGCTAAAATTTTAAGAGAATATACCTATGAAGAGCCTTATATAAAACTAAGAGGTATAAGACATCATAATTTACAAAACATAAATTTAGATATACCAAGAGAAAAATTTATTGTTATAACCGGTGTTTCTGGTTCTGGAAAATCAACTCTTGCTTTTGATGTCCTTTTTACAGAAGGACAGAGGCGTTTTCTTGAAACTCTACCTGCTTATTTAAGACAGTTTTTAAAACTTTATGAAGAAATAGATTATGACCTTATCTCAGGAATTCCCCCCACAGTAGCCTTAGAACAAAGATCAGGAGAATTATCCCCTCGTTCTACTGTAGGCACAGTAACCGAAATTCTTCCTTATCTAAGGCTTCTTTATGCTAAAATAAGCAAAGCTTTTTGCCCAAAGTGTAATCAGGAATTAAAGCCTCATACCCCGGAAGAACTTTTTGAAATAGCCTTAGATTTAATAAAAAATAAAAAAGTAGAAGAAATTACTATTCTTGCTTCTTTAATAAAGTATCGCAAAGGAATCTACAGAAATCTTTTTGAAAAGCTTTTAAACTCAGGTTATCATCAGGTAAGAATAGATGGAACTTTTTATAAAATCCCTCCTATACCATCTTTATCAAGGTTTAAAGAACATACTATAGAGGTGGTTTTAGGCAAGTTGAATAATTTTAATAAACAAACTTTTAAGGATTTGTTTTTAAAAGCTTTGCAAGAAGGGAAAGGGGAAGCTATTTTACTTTTAGATAACAAAGAATATTTATTTAGCCAGAAAAGAACCTGTCCAAGTTGTGGAATCAGTCTTCCAGAACCAGATCCTCTTTTATTTGCTTTTAATTCTAAAATAGGAGCCTGTCAAAGCTGTCAAGGACTTGGAAGAATAGAAAATGAGATATGTCCTATTTGTAAAGGTAGCAGATATAAAAAAGAAGTTTTTTATTATAGAATTAACGGACTTTCTCTTCCTGAACTCTGTGAATTAGACATTTATAAGGTAAAAGACTTTTTAACAGGCTTAAAGTTAAAAGGAAAAGAAAAACTTCTGGCAGAAGAACTTGTAACTGAAATTATTTCGCGTTTAGAATATCTTATTAAATTAGGAGTAGGATATCTTACTCTTGGAAGATCAGCAGATACTCTTTCTTCTGGAGAGGCTAAAAGGGTAAGGATTTCAGCTGAGATAGGAAGTAATCTTACAGGAGTAGCTTATATTCTTGATGAGCCAACTATTGGGCTTCATCCCAAAGATAACGCTAAACTAATAGAAGTTTTAAAAACTTTGAGAGATAAAGGAAATACTGTTATAGTGGTAGAGCATGATGAAGATACCATTCTTGCAAGTGATTTTGTAATAGATCTTGGACCTGGTGGTGGTAAAAAAGGAGGAAAAGTTATTTTCGCAGGTCCTTCTTCAGAGCTTTTAAATTGCAAAAATTCAGAAACTGCTAAGGTTTTACAGGATAAAACCAGAAAGATTCTTAAAAGTCTTAATAGAAAACCTAAGGAGTTTATTACTTTAAAAAAAGCTAATCTTAGAAATCTTAAAAATGTAGATGTTTCCTTTCCTATTAATGCCTTAACTGTAGTAGTAGGAGTTTCTGGCTCTGGAAAATCTACATTAGTTTGCGATGTGCTTTTTGAAAACTTGAAAAGGCTTTTAGAAAAATCTAAATCTGAATTAATCGGAGTAAAAGAGATTGAAAATTTTGAGAAAATAAGGAGGGTTTATTTAGTAGATCATTCTCCTATAGGAAATACTCCTCGTTCTACCCCTGCTACTTATATAAGTGTTTTCACAGATATAAGAAAAGTTTTTGCTCAAACTATTTTAGCTAAACAAAGAGGTTATAAAGAAGGACGTTTTTCTTTTAATACTTCTGAAGGACAATGCCCTTATTGTAGAGGTCAGGGATATATAAAAGTTGAAATAAAATTTTTACCTGAGGTTTATCAACTTTGTGAGTACTGTCAGGGGAAAAGATATAATCCAGAAACCTTAGAAATTTTCTTAAAAGGTAAAAATATTGCAGATATATTAAATATGGACTTTGCAGAGGCAGCTGAATTTTTTACTAATTTTTCCTCTATACAACATAAATTGAACACAGTTTGTGAGATAGGGCTTGATTATTTAACTCTCGGACAACCCAGTCCTACTCTTTCAGGAGGAGAAGCTCAAAGGATAAAACTTGCTAAGGAGTTTGTAAAATCCTCTAAAACTGGAACTCTTTTTATTTTAGATGAGCCTACTACAGGACTTCACATAAAGGATGTGGAAAAATTAATAAATGTTTTGCAGGGTCTTATAGAAAAAGGGCATACTGTAGTAGTAATAGAGCATAATTTAGAATTAATAAAATGTGCAGACTGGGTTGTAGAGCTTGGACCTGAGGGAGGAGAAAAAGGTGGGCATCTACTTTTCCAAGGTTCTATTTCAGATTTTTTAAAAGCAAATACCCCCACCTCAGAAGTTCTTCTCTCTTATTTACAAAATTAACTCTATATTTGCTTGGGTTCTGGATTTAATATTTCTAAAATATTTATTTTCTGCATAGGAAAATATAGAAATAGCCAATCCCCTTTTTCCAGCTCTTCCGGTTCTTCCTATTCTGTGAATATAACTATCTGGATCTCTGGGAATCTCATAATTAATAATAAGATCTACACCTTTTATATCAAGTCCTCTGGCTGCTATATCTGTAGCAACTAAAATTTTAAATTCATCAGCCTTAAAATCTCTTAAAACTTTTTCCCTTTTTATTTGAGAAAAATCTCCATGAATAGATGAGGATTTAAAACCTTGATTTTTAAGCTTATAAGCTACTTCATCAGCTACCTTTTTAGTCTGAGTAAAAATTATAGTTTTAATATCCCCATACTCTTTAAGAATTTCTACTAATTTTAAAAATCTATTCTGGGTCTTAATTTTATAAGCCATTTGTTTAATCCTATCTATTACTATTTCTTCAGGGTTGACTTTAATAATTTCAAATTCAGGATTTAAAAATTCTTTAGCAAGATTAAGTACTGCCTTAGGCATGGTAGCAGAGAAAAGCAAATTTTGTTTTTCTTCTGGCAAATGGCTTATAATTTCTCTTATATCCTCTATAAATCCCATATCAAACATTCTATCAGCTTCATCTAAAACAAGTATTCTTACATGATTTAATTTTAAATGTCCTCTATTAATAAGGTCTTTTATTCTTCCTGGGGTACCAACTACTACCACATCTCTTGCTTTTTGCAAAAAATCAATTTGACGCTGAATAGATTTGCCTCCATAAACTGCTAAAACAAAAATTCTTTTAAATCTTCCGATATCCTTTATTTCTTTTGTTACCTGCATAGCAAGTTCTCTGGTAGGAACAAGAATAAGAGCTTGGATTTTTCTTTGTTTGGAATTAATTATCTCAACTATTGGAATACCAAAAGCTGCAGTTTTACCTGTTCCTGTTTGAGCCTGTGCTATAAGATCCTTTCTTTGAAGAATCAAAGGAATAGCCTTAGCCTGAATTTCTGTAGGTTCTTTATATCCCATCTTTTTTAAAGAAGCTAAGGTTAAATTAGAAATACTTAAATCTTGAAAAAATTGCACTGACATAAAAAATACCTCCTCTATTAGTTAATTTTTTGGAGGAAAAATTCTCTTAACAAGAACAACTGAGAAGCTGTTAACCTGAACTATAGGAGAATATTTCCTCTTACTTTAAGATTAAAGATACTCCTTTTTTAAAAAAATACAAGTGGGATTGACTTTTCTTTAGATTAGTTTATTTTATAAAATGTTAATTAAAGATGCCCCCATCGTCTAGTGGACTAGGATACTGGCCTCTCACGCCAGAGACACGGGTTCGAATCCCGTTGGGGGCGTTTTTTAATTATTTTCTATATTTTTTATACATTAATTAATAGTTAGAAAGATATAATGAGAAATTTATTTTGTTTTCTCTTCTACAGTTTTTTATTTATTTGCCTCTTTCTTTTTATAAGTTGTCAACATCAACCTAAAAGTTATATTTTATTTCCTCAAACTCTTTCAAATTTGCATCTCGTAAAACTTATTAAAGGTAACGCAGCTATAAATATGGTTAATAGATTACATGGTAAACCTATTCAAGTCAAAAAAGCCTGGGTTGCTTATTATAAAGATACTCATCAAAATAAAGCCATAATTTGGGTATCTGAAGCTTTTACATCTTCTCAAGGTAAAAAACAAACAGAAATAATGATGGAAAAAATTTTAAAAGGTAAAAGCCCTTTTTATAACTTCCAAGAAAAAGAAATTAGTCATACTTTAATTTATTTCTTTTCCGGACTTGGTAAAAACCATGCTGTTTTTTATAAAAATAAGTTAGTTTTTTGGATTACAGCTAATCATCAGACTATTGATAAAATAATAAATTATTATCTTAATTTGTAAATATTTCCTATAATTTCATTCTTTTCAAAATTCCTTTAAACTTTATACTTTAAATTTTCCTTGACTATCAAGAATAAAATTCTTATAATATTTTTTTAAATAGTATAATTATTAAAAAAATTTAGACCTTAAATAAAAGCATAGGGAGGTGCTTATGTGTAAATATAAGAAATTTTTAATAGCTACTGATGGATCTGAATCAAGTGCACATGCTGTGGAAGAGGCTTTAAAATTTGCTAAGGAAACTCAAGCTGAAGTTAGTGTAATTAGTGTTATTCCACCTGTTAAAGGATTAAGCAGTTCTCTTTCTATATTTGGTCATATTACGGAGTTAGCAAGAAAACCTTATGTGAAAGCTTTAGAAGTAGCCAAAGATATGGCTGAAGATGAAGATCTTTCTATAAAAACTGTTCTTGAAGAAGGTGAGCCTTACGAAAAAATTATTGAAACTGCTAAGAAAGAAGGGTGTGATGTTATTATATTAGGACGCAGAGGTATTACAGCTTTTGAAAAAATATTGATTGGTAGCACAGCTACCAGGCTTATCAATGAAAGTCCTGTAGATCTTTTGTTAGTCCCGAGAAATTCTCAGATCTCCTTCAAGAAAATTTTAGCTGCTACTGATCTATCTGAGCATGGAAATAGAGCAGTTGAAAAAGCCGGAAAATTGGCTAAAGCTTATAATGGTGACTTAGCTATCATTTCTGTAATACATCTACCTCCAGAATTAATTGTGGGAGCAGAAGAAATTATGAATATGCTAACAGAAGAAATAGCAAAAGAAATAACTCCTATAAAAGAAAAAATTCAAAAACTTGGGCTTGAACCACAAATTTTTATAGAAAAAGGAGAGCCTCATATAATAATAACAAATAAATTAAAGGATATAGAAGCTACTATTCTTACCATAGGTGCAAATCAAGAGACAGGTAAAAAGTTTACTGGAAGTATAGCTCAAAAAATAATTGCAAATTCTAATGTTCCTATTTTAGTTGTAAAGAAATAATTATTTATATCCCTGAAGTTTCTAAGTTGCCAAAAGAGGTGAATTGAGAAAAATATGCTAATTTAACAGTACCCATAGGACCATTTCTTTGTTTTCCTATAATGATTTCTGCTATACCTTTTTCTGGACTTTCTTTATTATAAAAATCATCTCTATAAATAAACAAAATCACATCTGCATCCTGTTCAATAGCTCCGGATTCTCTAAGATCTGAAAGTTGAGGTCTTTTATCAGGACGTTCTTCTACTTTTCTATTTAACTGAGAAAGTGCAATAACAGGAACATTTAATTCTTTGGCTAAAGCCTTAAGTCCTGCGGATATTTCTGAAATTTCCTGTTCTCTTCTCTCTTTCCTTTCTAAGCCTTTCATCAATTGCAAATAATCTATAACAATAAGACCCAAAGGAATTTCTTTTAATAATTTTTTAGCTTTAGCTTTTACTTCTAAAATATTAATCCCTGGTGTTTCATCAATATAGATGGATAACTGACTTAAAGTTGAAGCAGCTTGAGCTATTTTTTGCCATTCTTGAGAATCAAGTTGTCCTGTTCTAAATTTCTGAAAATTCACTTTAGCTTCTGCACAGAGCATTCTGGCACAAAGCTGTTGTTTACTCATCTCTAAGGAAAAAACAGCAGCACCAATATTACTTTGTTTACAGGCATTCCTTACAATATCTAAAGCTAAAGCTGTTTTCCCCATTCCTGGACGAGCTGCAATAACAATAAGATCACCCTTCTGAAGTCCTGCTGTCATTCTATCTAAATCATAAAATCCTGTAGGAATTCCTGTAATTAAATCTCCTCTTTGATAAATATTCTCTAAATATCTAATAGTATCCTTAACGACATCTTTTAAAGGAGAAAAGCTATCCTTTCTACCATAATTAGATAATTCAAAAAAAGCCTTTTCAGCATAACTTAAAAGCTCATGAGAGTCTTCTGTTGAATAATAAACACGATAAATAAGATCTTGGCTAATTTTTATAATTTCTCTTAAAATACTTTTTTCTTTGACTATTTTAGCATAATGTAAAATATGAGCAGATGTAGGAAGAAGCCCTACTATTTCTGTAAGATAAACTACTCCACCAGCTTTATCTAATTCTCCTCTTTTTTCAAGCTCATTATGGACTGTAACAATATCTATAGGTTCATCTCTTTCAAATAAAGCTAAAAAAGCAGAATAAATAAGACGATGTGCTAAAGAATAAAAGTCTTCTGGTTTTAAAAAATCTATAATTTTAACAATAGAAGAGGGATCAACAAAGATACTGGCTAATATATACTTTTCTGCCTGAAGGTCCTGAGGTGGTAAAAGTTCTGGGGGAAAAACCTCCCCCAATTGATCTCCTTTACTTTTCTTGTTTTTTTTATTAGAAGGCATTTAAATTTTTATTTTTCTTCTAATACTTCTACTTTTATATTCACAACTTTGTCATTGCTTAATTTTATAGGAACCTCAAATGATCCTAAACTTTTAATCGGTTCTTCTAAATCTACATATTTTTTATCAAGTTCTATACCATGTTCTTTCAAAGCATTTACAATATCTAAAGCACTTACAGATCCATAAATTCTCTCTTCATCAATTTTTTTTCTATATATAGTAAGAGTAATACCTTCTAATTTTTCTGCTAAACTTTCAAGTTTCTTTCTTTCTCTTTCTGCTTTAGCCAGAATAATTTTCCTTTGCTTTTCTAAAGCTTTTATATTTTTCTGATTAGCAGGAATAGCAAACCCTTTAGGAATAAGATAATTTCTGGCATAGCCATCTTTAACTTTAACTATATCTCCTGCTTTCCCAAGCTTGGGAATATCAGTTCTTAAAATAACTTCCATTGGATATCCTCCTTTTAAAGATTATTCCATTTCAATATCAGCTACAAAAGGTAAGAGCGCCATAATCCTTGCCCTTTTAATAGCAGTTGTAAGCTGTCTTTGATGATATGCACAAGTTCCAGTCTGTCTTCTATGAATAATCATACCCTTTTCATTTAAGAAAGGTTTTAAAACTTCAGGATTTTTATAATCAATCTTTAAACTTGGATCTGCACAAAATCTACAAAATTTCTTTCTGCTGAAAGTTCTTCTTTTTATAATAACATTATCCATTGTTTTTTCCCTCCTTTTTAATTTTTATTTAAGCTGTCTGAGTAGCTTCTTGTGTTCCTTCTTGAGAAGGAGAATATTTATCCTCTAATTTCACAATTATAAATCTAATTACTCTTTCATCAATTCTAAAAAAATCTTCTAAAGCCTTGGGTAAATCTGCCAGACCATAAAACTCTATCAAAATATAATATCCCTGTTTCCTTTTTTCAATTGGATAAGCAAGCTTTCTCAAACCCCATTCATCAATTTTTAAAATTCCTCCTTCTTTGGACTCAACGATTTCTTTAATTTTTTCTAAAACCTGATCTTTTTCTGAAACACGATCAGGATGAATAATAAACAGGGTTTCCCATTTACGAATTCTTTTAACAGGTCTCCACAATTCTACCATAAATCCCCTCCTTTTGGTCTAATTTGGCCCCCGTTTATATCAAGAGGGAGCAAGGAGGAAAATGGGCGGTGCAGGATTCGAACCTGCGACATCCACCGTGTGAGGATGGCGCTCTACCCCTGAGCTAACCGCCCTCCCTCCAATATTTAATAAATAAAATTACCCTATTTTTTGTTTTTTACAAGCCCTCAGATTCTTTAGAAGTTTTTTATCAGCAGGACAAAGCTCCAACCTTTCAGCCTCCTCCAGATCTACCCATTTCTTTTCTATAGCTTCTTTTAGTTTGGGCTCCCCCTCACTTTCAACTTCAAGTAAATAAAGTTCTATCTCTCCTTCGGGATATCTATGTCTGATTTTATCAAGCAATTTTTTAACCTTAACCTCTACACCAAGCTCTTCACTTAATTCTCTTTTTATAGCCTCTTCCAAAGTTTCCCCTTTTTCAACTTTACCACCAGGAAATTCCCAAAGCCCTCCTCTTCTTTTATTAAAAGGCCTTCTTACAAGTAAAACCTTTCCATTTTTTTTAAATAAACCTGCAACAACTTTTAAAATCATTAATCTGAAAAGACCCTCTCAAATATTTTGTCTATATTTTTTAAATAATACTTCACATCAAAGACCTTTTCAATCTCTTGTTGAGAAAGAACTTTCAAAATCCTTTTGTCCTGCAAAACAAGGTCTTTAAAATTAAGTGTCTCATCTTGCCAGACCTTCATAGCAATCTCCTGAACTATCTTATAGGCTTCTTCTCTTGTCATACCCTTTTCTGTAAGAGCAAGCATGATTTGTTGAGAAAAAATCAAACCTCTCAACAAATTAAAATTTTTCTCCATCCTTTCAGGATAAACCATCAATTTTTTAAGCAATCCTTCAAGTCTTACTAACATAAAATCAGCTACTGTAGTAGCATCAGGAATAATTACTCTTTCTACAGAAGAATGACTTATATCTCTTTCATGCCATAGAGCTACATTTTCAAGAGCTGGTATTAAATAACCTCTTAAAAGTCTTGCCAAACCGCAAAGATTTTCAGAAAGAATAGGATTCCTTTTATGAGGCATAGCAGAAGAACCCTTTTGTCCAGGAGAAAAATATTCCTCTGCCTCAAGAACCTCAGTTCTTTGTAAATGTCTTATTTCTGTAGCAATTTTTTCTACTGTAGTTCCAAGAATAGCAAGAGAAGCCATATATTCAGCATATCTATCTCTTTGAATAATCTGGTTTGTAACAGGATCTGGTTTCAAACCAAGCTTTTCACAAACATAAGCCTCTATTTCTGGTGGAACATGAGCAAAAGTCCCCACTGCCCCTGAGATTTTTCCATAAGAAATATTTTCTAAAGCGTTTTCCAATCTTTTTTCATTTCTTTTCATTTCTTCATACCATAGCGCCAGTTTAAAACCAAAAGTAATAGGCTCTGCATGAATTCCATGGGTTCTTCCTATCATTAAAGTATCTTTAAATTCATAAGCTCTGTCCTTTAAAATTTCTTTAATTCTTTTTAAATCCTCTATAATGATTTCCATAGCTCTTTTCATTAGCCATGCCATAGCAGTATCAAGCATATCAGAAGAGGTCATACCCAAATGTAAATAACGCGCAGAGGGTCCTATAATCTCTGCAAGATGCGTTAAAAATGCTATAACATCATGTTTAGTTTCCTTCTCTATCTCCTCAATTCTCTTTAAGTTTTCTTCTTTAAAACCTCCTTCCTGCATATAAGGCTTAAGTTTTTCTTTAATTATCTGATAATCTTCTTCAGGAACTTTACCCAATTTATACCAGGCTTCACAAGCATAAAACTCTACTAAACACCAAGCTCTTAATTTTTCTTCAGGACTCCAAAGTTTAGCCATGATAGGTCTTGTATATCTTGGAATCATTTTTTACCTCCCTTTTTGAGTTTTTAAGTTTATTCTATCTAAATCTTTTAAATTAGCAATCTTAAAACTTTGTGTATTTTTAAAAATTACATTGACTTTTCCTTTTTTTTGAGTATAAATATTCTTAAAATTTTTCCTGGTTTAGATTATGATTAATTCTAATTCTTTCAAAAATTTTTTGTTTATTTTAAATTTTTTGCTTTTTTCTATATTTTATAAAAATTTATCAGCCAAAACTATTCAAAAAAATAAAATCAAGTCAAATCAAAATATTCAATATAATTTTTATTATATAGTTAAAAAAGGAGATACATTATACCATATTGCTAAAAAATTCCATATATCTATCAAAAAGCTTAAAAAACTTAATAATCTTAAAAGTAATCTTATTAAACCCGGACAAAGGTTGAAAATTGGTGGAATTCAAAAAAAAACTGAATTAACTCTGGCAGAATCTAAAAAAAATTTAATAAATCTTCCTTATTTTTATTATGTAGTTAAACGAGGAGATAATTTATATAAAATTGCTAAAAAGTTTGATACCTCTGTTAGATTGCTTAAAAAACTCAATCATCTTAGAAGTGGTCTTATAAAACCTGGACAGAAAATAAAAATTCCTGAGATTTATGTGATTAAACCCACGCTTATTAATATTCCTGGCTTAATAAATCATAAAGTAAAAAGAGGAGAAACTTTATATACTATTTCTTTAAAATATAATGTTCCCATTGAAACTATAAAAAAAATAAATCATTTAAATGATAATTTTATTTTCGTGGGACAAATTCTTAAAATACCTAAAAATTCTAAAGAAGCTTTTATTTTAAAAAATCCAGCTTTGACTTATCAACAAAAAATAGAAGATAAAACTTTATCTAAAAAATTTCACAATCTTTTTTTATCAAAATCTGTTTTAGGAAAAGAAGAAGAACAATTACTTAGAGATAAATTTTTAGAAATTTCCAAACAATATAGACGTTATAGATACAAATATGGTGGTAACGGAAATAATGGTTATTTAGATTGTTCTATGTTTGTTAAACTTGTTTATGAAGAACTGGGTATTTCCTTGCCAAGAACTTCAAGAGAGCAATTCAGAATTGGAATAAAAGTAAATAAAAATGAACTTATACCTGGTGACCTGGTATTTTTTTCTAAATATAGGAGAAAAAAATATGTTTCTCATGTGGGCATTTATATAGGTAATAACAAATTTGTGCATTTTTGTTCTGCAAAAAGGGGATTGGCTATTGATTCCTTAAATAGTCATTATTTTAGAACTCATTTTGTAGGTGCTAAGAGAATTCTTAATTTAAATCTTTTTAAACATATCTGCAAGTTAAGTAAAAATACAGAATCTTAAAATTTTTAAAAAATTCTATAAAATTACCTAAGTTTGTAGTTTTTATAATTAAGGATCTTTTAAATAAGCCTTGTCAAAAAATTTAAATTATGTCATAATTATCTTATTGAGTTATATACTAATTTTATTGAGAATTTTTCCTATTTTAGCAAATGAAAACTGGGGAAAAATTTCTCAATATAATAAAAAGATTTTATTTTTTAGGGAATTTTTCCTCAATTTTTTATTTTTACCTTTAATAACAAAAATTTTTTAAAAGTAATATTTACTTATTAAGAAAAGGTTACGAGCTGTATATTTTAGGTATGAGAATTGCTATTATTGAAAATACAATTTCAAAAGGAGGTGGATTATGAAATTAGATCCTACCAAGATGAAAGATTGGGAAATAGCCTATGAAGCTGAAAAAAGTATGAAAACAGTTTATCAATTAGCAGAAGAGATGGGATTAACAAAAGAGGAGTTATTACCTTATGGTCATTATGTAGCCAAAATAGATTATAAAAAAGTATTAGAAAGATTAAAGGATAGACAAAATGGGAAATATATTGATGTAACAGCTATTACGCCTACTCCTTTAGGAGAGGGGAAGACCACTACTTTAATAGGATTGGTAGAGGGCCTTGGTAAAAGAGGAAAAAATGTCATAGGAACTATCAGACAACCCTCTGGAGGTCCTACTTTCAATATAAAAGGAAGTGCAGCAGGAGGAGGATTAGCTCAAGTAATTCCTTTAGATAAGTTTTCTTTGGGGCTTACAGGAGATATAAATGCTGTTATGAATGCTCATAATTTAGCTATGGTGGCTTTAACAGCAAGAATGCAACATGAAGCAAATTATAATGATGAAATTCTGGCTAAAAAGGGATTAAAAAGACTTAATATAGATCCTAAAAGAGTTGAAATGGGATGGGTTATAGATTTTTGTGCTCAAGCTTTAAGACATATTGTAATAGGACTTGGAGGTAAAAAGGATGGTTATCCTATGGAAAGTAAATTCTGGATCGCTGTTGCTTCTGAAGTTATGGCTATTTTAGCTGTAGCTAAGGATTTAAAAGACCTTAGAGAAAGGATTGGAAAGATTGTGGTTGCCTTTGATAAGTTTGGCAATCCTATTACTACCGAAGATTTAGAAGTAGCTGGAGCTATGACTGCCTGGTTAGTAGATGCTATTAATCCAAATTTAATGCAAACTCTGGAAGGACAACCTATGTTAGTCCATGCTGGACCTTTTGCTAATATTGCTATAGGACAAAGTTCTATTATTGCAGATTATGTAGCCCTTAAATTAGGAGATTATATAGTCACAGAATCTGGATTTGCTGCAGATATAGGTTTTGAAAAATTCTGGAATATTAAATGCAGACTTTCTGGGTTAAAACCTGATGCAGTAGTTATTGTAGCTACTATTAGAGCTCTTAAATGTCATGGTGGAGCACCAATTCCTAAACCAGGAGCACCAATTCCCAAGGAATACTTAGAAGAAAATTTAGAATGGGTAGAAAAAGGATGCGAAAATCTTTTGCATTGTGTAAATATTGTTAAAAAGAGTGGAGCTACTCCTGTGGTTTGTATTAATAAATTTTATGCTGATACTGAAAATGAAGTGAAATTAGTAAAAAGAATTTGTGAAGAGGCTGGAGTAAGAGTGGCTTATTCTGACCATTGGTTAAAAGGTGGCGAGGGAGCTTTAGAACTTGCAGATGCAGTTATAGATGCCTGTAATGAACCTTCAGATTTTAAATTTCTTTATGAATTAGATGAACCTATTAAGGATAGAATTGAAAAAATTGCTAAGGAAGTTTATGGAGCAGATGGAGTTATTTATCTTCCAGATGCAGAACAAAAAATCAAATATCTTGAATCAGATCCTGAATTAAGAAAAATGCCCATTTGTATGGTTAAAACTCATTTATCCTTATCAGATGATCCAAGTAAAAAAGGAGTGCCTAAGGGATGGCAATTAAGGGTAAGAGAAGTTCTTATTTATAGAGGTTCTGGATTTATTGTTCCAGTAGCAGGAGATATCAATCTTATGCCAGGAACTGATTCAGATCCAGCTTATAGAAGAATAGATGTGGATTTAGAAACAGGAAAGGTTAAAGGATTATTCTAAAATAGGAGGAAAAAATGGCTGCTAAAATTTTAAGTGGAAAAGAAATTGCCCAAGAAATAAGATCACAGATAAAAGCAGAAGTAGATGAATTAAAAAATAAACACGGAATTATCCCAGGTTTAGTTACTATTTTAGTTGGAGAAAATCCTGCTTCTGTATCCTATGTTAAGGCTAAACAAAAAACAGCTCATGAATTAGGATTTTATTCTATTCAGGAAAATCTTCCTGAAGATGTTTCAGAAGATGAATTATTAAAATTAATAGATAAATATAATAAAGATCCTAAAATTCATGGAATTTTGGTTCAGCTTCCTTTACCAAAGCATATTAATGAGAACAAAATCCTATATGCTATAGATCCAAGAAAAGATGTAGATGGCTTTCATCCTGTAAATGTAGGGAAAATGGTAATAGGAGAACCTGGTTTTATTCCCTGCACCCCTTATGGAATATTGGTTATGCTTTCTAAAGCAGGTTGTCAGGTAGAAGGAGCAGAGGTAGTAGTTGTTGGAAGGAGTAATATTGTAGGGAAACCAGTAGCCATACTTCTTATGCAAAAAAGAAAGCCTGTTGGGAATGCTACAGTAACAGTTTGTCATACTGCTACAAAAGATGTTGCTTTTCATACAAGAAGAGCAGACATTTTAATTGTAGCAGCTGGACGTCCTAAAGTAATTACTGCTGATATGGTAAAAGAAGGTGCTGTAGTAATAGATGTAGGAGTAAATAGAATAGGAACAACTCCTGAAGGAAAAGCAATTCTTTGTGGAGATGTAGATTTTGAAAATGTAAAAGAAAAAGCCAGTGTTATCACCCCTGTTCCTGGAGGGGTGGGACCAATGACCATTACCATGCTTATGAAAAATACCTTAGAATCAGCAAAAGCTTGGCATGGATTACCAAGTGAGGTGGCTTAATGAAAAATAAAAAATTTGAAAACAGAAAGAAAACTATAGAAGAGCTTTATAATTCTCTTAAAGATGAAGTTTTAACTGCTCCCAAGAGAGTTATTAAAAGAGGGGTAACTCCTTGTCTTTTTGGAAAGGGTGGAACCTGTTGCAGAATTTGTAATATGGGTCCCTGTCAGGTAGTAGAAGGTGTGGAAGATTTAAAGGGAATTTGTGGAGCTTCTTCAGCTACTGTAACAGCAAGAAATTTTGCCAGAATGGTAGTAGGAGGAGCTTCTGCTCATTCTGATCATGGAAGAGATATTGCTTTGGCTTTTTATGAAACTGTTCATGGAGACTCTCAATTTGAGGTTAGAGATAAAAGAAAGCTAAGAGTAATAGCTCATGCTTTAGGAATAGATCCAAGTTTATCTGAAAAAGATATATTGTACAAAATAGCTGAAATAGCGTTGGAATGTTTTGGACAGATGGAAGGAGAATTAGCTTTTGGTCATAGAGCGCCTCAACCTTTACAGGAAAAATGGAGGAAGTATGGTGTTTTTCCAAGAGGAGTTGATAAGGAGATTGTAGAACTTTTACATAGAACTTCTACCGGGATTGATCAGGATTATAAGAAAATTCTTTTAGCTGCTGCCAGATGCTCATTGGCAGATGGCTGGGGTGGTTCAATGATAGCTTCAGAATTACAGGATTTTCTTCTTGGTAATCCCCAGCCTATAAAAGCTAAGGTAAATATAGGTTTATCTGTTATTAAACCTGATATGATAAATGTGGCAGTTCATGGTCATGATCCACTTTTAGCTGATGCTTTAAGTATAGCAGCTTCTGATCCTGAAATTATAGCAGAAGCCCAAAAAGTTGGAGCTAAAGGAATAAATTTAGCAGGAGTTTGTTGCACAGGAAATGAAGTTCTAATGAGAAAGGGTATTCCAGTTGCAGGAAGTTTTCTTCAGCAAGAAGTAGTAATTGCTACAGGTGCTATAGAGGTTATAGTGGTAGATATTCAATGTATTATGCAAAATATTGTAGAAATTGCTAAAAACTTTCATACAGAGGTTATTACTACCAATGATAGAGCAATGTTAGAAGGAGCTACTCATATACCTTTTGATCATAAAAAACCTTTAGATTCTGCTAAAGAAATCTTAAAAAGAGCAATAGCTCGTTATCCTTTAAGAGATCCTAATAAAGTTAGAATTCCTGATAATACTATAGATGTAATAGCAGGTTTTAGCACAGAAGCTATTATGTATATGCTTGGTGGTAGATTTAGAGCTTCTTTTAAACCTTTAAATGAAAATGTAATTAATGGAAAAATTTTGGGGGTAGCTGCTATAGTAGGATGTGATAATTACAGAGTGGATGAATCTTTACAAGTAGAGATAGCCAAGGAATTAATTGCTAATAATGTATTAGTTTTAACTACAGGTTGTTCTGCAATAGCTATGGGAGTAGCAGGGCTTCTTTCTCCAGAAGCTATAGAACTTGCAGGACCTGGTCTAAGAGAAGTTTTGGAAGCTATAGGAGCACCTCCTGTTCTTCATATGGGGTCCTGTGTTGATAATTCTCGTATTCTTATTGCTACTACAGAAATAGTTCATACAGGTGGCTTAGGAGATGATATTTATCAACTTCCTGCTGTTGGTGCTGCACCTGAATGGATGAGTGAAAAGGCCATTTCAATAGGAATGTATTTTGTCTCAAGCGGAGTCCAAGTTGTTTTTGGACCTGATTTTCCTACAGAAAAAAGCAAAGAAGTTACAGATTTTCTTTTTTATGAAATAGAAAATTATTTTGGAGGATCTTGGCGAATTGCCAGAAATGCTAATGAGTTTGTAAACATTATGATGGATAGAATTAATCAGCAAAGGATAAAACTCGGTATTGACAAACCAAAACCCAGAATACTCTATGATATGGCTATGAGAAGAGCTTTAGAAGAGCCAAAGTATATTACTCCATTCCATGGTTTGGGGTGTTTTGGCTGGCGTTTAAAGACTGAAAAATTAGATAAAGCAGCTTAAGGAGATAAAAAGTATGTTAGATAAAAGAGCGAGATTTAAAACAAAACCGGAACCTGTTAGAAAAATTATCAAGAATGATTTTTTCTCTTTGAGAGAAAAGTTTTCTATAGCTTTTAAAAACTTCCAAAAAAGACCTGCTACTTCCTGTAAATTTTCTAAGGGAATGAATTGTTGTAGAGTTTGTAATATGGGACCCTGCCAGATTATGGAGGGTTTTGAAGAACTTAAAGGAATTTGCGGTGCTTCTGCTTCTACAGTGGTTAGTAGAAATTTTTCCAGAATGGTTGTAAGTGGAGCCTCTGCCCATTCTGAACATACAAGAGATATCCTTTTAACTTTGGCAAAAAAAATAGAAAATGGTTTTAAGATTAAAAATATAGAAAATTTTGAAAACTGGACAAAGGTGCTTGGTATTAAAATTGATTTGTCTGAAAAAGAGCTTTTATCTCAAATGATAGATAGGATTTTTAAAATTTTTAGTCAATCCCAAGGTAGGGTTTTAACAGCAGACCTGGCTCCTGATTCTTTAAAAGATAAATGGGAAAACTATAAAGTTTTTCCAAGAGGAATTAATAGAGAAATAGTGGAATTGTTTCATAAAACTACTGTAGGAGTTGATCAGGAATATAAAAATATTTTAAAGGGTGCTATAAGAACAGCTTTAGCAGATGGTTGGGGTTCCTCTTTAATTGCTTCTAAATTAAGAGATCTTATGTTTGATCTAAATAAACCTCTTGAAATAAAGGTAAATATAGGTTTAAACTGGATTGATCCTGAGAAAATAAATATTTCTGTTTATGAAACAGATCCTTCTTTGACAGAAGCTCTAATAAAAGCAAGCTCAGATGAAGAAATTTTTAAACTGATAAAGAAATCCAAAGCCAAGGGAATTAATTTCACTAATGTATTTAACAATGTTTCTTTAATGGGAAGTTTTATTCAGCAGGAAGTCTCCTTAGCTACAGGATTAATTGAAGCTATAGTAATTGGTTCTACCTGCGTAAGTCCAAATCTTGTTAAATTAGCTAATCAATATCACTCTTTAATTATTACTACAGATAAAAGATGTAATTTAGAGAAGGCAACTTATATAGAGTTTGAACGGACAAAGTCTTTGGAAGTAGCTAAGGAAATTCTTAAATTAGCAATTACAAGATTTAAATTAAGGGATAAAAGCAAAATAAGAGTACCTGAAAAAAGTTTTGATATTAAAATAGGATTTAGAGCTAATAATACTGATATAAATTATATAAAAGAAAAAATAGCCAAAAAAGATATTTTAGGAATAGTTTTTCTTCTTGGATGTGATACTCCTTGCTTAAGTGAGCCTCCTCAAATAAAAGTTGCTAAGGATCTTATAAAAAACAACCTTTTAGTTTTAGTATCAGGCTGCACAGCTACTTCTCTGGCTATGTCTGGTCTTTTATCTTTAGAAGGGCTTGATTTTGCTGGAGAAGGTTTGAAAAAAAGTCTTGAAAAGATAGAAGCTCCCCCTTTATGGTATTTAGGAGCTTGCATAGATGTTCCTCATATTTTTGAATTTTTAAAACAGGGCTTACCTATAGTAGCAGGAATCCCTGAATGGATGAGTGAAAGTATGGTTAGTGTAGCTATGTACTTATCCTGTAGTGGAATTCCTGTAGTTTTGGGATCAGATTTACCAACTCTTGGAAGTAAAAAAGTAACAGATTTTCTTTCTAAAGAAATGAAAGATCTTTTTGGGGGGTTTTGGTTAGGTTCAAAAAATTATGATGAATTTGTGAAAAATATAATAAGCCTTTTCAAAAATTAAAATAATTTTAATATTAAATGTATTAAACACTTTAAAAATCAAAAAGGAGAAAAGATGAAAAAAGGTAGAGTATTAATTGTAGGAGGAGGAATAGCAGGAATCCAGACAGCTTTAGATCTTTCAGAACTTGGATTTTATGTATATTTAGTTGAAAAGAAATCAACCATTGGTGGGGTGATGGCTCAACTTGATAAGACCTTCCCTACCAATGACTGTAGTATATGAATACTTGCTCCAAAAATGGTAGAGACCGGTAGGTCTCCAAATATAGAAATTCTTACTTTAACTGATATAGAAAAAGTTGAAAAAGAAGAGGATGGATACAGAGTTAAAGTTAAGATTAAACCAAGATATATTGACCCAAACAAATGTACAGCCTGTGGTGAATGTATGAAATATTGTCCAACCTTAGCTATAGATACTTATAATGTAGGATTAACATTTACCAGAGCAGCAAGAATAGATTTTCCTCAAGCTATTCCCACTTGTTATTATATTGATGAAGCCTCCTGTTTATATTTAAATCATGAAACTTGTAGAATTTGCACAAATGTATGTGGACCTAAAGCTATAGATTTTTCTCAAAAACCAGAAATAAAAGATTTAGAAGTCGGAGCTATTGTTTTAACTATTGGGTTTAGCGATGTTCCTGAAAGTGTTCTTAAAAAATATGGCTATGGTAAATATGAAGATGTTTTAACCAGTATGGAAATAGAAAGACTTATGTGTGTTTCTGGACCTACTCAAGGAGAAATTATAAGACCTTCAGATTTCAAACATCCTAAAAGGATCGCTTATATTCAGTGTATAGGATCTCGTAATTTAACTTGTGACAGACCTTATTGCTCTTCAGTATGCTGTATGTATGCTATTAAAGAAGCCTCAGTTTTAAAAGAACATGATCCTGATCTGGATATAACTTTATTTTATATGGATATAAGGACCCAGGGAAAAGGCTTTGATGCAGCTTTTAATAATGCTGTTAAAAAGTATGGATTCAAAATAATTAGAGGAAGACCAGCTAAAGTAGATAAAGTAGGGGATAAATTAGTTTTATCCTATGTTACAGAGGAGGGAGAATATAAGAGGGATTTTTATGATATGGTTGTTTTATCTACTGGACTTTCTCCACCTGAGGATGCTGAAAAAATAGCTGAGATTTTTGGCATAGATCTTAATGAATACAGATTTGTAGCGACTAAAAGTATAGCTCCTATTCAAACTTCTCAGCCTGGAATTTATGTAGCAGGAGCTTTTCAGGGACCTAAGGATATTCCAGAAAGTGTAACTCAAGCTTCTGCCGCAGCAGCTCAGGTTTCAGAAATTTTAAAAGAAGCGAGATTCTCAGCCACAATTAAAAAAGAATATCCTCCAGAGGAAAAAGAATTAATAAAAGAAGAACCAAGAATAGGGGTTTTTATTTGCCATTGCGGAGTAAATATTGCAGGAGTAGTGAAAGTTGAAGAGGTAAGAAATTATATAGAAAAATTTCCCAATGTAGTATTAGCAGAAACTGTACTTTATGCTTGTGCTCAAGATTTTTTAGAAGAATTAAAGAAAAAAATAAAAGAATATAAACTTAACAGAATTGTAATTGCAGCTTGCACTCCAAGAACTCATGAACCTTTATTTCAGGATACATTAAGGGAGGCAGGTCTTAATTTGGGTTTGTTTGAGATGGCAAATATTAGAGACCAGTGTGCCTGGGTGCATTCAGATAATCCTGACAAAGCTACTGAAAAAGCTAAAGATCTTGTAAGAATGGCTTTAGCTAAGGTTCAAAAGTTAGAACCTCTAAATATTCATACTGTAAAAGTTACTCCTTCTGCTCTGGTAATAGGAGGAGGGGTAGCAGGGATTACAGCAGCTTTATCCATAGCAGAACAGGGATATGAGGTCTATCTTGTAGAAAAAGAAAATGAGTTAGGAGGGAACTTAAAAAGAATTAAATATTTAATTACAGGAGAAGATCCAAAAGTTTTTCTGAAAGAACTAATAGAAAAAGTTAATAATCATCCAAAAATAAAAGTTTATCTTAATACAAAGGTAGAAAAGATCAGTGGTTATGTAGGTAATTTTACAACAGTATTAAAAAATGAAGAAAAAGAAAAAACTGTAAATCATGGTGTTATAATAGCAGCAACAGGAGCAAAGGAATATATACCAAGTAAATATCCTTATGATGGAAAGAAAGTTATTACACAGTTAGATTTAGAAAAAAAGCTTATAGAAGATAAAAGTTTTAAGAAAATCAAAAAAGTAGTAATGATTCAATGTGCAGGATCAAGAGGAGAAGAATTGAGTTATTGTAGCAAGGTATGCTGTCAGCAAGCTTTAAAAAATGCTTTAAAAATAAAGGAAATGTCTTCAAATACAGAAGTATATATCTTATATCAGGATATAAGAGCCTATGGATTTTATGAAAAGTATTATTTAGAAGCAAGAAAGAGAGGAATAAAATTTATAAGATATTTAAATAACAAGAGGCCAATGGTAGAGAAGAAAGGAAGAGGTGTAGTAGTCAAAGTATATGATCCTATTATAGGAGAAGAAATAGAAATAAAGCCTGATTTAGTAGTTTTATCTGTGGGAATAAAATTTCCAGAAGAAAATGAAATTGTGAATATGCTTAAATTACCAACTACTCAAGAAGGTTTTTTAATGGAAGCTCATGTCAAGCTGAGACCTGTTGAAACCACCTCTGATGGAGTTTTTATTTGTGGATTAGCTCATAGTCCTCAGCCTTTACCTGAGGTATTAGCCCAAGTAAAAGCAGCTGCAGCTAAAGCTTGTATTCTTTTAGCTAAGGGTGTAGTTGAAACTACTCCTTATATTGCCAGTATAAATGAAAAAAAGTGTATCGGATGTGGAATATGTGCAGAGCTTTGTCCTTTTAGTGCTATAGAAATGGTTAAAGTTGAAAAAAGAAGAAAAGCAAAAGTTATAACAGCATCTTGTAAAGGATGTGGAGTCTGTGCCAGTCATTGTCCTGTATTTGCTATAGATGTAGGGGGATTTTCAACAGAAGCTGTTCTTTCTCAAGTTCAAGCTTTTAAAGGATGGGAACTTTTGGAAAATCAAACAAAAAAAAACAGAAATGGAAGAAAAGAAAATAGAAAATTAAAGGAGGAATAAAAAATAATGGCAGGATTTGAGCCAAGGATATTAAGTTTTATGTGCCATTGGTGAGCCTATGCAGCAGCAGATGCAGCCGGGGTGGCTCGCCAAAATTATCCGCCTTACCATAGAACAGTTAGAGTTATGTGCTCTGGTAGAGTGGATCCTTTATTTATAATAGAAGGATTTTTAGCAGGAGCAGATGGAATTATGGTAGCAGGCTGTAAATTAGGAGAATGTAAATACCTTTCAGGTAATCTTGAAGCTGTAGTTATGGGAGAAGTTATATACTTAGTTTTAGAAAATATAGGGCTTAATATTAAAAGATTTAGAAAAGAGTGGGTTTCTTCTTCTGAAAGTGCAAGGATTGCAGAAATAATTAAAGATTTTACAAAAATTTTGAAAGAGTTAGGACCCTTAGGAAAAGGAGAAGGTTTGGATAAAGAAACTTTAATTTTAAGATTAAGGGCTGCAGAAAATTTATGTAAAAATATGCAATTTCGTGCTCAATATGCTAATTTATGCAAAGAGATTAAAAAATTAGGAGATTATAGTGAAGAGAGTATAAAAGCAAAAGCACAACAAAAGTTGAGCAAAGTTATAAAAAATAAACTTTACGAATTTGAAATTAAAAAACTTATGAAACAAGGTCCTCAATCTTTGGAAATTTTACAAGAAAAAACAGGGGCAACCCCTGAAGAAATTCAAAAAATTTTAGAGAGTTTCAAGAAAAAAGGAGGTTAGCATATAAATGCTTATAGAGTCTAAGGTCAATAAAAAAGCTGAAGATTTGATAAAAAAATTTACTGAAGAGAATCCTTCTTATGCTCAATGTTTTAGATGTGGAGCTTGTTCAAGTATTTGTCCTGTGAAAAGGATGAAACCTGAATTTGATCCAAGAAGAATTGTTCATACCTTTCTTCTGGGTTTTACAGAAAAGGTTTTAAATGAAATTTTATGGTATTGTTCTCAGTGTGGTAGTTGTGTAGAAGTGTGTCCTATGGATGTTAAACCAAAAGAGGTGATAAGAATTTTAAGAACCTATGCATTGGAGAAAGGTTTAGTAAGCGTTGATAAACTTTTTGAACTTGGCAAATTTGCAAGAGTAAATAAAGATAAATGTATTGTTTGTTTAACCTGTGTAAGAATTTGTCCTTTTGGAGCACCTTTTATAAAAGATAAAGAATATGCGGAAATTGATATAGAAATGTGCAGAGCTTGTGGTATTTGTGTTAAAGAATGTCCAGCAAGGGCTATAGAGCTTAAACCAAGTGTAGAATATAAAGAGGAGACGATTAATGGCTAAACCAAAAATTGCAGTTTTATGCTGTAATTATACTAATTCTGCTACTGATGAAGACTTTAAAGATTTTCCTTGTGAAATTGTAATAAAAAGGTTTCCCTGTTCTGGCAGTATAGAAATTGTTGATATTCTAAAAGAATTTGAAGATGATGCCGAAGGGGTTTTGGTTTGTGGTTGTGAAAAAGAAAAGTGTCATAATAAAACAGGAAACTTAAGAGCAGAAAAAAGGGTTTTAGGAGCGAAAAAGTATTTAGAAGAAATAGGAATAGACCCTGAAAGAGCTCAAATGGCTTTTGTTCCAAGGTTAGATACAGGTGCTTTTGTAGAAACAGTTAAAGATTTTGTAGAAAAAATTTTAAATAAAAGATGAGGATAAAAAATGATAGTAGCAGAAAGAAGGCATCTTTCAGAGATTTTAAAGAATATAGAACCTTATAATAAGGTTTTAATTTTAGGATGTAGAGGTTGTGTTGCTATTTGTTCCACAGGAGGGGATAGAGAGGTAGAAATTATTGCTACGGCTTTGAGGATAGCCAGAAAAAGACAGGGGAAACCACTTATTACTTATGAGGCAACCTTAATAAGACAATGTGATCCTGAGTATTTAGCAAATCTCCCAGAGTTAATGAAGGATGCAGAGGCAGTAGTAAGTCTTGCCTGTGGAGTGGGGGTTAATTTAATAGCAGATTTATATCCTGATATAAGAGTTTATCCAGGAGTAGATACTTTGTTTTTTGGTGCCAATACCCAATTAGGGGTTTGGCAAGAAAAATGTCGTGGTTGTGGAGATTGTATTATAGATTTAACAGCTGGGCTTTGTCCTATAGCAAGATGTCCTAAAAATTTATTGAACGGTCCTTGTGGAGGTTCTCAAAATGGAAAATGTGAAATAAATCCTGAAAATCCTTGTATATGGCATTTAATCATAGAAAGATTAACAGCCAGAGGAGAATTAGATAAGCTTAATGAAATATGGGAGCCTAAGGATTGGAGAACCTATTTAGGTGAATCTCCAAGAAAAAGGATAAGAGAGGATTTAATAAAAAACAATAAAAGGGAAGGATAATGGAAACAAGAAGCCATCTTGAGAAAATTTTAAAAAAGGGACACTTTGCTGTTACCTGTGAAATGGGACCTCCTAAGAATGCAGATATAGAAATATTAAAGAAGAAGACGAAAATTTTAAAAGGTTATGTAGATGCTGTAAATATTACAGATTGTCAAACAGCTGTGGTTAGATTTTCCAGTTTTGCTTCTGCTATTATAGCTTTATCTGAAGGTTTAGAACCTGTAATGCAAATGACCTGTAGAGATAGGAACAGGATTGGTATTCAGGCAGATCTTTTGGGTGCTTGGGGATTAGGTATAAGAAATTTACTTTGTTTAACAGGAGATCATCCTAAATTCGGCAATCATCCTCAGGCTAAACCTGTATTTGATTTAGATTCTATACAACTGCTCAGTTTGGTAAAAGGCTTTAAAGAAGGAAGGTTTATCAATGGAGAAGAAATAAAAGGAGAAAAACCCAATTTTTTTGCAGGAGCTGCAGCTAATCCTTTTGCAGATCCTTTTGAATTTAGAGTAAAAAGACTTGCTAAAAAAGTTAGAGCTGGAGCTGAATTTATCCAAACTCAGATTGTATATGATGTAGAAAGATTTAAGAGATTTATGGAATTAGCTGAAGAGGAGGGTCTTCTTGATAAAGTTTATATTTTAGCTGGTATAACCCCTCCTAAATCTTTTGGAATGGTTCGTTATATGAAATACAATGTTCCAGGACTTATGGTTCCTGATGAATTATTAAAAAGAATGAAAGAAGCTAAAGATCCTAAGGAGGAAGGAATAAATATAGCAGTAGAAATTATTCAGCAAGTTAAAGAAATTCCTGGAGTAAAAGGTGTTCATATAATGGCTATTGAATGGGAAGAAGCTGTTCCTGAAATAGTAAAAAGAGCTGGACTTCATCCCAGACCTATGGAACCTGAAATTCAACCACCTTTTGTAGTGGAAAAAGTGGTAGAAGTAGAAAAAATTGTGGAAAAACCAGTAGAAAAGATAGTGGAAAAAGTGATTGAAAAGCCTGTAGAAGTGATAGTAGAAAAGATTGTAGAAAAACCTATAGAAGTGGAAAAGGGATTAGAAGGAGAGGAAGAAATGGATAAAATTAAAGGTGTATCAATAGAATTTCTGATAGAGATGATAACCAATCTTAAAGCCGGGTTGAAAAATTTACAATCTGGAATGGAACATATAGAAGAAACTTTGGCTGAGATTGAAAAACAATTATTAGGAAGAAAACCAAAAAAGATTGAAAAAGTTTTTCGTAAAATTGAAGAAATTCCTGAGAAAAAGGTAGAAAAAATAGCTAAAGAAGAAAGAAAAGAAAAGGAGATTAAAGAGATAAAGACCGAGGTAAAGGTAGAAGCTAAACCTGAAATAAAGCCTGAAATAAAGGTTGAAGAAAAGCCAAAAGAAGAAAAAGAAATAAGAAAACCAAAAAAAGAAATTAAAGAGAAAGTAGAAGATATAGGAAAAACTGGTTTTAAAGGAACTTATAGAGATTTAAAAACAAGGGCAGAAGGGCTTTCAGAGGATCTCTATATAGATAAAAGTTCAGGGAAAATTGTAGAGGTTGAAATAGGAAAAGGTGAAAAAGCCTTTAAAGTTGGCGGAACAGAGGTTTTACCCTTTTACAGTTTTGAAGGGAATACAGGACAACCTTTAAAAATAGCTATGGAAATTTTAGATATAGTTCCTGAAGACTGGCCAGAGACACTAACAAAGTATTTTTCTGATGTTTTTCATGATCCAGGACTTTGGGCTAAAAAATGTGTAGAAGAGTATAAAGCTGAGGCTATAGGCGTCTATTTAATTGGAACTGATCCCAATTTTAAAAATTTAGATGTTAAGCATGCTGTAGAGGTGGTTAAAAAAGTAAAAGAAGCTGTAGATGTTCCTTTAATAATCTGGGGATCTGGAAATGCTGAAAAAGATGTAGAAGTTTTAAGAGAGGTAGCAGAAGTTATAGGAGATAGAGGGTCAGTTATAGGACCTATTGTAGAAGCTAATCATAGAACACTTGGTGCTACTGCTATAGGATATGATCTTCCTGTTGTAGCTTCATCACCTATAGATGTTAATTTGGCTAAACAACTTAATATTTTATTAGAAAATGTTGGAGTAAATTTAGATAAAATTCTAATGGATCCTTCTGTAGGTGCTTTAGGATATGGAATTGAATATACTTATTCAGTTATGGAAAGAATAAGGATAGCAGCGCTTTATGCTCAAGATATTAAGCTTCAAGCTCCATTTATTTGTAATGTAGGTAGAGAGGTTTGGAAAACAAAGGAAGTAGGGCTTCCTACAGATGATTTATGGGGTGAGGCTGAAATGAGAGGAATTATGATGGAGGCTATTACAACAGTATGTTTAGCTTTGGCAGGTGGAGAAATTTTTATTATGAGACATCCTAAAGCTATAGAATTGGCTAAAATTTTATTTAATTCTTTAAGTTAAAAAGGAGGTGTAAAGATTAAATGTCAAGAATAATTTGCACTTCAGCTATTAGAGGTGCTTATAAGATACTTGAAAGGGCTTGGGAAAAATATGAAGAAGCTGTAAAAAAATTTGGCAAAGAAGTTGAGGTGGGTTTTCCTAATACCGCTTATTATCTTCCTATTATATATGCTATTTTAGGTTATCCTGTTAAAAGGCTTGGAGACTGTGGAGAAGTATTGGAGGAGGCTAAAAAGCTACTTCCTCCTCTTCCTGATGAAAAAGAAAAAATTTATACTCCTTATTTAGGACCTGCTTTAGATGCAGGAATGGCCACTTACTTTGCTGAAGAGATTATAGAGGCTATAAGGTATTTAGAAGATCCAAATTTCTATGTTCAAGGAGAAGAGCCTACAGAAGAGAACATTTGGCTTGGAGCAGCGGATGATGTAATCTTTAGAAAAAGAGGAGTAGAATTTGTTGATGGAACAGCTCCTGGATTTGCTGCTATTCTTGGAGCACCTCCTAATAAAGAACTGGCAGTTAAAATGGTTCAAGAGCTTTTAGAAAAAAATCTATATGTATTTATGCATGATCAGACAAATGGTATTTATATGCCTTATCTTTTAAAAGAAGCTAACTTACAATTAGGTTGGCCTATAAGACTTATTCCTTTTGGTCCAGAATATACCTCTGTAGTATTCTCTATAGGTTTTGCTTGTAGAGTAGCTATGTCCTTTGGAGGTATCAAACCAGGAGATTATTTAGGGAATCTTCTTTATAATAAAGATAGAACTTTTGCTTTTGTAATTACTTTTGGTCCTGTTTCTGACGAATGGTATGCCAATGGTGCAGGAGCAATAAACTGGGGCTTTCCAATAATATCTGACTGGGAGATACCTGAAATTAAACCTTATGGAGTTTGCACTTATGAACATGTAGTATCCAAAGTACCCTATGAAGAAATAGTTGATAAAGCTGTTGAAGTAAGAGGATTAAAAGTAACAAAAGTCAAGTTAGATATACCTGTTGCTTATGCTCCTGCTTTTGAAGGAGAAAGGGTTAGAAAAAATGATTTGTTTTTAGAATGTGGTGGTGGAAGAACACCAGCTGTAGAGCTTTTGCTTACAGGATCTTTGGATGAGGTTCAAGATGGTAAAATAGAAGTAATAGGTCCTGAGATTACAGATGTAGCAAAATTTGGAATCAAAGGACCACCTTATAGATTGCCTTTAGCCATTGTAGTTAAAGTCGCTGGTGTTAATATGCAGGAGGATTTTGAAGCTATTTTAGAAAGACAATTTCATCATTTAATCAATTATGCTCAAGGCATCATGCACATGGGCCAAAGAAATGTGGTATGGATTAGAATTAGTAAAGCAGCTGCTGAAAAAGGCTTTAAATTTGAACATATTGGAAAAATCCTTTATGCCAAGTTAAGACAAGACTTTGGAGCTATTGTAGACAAGTGTGAGGTTACTATTTATACAGAAGAAGAAAAAGTCAGAGAAATACTTGAAATAGCAAAACAGGTTTATGAAAGAAGAGATGCCAAGCTTGCTGGTCTTATAGACGAAAATGTAGAAGTTTTTTATTCATGTTCTCTTTGTCAGAGTTTTGCTCCTACCCATATATGTATTATTACACCTGAAAGAATAGGACCTTGTGGAGCTTATAACTGGCTTGATGCTAAAGCTTGTTATCAATTAAATCCAGCTGGACCTAACCAGCCTATAGAAAAAGGCGAATGTATAGATTCTGAATATGGACAGTTTAGTAATGTAAATGAATTTGTTAAACAAGCCTCTCGTGGAAAAGTAGAGAGATTAAACTTGTATAGCATAATGTCAGACCCTATGACAGTTTGTGGATGTATGGAAGCTATTGCTGCTTTTCTTCCTGGAACTGGAGGAATAATGATAGTTAATAGAGATTATTTAGGTATGACTCCTGCAGGAATGAAATTTTCTACCTTAGCAGGTATGGTAGGAGGAGGGCAACAGACTCCTGGCTTTATTGGTATAGCTAAAAACTATATAATATCTAACAAATTTTTAAAACCTGAAGGAGGGCTTTTAAGAGTAGTTTGGATGCCCAAAATGCTAAAAGATGAGCTTAAAGAAAAATTAGAAAAAAGAGGACAGGAACTCGGAGTTCCAGATTTAATTGAAAAAATTGCTGATGAAACCATAGGAACTACAGAAGAAGAAGTACAAAACTGGATTAAAAAGGTCAAACATCCTATTTTAGATCTACCACCTATAGGATAAATAGGCATATAGGAAAGAATAATTTAGAGGAGGAAAGATGGGACTTACAGGAATTCAGATAATGCAAAAACTTCCTAAGAAAAATTGTGGAGAATGTGGTTTTCCTACTTGTTTAGCTTTTGCTATGAAAGTTGCTGCAGGACAGATAGAAATAGATAAGTGCCCTTATGTAGATCCTGAGGTAAAAGAAGAACTGGCTGAAGCTACAGCTCCTCCTATAAGAATAGTAAAATTAGGAGGTGGAGAAGCTGTTTATTCCTTAGGAGGGGAAACTGTTCTTTTTAGACATGAAAAACGTTTTGAAAACCCTCCTTTAATTGGAACTTTTATCACAACCTCTATGGATGAGGATGAGATTGATTCAAGAATTGAAGCTTATAAAAGATTTAGATGGGACAGAGTAGGAATTTTATTAAAGCCTGATGTAATCCTTGTTGAAGATGAAAGTGATAAAGATAAATTTTTAAATTTGGTTAAAAATATAAGAGCTGAGATCCCAGATGTAGCTATAATTTTAAAAAGTGAAAATTTAGAAACTTTAAAAGAAGCTATTTCTATTTGCGGAGATTTTAAACCTCTTGTTTATGGAGCTGATTTTCAAAATTATCAAAATTTTGCTAAATTAGCTACAGATACTAAGGTTCCTATTGGAATCAAAGCTGATAGTGTAGGAAAGGTTGCCAAATTAAGTGAAGAACTTCTTAAATTAGGTGTAAAAGAACTTGTTTTAGATAGTGGAGCCCAATCTCCTAAGGAACTTTTTGAAGACCTTATAATTATGAGAAGAGCAGCTATTAAAAAAAGATTTAAACCCTTAGGTTTTCCTAATATTACCTTTTTATACAGGTACGCTGATAATCTTTTTTTAGAGTGTATCTTAGCAAGTTCCATAATTCCTAAGTATGCAAGTATTATTCTACTTTCTGATTTAAAAGCTGAGTATCTATTTCCTTTATTAGTAGAGAGAATGAATATTTTTACAGATCCTCAAAAGCCTCTGGTTGTTGAAGAAGGAATTTACCCAATTAATAATCCAGATGAGTATTCACCTGTTGCTATAACCTGCAACTTTGCTTTAACCTATTTTATTGTATCTGGAGAAATAGAAGGCAGTAGAGTTCCTACTTGGTTGCTTATTAAAGACACAGAAGGACTTTCTGTTCTTACAGCTTGGGCAGCAGGTAAATTTGGAGCTGATACTATTGCAGAATTTGTTAAAAAATGTGGTATAGCTGAAAAAGTTAAACATAGAAAGCTCATGATTCCTGGATATTTAGCAGGTATAAAAGGAGAATTAGAAGAAGAGTTGCCAGATTGGGAGATTGTTGTAGGTCCAAGAGAAGCTAATGGCTTACCCCCTGTTTTAAAAGAAGTAAGTAGAAAAATAAGAGAAGGAGCTGGAGAAGTAGAAATAAAAGAAGAAAAAAAAGTTGAAGAGGTTAAAGTTGAAGAGGTTAAAAAAAAGGAAGAGATAAAGAAAGAGGAAGTTAAACTACAAAAAGAGGAAAAAGAAGAAATAAGTGCTGTATCTATGGAATCACCAAAAGAAAAAGATAAAAAAACTACAGAGGCTCCAAAAGGTGAAGGAGTTGTATTGTGTGTAGCAGAAAGTATAAACATTATGTCAAAAAAAATAGGAAGTGCAATGAAAGCAAGGGATCCTAAACCTATTCAAGACATGGCTAAGGAAGAGACGAAACTTGGAGCAGATTATTTAGATTTAAATATTGGACCAGCTAAAAAGAATGGTGAAGAATTTGCAAGTTGGATTGTGAAAATAGTAGAAGAAGTAGTAGATACACCTATTTCTCTTGATACAACCAATCCAGAGGCTATGATTGCGGGAATTAAAGCATCTAAAAAACCTGATAGATGTTTAATTAATTCTATTACTATTCAGCCTGGAAGATTAGAAAAGCTTGGTCCTTTTGCTGCAGAAGTTGGAAGTGATGTTGTAGCACTTTTATGGGGAACTGAAGGATTGCCAAGAGATGCCAATGAAAGAGCTGCGCTTGCAGTAGATCTTGTAGGGAAACTTAATGAATACGGAATTCCAAATGAAAAAATTTGGATTGATCCAATAATTACACCTATTACCTTAGGAGCAGATCAACTCAATGAAGTATTTGTTTTTCTTTCAATGCTCCAAGAAATTGCCCCAGGAGCTAAAACTATAGTAGGGCTTTCTAATGTTTCCAATGGAGTAGCTGCTCCTTTGAGACCTTATTTAAATAGAGTAATGTTAATGATGCTTATGAAATACAACATTTATAGTGCCATTTTAGATGTTTATGATAAAGAATTGGTAGAAATAGCCAAAGGAAAACACTCTGATTGGGTAGCTTTGGTTCATAGAATAATGGATGGTGATGAACCAGATCCTAAGACTCTGTCTCCTAAGGAGTTAGAAATATATAAAACTACAAGAGTACTTCTTGGAAAAACTATCTTTTCAGAATCTTGGTTAGAACTTTAAGATTTTTTATAAACATTTTAAAATCTTTAAAGGGAAAAAAGATGATAAAGTTTGAAATAAATAAGCAAGAAGTATATGGATTTTCTGGAGAGACTATATTAGATGTAGCAAAACGTTATAATATTTATATTCCGAGTTTGTGTTATCTTTCAAAAGATAAACCTTCTAAAATTTCTTGTGGACTTTGTGTGGTAGAGGTTAAAGGTGAAGGCATAAAAAGAGCCTGTGAAACAAAAATTAAAGAAGGATTAAAGGTTTTTACAAATACTCCTGAAGTTAAAAAGATAAGAAAGGAGCTTCTACAAAAACTTATCAAAAATCATTATGGTGATTGCAAAGCTCCTTGTCATGTCCCTTGTCCTGGTGGTCTTAATATCCAGGGCTATATTGGTCTTATAGCAAAAGGGGATTTTAAAGGGGCTTTAGCTTTAATTAAAGAAAAATTACCTTTACCTGCTTCGGTAGGAAGGGTGTGTCCAAGATTTTGTGAACCAGTTTGTAGAAGAGCTTTGGTAGATGAACCCATAGCTATTAATCATTTAAAAAGATTTGTAGCAGATTATGGTTTAAAATATGGAGAAGATCTTCCTTCAATACCTCCATCTACAGGAAAAAGAGTAGCAATCATAGGAGCAGGCCCCAGTGGTCTTTCCTGTGCTTATTTTTTGAGATTAAAAGGACATGAAGTGACTATTTTTGATGCTCATGAAGAACCTGGAGGTCTTTTAAGATATGGAATCCCTTCGTATAAATTGCCTATAGAAATTGTAAGAAAAGAAGTAGAAAACATTTTTAGATTAGACATAGAGTTTCAAGGTGGAAAGGTCTGGGGTAAAGATTTTTCTCTGAAAGATTTGTTTGAGCAGGGATTTTCTGCAATTTTTATAGGGGTAGGAGCAAGAAAAGAAAGAAAACTTGGTTTTGAAGGGGAAGAATTAGCTTTAAGTGGATTGAAACTTTTATTTGATATAAAAGAAAATAAATTCAGGGAAAATTTATCAGGGAAAAGGGTTTTAGTAATAGCAGGAGGATATACTGCTATAGCAGTTGCCAGAAGTATTCGTAGATTGTCAGCAGATGTTTATGTAATTTATAGACGTTCAAAACTTGAGATGCCTATCCCTCAGAGAGAACTTAGAGATGCTGAAAAAGAAGGGATTAAATTTCTATTCATGTCTATGCCTTTAAAAATTCAAAAAGAAGGAGATAAATATAGAGTTTTAACAGTCAAAACCATTCTTTCAGAACCAGATGAACATAAAGTAAGAAAGGTTTTACCTGCTAAAGGTACTGAAGAATGGCAAGAGTTTGATTTGGTAATAAAAGCTTTAAGAGAGGGGCCTGAAACAGATTTTGTTAATTATGGAAAATTAGAAGAAAAATTAGAAATAAATCCTGGAGGATATTTAGTAGTTAATAATTTTACCTTAGAAATTAATGTGCCAGGAGTTTTTGCTGGAGGAGATTTTATTTATGGTCCAAAAACAGTTATTCAAGCAGTAGCTTCAGGAAGAAAAGCTGCTCAATCTATAAATACTTATCTTCTAAAAGAAAAAAGCCCAAAAAAAACTATTACAGTAAAATTTGATTTTTCTCGTGGAAAGCGTTTAGATCAAATAGATCCTTATTATGCAGAACAGTTTTCAGAAAAGCAATCCAAAAGTCCCAAAGAATTGCCTATTTCTGAAAGAATTTCCAGTTTTAAAGAAATTTATTCTACTTTTTCAGAAAAAGAAGCTATAGAAGAGGCTCAAAGGTGTTTGCAATGTGGATGCTTAGGTTTTCATAAATGTGAATTTAGAGAAATTCTTATTAAAGAAAATGTTTCTGTAATAGGAATTCCTACTAAATTTAGATATCCTTTAAATAAAGATCACCCTTTAATAAATGTTGAGCTTAATAAATGTATAGCCTGTTTTAGATGTATGAGAGCTTGTCCTTATAATAGCATAGAAATGAAAATAATTGATAAAGGTACTCCTGAAGAGCACATCACCTTTTATTTCAAAGAAACCTGTGTTAAATGTGGTATATGTGTGGATGTATGTCCAACTGGTGCTTTAACTAAAAAAGAGCAAAAGGTTCCTTATAGTTTAGAAAATGTAAAAATTGTCAAATCAGTATGTGGTTATTGTGGAGTTGGTTGTAATATTAATATTCATGTAAGAAACAATACAATTTTAGAAATTACAGGAGAAAACAGGCCGCCTAATTACGGGAATCTTTGTGTAAAAGGAAGATTTGGTTTTGAAATTTATAAAAATGAAGAAAGATTGAAAAAGCCACTTATCAGAGAAGATAGAAAAGATGAATTCAAAGAAGTTTCTTGGGAAGAAGCTTTAGATTTTGTAGCAGAAAAATTATCAAAAATAAAAAAAGTTTATGGGTCTCACGCTATAGGTCTTTTATCTTCATCTAAGATTACTAATGAAGAGAATTATTTAGCTCAGAAATTTGCCAGAGCTGTTTTAGGAACAAACAATATAGATTGTTCAGCTCGTGTCTGACATGCTCCTTCAGTAGTGGGGCTGGCTGCCACCACAGGAACAGGTGCACCTTCCAGTAGCTTTGATGAAGTTTTAAGAACTGAAACCTTAATATTAATAGGAGCAAATCCTTATGAGGCTCATCCAGTTTTGGCTCAAAAAGTTTTAGAAAGAATAAACAAGGAAAATTTAAAATTAATAGTCATAGATCCAAGAAAAACTTATTTGGCAAAATTAGCTAACCTTTGGCTACCTTTAAAACCAGGAACAGATGTAGCATTATTAAATGGAATTGCCTACGTAATATTAAAAGAAAATCTTTATAATAAAGAATTTATAGAAAAACATGTAGAAAACTTTGAAGGATATAGGGAATATATTCTTTCTGAATGGGATTTAGTTAAGGTTCAGAGAATTACAGAAATAAATCCTGTATTAATAGAAAAAACTGCTATGATCTATGCTAAATCCAAAAGCGGGCTTATTTGGTGGGGAGTAGGTTTAGTGGAACATAGATCAGGTTCTTATGCGGTTATGGCAGCATCTAATCTGGCTTTACTTTGTGGATTTTATGGTAAACCAGGATGCGGTGCTATGCCTCTTCGTGGACATAACAATGTTCAAGGTGCTTGTGATATGGGAGCTTTACCTTATGTTTTACCAGGCTATCAAAGAGTTTCTGATCCAGCTGTAAGATTAAGATTCAAAGAATTATGGGGAACAGATATTCCAGACAAACCAGGCTTAAATGAAACTAAAATGTATGAAGCAGCTTTAAAAGGGGACTTAAAAGCACTTTATATAATAGGTTATAACATAGCTGCAACCCATGCTAATTTAAATTTTGTCTGGAAAGCTTTGGAAAATTTAGAATTTATGATAGTTCAGGACATATTTATGACACGCACTGCACAAATGGCTCATGTAGTCTTACCTGCAGAGAGTTTCTTAGAAAAAGAAGGAACTTTTACCAATGGTGAAAGGCGAATTCAAAAAATAAACCCCGCTGTAAAACCTCCTGGAGAAGCTTTACCAGATTGGAAAATTTTACAAAAACTTGCTAATAGATTAGGATTCAATTGGGATTATGAAACACCTGAGGATATTTGGAATGAAATAAGAAGAGCTGTTCCAGCTATGAAAGGAATTACCTATGAAAGACTTGAAAAAACAGGGATTCAATGGCCCTGTCCAGATGAAAATCATCCCGGTACAGAATTATTGTTTACTAATGGATTCCCCACCTATACAGGAAAAGCCAAATTAGTTCCTCCTAAATATATTTCTCCTGAAGAGCATCCTGATAAAGAATATCCTTTTCTTCTTATAACAGGAACAAGATTATATCATTTCAGAAGCGGAAGTATGACTAATAAAATCAGTACTCTAAAACAACTATGTCCTTATGAAAAACTATCTATTAATTCAGAAGATGCTAAAAAATTAGAAATTTATAATGATAGTTTGGTTAAATTAAAAAGTAGAAGAGGTGAGATAACAGTTAAAGTGGAAATAAGTGATGAAGTTCCACCAGGCATAGTATTCATGGATTTCCATTTTGAAGATACTCTAACTAATCTTCTTACCAGTTCTGCAAAAGATGAATTAGCAGATACTCCTGAATATAAAATTACTACAGTAAAAATTGAAAAACTTTAATCAAACCCTAATTCAATTTAAAAATCTTCTATTTTATTTATAAAAAAGTGGCACTGAAATATCTTTAAATTTCATTAAGTATTAAATTTTTGTCTTTAAAATAAAATAATAGTTGAATTTTTTGAAATATTATTGACTTTTTTAAATTTTTTGTTACAAAATTTATGAAAAGTTGTTTTAAAATTATATAATTCCAATGATAATAACAAAATATATTAAAATTGAAAAGGAGGTGTAAATGAAGTTAAAGGATCTTTTTATCAGTTCAGCTTTGATTTCATTTTTAGGATTTAATGGTGCCTGTTTAGCACAAAAAGTTAAATTTGAAAATGCTACAGAGGAACTACCTGAAGTGGTGGTCACAGCCACAAAAACACCTCATTTGCTTAAAGATGTTCCTGTTGAAACTGTTGTGGTTACAAAAGAAAATATTGAAAAATCTACTGCTAAAAATGTATCAGAAATTTTGAGACAAATTCCGGGTTTTTATATTCAAAGTGAAAATGTGCCTGGCTCTTCAGCTTGGCGTTCTAAATTAAGGGGTCTTGATTTTGATAGTGGTTATGGACTTATTCTAATAAATGGAGAAAGGGTTTTTGGTGGAGGAATGGGAGAATATGGAACAAGTATTAATCAGATACCTCCTGAAATGATAGAAAAAATAGAAATCGTTAAAGGCCCTGCTTCTGTTTTATATGGTAGTGATGCAATGGCAGGAGTAGTAAATATTATAACTAAATCTGTCCCGGATAAGCCTTTGTTTACACTTTCTGGAGGATATGGTGAATATGGAACCTCTACTTTAAACACAGGTTTGGGAAGATGGATTACTGATAAATTTGGATTTTTTATAGATGCTCATTATGATAAGGCTGAAAGAAGTAAATATGGAGCACGTAGAGATAATTTTGAAGGAAAATATGTTTTAACTAACCTCGCCTATAAATTAACTCCTAAAATAAATTTAAATCTTGGTTTAAATTACGGTAAATTGGATTGGAAATACGAAAGTGACGAAAAGGTAAGAATAAGTCCATCCATAGATATTAATTTTCCAGATAGTTCATTCCTTAAAATTAGAGAATATTATTATAATTTTAATATGGATCTTTTTTCTCCTGGGTATACTCACAGATATGGAGATGTTTCTTATAATCAAATGGAAGTCCAATATACTAAACCTATAGGAATAAACCATCTTTTTACAGGAGGGATAGAATTTTTACATAGAAATGTAGATTTAACTGTAGAAGGGTATAGCAAAATAGATAAAAATATGGATATTACAAGTGGTTATATACAGGATGAAATTTCTTTTGATCCTTTAGTAATAGTTTTAGGAGCCAGATGGGATCACAATTCTTTATATGGAACAGAATTTAATCCTAAAGCAAGCTTATTGTGGAAATTAAGAGAAGACACTCGTTTAAGATTTTCAGTTGGAAGAGCCTTTAAATCTCCTACTATAAGACAGTTGTATGTTTACTTTTACCATCATGGTTGGTGGAATATTCCTAATGAAGATCTTAAACCTGAAAAATCTTGGGGATACTCTGCAGGAATAGAACATGAATTTTCTGATAAACTTTTTGCTAATTTAACTTTATTTAGAAATAATGTAAAAGATATGATCGTTCGTGTAGATATTTCCTCTAATCAAAGAACCTGGGAAAATGTTCAAAAAGCTTATACTCAGGGTGTTGAAATAAGTATAAAAACCAAGCCTTTCAAAAATTTTAATCTAAATTTGGGTTATACCTATCTTGATACAGAGAATAAAGATACAGAGAAAGATCTTACTTATTGTCCTCATCATACTATTAGCTTAGGTATTGATTATAAAATCAAGCCTCTAAAAATATTAGTCCATTGGGACACCAATTATATTTCCAGAGAATATACAAATAGTGATAATACCAAAACTATACCGGATTATTCTATTTCTAATTTAAAAGTAATAAAAGATATCTCTAAAAATATTAAATTTTCCTTTGAAATTAATAATGTTTTTGATTCAGACTATGGACAGCCTGATAAAGATTGGTTAGGAAGAAATATTTTTGGTAAAGTCAGTTTTAATTTTTAAATTATAAAAGGAGGTGCTTATGAAAAAGGCATTTGAAGAGTTTATTATTATATTAGTTGTATTATTAACAACTATTTCATTAAGCTTTGCTCATCATTTTTGGGTAGAAAAAGTAGAACCTAATAAATTTGAAATCAAATGGGGACATCCTTACAAGAGGGTAGATTTTTATAATCCTCAAATGATAGAAAAAATAATAGCTTATAATTTGAAAGGAAAAAAGGTTTCTATAAAAAGAATAAATATGAAAAACAAGGTTATTTTAGAAACAAAGAACAAAATATCTTTGATAGCAGTTTTAAGCAAACCTAAATACTATGTAGTATCTATTACTCCTCAAGGAAAGAAAAAATACAATAAAATGACCAAAAAAGAAGCTTTAAAACAAGGGCTTCAAATATTAGATTCGTTTTATTCTCAACAATTTGCCAAATCTATTTTTACCTACTCTGATGTTGTTACCAAACCATTAGGATTAAAATTTGAAATTGTTCCTCTTAAAAACCCTTTAAATTTAAAATCAGGAGATATTTTACCTATAAAAGTTTTTTTCAAAGGAAAACCTATGGAAGGGTTAATTATAGAGACCAGAGGGCATAAAAAGCTTGGTAAAACTGATAAAAACGGAATTGCTCAAGTGAATGTTCCAGAAGGAATTTTGAAAGTAATCGCAGTAAGATATAGAATACCTTTAAAAGATACTTCTAAAGCCGATTATAAAGCCTTTACTACAGTATTGACCTGGAAGTAATATAATTATTATGTTTAAAAGTAGAAATTTTTATTTAATTCTTTTTCTCCTGCTCCTTTGCTTTAAAGGAGCAGGAGCTCATTCTATTCAATATCAAGTGAAAAATAAAGGTATTTGTGCCAGATTTTTTTATTATGAAGATGAACCAGCTAATTATGCAGAATATGAAATTTTTGGTCCGGGAGATGAATTTCCTTATATGAAAGGGAGAACAGATAAAAATGGTTTTGTCTGCTTTTTACCTGATAGAAAAGGAAAATGGATAATAAAAGTAAGGGATGAAACAGAACATGGTTTACATAGTGTTCAGGTAGATATTGAAGTTGGAAAAAATATGTTTGTAAAATCATTTAAAAAACCTCTGGTAGCAACTCATACAGGTCTATTAATAGGTCTGGGCATTTTAGGGTGGTTGCTTTATATAGCTTCCTGGATAAAAAATAAGAAATAAAAAATTCTTTTAAAAAGCCTCTATTTTATAATAATTTAAATGTTAAAATATTAAAAGGGATTATTTTATGCCTTTACTTTTACCTGGAATTTTACAAGAAAAGAGGTTTCAGAAAGAATTAAAACGCTTAGGTTTAAAGAAAAAAGATATTAAAAAAATTTATATAGCCAATAATTCCATTCTTCTTTATCTTAAAGATGAATCTTTATGCAGGTTTTATCCAGATTTTGTTCCTGATAAAAATACCATTAAAGAAATAAAAACTGTTCATAAATATGTAGAAAAATTTAAGAAATTAATAGAATTTGAAAGACAAGCAGAAATTTCTAATCAAGAAGCAGAAATAAGAAAACTTTCAGGGAAAGAAAGAGAACTTATTGGAAGAGCTATTCTTAATTTAAAAGGTAACAAAGCTGGAACAAAATTTCATCTTTATTTAGTTAGATTTTGGAGAGAAAAACCTATAGAAACAGAAATAAGCACAGGAGATATAGTTTTAATAAGCCAAGGGAATCCTTTAAAAATTGATCTTCTTGGAACTGTAATAAAGGTCACAGAGAAAACCATAACAGTTGCATTTGATAAAAAGCCTCCCAAATGGATTTATAAAAAAGGAGTGAGAATTGATCTTTATGCAAATGATATTACTTATAAACGTATGGAAGAAAATTTAGAGTTTTTAAGACATGCACAAGGAAGACAAAGAGATTTAAGAAACATTATTTTAGGACTAAAAGAACCAGACAAAGCAGAGGAATGCGATTTTTCTTTAAAGGATACCAAACTCAATCCTACTCAGATAAAGGCTATAAAACTTGCCTTGGGAGCTAAAGACTTTTTTCTTATCCATGGACCACCTGGAACAGGAAAAACCAGCACACTTACAGAATTGATAGTGCAACTTGTTAATCAAGGGAAAAAAGTATTAGCTACTGCTGATTCTAATATTGCTGCAGATAATCTTATTCTTAATCTTTCCAGATATCCTGAACTTAAAATTGTAAGAATTGGACATCCTGCGAGAGTTATGGAAGAATTAGAAAAATTTTCTATCTTTGCGCTTTTTGAAAAAGCAAATGCTGCAAAGGAATTATTTAAAGAGTGGGAAGAAGTTAAGAAATTAATAGAAAAAAGAGACTCTTTTACCAAACCCTCTCCAAAATTAAGAAGAGGTCTTAGTGATGAGGAAATTATATTTTTAGGAGAAAAAAGAAAAGGAACAAGAGGAATTTCTGGAGTTACTCTAAGGTCTATGGCAAATTGGCTTGTTTTAAATTATCAAATAAATGAAAAAATACAAGCTTTGCGGGACAAAGAAAAAGCTATCTTTAATTCTATTATCTTAAAAGCAGATGTAGTAGTATCTACAAATTCTATGGTTCAATCTGAATTTTTAAAAGATTTTTATTTTGATGTAGCTGTTATAGATGAAGGAAGTCAACAAACAGAACCTTCTACTTTAATTCCTATAATGAAAGTTGATAAATTTTACATTGCAGGAGATCACAAACAACTCCCTCCTACTATTTTAAGTGAGAAAGCCAAGGAGCTTGAAAATACTCTTTTTGAAAAATTGATTAATAGATTTCCAGAACTGGCTTTAATGCTGGAAATTCAATACCGTATGAATGAAAAAATAATGGATTTTCCAAATAAGGAATTTTATGGAGGAAAGCTTAAAGCTTCAGATCTTGTTAAAAATCATACCTTAGCTGATTTAGGAGTTAAAAGTCCTGGAAAATACGAAAAAATTCTTGATCCTAAAGTACCTATTACTTTTCTTGATACTTCAGAAGGTAATACTTACGAATTTCAGCCTGAAGGTTCTACCTCTTATGAAAATTATAGAGAAGCGGATTTAGTTATAGAACTAACAGAAGAATTATGTAAAATGGGTCTTGATAAAAAGGATATAGGTATAATAACACCTTATTCTGCTCAGGTAAAATTAATAAAACAGATTCTTATTGAAAAGGGATTAAAAGTTGAAGTGAACTCTGTAGATGGTTTTCAAGGTAGAGAAAAGGAAGTAATAATTATTTCTTTTGTAAGATCAAATGAAAAAGGAGAAATAGGATTTCTTAATGATTTAAGAAGACTTAATGTAGCTATTACCAGAGCAAGAAGAAAACTTATTTGCATAGGTAATGCTAAAACCTTAGCCTGTCATCCAACCTATCAGAAATTTATAGAATACATAAAAAAAAAGGCATTTATGAAAAAGTGTGAGCTTTACTTTTTAAAGCTTTTATATTAAAATTTTAAAAATATGAAAATTGCTATCCATGTTACTCATGAAGCTTTATATAAAGTTGGTGGTATAGGAGAAGTAATAAATCAGCTTTGTACCTCTCCTTCTTATCTTTCTATTTTTAATAAAACTCTTCTTTACGGGCCTCTTTTTGAATATATAGGCTCAGCTAATACAAGACTTGGAAAAGATGGAACAGTTTTTTATTCCAGTAAAGATAACTATGATACAGGTGAGTTTTCAAAAATTTTTAAACCAATTTTAGAAAAGTATAATATAGATATTGTTTATGGAAAAAGAAAAATAGTTAATGAGTTAAATCCTAATAAAACTTCAAATGTAGATGTTTTATTGGTAGACATCACCCATATAAATAAAGATATCCTTAATTATATAAAATATTTATTCTGGGAACATTTTGGATTACCTTCTGACAGATATGAATATGATTGGGATTATGAACAGTATTTTAGAATAGGTGTTCCTTATTATGAATTAATTACAGCTCTATATTCCCCTAATAATAAATTTGTTCATTTTGCTCATGAATATATGGGAATTCCATCGTTATTAGCTTTGGAATTGCATCCTGAGTTCAATTCAGAAAGACATAAAAGAATATTTTATGCTCATGAGGTAGCTCCAGTTAGAAGAATTGTAGAAAACTTAGGTGGTGCTGATATAAGTTTTTATAATATTCTTAAAAAATGCAAACTTTCAGGAATATCTTTAGAACAGATTTTTGGTCCTCAAGATGACTGGTATAGAACCCCTTTGGTTAAATTGGCACGCAGGTTTGATAAAATTTTTGCAGTAGGGGACTGGGTAGTAGAAGAATACAAATTTCTTTGTCCTGATACCCCAGACCAAAAACTTACTGTAGTATATAATGCCATAGCTTTAGATCATTATACTTTTGAAGATAAAATAAAATCTCAGGAAAAAATTAAAAAATGTTTTTCTAAATACTTAAACACATATATAGATATCATTATTACTCATGTATGTCGTTTGGTAAAAAGTAAGGGAATTTGGAGAGATATAATTTTGCTTCAATACTTAGATGAATTATTCCATAAAAATCGTATATTTGGAGTATATATTTTACTTTCTTCTTTAGTAGTCACAGGTAGACCAACTTATGAAGTTGAAAAAATGGTAAAAGAATATAACTGGCCTTTTGAACACAGAGAAGGCTGGCCAGATTTAGTGAGTTATGAAATAGATATTTATAGACTTATAAAAAATTTTAATCAAACATCTAAAAATATAAAAGCAATTTTTATAAATCAGTTTGGTTTTTCTAAAAGAAAATGTCTTGCTTTGGTAACAGAGGATGTAGAAACTCGTGATCTTAGAATTGCTTCAGATTTAGAACTTGGTATGTCTATTTATGAGCCTTTTGGAATTGCTCACATAGAAGTTTTACCTTTTACAGGAACTCCTGTATTTTCCACTTCTTGTGGAGTTAATTTTTTCTTAGAAAAAACCTTTAAAAATGAATTTAAACCCTATTTTGCTTTTGATTTTATTTCTGCAGGAGAAAAGCTTTCTATTGAAAGCTTAAAAAAAATGACAGAGGAAAAAAGGCATATTTTAGAAGAAATGGTAATTGCAGACAAAGTAAAAGAAGTTTTTAATAAAATTCCCAAATCTTTAAAAGAAAAAGAAGAAAAATTTTATAAAATAGCTGAGATAGGATATAAATTAAACTGGGATTATGTAATAAAAACTTATCTTTTCCCCAATTTAAAAGAACTTTCTCAAGGTTTTAAATAAATTACAGGGTTATATCTTTCTTCCCAAGTTTTAAAAAAATCCTGAGTAATTTTATAAATAATTTTTTCATACTCTTGAGTATTTATTTGAGCTCCTTTTATTCCTCCTTTAAGATTTATTTCAGAAAGATAAGGACCCTCACCATTTATATAAATTAAATCTAAATGAGCATAAGGAAATTGACCTCTTTTCATTACAGCTTTGCAAAAATTTATTTCTTCTTCAGATAAATTATAAATTTGAGAAGTTCCTCCAAAAAAGATATTTTTTCTAAAATTAGTAGGATTAATTCTTTCATAGGCTTCTATATAATAATCTCCCAGAATAATTACTCTAATATCTCTTATATTTTCATAAAAAGGTTGTAAAACAAAAGGGAAAGGTAAAACCTGAGATCCTGCTACATTAAAAATATCTTCTAAAGAATTCCAAAGTCTTACTCCTAATCCACAATTAGCTTTATCATCCTTAGTAATAAATTTGCTAAAACTACCTTCTAATTGAGAAAACAAAGAAATAGCTGATAACATGGTTTTCAAATCTCTAATTACAAAAGTAAAAGGGAGCATAAATTCTTTTAAAATTTCAGCTTGTAAAGTCTTTGAACCACTTAAAAGTTGTGCCAAAAAAGGAGGAAAGGCTTCCACTTTTCTATTTATTAAATCTACAATTAATCCTATTTCCTCTTTTTTAAGAGGCAATCTTATTCCTATAAGATCTCCTTCTTTCAGGTCATTAAAATGTTTTCTAAAGGCTTGATAGCTTAAAATTATATAATAAGCTCTCATTATTATTTTTTATTATTCCTTTTATTTCTTAACATAGTAAGATCTGCATGACAATTTCCACAAAAAAATTTTACAGGCCCAAGAACCTCTGTTTCTTCTTCAATAGGTTCTAAAGTGCCATCTGGATTTTGAACATAATAAATAAGAAAAGTAGCATTCTCAATAACCTCATAAAATTCTTCACTATTATTACAATAAGGACACACAATTTTTTCTTTATAATTCAATTTAAAAGGTTTTTTTATCTTTATTTGATGCTTTCTTATAGGAGAAAAATTTTTTTCTTCCATTTATTAAAGCCTCCTTTTAAAAGATCCTTTTTATTTTAAATTTTTTAAATTTTTTTGCACTTCTTTATACATTTTATCTGTTTTAGATAAAAAAGAAAGGGCCTTTTTATAGTGATAAATGGCAGTTTTATAATCTCCTTTTAATTCATAATATTTTCCAAAATAAAAATGTGCTTCTCCTAATTTGTTCATTTCTGAAGCGGTTCTTCCAAAATAAAAATAAAAATAAGGATCTGTATTAAGAATATTGCTGTTTTTTAATTCATTAAACAAAGTGTAAGCTTTATAAGTATCTCCAATTTCAGTAAAAATACGAGCTTTTAAATATTTCAATTTTAAATTATAAATTTTTTTATACCAATATTTGGAATCAGAATGAGATTTTATTTTTTCTAAAACACTCAATGCTTTAGAATAATTACCTGATCTGAAATAGATTTCTGCAAGATCTAAAATAAAATAGGGTTTAGCAGGTAGCTCTGAAAGAGCTTTTTTCATTTCTATAAGGGCATCTTTAAAGAATCTCTCTTGGCTTAAAGCAAGAGCTAAAGCATAATGTTTCCATGGATCATCTTTAATATTAAGTTCTTCTCTATATTTTATAACTAAATCTGTAGGGTCCTTAGAAAGAACCTGAGCCTTGATGCATAATCTTTTAAAATATTCTTTTTCATGACATACTATATTAGCAGGGGTTTTATTGGTTGTATAATTTTCAGCTAATATAGTAATATAATTCAATCTTTCAGGAGGTAGAGGATGATCTATTAAATATCTGTAATTTAATTCTATAGCAAAATTGCTTTGTTTTGATAGTCTTTCCATAATGTTAACCATACCCCATGGATTATACCCAGCTTTAGTAAGAATTTGGAAACCGGTTCTATCTGCTTCTTCTTCATCAGCTCTACTATAAGCTAAAAGTTTAGTTTGAGCCAAAGCCGAGGAAGTTATTCCCACAGCTTCTCCCACTTTTCCTCCTCCTAAAAGTAAAGCTGCTATGGTAGCTGCAGTAGTAGCTATTTGTAGTCTTTTCATTTTTTCAAATCTTCTGGCTATGTGCCTGCAAATATTATGTCCCATTTCATGAGCCATAATAGCTGCAAGCTCATCTTCGGATTTTATACTATTAAAAATTCCAGAATTTAAAAAAATGTATCCTCCAGGAATTGAAAAAGCATTAAAAGTATCATCTTTTATTAAAAAAAATCTGAAATTAAAAGGAGAAAAATCCAGACCTTTAATTTTAAGGATATGTCCAATAGTATTTATATAAGCTACTAATTCTATATCTTGAATAAATTCTACTTGAGAATTTAGTTCTTTAATTATTTCTTTACCTATTTTTTCTTCTTCTTGAAGACTAATCAGGGGATAACCAAATGGAATATTTAAAAATAGCTGAAAAGCAACAAAAATGGTTAGAAGTTTTAAAACTAAGGATTTCAATTTAGTATATAAAATAACAATTTTTTTGGCGGAAGCGTGTGGGAATTGAACCCACCCACCTCTTTATAGGAGGTGCACCGGGTTTGAAGCCCGGGAGGGACACCAGTCCCCTTACGCTTCCATAAACAAAAGGGGCTATTGGGGAATCTGCGGCACCCGGAGAGCCCGGCTACCGTTGCTCCCTTTCGGGCCTGGCGGGGTTCACCGAGATCCGTCGCGCAGCCCCCAATAGCCTTATCCTAAATTATAATACATACAGACAATATTACAACCATATATCCAAAATCTTGAAAAATGTTAATTTTGAATCCAAAATTCCCTGATAAAATAGGTTGGAAGGGCACCAAACCTGGGGTATAAATTATTATATAGCCAAATAACACCTTTCACCCAGGAGGTGCCCTTATGAATATTATACCACCAAAACCTGAAATTGACTTCACTGATGAACTTCTTACCTCAAAAGGTGGCATTACTTTTCTCGCTCGTTTCGCTTCATATCTCGGTCTCCCCAAACTCCTCGATCAAAACATAAAGCTCAAACAACGCAATAGAGGTCCTTCTGATTCTCACTATCTC
>NZ_JQKW01000014.1 GCF_000746255.1 Thermodesulfobacterium hydrogeniphilum
TTCCAAATAAAAAACCAAAGGACCTCTTTTTTCTTCTGAAACAGTATAAGTTTTATCTGTAATACCTACTATAACTCCTGGATAAACTACCTCTAAAACCTTAATTATCTTGTTTTTAAAAACAGTTATCTGCTTTTTTAAATCTGTTATAGCAACACGAATTTTATCCAATTCATCCAAGTGCTTTTGAAACTGATCTTTAATTTTTTCTAAAATACCCTCTTTTTCTTTGGTTAATCTACCTTCTTTTTTCAATTTCTCTCCTAATTCCAAACCCACTTTCAATTTCTTAAGAGATTCTTTAAATAATATCTCTTTTTGTATACATTTTAGGTAAGACTCTATGATATTAGCTTTATAACCTGCGAGGATTTGGGTAGGGGTTTGGGATTCATTTCCCAAGATTTTAGCTTCTATATTTCCACTGCATTTTATTGATCCGCCATAGATTATGCCTTTTCCTGAGGTTGCCAGGATATCTCCCATAACATAAGTATCCGAGAAAATGAGATAGCTATCAATGACGAGATTACCTTCTATTTCCAGTTTAGCATATTCAACACCTTTAAGTTCTGCGGTTCCCTTTACTTTTAATTTTGTATTTTCACCTCTTATAATACCATTGCATTTGAAATTTCCTTCCACATCTATAAGGACTTTGTTTTCGGTGCCACCTTCAAGTTCTACATCGCCTTTAGCTTTTACTTTAAAACCGAATTTAATATCACCCTTTATGATAAGTTTTTTGCCTATGAAATTTACATTGCCTACAGAGAAATCTACATCACCTTTGATGGTATATTCAGGGTATATTTCTATTTTATTGTTTTCAATCAGTATAACTCCAGCCTCTTTTGCTCTTATAAAATTGTTCTCATCTATATAAAGATTGTTTCCCAAAGTAAAAGGGGCTTCATCAATTTCTGGAGGTTCTATAGGTTCTCCGAAGATATTAACTCCTGCCACTCCTGGTACAGGAGGATACCATTTACCTATGGATTCATCTTTTTCAGCACATATAATAGTTTGATAAGCCTCTCTAAGATCTTCCCTTTTTGTTTCTTCCTTTTCGGGAGTTGATAATTTTTCATCCTTTAAAACACAAACAAATTTTTTAAAAAGTTCTATCTTCTCAGGAATAGGAGGTTTTGGTGGAGTAGCTTTAGCTATTATTATTTTATTGTCAATAAGTTCTGGTTCATCTAAAATTCCAAAAAAATTTTTGGTTTTTAAATCAGTTTTTATTTTTTCCCAATTTTTTTTAAAATTATCAATAAATTCTGAATCTGAAGGATCAACTTCCAGATAGAGAATAGTTTTATCAGAAGAAGGTTTTATTAAAAAATCACCAATCCAGATTTCTTCTTGTTTAATTTCGTTATTATCAGACATTTTTTATTTTTTTCCAAGTTTTTTCTTCACCTCTGAGTAATCTCTTAATATTATCTTTATGTTTGATCCAGATTAAAATAGCTAAAATTGAACTACATATTATATATTCGGAAGGATAACCGAAAATAAAAATGTTTAAAGGAAGTAAAGCAGTGGCTAAAAGAGAACCTACAGAAACATAACCAGATAATAAAACAGCAAAAAAGAAAATAGCTAAACTTAATAACATAGCCTTAGGGGTAAGAATAAGGAAAATACCTATGGTAGTAGCAACACCTTTTCCACCTTTAAACTTAAGGAAAATAGAAAAAAGATGTCCTAAAACTGCAAAAAATCCGGCTCCAGCTAAAACTAATTCCTTAGGGTAGGGCAAATTTTTAAATAGAAAAAAAGCTAACAGAAGAGCAAAAATTCCTTTACTTGAATCACCTATAAAGGTAATAATACCCCATTTTTTTCCCAGAAGACGCGCTACATTAGTAGCGCCTGGATTTTTACTACCTTCTTTTCTGGGATCAACTCCTTGAGGTAAAGCTACAAGAAGAGCAAAAGGAATAGACCCTAAAAGATAACTTACAAGGAACAAAAATATTAATTTAATCACAAAATTTATTATACATAATTTTTACAAAAAAACAAGATAAAATAGACTTATACTTTTTAATCTTTTACTGATTTGGATAAACACTTACTACCTTTTTACCACCTCTGGTTTCAAATTTAACAATACCGTCAATTTTAGAAAAAATAGTATAATCTCTTCCTAAACCAACATTAAACCCTGGACGAACTTTTGTTCCTCTTTGTCTAACAATTATTTCACCAGCTTTAACAAATTGGCCACTATATCTTTTAACTCCCAGTCTTTTAGAATGAGAATCTCTTCCATTTCTTGATGATCCACCTGCTTTCTTATGAGCCATTTAAAAACCCCCTTATATAATTTCTTTAATTTCTATAGTAGTATAAAATTGCCTATGTCCTCTTTTTCTTTTATAGCCCTTTTTAGCTTTCTTTTTAAAGACAATTACCTTAGAAGCTTTACCCTGTTCCACAATGGTTGCTATTACTTTAGCTCCTTCTACTAAAGGAGTTCCTATTTTAACTTCTCCATTTTTATTAATTAAAAGAACTTCTGAAATCTCAACAGTATCTCCTATTTGTCCTTCAATTTTTTCAACCTTTAACTTATCTCCAGGTTTTACAATATATTGCTTTCCTCCAGTTTTTATAACTGCAAACACAGATAATCCCCCTTTCTAAGGTTTTCTTTAAAAATAGCTTAAAATTGAATTTTGTCAATATTTAAAAAACTTCTTTTTAATATCCTTTAAATATTAAAATTTTATCTTAAATTTACCCTTGAATAAATTCAATATAGATGTTAATTTTTTAATAAAGTTTTTGGAGGAAGTAAAAATGGGAGATGAAATAAGAAGTACTTTAGAGATAGCTCTTGAAAAAGCTGAGAAGATAGGGAAAGCCTCTAAAGAAGAATTAGAAGTTTTAAAATTACAGGAAGAAGCTCAAAGATTAACTGCTAAATTTCTAAGAGAAGATTTTCCAGAGTTTGAAAAAGAAATCCATAAACTTTTAGAAAATAAAACATCTCAACAGAAAAAAGCAGTTTTAAAAAGCATAATTGGTGTTTTTTTAAAAAATATAGTTCTTCCTTATACCCAATATCAATTAGATGATGCTAAAAAAGCTTTGGAAGGCTTAAAATTGCTTTTTAAAAAAATTCCGGATATTTCAAGACTTTGTCAAGAAATAGAGAAACTTCTAAATGAGTATTATCTTCATAAAGAGACTATTTACAATGAGCTTTCAAAAAGATTTAGTGCAGGAATTGAAGCTTTGGAGCAAGCTTTATCTAATCAAATGGGAACAGAGGTAAAAATAAATGTGGAAGAGCATCCTCAATTTAAAGAAGAGTGGAACAAGATAAAAGAAAAATTAGATGAAGAGTATGGGAAACAACTGGAATATCTAAAAAATATTTTTGAAAAAATCGTGGCTTAAAATGTCCTATAATAATTTAAGAGCTCTTTTATATCCTCAAACTTTTCTTTTGCCAGATTTTGGAAAAATAATCCTTCCATATCTTTCTTCTATTATTGTTTTTCAGCTTCCTTCAACTTCTGAAATATGGGAGAAATTTTATAATAATTTTCCCATATCCTGGCAAGAAAAACTTAAATTCTTAACTCTTAAAAAAGATCTTTCAATAGATTGGGAACAATTGAAAAAGGAAAGAAAAACTTTAGAAGAATGGGGACTTAATTTTAGAACTCCTGAAAATTTAAAGTATTTTAGTCAATTCAAAGAAGTTTTAGAAGAATCCTTGGAAACCCTTTTACCTACTATAAAGGGTGTTAAAAATACCTCAAAACAAGAAGTAGAAATTAAAAAAGCTTTAATTACTCTTTTATTAGCTGAAGATCTTGATACAAAATTATATGAAGTCTATATTTCTTTAAAAGAAATAGATCAAAAATATAATGAAATTTTTAAAGAAAAAATTATAGGAGAAGATCTTACTTTTCAGAAAATTTTGGATATTTATTATCCTGTTTCAGAACCTTATATATTTTTTAAAAATTTATCTGGCCTTTTTTCCAGAATTAATGCCTGGAAAACTGTGGGTAAATATTTAGAATGGGGAATATATCCAGATTTATCAAACTTAGTTATTACAGATATTGAACTTTTGGAAAGGTGGAAAGATAAATTTGAATTTAAAGAAGAAAATATTTCAAAAGAAATAAAATTTTATAAATTTAAAGCTTCTTTATTTCAGATTCTGGAAATACCACTAAACACTTCTAAATCTCAGGAAACAGGGGTGATTTTAGTAACCTCCTGATGGTAGAATTTTATATAGTTTTTACTCTTATTTTGCTTTTTGCTTCTATGATATTTACTGTTAGTGAAACCAGCATTTTCTCTTTTTCCCGTATTGAATTAGCAGGTCTAAGAAGCATAGGGTTACCAGAAAAATTTTTAAAAATTTTTCAATTTCCAGAAGAACTCCTTATTGTTTTAATTGCTGGTAATGAAATAGTAGATTATTTTGCCAGTTTTTGTAGTTCTAAAATTTTTTCTTATTGGTTTCCTAATGAAGGGAAAAAATTAGCTTTTTTAATCTTTAGTTTTATCGCTTTTTGGTTTGGTGATTTTTTCCCAAAAGTAATAGGTTTTAGATTTAAAAACTTTTTGATTACTAAACTTTTATATATAGACTACTTTTTTTATCAAATGTTTTATCCTTTAAGGAAGATATATTCTTTTTTATATCAATTTTTAGATAAAATTCTCCCTAAATATTCTTATTATACTCGTACTTTTTCTCCTGTTGAACAACTTATTCTTTATATGTTAGACCAAGCTTATAATCAAAAAAAAATCACTGAAAAAGAGAAAAATTTTATAAGAGGTCTTTTTCTTTCTGAAAAAATACCTGTTTCTGCAATTTTTACTCCACGTTCGGAAATCCTGGCTTTTCAAGATCAATTAATAACTTTGTCCTTTTTAGAAAAATTAAGATATTTACCCTACAACAAATTTCCAATATACAAAGAAAATTTAGACGATATTATAGGAATTTTATATGTCAAAGATCTAATCAAAAATTTTTCTCCAGAAATTTTAAACAAAAAAATGCTTTCTGACTTTATAAGGCCAGCTTTTTTTATTCCAGAAAACTTTAAGGTTAGAGATCTTCTTTTTGAATTTCAAAATAAACATATAAAAATAGCCTTAGTAGTAGATGAATATGGAATTCTTAAAGGTTTGGTTACCTTAGAAGATGTTTTAGAGGAACTTTTTGGAGAGATTTATGAAGAAAAAGAAGCCAAAATAGAGCCTATTCAAAAACTAAGCGAGAATAAATGGCTTGTTTATGGAAAAGTTCTTATGGAAGACTTAAAGCAGGTATTAAATATAGAAATTTTAGAAGAAGATTTACAGGATATAAAAACTCTTAATGGTTTTCTTTTAGCTCTATTTAAAGAAATTCCAAAAGAAGGGAATAGTATTATTTATCAAGATCACAAGTTTATAGTAAAAAAGATAAAGGGAAGAAAAATTATCTGGGTTGAAATAGAAAAATTAAAAACAAAAGCTGAAGAATGATTAGTGCTTTAATTTCTTTTACTATTTTTATATTAGGAGAAGCTTTCTTTGCCTGTAGTGAAATAACTTTTATTTCAGCAGAAAGGTTTTTTATAGAAAGTCTTGCTAAAAAACATGTAGCAGCCAGAATTTATTTAAAATTTTGGCAAAATCCAGAAAGATTATTTACCACTACTATAATGGGAATCACGCTTTGCGTTGTAGGAAATGGTATTTTTACTTCTCACTTTTTAATAGAAACCTTAGGACATTGGGGAGTACTTTTATCTTCTATCGTGCTGCCACTTCTGATGATTATTTTTGGACAAATTATTCCAAAAACCATAGGTAAAAAATTAGCCTATCCCTTGGTACTTTATTTAATCCCTGTGCTTTATTTAGTTTCTTTTTTATTTTACCCTTTGGCCTATTTCAACACTAAAATTTCTCAACTTTTCCTTAAATCCAAAAATGATAGTCCTTTATTTCTAACTAAATTTAGAGAGGTGTTTTTAAATTTTGTTTATTATGAAAAAGAAATAGACTTTAAAGAAAAAGAGCTTATGCATAAGATTTTAGAGTTTGCCAAGAAGAAAGTTTCTCAAGTAATGATACCCATTACCCAGGTGAAAGCACTTCCAATAACAGCTACTATAAAGGATGTTATAGAATTTAGTAAAAAATATAATTTTTCTTATATTCCTCTTTATGAAGAAAGTATAAACAACATAGTCAGTATAGTTAAAGTCCAACATTTGATAGGAAAAAATCTTTTGGAAGAGAATAAGCCTCTTAAAGATTTTTCTATAATACCTCTTTTTGTCCCTGAATTAGCTTTTGCTCATGAAGTCTTATCACAGCTTCAAAAAAGAGGAACAGAAATAGCTGTAGTTGTAGATGAATATGGTTCTACTACAGGAATTGTTACTATAGAAGATTTGGTAGAAGAAGTTTTAGGAGAGTTTAGAGATGCTTTAGATTATTATGTCCCTGAATATTATAAACTTGATAAAAATTTATACAAAGTAAAAGGATTTATAGAAATTGAAAAACTTCAACACTTAGGTCTTCCTATTCCTTCAGGAGATTATGAAACCTTAAACGGGTTTATTTATTCTTTAATAAGAAGAATTCCTTCTGAAGGAGAAATAATTAAATATAAAAATTTAGAATTAAAAATTCTAAAAGCAACTCCTCATAAAGTAGAAGAAGTTTTAATAAAAATTAATTAATTTTATTTTTCTAAATTTTTCTTCAGAGATTTTAAAGTAATTCTTTTCATTTTTAGCAAGTTCTAATTTTTTTATTATCCAAATTAACTTGAAATAAGGAGAAGAAAGAATCCCTTTTTTTTCTTTTTTGGAGAAAAAATAAAATATTTTAATTTTAGAAAAAACTACTTCTGTTTTTCTTTCTTTCAATCCTAAAAAATAAAAGGGAATTTCATAAGTTTTAAATTTTTGGGGGATTTCTATAATATAGAGCTTTTTATGATAGAAATCATAGATTTTAATTTTATCAAATAAATTTTTATCCCATTTAATCAATCCTAAGCTTGAACCCATGGGAGTTTTTAATTCTATATAAAGAAAATTTTTGTTAACAATAAAATTAGCATACCCTGCATTTGATTTAACTTTTCTGTCTTTAAAAAGATCTACCCTCCACCAAATAACACCCTTTAAAGAAATTTTTTTTTCTTTAAATAATGAAATATTGTGAGTTTTTATAGAAGTAATTTTAGGTTTGGCACAGGAAAAACATATGATAGAAATTGCAAAAATTAAGAATTTTATAAATTTTTGAATAAAATCCATTTAATCTAAAATTGTTTTAATTTTTTTTGGATTCTTTCTTTATCTATTTTATGAATAGCAGCTTTAAGAGCTCTTTGATATAGCTTATAAGCTTTATCTTTTTCTCCTTTTTTCATCAATACATCTGCTAAATGTTCTAAAATTATTGCTTCGTCTTCATCAAGTTTATTAACCGCTTTTTCTAAATATTGTAAAGCTAAATCTAAATCTCCTTTTTTATAATAAAGCCAACCTATGCTGTCAAGAATATAAGGATCCATTATTTTAATTTGCAGGGCTTTTAAAAGCAATTTTTCAGCTTTATCTAAATTTATTCCAAGCTCTACATAACTATAACCTACAAAGTTTAATACATAAGGATCTTCTGGATATTTTTTTAATAAAGGTTGAGTTATTTCTAAAACTTTTTTATAATTCCAGGTACAAGCATAATTGGAAGCTAAAGCTAATTTTAAATCCAGATCTTCTGGATAATATTTAAGGCCTTCTAAAGCATACTCTATACCTTTATTACAAAGGTCTAAAACTTCTGCAGAATTGGATAAAAAAACATACAAATTTTTACTTTTATTTTTGGTAGATTCCAAATGTTTGAGATAATTGATAGCCTCTTTTTTATCTTTTTTTCTTAAAATATCTATTATTCTTTTAGAAGCTTCCCAAAACCAATCATTATCAGGCAAAATTTTTTCATAAACTTTTAAGGCTTCTTCTAATTTATTCTGTTTCTCTAAGGAATATCCCAAGAAAAAAAGAAATTTAGGATCATATTTTATAGTTTTTAGATATTGTTTAAGAAGTTTTTCAGATTTTGTCCAGTTTTTATTTTCTATATAAAACCTTAGTAAAATCTTAACAAGTTCCTCATCTTCTGGATATTTAGATACAAATTTTTTTAATAAAATTTCTGCAGTTTTGGAATCATGAATTTCATCTAAAAATTTTAGGGTTTCAATTAATACAGTTTTATCATCAGAAGAAAGTTCTAAAGCTTTTAAATAAGCCTTTTTGGCTTCTTTATACTTTTTTTGTTCCTTTAAAACACGAGCTTTAAAAAGCCAAGCTATATAATTATTTTTATCAATTTTGAGAAGTTTATCAAGATTTGTAATAGCAGAATTCCAGTCTTTTTGATCTAAATAAATGCTTATAAGGAGACTTAAAATATTTTTATCCTTGGGATTTTTTTCTAATATATTTTCAAGAATAGAAGTTGCTTTATATGGTCTATTTTCAAAAAGATAGATTTTGGCTAAAAGCAAATTAAGTTCTTTATCCTTTGGATATGTTTTGTAAAGTTCATTAGCTAATTTTTCAGCTTCTTTTATTTTTTGATTTAAGAGATAAAAAATTACTAAGTTTTTTTTAAGATATAAACTTTTTTGATCATATTGGATAGCTTTTTTAAGATAGTTTTCTGCAAGCTCTGGATTGTTTTCATTCAAACTTAATAAATAATAATAATAAGCTTGGGCATTATTATTAGCAAAAGACTTTATAGGAAAAATAAAGAGAAAAAAAATTATAAAAACAAAACTAATCTTTATGCGGTAAAGCAAGAGGATAATAGTAGGCATCTGGTAATTTCTCCTCAAGAAATTTTTTTAATTTTTTTATAATTTTTTCTTCAATTTGTCTTACTCTTTCCTTAGAGATACCAAGTTTTTGAGAAAGTTCATTAAGGGTTTTGGGTTTTTCTGCTAATAATCTTTCATAGAAAATAACATAATCTTTACCTGTAAGATTTTGCGCAAATTCTTTAAGCAGACGTTTAAAATTATTTAAAACTTCTTCTTTGGCATAAATATCTTCAGGAGTAGGTTTAGTATCTCTCAAAAAGTTAGCTAAAGTATCCTCAGAATCATGAGTAATGGGGGCTTCTATACTTATATCTTGAGAAAACATTCTTTGTTCCATTTCTTCTACTTCTTTTTCTTTTACTCCCAATCTTTTAGCAATTTCAGCAGGAGTTGGTTCAAATCCAAGTGCAGCAAGTCTTTCCTTTTCTTTTCTTAGCTTATAGAATAACTTTCTTTGGGCTTGAGTTGTTCCCATTTTAACAAGTTTCCAATTATCCATAATGTATTTTAAAATATAAGCTTTTATCCAAAAAGAGGCATAATAAGAGAATTTTACACCTTTATAAGGATCAAACTTTTTTACAGCTTGCAATAAACCTAAATTACCTTCTTGAATTAAATCCAAAAAATTATAAGCCCAAAATCTTTGAAACTCTAAAGCTATTTTTACCACTAATTTTAAATTAGAAACTACAAGTTTATAGGCTAAACGGGGGTCTTTAGTTTTATAATAAGCTTTGGCTATTTTTTCTTCTTCCTCTCTTGAAAGAACAGGATATTTACTTATTTCTTGAAGATATTTTTGTAAAGGATCAAATTTAGTAGGAAGTTTAGTTTCTTCCTCTTCTGTTGCAGAGGGTAATATTGCAATATTTTCTAATTTAGAAGAATTTGTAATAGCTAAAGGATCTTCTTGGTTATTTTTTTTATTTTTCATATTAATATTTTAGCATAAACTTAAAATATTTCCAAATTGAATTATTTAAGCCCTAAAACTTTATGAAGCTGTACTTGGAATCTTATGGGCAGTTTTGTATCCAATACCCATTCAGCCAAAATTTTTGGTTCTAAAAAAGGTGATACAGGAGAAAAGAATACCTGTGTGTAATAAAATATCTGAAATTTTTTGACTATTTCTATAGAAAATTCAAAATCTTTTTTATCTTTGATAACAAATTTTACTGCATCTTTTTTATTAAGATACTTTAAATTTTGATATAAATTATATTTTTCCATTCCTGAAGAGGGGGTTTTTAGATCCATGACCTTTATAACACATTTTGGAACTTTGCTTAAATTTATACTGCCATTTGTTTCAAGCACTATAACGGTTTTTTCTTTTAAAAGTTTAGCTATCAAAGTATAAACAGATCTTTGTAAAAGAGGTTCACCTCCAGTAATAGTTATATAAGGAATATCTGAATAATTTTTTTCCCAGAAATTAATAATTTCTGATATTTTAACTTCTTTATAAGAATTATTACCTTTGGCATAAGGGGTATCACACCAAGTACAATTTAAATTACATCCAAAAAGTCTAATAAAAAAACTAGGGTAACCTATTAAAGGCCCCTCACCTTGGATACTAAAAAATATTTCTGAGATTTTGAGAATTTCATTTTTTTTCATTTAAAAAATATTATTAAACTATTCAAAATAAATTGCACAAGAATTTTCAGTTTCATAAACTCTGACTTCTTTAACTTTTATATTAGGGTGTTTTTTAAGCTTTTCCTGAGCTTTTTTAAAGATAAATTCTGCTAATCTTTCTGAAGATGGATTAACCTTAAAAAAATAAGGGTGGTCATTTATAAGGATATGATCCAATTCATCAAGGACTTCTTTCAAGATTTTTTTAAGCACTTTAAAATCAATAAGAAGATCTGCTTCATTTAGTTGAGATCCTTCTACAATTAATTCAACCTTCCAATTGTGTCCATGAAGATTTTCACAAAGACCTCCGTAATTTTTTAAAAAATGAGCTGCTGAAAAGTAGTCTTTGACTTTTAATCTGAACATAAGTTAAAAGATGAGGCGGCGCGGGGATTCGAACCCCGGATTCACGGCTTTGCAGGCCGTCGCCTTACCGCTTGGCTACGCCGCCGTTTTTATTTAAATGGCGGCGGAGGGACTCGAACCCCCAACCCTGTGGATATGAGCCACATGCTCTAACCAGTTGAGCTACGCCGCCATTTTTAAAGTATAAATATATAATTTTTTTCTCTTCCTGTCAAGAGGGGAAAAATAAAAATTCCATTTAATAATTATTTAAAAAAATATTGGAGAAAATTGATTAGAGTATTATAATAAAAATCTATGAAAACAATGAATTTTATTAATGAATTAAATTATGCCCAAGCTGAAGCTGTAAAGACAATTTTTGGTCCGCTTTTAGTGATAGCAGGGGCTGGTTCTGGTAAAACAAGAACTCTTACTTGTAGAATGGCTTATTTAGTAGCTCAAGGTGTTTCTCCTGAAAAAATTCTTCTTTTGACCTTTACCAGAAGAGCCTCTAAAGAAATGGTAGAAAGGGCTGGAGCTCTCCTTAAAATGGATTGTAATAAAATTATAGGAGGCACCTTTCACTCTTTATGTCAATATATGCTTAGGTTCTACGGATATCTTTTGGGATATAGCCCCAATTTCACCATATTAGATAGAAGTGACGCAGAAGATTTAATAAATCTTTTAAGAAATAGTTTAGGGTTAGCAGAAAGAAAAAAAAGATTTCCCAAAAAAGATACCTTGACTAATATTTATAGCAAAATCATAAATCAACAGAAAACTTTGGAAAATATTTTATCTTCTGAATATCCTCAATTTTTAGATTATTATCCAGAAATAGAAAGGCTTTTTATAGAATATACCAATTATAAAAAAGAACATCAGCTAATGGATTATGATGATCTTCTTTTAAATTGGCTTAATATCTTAAAAAGCTATCCTCAGGTTAGAGAAGAAATCAGTAAAAGATTTGAGTTTATTATGGTAGATGAATATCAGGATACCAATATCTTACAAGGAGAGATTATTAAATATATGGGAGAAATTCATCAAAATGTAATGGTAGTAGGAGATGATTCACAAAGTATATATGGCTTTAGAGGAGCAAATTATAAAAATATTTTTGAATTTCCTAAGCTTTTTCCAAATACTAAAATAATTAAATTAGAGCAAAATTACAGAAGCACTCAGGCTATTTTAGATGTAGCAAATGCTATTATTTCTAATTCAAAAATAAAATATACAAAAAATCTTTTCACTCTTAAAAAAGAGGGAGAAAAGCCTATTTTGTTTTTTGCTAAAGATGAGACAGAATCGAGCAAATTTATAGCAGATAGAATTTTAGAATTAAGAGAAAAAGGGCTTAAGCTTTCTCAAATAGCTGTTCTTTTTAGATCAGCTTTTCATTCTTTTGATTTGGAAGTGGAACTTACTAAAAGAGGAATTCCTTTTGTAAAATATGGAGGTTTAAAGCTTTTAGAAGCAGCTCATATAAAAGATATTATAGCTTTTCTTAAAATTATAAGTAATCCAAAAGATTTTTTGTCTTGGAATAGAGCACTTTTACTTTTAGAAGGTATAGGTCCAAGAACCGCAGAAAAAATTATAAACCTTTTAAAACAGAATCAATTAGATATGTTCTTTTCCTTGGATAAATTAGCTTATCAATTTCCTCAGTCAGAGTTTAAGGTTTTTATAAATCTTTTAAAAGATTTACAAAGTTCTAAAATTTTACCTTCGGAATTATTAATAAAAATTTGGGAATTTTACAAACCTATTTTTGAAAGAGTTTATTATGAAGATTATTTTAGAAGAGAAAAGGATATAGAAGGTCTTATAGCTCTTTCAGAAAAATATAAAACCTTAGAAGAATTTTTAACTGATTTAGTATTAGAACCCATAGAAGTAACAGATTTTGAAAATATTCCTAAGGATGAAGATTATTTGGTTTTGTCTACCATTCATTCTGCTAAGGGATTAGAATGGCATACTGTATTTATACTCTCTCTTATTGAAGGAAGGTTCCCTTCTTTATATAGTCTGCAGAAAGAAGAAGAATTAGAGGAAGAAAGGCGACTTTTTTATGTAGCAGTTACAAGAGCAAGAGAAAAACTATTTTTCATTGCTCCCATGACAGTTTATATTCCTGGAGAAGGAAAAATTTTGGCTAAAATTTCGCGTTTTATAAAAGAAATACCTTCCGATTTGATAAATGTTTATGAAGAAGACAAAGAAAAAATTGTAAACATTAAAGGTAATGGAATTAATAAAACTAAAAAGTTTTCAAAAATTTTATCGCCCTTTAAAGTAGGTGATATGGTTAAACATCCTCATTTTGGAGTAGGAGAGGTTTTGGAAGTACTCAGCCCCGAAAAAATTAAGGTTTTATTTCCTAATAAAGGTGCTACACTTTTACACTTAAAATATGTAAAATTAGAAAGATTGATTAATTAATTAAAATGCTTGATAAAGTAGAGCTTTTAACTAAAATAAAAACAAGAGTTTTAAATAAAAATATTTCTCTGGGTGCTTTAAACCTTCTTCCTCAAGACTTACAGAAAAATTTGAATTTTATTTTACAAAAAGCTGTTCTTTTTTATAACCAAAAATTACTTAAAGCTAATTTAGAAGTTATAAATAATAAAAAATTATTGATAAAAAATTTGCCAGAAAATATTACTCTATCTAAAGGGGAGTTAATCCTTATTATCTTACCTGCTGAAAACAAAAGATATGTTTTTCAAACTGTTGTAAAAGAGAAATTACCAGAAGGGTATAAAGTTGAAATTTTAAATCCAAGATATGAAAAAAGAATTAAAATAAAAGCTGAGGTTCCTGTTTTTTTATCTTTAACACCTCAAAAGTTGTTTTTTAATTTTTTAAATAACGACTATTATTTAATTCGAGAATCTAATTTATCTTTTGAAAATGGAAAAGAAAATGATATTTATTTTTTTGATTTAATTTTTGATGAAAAAAATCTATTAGAAGAAGAGTTTAGAAGTTTAATCAGGAAAACTCATATTAAAGGCAATTTGGTAGATATAAGTAGTAGTGGAATTTGTGTAAAAACACATGGTATTATTCAACCTCCTGAAAATTTATTTTTGCTTTATGCCCGATTTGAAATTTCAGTTTTACAAAAGAAAATTAAATTTGGTTTGCTTTGCCATTTAAGAAATCTTCGCTATGAGGGCAATTTCACCTATTTCCACTTAATGTTTTTGATTAGTTTTAAAGCAAATGTTTGGGAAAAAATAAAAGAATTTTTAGAAAAATTAAGTTAAAAGTGTATCACAAATATTTAAAGCTAAATTTAAAGGATTTTCTTTAAATTTAAAGATTATTTTATTGAAATTTCTTTCTTTTTTAACATAAAAAGTATTTCCGCTTTTTTTAATTTTTCTAAATTTAATAAGTAATTCCTGATTTTTTAATAAAAAAATCAAATCTTTTCCTTTAGTTTCTATAGAAAAAAGTCTTAATTTTTTCATATAAAGTTTTAACAAATAAATTTTAATCAAATTTTCTACAGGTTCAGGAATTTGTCCGTATTTATCTTCTAAAAATTTTTTAAAATCTAATAAATCTTCTTTGTTTTTAATTAAAACAAGTTCTCTATATAAACTCAGTCTTTCTTCAGCCTCAGGAACATAGCTTGGAGGAATATAAGCAGGGATTTTAATATTTACTTCTGGTTCCCAATCTTCTATTTCTTCACCTTTTAAGGCTTTTATAGTGTTTTCAAGAAGTTCTAAATAAAGCTCATAACCTACTGTATTGATATGCCCGGATTGTTTTATTCCAAGTAGTTCTCCTGCACCTCTTATTTTCAAATCACTTAAAGCCAATTTAAAACCAGATCCAAGTTCTGAAAATTTCAAAAGGGCTTTAAATCTCTTTTGAGCTTCTTCTGAAATAGCTTTTAAAGAAGGGACTAAAAGATAAGCATAGGCTTTTTCTTCTGATCTTCCCACTCTTCCTCTTAATTGATAAATATCTGCTAATCCAAACATATCTGCCCTATTTATTATAATGGTGTTTACAGAAGGAATGTCTATACCACTTCCTATAATTGGTGTGCATACCAAGACATCTATTTTTTTATTTAAAAATTTATAAAGGTTCTTTTCTATCAAATCTCCGGGCATTTGTCCATGAATTAACTCAACATTTGCTTGAGGGACTAATTTTTCAAGATACCGGGCTAAAGCTGCTAAACCTTGGATTCTTGGATTTACAAAAAACACCTGTCCCCCTCTTTGGAGTTCAGTTTCTATAGCATATTTAATAATCTCTGGTTCAAATTTAGCAAGAATGGTTTTTATAGGTTTTCTTCCAGGAGGAGGAGATTCAATAACAGAAAGATCAAAAATTCCTAATAAACTGAGCTGTAGGCTCCTTGGTATAGGAGTAGCTGATAAAATAAGAACCTTTATGTTTTTTTTAAGCTGTTTAATTTTTTCTTTTTGTTTTACTCCAAATTTATGTTCTTCATCTATTATTAATAATCCAAGATTTTTAAATTCTACATCTGAGGAAAGCAAACGATGGGTTCCTATAATTACTTTTATATCTCCTTTGGCAAGTTTCTTAAGAGTTTCTTTTTGTTCCTTTTCAGATCTAAGTCTTGATAAGATTCCTACTTTTATACCAAAAGATTCTAATCTTGATTTTAAATTTCTATAATGTTGTTCTGCTAAGATAGTGGTTGGAACTAAAAAAGCTACCTGTTTCCCAGAGTAAGCTACCAGGAAGATAGCTCTTAAAGCTACTTCTGTTTTACCAAATCCAACATCACCTACTAAAAGTCTTTCCATAGGTTTATCGCTGCAAAGATCATTTATAATTTCTTCTATAGCTATTTTTTGATCTGGTGTTTCTTCATAAGGAAAAGTAGCTGCAAATTCTTCATAAGCAAGAGCAGGGAAAGAAAGAGTATAACTTTTTAAAGCCTTTCTTTCTGCATACAAAGACAAAAGTTCTTGAACAACTTCTCTTAGTTCTTTTTCTATCTTTTTTTTCCGATTAATAAAGGTCTTTTTGCCAAGCTTGTCAAGTTTTGGCTCTTTGTCTGTAACTCCTACATAAGGATAAAGCTCGTCTAAACGAGCAACAGGTAAATAAAGTTTATCTCCCCCTTCATATTCAATTTGCAAAAATTCACCTTCTACTCCTCCTATTTCTAACATGGTTAATCCAAGATATTTTCCAATTCCATGAAGTTTATGAACTACAAAATCTCCGGGTTTTAAATCCTCAAATTTTCTGAAGTGGCTTTTAGCTCTCTTTACTCCCTCTTTAGAAATTTCTTTTTTAAAAGCAATTTTTCCAAAAAGTTCATACTCAGAAGTAACCCATAGAGAAATTTCTGGAAAATAAAAACCCTCTTTAAGATAACCTCTTTTAAATTCTAAATTTTTAAAATTATCTATTCCTCTAAACTGAAGCCCTTCCAAGATGGTCTTTTCAGTTTTCTCATCAGAAACTACCAAAATGATTTTTTCTCCTTCTGTTAAAGATTTTTTTAACAACTTAAAAGCATGATCAATTTTATTTAAACCTGGAGAGGCTTCTATCTCTTTTTTAAAAATAGAAAAGACTATATGCTTTTCTGATGATTCCATAGCAAAAGAAAGCTCTCTTGCCTGAATAATTTTAAAAGATTTAATAGAATTTCTGAAATCATTAATAGATGAATATATAAAAGTTTCATCAAAGAAGAATTTATTTCTTTCCTTAGCTTTTAGAGCATTAATATAAATTTTATCCCAAAATTTTTCCAAATTTTTTTCTATATGTTCTGGTTCATATAGCAAAACAAGAGCTTCTTCATTAGAGATATTTTCTAAAATTGATTCTAATTTTTCAAAAAATATAGGTAATAAAAACTCTGAATTTTCTGTAATAGCTTTGTTTTCAATTTGTTGAAGAATTTCTGCAAAACGTGATTCAGGAATTTTATTTTTCAAATTAAAAAGACTTTTATAGATAGATTCTATATTTTCTGGAAAAAATATTTCCTTACAAGGAATAATGCTAAATTCTTCTAACTTATCAAAACTTCTTTGAGTTTCTGGATTGAAAAGTTTAAAACTTACAATTTCATCTCCGAAAAAATCTATCCTTACAGGATAATCATAATTAGGAGACCAAATATCTATTACTCCTCCTTTAACAGTAAAACTACCTTTTTCTTTAACAATTCCTGTTCTTTCATAGCCAAGATCAATAAGTTTCTTTAAAAATTTTTCTCTATTTATTTTTTCTCCAATGATGAGATATATGTAAATTTCTTTTAAAAATTTTCTGGGTACATTTTTTCTTACAAAACTGTTTATACTTCCTGCTAAAATTTTGATATTTGGTAACTTCCAGATAATATTAATTCTTTCCATTTCTTCCAAAGAAAGAGTATAAGTTTCTGAAAAAGGAGGTAAATCTATTTCAGGATATAGTTCTACTTTTTCTGTAGTGAAAACTTTTAAAGCTGAAATAAAGTCCTTGACCTGGTTTTCTTCAGGAAAAATTGCTATAAGTTTTTTAAATGTATTCCTTTGCTGAGACAAAAGATAGGCTAAAAAAGATATATTAATACCAGAGATATTTAAAATTTTTTTATAATTACTATTTTCTAAAAATTCTTTTAAATTAAAAAATTTTAACATCTCACCTTTATAGAAACAGATTGTCAGGTTTTAATTTTTGGTAAAAAAATTTAATGCGATCTTATTAAAATTCAACTTTTTAAAAGGCTTTATAAAATCTTAGTTTTAGATTATAATAAAATTCAATGAAATGTCCTCGTTGTAAAGATATAGAGACTAAAGTTATAGATACTCGTGTAATAGAAGATGGATTTACTATAAGAAGACGAAGAGAATGTAACAAATGTGGATACAGGTTTACCACTTATGAAAAGATAGAGCTTGATATTATGATAGTTAAGAAAGATAAAAGAAGAGAGCCTTATAATAGGGAAAAACTTCTTGCTGGTATAAGAAAAGCCTGTCATAAAAGACCAATTAGTGAAGAGAAGATCAGAAAATTTATTCATGAATTAGAGCTTGATTTAATACAAAGAGGTGAAAAAGAGGTGCCTTCTCAATATATAGGTGAAAGAGTTATAGGAGCACTTAAAAAATGGGATAAAGTAGCGTATATAAGATTTGCTTCTGTTTATAAAGAATTTAAAGATGTTAATGAATTTATAGATCAAATAAAAGAATTGGGACATGTTAAGTAACAGTTCAAAACCTCAAGAAAGAATAGTTTTCCCTCTTGATGTTTCTACTCAAGAAGAGGCTTTAAAATGGGTGGAGAGGTTAAATGGTTTAGTTGGAGTATTTAAAATTGGTTTAGAATTGTTTACAAGTTGTGGTCCTGGAATAATAGAAGAGATAAAAAAAAGAACAGATCATAAAATTTTTTTAGATTTAAAGCTTTATGATATTCCTAATACTATTTTAAGAACCATTAGAGTTATTTCAAATTTAGGTGTGGATTGGATTACAGTTCACACACTTTCAGGAAGTGAAGCTTTAAAAAATGCAGTTAACTCAGCTTATAACAATTTAAAAATTATAGCTGTTACTATAATTACTTCTCTTGATAGAGCAGATTTGATGGAACTTGGTTTTAATTCTGAATTAGTAAGGGATACAAAAGAACTTGTATTTAAATTAGCTCAAATAGCTTATAAAACAGGTTGTGATGGAATTGTTTGTTCTGCTAAAGAGGTCAGTAAAATCAAAGAAATATTTCCAGAATTTATTACAGTAGTTCCAGGAATTAGATTAGAAGAAAGTAAAGATGATCAAGTTAGAGTTTCAACTCCTTATGAAGCAATTTTAGCAGGAGCTGATTATTTAGTAATAGGAAGACCTATTAGAGAAGCCTTTTCTCCTGAAAAGGTATGTAAAACTATAGCAGGACAAATTAAAAAGGCCTTAGAAGAAAAAAAATGATAAGTAGAAGCACAGTTGATCTTCCTTTACACGGAGGAAAATGTCCATCTTGGTTATTTGAAAGAATGGTTAAATTAAGCAAGGCTATTTTACTTATAGTATACCAGGAATTTGGCAAACAGGAATTAATTAAAAGACTAACTGATCCTTTTTGGTTTCAAGCTTTGGGATGTCTTTTAGGTTTTGATTGGCATTCTTCAGGATTAACTACTACTGTGGGAGGAGCTGTAAAAGAGGCTTTAAAACCTTATTTTAAAGATTTAGGTGTCTATATATGTGGAGGAAAAGGGAAGACAGCCTTAAAAACTCCTCAGGAAATTATTAAGTGGGCTGAAAAAGAAGGTCTTCCTCATGAAGCTTTTAAATTTGTTACTTTAAGCAGACTTACCGCAAGAATTGATAACAATGCTATCCAAGATGGTTTTCAACTTTATTTTCATCTTTTTATCTTTTCAAAAGATGGAGTTTGGGGTGTAATTCAGCAAGGAATGGATGAAAATACCTGTTATGCTCGTAGGTATCATTGGTATAGTGAAAAGATAATTGATTTTTGTGAAAATCCTCATACTGGTATAATATCAAATATAAAAAAACAAGAGGTTTTAAATCTGGTAGATAAAGAGAGTGTCCCGGTTCAAAAAAATATGGTTTCTTTAGTTAAAGAAAGATTTGAGTTAGTATTGAAAGAATTATCCCCTAAGGTACATATTATTTTTAAAAAAGATCATGCCTTAACACAAAGAGATCTCTCACTTAGTTCTTTAAGAAAAATTTGGGAAAAAATTTATGAAAATCCTCCCTCAGATTTTAAAGATCTCATTTTAACTCCGGGGCTGGGAGCAAAAGCTTTAAGAGCTTTAACTTTAGCTTCAGAATTGATTTATAATGTTCAGGCTTCAAGAAGAGATCCAGTAGTTTATAGTTATGCTCATGGAGGTAAAGATGGGCATCCTTATAAATTGAATAAGAGGTTGTATGATCATACTATACAAGAATTGGAAGAGATACTTAGAAAAATAAAAATAGAGGAATCAGAAAAGGTAAAACTTTTTAAGAAATTGCCTAAGTTATTTAATATTTAAAAATTGCTTGAAAATTTAAAAAAAACAAAAAAAACCTTTCTTAAAACTATGATATATGTCAAAAAGAGGAATAAATTTATAAAAATCAAATTTGACTTTTTAAAAAGGAAAGCTATAAAAATCTGTTAAAATGGCACCGAAGGGGATAGAATTGTCAAAATCGTTTTTAGAATTTTTAGAAGAAAAAAGAGAAGATATTTTAAAAAAGTGGAAGTCTATATTTTGGGATTCTTTTGGGGAGGAAGCTAAGAGATTTTTAAGTAAAGAGGTAGATAGATTTCAAAATCCTTTTGGGTATCGTATAGATGAGTGTTTTGATGGTTTAATAAAAGAGCTTTTTGGAGAATTTAATTGGGAAGAGGTGGATTATTTTTTGAATAGACTTGTTCAAATAAGAGCTATTCAGGAAGAGACACCTTCTAAAGCTTTATATTTGTTTATACAACTCAAGAGTATTATAAGAGATAAATTAGGAGAAGAGATTATAAAGAAATTTGGTATTGAGGAATTTTTAAAATTGGAAGACAGAATAAATACTTTGATTATTCGTAGTTTTGACCATTTTACCAAGTATAGAGAGTTATTGTATAAAAATAGATTTGAGGAATGGAAAAGAAATAATTTTATGTTATTAAAGAAAGCAGGAATAGTATATGATCCTATGGAAGGTATTCCACCAACTGTATCAGAAAAAAATATTAATATCAATAAAATGAGAGGGAGAGAGGTATGAATGTAGGATGGAGTCTATTAGCTGTTATTGTATTACTTCTCATCCCCTGGATAGGGGTAGGTGTATTGGGTTTAGATAGTTTATTTGGTATAGTAATACCTTATGCTTGTTTTTTGGTTTTTATAATTGGATTGATTTATAAAATGATTTATTGGGCTAAGTCTCCTCAACCTTTTAAGATTCCGACTACTTGTGGTCAACAAAAGAGTTTATCTTGGATTAAGCATAGTAGATTAGAATCTCCTTTTACTACTTGGGAAGTGGTTTTAAGAATGTTTTTTGAAATTGTATTTTTTAGGAGCCTTTTTAGAAATTTAAGAGCCGAGCTTCAGGGAAGAAGATTGATTTATGGTTCTGCAAAATGGTTATGGTTAGGAGCTATTTTATTTCATTGGTCTTTTTTTATCATTCTTTTAAGACATTTAAGATTATTTACTAATCCTGTTCCTGAAATTATTCAAGGCTTAGATTTTATGGATAGCTTTTTACAAACCTTAGGGGTGCCACCTGTTTATATAACTGATGTGTTAATTATTGCTGGATTGACATTTCTGCTTTTAAGAAGATTAGTGGATCCCAAGGTTTCATATCTTTCTCATGGTTCTGATTATTTTCCCTTGTTTTTAATTTTGAGTATAGCAATTACAGGAGTTTTGATGAGATATGCTATAAAAGTAGATATTTATGGAGTAAAACATTTAACACTTGGTTTGGTTACTTTAAAACCTACTATACCAGATGTTAAGATTGGAACAATATTTTATATACATATATTTTTAGTATCTGTGTTAGCTGCTTATTTTCCATTTAGCAAATTATGCCACATGGTAGGAGTATTTTTCAGTCCAACTCGTAATATGGCTAATAATAACAGATATGTTAGACATGTTAATCCTTGGGATTATCCAGTGAAATATACAACTTATTGTGAATGGCAAGAAAGATTTAGAGATTTATTAGAACAAGCAGGTTTACCCATTGATGATGAGTGGTGTAAAGAACAACAACAAACCCAGAAGACTCAATAGAGGGAGGTAAAAATATGGCTCTTCCAAAACCAGATGAATTATTGCAGAATGTAAATTTAAATAGAACCCCATCTCAACATTGGATGGATATAAAAACAGAATTTAAACCTGGGACTTATTGTTATGCTGTTGAACCTCAGGTTATGAAGGATTTAGGACTTCCTAATTTAGGAAGTTGGCAACCTCATGATGAAAAATGGCCACTTCCTGAAAATTGGAAAGAGATAGTAAGAGATGCTATTAAAACTCGTATGGAAAGGTTTAGATCTTTCAAGCTTTTTATGGATATTTGTGTAAGATGTGGAGCCTGTGCTGATAAGTGTCATTTCTTTCTTGGAACCGGAGATCCTAAAAATATGCCTGTTTTAAGAGCAGAACTTATTAGGTCTATTATAAAAGGAGAATTTTCCACTTTTGCTAAATTATTTGGCAGATTTGCAGGTGCAAGGCCATTAACAGAAGATGTTATAAAAGAATGGTTTTTTTATTTTTATCAATGCACTGAGTGTAGAAGATGTTCTGTCTTTTGTCCTTATGGAATAGATACTGCAGAAGTTACTATCATAATGAGAGAAATTTTACATGAGTTAGGAATTGCTATAGATTGGGCGATGAAACCTGTTAGATTTTCTCATTTTATTGGTAACCATATTGGAATTCAGCCTCATACTATGAAAGAGATTATTGAATATTTAGTAGCTGATATTGAAGAGATTACAGGAGTAAAGATAGAGGTTCCTTTTAATAAAAAAGGAGCGGAAATATTATTTGTTCCTCCTTCTGGTGACTATTTTGCTGATCCAGGAATTTATAATTTTATGGGATATTTGATTTTATTCCACCACTTAGGACTTGACTATACTATAAGTACTTATGCTTCTGAATCTGGAAACTTTGGATTTTTCAATAAATTAGAACTGGCTAAGAAGTTGCATGCTAAAATTTATGAAGAAGCAAAAAGATTGAAGGTTAAGTGGATTCTTGGTGGTGAATGTGGTCACATGTGGAGAGTTTGGCATCAATATCACAATACTTGGTATGGTCCTGTTAATTTTCTTGAAGTGCCAAAATCTCCTATTACTGGAACTGTTTTTGAACATGCTAAGGATAATAAAATTATTCATATTTGTGAGTTTACAGCAGATCTCATTGCTCATAACAAGATAAAACTTGATCCATCTCGTAATGATCATGTTATAGTGACTTATCATGATTCTTGTAATCCAGCCAGAGCTATGGGATTTTTTGAAGAGCCGAGATTCATTTTAAAACATGTTTGCAATAATTTTGTAGAAATGCCTGAAAATACTATTAGAGAAAAGACTTTTTGCTGTGGAAGTGGATCTGGATTGAATACTGATGAATATATGGAAATGAGAATGAGAGGAGGATTTCCAAGAGCTAATGCTGTAGAGTATGTTCATAAGAAGTATGGAGTGAATCATTTAGCCTGTATCTGTGCAATTGATAGAGCAGTATTTCCAGCTCTTATGAATTACTGGGTTCCTGGTGTAGATGTGTGTGGAGTCCATGAATTAGTTGGAAATGCTATTGTACTTGATGGAGAAAAAGAAAGAACTACAGATTTAAGATATCGTCCATTAAAAGGTAAGGAAGAGGAGGTATAGTTATGTATAATGCCAACAAAGTTATTCCAGGAATAATTATTTTTATTTTATTTTTTACTGCACCTATATGGTTAAATTTTGGGAGACTTGAGGCTATACCTCAACCAGAGTTGCCAAAAGGAGAAAAGAAATGTGTAGAATCAAAGGAGTATATGAGAGCTTATCATATGAAACTTTTAGATGATTGGAGAAAAAAAGCTATCCGTGAAAATCAATATATATACATAAACAGCAAAGGAGAGAAATATAGGATTAGTTTACAAAAAACTTGTTTAAAATGCCATAATAACAGGGAAAAATTTTGTGATAGATGTCATAATTTTGTAATTACACATCCAGATTGTTGGCATTGTCATTTTACAAAGGAGGAGGCCAAAAAATGGCAATAAAGAGAAGGGACTTTTTAAAATTAGGTGGTTTAACTTTAGTTGGTACTGCAGCATCTGCTGCAGTGGAAAACCTTTTAATTAAAGGTGAGGCTAAAGCTGAAGGTTATACTTCAGCTCCAGAATCTCTAAAAGGTAAAAGATGGGCTTTAGTAATTGATGTTAAAAAATGTAAAGAAAACCAATCTACTTGTGGTTTTAAATGTATTGAAGCCTGTAATGTTTATCATAATATTCCTAATATCCCTGATCCAAAGAAAGAGATTAAGTGGATATGGAAAGATAATTTTGAACATGCTTTTCCTGAAGAAGGTACTAACAAATATTTAGTAGAAAAATTGGAAGGGATTCCTTTTATACTTTTATGTAATCATTGTGAAAATCCTCCTTGTGTAAGAGTTTGTCCAACCAGGGCTACTTTTAAAAGAGAGGATGGTATTGTAATGATGGATTATCATAGATGTATAGGATGTCGTTTTTGTATGGCAGCGTGTCCTTATGGAGCAAGAAGTTTTAATTGGTATGATCCTCGTAAATATCTTTCCAAAGTAAACCCGCTATATCCTACAAGAACAAAGGGTGTAGTAGAAAAATGCACTTTGTGTTATGAGAGACTGGCAGATGGTAAAGTACCTGCCTGTGTAGAAGCGTGCCCAGCTAAGGCTATTATATTTGGAGATTTAAATGATCCTAATTCTGAAGTTAATAAAGTTTTAGAAGAAAGAATGGCTATCAGAAGAAAAGAGGAACTTGGAACAGGACCTTCAGTATTTTATTTAATAGATTAATAAATTTTAGAGGAGAGGTGTAAGTATGATTGAAAAGGCTTTAAGAGGAAGTAAAAAATATTGGTTATGGCTTGCTTTTTTAGCATCTATTATTTTTATTGGATTTTTATGCTATCTAAAACAATGGAAAGTAGGTTTAGGTATTACAGGAATGAGCAGGGATGTGTCATGGGGATTTTATATTGCTAATTTTACTTTTTTGGTTGGAGTAGCTGCTGGAGCTGTGATGATAGTTCTTCCATACTATTGGCATAATTATAAAGAATATGGCAAAATTACAGTTTTAGGTGAATTTTTAGCTGTTGCTGCAGTTTTAATGTGTATGTTGTTTATTTTTGTAGATCTTGGTCAACCTATGAGAGCATTGAATGTTTTAAGATATCCTACACCTCACTCTGTATTCTTCTTTGATGCTTGTGTTCTTTCAGGATATTTATTACTCAATATTCTTTGTGGTTGGACAGTTCTGCATTCTGAATATAAAGGGACCAAATATCCTTCTTGGTTAAAGCCTTTTATTTATTTAGCTATACTTTGGGCTCCAAGTATTCATATTGTAACTGCTTTTATTTATCAAGGGTTACCTGGACGTCATTTCTGGTTGACTGCTGTTATGGCTCCAAGATTTCTTGCATCTGCATTTTGTGCAGGCCCAGCATTTATAATCATTGCAGCCCTCCTTTTAAAAAGAGTAGCTAACTTTGATCCTGGTAAAAAAGCAATAGAAGCACTTTCTAAAACAGTTGCTTATGCATTTATTATAAATGTTTTACTTTTCTTCTTTGAACTTTTTACTTCATTTTATAGTGGTATTCCCAGTCATAAAGCACCTATTAAATATTTATTTGTAGGACTTCATGGACATGCAGAATGGGTTCCTTTTATGTGGGCTGCTGCTATTTTAGCTGCTGTTGCAATAATTTTATTAGTAATTCCTGCTACTCGCAAAAATGAAGCTACATTAGTTTTAGGATGTATAGCTGTTTTTCTTGCTTGCTGGATTGATAAAGGTATTGGTTTGATTGTAGGAGGATATACTCCTACACCATTTGAGACTATTACTGTGTACAGACCTACTTTACCAGAAATTGGCATTGCTTTAGGTGTCTGGGCTTTGGGATTTTTTGTTCTTAGTGTATTATATAAAATAACAATAGAAGTTAAAAAATCAAAAGAATTAGTAGTAAAATATAATGGAATTTTATTTAAAAAATAAAATATAAGGGGGTTTTTTTTCCCCTTATATTTTTTAAATATTATGTTATTTTTCTATTTATGTCAATTGTTTATAAAATTCCAAGAATTTTGATTTCCTCTCATAAAGGTGGTGCTGGCAAAACTCTATTTACAATAGGGTTAATCTCAGTCCTTAGAGATCAAGGATTAAAAGTTTCAGCTTTTAAAAAAGGACCTGATTATATAGATGCTGGTTGGCTAAGTAAAGTTTCTCAAGTCCCTTGTAGAAATTTAGATTTGTTTCTTTTTAACGAAGCAGATAATTTATATTCTTTTTACTTAGGTTCAAAAGATTCAGAGATTGCTATTATTGAAGGAAATCGAGGTCTTTTTGATGGAATGGATATATATGGTAGTTGTAGCACAGCTAAATTGGCTCAAGTTTTAAAAGTTCCTATTATAATTGTTCTTGATTGTACAAAGGTAACCCGAAGTTTAGCAGCTTTAGTTAAAGGGTTTTTATCTTTTGAGGAAGGAATTGATATTAAAGGAGTTATTCTGAATAAAATAGCAAGATCAAGACATGAAAATATTATAAGAGAATCTATAGAATATTACACTAATATAAAAGTTTTAGGATCTATACCTAAGCTTAAAAATTTACCACCTGAAAGACACTTGGGACTTATTACTTCTTATGAATACGAAGAAAGACCATTTTTAGAGGAGTTAAAAGAAGCTATAAGAGAAAATGTAGATTTAAATAAAATTTTAGAAATAAGTAAAAAAGTAGAAGATCTAAAAATAGAAGAACTACCTGATATACAAACACAAAAATATAAAGATTTAAAAATAGGAGTTTTTAGAGATGAAGCTTTTCAATTTTATTATCCTGAAAATCTGGAAAGTTTATGCAGATTAGGTGCTGAAATTAGATATATAAATGCTTTTAAAGATAGAAACCTTCCTTCAGATATTTCTGCTTTATATTTAGGAGGTGGATTTCCTGAAGTTCAAGCAGAAGCTTTGTCAGAAAATAAAGGGCTTTTAAAAGATATAAAAGAAGCTGTTTTAGAAGGGATGCCAGTTTATGCAGAATGTGGTGGATTTATGTACTTAGGAAAGAAAATAATCTGGAAAAATAAAGAATATCCCGTGTGTGGAGTTTTACCTATTGTTTTTAAAGTAGAAAAAAGACCTCAGGGACATGGTTATGTAATAGCTAAGGTTATTAAAAAAAATCCATATTTCAAATTAGGTTATTTTATAAAAGGTCATGAATTTCATTATTCTAAACCTATTGAAGTTGACGAAAATAAAGAAATGAGATATATATTTGAATTAAAAAAAGGATTTGGAATAGATGGAAAAAAAGACGGAATTTTATTTAAAAATTTATTAGCGAGTTATACCCATATTCATATTTTTAGTGTAAAATATTGGGCGGAAAAATTTTTAGAAAAAGCGCAAGAGTTTAAGCAAAAATAAAATCAAAGGAGGTGTAACATGTTTGAGATTACTGTAAATTATGACACTTGTGAAGCATGTGGAACTTGCATTGAATCTTGTCCAGGTCAAGTTTATGACAAAGGAGATGATGATAAGCCAGTAGTTGCAAGACCTGAAGACTGTTTAGGATGTATGACCTGTGTAGAAGTTTGTCCTACAGGTTCAATTACCGTAAATGAAGTTTAAAAAAACATAGGGGGCTTATGCCCCCTTTAAAAATTAAATCTTTCTTTTAATTTCTTAGCTACAATAGTTGGGACTAAATCGTCAATTTTTCCTCCTAATTTTGCAGCTTCTTTAATTATAGAAGAACTTAAAAATATCCATTTAAGACTTGGTATTAAAAAAATAGTATCAATACTATTTGAAAGTTTTCTATTCATCAAAGCTAATTGCATTTCATATTCAAAATCTGAAACCGCTCTTAAACCTCTAATAATAGCACAAGCAGATTTTTTTTTGGCAAAATCTACTAATAAACCAGAAAAAATTTCTACTTCTACTCTATCATGTTCAGGCAATTCTTTTATAGCTTCTTTTACTAAAAAAAGACGTTCTTCCTTAGAAAATAAAGCTTTTTTAGCGGGATTTTCTCCTATAGCAACTATTATAGTATCAAATAATTTCAAAGCACGCTTTATAATGTCCATATGTCCATTAGTTATAGGATCAAAAGTTCCAGGATAAATTACAATTTTTTTACAAATCTTGCTCATTTTTAATCCCTAAAATTTATATATAGAATTTTTAAAATTGACTTTCCTTCAATTTTCCCTATACCTAAGAGCCCTTCTAAAAATTCTACATAATTAGTATTTTTATCTTTTATTACCCTTAGAAAGAAAGCCAATTCTTGAGTTTCTCTATTTCCAAATTTTTCACATCTATAAAGCCCCCATAATAATTTAAAAAAAGAATATTTATTTTTCTTATAATATTCCATTAATTTTAAAAATGCACTATAATTTCTTTCTATTCCTTCATCATAAAAAGGCAATATAGCTGGGAAATACCAATATTTTAAATGGATAGAATTACTGTCTAATTGATAATCATACACAAAAGGCCATAATCTTATTTCTTTTTTTATAGTATTATTTTTATTAATATAAGTAGATTTAGAAAGTAATAAAAATCTATGTTCAACTTTTTTATAATGAAATTTTCCTTTATATATATTATCAGTTTTATAAAAATATAGAGGCCATAAAATAAAGGAATCTGAAGAATTTTTTCTTTTTACACAACCATAAAATGGCCAAATTCTTATTCCATTAATATTTTTACCTTCTATTTTTCTATAAAATGGCCAAGGAGCATCTATTTGTTTATAACAAGAATTTTTTGCATAAATTTTCTGGAAAAAAGGCCATAAAATTATCCATTTATTATAAGAATCTGTATTTTCTCTAATATATAAAGGAAAAATGATAAGTTTTTGAGAAAACGGATCTTTTTCTTTAATATAAAAAGGCCATAGGATAAAAGTTCTTTCCATAAGTCTTTCTTTAAAATGTCCATAAATAGGCCATATTTTAAATCCATTATATTCTTTAGATTTAGGTTCATTTGGTTTTATAATTCTAATAAAAGGCCAGAAGAAATTTTCAGAGGTGTATTTTTCATATTGAGCTTTGCTATATACGGGCCAGAGAAAAAAAGTTATTTCTTTAGCCCCCAATCTATTTTTAAGTTTCCCATAGAAGGGAAAAAATCCACCATAGGTTTGATTATCCGAAGTAACCCCTGCAAAAATAGGGAAAAATTCCCAGTTTTTAACATTTTTTTCTTCTTTAGCTTTATGCCAGGTTTTTTTGAGAATAGGAAATAATTTAAGAGTTGAGGTTTCATTATCAGATTTATAAACACCTAAGGGAGAAAGAAAATAAGCCTTCCTTCCCTGAGAATTGCTTACAGAGGAATAAAAAGGTCTTATAAAAAGACCATTTTCCTCAGGAAATTTATACTTGTAAAAAAATGGACCCAGAATTTCTATTTTTTTTATATTTGTTTTTTTATTTTTATAAAAAACTAAAAAAGGCCAGAGATTTAAAGATTTTTCAAAACTATCTTCATATGCTGAGCAAAAAGAAACTTTAAAGAGGAACAAGACTATAAAAATAATAAATAACAAGTTTTGCATGTGCTTAATTATAATTAAAGATATAATAAAGTCAATTTTAAGTGTTAAAAACCAAAAATTAAAAGATAATAGAAATAATTATTTGAAAAAATTTATTTGGGAATATATTGACATTGTAATCAGAATTGATATCCTAAAAGTGAAATGAGGAAAATAATTGTATTTTTGATTTATACTCATTTAAGAGATGAAATTTTAAGAGAATTAAAATCTCATCTTGAAGATGTTTTTTCTTTAGAAACTGAATTTTATGGACTTAGTATAGACATAAATGATGCATATAATTTTACCAGAAATCAGTATTTGGCTTCAAAAATAATAAAAAAAATGTTTCCTTATAAAAATAATTGGAAAGATAAATGGATTTTTTTTGTGGATGTAGATCTTTATACCCCTGGTCTTAATTTTATTTTTGGAGAGGCTTATCCCAGATATGGTATTGCTATTGTTTCTTTAACAAGATTAAAACCTGAATTTTATGGATCTAAACCCAATGAAAGATTATTTACTGAGAGACTTTTAAAAGAAACAACCCATGAGTTGGGACATCTTTTTTATCTTCATCATTGTGAGAATCCTAATTGTGTGATGCATTTCTCTAATAGTATTTTAGATACTGATAGAAAAAGTAAATATTTTTGTCTAAATTGTAATTTTTTATTAAAAGCAAACATGCTGATAATTTAAAAAGAATTTCAATGAAAAGGGAGGGCGAGATGTTTAATTACAAGATTGAAACTTTGCCAAGAGAAGAGATTGAAAAACTTCAATTATCTCAACTGAGAAAAACTTTAAGATTTTTAAAAAATTCACGTTCTAAATTAAAAGAGAAATACAAAGATATTGAACCTGAGGACATAAAAAGTTTGGATGATTTAAAAAATCTTCCTTTTACTACCAAAGATGAATTAAGAGATTGTTATCCCTTTGATCATACAGCAGTAGATCCTTCTGATTGTGCCAGAATGCATATGAGTTCAGGAACAACAGGTGTTCCTGTAATTAACGCTATGACCAGAAATGATATAAATCAATGGGGAGAAATTATGGCAAGATGTCTTGCCTGTGCAGGATTAACATCCAAGGATAGATTGCAAATAATGCCCTCTTTTGGATTATTTAATGGCGGTTTCGGATTTCATTATGGAGCAGAAAAACTGGGATGTTTTGTGGTTCCAGCTGGGGCAGGTAGAACCTTGATGCAATTAAAATTCATAAAAGATTTAGAAGTTACTGCTATAGGAGCTATTGCTTCTTATCCAGCAAGACTTATAGAAGTAGCTAAGGAAATAGGTTATGATTTTAAGGAAACCAAATTAAGAGTTGCTATTCTTGGAGCTGAGACATGGTCAGATGAATATAGAAAACGTATAGAAGAAATTATGGGAGTTAAGACTTTTGATATTATTGGTATGACTGAAACCGGAGGGGTAGGGCTGGGTATAGATTGTGAAGCAAGAGTAGGAATTCACATCTGGGAAGATCATTATATTGTAGAAATAGTAGATCCTAATACTGGAGAAGTCTTACCTGTAGGAAAAGAAGGAGAACTTGTTATAACTACCTTAACAAGAGAAGGCTTACCCTTAATAAGGTACAGAACCAGAGATATTACAAGAATAATAAGTTATGAAAAATGCGATTGTGGAAGAACTCATGTAAGAGTTGACAGAATAAAAGGAAGAACAGATGATATGTTAAAGGTAAAAGGAGTTAATTTTTATCCTTCACAAATAGAGCAAATTTTGATGAAATATAAAGGTTTATCTCCTTATTATCAATTAGTTATAGAAACTGTTAAAGGTAAAGATGAAATGACCATAATAATAGAAAAGGTTGATAATGGAATTACAGAGCCAGAATTAGAAAAATTAAATGTAGAACTTTATGATTTCTTAGGATTTCATAGTAAAATTCAGGTAGTACCTGAAGGTACTATTCAGAGAGTTCCAGGTAAAGCTGTAAGGATAATAGATAAAAGAAAAAAATAAAAAAGAAAAAAGAATATTTAAAAATAAATTTGTTTTATTTAACAAAAACTCTAAAATTTTGGATTTATTAAACTTGACTAAGAAATAAGCTTGTATAAGATTAAAATTAAGTAAAAATAATGGTTGGGTAAAACTTGTTTTTTAATTTTTAAATTTGGGGGGTAAAAAATGAAAGATAAGAAACTATGTTATTTTTTAATGGTTTTTATTTTTTTCTTTTGTTTTAGTATTAATAACAATTCTTTAGCATTTACTAAAAAATTAAATCAACAATGTTTGAAATGTCATAAACTAAAAAGAGCTCCTAAGGTATTACCGAATGGAGAAAAAATGTATTTGTATGTAGATTCTGAAAGATTTAATAAATCTGCCCATGGAGTTTTAAACTGTATTTTATGTCACCAAGATATAGATCCTTCTAACCATCCCAAGCCTGTCAAGATTCTTAGTAAAAAAAGTTATGCTAAGCAAGTAACTCAAAACTGTTTAGGTTGCCATGCTGAGAGTGGTTTATCTTCTTTCCATAAAAATGTTATTAAAGAAAATAAAGTTACCTGTGATGAATGCCATACAGCCCACTATATTAAAACAATGGAAGCCATTAAAGAACAAACTGAAGCTTGTATAAAGTGTCATAAATTAGAGAGACTTCCTAAAATACTTCCTAATGGAGAAAAAATGTATCTTCGTATAAATCCTAAAGAATTTGCTAAATCTCCTCATGCTGAAATAGGATGTTTCGCTTGTCATTTTGATATTTACAATTCTAACAAACATCCTTATCCTAAACCTATAAAAAGCAAGAGAGCATATGCTAAAGAGGTAGTTAAAAATTGTGTTAAATGTCATACTTATTCTTCTCTTTCCAAACATCGTGGGCATGCAGCTATTATAAAAAGTAAAAAATTTATATGTATAGATTGTCATGCATATCATAAAAGCAATTCCTTAGGGAGGTAAGAATGAGAACTAAAATTAAAGATTTTGGGTGGTTTTCAATTTTAGTTTTAATTTTAATCTTTTTAAGCTTTAATCAATCTTTTACAGCAACTACTTTTAATAAAAATAACAACTATTGTATGTCCTGTCACAGATTTAGTTTTATAAAAACTTTACCAAGTGGTGAAAAAATAAGCGTTAAAATAAATCCTAAGGAAATTAAAAATTCAGTGCATGGAAAGTTTAAATGTATAGCATGTCATAGTGATTTTTTAAGGGGTAAACATCCATCTTATAAGTTTAGAAGCAAGAAAGAATATATGATAAAAATGTCAAAAATAGTTTGTCAGAGATGTCATACTGATAAATCACTAAGAAAGAACCCTGTACATTATAATCTTTCTAAAACTGCCCCTTGTATAAAGTGTCATGGATATCACAATGTTAAACCTATAAAAGTTGCTCGGGGTGGTTCTGAAAATCAATATTGCCTACTTTGTCACAGTAGGCCTTTAACTAAAAAAATGGAAAATGGAGAAATTTTGTCAGTTCAAGTTAAAGAAAATGTTCTCATGAATTCTGTTCATAAAAAATTAAAGTGTATAGATTGTCATAAAGAGTTTTCTAAAGGAAAACATCCTTTTAGAAGTTTCAAATCTATAAAAGAGTATAGAGCACAGGCTAATAATATATGTAAACAATGTCATACTAAAGAAATGCAACAATTTGAAAAAAGTATTCATGCTCAAGCTTTAGTTAAAGGGAAAAATGCACCTGATTGTTTAAAATGCCATGGTTATCATAATGTAGTAAAAATTTCTAATAATAAACAATTACAATTTAATCTTTGTGTAAATTGTCATAAAAAAGAAGCACAAGCTTTTGAGGAAAGCATTCATTATAAAGCTCTTTCTGAAAATAAATCCAATTCTCCTACCTGTTCAAGCTGTCATAAAGCACATGATGTACTTTCTACTAATATAGCAAACATAAACAAATCTTGTATAAAATGCCATAAAGGTATTAAAGAAGCACACAATAAATGGTTGTATAATCCTCCTTTTACTTTAAAATCTTTTGTAGATGTTCATTTTAAAGGTGCTTCATGTTCAGCTTGCCATGTAAATGGTAATAAAGCTATAATTCTAACACTTATAAATAAATCTAATAATAAACCATTAACTTTGGAAAAAATAAGTGAATTATTAAATTTAGATCCAGCAGGAGTGAAAGAAAAAATTGACTTAAATGGAGATAATATAATAGAAGAAAAAGAGCTTTGGCAATTTTTAAACTTTTTGAAACCGCAGGTTAAAATAGATTTAAAAGGAAGACTGGATATAATTAATGCTAATGATGCTCATAGAATTGTATCTAAAAAAGATGCTATTAAAGATTGTACTGTTTGTCACAATCCTCAAGCAAAATTTGTAGGTAAATTTGAAATTAATAAGGAAGGAGCTAAACCTGAAAAAATAAATATGGAAAGAAAGGTTGTAAATTCTATTTATGCTATACCTAATATTAGAGATTTTTATGTTTTGGGTTTAACAAAAATAACCATATTAGATATTATTTTTGTACTTGCTGCATTAGGTGGTCTTGCTTTTGCTTTTGGACATTTAGGTTTAAGAATAATTACCACACCAATTAGAAGAAAAAGAAGAGGAGGTTACTAATGAAGAAAGTATATTTACATCCTTTACCAGTTAGAATTTGGCATTGGGTAAATGCTATAAGTTTTATAATTTTAATCCTTACAGGACTTCAAATAAGATTAGTAGATAAAATGCATTGGATGTCTTTTAAAACAGCAGTTAAAATCCATAGTTATTTAGGTTTTGTGTTGTTAATAAATTATTTCATATGGTTTATTTATTATTTTGGTACCTTAAAATTTTTTAAGATATATATTCCTCCTATTTGGAGACCTATTGAATTTATTAAAAGAGCTTTACGTCAGGTTAGATATTATGCTTATGGTATCATGGTAGGAGATAAAAATCCTCATCATCCTACTCCTGAAAATAAATTTAATCCTTTACAGCAAGTAGCTTATTTAATGATTATGATTGTTTGTATTCCTCTTCAGCTTATTACTGGACTTGTTTTATGGGATCCGGTTAAATTTAAAACCTTAGGTAGTCTTTTAGGTGGTTTGCAGATAGTTTCATTCATTCATACAGCTTTATGGGTATTTTATGCCTTTTTTATCTTTGTTCACATGTATTTAAGTACTTTAGGACATACTCCTTTAGCTCATATTATTGCTATGATCACAGGTTATGAAGAAGAACATGAAGAACATTAAATAGGAAATTTAGAGGGGAGATTTTCATCCCCTCTTTAAACTTTTCTAAACTATTTATATTTCTTCTCCATCTTCTAAAATTTCTTCTTCATAAATATATTCTTGCTCCTCAAAACCAAAATTAAAGTCTTGAGAAGGTGTAGAAGTATAAGGGACTCTTATAATTTCTCTTAGCTGATCTAATTCTAAAGGTAAATCCTCATCATTTTGGCAAGTTTCACAATTTTTAATATGTTTTTCAATTAATTCCATCATTTTAACAGGTGATAAAGTAAAATTTCTAACTTCTTGATACCAATCCCTTATTAAAATTTTTAAACGCTCACATTTCATTATTTCCCCCTTTTATTAGCAATTTTTAATATTCTAAAATATTTTAAACATAAAATAAGTTTTTTAAAGTTATTTTAAAGTTTAAAAATTAAAAAAATATGATATTTTATTGATCAGAATTAAAATTTTTGAGGGGTAGGGGAGTGAGTAAGATAAGGATATTAAGCGGAATGAGACCTACAGGGCCTTTACATTTAGGGCATTTACATGGAGTTCTTAAAAATTGGTTAAAGTTACAGGAAGAATATGAATGTTTTTATTTTATTGCGGATTGGCATGCTTTAACTACTGAATATGAAAATCCTAAAAAAATACAAGGTTTTTCAAAGGAACTATTTTTTGAATGGCTTTCTGTAGGATTATCTCCTGAAAAAAGTACTATTTTTTTACAATCTGCTATTAAGGAACATGCAGAGCTTTATCTAATTTTTAGTATGTTTACACCAGTAGCTTGGTTGGAAAGAAATCCCACTTATAAAGATATGCTTCAAAATTTAAAAAATAAAGATCTTGCTACTTATGGATTCTTGGGATATCCTGTGCTTCAAGCTGCTGATATTCTTATTTATAAGGCAAGAAAAGTTCCTGTTGGACTTGACCAGGTTCCTCATTTAGAGTTAACCAGAGAAATAGCTCGTAGATTTAATTATCTTTATCAGGTAGAATTTTTCCCAGAGCCAGAACCTCTTTTATCTGAAATTCCTAAAATTCCTGGAATAGATGGAAGAAAAATGAGTAAAAGTTATGGAAATGCTATATTTTTAAATGATCCTCCTGAGGTTGTTAGGAAAAAAATTTTATCTTATGTAACAGATATTCAAAGGCCAAGAAAAAGCGATCCAGGAGATCCAGAAAATAGATGTGTAGTTTTTAATTTGATAAAACTCTATTTTAATCAAGAGGAAATTGAAGAAATCATAAAAGGATGTAAAAGTGCAATATTAGGCTGTGTAGAATGTAAAAAGAGATTAGCTGAAAGAGTAATAACAAATTTAGAAAAAATTTGGGAAAAAAGAAAAGAGATAGAAAAAAATAATTGGGAGGATTTACTTTATAAAGGAATAGAGCGGGCAAGAAAAATTGCCCGCCAAACTATAGAAGAGGTGAATTCAATCTTAGGCTTTACCTATAAGTTTTAAAAATTCCTCTTCATTTATAGTTTTTATACCTAATTGTAAAGCTCTTTGATATTTAGAACCTGGACTTTCTCCTACTACTACATAATCTACTTTTCTGGATACTGAATCTGTGACTTTACCACCTAATTCTATTACTTTTCTTTTTGCCTGATCTCTGGTCATAGATTTTAAAGCACCAGTGAAGACAAAAGTTTTACCCTCTAAAATTTTGGGTTTTTCCTCTTCTTTCTTTTCTTCTTCAATAAAAGTAACCCCAGCATCCAGCATTCTCTGGATCATTTTGCGATTTTCTTCATTTTTAAAGAAATCCACTATGGATTTAGCTACTTCATATCCTACTCCTGGAATACTTAATAAATCAGAAACAGAGGCATTCATTAATTTATCAAGAGTTTTAAATTTTTCTGCTAAAAGATAAGCCATAGCTTCTCCTACATGTCTTATACCAAGAGCGTAAATAAAACGGGCTAAAGTAGTTTTTTTACTCTTTTGAATAGCTTCATAAAGATTTTTAGCCTTTTTATAAGCAAATCCTGGAAGTTTCATAAAGTCTTCTAATTTTAAATAATATAAATCTGCTATATTTTGCACAAATCCTTTGTCAACAAGATCTCTGGCTACCTTTTCTCCAAGACCTTCTATATTCATAGCATTTCTACTGGCAAAGTGTAAAATTTTCCTTACTAAGGAGGCATAGCAATTAGGATTAGGACATCTCCAAATAGCTTCTCCGGGTTTTTTAACCAATTTAGTTCTACAAATAGGACAATGAGTGGGAAATACAATTTCTTTTTCTTTACCTGTTCTACGATCTTTTATAGGCATAACTATTTGTGGAATAACATCTCCTGCTCTTTGAACCAATACCCAATCTCCTATACGTACATCTAAATTTTTAATAAAATCTTCATTATGAAGAGTAGCTCTTTCTACAATTACTCCTCCAATTTGCACAGGCTTAAGAATAGCTACAGGTGTAATAGCTCCTGTTCTTCCTACTTGAAAGACAACATCTATTAATTGTGTGGTAACCTGAGTAGGCTGAAATTTATAAGCAAGGGCATACCTGGGAGAGCGTGCTTTTGTTCCTAATTTTTCCCATAAAGAGAGATCATTAACCTTTATAACTATCCCATCTATTTCATAAGGCAAAGTTTCTCTAATTCTTTCTATTTCATGATGATATTTAATAGCTTCTTGGATATTTTTAACAAGTTTAACCATGGGATTTATTTTTAATCCCCATTTAGGAAGTGTTTGAAGAATTTCCCATTGAGTTTTAAATTTATAACCATCAACCCTTCCCACGCCATAGCAAAAAATATCCAATTTTCTTTTAGCTGTTATAGAGGGATCAAGCTGCCTTAAAGATCCAGCTGCAGCATTACGAGGATTAGCAAAGGGTAATTCTCCTTTTCTTACTCTTTCTTCATTCAATCTTTGGAATTCCTCTTTAGTCATAAAAACTTCTCCTCTTATATCAACACGAGGAGGAATATCAGGAGCATCTTCTGTAAATTTTCTAAGTCTTAGAGGTATAGTTTTTATTGTTTTTAAATTGTTAGTAACATCTTCCCCTACATATCCATCTCCTCTGGTTGAACCCACTACAAATACTCCATTTTCATATACCAATTCTACAGCAAGACCATCAATTTTGGGTTCAACAGTGTATTCAATAGGTTGATCCTCGGGGAATCCTAAAAACCTTTTTATTCTTTTATCAAATTCTATAACTTCTTCTTCGTTCATAGCATCATCTAAGGATAACATAGGCTCTACATGAGGGACTTCTTTAAAACCTTCAGCTGGTTTAAATCCCACTCTTTGGGTAGGAGAGTCAGGAGTTATTAATTCGGGATATTTTTCTTCTAATTCCTTTAATTCCCTCATTAAAGCATCATACTCAGCATCAGAAATAACAGGAGAATCTAAAACGTAATATCTATAATTATGATAATCTATTTCTTCTCTTAATTTTTTAACCCTTTCTATTATCTCTGGAGGAATTTCTCTTTTATTAATTTTTTCTTCGGCCATTTTTTTTGACCTCCTGAAATTGAAATTTGTCCGAATTTATTTAAATTATAAATATTTTTATTTTAAAAGACAATATGGATGATGTTAGATTTTATAAACATTTTAAAAAGTATTTACTTGACAAAGTTAAAAAAAGATTATATATTTTGAGAAAAATTTGCAATAAGGGGGCTGAGTTTAATGGCAAGGCATAAGAAGAGAGAAAGGGAGAGAGAAATAGAAAGAAGAAGAAGGAGAAGGGAAAAGCTTCGTAAACTTCGTGCTAAAGGACTTTTTCCAAGACCAGAAGGATATGATACTAAGGTTTATTCTTATGTTGCATATGCAGTAGCTAAGGGTATAATGACCTTAGAAGAAGCTTTAGCAAGATTGGAACAGGCTAAAGTTTCCTAAGGTTTTAATAACTTTTTAGTTCTTTTTCTCTTTAATCTCCCTAATCTTTAGGAGGTTAGGGAGATTTTTCTTTATTTTTATGAAACCGATTCTCAAGGTAGAAAATGTCTATAAAAACTTTGGTTCCAAAATTGTTTTAAAAAATGTGTCTTTTGAGCTTTATCCTTCAGATATTTTAGGTATCATAGGTCCTAATGGAGCTGGTAAAAGTACACTTTTATATATTCTTCTCAATATAATCACTCCTACTTCAGGTAAAATTTTTTATTTTGGAAAAGATTTTTTTAAAAATAGAAGTGAGATTTTAAAAAAGGTTAGTTTTGCTTCTCAATATGTAAGTTTACCTTATTCCCTTACTGTAGAGGAAAATCTTAAAGTTTTTGCCAATCTTTATGAGATAAAAAAAGCAGATAAGAAGATTACTGAACTTTTAGATCTTTTTAGATTAAAAGATAAAAAGAAGGTTTTAACAAGGGCTTTATCTTCTGGAGAGATGATGAGGCTCAATTTGGTAAGAGCTTTTCTAAATGATCCTTTAATTTTACTTTTAGATGAACCTACAGCTGGACTTGATCCAGAATATGTTAAATATATTTCTGAACTTTTAAAATATTTATCTAAGGATAAACAATTAGCTATTATTCTTACTTCTCATCAATTAGGGGAACTTGAAAAAATAATTAACAAAGCTCTTTTAATTAAAAATGGAATAACCCTGGCTTATGGAACTTTGACAGAGCTTTTTAAAAAATTTAAAGTAAATTCTTTGGAAGAGTTATATTTTAAAATTTTAACTTAGGCTATGAAATTAAGTTTTAAAAGAATTTGGGGTATAATTTTAAGACATTTATATCTTTTAAAGCATAGTTTCAGTAGGTGGATAGATCTTTTATATTGGCCTACGGTTGATCTTCTTTTATGGGGATTTATTACTATCTATTTACAAAAAGACTTTTATCCTGAGGGGAAATGGGTTTTTCAATTTATAGGAGCTCTTATCTTTTGGAATATTTTAATAAGAGCTCAACAGGGTTTAGCTGTAGGGTTTTTAGAAGATATATGGGCCAGAAATTTATTACATTTATTTGTTTCTCCTTTAACAATAACAGAATACTTATTGGGATTATTTATTTTTAGTTTATTTAAAGCTTTTATAGCTTCTTTGTTAATGGCTATTATAGCTACCTTTGCTTTTAATTTTAAAATATGGCTTCAAGGAATAGATATTTTTTTAATGGTTTTTAATTTAATATTTTTTGCCTGGAGTATAGGACTACTTACTATGGCTTTTATTTTATTTTTTGGACAGGAGGCAGAAATACTTGCTTGGGCTTTAGCTTTGTTTTTTCTGCCTTTTTCTGCAGTTTTTTATCCTGTAGATGTATTACCTAAGTTTTTTCAATATATAGCACAATTTGTTCCCACTTCTTATATTTTTGAAACCATGAGGAAAGTTTTGTTGGAAGGAGAGGTTTCTTATGTTTTAATTTTAAAAGCCTATTTTTTAACCATTATTTATTTTTTTATAAGTGTTGTAATTTTTATTTTATCCTTTAATTTTGCTAAAAAAACGGGAAAATTTACCAAAATAGGAGAATAATACCCTTGTTTTTTCTTGTAGATTTGTTATTTTTTTAATTGCTATGAAAGCTATACCACAGGAAAAAATTAGAAATTTTAGTATAATAGCACATATAGATCATGGGAAATCTACGCTTGCAGACCGTTTACTTGAAATTACTGGTGCTGTTTCTGCAAGAGAAATGAGGGAACAATATTTAGATAAGCTTGATCTTGAAAGAGAAAGAGGGATCACTATTAAAGCTCAGGCTGTAAGACTTTATTATCAGAAAAAAAACGGAGAGGTTTATCAGCTTAATCTTATAGATACTCCTGGGCATGTAGATTTTACTTATGAGGTATCTCGTGCTCTTGCTGCTTGTGAAGGGGCTTTGTTAGTGGTTGACGCTTCTCAAGGAGTAGAAGCCCAAACTCTTGCAAATGTCTATTTAGCTCTGGAAAACAACTTAGAAATTATACCTGTAATTAATAAAATAGATCTTCCTCAAGCAGATATTGAAAAAACCAAAAAAGAAATAGAAGAAATAGTAGGTCTTCCTGCTGATGATGCCATTTTGGTAAGTGCTAAATTAGGTATTGGAATAGAAAAACTCTTAGAAACTATTGTGGAGAGAATTCCGTCTCCTAAGGGTGATAGAAATAAACCTTTAAGAGCTCTTGTTTTTGATTCTTGGTATGATCCATATTTAGGAGTGGTAGTTTTGATAAGAGTAGTAGATGGAAAGATCTATCCTGGAATGAAAATAAAATTTCTTTCTACAGGAAGAGTTTATGAAGTTACCAAGGTTGGAGTTTTTGCTCCAGAAGCAAGTTCCTTGGATGCTTTATTTGCAGGAGAAGTAGGATTTATAGCAGCTGGAATAAAAGAAGTTAGAGAGGCTAAAATAGGAGACACAATTACTGAGGCTAATGCACAGGTTGAACCTTTACCTGGTTTTAAAGAAAGAAAACCTGTTGTTTTTGCAGGTATTTTCCCTGTAGATAGTGATGATTTTGATGATTTAAGAGAGGCAATAGAAAGACTCTGGTTAAATGATCCTGCTTTTTCTTATGAAATGGAGACTTCTGCAGCTTTGGGCTTTGGTTTTAGATGTGGATTTCAGGGACTTCTTCACATGGAAATTGTCCAGGAAAGACTGGAAAGAGAATTTAAATTGAATTTAATCTCCACCGCTCCATCAGTTAAATATAGAATAAAACTAAGAAATGGTAAAGAAATAGAAGTAGAAAACCCTGCAGATTGGCCAGATCCTGGACTTATTGAGGAAGTTTTAGAACCTTATATAAGAGCAGAAATATACACTCCTAAGGAATATTTAGGAGCTTTAATTAAATTGTGTGAGGAAAAAAGAGGTGTTCAAAAAGAAATAAGATTCATTACACCTGAGAGATGTGTTTTAGTTTATGAGCTGCCTTTTAGCGAAGTAGTTTTAGATTTTTATGATAAATTAAAAAGTTATTCCAGAGGATATGCGTCTTTAGATTATCAATTTATTGGATATAAACCTGGAAATTTAGTGAAAATGGATGTTTTAATAAACAAACAACCTGTAGATGCTCTTTCTTTAATTGTTCATAGAGAAAAGGCTTATTATAGAGGAAGAGAGCTTACAACTAAATTAAAAGAAGTAATTCCAAGACAGCTTTTTGAAGTGGTAATTCAGGCTGCTATAGGAAGTAAAATAATTGCACGTGAAAGGATACCACCTTTAAGAAAAGATGTTCTTGCAAAATGTTATGGAGGGGATGTTACCAGAAAGAAAAAACTTTTGGAAAAACAAAAAGAAGGTAAAAAGAGATTAAAAGCTATAGGACAGGTAGAGATTCCACAAGAGGCTTTTTTAGCGGTGTTAAAAATTTAAAGAAAGGAGATATTAAAATGGAACCTGCTAAAAGTAAAATTTTAGAATGGGTTAAAAGCATTTTAATTGCTTTTCTTTTAGCTTTATTTATACGCACTTTTATAGTTCAGGCTTATAAAATACCTTCAGGTTCTATGATTCCAACATTGCTGGTAGGAGATTATATCTTAGTAAATAAACTTTCTTTTGGTATAAAAAATCCTGTTAAAAATGATTTTATTTATTTTAGAAGACTACCTAAACGACAAGAAATTGTAGTTTTCACATGGCCTCGGGATAAAAAACTGGATTTTATTAAAAGAGTAATAGGACTTCCTGGAGATACTATAGAAATAGTTAATAAAAAAGTATATGTAAATGGCAAACTTTTAAAAGAACCCTATGTTATACATACAGATCCAACTATTTATCCTAAGGAGGTTAGTCCCAGAGATAATTTTGGACCTATAAAGGTTCCTCCAGGTGAAATTTTTGTTATGGGAGATAATAGAGATCAAAGCTATGATAGCAGATTTTGGGGATTTGTTCCTATAAAATATTTAAAAGGAAGTGCAATGATAATATATTTTTCCTGGGATTCTAAACATTTTAGAATAAGATTTAATCGGATTGGAAAGCTTATAAATTAATTACTTAGCTATCATAGCTCTCATTAAATCTGCAGTATTCTCAGAATGGTGGGCAATCCCTAAGATTAGATCCACCAATTTTAGAGTATAAAAAAGTGTAAGAGCATCTTCTATTTTATTAAAAATCTCCTTTTTTACTGTATTGCCAAAATCCTCTGCTATATACTGGGCATATCTAATTTTTCTCACCAGTTCTTTAGCTTGATTTCTGCTTTCTTCATTTTTGTTAAGCAAGAAATCCGCTGAAAAATTTATTAAATCTTCCAGATATTTTAAAGAATCTATACTTTTTATCAAAAGGTTTTCAATATTTTTATGTAAATCCTGTGGCAAATTAACATGTTTGAAGGAAAGCCAATTGAGAATTTCTTCAGCAACATCTGCAATAGCATCCTGTTCTTTTAAATATAAAAACAATTCAAATCTTTCTACAGGAAGAATAATACCCTTGGGTAAATGACCTCTAATGTTTTGTTTAAGTTTATCTGCTTCTTTTTCTATATCAAAAATATGTTTTGCTATTTCTTTTAATCTATTAAGATCGTTGTTATAATAAGCTTCTAAGGATAAAGAAAGTCTTTCAACACACTCTAAAACTAAATGAGCATGTTTTTTTAATAGATCAAAAATCGGAAGATCCTTTAAAACTATATTTTTTAATTCCTTAAATTTTTCTATTTCTTTTTCTAATTTGACTATCCTACCTTCAACTGTAAAAATAACTCCTTCTGCAATATTAGTAGCTAAATCTGCTATTCTTTCAAGATTTTGAATTACAATAATATAATCTACACCGGTTTCTATAAATCTAGGATCACCTTTTTTCATACAACTTTTTACTTGGGATATAAGTTCTGTTTGCAATTTATCTACTATAGAATCATATTCTATTACATAACGAGCCTTTTGAGTGTTTTCTGTAACAAAAGCATTAATAGCAGAGTGGAGCATTTTTAAAGCTTCATTAGCCATAGTTTCTATTTCAACCTTGCATTGAGGAATTGAGTTGTTTTGATATTTAACCAAATTTGAAACTCTAAAAGCTATATTTACAGCTTGATCAGCAGTTCTTTCTAAGTTTCTGGCTATATCAATAGAGGTAATCACAAATCTTAGATCTTTGGCTACAGGTTGTTGCAAAGCTATAATTTCAAGAACAGTTTGAGAAACCATATGTTCATAATAATCTATTTGGTCATCTGCATCTATGACTTTCTGAGCTAAACCAGAATCTAATTTCTCTATAGCTAAAATAGCTCCATTAACAATTTCATCTACATTTTTAGCCATATCTGTTAGAAGGTTTTTTAAAACCTGCAATTCTTTTTCTAACATCAAACGGGTCATATATGCCTCCGATTTTTTGTTAATATTATAAAATTATAATATACCTTTTTGTTAAGTCAAAATTATAACCAATTTTAAAAACTTTTTGCTAAAAAAATTTATTACAAACATTTTAAACAATAAAAAAAATGAATTTGACAAAATTTTAGTTGATATTAAAATAGTCTTTAAAATTTTGAAAGGAGGAGCTTCTGAAATGGATCAAAAAGAGAAAAACCCAGTTAAAGAAAAACATTTTTTAATGGATCAGCAGGATAAAAAGATAAGAGAACAACTTTCTAAAATCAGATATAAAATAATGGTAATGTCAGGAAAAGGAGGGGTAGGGAAAAGCACTGTGTCTGTTAATGTAGCTATTGGTTTATCTTTGCAGGATTTTATGGTAGGATTATTAGATGTAGATTTACATGGTCCTAACATTCCCAAAATGCTTGGAGCAAGAGATTTAAAACTTTCAAGAAAGCCTGATGGCAAAATAGGAGCAATTAAATACTCTCCAAACCTTAAATTTCTTTCTATAGAACCTTTACTTCCTTCAGAAGATGCAGCTGTTATTTGGAGAGGGCCTTTAAAACATTCTGCTATAAGACAATTTATAGGAGATATAGATTGGGGAGAACTTGATTATTTAGTAATTGATGCACCTCCTGGAACAGGAGATGAGCCTCTTACTGTTGCTAAAACTATTCCAGATGCTTATGCTCTTATAGTTACAACTCCTCAAGAAGTTTCTTTAATAGATGTTAAAAAATCTATCAGATTTTGCCAGAAAACAAAAATGAGAATTCTTGGTATTGTAGAAAATATGAGTGGATTTATTTGCCCTCATTGTGGTAAACCTATAGATCTTTTTAAAAAAGGGGGAGGAGAAAAATTAGCCCAAGAACTTGGGCTTAGATTTTTAGGGAGAATTCCTATTGATCCACGTGTGGTAGATACTGGAGATACTGGAAGGCCATTTATTGCTGCTTATCCTGAAAGCCCTACAGCTAAAGCTTTTGAAGAATTAATCAGAAAAATAATATCAGCTACTGAAGAAATGGAAAGAGATGTTTTAGAAGGAAGGTATATGAGAGTAGCCATTCCTGTGGATACACCTCCTAATAAAATGGAGGCTGATATAAATAAAGCAGATATGTATGCTATTTATGATATTGAAAATGGAAAAATTTTAGTAAAAGATGTAATTAAAAAACCAGAAAATCAAGATTTATTGGATTTCCTTAAAGAACAAGTAGCTACTCATATTATTTTATTCAATCCGCCCAAAGAATTGGCTGATTATCTTTCTGATAATGGTATAATAATATTATTAACAGATTCTCCCCAGGAAGCTCCTGATAATTTAATAAATGAACTTATCAAAGTACAAAACCAATAAGTGGAAGTTTATTATTTTACTTTTACAGGAACTTCAAAGAAAATAGCAGAATTTATTGGAAAAATTTTTAATATAAAACCAAAGGAGATAAAAAGTTATAAATTGCCTTATCTCCTTTGGTTATTTTTATCTTTTATACCTTATTTATCTTTAAAAGCTATTTTTGAACCACCTACAAATGATACCGTTATTCTTTGTTTTCCAAAATGGACTTTTAATTGTCCCCCTGTAACTTGTTTTTTAAAAAAAATAAAGTGTAAAAAACTTGTTTTAATAATAAGCTATAAAGGATGGGGAGAAAAAAGTTATGCCAATTTATACAAGAAATTGATTTCAAAGGATGTTAAAAAAGTAACAGTTATTTTAATAAAAGAAAGGGTTTGGAAAGAGATTGAAAAAATTATTTATAAATCAGATTAACATGATATAATATTAAATATGAAATTTCAACCTTCGGAATTATTAGAAAGAAAAAATAAAGAACTTACAGCTCTTTTTGAAATCAGCAAAATTTTAAGTTCTTCTTTTGATTTAAAAACCAATCTTGAAAAAGCTTTAAAGGTTCTTTCTGATATTTTGGACATGCAAAGGGCAACTATTACTCTTTATGATTCTGATACCAATACACTTCAAATTGCAGTTGCTTATGGACTCACAAAAGAGCAAATAAAAAGAGGTAAATATAAAATAGGGGAGGGTATAGTTGGAAGAGTTTTTCAAACCGGAGAACCTATGATAATCCCAAATATTGGTAAAGAACCCCTGTTTTTAAATAGAACAGGAGCAAGATTAAATAAAGATAATATATCTTTTTTATGTGTTCCTTTAAAAATAGAAGAGGAGATTTTAGGAGTTTTTTCAGTTGATAGGATTTTTAGTGAAGAAATTGATCTGGAAGAAGATATTAGAGTTTTGAATATTGTTGCCGCACTTATAGCTCAGTATCTGAAACTTTATCAATTATTTAATAAAGAAAAAGCTGAGAAAGAAAGATTATCCTTAGAGCTTAAGAAAAAATACAAATTACAAAATGTAGTAGGAATATCTGATAAAATGCAAGAAGTTTTTAAAATAGCTTTAAAAGCAGCCAAAAGTAAAGCTACAATCCTTTTAACAGGAGAAAGTGGAACAGGAAAAGAATTAATAGCCCGTGCTATTCATTATGAAAGTGATAGAGCTAAAGGTCCTTTTATAGCTATAAATTGTGCAGCTATACCAGAAAATTTACTTGAAGCTGAACTTTTTGGTTATGAAAAGGGTTCTTTTACTGGTGCTTTGATCTCCAAGCCTGGAAAATTTGAATTAGCAAACGGAGGAACTATCTTTTTAGATGAAATAGGAGATTTACCTCTTTCTCTTCAGGCTAAGCTTTTAAGAGTAATTCAGGATAGGACTTTTGAAAGGATAGGAGGAACCAGGCCAATAAAGGTGGATGTAAGAATTATAGCTGCTACTAATAAAAACTTGGAAGATATGGTAAAAAATGGTTCTTTTAGAGAAGATTTGTACTACAGATTGAACGTTATTCCAATTTACCTTCCTCCTTTAAGAGAAAGAAAAGAAGATCTACCTCTTTTAATTGATTATTTTCTAAAAAAGTTCAACAAGGAATATGACAGAAATCTTAACATAAATCAAGAAGCTATGAAAAAACTTATAAATTATTCTTGGCCTGGAAATGTAAGAGAACTGGAAAATACAATAGAAAGATTGGTTGTTCTTGCTGAAGGAGAAGAAATAACTTTAAATGATCTTCCTTTTTATATAAAGCAAGAAGAAAATCCCAAAATAATAAGAATAAAATCTGGAGAATCACTTACTTATCAACTTGAGCTTATTGAAAAAAAAGCTATAGAAGAAGCATTGAAATCCTGCAATTATAATCAAACCAAAGCTGCTAAAATGCTTGGTCTTACAAAAAGACAAATTAATTATAAAATAAAAAAATATGGATTAATGTAAAGGGGCAAAAGCCCCCAAAAGTTTTATAATATTGGAAGATATTTTTCTAATTCATAAGGAAAGACTTGAACCCTATATTTATCCCATTCCATCTTCTTAGCAATAATTAATTCTTTAAAAATATGATCTCCCAATGTTTCTTTAAGAAGTTCGCTTTTTTCTGCATATTCAATAGCTTCACCAAGACTACCAGGTAAATTATCAATACCTAAGGATCTTCTTTCTTCTTCGCTCATATGGAAAATATCTTTTTCTATAGGTTCAGGAAGTTTATAACCTTCTTTAATTCCTTCAAGACCTGCAGCAAGCATACAGGCAAAAGCAAGATAAGGATTACATGCAGGATCAGGACTTCTAAGCTCTATACGAGTTGCTTTCTCTTTACCAGGTTTATACATAGGAACTCTAATAAGAGCTGAGCGGTTTCTTCTTGCCCAAGAAATATACACCGGTGCTTCATATCCTGGAACAAGTCTTTTATAAGAATTAACCCATTGATTGAGAACCAAGGTAATCTCTTTAATATGAGTTAAAAGACCAGCTATGTATTTCTTAGCTATATCTGAAAGGTGATATTTATCGTTAGGATCAAAAAAAGCATTTTTATCTCCCTTAAAAAGAGATTGATGGGTATGCATACCACTTCCGTTTTCACCAAAAATAGGTTTTGGCATAAAAGTAGCATAAAATCCATATTTTTTGGCAACTTCCTTAACAACAATTCTGTAAGTCATTACAATATCAGCCATTTCTAAAGCATCAGCATATCTTAAGTCAATTTCATGCTGCGAAGGGGCAACCTCATGGTGAGAATATTCAACTCTTATTCCCATTTGTTCCAAACAAAAGATGGTTTCTCTTCTTAAGTCTTCTGCAGCATCCATAGGGTAGTCAAAATAACTACCTCTATCCAAAATTTCGGTTCCCTGATCATTTTTAAAGTAAAAATATTCAAGCTCAGGACCTAAATAAAAATTAGTAAATCCCATTTCTTTCATTTTTTCAAGATTTCTTTTTAATACATATCTTGGATCTCCTTCATAAGGAGAACCATCAGGTCTATAAATATCGCAGAACATTCTGGCAACAGCTTTTTCTTTTGGTCTCCAAGGTAAAATGGTAAATGTCGTCGGATCAGGAATAGCAATCATGTCTGATTCTTCAATAGGAGAAAAACCTTTTATAGAGGATCCATCAAAACCCATTCCTTCTTCAAAAGCAACATCCAACTCCTCTACAGGAACTGCAAAGCTTTTAAGCTGTCCCAAAACATCAGTAAACCAAAATCTTACAAACTTTACATCATACTGTTTGATAAGTTCCATCACATCTTTCTTATCTCTGGGTTTCTTTTTGATCATAATACCGCCTCCTTTCTTAGTTTTAGTTTTTTAATAAACAAAATATATGCCTACTTAACCCTTTATTAAATCTAACCTTTAATAAAGTTTTTAAGCACATTTTTATAACAATTTTGTATCAATAACAAATTTGTTGTTTATTCTAAAAAATTTTCACCTGTGAAATCCAAAGCACCTAATTTAGAGAGGAAACCACCATCCCAGACCCAATGGGCAACAGGAATAGAGCAAGACCTGGTAGAGTCATTAACATAACAAAAGCAGAAGCAACTAAAAGCCAGGCAGTATCTCCTGTGTTAATTTTAGCAGTTTCTTGAACTAAAGTCAGATTATTAAAACAGAGAACACTTAGTAAACTTATAAACCCAATCCTTTTTAACTTCATCTTTTTTTCCTCCTGCAATAATTATTATTTATATTTTTGAAATAAGAAGTATAGGACTCCCTCCTTTATTTTTTTATTTTTTATATAAAATATTGCAATATATATGCCAATTTAGATTCAAGAAATTATAAAGCTTGGAGGAATTTATTTTGTTACAATAATGTTTTAAAAAAATAATAATGTAAAAACTTTTCAAAAATTGATAAAACTAATAATGTTTCAATATATACTAAGCCCCAGAATTTTTTTATTAAAAACGGAACAATAATGGAAAAGAGTCTGAATTAAAAGAATTTAGAAGTTATAGGCATTCGCCAATCTTTGCCAAAAGCTCTGGAAGTAATTTTGGGTCCAATAGGTGCTTGTTTTCTTTTAAATTCTGCAATTTTAATCATTTTAAAAACTTTATTAACTATTTCTTTTTTGAAACCTCTTTGAATTATTTCTTTTTCAGAAAGGCCTTCCTCTATAAATAATTGTAAAATTTTATCAAGTATTTCATAAGGAGGTAAAGTGTCTTGATCTGTTTGATCAGGTTTTAATTCTGCGGAAGGAGGTTTTTTAAAAACTCTTTCAGGTATATCAGGTTTTATAGAATTACGATATTGGGCTAATTTATAGACCCAGGTTTTATAAACATCTTTTAAAGGGCTAAAACCTCCTGCCATATCGCCGTAAATAGTAGTATACCCTACAGCAGATTCACTTTTATTAGATGTAGATAAAACCAAGGCTCCTAATTTATTAGAAAGATAAAAAAGAATATTTGCTCTTATTCTGGCTTGTAAGTTTTCATCAGCCACTGTAAAATTCGGGAAATTTAAAATATCTCTAAATATCTCAAAAATTTTATCAATAGAGTAAATATAAAAAGAAATTTCTAAATTTCTAACCAACTCTTCAACATCTTCTTTACTTTCTTTAGAAGTAAATTGAGAAGGCATAAAAACACCTATAACATTTTCTTTGCCCAAGGCATCTACTGCTAAACAAGCAACTAAGGAAGAATCTATGCCTCCTGAAAGTCCTAAAACAACTTTTTTAAATTCATTTTTATAAACATAATCTCTAATACCTGTGATAATGGCTTTGTAGATCTCCTCTTCAAATTCTGGATTTTTTTCAATCCCTCCTTTTTTATTTTCTAAAATATTTCTTTTATTTTTTAAATTTATAATATCAACACTGTCTTCCATAAATTGTATTTCTCTAAGACGAATATTTATAAGCCTTTTTCTTTCAACTTTACTGATTTCCAGACTTACGGTTTGTATATCTTCTTCAAAGGCTTTTAATCTTGCAATTATATTTCCTTCTGGATCAATTATTAAGCTTCTTCCATCAAAAACAAGTTCATCCTGAGCTCCTACCATATTTATATAAACTAAATAAGCTATATTATCTTCAGCTCGTGCTTTAAGAAAATTTTCTTTAAACTGATATTTACCTACATGATAAGGGGAGGCATTAATACTGATAAAAACCTCTGCACCTAAGGAAGCATATAATCTTTCCCAACCATCAGGATACCAAATATCTTCACAAATAGAAAAGCCAATCTTAATATTATTTAAATTTAAAAGAACTGGTCTATTTCCTTTTTTAAAATATCTCTTTTCATCAAAAACAGAATAATTTGGTAAATAGCATTTATAATACTTACCTATAATGTTTCCTTTATATATAAGGATTAAAGCATTAAATAGGTCATTTTCATAATAAGGAGTTCCTATAACTCCAATAGAATTTAAATTTTGGGACATTTCAAGAAGTTCTTTAAGGGTTTTTTGACACTCTAAAATAAAATCTAGTCTCAATAACAAATCTTCTGGAGGGTAACCACAAATAGAAAATTCAGGAAAAACTACTAAATGTGAATTTTCGTCATATTTCTTCCAAATATCTAAAATTTTATTTAAATTATATTTAAAATCTCCTATTATAGGATCAATTTGAGCTAAGGTTATATTTAAAAATCGCATATTAAAAATGTATAATATTTTTTTAAAATTGTAAGGGTTTTTATAAATATTTAACAAATTTTTTGTAATTTTAAATGTGAAAATAGGTTTTAAAAATAAAATTCCTCTTATTTTATCTTGGAAAATCAGGAATATAAATTATAATTATTTATTTTAAAAAAAAAGAATTTTTAAATAAAAATTTTAAATAAAGGGGTCTTAAAATGAATTATTTAGAATTTGATGCTTGTGGAGTAGGGTTTGTTTGTGATATAAATAACAAAGAAAGTTATCAAATAGTAAAATGGGGGATAGAGGCAGTTAAAAATCTTACACATAGAGGGGCTATAGGAGGAGATGGAAAGACAGGGGATGGTGCTGGAATACTTATAAACATCCCTAAGAAATTTTTTGGAGACTATTTAAAAGAAAATTCCTTAGAAATTTCAGATATAAATAATTTAGCTGTAGGAGCAGTTTTTCTCTATAAAGATGTTAAAAATAAAATAGAAAAACATATTAATAGATCTCCTTTTAAATTAATTTCCTGGAGAGAAGTTCCTATAGATACCTCTGCTGTTGGAGATTCTGCTTTGCAAGTCATGCCTAAGATTTTTCATCTTCTTTTAGATACTGAAAAAGTAGAAAAAAATAGGGTAGAATTAGAGCTTTATTTTTTAAGAAGACAGATAGAAAAAGATCCAGATCTGGCAGAAAAGGTATATATTGCTTCTCTTTCTGCAAGAACTTTGGTTTATAAAGGTATGTTGGTTGCTCCCCAATTGGATAAATTTTATATTGAATTAAGGGATGAAAGAATAGAATCCTCTATTTGTCTTTTTCATCAAAGATATTCTACTAATACCTTTCCAGATTGGACTTTAGCTCAACCTTTTAGATATTTGGCTCATAATGGAGAAATAAATACTTTACAAGGTAATAGAAACCTTATTCTCGCTTTACAAAATGAATTTGAACATGAATTATTTGGAGAAAAAATAGAACTTGTTAAACCTTTGGTTTCTTTGGAAGAAAGTGATTCTGCTTCCTTAGACAGAGTTTTTGAACTTTTATGTCTGGCTGGATATTCTCCAGCCCATGTTATTAATATGCTAATTCCTCCTGCTTGGGAAAATGTTCCAGATATGCCAGAAGAAATTCGTTTATTTTTTGAATTTCAATCTTTTATGATGCAACCTTGGGATGGTCCTGCTGCAATAGCTTTTACTGATGGTGAAGTGATTGGGGCTCATCTTGATAGAAATGGCTTGAGACCTTGCAGATACATACTTACAGAAGATGGAATAATGGTTCTTGGCTCTGAAGTAGGAATGATAGATCTTTCTGGTAAAAAGATAAAAGAAAAGGGTAGGTTAGGACCTGGAGATACTATAATAGTGGAACTCTTTTCTGGAAAAGTAAAAAAAACTGATGAAATTTTAAAAGAACTCTCAGCCTCCAAACCTTATAAAGACTGGATTAAAAAATATCTGGTAAGACTTTCTAAAATTGTTCAAAATTCAACTATAAATCATCCTCAAGAAGATAAAGAAAGAATTAGGAAACAAATAGCTTTTGGTTATACTCAAGAGGAATTAGAAAATATTCTTTCTTATATGGCTAATGAAGGAAAAGAGGTTACTTTTTCTACAGGAGATGATACCCCTATTCCTCCTCTTTCTGAAAGACCTGTTTTACTTTTTAAATATTTTAAACAGAGATTTGCTCAGGTTACCAACCCTCCTATAGACCCTATTAGAGAAAAAAGCATTATGTCTCTAAGAATGTCTTTGGGAGCCAAAGGTAATTGTTTAAAAGAAACTGAAGAACATGCCAGAAAATTAGAAATTGAAAGTCCTGTTTTATTACCTTATGAATTTTCGGCTATAGAAAATCAAAATAAAATCAAAGTTAGTAAAGTTTCTATAACCTATCCTAAAAATTCTTTTTTAGAAGAAGCTATAAATCAGCTATGTCAAAAGGTTGAAGAAGAAATTTCTAAAGGCGTAGAAATAGTTATTCTTTCTGATAAAGATATTAATAAAGATAAAATAGCAATTCCCAGTTTATTGGCTATTTCTGCAGTTTTCACTCATCTTTTAAATAAAAGCTTAGCTACAAAAGCTTCTTTAGTTTTAGAAACAGGAGAAGCTAGAGACACTCATCAGTTTTGCTGTCTTATAGGATATGGAGCTTCGGCTATTTATCCTTATTTAGCTTATGAAACTATTTATGAACTTTGTCAAAAAGGTCTTGTAAAACATAGTTATGAACAAGCGATTTTAAATTATAAAAAAGCTTTAGAAGCTGGAATTTTAAAAATAATGTCTAAAATGGGGATTTCTACTCTAAGCTCTTATTATATAGGAAAAATTTTTGAAACTGTTTGTTTAAATAAAGATTTTGTTGAAAAATATTTTCCTGGAACTCCTGTTACTATAGAAGCAGATGGAATAAAAGAAGTAGAAAATAGTCTCTTGAGAAGGCATAAATCTGCTTTTGAATCTGTTGAGCCCAAACTTGATGTTGGTGGAGAGATGAGATTCAAAAAAGGTGGAGAATGGCATGCTTGGTCTCCTGAGGTTGTCAGAGCTTTTCATAAATTTTTAAAAACTCAAGATTATAAAGATTATAAAGAATTTTCAAAAATTGCCAATAATATCCGTCCAGCCTTTATAAGGCATTTATTAACCTATAAAAAGGCTGAAAATCCAATTTCCATTGAAGAAGTTGAACCTGTAGAGGAAATTTTAAAAAGATTTGTAATTAGTGCTATGTCCTTAGGAGCTTTATCTCCAGAAGCTCATGAGACTTTGGCTGAAGCAGCTAATAGACTTGGAATGAAGAGTGATTCTGGAGAAGGAGGGGAAGATCCAGCAAGATATTGGACTGTTAAAAATTCTGCTATTAAACAGGTAGCTTCTGGAAGGTTTGGGGTTACTCCCACTTATTTGGCTTCTGCAAAAGAGATAGAGATAAAAATAGCCCAAGGAGCCAAGCCTGGAGAAGGCGGGCAACTTCCTGGTCATAAAGTTAATGAATATGTAGCCAAATTAAGACATTCTCAACCTGGAGTTACTTTAATTTCTCCTCCGCCTCATCATGATATTTATTCCATAGAAGATCTGGCTCAGCTTATTAACGATCTTAAAGAAGCCAACCCACAGGCTAAGGTCTGTGTAAAGTTGGTATCAGAAATAGGAGTAGGAACAATTGCTGCAGGAGTTGCTAAGGGTTATGCAGATGTAATTAAGATTAGCGGAGGAGAAGGTGGTACAGGAGCAAGCCCTTATTCTTCTATTAAACATGCTGGAAATTACTGGGAAATTGGTCTTGCTGAGACCCAAAGAATCTTAATGGAAAATAATCTTAGAGATAAAGTAATAATTAAAGCTGATGGTGCTATAAGAACAGGAAAAGATGTTATAATCTTAGCACTTTTTGGAGCAGAGCAATACGGATTTGGTACAGCAGCTTTAGTAGCTCTAAAATGTGTAATGGACAGAAAATGCCATACTAATAGATGTCCTATGGGAATTGCAACTCAGGATCCAGAGTATAGAAAGAGATTTAAGGGCAAAGTAGAAGAGGTAATGGCTTATTTTAAAGCAGTAGCTCAAGAAGTAAGAGAGATTTTAGCAGAAATGGGATTTAGAAGTCTTAATGAAATAATTGGAAAAAGAAATCTTTTGGAAATAAGAACTTATGAAGAATTTCCTGGTTCTAAAAGAATAAAACTTAAAGAGTTTTTAATAGAAAATTATACCAAAGATAAACCTTTGAAATGTCTTATTGATAGAAATGATAATCCCAGAAGATCAGAACTTGCTAAAAGGCTTGAAGAAGAGATTAAACCTTTTATAGAAAAAGGAGAAAAGGTTTTTAGAGAATATGAGATAAAAAATATAGATAGAAGCATACCTACCAGACTTAATTATTACATAGCTGTAAAATATAAAGATCAGGGACTTCCTGAAGATACTATTAATCTTACTTTTATTGGGACTGCTGGGCAGAGTTTTGGAGCTTTTAATCATAAGGGAATGTCTCTTACTTTAATTGGAGAGGCTAATGATTATGTAGGAAAAGGAATGAATGGAGGAAGAATTATTTTAAAACCTGCTGATATAGAAGACACTCAAAATCATGTTATTATGGGAAATACCTGTCTTTATGGTGCTACTGGAGGAGAACTTTTTGCTGCAGGAAAAGCGGGTGAAAGGTTTGCTATAAGAAATAGTGGAGCTATAGCAGTAGTGGAAGGAGCAGGGCTTCATTGCTGTGAATATATGACAGGGGGAATTGTGGTAGTTCTTGGAAATGTAGGATTTAACTTTGGTGCAGGTATGACAGGAGGATATGCCTATGTTTTAAATTTAGATGGCAATATTGAGAAAAAAGTTAATTATTCCTATGTTACTTTAAGACAACTTCTTACTGAGGATGAATATATTGAATTAAAAAATTTAATTAAAAAACATTATAAATATACAGAAAGTCCTTGGGCTAAGCATATTCTTGAGAATTATGATAAATTTGTAGAAATGTTTTTTAAAATTATTCCTTTAGAACAATATCAAAAACACATACCTGAAGTCAAAGAGCCAGGAGAAGAAGGATAAAAGAATTAATTTAACAGATAGAACTTAGCTTTATCTGAAATATATAAAAGTTTGGATTTTACTTGAAGAATTAAATAAGTTTGTGGTATCTAATCGATTTTACATAATATACATTATCGGAAGTTAATTATTTAAATGTAAAAGATTGTAAAAAGTTGCAAAAAATTGTAAATCCCTAATCTCTAAAACTTAACAAGTTTAACAAAAAAACAGTAGCATAGCTTCCGGAAGGAAGAAAAAATCTAAAAGTAAATACTTTACAGTCATAATTAATTATTTTCATACCTTCTGGAAAAACCATAATTTTCCTTGTTCCAGAGGTAAAAATTTTTAATCCTAAGGCCTCAGCTTCCAAAACATCCTCTAATTTTTCTTCTTTAATTATTTTCAAAATTTCTTTTTTTATAATCTCTGGACCATCCCAATTCAATACTTCAGAACTAATAAATGGCAATTCAAAATCTTTAAAATTTTTTAAAATTGGAGAAAGTTCTTTATAGAAACAAATTTTTTCTTTACGAATAAAAGGCAAACAAAAGTGATGTGTTACTTTTTTAATAAAATTTGTTAAAATTCTATTCCATAGTAAACTCTGATAAGAAAAAAAGAATAATAATTTCAAAGACTTAGGAAATATTTTAAAGACTTTTTCTGCATTCTGTTTTTTAATGTATGTTATTAAGACTCTTTTTTCTATAGTAGATAAATGTCCTGCCTCTTTAAAAAATTCCTCCCAATTACCCCAGAATTTTTTGAGAATTCTTTTTTTACCAGGATGTTGGGTAAAATATTCTTTCAAAGCACCTTCATAATCTTTATCTAAAAAATATTTCACTAAAGGCTTTTTCATATATAAATCAGGGGCAAACCTTTGTTCTCCAAAATAATTGGCAAAACCAATTCCTTTAAGCTTATTTAAATTTTTAATAATCCTTTCAGGATTAACATTTTTTAAAGTAATGGTAAAAATATTTCCTTTAGCATCTCCTAATTTTAAAGGCTTACTCCCCTTCCCTATATATTCTAATTTAAAATTAGAACCTGTTAGATCTTTTTCAGGACCGTTTTTTATAGAAATATATTGAATGGTTATAGCTCTTTTATCTTTTAATCCGCAAAAACCTATTCTATCTCTTGAAATTTTCCAGTATTTTTCAATTAAATCTAAAGCTAAAAATGTGTTAATGTTCCTTTTAGTAAGTTTATAATAACTATATTCCCCCTGCTCTTCTAATTTTAAATCCACTACTTCTTCAACTCTAAATTCTTCTGGATGAGTTTTTATTTTCCCTTTTAACAATTTTAAATAACTCATAATATAAAAAAATTATTTCACATATTTAAAATTATTTTTTAATTTTTAAAACTAAATATTTGAAATAAAATTAATTTTCTGCTTCAGAATAAGCTTTAAAAGGTTTAATATCTAAAATCGGAGTTCCGTCAAACATATCTATTCTTTTAACTTTTATAATATTATCTTTTACATCCAGCACATCAAGAACTGAAAGTCCTATAGGATTAGGTCTTATAGGAGAACAAAGGCTGAAAACTCCTTTAGGACTATCTTTATGAGGAGGTTTTTGAATAAGTTTATCTTTTGTAAAAGAAGGTGATTTATGAAAGCAAAAAAGCACTACTATTTTATCTCCAGGTTTTATATCTTTAAGTCCATCTTTATATTCAGGGTTTATAATAAGTTCTCCTTCTACTTTAGAATAACTCCAATGCCTCGGGATTTCAATAGCGGAGGTCTTAACATAACCAATTGGTTTAAAAATAAACTCTTCTTGAGATTGTTTTTCCATTTTAAACTCCTTGTTTTCCCTTAATTTCAATAGTGGTTTTTTATAAATTAAATTATATCACAGAATTTTAAAAATGTTTATGATACACTACCTATAAAGACATTAAACGATATTTCAAATAGTTATATTAAAAGGGATAAAAAGGTAAAGGAATAGATTCAAAATTTCTTAACACCATGTTAGAATATGGAAAGAAAAGAGGAAGAAAAATAGCAGAACTTTTGGAAGGAGGTTTTATGGATATCCTTGTTTTTGGATTAGGTGCTTTAGGAACTGTATTTGCTACCTGTTTAAAAAATGCAGGCCATAATGTATATGCTTTTATTAAAAAAGAGCATCTCTCTAAATTTAAAAATAAAAAGTTAAAAATCATAGGTTTATTTGGCGAAAAAGAAGCAGAAGTAAATGAATTCTTTTATGAATTAAAAGATTTAAAAGAAAAATTCTTGGATTTAATCATTCTTACAGTAAAGGCTTTTGATACAGAAAAAGCAATTTATCAAATTAAAGAAATTATAAAGCCTGATACTTTGGTTCTCCTTGCCCAAAATGGCTATGGAAACTATGAAATAGCCAGTAAAATCTTAGGAAAAGAAAAAGTTATTTTAGGAAGGGTTATTTTTGGAGCAAGAGTTATAAAACCAGCTTTAGCAGAAGTCACAGTTATCGCTGATGATGTAGTTATAGGACAACCTGATAAAGCTATTGATAAAACTACTTTAGAAAACATAGCTAATATGCTTACCAATGCAGGTATCCCAACCCGTGTTTCTGAAGATGTGTATGCTATTTTATGGGATAAAATTCTTTACAACTCTGCTTTAAATCCTTTGGGAGCACTTCTTGAGTGTAGTTATGGAGATCTGGCTGAGATGGAAGAAACAAGATGGATTATGAATAAAATCATAGATGAGATCTTTGAAGTTACTAAAGCAAATAATATAAAACTTAACTGGAAAAACTCTGAAGAGTATAAAAAAATTTTTTATGAAAAATTAATACCTCCTACTGCTAAGCATTATCCTTCTATGTATTATGATATAAAATCAGGGAAAAAAACAGAAATTGATGCTCTAAATGGAGCTATTGTTGAATTGGCTAAAAAAGCTGGTTTAAAAGCTGGGATAAATCAAGTTATTACTAATTTAATAAAAGCTAAAGAAAAATTAGTTTTTAAATAATTAAAAATCTTGAAATTTAACTAATTAGCTATAATTTGTAAATAGATCCTTTTGAAAAGGAGGCTTTAATGAAATCATTTAAAGATATAGCTAAGATTTTAAAAGCTTTATCTGATGAAACAAGACTTAAAATAATTACTTTACTTTCTTTTCGTCCTCATTGTGTATGCGAACTTTCTAATATTATTGGTTTCTCCCAACCTACTATTTCAAGACACTTACAGATTCTTGCTGAAGCAGGTATAGTAAATTTTAAAAAAGAAAGATTTTTTATTATTTATTATTTAGCTCCTAAAAGTGAGTTTATTGAAAAAATTCTGGAAACGATTTTAGATACCATAAAAGATTATCCTTTTTATAATAATTTGATTAAAAAAACTACTCCTACTTTTTCTTTTAACGGTGTGGAGTTGCCTTCACAAGTTAAAAATTTTAAAAAATATCTTTAAATTTAATAAAATCGTGATAATAATTTCTTGTGCGTTTATTAGAATTAACTCCCCATAGAATAATATTAATTTCCTATTTAATTTTAATCTTAATTGGAGCTATTTTACTTTATTTGCCCTTTTCAGTAAATAAACCTATTCATTTTTTGGATGCAATTTTTACTGCCACTTCTGCAGTAACAGTTACAGGTCTTATTGTTCTCAATACTGCAAAAGATTTTACTTTTTTAGGTAAATTAATAATTCTTTTTCTTATTCAAATTGGTGGTTTAGGTTACCTAACTTTTACTACTTATTTTTTAATTACTCTTAAAAGAAAAATAGGATTAAGAGAAAGACTTATTTTAGCAGAATCTTTAAATATCTCAGAAATTTATGGTTTGGTTAAATTTTTAAAAAAAGTTTTTCCTATAATTATTTTAATAGAATTTATAGGAACAATTTTATTATTCTTTCCTTTCCTTTTTAAATTTAAAGATTTTAATTTTGCTTTTTTTGCTGCTTTTTTTCATTCTATCTCAGCCTTTAATAATGCCGGTTTTTCAATTTTTCCTGATAATTTTATACAATTTAGAAACAATTTTTTTATTAATTTTATAATTGCTTTGCTTATTATTTTAGGAGGGTTGGGTTTTTATGTATTAGATGAATTATTATTATACATTAAAAAAGAAATTAAAATGTTGAGTATTCATACTAAATTGGTTCTTTTAAGTTCAATTATATTTATATTTCTGGGAGCATTAATATTATTTATAAATGTTTTTAACTGGAGTGACCTAACTTTTAAAGAGAAATTTTTAATTTCCTTTTTTCATAGTATTTCAGCCCGAACAGCTGGTTTTAATACTATAGATTTATCCAGATTTTCAGAAGGCTCTCTATTTTCTCTGATATGCTTAATGTTTATAGGTGCTTCTCCTGGAGGTACAGGAGGTGGTATAAAAACAATTACCATGGTAGTTATTTTGCTTTCAGTATATTCTTATATCCGAGGATATAAAGAGGTAGTAGTTTTTAATAGAAGCATAAAAGATAACCAAATCCACAGGGCTATGATAATATTGAGCTTAGGATTTTTTTATACTACTTTTATGGCTTTGTTACTTAGTGAATTGGAAGAAAAGCCCTTTCTTGCTACTTTATTTGAAGTGATTTCTGCTTTTTCCACAGTTGGACTTTCTATAGGAAATTCTCAAGGATTAAGTTTTTGTGCAGATTTTTCTAACATTGGTAAATTATTAATAATTTTAACAATGATTGTAGGAAGAGTTGGTATTTTAAGTTTTATGTTGGCTATAGCTGGAAAAGAAAAAATAAGGTATATTAAACATCCAGAAGCGAGGTTATACTTATGAAGGTTAAAAAAGTTTTTGGAGTTATAGGTTTAGGAAGATTTGGTTCCAATGTAGCTAAATTATTAGCTGAAGCAGGAGCTGAAGTAATAGCTTGTGATATAAACGAAGAAAGAGTTAAGGCTATTTCAGATCTGGTTTCTAAAGCCTTTATTCTTGATGCTACAGATGAAAAAGCCCTTAGAGAATCAGGTATTGCTAATGTGGATGTAGCTATAGTCAGTATTGGAGAGAATATAGAAGCAAGTATTTTAATTGTGGTTCAGCTTTTAGAATTAGATGTAAAAGAAATTATAGCTAAAGCTGCAACCTCTATTCATGGTAAAATTCTTGAAAAACTCGGTGCAACAAGGGTGATTTATCCAGAAAGAGATATGGCTATAAGATTAGCTCATTCACTTTTAATAGGTGGTTTTATTGAAGAAATACCTTTTGCTGAAGATTATAGTATATTTGAAATAAAAGTGCCTTCATATTTTATAAATAAATCTCTAAAAGACTTGGATTTAAGAAAAAAATATAAAATTACAGTATTAGCTATAAAAAGAGGAGATAATGTTATAATAAACCCTCCTGCTGAAGAAAAATTTATGGAAAATGATGTCCTTTTAATACTGGGTAAAGCTGAGAGGATATTAAAGTTATAAAATTTTATAAAATTTATCTTTTTCTAAATAATAAGTTTTATTTGCAATCTCCTTTAAAAACTCTTTATCATGAGAAACAATAACACAATTTTTAACATAATTTTTTAAAAATTCTATAAGTTTAAATTTGGTTTTTTCATCAAGTCCTGCAGAAGGTTCATCAAGAAGATAACAAATGGGATTCATAGCAAAAATTCCTGCCAGAGCCACTAATTTTTTTTCTCCTCCTGAGAGTTTGTAAATAGGTCTTTCAAGTAAATGATGTATATTAAATAAATCAGATATATTTTGCACTATTTTTAAAACTTCTTCTTTACTTTTTCCAAGATTTAGAGGACCAAAAGCTATATCTTCTTTTACTGTGGGACAAAATAATTGGGAATCAGAGTCCTGAAAAAGTAGACCAATCTTTTGTCTTACTTCTATAAAATCTTTTTCTTTTTTTCTTTCTTTTCCTAAAATTATTATTTTCCCTTTTTGAGGTCTTAAAAATCCTGTAATAATATAAAGTAAAGTAGTTTTTCCTGCTCCGTTAGGTCCGACTAAACCGACTTTATCCCCTACCCTAACTTCAAAATTAATATTTTTTAAAACTGGAAAAGAATTATAACTAAAAGTAATGTTTTCCAATTTTATTAATATATCTTCCATAATTAGCCTTTTCTAATTAAATAAAAAAATTAAAATAGATATTAAACATATAAAAATTCCAAAGATTATATCTTTTTTCTCCATTTTAAAATGATCTAAAAGAGGGAAAAAACCTTTAAAACCTCTGCAAAGCATGGCTTTATATACTTCTTCAGATCTTTCAAAACTCTTTAATAATAAAGCTCCTAATATATAAGCATAAGTTTTATAAGTAAAAATATTAGTTTTTGGATTAAAACCACGAGCCAAAACCGCTCTTTTTATTTTTATATATTCTTCATGCATAACAGTAATATAACGGTAAAATAAAAAAAATACAGTTACTAATTTGGTTGGGATTTTAAAATGAAGCATAGCATGAGCAATATCAAAAATAGTAGAAGTAGCTAACAGAGCTATAGTTGCTAAAATTATAGCATTACATTTAAGTGTTATAGATAAGGCATATTCAATTCCTTTTAAACTTATTTTTAAAAATCCTAAATGAATATAAGGATTAGATTGATAAGTAAAAGGCAAAAATAGCCACATAAATAAAATAAAAAAATTAGCTGAAAAAATTCTATTTGTTAATTCTTTTAAATTAAGATTTGCTATTAAGATTAAAGACAAGGAAAATAAAAGATACAAAAAGGGAACTAAAAGCCCTTTAGAAATAGCACATAATATTGCAAAAACAGTTAAACTTAAAATTTTTATTCTTGGATCAAGTTTATGTAAGAAGGAATTTCCCTCTGCAAAAACTTCAAGATGCATTTAAAATTTCTTATAATCTCTTTCTGGTTTTTAACAGAGCAATTATACCCCAAATTCCAAAAATGTAACCTATTCCACCTATTATTTCATGAATTTTAGCTTTACTCATGTCTTTTTTTAGATCCATAAGCATAGATTTTATACCTTCTGTTTCCTCAGCTACAACTTGCCTAACAATCTTTTTTAATTCATCTTTACTAATAGATGTCTGAATTTGAGAATTTTTGGATTTAACAATTTTTTTAGATATTTCTTTTTGAGAGGAAGTTTGATTCTTTTCAGTTACCTCTTTCAGGCCTTCTATTTCATATTCTGCTAAATGCCCCTCTCCTGCAATTAATTTTATTTTAACAGATCCTTTTTCATTAACTAAAACTTTAAATCTCCCTTTTTCATCAGTAGTAGTTTGTGCGATTTTTTTTCCTTGTTCATCATAAATTTCTACTAAACATTTTTTACAAGGAGATCCATCAGAAAAATATGATTCTCCTATAATACAGTTTCCCTCTCTATAACCAAAAACACTTACTTTATGAGCTAAAGCTGCTTTAACTGATATCAACATTAAAAATAAGCTAAATAATAAACATAACCTTTTATTCATAAATTGCCTCCGGTTTAACTTTTAGTAAATAAGTAACTACAAAGGCTGTGATAAAACCTTCTATAATTGCTATAGGAAGATGTGCAATTAATAAAGCTTTGGCAACAGAAATAAAATTATGTTCTGTAAAATATAAAGCCAGGCTTGTAAAAATTCCTGCTAAAAACACAGATAAAGACCCAGCTAAAAAGCCTCCTATAAAGCTTAATTTTAAATTTTCTTTTTTTTCAAAACTTCTAAATAAATACCAACATATTACAGCCGGGAGAGCCATATCAAAGGTATTTACTCCCAAGGTGGTAAGGCCTCCAAATTGAAACAAAAGAGCCTGAAGTAATAAACCCAAGAAAATAGCCAGAAAAGAAGTCCATCCTAAAAGCAACCCTACTAAACCATTTAAAATTAAATGAACTGAAGTAGGACCAATAGGCACATGGATTAAGGAGGCTACAAAAAAAGTGCTTGAAAGCACAGCAACTTCCGGAAGTTTCTTATTTTTGAGATTTTTTAATCCTATAGCTAAACCAGCTAAGGTTAAAATCCCTCCTGCTAAAAGAACAGGAGGGGATAAAACCCCCTCTGAAATATGCATTTTATTTTACCTCTTTTGGTTTTGGATAGGCTTTTACCCACATAACAGCATCAAGTTCAAGAGGATACTCTTTCCCATCTGGACCTTTCAAAGTGCCGCCATCTCCAAGAGCAGAAAATCCCCACCATCCAGCCCAAGGAATGGTATATTCAAAATAGCCATTTTCATCGGTTTTTACTACTTGAGTAACAAAAGATTCTGCTGGAGTTTTGACTCCTTTAGTATTTAAGTATTCAACTTCCACATCTATGTTAGAAGCTGGTTTACCATTGATGAAAACTCTCCCTCTAAAGGTGTTCCCTTCCCAAAGAGCAAAAGGTTTTACTAAAGGAATAATTTCAGCTTTAAGACCTATAGGTTTATCCCAACCATCTTCCATTCCTAAGGCAGAAATACATACCTTGGTTATCTGTTTTATAAATTTCTCTTCTGCAGGTTCAAAATATGGTGCTGGATCTACATAAATTTGATAAACTCCTGGTCTGTTAATTTTAAGATCAGTAATATACATATGAACTTTATTCTTGCTGCCCTTCATAGATGGAATCAGTTTAACCTTCCAATTGGGCTTAATTTTTTCTCCTCTTACAAAAATTCCACTATCAATAATTTTAAAATCCATATTAGGTCCGCCTTCCATAGGATGGGTAAATTTCGCTTCTATTTTAATTGTTTTAACCCTATCTATATTGTCAGTAGTAGGTTTTAAAAGTAAAAAATGAGCTTTTGCTAAAGATGTAGAAAATAGTAATATAGATCCTCCTAAAATAACATTTTTTAAAATCTTTTTCATAGTATGCCTCCTTTTATAGGAATATTTTTCTAATTTTTATCACTAATAAAAAAATTGTCAACTTTTATAAAAGATTTTTTTAATTCAAAATTTTTGGTCCTTTATTTATACTAATTTTTAAAAAGATTTTAGATCTCAAAGATATTTTTAGCTTGACAAAAAAATTTTCTTAACTATTATTTAATCTATGAAAGGTAAACTTTTTAGTTTTCTTATTTTTCCTATTATTTTAACAGGTATTATTTTTATTTCTAAGGTATCTTTTATAAATATAGCTAAAGAAGACTTTAAATGTCTAAAATGTCATAAAGGCTCTAAAAGTTTAGAAAATATTGTTAAAGAAAAACATATCACTTCAGCAGATCAATTAAAATATTTAATTAGAAAAGGACCAAAATCTGGATTACATATTACCGTTCCTGATAAAGATTTAGAAAAGGCTATTGAATATCTACATTTAAAATATAATGTCAAAAAAGAAAAAACAAAAAAGAATTAACTCAAAATTTTTGGAAGAAGAAATTTTTTCACTCTTCAAAAAAAAGAAAAAACCTCTCCTTTTAAAAGAAATTTATCATTTTTTAAATATTCCTTCTGAAGAAAGAAAAAAAGTAAGAGCCATTATCAAAGATCTCACAGAACAAGGGAAACTTGTTAGGATTAAACGGAGAAAATATGGTCTTTCTGAACATTTGGATGTAGTTAAAGGCACACTAAGAGTTCATCCTGATGGTTTTGGATTTGTAGAAACTGAAGATGAAAGAACTGTTTTTATACCTCCAAGAAAGATAGGTAAAGCTTTAAATGGAGATATAGTTTTAGTAAGAATTGATAAATCCACACCTAAAGGTCCAGAAGGAACAATTATTCAGGTTTTAGAAAGAAAAAGAAAAAATATTATTGGATATCTTATTAAACGCAAAAAACTTTTTTTTGTGGAACCTGAAGACCCCCGTTTTCCTTTTGAAATTTATATTCCCAAAAAACGATTACATAATGCCCAAAAAGGTCATTTAGTAGTTACCAAAATTATCCAGAATACTTCAGAATTTGGTCTTCCTATAGGAGAGATTGTTAAAGATTTAGGAGATCCTTCTAATTTAGAAACTCATACCTGGGCTGTGATTTATAACTATGATCTACCTCATGAGTGGAAATCTAAGGTGAAAAAAGAGCTTGCTAAAATTCCTGAAGAAGTAAGACCTGAAGATAAAAAAGGACGTCAAGATTTAACAAAAATTCCTTTAGTCACTATAGATGGAGAAAATGCCAAAGATTTTGATGATGCTATTTGTGTGAAAAGAACTCCTAAAGGTTATAAACTTTGGGTTGCTATTGCTGATGTGTCCCATTATGTTCAAAAAAATTCATTTTTAGATAAAGAAGCTTATTTAAGAGGGACCAGTGTCTATTTTCCTAATATGGTAATTCCTATGTTTCCTGAAAAGCTCTCTAATAATCTCTGTAGCTTAAATCCTCAAGTAGAACGATTAGCTATGGTGGTTGAATTAGATTTCAATCAATATGGAGATATTTTAAAAAAAAATTTTTATGAAGCAGTAATAAAATCTCACGCCCGTTTAACTTATACAGAAGTTAAACAAATGATAGTTGATAAAAATAAAGAAGTGATTCAAAAATATGAAAATTTATATTCTATGTTAGAAGTTGCAGCAGAATTAGCTTTGATTTTAAGAGAAAAAAGATTAAGAAGAGGAAGTCTTGATTTTGATCTCCCTGAACCAGAAGTTGTTATAAATATGAAAGGAGAAATAGAAAATATAGTAAAAAGAGAAAGGAATTTAGCTCACATGCTTATAGAAGATTTTATGATTATAGCTAATGAAGCAGTGGCAGAATTTTTAACAGAGAAAGGTTATTCTTTTCTCTATCGTGTACATGAAACACCTGATTTAAATAAATTGAAACAACTTTCTGAAATATTTTTAGCTTATGGAATAGAAATAGAGTTCCCTGAAGAAATAACACCTCAATTTTTTCAAGAACTTTTAAGTAATTTTGCAGGAAAACCTTATGCTTATTTACTTAATAATCTTCTTTTAAGATCTCTTAAGCAAGCCAAATATTCTCCAGAAAATGTAGGACATTTTGGTTTAGCTTCTGAGTGCTATTGTCATTTTACTTCTCCTATTAGACGATATCCTGATTTAGTAGTTCATAGGACTTTAAAAAAAGCTTTAAGGAAGAAAAAGTCACCCTATAGAGAAGATGAACTTGAAATTATGGGAAAACATCTCTCAGAAAGGGAAAGAACAGCAGAAGAAGCAGAAAGAAATGTTCTTAAAAGGTTTCAGGCCTTTTTTATGAAAGATAAACTCGGACAAATTTTTGAAGGGATTATTACTGGAGTCACTGCTTTCGGTTTCTTTGTAGATTTAGAAGAATATTTAATAAGTGGAGTGGTTAGACTGATTGATATTCCGGATGATTTTTATGTGTTAGATGAAAAAGGAATATCTTTAATAGGACAAAAATCAGGAAAAGTCTTTCAAATAGGACAAAAAGTAAAAGTTAAAGTAAAAGAAGTAGATTTAAAACGCTTTCATATTAACTTTGAATTAGTAAATTAAATTTTCTATTATTTAGGCCAAAGTCTAAATTCTTTCAATTTAAGCTCTTTTCTTTTAATTTTACCGCTTATAGTTTTAGGAAGCTCACTTACAAATTCAATTTTTCTGGGATATTTATAAGGTGCTGTTTCTTTTTTTACAAAATGTTGTAGCTCTTTTATTAAGTCTTCTGAGGGGTTATATCCATCCCTTAAAACAATAAAAGCTTTAACAACCTCTCCTCTTATTTCATCAGGACTTGCTACTACTGCAGATTCTTTTACTGCAGGATGTTTAAGTAAAACACTTTCTACCTCAAAAGGAGAAATTCTATATCCTGAACTTATGATAATATCATCTTCTCTACCAAGAAACCAAAAATAGCCATCTTCATCTTTGTATCCCCTATCTCTTGTAAAATACCACTCTCCTTTAAAAGCTGCCTGCATTTCTTTTTCATCGTCAATGTATTCTTTAAATAATCCTACAGGGCGCTCAGGTTTAACCTTTATAGCAATATTTCCATCATCATAAGGTTTAACAGGTTTTCCTTCGTCATCAACTATATCTATGGTAAACCCAGGAGTTGGAAGTCCCATAGCTCCTTTCCTCATAGGAATAAATCTAAACATAGCTATAGTATTTACAGTTTCTGTTTGACCATATCCATTATAAATATATTGTCCTGTTGCTTCTTTCCATATATCTATTATTTCTGGATTTAAAGGCTCTCCAGCAGATACAAAATGTCTGACTGTGGGAAAACTTAAATCTTTTAAAGGAACATCTTTAACCAACATTCTATAAACTGTAGGAGGAGCACATAAAGTAGTTATTTCAAATTTTCTTAAAGTTTCTATCATATTATAAGGAGAGAATTTCTTATCACTTTTTCTGGCAAAAACAGTTGCTCCCATATTCCAAGGACCAAAAAGAGAAGACCAAGCAGCTTTTGCCCATCCTGTATCAGAAAGATTCCAGTGTATATCATCTGGTTTTAGGTCTAACCAAAATTTTCCTGTAATTTTATGAGCTAATGGATAAGAAACTTGCGTATGTAAAACCATTTTAGGAAGACCTGTTGTTCCAGAAGTAAAAAATATAAAAGCAGGGTCATCAGAAAAAGCTCTTTCTCCTAAAAAGGCATCACTTTTCAATAAATCATTAAATTTTTCCCATCCTGATCTATTATCAATGTTTATTAAAATGGTGTTAGAATTTGTAGCATTTACAGCTTCTTCAACTTTAAATGCATTTTCATTATCTGAAATAATAGCTTTTATATTAGTAGCATTCAGTCTATATTCAAGATCCTTAGGAGTTAACATTGTAGTAGCAGGAATAATAATGGCATTGATCCTCATTAAAGCTAATACACATATCCACCATTCATATCTATTGGGAAGATAAATTAAAACTTTATCTCCTTTATTAATTCCTAATTTTTTTAATCCTCCTGCTAATTTGCTTGAAAAAATTGTTAAATCTTCAAAAGTAAATTTTTTTAGTTCATTTCCATCTGTCCAGATAAGAGCAAGTTTTTTACCCCATCTATCAAATACATCTAAAGGAAAGGAAAACCTCTCAGGGATTTCTAAATGAAAATTTTTAATAGTATCATAATAAACCTTTAGTTCTTCATACATAACTCTTCTCCTCCGTCTGGACAAAAAATGTCACGAAATGAAATAAATTGTATTAAAAAGAAAAAACAAGAATTTAATAAAAATTTCACAAAATCTAAGAAGGTAAACTTTTACCCATAGTGGTTAAAGCTACATTAAGATGTAATACCCCTTTTAAAGCTTGAATTTTGTCTGCCAATTTTTTTATTTCATTAGCCCTTCCCTTTACTAAAACCACTTCTAAACACCTTTCATGATCAATATGAATATGTTGTGTAGTAATAATTTTATTATAATGATCATGCTGAACTTCAATAAGCTTCTCAGCCAATTCTCTTTTATGATGATCAAACAAATAAGTTATAACTCCTATTACTTCTTCCTTTGATTCTCTCCATTCTTCTTCTACTAATTTTTGCCTAATCAAATCTCTAATAGCTTCTGAACGGTTGGCATAATGTTTTCTTTCTATATACTCATCAAAAGCTTTTAAAAGTTCCTTGGGTATGGATACTCCGAAACGTGCTAATTCTTCCATAGAGATATTCCTCCTTTTTAAATATTTATTTTTAGTTTTTATTAAAAATTAATATTTTATATTAACAAAAATTACAAAATTTGTAAAGATGATAAATAAATTTTTCTCAAAAAATTTATACTTATCATTTATTAAAAAACTTATTAACAAATCCAAAAAAAGCATTAAAATATATCAAAAAAAAAATACACAGGAGGAAAAAACATGAAAGAATATAATGTAGCTGTAGTAGGAGCTACTGGAGCAGTAGGAAGAATGATGCTTACAGTTTTAGAAGAAAGAAATTTTCCTATCAATAATTTAAGACTTTTTGCTTCTCCTAAATCTAAAGGTTTAACTTTACCTTTTAAAGGCGAACAAATTCCTGTAGAGGTTTTGGAAGAAACCAATAGTTTTAAAGGTATAGATATTGCCTTATTTTCAGCAGGTGCTCAAAGAAGTTTAGATTATGCACCTCTTTTTGCCAGAGATGGAGCAGTGGTAATTGATAACTCCAGTGCCTGGAGAATGGATCCTGAGGTTCCTTTAGTAGTTCCTGAGGTAAATCCTCATGCTGTAGCACAATATAAAAATAAAGGCATTATTGCTAATCCTAATTGTTCTACTATTCAAATGGTAGTTGCTTTAAAACCTTTACATGATTATGCAAAAATAAAAAGAGTAGTGGTAAGCACCTATCAAGCTGTTTCTGGAGCTGGGCAAAAGGCTATTAATGAACTGGAAATCCAGACCAAAGCCTGGTGTGAAGGTAGAAGTCTTCCTGAGCCCAAGTATATCCCCCAAACTATAGCTTTTAATTGTGTACCTCATATAGATGTTTTCCTCTCTAATAGATACACCAAAGAAGAAATGAAAATGGTTAATGAAACCCAAAAAATTATGGAAGATCCTAATATTGGAGTTACTGCAACTACTGTAAGAGTGCCTGTTTTTTACGGACATGCAGAGGCTGTAAATATTGAAACAGAAAAGAAAATTACTGTAGAAAAAGCTATAGAACTTTTAGAAAAAGCTCCAGGAGTAATAGTTTTAGATGATCCTGATAAAAAGCTTTATCCTCTTCAAATTGAAGTAGCAGGAAGAGATGAGGTTTTTGTGGGGAGAATAAGAGAAGATTTTTCTATAGAAAATGGCCTTAATCTTTGGGTAGTAGCAGATAACTTAAGGAAAGGTGCTGCTACTAATGCTGTTCAAATTGCAGAGGTTTTAATCAGAGATTATCTGTAAATGGAAATATTGGTAGAAAAATCTGCTCTACCCTATTCTCTTACTCAGGAAATAATTAAAAAATATCCTTATTCTATAATTTCTTCTTATGAAGATTTTAAATGGGAATTTAAATCTTATCCAGAGCTTGTTTCTCTTGGTAAAAAAAGATTATTCATTATGAATTATAAGGGAAAATTTTTTAGAAAATGTCCTGGCACCAAAAATTATTTTTGCTGTGGTTATAAGATTTTTCATTTCGCTGAAGGGTGTCCTTTAGATTGCACTTATTGCATTTTACAGTGTTATTTTAATAGACCAGGAATTAAACTTTGGGGAAATCTTTTAGAAGATGGTTTAAGAGAGCTGGAGGAGGTTTTAAAAAAACATAAAGAAGAAAAAAAGGTTTTAAGAATAGGAACTGGCGAATTTGCAGATAGTATGGCTTTGGAGCCTATCTGTAAAGTTTCAGAAAAATTGATAAACTTTTGGCAAGAAAAAGATCCCCTTGCTGTTTTAGAATTAAAAACCAAAGTCGCTTTGCCAGAAGAATATTATGCTAAATTTAAACCAGATCCCAGAATAATTTTTGCTTGGTCTATAAATACTAAAAAAATAGTTAAAGAGGAGGAAAAGAAATCTGCCACTTTGAAAGAACGTCTGAAAAGTGCTAAGCTTGCTATAAAATATGGTTTCACTGTAGCCTTTCACTTTGATCCTATTATTTTTTACGAAGAAGCAGAAAAAGAATATCCTGAGATTTTAGAAGAAATTTTAAATAACATACCTCTTGATAGAATAGCTTGGATTAGCTTAGGAACTTTGCGTTATCCCAAGGAATTAAAAGAAATTGCTGAAAGCAGGTTCTCTGATACTAAAATTTATGCCTATGAATTTATAGAAGGTTTAGATGGAAAAAAACGTTATTTTATAGACTTAAGAATTAAACTTTACAATTCCTTAGCAAAAATTATTAAATCTGTAGAAAACCAAGTTGCTTTTTATTTTTGTATGGAAGGAGAAAGAGCCTGGGAAGAGGTTTTAGGAAAAAAAATTAAAGCTTCTGAAGATGTAGCAGCAATTCTTGATGAAGTAGCTATAAGACTTTGTGGTTAAAATCAAAAGGAGGTTTTTATGAGGATTGATGGCAGAAGACCAGAAGACTTAAGACCTGTTAAGTTTCAATTAGACTTTTTAAAAAATCCTTTAAGTTCTGTTATAGTGGAATTCGGGAACACCAAAGTTCTTTGCACAGTTAGTTTAGATGAAAAAGTTCCACCTTTTCTTAAAGGGACAGGAACCGGTTGGATCACTGCTGAATATGCCTTTATCCCCGGTGCAACCACTGAGAGAACTCCCAGAGAAACTATGGGAAGAAAAGGTAGATCTATGGAGATCCAGAGATTAATAGGCAGAACTTTAAGAGGGATAACTGATTTAACTAAATTAGGTGAAAGAACTTTATGGATAGATTGCGAAGTATTAAATGCTGACGGAGGCACAAGAACTGCCTCTGTAACAGGAGCTTTTGTAGCTTTAAAACTTGCTGTAAAAAGACTTTTAGAACGTGGGGTTATCTCAGAAGATCCTATTCTGGAATATTTAGCAGGAATAAGTGTTGGTAAAATAGGCGATGAATTTTATTTAGATTTAAATTTTGAAGAAGACGTATTAGCAGAGGTGGATGCAAATTTTTTTATGACAGAATCAGGTAAAATTGTGGAAATTCAGGCTACTGCTGAAAAAAGGCCTTTTACCTGGGAAGAATTTACTAAAATGAAAGATCTTGCTTTTAAAGGAATACAGGAGTTAATAAAAAAGCAAAAAGAGGTGTTGGGAAATGGATAAAAAAACTCTTTTAATAACTACTTCCAATTTAAACAAAGCCCGTGAAATTAAAGAAATTTTAAAAGACCTCCCTTTGGAAATTAAAACTTTAAAAGATTTTTTTGATATAAAGCCACCAGAAGAAACGGGAAAAACCTTTTTTGAAAATGCTCTTATTAAAGCCAAATATTATGCAGAAAAAACAGGTTATCTATGTTTGGCTGATGATTCTGGATTAGAAGTAGAAGCTTTAAATGGAGCTCCTGGTGTGTACTCTTCAAGATTTGCCGGAGAAAATGCAACAGATGAAGAAAATAATAAAAAATTATTAGAAGCTCTTAAAGATATTCCACCTGAAAAAAGAAAAGCAAAATTTGTATGTGTTATGATAGTTTATTATCCTTCAGGAAAATATATTAAAACAGAAGGAATATGGGAAGGTAAAATAGCATTAGAACCAAGAGGCTCTTTTGGATTTGGCTATGACCCTTTATTTTTGGTTCCAGAATATAACTATGAAAAAACTGCGGCAGAACTTCCTTTAGAGGAAAAAAATAAGTTAAGCCACAGAGCTAAAGCTCTAAAACAATTAAAAGAAATCCTACCTAAATTTTTAAAAGAATTAAACTTAAAATGAATAAATTATTAAATAAAATTAAGAAACAATTTAAAACTGAATTTATTTATCCAGAAATTTTTCATAAAATAAATATCTTAGGAATATTTTCTAAGAAACTTTCTTATTCTTTTAATTTTAGCTCTTTAAATTATAATAATTCTTTTAAATTTTTCTTTCCAAAACAAATTCATAGCACTGATATAATAGAAATTACAGATTCAAAATTTTTTGAAATTCCCCTACCCTTTTCTATAAAAGGTGATGGTGTTTTTACTGATAAAAAAAATTTGTTTTTAGGAGTGAGAACAGCAGACTGTGTTCCTATTTTATTAGCTACTATTGATAGAAAATATGTAGGTATAATACATGCTGGTTGGAGAGGATCTGTAAATAAAATTTTAAAAAAAGCTTTAAAAAATTTTTTTAAATTAAGTTATCAACCCTCAGAAATCTTAATAGCTATAGGACCTCATATAAAGGTATGCTGCTATGAAATTGGAGATGAGGTTATAGAAAAACTAAAAAGTAATTTTACAAATTTTGAGGAATTTCTGGTTTTTAAAAATTCTAAAAATTGTTTAGATTTGGAAAAATTAAATCTTTATCAGGCTATAAATTTAGGAATTCCTCAGAAAAACATCTGGATTTCTAAAGACTGCACTTATTGTTTAAATGCAGAGTACTGGTCACATAGATATCATGGAGAAAAAAGAGGTTTTCAAATATCTTTAATAGGAATAATAGAGCAATGTGGTTAGGAATTTATACTCTTTTATATTACTTAGGAGCTGGAATTTCATTACCAAAGGAATTTTTAAAAAGACCTCCCAAAATTCGGGGAAAATGGCTTAAAGATAAATTAGCTATTTTTCCTACGATTTTTTCTGAAAAAGAAATGATCTGGATTCATGCTGTTTCTGTAGGAGAAGTTGTAGCTGTTTCTAAATTGGTTAAAAAGCTTTCTAAAAGATATGATATTCTTTTAAGCACTATTACAGATACAGGGCAAAAAGTTGCTAAAGAAAAATTTAAAGATCTTCCTGTAAAAACTATCTATTTACCCTTAGATTGCCCTTTTGCCATAAAAAGAACTTTGAAGGCTTTTAAACCAAAAGCTCTTTTAATTGCAGAAACAGAGCTCTGGCCTAATTTAATTGTAACAGCTTCTAAGCATGTTCCTGTTTTTTTAATAAATGGAAGACTTAGTGAAAAATCTTTTAAAAATTATCAAAAAGTAAAATTCTTTATAAAATCTATTTTAGACTGTTTATCTTTTATTGCGGTACAAGAAGAAGTTTATAAAGACCGTTTCAAAGCTCTGGGGGTTTCTGATAATAAAATTTTTGTAACAGGTAATACCAAGTTTGATATAGAAATCAAAGAAATTGATTTTTTTTGGGAAAAATATCTTATAAAACCGATAATTATTGCAGGAAGCACTCATTTTCCAGAAGAAGAATTAATTACAAAAAGTTTTCTTAAACTTGATAACTCTGCCACTCTTTTAATAGTTCCAAGACATCCTGAAAGATTTGATGAAGTAGAAAATACTATAAAAGGATTGATAAAAGGGTATGCTGAAACAGGATTTTTTAGATTAACTTCAGCTTATATTAATAAAAAGGATTTAAATAATTTTAAAAAACTTATTATTCTTGTTGATAAAATGGGAATTTTGGGATCACTTTATAGAATATGTGATATAGCTATTATAGGAGGAAGTTTTATTCCTCATGGGGGACAGAATCCTTTAGAAGCTATTTATTGGAAAAAACCTATTATTTTCGGTCCTTCTATGGAAAATTTCCCTTTTGTTAAAGAATTTTTGGAAAAAAAAGCCTGTATTCAAAGTGATAAAGAATCTTTATTTTATCATTTAAAAAATTTAATTGAAGATAAAAAATTACAAAAAGATTTAGGAAAAAGGGCTTATCAAATTTTTAAAACAAAAAGCGGAGTTACAGAAAAAATTTTAAAATTGCTTGATAAATACGGACTTTCTATATCAGAATCAGATTAATTTAACAGAATTAAAAGAAAAACCGAATTTAATATCTTTTTCTTGTTCATCAAGGGCATACCTGGAGAAAATTTCAAATATTTCCTTTTCACTTGCTAAAAATGCTTCTACAAGTTCTGGATCAAAGTGTTTACCCTTCCCTTTTTCAATGAATTCCATAGCATCTTCAAATTTCCAAGCCTTTTTATAAGGTCTTTCTGAGGTAAGAGCATCAAATACATCTGCTAAAGCTACAATTCTTCCGTATAAAGGTATATTTTCTCCTTTTAAACCATAGGGATAACCTGTTCCATCCCATCTTTCATGATGGGATAGAGCAATTATTGCACCAACACGAAGATAGGGATTTTTACAATCTTTAAGCATTTGGTACCCAACTATGGTGTGTTTTTTCATAAGTTCCCATTCTTCAGGGGTTAATTGTCCTGGTTTAAGCAAGATATTATCAGGGATTGCGAGCTTTCCTATATCATGAAGTGTAGAAGCATAAAAAAGTATTAACTGTTTCTTTTTGTTAAGTCCTATTTTCTCAGCAAGAAGTTTAGAATAATGAGCCATCCTTACAATGTGCACCCCTGTAATTGTATCTTTGCATTCTGCAGCTTTACCCAAAAGGATTAAAGCTTCTTTTTCTCTTTCTTGAATGGTTTTGGTAGCCTTTCTAACCTCTTCTATCAATCTTTTATTAAAATTTTTTAAAACATTATGTGCTTCTTTAATTTTTGCTAAGTTTTTAATACGCACTTGGAATTCAATTGGATCAAAAGGTTTACCCAAAAATTCAGTAGCTCCGGCTTCTAAAGCTTTAACCTTTATTTCATAACTTTCTCCAAAAGCTGTAATCATTACACAAATAATATTTGGATCAAATTGATGAATAGTTTTTATCATTTCTATTCCATCTAAATTAGGCATCATATAATCTACCAAAACTATATCAGCTCCTTCAAATTTGATAAATTCTAAAGCTTCCATTGGATTAAGAAAAGTCTGGATATAATATCCCAAATTTTTACACAATTCTTCTATTAATAAAAGCATTACTTCATCATCATCTACAGCAACTATCCTCAAATTTTTTTTCATTTCCTTTTCTCTTGTTTCCATGATTTATAAGCTTCTTCTAATTTTTTAGCTTCATATTTAAGATTTTCAAATAATCTAAAACATGTTTCAATTTCTTTCATACGAGCTTTCTTCTCCAACTTTTGGCTTAATAAATACAAACTGTCTAATCTTAAAGAACCACTACTTCCTTTAAAATTATGAGCCACTTTAGCTAATTTTTCACAGTCTCTTTCTTTAAGGCATTCTTCTATCTTTTGTAATCTATGTGGTAAAGCTTCAAAGAATTTATCTACAAGTTTCTCAAGAACTTTTTCAGAAAGTCCCAGTTCTAATTTTGCTTTTTTAATGAAGGAAACATCTTTCAAAGGTTCTTCTTTTTTAACTTTTTTATAACTTTCTTCTATTTCAACCTTAGCATATTTTTCAAGGATTTTTTCAAGATCCTTAGCTGAAATAGGTTTAGATATATAATCATCAAAACCAGCTTTTAACAGTCTTTCTTTTTCTCCAGCAAAAGCATGAGCAGTTAAAGCTATTATTGGTATATTTGTAAATTCTTTTTTAATTTGTTTCATAGCTGTTTCTCCATCCATTACAGGCATACTAATATCCATAAAAATAAGATCATATCTATTCTTTTTTACTTTATTAATCGCAATAAGTCCATTTTCAACAGTATCAAACTCTACACTGTATTTTTTAAGTAGTTCTTCTATGAGAATTCTTGCAATTTCATTATCTTCAACTACAAGGACTTTTGCTTTAAATCTCTTCCTTACCTTTTCTTCTGTTTCTTTTTCTACATCTGCAATTCTGACTAAAACATTATATAAATCTAAAAGCTTAGATGAAGTTACTTTTATCTTTTCATTTTCTATTTCTATAGCTTCATCACTAATCAAAATTAAATTGCTACAATCTGGAAAAAGATCTAAAAATTTCTTTAGATTATCAATATTAAAAAAAATGCCTACATCAAAGTGCTTTTCTCCGCTGCTTATTTGTTCTAATTTTAAATGGTAAAAGGGTATTTTCCAAAGATCTAATATATGAGCTATTTCTTTACTTTTTGAATCTTCAGTTTCTTCTATAAAAACATTTTTTAATCTATACAACTCATTTATTGAAACTTCAGGAATACATTTTTCAAATTCTGCTGTAAAATAAAAAGTAGAACCTTCACCTACTTTGCTTTTAACTTTTAACTCTCCTCCGATCATTTTGACTAAGGATGAAGCAATACTTAAACCAAGTCCTGTTCCACTATAGTTAGATGCTCTATCTCTGTAGATTTGAGAAAATTTTTCAAATATATCTTTAAGCTTTTCCTCTGGAATACCTATTCCTGTATCTCTTACTTCAAACTTTAAAATTTGACTGTTTTCTTTATCTTTTACAACTTTAATTTTTATTTCAACTTCTCCTTTATCTGTAAATTTTATAGCATTGCTTATTAAATTGTTTAAAATTTGTCTTAAAGCCTGAACCGGGAAAATTAAACACTCAGAAATACAAGGATCAAAATTATATATATAATTTAAATTTTTTTGTTCAGCTTCAGGAGCAAAAACTTTAACTATTTGATCAAGTTCTAAATATGGATTCACATTTGTATAACCCAATTCATATTTTCCTTCTTCAATTTTAGCCATATCTAAAATGTCATTTACAATAGCTAATAAACTTTGTACTGAAGATTTTATAATTTCTACATAACGTCTCTGTAAACCAGTTAAATGAGTTTGATTTAAAAGCTCTATAAATCCGACAATTCCTGTAAGAGGTGTGCGGATTTCATGACTCATTTTAGCAAGAAAATCGCTTTTTGCTTTGCTGGCTATTTCTGCTTCCTCTTTAGCTTTTAATAATTCTTTTTCCATTATTTCTCTTTTTTTAATTTCATCTAACAATTGTCTATGTTTTTCCTCTAATTCAACCTGACTTTTGGCTAATTGTGAATATAATGTTTCAATATGTTCTATTACAGCACAAAAAAGATTCTCCTGTTCCTCAAATTCTTTTATTTTTTGAAGCAAATTTTCATAGAAAGATTGTTTTCTTTTTTTTAATTTTATCTCTTTATTTATAAATGTATCAAATAAATGTTTAATTTCATTTAAAATTTGAGAAGTATCTTCTTCCTGTTTTTCAAGATCTTTAATTTTCTCTACAAATTCTTCATAAATAGATTTGGTTGTCATAAAAAATTTCTCCTAAATTTTCTTCCTTTTAATCAATTTTTATTAAGGGGGCTATTTTTTCTTTTTGTATATATGGGTACTACACACTAAACAAGGATCAAAAGATCTAATTACATGATATATCTCTACAGGGTTTTCTTCATCTTCTATTTCCATACCTAATAAAGTTTGTTCTACCACTCCTAATCTACCATAAGAATCTCTCGGGGAAAAATTCCAGGTAGTGGGAGTAATTATTTGATATCTTTTTATTTTACCATTTTCTATAACAATCCAATGTCCTAAAGCTCCTCGTGGTGCTTCAGTAAGTCCCACTCCTAAGGTATTAAGTAAAATATCATATTTTTTATAAACTGGCTCTTCTGGGTCAACTTTATTTAGCCAGTTTTCTAATGCCTTTATTAATATCAACGATTCTTGAAGTTTAGCTAAAACTCTTACCAATATACTTGCTTTAAATTTGTTAAAATAGTCAAGTATGAGAGGATCATTATTAATAATTAATCTTGCTAAGGATCCTACTTCTACAACATTATTATCATAACGGGGAGACTTTATCCAGCTATAGGCTTTTAATTTATCTATATCTGGTTGAGTTTTACCTTCTAAAGGGTATTCAATATTTTTATCATTTGCATACCAAGAATATTCTATATGTTCTGCTATTTTTTGAGGATCAAAAGATTTACACTCACTATTGAAATAACCACTTTTAAAGAACAGAGTTCCATCAGGTTCCTCAAATGCTCCAAAACAAAGAAACTTTCCTATACTTACTCCTAATCTATCTAAACTAAGTTCTTGGGCTACACGAATAAAAAATCCTATATCGCTTTCAGCATGATCTTTTTTCTCTTCAAGCCACTTTTCTACATCTTCAACTTTTTTATTTTTCATCCATCTATCTAAGGAACAACCTAAAAATTTTTTTTCAAGAAAATCTTTAAATTCATTTAAGATTCCTAAAGCACGAATTATTTCTCCAAAAGTTAAACTTTTAGTTACTCCTCCAGGTTGAAAAGCAAGCGCATTAGGCCATTTTCCTATTAAAATTCCTAATAGCTCAAGCAATTTTTTTCTTTCTTTTATGAAAGAAAGATAAGACTCTCCTTTCATAGGAGCAAAACGTTGATAAGCTTCTTTATAGAAAGATAAATTTTTATATTTTTTATTTATAAAGTCTATTATGAAATATAAATAAAAATGGGTTAAATTACTTAAAATAATTTCACAGGCATGAGAAATATTTCTTAAATAATAAGCATTAGGCGGCATTTCAGCTGCGTAGGCATTTTTTAAAGCTTTAGAAGCTGCGATAGAATGTGATAAATTACAAATTCCGCAAATTCTTGGAGTAAAAACAAGAGCATCTATAGGATCTCTTCCTTCTAAAATTATTTCAAATCCTCTAAACATTACACCAGATACATGCACATTTATAATAGTTTTATTTTTTATATCAACTTCTATCTTTAAATCACCTTCAATCCTTGTAAAAGGGCTTAATACAATCTTTTTACCCATAAAATATCTCTTTTTTAATCTATCCTTTTAAAAGAAATAGCATTTTTCTTTACTCTTTCAGGGGTTGCAGCTTTAGCAAGAGTTGAAATTCCAATATACCAGGCCTTAGGAACATCCTTAGGTAAAGTAACAGGAATATCAGCAATTTTTTTAGTTTCAAAAAAGGGAACTGATCCATCAGGAAAATCTGGAGAAGTACAGGCTATACACGGAAAACCACCTCTCACACAGCTTCCTGTTCTTCCAAGCCAGAGACGAATATTACAGTCTGAAAAACAAACAGTTCCTTTACATCCAAGATGTTCAAATAAGCAGCCTTGTTGTCCAAATTCTAAAGCTGAGGCTTTAAACTCATAATATTCATTTCTTGGGCACCCATGATGAGATAAGTGGTTGTAAAATTCCTTAGGCCTTTGGTATTCATCCAGATCTTTTAGAGAAAGTTTTCCAAATGTTATCATGCCAAGGGTCTCCATAAGCCAATCTGGATGGGCAGGACATCCTGGTATGTTAATAACAGGAAGTCCAGATTTGGAGGTATATTTAGCACCGAGGAATCCACCCTTCTGATTTCTCAAAAATTGTAATCCAGTTGCTTCAGTGGGATTAGAACCTGCAGCTGGTATACCTCCAAAAGAAGCACAGGTACCTAAAGCTATTAAATATTTGCAAACCTTGGCTAAATTTTCTAACCAATCTTTGAAAGGTTTATCATTCCAAATAAAGTATTTTCCAGAGTTCTTAGGTCCTAAAGGTACAGAGCCTTCTACAATTAAAATATCTAAGGGTATTTTACCATTGAGTATTTCTGTAAACAAGCCAAATATCTCGTCTCCCATATCCGCACTTAAAGATGGATGCCATAAAAGATTTAATTTTAACATTTTAAATCCTGTAATAATATCAGGTTGTTCGGCATTTAAAAAAGAAAAAGTATCTCCGCCACAACTTAAAGCTTTTAACCACAATACATTCATCATAAGTTAAAAAATTCCTATAAAAAAATTCTTAATAATCTAAATTAATTTTAAAACTTTTTTAAAAAAAAAGCAATAACATAATAACACTAAAAATGTCTTAAATTATTAGAAATTTTGTAATAATTCGCAAACTAAGTTTTTTTGAGAGAAAAACTCTTTTTAAGAAAAGATAAAGAAAAAAATTTTAAGAGAAAGTTATTAAGTAGTTTATTTTTAGAGTGCCGAGGGCGGGATTTGAACCCGCACGGGATTAACTCCCACTGGATCCTGAATCCAGCGCGTCTGCCAGTTCCGCCACCTCGGCATATTAGTTTTTAAAAATCGGGGCGACAGGATTTGAACCTGCGACATCCGGCTCCCGAAGCCGATGCTCTCCCAGGCTGAGCTACGCCCCGATTAATTATATTAATAAATTAACTTCAAATCTTCTCTTGTCAAGCTTAAAAATGTTTTTATATAATTCCAATCCCCTTGCAAAAATTAAATTAAGCTTTAAAATTTATTTTTAAAAAAGGAGGAGTGCCCGAGTGGACGAAGGGGTGCGACTGGAAATCGCATGTACGGGGCAACACCCCGTACCGCGGGTTCGAATCCCGCCTCCTCCGCCAGAATATAGAACGCTAAACAAAAAAGATCTATCTTTTTGAATTCTGAAATCTCTTTAAGCCTTGCATCATTATGTCCTTATTAAACAAAGGGATTAAGTGAAGGTTGGAACGCCCTTATCAATTTGATGAATTTCGACAAAATAAGGTAAAAAAATTTAGTAGAGGCCTCTAAAAGTCTTTCTATGCATCTTCTTGAATTTAATAAAAAAGCCGGGAAACATCTTGAAGTTGGCCAGATTTTTTCAAATATTTTGGCTTTTGCTTTAAGCTCAAGACTTAAAAGAGGGGATAACTTTTTTATACTTTGCTCTTTCTCTTGATAGAGAACTTCAAGAAAAAGACAAAGGGTTGTTTATTTTCCCTGGTCATGGTGATTTATTATCCTGCAAGACTACTTATTAAGGAAAGCTTTTAAAAAGAGTTCATTTACCTTATTTTAATCTGCGTTAATAAAATATTTCATATTCTAAATCCAAAATTCCCGCTTAAGGTTGAAGGAGTAAACTTTATTGTGAAGCCTATCCAAAAATTTTAAAAAAATCTCCCCCAAAAATTAACTCTTCTTAAAAAATTCGTAAAAATTAAAAATAAACCCAATTAAAATCCCTACTTTAATTATTTTCTAAGCACAATACCCCCATTTTTTAAATAAAACCCCTTTTACTCCTACTCTCAAATCTTAAATAAAAACTATCTAAAAACTAATCCCCTTTCTAATTGAGTAGCAGCAAAATATATCCAATCAATATGCACTATCTGTTTGGTAAACCATATCTTTAATCGCCGAGCATGTTTTACTACTTTGGCTGCCACTCTTAAAAAATGCTTAATTATTGTGCAGGGACGACATCTTCTGGCTTTCTCTGGCAAAAGATTATATTGCATTCC